>NZ_JAAIIG010000009.1 GCF_012932375.1 Bifidobacterium olomucense | reverse complement strand
CCCGCAAACCCGCAAACCGCCTCCCCCGCCCCCCCCCCGCTACGCGAAGCCGTACCGATAAGATGGCACGCAGAAGAACCATGACGGGAGGTCTGTGTCATGCGCGATATCAGAGTTGGAGTGGTCGAAGATGATCCACAAGCCTGCCAGAAAGTGCTCGATTATCTGAACCGGTACCAGAGCGAAACCGGCACGCAGTTCACGATTTCCGTCTTCGACGACGGCGAAGCAATCGTCGAGCGATACACGCCCACTTACGACATCCTGCTGCTCGACATTGAGATGAAGCACATGGACGGCATGGCCGCCGCCCGCAGAATCCGCGAGCGCGACAATTCCGTGGTCATCGTGTTCATCACCGGCGCCCCGCAGTACGCCATCAACGGCTACGAGGTGCAGGCGCTTTCCTATTTGCTGAAGCCGGTGCCCTACTTCGCGTTCCGACAAGAAATCAAGCGCTCGATCGATATGGTCCGCCGTCGCACCGACGAGGCGCTGCTCATCGAGGCCGGCGGCAAGCAGTTGCGCGTGGAACTGGGCGACGTACTGTATATCGAATCGATTCGCCACACGATTATCGTACACACGCAGGGCGGCAAGCTTTCGGTGACCGGCACGTTGAAGGACTTCGAGGAACGGCTGGCAGACCAGAACTTCTTCCGTTCGAACTCCTGTTATCTGGTGAATCTGCGCCATGTGACCGGCGTGGATGGGCAGGACTGCATAATGTCGAACGGCGAGGCGCTGCGGGTAAGTCGCCCGCGCAAAAAGGCATTCCTCACTGCATTGACCGACTACATGGGCATGGGAGGTCTGTGATGGGCGGCACGTTGGGCGATACCATAACCAACGCGCTGCCGGATATTCCGCGCCTCTACACCGCCTTGTGCGAATGGCTGGCGTGCATGGTGTACATTATGGCCATTTACCGCCGCGCGTGTTGGCAACGCACCGCCGCGGTGAGCACAATCGGCTTGGCGGGCATGATCGCCATCCAGTATCTTGCTGGCGCGATGCCGCTCTGGTTCTGGGTGATCGGCATGTTGCTCGCATTCGGCGGCATGTGGGCGATTGTGCGATTCGCGGCGGGAACAGGCAATCGCGAAGGACTGTATATTGCTGCGCGCGCGTTTGTGTTGGCGGAACTGGTCGCCTCGCTGCATTGGCAACTGGTGTCATTCCTGCAATATGGACTTGGGCTGCCGCCACAGGAACCGTTCGCCACGCTGGTGTTGATCGGCACGTATGCCGCCGCCTTCACCGTCGCATGGCTGGCCGAGCGCGGCAATTTCGCGCATGATGCGCCGACCAGCGCCACTTGGCAACTGTCGGTGGGTACCGTGGCCATCACCATCGTGACGTTCGCCATGAGCAACCTGAGTTTCATTTCCACCAACACCCCGTTCTCCGGCACGGTCGGGCAGGAGATTTTCTACATCCGCACATTGGTGGACTTCTGCGGTTTCGCAATCCTGTACGCTCAGCAGGAACAGGCGCGACGCATGGCTGCGAACGCTGAGCTGGCTTCCATCAACGCACAGCTGGCCAGCCAGCATCAGGAGTATCTGGCATCCAAGGAGAACATCGAATCCATTGGGCGTCTCGCACACGACTTGAAGCATCAGATTGCGGCGTTGCGCGCGGAGGTCGACCCTGAGCATGCAGCAGCCGGATTCGAGCAGCTGGAGGCTTCCGTGGCGGCCGCCAGCGCCCAGCAGCACTCCGGCAATCCGGTGCTGGATGTGATTCTGACCTCGAAGATGCGCACCTGCGCGGACCAGGGCATTACGTTGACCGCCGTGGCGGACGGCAAACTGTTGGATGGCATGTCTTCGATGGATATCGCCTCATTGTTCGGCAACGCGTTGGACAACGCCATCGAAGCCACCGGTAAGCTGCCGGACAAGGAACAGCGATTGATTCGTCTGGCCCTGTACGGGCAGGGCCAGTTCACGGTGATTCGCGTGGAGAACTATTACGATTCCGCACTGCGCAGGGACTCCACCGGTACGCTGCGCACCACCAAACGGGACGCTGCGCGCCATGGCTTCGGCGTGAAGTCGATCCGTCACATCGCCGCACAGTACGGCGGCGAAGTGACGATTCGCGCCGAAGATCACTGGTTCGTGCTCACGGTACTGATTCCGCGCCTTCCGCGGTAGGTGTGAGTCAGAAGTCCCAATCGTCGTCGTCGGTCTCCTCGGCCTTGCCCATCACGTAGGAGGAGCCGGAGCCGGAGAAGAAGTCGTGGTTCTCGTCGGCGTTCGGGCTCAGGGCGGCCAGGATCGCGGGGTTCACGTCGCAGATTTCGGCCGGGAAAAGCGCCGGGTAGCCGAGGTTCATCAGCGCCTTGTTGGCGTTGTAGTGCAGGAACTTCTCGACGTCCTCGACCAGGCCCACGCCGGAGTACAGGGATTCGGTGTAGCCCACCTCGTTGTCGTACAGTTCGTTGAGCAGATCGTAGGTGTAGTCCTGCAGATCGGCGCGCTCGGCGTCGGTCAGCTGGGCGATGCCCTTCTGGTACTTGTAGCCGATGTAGTAGCCGTGCACGGCCTCGTCGCGGATGATGAGGCGGATCACGTCGGCGGTGTTGGTGAGCTTGGCGTGCGCGGAGAAGTACATCGGCAGGTAGAAGCCGGAGTAGAACAGGAAGGATTCGAGCAGCGTGGAGGCCACCTTGCGCTTGTACGGGTTGTCGCCCTCGTAGTAGTCAAGCACGATTTCGGCCTTCTTCTGGAGGAACTCGTTCTGCTCGCTCCAGTCGAACGCTGCGTCGATCTGCTCGGTGGAGCACAGGGTGGAGAAGATCGAGGAGTAGGACTTGGCGTGCACGGATTCCATGAACGCGATGTTCGTGTACACGGCCTCCTCATGCGGGGTGAGCGCATCCGGAATCAGGGAGACTGCGCCGACCGTACCTTGGATGGTGTCGAGCAGGGTCAGTCCGGTGAACACGCGCATGGTGAGCGTGTGCTCCTCTTCGCTCATCTGCTGCCAGGAGGGGATGTCGTTGGAGACGGGAACCTTCTCGGGCAGCCAGAAGTTGCCGGTCAGGCGGTCCCAGACCTCAAGGTCCTTCTCGTCTTCCAGACGGTTCCAGTTGATCGCGGAAACGCGGTCGATAAGCTTCAGCGGCTTACGCGGGATAGAAATCGGTGGCATGGTTCTTTGTTCCTTTTTACGGTTGACGCGGGGAGGAGAGACATACAATGTGCGACACACTCAAGGCCGTTCGGCCAAGCTTACGGTCTTGCATTGTATGTCTCTCCTCCCCGCTCTCATGTGTCATACGGTTCCGTCCCGGCCAACGAGAACGGACTCTGATGGTCTGATGCGTGTGTCCTCTAGGCGCACGAGGGGGCGCACCAAGGACATCAGATCATCAGCGGGCGGAATCGTGAATGATGAGTGCGGAGGCCGCCGTCTGAGGCCGAAGGTGCCGAGCCGTATAAGGGACAGCCCAGTGGGCTGTCCCTAGGCGAGGGGAGCAGCTCGCTGCGACGATTGCGCGTCAGCGCAATAGGTGCGTCGAGGGCCGAAGAAAGGCGGCATACGCTCCATCATTCGCGATTCTGTCAGAGCATGCAGGAGACGCAGCCTTGCACCTCAGTGCCTTCCAGCGCCTGCTGGCGGATGCGGATGTAGTAGAGGGTTTTGATGCCCTTGCGCCAGGCGTAGATCTGGGCCTTGTTGAGGTCGCGGGTGGTGGCGGTGTCCGGGAAGAACAGCGTCAGCGAGAGACCCTGATCGACGTGCTGGGTGGCCTCGGCGTACGTGTCGACGATGGCCTTCCAGCCGATCTCGTAGGCATCCTTGTAGTACTCAAGGTTGTCGTTGGTCATGTAAGCCGCCGGGTAGTAGACGCGACCGATCTTGCCTTCCTTGCGGATCTCGATCTTGGATGCGATCGGGTGGATCGAGCTCGTGGAGTGGTTGATGTAGGAGATCGATCCGGTGGGCGGCACGGCCTGCAGGTTCTGGTTGTAGATGCCGTCCTTGATGATGTCGGCCTGCAGAGCCTGCCAGTCGGCCACGGTCGGGATGGCGATGCCGAACTTGGCGAACAGTTCGCGCACGCGGGCGGTGCGCGGTTCCAGCGAGCGGTGGCCGTCGGTGTACTTGTCGAAGTAGTTGCCCTGGCCGGCCGGCTTGGCGTAGTCGGAGGTCGGGAAGCTCTTGAATGCCTGGCCGCGCTCCACGGCGAGCGCGTGGGAGGCGCGGTAGGCGTGGTAGGCCACGGTCATGAAGTACATGTCCGTAAAGTCGAGGCCTTCCTCGGAGCCGTACATGATGCCTTCGCGAGCCAGGAAACCGTGCAGGTTCATCTGGCCCAGACCGATGGCGTGGCCTTCCTCATTGGCGCGGCGGATGGAAGGCACGGCGTTGATGCTCGTGTGTTCGGCCACCGAGGTGAGCGCTCGAATCGCGGTCTCCACGGTGTGGGCCAGGCCTCCGTCCATCGCCTTGGCGATGTTGAGGGAGCCGAGGTTGCAGGAGATGTCGCGGCCGACGTGCTTGTAGGTCAGGTCTTCGTTGTATTCGCTGGGCTCCTGCACCTGCAGGATTTCGGAGCACAGGTTCGACATGGTCACGCGGCCTTCGATCGGGTTGGCACGGTTGACCGTGTCCTCGAACACGATGTACGGGTAGCCGGATTCGAACTGCAGTTCGGCGATGGTGGTGAAGAACTTACGTGCGTCGATATAGGTCTTGCGAATGCGGTCGTCCGCCACCATCTCCTCGTAATGTTCGGAGATGGCGATGTCGGCGAACGGCTTGCCGTACACGCGCTCCACATCGTACGGGCTGAACAGGGCCATCTGCTCCTTGCGCTTGGCCAGCTCGAAGGTGATGTCCGGAATCACCACGCCGAGCGCCAGGGACTTGATGCGGATCTTCTCATCGGCGTTCTCGCGCTTGGTGTCGAGGAATCGCAGGATATCCGGGTGATGGGCGCTCAGGTACACCGCTCCGGCACCTTGGCGGGCACCCAGCTGGTTGGCGTAGGAGAAGGCGTCTTCCAGCAGCTTCATGACCGGGATCACGCCGCTGGACTGGTTTTCGATGTGCTTGATCGGTGCGCCGAGCTCGCGCAGGTTGCTCAGCAGCAGCGCCACGCCGCCGCCTCGCTTGGACAACTGCAGGGCCGCGTTGATGCCGCGGGAGATGGATTCCATGTTGTCTTCGATGCGCACCAGGAAGCAACTGACCGGCTCGCCGCGCTGGGCCTTGCCGAGGTTCAGGAAGGTGGGGGTGGCCGGCTGGAAACGGCCGGCGAGCATTTCGTCGGCGTATTCGACGGCCTGGTTTTCGTCGCCGGCGGCGAGCTCCAGCGCCACGGCGGCGCAGCGCTGCGGGAAGTCCTCAAGGTAGCGCTTGCCGTCGAAGGTCTTCAGCGCGTAGGACGTGTAGAACTTGAAGGCACCGAGGAAGGTGCCGAACTCGAAGCCGGCGGATCCCACGTGTGCGTAGAAGCGATCGAGGAATTCGGCGGAGTACTGGGCGAACACGGCCGGGTTGTAGTACTGGTTATCGATCAGGAACTTCAGGCGCTCGGCGGTTGAGGGGAAGGTCACGGTGTTGGCGGCCACATGGTTGGTCACATAGGCGCGTTCGGCGGCTTTGTCCTTGTCGAATTGAATCTGACCGTTGGCGTCGTACAGGTTGAGCATCGCGTTCAACGCATGATAGTCATGCGCCGGATCGGTGGGCTCGGCAGCATGTGACGTGTTGTCGAGGGCCAGTCCAGTGTTGGTGAAATCGGTCATAGTCGAATTGAATTCCTTACGATGTAGTGAAAAGCGGCTGCGTCAAAGCGGCAGCCCCTCATCAACGATTTTGCTCCACACGCTTCCCCTTCTCGCGAATATGTACCACTGAGTCGCTGTCAGTGGAACATATTCGCGAGAAGGGATACGGTCCGGTCCCGTTCCTCATCTCCGAATCGCTGCAATCCTCCATCTATACCCCCCTCCTCCTATCTACGCCCCTCCTCATCTTCCCCATATCCTCCTCCGTACCTCCCCTCGCGAATATGTACCACTGAGTCACTGTCAGTGGTACATATTCGCGAAAAAGGGGCAGGGAGGGGCAGATATGAACGAAGGACGAAGGGGGCGGAGACGGGACGGCGAATGGAGTTGGACGAATCAGTGTTCGGTGAAGAAACGCACCAGACCGTTCTTCACGACCGCTGCGTCTTCCGGAGTGCCCATCAGCTCGAATTTATAGAGGAACGGCACACGGCATTTGGCGGAGATGACGTCTCCAGCGGCACAGTAGGCTTCGCCGAAGTTCGTGTTTCCCGAGGCGATGACGCCGCGAATCCATGCACGGTTCTCCGGATCGTTCAGGAACCGTTTGACTTGGATCGGCACGGCTTTCGCAATCACTCCCCCGCCATAGGTAGGCACCATGATGACGTAGGGTTCGCGTACGTTCAGCGCCGGCTCGGAGGCTTTCAGCGGCACACGGTACACGTTGATGCCATCGTCCTGAAATCGGCATCCGGCCACAAAACGAGCCGTGTTTTCGGAAGCCGATGAGAAGTACACCAAAGCACCTACCGGATTGCCAGTGGCGACGAATTCCGGCTTGCTTGCCGCGGAAGTCCCATCGCCGGCCGGAGCGCTCCGATTCGGCGCGTCCGCCGTTCGGCTTGCACCGGTTTGCTGCGGCCGCCGGTCGAGTGCTGACGTCACGCGGCCACCGGGGCTACAGCCGCAGCCTGCTTGGCGACTTCACGAATCAGATCGGGACGATAGCCGGTCCAAGAGTTGTCCGGAGTGATCACCACCGGCGCCTGTCGGAAGCCGGCGGCCTGCAGCTGTTCAAGGGTGGAGGGGTTCTCGGTCAGGTCCACGGTCTCAAACGGCACACCCAATTTGGTGAACTGGCGCTTGGTGGCCTCGCACTGCGGGCAATGCGGCTTAGTGAACACGGTGACGGTCATAGCAACTCCCCTGATAACAGCATTTTTCAAATGAAGCGAAAGTCATATTACAACCATGCGATTCGCAATCAAGCCACTATGTGTAGTGGCGTGTTGCACACAACAATACTAGATATAGTGTTCTCGCGTTGATTTTCCGCCATTTTCAGCAAGCGACACGAACCGTTCGTCACCGCCCCAGCCACCCTCATGTGGCATTGTTCACATTTGCCTTGCTCCGGCATCCATCCGACCGGCCAGCCGATATCGAGGGATAACTCGCTTACGAGGGGCTGATTCCCGCTGTCCGAAAGGTCTATCTGCGTTACAGGGGGCTGCCAACAGTCGAAACACAAGGTATACAGGCACCGAGGGGCCGCGATTGCGCCATTTTGGGATGCCGTCTACTGGACGACCAGCCCCTTGTAAAGCAGATAGACCTTTCGGACAGCGGGAATCAGCCCCTCGTAACGCGGATAGCGCGCGACGAACCACATAGAACACACGAAAGAGCCGGAACACCAGAAACACCACCCCCCCCACACACACAAACGCAAAAACTCGACCGGATGCGCACAGCAAAGCATCCGGTCGAGCTCGATGCTACTTGTTCTTCGGCATAATCCAGAACTTGAGCAGCGGGTAGCTCACCACCACGGCCAGCAGCGTGTTCACCACGGAGGCGATGGTGCCGGCCACACCGGCGTTCATGCCCCAGCCCTGGCACAGCGCGGTCACATAGCCAGGCAGCACGAGGTTCACCACCACAATCACCACGGCCAGAATCGCGTACTTCCACGCGGCGTCCTTGAAGCTGGAATCGGATTTGAACACCCACTTCATCTGCACGAAGAAGTTCACCACCTGCGCAATAACCTCGGCAAAGAGGAAGGTGAGGAAGCCGCCAAGACCGTTGCCGGACTCCGGATAGTTGAAGATCAGGAAGTGGAACGGCGCGGTCAAGCCCAACCCGGCCACGAACACCGCAGTACCGATCCATGTGACCACAAAACGGGAGATGGTGGAGATATTCGAAAGCACGTTGAACAGGATGAATTCCCAGATGGTGGGGTGGTCCTTAATCCATTGACGAATAGGGCCGAGCTTCTTGTCTTCAGCGGCGGCAGCCCCAGAGGCAGCCCCGGAGGCGGACGCGGTCGGCTTCGTGGTATCAGTCATGGTTGAGCTCCTTTGCGGTGCGCTTGTTGGCAGATTGATTGCGGAAGAATCCGGCGATAAGCCCGCCGAGTCCGCGGAAAGCATGTCCGTTGGCAATCGCGACGATGGCGTCCACCATGGCTGAATCGACCATGCCTTGCGTCATCTTGCTCATGGCGCGCGGCGGCATGTTCAGAATGAACAGCGTATTGAGATCGGGAGCACCGGTTTTCTGCCGTACCGCGGCCTCGCGTTTGGTCAGGGTTTTGGCAATGGTACGAGCCACGAACCCACGCGAATCAATCCAGCTGGAGATCGGGTCGTTCACGCCGAATACCGTAGGCTTGCCGGGTGCGATGACTTCTCGCCCAAACAATACGGCCATTTCGGCATCGGTGACGTGTTTGACGTCACCGTCGAGGTAGTGCCCCAGCGCCGGATCGGCGGGCGCGACGTCCGCATCGCCGGCCACGGCAAACGGCGTCACGAGCGGCAAATGCTCGGCGTCGGAGCCCACGGCGAGCGTCCAGATGCCGGATTCCATAGCCCAGCGGTTGGCCGCAACGTCGAAGTGACGGAACGTGTATCGATCGAAATCGATACGCACGGTTTTCGTCTCGTGCGCGTCCAGCTCAACCTTGACGAAGCCTTTGAGTTCACGGGAGGGACGCAGCACACCGCCTGCAACACCAGCAACGCCCGCAACGCCCGCGTCAGCCGCAACGCCCGCGTCGGAACGCGACGGTCCGGCAACGTACAGCTGCGCGACAGTGGCCCCGGCGACGTCAGCATTATTGGTGACGGTGAACTGCACACCGGTTTCGTCGGCGGTCATGTTGCCGTACGCGAACGTTGCGTACGACAGACCATAGCCGAACGGGAAACGGACCGGAACGTCGGCAGTTTCGTAGTAGCGGTAGCCGATGAACGGGCCCTCGCGATAGATGGCGTCACGTCCGATGGCCGGATACCATCCGGAGGACGGGCAGTCGCCGTAGCGCAGCGGCCAGGTTTCAGCCAAATGGCCGGACGGATTGACTCGTCCGGTGAGCACGCGTACGGCGGCAGAGGCACCGGCTTGACCGGACAGGCCGACGTACAGCATGGCGCTCACGGACTCAAACCATGGCAATTCGACCGGGGAGCCGGCCACGAGCACCACCACGACAGGCTTGCCGGCGGCGGTCAGCGCATTCACCAGATCGTTTTGGACCTGCGGGATGGCCATGGTGGAACGGTCGAGCCCTTCGGATTCGCTGCGCTCGTCAAGGCCGACCACGGCGATGACGACGTCGGTGGAATCGGCGGCGGCAAGCGCCACGGCTTCGTCGATCAGGGACTGGTTGGCCGTACCTTGGCGGTCGTAGCCCTGGGCATAGCCGGAAACCGTCACACCCGTGGAATCGGCGGCGGCGTTGAACTCGTCCAGGATATTCTCCTCGCGGGTGGCGTTCACCTTGGAGGATCCAGAGCCTTGGAATCGCGGGGTTTTGGCCATGTCGCCGATCACGGCCACGCGGGTGCCGGATTTGAGCGGAAGCACAGAGACGGCGGGATTGCCAACGGTTCCGTCCGCACCACCGTCACCCGCCGCAGGGATCGCAGCCGCAGCGTTCTTCAGCAGCACAGCCGACGCTTCGGCCACGCGGCGGGCCACGGCATGATGCGCCGCGGCAATATCGTCCTTCAGCAAATCGTTGCGTCCCACGCCTTCGCAACGGGTCAGGCGGGCGATTTTGGCCACTTCGCCGGCGCGGGCGTTCAGGTCCGCCTCGGAGAGCGTGCCGGCTTTGACCGCACCTTCCAGCTCACGCACGGAGGTGTAGCCGGGGCTCGGCATTTCAAGGGAACCGCCGGCCTTAACCGCCGCCACGGCGGAGTTGGAGCCTCCCCAGTCGGAGACGACCATGCCGTCGAAGCCCCATTCGTCGCGCAGAATGTCCTGCAACAAATGCTTGTTCTCGTGCGCATAGACGCCGTTGACCTCGTTGTAGGAGGTCATGATGGTCATCGGCGCGGCCTCGCGCACGGCGATTTCAAAGCCGGTCAGGTAGATTTCGCGCATCGTGCGCTCGTCGATCACCGAGTTGGACGCCTGACGACGCAGCTCCTGGCTGTTCACCGCGAAATGCTTGGGGCATGCGGAGACGCCGTTGGACTGAATGCCGCGAATCAGACCGGCGGCCATGCGTCCCGCCACGATCGGATCCTCGGAATAATACTCGAAGTTGCGCCCGCACAACGGGTTGCGTTTGATGTTGAGGCCCGGCCCGAGCAGCACATTCACGCCGAGATCATGCGCCTCGCGGCCGAGCGCCGCCCCCATCGCTTCGGCGAGCGCCGGATCCCATGAGTTGGCCACCGTGCCGGCGGTCGGGAAGCAGGTGGCGGGCTTGGATGCGCCGAGGCCCAGATGGTCGCCTTCGCCGAGCTGCCGACGCACGCCGTGGGGACCATCGCTCATCACGAAGCTGGGTATGCCGGCGCGTTCGTTGCCGCGCGAATCCCATTCGGAAGCTCCGGAAAGCATCGCCGCTTTCTCACCCACCGAAAGTTCTTCGAGTTCCATCGCCATCTCGTCCTCCCTTGCACTTGCGGTGCGCACACCGGTGACGTACCTCACCGGCCCGCGCACGTCACGTACTTCATGTACTCCGCGCACTTCACGTACTCGTTGCGTATCTCTCCGGCGAACCAGCCGCGCCACCCTGCTGCACGCGATTCGCCGCTAGTGTGATTCAATCAGGTTCAGGCACGCCCAGCGGGGCTCATTACACAACCTGTCGTTTCCCGCGCACGATTGGTCGGACGGCGCGCCGCCGGCATCCGACGGCACTCGCCCAGCAGCACCCCGTCAATCCGCTTCTACAATCGGAATATGGGACTGAAGACGTGGAAGAAGTGGACGGACTGGCCGCTGATGATGCTGTCCGTGATGTTTCTGGTGGCGTACTCGTGGGAGATTCTGGCGCGGACGCATGTCACACTGTGCGAGAACGTGATCAATGCGATTTGGGCGGCGTTCGTCATCGACTACGTGGTGTCCCTGTGGCTGGCCGACGATCGTTGGCGATGGTTCAAACGCAACCTGTTCGCGCTGTTGACCATCGCGCTGCCCATGTTTCGGCCTCTGCGACTGCTGAGGCTGCTTACCGTGCTGCATGTGCTCAACCGCACGTCCGGCATGGCGGTGCGCGGACGCATCACCGTGTACTCGTTCGGCGCGGTGACGATGCTGATGTATGTGGGCGCGCTGGCCGTGTATTCCGTGGAGCGCGGGGCCGCCGGGTCCACGATCACCGATTTCGGCACCGCACTGTGGTGGTCGTTCGTCACCGTGACCACCGTGGGGTACGGCGACGTTTCGCCGGTCACATTCCAAGGCAAGATCATTGCGGTGGCGCTGATGTTCGCCGGCATCGCATTGATCGGTATCGTTACGGCCACGTTGGCTTCGTGGATTGTCGACCAGGTCAATCTGGAGGCCGGCCGTCGTGAGGACGCGCGCGAGAAGGAGGTGGCCAAGGAGGCCGTGCAGGCCGCCATCGCAACAGCCACGACCACAGCCACGACGGAAACGGCACAGGGCAAAACCGAAATCGAACTGTTGCGCAAGGAAGTGCGCGAGCTGACCGCCACAGTCGCCGGCTTGCGCGAGGAACTTGAGCGGCGTTGATCTTCGGCACGACGACGGCGACGAACCGCGCACGATACGCACACGCATATACGAGAAGTGGCCTCTCGCCATACCGGCGATGTAGGCCGATATCAGCGAGAGACCACTTCAGCATTCAGTTATAGGGAACCTCAGTTATAGAACCTCAGTTATAGGGAACCTCAGGCCTCGGTCGAAGCCGGAACCGCAGCGGCCGCATCAGCCGATACGGCAGCAGCCTTGCGACGCTTGAGGAACTTCGTGACGGCGAGGGCCTCCAGTGCGATCACCAGCACGGCGGTCACGCCCCAAGCCACGTACATGGCGGTCTTCCACATCGGGGTGTCCACCTCGGGCTCGCCGTTCTCATACTGCCAGCCGTTGGCCACGGTGTAGAGGATGTTGTGGGCGGCCGTGCGCATCGCCTTCACCGAAGTGGCGGACTTATCGGTGATGTGGTTGGTGATGGAGGTGGTGGCCAGCATCGCGTCGTTGCCGGCTCGCACGAGCTGGTCGGCGTTCTGATAGCCGTTGCCGGAGAAGTAATCGGTCAGCACGAAGCCCTGGAAGCCCCATTCGTTGCGCAGCACGTTCTGCTGCAGCGGAGCGTAGGCGCCGGCATAGGTGTTGCCGATGTAGTTGAAGGCGCTCATCACGGCCTGTGCGCCGCCTTCCTTCACGCTCATCTCGAAGGGCTTCAAGTAGATCTCACGGATCGCCTGCTCGTTGGCCCACGTGCACAGCATCAGGTCTCGGTTGGTTTCCTGATCGTTCAGGGCGAAGTGCTTCATGAAGGAGTACACGCCCTTCTCGCGAGCGCCGGCGATCTGCTGGGAGGCCATCGCGCCGGAGAGCAGACCGTCTTCGGAGAAGTACTCGAAGGTACGTCCGGAGAAGGCGTTGCGATGGATGTTCATGGCGGGGGCGTACCAGCCGGCCACGTGCATGTCGCGCGCCATCTGACCGATCATCTCGCCGAACTGCTTGGCCAGATCCTTGTTCCACGTGCACGCGAAGGAGGTGGAGGCCGGGAAGCCGATGGAACCCACGCCGGTGAAGTTGTTGTTCAGGGAGGCCGGACCGTCGGCGTCGGTCACCTGAATCTTGCCGACGGAGGTCACGGCCTGGGTGCCGTAGCCGGCGTTGGCGATCAGGTTGTCCATGTCGTTGAAGGTCAGCTCGTCGAGCAGCTTGTCCCATTGCGGATCGTCGTAGTCCTTGCCGGTCAGGTCCGCGAGGCGCACGCCGTTCTTGGCACCGGTGGTCGGCATCTCGTCGTCCGCGTTGTCGAACTTGGTGGGATCGTAGTTGCCGTTGTTGTAGAAGGTGGCCTTGGCTTCGTCGCTCATCGAGAAGTTGGTCGGAGCGGCGGTGGCTTGGGCGTAGTTGGCGAAGTGGCCCGCACGGGACAGGTAGGTCACGTCGCCTTCCGCATCCTCGAACTGGTTGGTGGCGGCGGTCTTGTCGCCGTTATGGGTGTTGTCGTCGGAGTTGTAGGTGATCGTGTCGTCCACGGTCACGGTCTTCTCGTCGATCACGGTATGGGAGTCGGACTGGATGGACACCTCATAATCGCCCTTCTCCAGCACGTATGCCTTGGCGTTCTTGGAGTCATAGGAGGCCATGTCATCGTCGTCGAAGGAGATCTTGACGGTTTCGGACTCGCCCGGCTTCAGTTCCTTGGTCTTCTCGAAGGCGACCAGGTTCACGGAGGCCTTTTCGATGCCGCCATCGGTGTACGGCGGGTTGTAGTACGCCTCGACCACGTCCTTGCCGGCCACGTCACCGGTGTTGGTCACGGTCACGTCGAAGCTGATCTTGCCGTCGGAGTAGGTCACGTCGCCCATCTTCTGATCGAACGTGGTGTACGACAGGCCGTAGCCGAACGGGTACTGCACCAGATCGTCATAGTTGATCAGTCCCTCGTCGGCGGCGGTCTCGTAGAACTTGTAGCCCACGTAGATGCCTTCGGTGTAGTTCACGAAGCTCGGTGTGGCGGTCACGGCACCGGCGAAGGAGTTGAAGGAGACTTCGAACTCATCGGCGTTGTCGTAGTTGAAGTTGCCGAAGTTGTTGTAGGAGACGGACTTGGTAAGATCCTTCAGGAAGGTGTCGGAGGTCTTGCCGGACGGGTTCACGTCGCCGGCGAGCACCTCGCCGAGGGCGGAGAAGCCGGTCTGGCCGGCGGGCGGGCACCACAGCACGGACTTGATCTGCGGATAGTTGGCGAGGAAGTCGAACTGGAAGGTGTTGGCGCCGTTGTAGATCAGCGTGACCTTATCGAAGTTCTTGGTGACCAGGTCGAGCATGTTGCGCTCGGTCTGGGAAAGCTCAAGGAAGCTCTGACCCTTCTGGAAATCCTTGTAGTCCTTGGAATTGTCGGTGTAGGTGATGCCGTCGGCGGTCATGTCCATCGGCAGGTCGGCACCCTCGCCGCCAACGCGGGTGAGCACCACTACGGCTTCGTCGGAGAAGGACTTGGCGCTGGAGATCAGGGAGTCGGAGTACTGATCGACCGGCACTTCAGGCAGGGTCCAATCCTGGGCCCACATGCCCACTTCCGGGCGATCGGCACGGTAGTCGGTGTACAGCTTGGTCAGGTCGGCATTGGTTTCGATGCCGGCTTCCTTCATGCCGTCGAGCAGGGAGACGGTCTCGTACTGGTCGGACATGGAGCCGGAGCCGGTGCCGCCGTAGACCGGGTTGGTGGAGCCCCAGCCGAACACGTTGACCTTCTTGTTGGCCAGCGGCAGGTTGGAGTCGTCGTTCTTCAGCATGGTGACGGCTTCGGTCTGCACGTCCTTGGCCAGCTTGTTTGCTGCGGCGACGGTCGAGTCGGACAGCTGGTACTTGGTGATGGTCGCGTTGTTCAGCAGCGTGGCCAGCGGGCCGGACAGCATCATGGATACTGATACGACGATGCCGACGAGCGCCACGAGCCAGGACTCGGAATGGATAAGCTTGCGATTGGCTACCGTCTTCACCGTCTTCTTGTTGGCGGCGAACGTAATGATGATGGCCAGTGCCAGCAGCACGCCGACTGCGATGAGGTACGGCGTCAGCGAGCCGATGACGTTCAGTACGTCAGCCATGTTGATTTGCAGCATGGGGTCTCCTCCTTGATTCTTACCTTTGCGCGGCACTCGCGGAACGGTTGATATCGTTATCGAACCGCACCATGGTCATGCGACCTGCCCTGATCGCACCGACCGCAAGAATGTCTGCGAAGCTCGCCTTTGGACTGCCTGCCGACACGCCTGTGATGCCGATGACCCTAGCCTCGCAAATTCATCGTCGCCGCGAAGTCCACCTGCCCCACCTGTCATTTCGGACGCATAATCTGCACGCTCATCCGCCCGTCCGGCATCCGCAGCGTACGTTCTTCCGGACTAAAACCCGCATCATCTGGGGAAACGTACGTTAAGTGAGAGTAAGCGTACGTTCTTCCAGAAATCGGGGCCGATAACCCCGGGGCCGGGAAGTAACGAAAAGGAATAAAGGAAAAAGAAAGAAGAAGGGGGCGGGAGAGAAGGGGATATTCCCGCCCCCTTGAAGGCGCGGAGCAGGTTGGGGGACGCTCCGCCCTTACCCCAGGAAGCCATAGTTGGGGGAAGGCTCCTGGCGAACTTACCCAAGGTAAGACTATGCATGTGCAGAAAAAATCTGCGCATCTTCTATAATACGCTTTTTTCTGCGCGACGAGCCTCTTGTCGGGATCGAACCGACGACCTGCCGCTTACAAGGCGGCCGCTCTGGCCATCTGAGCTAAAGAGGCGTGTTTCCGGACGCTTCACGCACGGAACAAATGACTAGCATACCATCAGGTACCGCGGTGAAGCACTCCATGTGTCGCAGTGGTCACCGCAGTACCGGTATGTCGCGATGTATGTCGCGATGTATGCCGTGCGTATCGCCGCCGCGGCACTATCAGTTGGCGGTGATGTCGATGGGTTTCTTGCTTGCGCCGATGGACGGCAGCTTGCCCTGCACACCCACCTGATTTTCGTCAAGGCCGATGGCGTCGAGGAAGCCCTTGACCATGGTGGTCTTGGCCAGCGTGATGTTCTGCAGACTCCAGTATTCGCCGTTGATGGTCAAGGTGGGCGAGGAGAAGCCGCCGGAGCTGCTGAACAGTTCGGGGCGCAGAACCGTGTAGTTGTTCGAGGCGGTGAGCCAGTCCACGTATTCGTTCTCGCCGCTGAAGGCCGCCGACGCCACATCCTCGCTCACGCCGGCCTTGACGGCCTGTTCCTTGAGTTTGTCGTTGCTGACGGAGACGTAATTCGACAGCTCGCCCGGCTGGAAGTCCGCATCGTAAATATTCGCCAGATAGTCGAGCAGATGGTCGGGATCGTCGTCGTGTTCGGCGATGTAGATGGCACCGTTGAACGCACGGTTGGAATAGTCGTCCGAGCTCTTGTTGTTCTGGAAGTTGAGGAAGTGCAGATCAAGGGTGATCTGACCGGCGTTCATCATCTTCTTCAGGGTCGGGTCAAGATTCTGGTTCACCGAAGCGCAGCCCGGGCACAGCGGCTCCATATAGATGGCAACGGTCGGCGCCCCCTCGGCCTTCGTGCCATACCCCTTGCTGGAGATCAGGAAGCCTGCGTCGTCGCTGGCGTTGGCCGGCTTGGTCTTGACTTTCTGCAGAGCGCTGTAGGCCTCGTCCACGGTCGTGCTGGACTGCGTGGAGGAGCTGGACATGGCCTTGTACACGGCGAATCCGCCGACGGCCACCAGCACCACGATAATGGCCACTACAATGCAGCCGATAATCGTCTGCTGCTTACGCTCCTTGGCGGCCTGCGCTTCCTGGGCGCGCTTGGCCGCTTCCTCTGCCGCGCGACGCTCAGCGCGGGTGGCGCGCTTGGTCTGGCGCTTCGGATCTGACATAGTCTTCCCCCTGCATGGTTCAATGTTTCGGCCCAATCATAATGACCCGCCCTGAGGATAGGTACGCCAGAAGCTCAAAAGACGTGAATTCTCGGTAAACACCGCACGTGACATCCGTCACAGATCGCACCGGCCGCACGCCACGAATCAGATCAGTCACGGCCAGCGGCCAGTAGCGCATCAGCAACGCCACACGTCACCATATGGTGCCGAGCGGCGTCCAATCAATAGGCGCACCCGTCATCCACGGTGCCGCGCATAACGCCACCGCGATCACCAACCATATGGTGAACAGCACCGTGCTGCGCCGGCCGCGCACTGCCGGAGCGGCGGCACCGGCGGAAAGGTCGGCCCCCAACGTCGGAGCGCCAGTGCTCAATCCCCGCAGCGCGCCCGCCCCCAAACGCAACATCATGGTTTGAGGACCGAACGCCGTAATCAGCCATCCGACAGCCATGCAGCCGGCCAGCGTCAATCCGGACGACGAGTAAGGCATATCGACCAATAACGGCAACGGCACGCTCCGGTCCGCGGTGAAATACCAATAGATCGTGCGTACCGGTAGCCCCAGCAGCACCGTGACCACTGCGGTACCAGCCAAAATTACGATGCCCAGCAGCACAAGTCGCGGCAACATCAACAGCAATGCCTTGACGATATGCCACGGCAGCGTGGCGGTGCGAATCCATACGTCGGAGCCTTTGCGCTGACCGCCGCGACGGCCTTCACGCTCCAGCTGCGACTCGGTGTTGCACGCCAACGTGAGCAGCAGCCAAATCACCAGACCGGCCACCGCGAGCGCACACAACGGTGCCGATGCGGCCATCGCGGCCAGAGGCACGGCAAGCAGCCACAACGGCAACGTGCCGCGTTGCAGATACATGCCACGCCGCACGTCCGCGGGGTTCGGGCCCATATGTTGCGCCAACGCCTCGGTAGGCACGGCTTGCGCGGTTTGTGTGATCACCCTCTGCAACGCCGGGCGAATATCAGGGTCGACCATTGTCGGCGCGGCATCGGCGGGAGTCGCGGGGGCGACGTCTGCCGGGGCCGTCGGAGTCGCCGGAGCCACCGGCGGAAATGAGGGGACTGACTCCGGCAGTATCGCAGTCCGCCCCGGCAGCACCGATGTGCGATCAGGCAATACCGCCGTCTGCCCGTCAAGTACCGCCGTCTGCTCCGGGTAAGCCTCAGACTGGTCAGGCAATACCGCGGTTTGTTCAGGAAGTACCGCCGTGCGATCAGGGAGCACCGCCGCCTGGTCAGGCAATACGGCCGTACGTTCTGAGGGAACGCCCGAATCGCCGGTGCCGCCCGAATCACACAGTGGCACGGTCGTCGCCGATGCCGCAAGCGGCGTTACCGCGGCGGACTGTCCGTCGCCGAGCGGAACCGTGGCGTCGGCGGGCGTTTCGCCCCGCCATAATGTGCGCGGATTGTCGTCGTCGCGCACACTGCCGTCGCGCACGCCACCGTCAAAAGGGAGCATCGCCCCGCTCTCGCCGCCGGGCGCGACCCCGGCCCAAGCCGCAGGATTCAACGCATCAAGCATGATGGCGTGCAGCAGCTGGTCCGGCGTGCAGCGCTGCGCACGGTCAGGGCTCAGCGCGGACCGGAACGCCGCCATCGTACCGGCCGGCAGTCCGGCGAGATTCGCATTGCCGGACGCCTCACGCTCCAGCACCGCCATCATCGGCTTGGTGCCGAACACCGGCGCACCGGTGGCCGCAAACGCCAGCACGGACGCCACCGACCACCAATCGGTCATGGCATCGGATTCCGCACCCTCGATGATCTCCGGGGCGATGAATCCGGGCGTGCCCATCACCAGTCCGGTGCGGGTGACGTGACTTTCCCCCTCCCCCATCGCGATACCGAAATCGACCAGCACCGGTCCGGAAGCGGAGATCATGACGTTTGTGGGTTTGATGTCGCGATGGACGATGCCCGCAGCATGCACCGCCTTGGTGGCCTCGATCAGTTTGCGGGCCAGCCGTTCGAGATCGTCGCCGATGTACCGACCGTTGACCGCCACATCGTCCTTCAGATTGCGGCCCTCGATCAATTCGGTGACGATGAACGCCAACGAATCATCCAATTCCATATCCACGATGCCGCACACGCCCGGATGGTTGACCTTCTTCAACGCCATGGCTTCGCGGCGCAGACGTTCGCGCGGCGTGATGTTCGGTTTCAGATCGGGATCCTGCAGCGCGGCGCGCCCCATGCCGCCGGACGAGGAGTCGTCGGCCAGCGAATCGCGCAGAATCTTCATGGCGTACACCGTGCCGCCATCGTCGCGCACGCGCCACACCGATCCCATGGCACCGGCCCCCAAGCGGGAAAGAAGCGTGTAGCCTCCCACCACTTCGCCCGGTTCAAGATTCAACGCTGCCAGATCGCTCATATGCTCCATCCTAGACCGTCCGCAATCAGCCTGTATTTTTGGATATTTTGCACCCATCGCCGCGTCACAGACCGGATTTTTGCCGCATATTCCTATGGCCGCGTAGGATAGGTGAAGATTAGAAAGGGAGGACTATGAGCGTTCTCGACCGTTTTGAGAAAAGCGTGGAGGGTGCAGTCAACGGAGTGTTCGCCAAGTTCGGCTCCAAAGATCTGCAGCCTGTTGACCTGTCCAGCGCCCTGGAGCGCGAGATCGACGCCGAGGCCATGCCGGTGGGCCGCGACCGCACGGTGGCCCCGAACGAGTACCGTTTCAAGCTCAGCACGCCGGACTTCGACCGCATCGAGGCGTGGGGCAGCGAGACTCTGGCCAACGAGTTGGCGGATAACCTCACCGAGTACGCCAAGAGCCAGCATTACGCTTTCGTAGGCCCGGTGATCGTGATTTTCGAAGAGGATCTGGACCTGTCCAAGGGCAACTTCAACCTCTCCTCCGAATCCGTGCAGGGCAACGCCGTCCCCGTCACTACGGACGCCCAGACCGAGGACAGCCCGGTGCTGGAGGTCAACGGCAACCAGTACCTGCTCACCAAAGACAAGACGGTGATCGGCCGCGGTTCCGGCTGCGACATCGTCATCGATGATCCGGGCATCTCCCGCAAGCATCTGGAAATCGACATTACGGACAACGGTGTGATCGCCCGCGACCTTGGCTCCACGAACGGCACGTACGTGGAAGGCCATCAGGTACCCGCCGCCACGCTACTGGATGGCAACACCATCACCATCGGCCGTACGCGCATCCTCTACTGGGCCTCGGCGCAAGCCCAGGAGTAGCCCGCGTAATCCGCTCGAAAGTCGGTACCAATGACCGAACTGACATTTGCCCTTCTGAAATACGGGTTCCTTGTACTGCTGTGGGTATTCGTATGGCTTGCCGTACGCTCCTTACGCAAGGACATCGAAACCTTCAGCCCCAGGCCTTCGCGTGCACGCCGTCGTCGCGAACGCGAAGCTCATAAGGCCAAGGCCGAAGCTCCCGTTGCTCAGCAGGCTCCCGTATCTCGTACCTCGCGCACTTCCGCACGCACAGGTCAGGCGCAGCCTACCCTGCTGGTGATTATCGACGGTCCGTTGGCCGGCAGTTCGGTGCCGTTGGCCGACGCCGAAATCAGCTTGGGGCGCGCCGCATCCAACAATGTGGTGTTGGACGACGAGTTCGTCTCCTCTCATCACGCCCGCGTATATCGTGATCCGCAGTCCGGCCAGTGGGCCATTGAGGATCTGAACTCCACCAATGGCACTGTGGTCAATCAGCAGCGTATTAATCGCCCGACCATTCTGCCGGCCCGTGTTCCTGTGCGCATCGGCGCCACCACCTTCGAATTGAGGTAGCCGCATGCCAAATTCCGCCGCTTCACAACCGCTGTTCCTGTATTCCACAACCGTGTCCGATGTGGGTACGGTCCGTGCGAACAATCAGGACTCCTCCTTTGCCGGAGAACATCTCATCGCCATGTGCGATGGCATGGGCGGCCATGCCGGCGGCGACACCGCATCATCCATCGCCATCCGCTCGCTGGCTCATATCGAGCAGGACGACACCGGTGGCGACGTCGAGACGATCTCGCGCATGATGGAAACCTCCGTGATGGCCGCGCATGACGCCATCGTGGGCAAGGCCAAGCGTGAACGCAAACTTGCCGGCATGGGCACCACGGTAGTCGCCGTGGCGCTGGTCGCCGGGTACTGGGTGATCGCCCATATCGGCGACTCCCGCGCCTATCTGCTGCGCGACGGC
The DNA here is from genome assembly GCF_012932375.1 of Bifidobacterium olomucense. Lineage (GTDB taxonomy): Bacteria > Actinomycetota > Actinomycetes > Actinomycetales > Bifidobacteriaceae > Bifidobacterium > Bifidobacterium olomucense. The sequence goes on along the minus strand of NZ_JAAIIG010000009.1, from coordinate 94,032 downwards.
CATCTGAGCCGCATCACCTGCGATCACAGCTACGTGCAGCACCTCATCAATACCGGCCGTATCACGCCTTCGGAAGCCAAGAATCATCCGCAGCGCAACGTGGTGATGCGTGTGCTGGGCGATTTCGACATCGACCCGCATCCGGACATCTCCATCCGCAAGGCCCACCCTGCCGACCGTTGGCTGCTGTGCTCGGACGGCCTGTGCGGCGTATTGGAAGACTCCACCATCGAAGAGACGATGAGCTCGCTGTCCGATCAGGGCGAATGCTGCCAGAGGCTCGTGCAGATGGCCCTGCGCGCCGGCAGCACCGACAACGTCACCGCCGTAATCGCGGATGCCACGTTGGCCCTCGACGCCGACGCCTTCGATCTGCCGCATCAGACCCCGCTGGTCGGCGGCGCGGCCAGCCATAACCTGGAACCGATCGCCGACATCGTCAACGAGCCGGTGGCCACCGCGCCCGCGCTGCGCGAAGACAATTCGCCGGCGCAACGCGCTGCGGCATTGATTCAGGCTGCCGGCGCGCATGAAGACAAGCCTGAGCAGACCACGGTGAACCCGTCCTCGGCGCGCGTGGTCCAGCCGTCCACCGTACGTGAGGAAACCGGCGAACGCGCCAATCCGGACACCGGTGAGATTCCGGTGGTGCAGAAATCCGATGGACGACTGTCCGCCGACCCGAACGATCCGGACGTGGCGCAGGCGATCCGCGAGGAGAAGGCCGAACAGAAGAAGACCACGCGCACCAAGAAGCGCCGCACCAAGGTCGCGGTGATCATCTCCTGCATTCTTGCCGTGCTCGCGTTGGGCGGTGCCGGCTACGGCGCATACCTGTGGAGCCAGACGCATTATTACGTGGGCAACGCGAACGGCACCGTGGCGATCTACCGTGGCGTGCCGACCAGCCTGTTCGGACTGGAGCTTTCGCACGAGGTGGAAAGCACCGACATCTCCACCGCCGACCTGCCCGCCACTTGGCGCGATCAGCTGGCCCAAGGCATTACGGTCGGCTCGTTGGACGAGGCGAAATCGCACGTGAACATCATTCGCAGCGAAATGAAGAAACTGGAACAGGCACAGCAGGAAGCCGAGGCCAAGAAGTCGCAGGCCACCGACTCGTCGAAGTCGTCGACAAAGTCAGATTCGTCAAGTTCATCGGGGTCCACCGATTCCTCCAAGCCGAAGTCGTCCACCAGTAACGGCAGCGGCGACGCCACGAACCAGCCCGGCATCGGCGCGGCCGACGACGCGGCCACGGGAGACGCCAAATGATCGCTACCCGTTTCCGCCAGATATTCCTGTTGCTGATCGCCATGGCGATCAGCGCGCTGGCATTCATTCAGATGTTCCAGCGCACCACCGGATCGTTTCCGGCGCAATACGCCACCATGCTGGGTGTGGTGACAGCGCTGTTTCTGGTGCTGTGGGGATTGATGGTGCATTTCCAGCCGTATGCCAGCCAACTGGTGCTGCCGTGCGTGCTGCTGCTCACCGCCACCGGCGTGACGATGATCGCCCGCATCGATCAGAGCATGGATACCGCAGTGGCCATGCGCCAACTGACCTGGCTGTGCATCGCCATCGTCTTGTCTGCCCTGATCATCATCTTCCTGAAGGATTACCGCGTCCTGCGTCGATTCTCCTATGTTTCGATGGTGGTGGGCCTGGTGCTGTTGCTCTCCCCGATGCTGCCCGTGCTCGGCCAGGAGGTCAACGGCGCACGTATCTGGGTCAGGCTCCCCGGGTTGGGCCAGTTCCAGCCGGGCGAATTCGCCAAGCTGTTCCTCGCGTTCTTCTTCGCCGCGTACCTGTTCGATCACCGCGACCAGCTGGCCGTGGGCGGCAAGAAGTTCCTGGGACTCCAGCTGCCGCGCATCAAGGATCTGGGCCCGATCATCATCGTGTGGTTCGCCTCGATGGGCGTGCTCATCATGCAGCACGATCTGGGCACTTCGCTGATGTTCTTCGCCATGTTCGTGGCGATGCTGTATGTGGCCACCGGCCGTAAAAGCTGGATTGTGATCGGTCTGCTCGCCTTCGCCGTCGGCGCGGTGCTGGCTGCCAGCGTGTTCAGCCACGTGGGCCAGCGCGTGGACGCCTGGCTGCATCCGTTCAGCAACGAGCAGTACAACAAGCCATACGGCGGCTCATGGCAGCTGGTGACCGGCATCTTCGGCCTGGCTTCCGGCGGTATGCTCGGCACCGGGCTCGGCCAGGGGCACCCGGCGCTGACCACGTTCGCCAACTCGGACTTCATCTACGCCTCGCTTGGCGAGGAGCTGGGACTCACCGGCGTGATGGCCATTCTGGTCATCTATCTGCTGATCGTGGTGTCCGGGCTCATCACCGCGATGAAGATCAAGGACGGGTTCGGCAAGCTGCTCGCATCCGGACTGGTGTTCACGATGGCCTTTCAGGTGTTCACCGTGGTGGGCGGCATCACGCTGGTCATCCCGCTCACCGGTCTGACCCTGCCGTATATGGCGGCCGGCGGCTCCAGCCTGATCGCCAACTTCATTCTCGCCGCGCTGCTCATCGTCATTTCCGATGCGGCGAACTCGCCCGAGCCGGAGATGACGTCGAAGGCCTTCCAGTACGAAGCTCTGGCGGTTCTGCGAGACAAGGAGCTTGAGGCCCGCGCCAATGCGAACGCCACCGAGCCGATCGCCCGTCCGCAGGGCGGTGCCGTCGTCGGCGACGACCCGGATGACACCGCTGATGCCGACGATCCAAGCGATGATTCGATTATCGACATCACCCAACAGGCACCTGACCGGTACGATGTGCCCGCAGGTCACGTCGCTCCGCTGCCCCCAGCCGCAGCCCCCTCGCCCAAGCCGGCGCCCACGACTCGTCCGGGCGACGCACCTGATACCCATGACCTGCCCGCCTCGTTCGCCGCCCCAACGGCTCCGGCCGCAGCGCGCACCGGCAACGACGATCCCATTACTGACACCACCACGCAGGCATATTACGACAACGACGATCCGATGGCCCCGCCGCAGCCGAAGCATCATCATGCGGCGCATGCCGCTCACTCAGCACACACGGCGGCACATACGGCAACCGGACCGCTTCCCCCTCTGCCTCCCGTAAACGGAGGTAATCGCGTATGAACAAATATCTCCGTCAACTGTTTACGGCCGTAGTCGCCTTGTTCGTGGTGCTGGGCATCTCCTCCACCATCATCATGGCCGTGCGCGTCAACGTACTGAACAATGATTCGCGCAACGCACGTTCCCTGTATCATCAGCTCGGCGCTTACCGTGGTGCGATTCTGGCATCGGATGGCACCGTGATGGCCAAATCCGAACCGGTCAACGATGCGTTCAAGTACCAGCGCACCTATTCGAACGGCCCGTTGTACGCACCCATCACTGGATTCTTCTCCATCAACCAGCCCGCCGACCGCGGCATTGAAGCGTCACGCAGCACACTGCTGAACGGCGAGGCCGACTCCCTGATCTGGCAGCGGGCCAAGGCCATGCTCACCGGCTCAGTGAATCAGGGCGCGTCCATCGAAACGTCCATCGATCCCAAGCTCCAGCAGGTGGCCTACGACCAGCTGGGCAACAGAGACGGTGCGGCTGTGGCGATCGAGGTGTCCAGCGGCCGCATTCTGGCCATGGCGTCCACGCCGAGCTACGACCCGAATATGCTGGCCACCCATGACACGGAGGCCGCCACCAAGGCCTACACCGAGCTGGCAGCCGGTGCCAACAGCCCGTTGATCAACCGCGCCACCTCGCAGCTCTACCCGCCCGGCTCCACGTTCAAGACCATCGTGGCCGCCGCGGCTCTGGAGACCGGCAAATACCAGACCGATACGCAGATCCCCGCCGGCGAGACCTATACCCTGCCCGGCACGGCGACCCAGTTGCCGAACGCCACCACGCAGGCCAACGGCACCAACGGTCAGATCACGTTGCAGAACGCGATCGCATGGTCCTCAAACACCGCATTCGCGCAGCTGGGCGTCAAGCTCGGCTCGGACACGGTCAGCGATATGGCCACCTCGCTGGGATTCGGCAGCACCATCACCATTGATGGCAGCGACGCCACCGGCACCCCGATGAAGGCCACCGCCTCTACATTCCCCACCGATCTGACCGACGACCGTCTGGCGCTGGCTTCGATCGGACAGGGAGACACCACCGCCACGCCGCTGCAGATGGCGATGGTGGCGCAGGCGATCGCCAATAACGGCAAGGTGATGCAGCCGACGCTGGTCGATCGCGTCCGTGCCGCCGATTTGACGGTGCTGTCGCAGACCAAGGCCCAGAGCATGGGCATCGCGTTCAGCAAGGATACCGCCGACAAGCTCACCGAAATGATGGAGCATGTGGTCACCGACGCCAATCCGCAGCTGGCCATCGATGGTGTCACCGTGGCCGCCAAAACCGGTACCGCGCAGATCGGCGCCGACAACAGCTCCATCGATGGCTGGGTGATTGGTTTCGCACCGGCAGACAATCCGCAGATTGCCGTGGCCGTGGTGGTGCACAACACCGACCTGTATGGTTCGTTCGCCGCTGGCCCGATCATGCGCGCGATGATTGAGGAGGCTCTACAGCAGTGAAACTTATCGAAGGACAGTTGATCCACCGCCGATACCGCCTTGATGCTCGCTTGGCGCAGGGCGGCATGGGCGAAGTGTGGAAGGGCTACGATATCCAGCTCGGACGCGAAGTGGCCATCAAGGCGTTGCGCTCGGATATGACCAACGCGGAGGCCAAGCTGCGCCGTCTGCGCGCTGAAGCCCACAATTCCGCCAATCTGGCGCATCCGAATATCGCCGCGTTGTTCGAATACTACGAGCATGACGGCATCGGCTTCCTCATCATGGAATATGTGCCGTCCCGTTCGCTGGCGGCGCTGTTCCACGAGAAGGGCGCGATGGACCCCACCGAACTGCTGCCGATTCTTATTCAGACGGCCCGCGGGCTGTTCGTGGCGCATTCGCACGGTGTGATTCACCGTGACGTCAAGCCGGCGAACATCATGGTTTCCGATTCCGGCGAAGTCAAAATCACTGATTTCGGCGTCAGCTATTCCACCGGCCAAGGGCAGATCACCCAGGATGGCATGGTGGTGGGCACCGCACAGTACATCTCACCCGAACAGGCGCAGGGCCAGCAGGCCACACCCCAGTCGGACATCTACTCGCTGGGCGTGGTGGCTTACGAGGGGCTTGCCGGGCACCGTCCGTTCACCGGTGCCACGCCGGTGGATATCGCCGCCGCCCATGTGAACGATCCGGTGCCGCCGCTGCCGGACACGGTGGACGTACAGCTTCGTGAATTCGTAATGTCGATGCTGGCCAAGGATCCGCTGGATCGGCCGAAGGATGCGCTGGTGGTGTCCCGCACGCTGGCACGTATCGAACGTCGACTGCTTGATCAGCAGACCGAAATGGCGGATACCACTGTGGTGTCGTCCGGCGGACGACTGCCGCGCAGGGTGACCAGCACGCCACGCATCGTTTTGGAGACTCCGGTCTCAAGATTGGGAGGGAAACAATGAGCACGAGTATGCCCACCGCATTGGCCGGCGGACGCTACCAGCTTGGCCAGCTCATCGGTCGTGGCGGCATGGCCGAGGTCCACGTGGCCCTCGACACCCGTCTGGGCCGTACCGTGGCCGTGAAGATCATGCGCGCCGATCTGGCCAACGACGATATCTTCCTGGCGCGTTTCCGCCGCGAGGCGCACGCCGTCGCCCAGATGAACAACCCGAACATCGTCAACATCTACGATTCCGGTGAAGAGGCGGTCTACGGCGAAAACGGCGAAACCGAGCGTCTGCCGTATATCGTGATGGAGTACGTCAAGGGCCAGACCCTGCGCGACATCCTGAAGGTGAACGGCGCCCTGAGCCAGCGCGACAGCGAACAGGTGATGCTCGGTGTGCTCAACGCGCTCGACTACTCGCACCGCATGGGCATCATCCACCGCGACATCAAGCCCGGCAACATCATGATTTCCGAGCAGGGCGTGGTCAAGGTGATGGACTTCGGCATCGCCCGCGCTCTGGATGATTCGGCCGCCACGATGACCCAGTCGCAGGGCGTGGTGGGCACCGCGCAGTACCTCTCCCCCGAACAGGCTCGCGGTGAGACCGTGGACATGCGCTCCGACCTGTACTCGGCCGGTTGCGTGCTGTATGAAATGCTCACCGGACGTCCGCCGTTCACCGGCGATTCGGCGGTGGCCATCGCCTACCAGCACGTCTCCGAAGTGGCCACGCCGCCGAGCGCGGTGGTGCCGGGTCTGCCGAAGATGTGGGATTCGATCTGTGCCAAGGCCATGGCCAAGGACCGTCAGAACCGGTACGCCACGGCAGCCGAGTTCAAAACCGATATCCTGACCTATATGAACGGCGGCGTGCCGGTGGCGGCCGCGTTCAATCCGTTGACCGACCTGTCGAATGTGAAGGCGCGCAAGGAAGCCGAACGCGATCAGCCCACCGTGCCGATGACGCCCGGCAGCGGTCAGCCTACGCAGGCGTTCAATCCGGCCACCGGCCAGTTCGAGCAGATCGCACCGAATGCCGCCAATGCCGAGGCGTTGCGCTCTCGGGCCCAGCAGCGTGCGCAGGCGGCCAAGGCCAAGAAGCGTAAGAAGATCATCATCGCTTCGATCGCCGCTGCCGTTGTGGTGGCGTTGATCGTGGTGGGCGCGATCTTCGCGCTCAAGCCCGGCTCCAACCAGAGCACCGCGGAAACGGTGACGATTCCAGAATGCACCACATCCACCTCCAAGGACGGTATTCAGGCGAAGCTTGAGGCCTTGGGCCTGACCATGGTGGCGAAGCAGGATACCGATTCCACCGAGCCGGAAGGTACCTGCACCAAGATGAGCCCGAAGGCCGGTTCCAAGGTGGAGAAGGGCTCCAAGGTGCAGGTGTGGTTCTCCGCCGGCCCGCAGTCCACGCAGATTCCGGATGTGACCAAGCGCAGCCAGGATGAGGCGCGCTCCATGCTGGAGGATGCCGGTTTCAAGGTGAGCGCCAATGTGAAAACCGAAGACAGTGACTCCGTGGCCAAGGATATGGTGACCCGCACCGACCCGGTGGCCGGTCAGAACGCCACCAAGGGCTCCACGATCACGCTGTGGGTGTCCACCGGCATGACCAAGGTGCCGAGCAACTTGGTGGGGCAGCCGAAGGATTCGGTGCTGGCGCAGTATTCGAGCTTCAACTTCGTGGTGGAATCCGAGACTTCGGACACCGTGCCGGAAGGCTCCATCACGCGCGTGGACCCGGGTGAGGGGTCGTCCATCGAGCAGGGCGGCACGATTACCATCTGGGTGTCCACCGGCAAGGAGCAGGCCACGGTGCCATCGGTCGCCACCGATGGCAGTGTTGATGTGGTGACCGCCAAGCTGATGCTGCAGGCCGCCGGCTTCAACGTGAATGTCAGCGGTCCCACGTCCAACGCCGTCGTGGTCGGCATGAATCCTGCCGCCGGTTCGCAGGTGGACGCCGGTTCGACCGTCACGATCACGACGAAGGCCACGACGACCACGCCGAATACCAACACCGAGACGAACTCGGATACGAATAAGAGCGATGGCGATGCCACCAAGCAGCAGTAATCGGTAGCGGCCGATAGCCAACCCATTACGGAAGAAGGGCGGTTTCCTCACCATATGACTTATATGGTGAGGAAACCGCCCTTCTGTTGTCGGTATCAACGGCGAATCATATTTAAATCATCCACAAATCAATTCAGTCGATTGCCGCTGTGCCGAGCGTTACCTAGCTTGCGTTACCTACTTCACTACCTTCGGCTGAAGCCCGGCGGACTTGGCCACCGCGTTCTCCTGGCCACAGACCTTCAACCAGTTGGCCAACAGACGGTAGCCGTCCTGCGTCATCACGGACTCGGGGTGGAACTGCACCGCATACATCGGCTTGTCCTTCACGCGCAGTCCCTGAATAATGTGATCGCCCTGAGTCCATGCGGTCACTTCCAGCGTTTCGGGCACCGAAGTCGGCTCCACAGCCAGCGAATGGTAGCGCGTGGCGGTCATCGGATTGGCCACGCCTTCGAAAATCTCGTCATCCACATGCTCCACCAAGCTGGTCTTGCCATGCATGATGGTCGGCGCGTGGTCCACCGTCGCCCCATACACTTCGGCGAGCGCCTGCAGCCCGAGACACACACCGAACATCGGCTTGCTGATGCGCGCCGCCAAGCGAATCATCCCCTCGCTGGCCCCGGATTCGGCAGGAGCGCCAGGGCCGGGAGAGATCAGCACGCCGTCATACTCATCCAGTACACCGGGAGTTTCGGGGTCGATGGCGTCGTTGCGCACCACATCAACCGTGGCACCCAGCGTTTTCAAATAGCCGACGATCGTATACACGAACGAATCGTAATTATCCACCACCAGAATGCGTGCGGAATCGGTCATAGGGCTCTCCTTCGTGCGAACATCTGCTGCAAGTCATACTACTCAGCCCAGCTGCCGCATGAGCCCGACCGTCCACCGTCGCTGGCCGATTCCTCGGACGTCCCCGGACGATGTCCCGGACATCCCACGCGTTCTGGGCATATCCGTACCAATTAATGCGGTTCTGGGCATACACGTATGCTGAGGGGCCCAAAAACGGCCTCTTCGCCATACGGATATGCCCAGAACATACGGATATGCCCAGAAAGGGAGGGAGGAAGGGGCCGACAGAACTGACAGAACCTACAGAACCCGACAGAACCCGACAGGACCGTCAGAACCGCCGGAATCTACTGAGAAACTACTGCTGCGGCACGGCTACGAAGTTCGACATCTGCTGCAGGAAGGGGATATTGGCCGCGGCCCACGGGAATGTCCATTGGAACAGCGCAACGGCAGCGGCGAACAACAGGATCATCAACAGCAGCCAACGAATCGGGGCCACACCGGGCTGCAGACGCAGCAATCCGCCGTAGATGCTGGCGTCCGGACGGCGACGCTCACCCAAGCGAATCGCGCGCAGCAGCGGCCAGCGCCACGCCACAGCGGCGGCGATGAACAGAATCGCCCATAGCACCAGCGCACCGAACGCCACTTTGTCCAACGATCCGATCCGCGAGGAAATCGACGGCGTCTCGTTGATGGCGAACTTCACCGCACCGGACGAATCGGTGGTGGTCAATTCCTGAGGCACACCATCGGAGACCTTGGCCCAGTACTTGAGTTCGCCGTAGCTGATCCATCGATGCGTAGGCGTGGTGTACTTCGGCTCGCAGGTGGTCAACGTGATCATACGTTTGGTGGCGGCCGCAGTCTGGCTTTCGGGGTTGGGGGCGATGACGTACGTATCAGTGGGCAGCACGATTTCGTACCGCGTGTAGTGGTAGACGTACCAGTAGTCCTTGGTACGAATGATGATCGCGTCGCCCTCCTGCAGTTTGTCGACGTCGCCGAGCGGCTGGCCATAACCGTTACGATGGCCCGCCACCGCGAAGTTGCCCACCTGGCCGGGCAGCTGCGTGGTTTCGTAATGGCCTAATCCGTGGCGATTGAGCTGTTCGAGCGTAGTGCCTTCCACAATGTTGCGGTGCCACTGGGAGCCGAAGCGAGGGATATAGACCTGTGCGATGAGGTCGCCGTACTGCGGGTTCTCGGGCTGCGCGGGCGGGTCGCCCTCCTGCGCCTTGGCCACGCTGACCGTGCCGCCGCTTTTGCCCGGATCGCTCCAGTTCACCGACTTCGTGGTGCTGTTCTGCACCTGTTCGGCCTCCACGCCGGTCCACCACATCTGCCAGACGATGTACAGGGCGCAGATGGCGGCTGCGGTGAGCAGCAGTTCGGCGAAGATGCCCAGCGCCTGCCAGATCGGGCTGCGCCGGGTCGTCGAAGCCATGTCGACGTGGGTTCTTCCGTGTCTCATTACTGTCCTTACTGTCCTTGCCCCTCGCTCTGGGAATCGTCGGCGCTACCGGCGCTCTGCTCATCCTGCCCGTTCACCGTGGCGTATTTCAGCTGCTGCAGCAACGCCGCCGTGGCCGGGAATCGCAAATCGTCCTTTTTCTCCACCTTGTACCCGATGCCGAACACGGTCACATACTGTTTCAGGATGCCGATGGCCTTGGAATCGTTGAGGGCTTCGCGTAGCTGTTGCGGGTCGCCGATGGCGGAAATCGTGAACGGCGGCGAGTATTTCTTACCGTGCAGCGACAGCACATTGCCCGAGCAGATCACGGCCGAATTGAACAGCACCCGCTGGTCCATGATCATCATGGCCTCGGCGCCGCCCGACCACAGCGCGTTCACCACGGATTCGACGTCCTGCTGGTGAATCACGTAATCATTGATGTTTGCGGTTGAGCCATTGTTGTTCACCGCATTCTCCCACAGCGGGGAATCGTCAAGCGTTACGGTGACGCCTTCGCCGCTCAGCTCGGGCAGCATCAGGCCGGAATCCCCCGAATCGGCATTGCTTTCGGAATCATTCTTGGTGCCGGCGTTCAGCGCATCGGTAAGATTGGTCACCTGCTTGGTCAGATCGTTGACGTCCTGCTGCAGCTGATTGGCTTCGTCCACACCGCGTTCCACCAAGTCGGCCGTATCGTTGGTCACGGTGACGGTTCGATTGACCCGTACGTTGGTGCTGAGCAGGAAACCGGTCAGCGCGATGACGACAAACACCGTGACGCCGCCCAATATTGAGCGCCGTACACCATGCTTGCCTACGTGTCTGGCCATGAATTTCCTGCCATTTCCCGTCATTTTGCCGACTGTGGTCGCTGCTTTCGAGTCTAGCCACTATTATGACTTTTAGCCTATTGAATGGAGACTATGCTGATGGCTGACGAAGAGCTGCACGAAACCGACTCGAACGACCAGAAGGATTGGCAGAACGAGGTCAAGGCCGAGGAAACGTCCGCAGAGGATGCCAAGGACGTCGCTGAATCTGTTGAGTCCGGTAAGTCCGACGCGAGCGAGGATGAGGACGAGACTTACGGCGTGGATATGGAGCAGGTGCAGGCGGTGCTGAATGCCACTGCCGACAAGGCCACGCTCACCCCGCAGATGCAGCGCATGATGAACCGTCAGGCCGAAAACACCAAGCGCGTTGAAGAGACCATCAAGGGCACCAAGTCCAACCCGCGTTGGTTCGTGCCGGTGTTCTGCGCATTCATGATCGTCGGTCTGATCTGGTGCGTGGTGTACTACCTCTCTCCGACCGGCTCATGGCCGATTCCGAACATCGGCGCTTGGAATCTCGCCATCGGTTTCGCGCTGATTATGGTGGGCTTCCTGATGACGATGGGGTGGCGCTGAGGCTGCGCTGGGGGTTCCAGCGTGTGCTTGTATATGGTCGTTGCGTAGACAACTACATACGGCCACTGCAGATAAGACCACTGACATACGACGAAAACCGGTTTCCGTTCATACGGGACCGGTTTTTTACTGCTTTTACTGCCGGAACTCAACGCGTTATTGATGACTGGGGCTTGAGCTTGTGGCAGTAGGCGCTGCACGTTGCAATACGGTGTCGCGCCTACGACCGCCGCTTCGGGTTCGACGATGAATAGGGATGAGTCATCCCGGGCCGGGCTTTCCCAGACGACTTGTATGACGAGGAATCTGCCTTCAATCCCATCTTGGACGATATGCATCTCGATCAAATCGCTCGGCGCAGGCGACAATGGTGGCGGCGGGCCTTGTATCGCCGTACTGCTAGATGACCGATAAAGCCATCGGGCCGCTTCATGTACCGTTCGTTGTCCTGATGCATTGGGCAATCGTTTGACGCGGTCACCGGGACAATTTCCGTTGTCTCCGTTCGAGATTCTGCCTTGTTATACGGAACCGGGACAGTTCAACCGCCTGCAAGCGATTATCGGCACAGTGTGCATTCCTCAGAAACGTTGGAATTCCAGTCTTGTTAATCTGGGCTTACACGTGTTTTCCGTTTGCACATGTCCCGGTTGTTGCAAAAAGGCCAGATCGGTCTACCGGGACAGCCAAATCTGTCCCGGTTCGCGGATTTAACGTTTCACCCGGCAATCGTGCCAATAATACCGTATCGCGAACACTCCTCAATGCCTGTACAGCATGCGGCGAAATCGACGAGAGCGAAAACGTTCTCACGGGGGCAAGAGGCGTCGCGATTCTTCGCATGCGGTCGCGTCACCGACCGGAACATGTTCCGTATCTACGTCGAATGGATCCCTGCCCACCGTGAAGTGAAACCTCAAACACCGCGTAAGTTCCCATACATGTCTGCTATTGCTTTCACGGCTATAGAAGTTTTGGCCTAGGACTGCGGGAAGTTTCATGCCTGCCCGAACAGCAGCAAAGGCCGAGGCTTTCACGGCCATAAAACAATCGGGGACACGGCTCAAGTTTGCGCTCCCTCGCACAGCCGAACTCCGGCAGCGCCTAAGCCCCAACAGCATCTTGAGTCCTTACGAAGGCCCTCCTAGATTCCGCTGGTTCGCGCCGGAGCCATTTGTCGCCGTGCGGGGATTCGTCGAAAATCTCCCGTCTCTTCCGCACGCACAATGACGTGTGGATGGGGGAACACACGGAGGGACTTGCACCGTGCGGACTGTTTCTTGAAGCATGAACCGGGATTGCACACTGCATCATGCGGAATCGCATGGAATTATTCGCATCTTCATGTGGGTTGGGGGAGTTACCCACAGTTGTCCACGTGTTATCCACGAGTTATCCACAGACTTATCCACTCGATGTGGATGAATTACACAAATGTGGTTTAGCGTCAACTTATCCACCGAATGTGGAAAACCGTGTGGATAACTAGTGGATAAGTGGTGGATAACGTCTCTTTTTCTGTGAATAAGCGGTGTATAACACTGAAGATACCGGTTTCAGACGCTGAGGGTTTGGTGGATAGATGTATTGATGATGGAGTTATCCACATAATATCCGACAATCATTGTCCACAGTTATGCACCGTCATCCCCTTAGACAATGCACATCCAGCGGAGTTATCCACAAACTTATCCACTCTTGTGCACAACTGTGCACAACCCTTATGCACAATCGGCGGTATCGAGCCATTCATCAATGTGTACAACTCGATGTGCACAACTCAGCCCAACGTCAGATGGTGTCAGTCAAACAGTGATCAATGTACGCGAGCCGCGCTGCAGGTACCGATCACCAACGGATTAATCAGTGAAGCCAACCGTACGGATTGGCGGTATTGCACAGCAGCATCAATGCCACCACAAGCACCACCACGGACCATCCATACACCTGCATACGCCAGGCCAAGCTTTTGCCGCGCCACGGCTTGAGTCCTGCGACCAATAGCCAAGTCAACAGTCCACCGACCACAAACCCACCGATATGCGCCTGCCAAGCCACATTGCCGACCACGAACGGCAGCGCGAAGTTCACCGCCATCCACACCAGCATCGAGCGAATATCCGCTCCGATGCGACGGTACACCACCAGCAACGCCGCGAACAAGCCGAATAACGCGCCGGACGCACCGTAGGCGGCCGAGGCCCAGCCCTGCCCGCCGGGTGCCAGCAGCGCCCAGATCATCAGACCGAGCGAACCTCCCAGACCGGAGATCATGTAAAGGCCAAGGAACCGCCAATGCCCCATCATCCGCTCCAACATCGGACCTACCGAATACAAGGCGATCATGTTGAACAGGATGTGCAAGATGGAGTTCGGCGCATGCAGGAACATCGACGTGACTATGGTCCATGGCTCCGCAATCATCGTGGCCGGGGCCGCCATACCGCGCACGATCAACCACTGCTGTAATACCGGAGCGATGAATCCGTCCAGCACCTCCACCAGCCACACCGCTGTACAGACCACGATAAGCGCCCACGTGATAACCGGGCCGCCACGTTCCCATTGATACCGAATCTGCTGTTTGGTAGGCATACGCATGGGTCCACTGTATCCAATGCCGCGAACGCCGAAACGCCAAATTCCTGAGGCTCTCATTCGGGCATTCAGGCATTCAGGCATAAGGACGTGTCTGGCGACGGGTACTTGCCAAACACTGGCCGGAAAACACTGAAGAAGACCATGAAGCGTCAGCGTTTAGCCAAGAAGAGGCAATCATCCGCCGCTTGCGGGTCTATCCGGCGTTATCCTGCCATTTCTTGGCCGGCACCCGCCGCTATGAGGGTTACGCGCGGCGGATTCGTGCCAATCGATACCCGAACAACCACGGAATTTGCTCATGTGCAGGGAGACGCTGCCACTGCTTGGCACTCCAACTACGCCGATAAATCGCCGGGGCATGTCATTCCACCCAATCAACACAATCGCCGGCCTAGAATAGGGAGCAGAGTCGGTCTGAATGGGCAAACCGACCAGACGATCCCCAGGGAAAGGAGCCGTCATGGAGAACAAGTCTTCTAACGGTTGGAAGTTCTTCGCGCTGCTGTTCGGTGCACTACTTGCCGCAGTGGTGGGTCTGTACATCTACAAGCAGCAGAACCCGGATTACGATCCGTGGGAGGAGCCGTGGGAGAACAGCTCTTCGCCGGTGGATTTGGGGCTGAACAAGGCCGCTGAGAAGGAAGCTGCGGGCAGTGAGGAGGAGCCCGAAGCCGCCCCTGCCGAGGCCTGATTTCCAGCTATTATTACGAGAGCCCTCGCAGCCGTTGGGTTGCGAGGGCTCTCGTCTGTTCTGCGTCTGTTCTGCGTCAATGATTTCAACCGTCCGTTCTGCGAGAATTTCGGTAGAACGATTATCCGGACCGACTCCTGGGCCGATCACTTATCAACCGATTTGATTACCGGATCGGTTGACTACCAGACCGGTTACCGGGCCGGTTGATTATCAGAACGATTCATTTCGGACTGGCTGATTATCGGGCAGACTATCGAGCAGATGCATCTCTCCGGCATTGCTTGGCATTATCAACATTGAAGTTGACGCTGAAGGGGTGGGGGGGTGCGCATCCCGACGCACTCAAGTCCGTTTGGCCAAGCTTACAGTCGGGATGCGCACTCCCCGCCCCTTCATCTGCGTTCCAAGACATCGATCAGCGAGCTGACTATCCGCCCAGCCGCCCAGCGTACGTTTTTCCAGAGAAGATCCGCTCTTTTCTGGAGGAACGTACGCTGACAGTCACTGAGCGTACGTTCCTACAGATGACATCATTATTACTCTGGAAAAACGTACGCCGCGGACACTCCGTCAGTCAGGCGAGCGGACCAGTGTGCCAGATACGCTCCAAATAATCCTCAATAGAGCGATCGGAGCTGAAGAAGCCGGAGTTGGCCACGTTGAGCAGGGCCTTGCGGTTCCACTCAAGCGGATCACGGTAGAGCTTCTCGATCTCGGCCTGAATGTCGGCATAGGCGGAGAAGTCGGCCAAGGTCATGAACCAATCCTTGGTCAGCCAATCGGCCACGAGCGGGGCGTAAGCGTTGCGGTCACCGTTGGAGAAGGTGCCGTTTGCCACCAGATCGATGGCCTGCTTCAGGCGAGGATCGGCCTCGTAGTACTTGGCCGGATCGTAACCGTCGGCGTAGAGCTTCTCGACCTCGTCCACGGTCATGCCGAAGAGGAAGAAGTTCTCGGCACCGACGCGCTCACGGATCTCAACGTTGGCGCCGTCGAGGGTGCCGACAGTCAGAGCACCGTTCAGGGCGAACTTCATGTTGCCGGTACCGGAAGCTTCCTTGCCGGCCTGAGAGATCTGCTCGTCGAGTTCGGTGGCCGGAATCAGGTTCTGAGCCATCTCGATGTTGTAGTTCGGCAGCATGTGGACGGCCAGCTTGCCCTTGACGTCCGGGTCGTTGTTGACAACCTTGGAGACGTTGTTGATCAGCTGGATGGTCATCTTGGCCAGGTAGTAGCCCGGAGCGGCCTTGGCGCCGAAGAACACGGTGCGCGGCAGGATGTCGTCGGCGGAGACGGTGCCGTTCTTGATGGCAGCGTACTTGGAGATGACGGCCAGGATCTTCAGGCTCTGGCGCTTGTACTCGTGCAGACGCTTGACCATGGTGTTGAACATGGTGTTCTCGTCGATGTCGAGACCGTAGTGGTCCTTGGCGAAGCCGACGAACGCGTGCTTGTTGGCGGCCTTGACGGCGGCGAACTTCTTGACGAATTCGTCGTCCTTGGCCAGCGGTGCCAGACCCTCAAGCAGTTCGAGGTCGGAAAGCCACTTGTCGGTGCCAAGACCCTCGGTGATGAGGTCGGACAGGCCCGGGTTGGCGAGCTTGACGAAACGACGCGGGGTCACACCGTTGGTCACGTTGGTGAACTTGGACGGGTAGACGTCGGAGAAGTCCTTCAGGGTCATGTCCTTGAGGAGCTGGGAATGCAGGGCAGCCACGCCGTTGACGTGGGAGCCGCCGTACGTGGCCAGGTAGGCCATGCGGACGGAGTCGCCGGTGTAGATGCGCATGCGCTCGATGGTCTCGTCGGCGACGCCCTTGCCCTTGAGCTCGTCTTCGAACTGCTCGTTGATCTTCTCGATGATCTCAAGGTGACGCGGCAGCAGTTCGCCGATCAGGCTGGCCGGCCAGACTTCCAGTGCCTCAGGCAGCAGGGTGTGGCAGGTGTAGTTGAAGGTCTTGACGGTGATGTCCCAAGCGGTATCCCAGTCGTAGTCGTACTCATCGATGAGGATGCGCATGAGCTCCGGGATGCCGATCACCGGGTGGGTGTCGTTGAGCTGGAAGGTGATCTTGTTCGGGAAGGTGGTCAGGTCCGGCTTGTCCTGGCCCGGGTAGAAGACGCGGATGGCGTCATGCAGGGAGGCGGACACGAAGAAGTACTGCTGTTCAAGGCGCAGTTCCTTGCCGACCTTGGTGGAATCTTCCGGGTAGAGGATCTTGGAGATGTTCTCAGCCTTGACCTGCGGCTTGACGGCGTCCATGTACTCGGAGCGGTTGAACGCGAGCAGATCGAACTCGTCGTAGCTCTTGGCGGTCCACAGACGCAGGGTGTTCACACGCTGGGACTTGTAGCCCGGCACCAGGTAATCAACCGGCACGGCGCGCACGGACCAAGCCGGCTTCCACACCTTCTTGCCGTTCTCCTCGACGACTTCGCCGCCGAAGGAGACCTTCTGGTCACGGTTGTAATCGATGTGGCCCCACGGCTCTTCGTTGTTCAGCCAGTAGTCCGGGGTCTCTACCTGCTTGCCGTTCTCATCGAAGGTCTGCTTGAAGATGCCGTACTTGTACTGGATGCCGTAGCCGAAAGCCGGAACGCCCAAGGAGGCGAGGGAGTCGATGAAGCAGGCGGCGAGACGACCGAGGCCACCGTTGCCGAGGCCCGGTTCGTATTCGGCATCGATGATGTCTTTCGGCTGGAAGCCCAGGGCCTCAACGGCGCTGTCGAACTGGTCGGTCAGGCCAGCGTTGAGCAGAGCGTTCTCCAGCTGCTTGCCCATCAGGAACTCTGCGGAGAAGTAGCCCACGGCCTTGGTGTTGCCGTTGACGGTGTCAGCCTGGGTCTTGAACCAGGCGTCCGCGAGGTGGTTGCGCACGGCCTTGGAGGCAGCGACGTACACGTCGGCTGCGGTGGCCTGCTCAGGAGTGACGTTCTGAGTGTACTTGAGTTGCTCGCGAATCTCGTCGGCGAACTGATCCGCCGTGACGGGAGACTTAGGTGCGGTGATTTCGGTCATTCTGACTTTCCTTCCGGGATAATTGCCCGATTCCATTATGCCGCGAGATAGGTATCGCCACATGGACGCACACATGAACACTCCGTAACAGCTTTGACGTGAAGTCTCATGCATACGTTCTCATTGGTAGAGTAGCACGGCTCCATCGCTTGCGCATCCCGCCGCATGTCATCGTTTTCATCGTTTGGTCATACAGTTGATCACAGTTGCCCGAGAATGCCTACCAGCAAGTGTTTTCCCAGTGAATCAGCCGGCTGAAAACCGCCGTATCCGATCATGACCAGCCACCGCCACCGGCCGACCGTCTGCCAAGCACCCGCTGACCGGGCGCGATGCGATGATGGAGCGCATGGCAGTCATTCTCGAAAAAGATCTGGCCCGCGGGCAAGCGGCCTTTGCGCAGTGGTGCCACGCGGCGCACGAATCGTTGGCGTCGGCGGAATCAATGGGATCATTAGCGTCAGCGGACAATCATGGAATTACCGCAGCACCCGCCCCGGCGCTGTCCGTCAGCCCGGCGCTGCCCCGCAACATGTGGGCAATGGCGGTGCGGTATTCGCTGTTTCTCCTCGAACGACGCGCACCCGGCCCCGGCGTGGAAGTGCGCGTGGCGCCTTGGGGCGCAATCAAGATTCTCGACGGACCAGAATCGGACCCGCATAATCTCACCCCGCCGGACGTTATCGAACTCGACCCGGACGTGTGGTTGCGACTGGCGGCAGGCATCACGACTTGGGCGCAGGAAAAGGACGCCGGGCACATTACGGCCGTCGGCGAACGTGACGACCTGAGCGATCTGTTGCCGCTGGTCTGATCTGGCTCACGGACCCCGCCCACTCACCAGTCCGCCTCACTGCAAGCGCAAAACAAAAGCGCCCGCGGTAAGGCGGACGCTTGGAAAAGATTGAAACCCGATATCAGTCGGCATCAATCGGCTCGTACAACGAACCGATCACTGCTTCGGCTTGAGTGCGCTCGGAATCGGGCGCGGCTTCGGCATCGGAATCGGCTTATGCGGTGCAGCCGGCTTAGCCGTAGTCTTCGGAAACTCGCCACTGGTTGCCTTCGCGGCAGCCTCGGCGGCCCACTTGGCGTACTCATCAAGATCATCATCGGCTGGCGTGGAAGCGGTCGGCTGCGCACCAGCGGCAACCTCATCAGAAATCTCAGATTCGGCGTCCGCATCGTGGGCATACTTGGCTTCGATATCGGCAAACGGATCAGGAGAACCCTCCCCAGGCTCCTGCTCACTCAGCTCCTTGGCCAGCTCATCATAATCGGTATCGGTAGTCAGATACTTAAGCTTACGGGCTATTTTCTGCTGCTTGGCTTTCTGACGTCCGCGGCCCATACGACCCCCTGCGATTACTGTGCTGTTCGATTCATCAACATACGAGAGTACCACCTCTTGCGCTCTTGTTCGTTGTCGGCTCACACTTTTACCATAAAAGCGTTTATTTTACGGCGTATTCAAAGGATTTTGCATGACCGACGAGCAGCACGAGCAGCAACTGACCGCTGCAGGCAACGAGATGAGCGCAAGCTTCCTGGCAGCCAAGAAGCGTTCGGACGAAACGCTCGCCAAGCTGGAGGCGAATCCGGGCAAGTTCACGATGCTCACCGGCGATCGTCCGACCGGCCGTCTGCATCTGGGCCACTACTTCGGCTCCATCAAGGAGCGCGTGGCCATGCAGAACAAAGGCGTGCACTCGAACATCATCATCGCCGACTATCAGGTGATCACCGACCGAGACACCACCGAACACATCCAGGACAACGTGCTGAACCTCGTGCTGGACTACATGGCCGCCGGCATCGACCCGAAGCAGACCATGATCTACGCGCACTCGGCCGTGCCGGCCGAAAACCAGCTGCTGCTGCCGTTCCTTTCCTTGGTCACCGAAGCCGAACTGCACCGCAACCCCACCGTGAAGTCCGAGATGGAGGCTTCCGGCCACGCGCTGACCGGCCTGCTGCTCACCTACCCGGTGCATCAGGCATGCGACATCCTCTTCTGCAAGGCCAACGTGGTGCCGATCGGCAAGGACAACCTGCCGCACATCGAGATCACGCGCACCATCGCCCGTCGCTTCAACGAGCGTTACGCCAAGAAGCACCCGGTGTTCCCGGAGCCGGCCGCGATCCTGTCTGACGCCCCGGAGATTCCGGGTCTCGACGGACGCAAGATGAGCAAGTCCTACGGCAACTCCATCATGCTGGGCGCCACCGCCGAGGAAACCGCCAAGCTCATCAAGAAGAGCCCGACCGATTCCGAACGTCGCATTACCTTCGACCCGATCGCCCGCCCGCAGGTTTCCGCCCTGCTGACCACCGCAGGCCTCGTGACCGGCCGCGACCCGAAGGAGATCGCCGAGGAGATCGGTGATGCCGGCGCAGGCGCGCTGAAGGCCTATGTGATCGAGTCCGTGAACAACTTCCTGGCACCGCACCGCGAACGCCGCGCTGAGCTGGCCAAGGACATGGACTACATCCGCGACGTGCTGCATGACGGCAACAAGCGCGCCAACGCCATCGCCGAGGAAACCCTCGATCAGGTGCGCGAGGCCATGGGCATGAAGTACTGAGTTTTCGCGCTGTTGCATTTTCGCCAACGCAAGGGTTCGGGACGATTTTCCAGATGGACCAGATGGAATCGTTCCGGGCCCTTTTTCGTTGCCGGGTTATAGGAATTTTCGGTTTGGCCTTACGCGAGTAGGCGCGTGCAGGTGTTGTTTTCCGTGTGGAGAATAAGAGGCGTTCCTCTGGACGTCATGAAAGTGGAGGCGCGCCAACGCGATGCCGAATTTATGTCAATCTGCAGCCGCCTATGCCCCGCATTGGCGGCGCGCTTACGTTTTACCCGCTTTATCCACGCATCCGCGTATTTCTGCCTTACAAGGGGCTGATTCCCGTCTGTGGGAACATCTATCTGCGTTACAAGGGGCTGCGCCGGAACGATAACACCCATATTCGGTCCTACGCGCCAACGATGTCACGCTGTTTTATAGGCCTACGTACTTGGCTAACAGCCCCTTGTAGAGCGGATAGATCTTCTGACGGACGACAATCAGCCCCTTGTAACGCAGAAATATCCTTAGTGCCTTACTCATCGCATAACCGGCGAGGTGTTTCCGCTCATTTCGCGCAGCACGGCAACCAATCGGCATCCCCCAAGGCGAGACCATTCGCATCGTCCCACCCTATTTGCGGAACATTCAATAGACTCGCTTGCCGGCTACAAACGTCATTGCCACATGTGCAGGCATCGCGCGCATGACTTCAGGCGCAGCAGCATACGGGTCGGCGTCCAGAAGCACGATGTCCGCTGGATCGCCGGCTTCAAGCCGATCGCGCCCCACAGCGGTTGACGCGCCCAGTGCCACTTCGACCGGCAAGCACTGTTCGGGCTGGAACGGCTCACGATCCGAGCTTTCGGTACCGAACACGGCAGCGGAAATGGCCAGCCACGGGTCGAGCGGTGCGACAGGGGCATCGGAGCCCATGCGCAATTGGGCCCCTGCATCGTAGAGCGAACGGAACGGATATGGAATGCCGGCGGGGTTGGCCCAGAATCGGGTGATGACGTCACGGTCGTCCATCGCGTGCTGCGGTTGAATGCTAGCGGTGAGGCCCAGTTGCGCAAAGCGCGGGATGTCAATGGGTTTCAGCATTTGCGCATGTTCGATGGAACCATGCGCATGTGTAGCCGCAGCTGCATCGAGCACTATCGTGTTCGCCTCGTCACCGATGGCATGACAAGCGATGTCGAAGCCGTGCTCGGTGGCGAGCCTCATGTAATCCTCGATCTGTTGCGGCGTGTAGCTCAACGTGCCATAGGTAGGCGGCTCAATGCCGGAGTATGGGCTGGAACAGTAGGCGGATCGCGTATTCAGCGACCCGTCCGAAATGAGTTTCATAGCGCCGACTCGGCCCAAACCATTGCTTCCGGGCAACGCCTTGCCGGTATGCCAACCGGCATCGATGGCGTTCTGCAACCGTTCGGGATATACGCCGGCGTCCACGCGCAATGTATTGATGCCGGCGGCAAAGCGGTCAATCCACGTGTCGATGTTTTCGGCCATCTCATAATCACGAATGCCCACCACGCCTTTCGACACGGCATCCCGCTCGGCTTCACGAAGCAAACGGTCGGTCTCCTCGGCAGCGCCGGGTGCTTTATCGAATTGGGTGTAGGCGTCGAACCATTCGAGTTCGCCCACAAGTCCAGTATGTTCGTCCGCATGCACGCCGAGCCGCCGGGCAGCCGCGGAATTCACCCACCCGCAGTGCATATCCGCACTGGAAAGCGCTACCGGCTGTTCACCAGTCACTGCATCGATAGCGGCAAGCGTGGGCTGTTCGTCATCAGCCCACAGTGAATGGCGGAATCGCATGCCTACCACGAACACATTGGGGTCAAGAGTCCCAGATGCGCGACGCTCGTCCAAATGCGCTCGCAGCATGGACATCGCCTCCGACGCCGAACGGGCACTGATCAGGTCGAGACGACCGAGAGTTTTGGCCCATTGCGTGAAATGCGTATGACAATCCCATAGGCCGGGGATGACCCACAGACCGTCGGCGTCAATCGTGGTTGCATCCGGCATCGCCTTGCCGGCGATATCTTCGCCAGCGGGATGAACACTGGCAACAACACCATCCCGAAGAACCAAATCCGCACGGGTTCGAGATCCGGGAATTCCAGCATTGACAATACGCACCAAGCTACTCATATCTGTATCATGCCACTACCAAATCGTCTGGAGCCCGATATGTTCAATCTCAATGTCCGGGTATTGAACGGCGTCGAGCGATGTACGGGCATGCGCACATGCACGAACGCACAATGCCACCAGAGCAAAGGATCCAGTTATCCACCAAGTTATTCACATTTATCCACCGAGATAACAGGCTGGCAGACAAGCATAGGTATATGCCTCTAGACTCAACCCCACCGCACCGAACGCATCGGACCGAACGCATCACGAAGGGGTGATCCGTATGAACAGTTCATACACATTGACCGAATTGACCGCAGTGAAATATCAGCGCATGGACATATGTAGCGCAATCCGGCGCCGCACCGTTTGGCGACCTCCATACGCTTTGACCACGGCACTCGAACTGCTTTCCGTGGAAATGCCACGAATCGCGAGCAACCATCAACGGATGATGAACTCGACCGTAGTCGCTGTTCCGCATCCCAACGCCAAACGCCACGTGCAAGGAATAACCGCAGTCGTATGGCCGTTTTCGATCGATACGGTTACCGTTGACAACCAATTCATCTGTACATCGCCGACTTGCACGTGGGCGATGCTGTCACCTTATTTGGAACTTGAAGAACTCATTGTGCTGGCTGATTCCATGATGCGCCGCGACAGACGTCTGCGTCGAACAACCATCGACGCCCTCTCCTTGTATCTAGACAACGCATATCGCCAGGTGCAGGAAGCCCAAGACGATGGAAAAGCCAGACGTCTCTTCCGCGGATACAACAATTGCCGCCGCGCTTTGCTTCTGGCACGCAGCGGAACCGATTCCTCCATGGAAACCCGCACGCGATTTGTGCCTCCTCGATATGGGCTCGACATGCCACAAGTCAACTACCCCATTTATATAGGTCGCAGCACGAAGCCCTTGTACCTTGACCTCGCGTATCCGGAATTCAAAATCTGCATTGAATATGAGGGCTCGCATCACGCCAGACAATGGCTGGGGGATGTGAAAAGACGTCAGGACATTGAAGATGACGGATGGAAATATCTTCAGGCCACCAAACTGGATATCGGCTATGAAGATCGCGAAGAGGCGCTTGCGCGACGCATCGCGGACAAGATGCAGGAAGTTACCGGAAAGACCATTCAGCTCACGCCACGCAAAACCATCCGGCAACTCTGCGATGCAAGAACCACAAAACGGGCACCGCTTTATGAACGGCTGCGCTTCGCGCCATTGCTCCCCATATCTCACGCATAGTCGGCTGCGGCGAGCGCCAGGAGCGCCCTTACATCTCCGCCGCCGCGCCTCTTCCTCCACCGACCAATTCACGCATCAATTCACACACCAATTCGCTTACAAGGGGCTGATTCGGTCTGCGTCGGAGATCTATCTGCTCTACAAGGGGCTGCCAGAGCGGACGCACAACATAAAAACGTCTCCACCGCACCGATATTTCGCCATTGCCGATGCTTTATGCCCGGCGGGCAGCCCCTTGTAGAGCAGATAGAACTTCCGGCAAGCGGGAATCAGCCCCTTGTAAGCGAATTAGACGTCAACTTTGGCATACACAACAACCAGAACACCGATAAACACCGACATTCACGAGCAATACAAGCACCAGAACAAACTCCGCGAAAACCGCAATCGACACGGCAATTGTCTTCGCTCTCATCAACCTTCACCGGAACGGTAACAGCCACAAATCCGAACTCCGGGAATGATTGGCCACGCTGTTTGATGCTTTCCTCGATCAAAAATAGTTATTGCCATAAGGGCAGACACAGATCATAAACGTCACGAAGCCCCGCCCCCGGCAAAGGGCAAAAAGTTAGACTCAGCGCCTCGCCCAAGGCAGCAACGGCGTGCATCGCACGCCGCCCGCCGCACCGCACATCACCGCACGTCACTGCTCGCCGCAAACCTCGGCCTCCATGGCTTCCATCGGCTCGTCGACCAACACGGATCCGGAGGGCAGCGCCCCCGGCAACGGGTCATCCATGTAATGATCGAATTCGTACAGCATCTGCTCGTTGGGCTTCTCGGTAATCAACGAGACCACCACAATCAGCAGCAGCGAAATCAGGAATGCCGGCAGCAGCTCGTAAATGGCGAAGATGCCGCCCAACGGCTTCATCACGTTATGCCAAATCAGCACCACGGCAGTGCCGGAAAGCATGCCGGCCACCGCCCCGGCCTTGTTGGCACGACGCCAATACAGCGCGCACAGCATCAACGGGCCGAAGGACGCACCCAAGCCGGCCCATGCATACGAGACCACCTGGAAGATGGAGGAGTTCTGGTCGTAGGCCACCAACACCCCGAAGATAAACATGAGCACCAACGTCAAACGGGCCACGATCATCACCTGACGGTCGGTCGCACGCCGATGGAACAAGCCGCGGAAGATGTTCTCGCCCATGGCCGAGGCACCGATGATCATGTACGAGGAGCTGGAGCTCATCGAGGCCGCGAAAATACCGGACACCACCACGCCGCACATGAAGCTCGGCAGCAGGGTCTGAGCCAGCACGATGAAAATGGTTTCGGCATCCGTGGAGGTGAGCAACTCGGTCGGCATCATCGCGCGACCGACCAAGCCGATGCACACGGCGCTGGCCAACGACAGCACGCACCACAGTGTCGCGATGATACGGGACTTGCGCACCTCTTCCACGCTACGGATGGACAGGAAGCGCACCAGTACCTGCGGCATGCCGAAGTAACCCAGACCCCACGCCAGCATCGAAACAATGGTGATGATGCCGTATTCGCTGGGTTCGCCGAACACCGCACGACCAGCCTCAACCAGCTGACGGCCGGTGTCCGGGTCGAGCGTAGGCGAAGCCACTTGCGTGCCGGAGATGTAGCCGGGGATGGACTTGAGGAAGGCCACGGTGTTGTCGATGCCGCCGGCATTCGCCACCGTACCGATGAACACCACGGCGAGTGCGAAGAACATCAGCAGACCCTGAATGAAATCGGTCATGACCACCGACAGGTATCCGCCGACCACAGTGTAGATGAACACCACCAACGCGCCCAGAATCATCATCAGGTGGTAGTCAAAGCCGAACAGCGTGGCAAACAGCTTGCCTACGGTGACGAAGCAGCTGCCGACGTAGACGCTGAAGAACACCAGAATGATAATGGCGGCGATGGTGGAGATCACGCCTTTGGTGTCGTGGAAGCGCTTGGCGAAGAAGTCCGGAATGGTGATCGCGTCACCGGCCACCACCGAATAACGGCGCAGGCGCCGGGCCACGATCTTCCAGTTCAAATACGTACCGATGGCCAAGCCCAGCGCGGTCCACATCGGGTCGGCCGCACCGGTGAAGTAGGCAAGGCCCGGCAATCCCATGAGCAGCCAGCCGGACATATCCGACGCTTCGGCGGAGAGGGCCGTCAGCCATGGCCCCACGCCGCGGCCTCCTGCGAAGTACTCCTTGGAGGACGAGTTGGACCGCTTGGAGTACACGAATCCGATGGACAGCATGGCCGCAAAATAAATAACCATGGCCAGGAGAATCCAGAAATCGCTTGCCACACTAACCGCCTTAGATCAACGACTCCGCCCCTCCCCGACGCCCTTGAATCAGGAACGTCAGCACACAGCCGGCTGAAGGGGAGTTACGGGGTATATGCCATCGCAGCCCCGGCAAAGGGCCTTCGAAAACAATCTTTCTCTCAGGCTGACCTTTCCCGAACGCACGGACAAAGCCCTGCAATTGAGACGATTATGTCTCAGAGTGTGGCGTCATTATGGTGTCGGCATGGCCTCGGATCGACGTCGGCATGGCCTCGGCACCGCCCGCCCCGCGAGCGGCACCGAACGCTGCATTGCCGCGATATGCCCAGATGTATCACGCGACCCCGCGCAATAACCCCGCTAAATGTCGTAACGCCAAGACTTATCAGTGATCACGCGGGCCATGGCCAAGCCGATCGGCAGACAGATGATCACCATGAACGCCTTGAACGCCCAGTCAAGCGCGGTCAGCGTATCGAACGACCCCAAGTGGAACATGGCCTGATACATGTACAGGCCAGGCACCATGATCACGATGGACGGCACGGTCAGGCAGATGCGAGGGTATCCGAAGTGCGGTGCCAGCCAGCCCTTGCGCACGGACGAACGCCAGGCCGTGGCGAGCAGACCGGCCAGCAGAGCGCCGATGAACGCACCCGCCTCCGCCGGCACGCCATGGTCGACGATCTCAAGTCGCAGCGTATCGGTGATGGCGCCGATGATCGCGGCGACGAGGCACATGCGCTGCGGCGAATTGAACATGATGGAGAAGCCCCAGACTCCGAGGAACGCGAACACGAAGCGCAGCGCACCATTCACCCACACGTTGAGGCCGAGCGGCTCGAATCCGGTCGGATTGAGGTGCACGATCGAGGCCACCATCCAGCCGGCGAGCGTAGCCATGAGCACAATGCACAGGAAGTACGCCAATCGTTGAATGCCCGAGGGGAAGTCGATTTTCGCCATGTCAAGGCCGCTGGTGATAAGCGGGAAACCGGGAATGACGAACAGCATCGCGCCGATGTAGGCGGTGTCGTGCTGCAAGGCGATCGGGTCAAGCAAACCGATTAAGCGCAACGTGCCGGTGCAGGCCAGCGCCGCCACCGCCACGCACACGAACGTGACGAAGAATTGGTTGAGATGGTGCGCGAACAGCCGGCGACGCAGCCAGTGGCCGAGTCCGGCGCCGACGAACGCGCCGATCATGTCGTACGGGCCGCCGCCCAGCAGAAATACGAAGGACGCACAGGCGATGGCAGAGGCCAGACCGGCAAACGCAGGTGAGTACAGCGGCTTGCGATGCTCGATCATGTCGAGTCGCTCATGCGCCTGACGCACGGTGATGCCGGACGCCCCCTTGGTCTTGGAGTCTGAGTCGACGTAATCGAAGTGTTCGGCGTATTCCTTGGGCGGTTTGCGATTCGCCAGCTTGTGTTTGCGCGGTGCCGCTGATTCCTTGGCCGGTGACTGCGCTTCCGCCCGTTCCGCCTCACGCGCCCGTTCATCGGCGGCGCGGGCCGCCAACGACTGCGTCATCGCCGCCTGCGACCAGTCGGTTTCGTGCACGTGCAGTTGGTGGGCGCGCGGGTCACCGGGATCGGTGTGGCGACTGGCGTCCTCAAGCGCGTCAAGTACGGCGTCTTGACCTGGTGCGACGTCAGCGCGCTCGGATTTCTCCTCTTTGCGCAACTGTTTGGAGAGGTCAGCGGAGACCTGCGAGGCGTCCTTCGCGTCGAGGTGCTGCATCAGCCCCTGGGAGACTTCCGGCTGGACGTGATACATCGATTCCTCGCCCAGATTCACGCTGAACCAGTCGGCGTAATGCTCCAACAGCCAGATACGTTCGGTGTTCACGCCGGTGCTCGGCAAGTCGATGACTTCGGTGATGCGCTCCTTGCCGTCCGTGCAAGCGGCTTCGATGTCGGTCAGGTTCACGTCGGCGCGCACATGTACACCCAGCGGGTATGCGATGCGATGCATCATTTCGCGCACACGGAACGAACCGGTGCCGGCGCTCAGGTCCAGCAGGCCGACGCGCACGATCACGCTGGCTTTGGCGGCGATGCCCGCCTCGGCGATCGGCTTGTCCCAGTCACGCTCGATGTCTTCCATATCCAGCGGAATGGAGTGGGTATGGAAGTGCTGCACCGCGATGGCACCATGTTCGTTGGGTTTGTGATGTTCCTGATGCGCTTCGGTATGGTTCGTGTGCTGTTCCATATGATTCCCATCCGGTTAGTGGTGGCGTAGGTTGATTAACGTCGATGAGCAAGATTTCCCGAGGTTTCAAGGTAGCGCGTCGCCTTCCCCACATACCCCGACATCCACTTCCATGTCCATTTTCCGGACATACGACGGTCGGCATACGACTGTTCCACCAATCGAAAATGGACTTCGTAACCTAAGTGGCGATTAGCCGGCGGTACACTGTTGCCCACACAACAACCACGTTGGATATGGGCTGTGGGCTCGCAACGACTGGCCTCAACAACCGCGGAGGAGCCGCGGACGACCGGCAGACCGAGCAACCTGATATTCAGCAAAGGAGGTTATATGGCAACATCCGAAGAACAGATCACTCCGGCTGACGCTGCCATCGTCACCACCGGGACCGGCCGAAAGGGCCCGGAGGAGCATGATCTTCCCCAAAACCTCAAGTACGACATGGATTTGTGTCTGCGAATCCTGCGCGACGTACTGGGCGAATACAACCCCGAGCTGCTCTCCACCTTCGATACCGTGCGCAATTACGCGGTCGAAGCCAGCGCCGAGCACTTCGGCGGCGGAGAGGATCCGAACCCCGGCCATGACGGACTGAAGGCCGCCGTCGAGGTCATCGACAAGATGAACCTGCACGACGCTCAGCTGCTGGCCCGCGCGTTTGCCACCTACTTCCACCTGGCCAACCTCTCCGAGGAGAACTACCGCGTCTCCGTGCTGCGCCAGCGCGAAAACGAAGTCACCGACGATCAGGCCTATGACCCGGTCAACGAAATGACTTCCGCCTACCACCAGCTCATCAACGAGATGGGCCCGGCCAAGGCCAAGGAGCTGCTCGACAGGCTCGAATTCCACCCGGTCTTCACCGCGCACCCCACCGAGGCTCGCCGCAAGGCCGTGGAAGGCAAGATTCGTCGTATTTCCGAGCTGCTGGAAGAGCACAAGATTCTTGGCGGATCGGATAAGAAGGAGAACTGCCGTCGCCTCTACAACGAGATCGACGCACTGTTCCGCACTTCCCCGATCGCACTGAAGAAGCCGACCCCTGTTGAGGAAGCCGATACGATTCTCGACATCTTCGACAACACCCTGTTCCACACCATCCCCAAGGTCTACCGTCGCTTCGACGACTGGGTCCTGGGCGATAAGGCCGGCTTGGTGCCGCCCGTGTGCCCGGCGTTCTTCCACCCCGGCAGCTGGATCGGCTCCGACCGCGACGGCAACCCGAACGTGACCGCCAAGGTCAGCCGTCAGGTGGCCCGCAAGTTCTCCGATCATGTGCTCGCCGCCCTTGAGGAAGCCACCCGCACTGTGGGCCGCAACCTCACGATGGAGGCCGAGACCACGCCGCCGAGCTCCGCGCTGCGCATCCTGTGGAGCCACCAGAAGGAAATGAGCGAGCGTCTGACCGACAAGGCCGCCCTGATTTCCACCAAGGAGCTGCACCGCGCGGTCATGCTGGTGATCGCCGATCGTCTGCATTACACCATCGAGCGTGACGCCGATCTGATGTACCACACCTGCGAGGACTACATCGCCGATCTGAAGACCGTGCAGCAGTCCCTGGCCGATGCCGGTGCCAAGCGTTCCGCCTACGGCCCGCTGCAGGATCTGATCTGGCAGGCCGAGACCTTCGGCTTCCACATGGTGGAGATGGAGTTCCGTCAGCACTCCGTAGTGCACTCCCGCGCCCTTGCGGATATCCGCGAGCACGGACTGCACGGCGAGCGTGGCGATCTGCAGCCGATGACCCACGAGGTGCTCGACACCTTCCGCGCCCTCGGTTCCATCCAGAAGCGCAACGGCACCAAGGCCGCACGCCGCTACATCATCTCCTTCACCAAGAGCGCCCAGAACATCAAGGATGTCTACGAGCTCAACCGTCTGGCCTTCGCCCACCCGGAGGACGTGCCCACCATCGATGTGATCCCGCTGTTCGAGCAGCTTGAGGATCTGCAGAACTCGGTGGACGTGCTTGAGGAAATGATCAAGATCCCCGAGGTTCAGGCTCGTTTGAAGGCCACCGGCAACAAGCTGGAGGTCATGCTCGGCTACTCCGATTCCTCGAAGGACGCCGGCCCGACTTCCGCAACGCTGGCCCTGCACTCCGCTCAGGAGCGCATCGCCAAGTGGGCTGAATCGCACAACATCGACCTGACCCTGTTCCATGGCCGCGGCGGCGCCGTCGGTCGTGGCGGCGGCCCGGCCAACCGTGCAGTGCTGGCCCAGCCGGTCGGTTCCGTGAAGTGCCGCTTCAAGCTCACCGAGCAGGGCGAGGTCATCTTCGCTCGTTACGGCAACCCGGTGCTCGCCATCCGCCACGTGGAGTCCGTGGCCGCGGCAACCCTGCTGCAGTCCGCTCCGAGCGTGGAGAAGCGCAACACCGACATGACCGAGAAGTACGCCGACATGGCGCACGCACTCGACGATGCCGCCCACGAGCGCTTCCTCGATCTACTGCACACGCCTGATTTCGCTCAGTGGTTCTCCACCGTGACGCCGCTGACTGAGATCGGTCTGCTGCCGATCGGCTCCCGCCCGGCAAAGCGTGGTCTCGGCGCCAAGTCCCTCGATGATCTGCGTACGATTCCGTGGATCTTCTCCTGGGCTCAGGCTCGCATCAACCTGGCCGCTTGGTACGGCCTCGGCACCGCATGCGAGAAGTTCGGCGATCTGAAGACGCTGCGCGAAGCCTACGAGGAATGGCCGCTGTTCTCCACCTTCATCGACAACATTGAGATGTCCCTTGCCAAGACGGACGAGCGCATCGCCAAGATGTACCTCGCCCTGGGCGATCGCGAGGACCTCAACGAGAAGGTGCTGAACGAGATGGAGCTCACCCGCAAGTGGGTGCTCGACATCGTCGGCGACAAGTGGCCGCTGCAGCACCGTCACGTGCTCGGCCAGGCCATCCGCATTCGCTCTCCGTACGTGGACGCGCTGTCCGTCACTCAGGTGCTGGCCCTGCGTTCGCTGCGTAAGAAGGTGGACAAGGAAGAACTCAGCCAGAGCCAACAGGCCGGATTCATCTACCTCATCCTCTGCACCGTCTCCGGCGTCGCCGCAGGACTGCAGAACACAGGCTGACGTTTTGGCCGGCGTTCGCGGTTCGCGCCGCGTAACGCCGCTGGTGAAGCCCGGTGGACTTCACCAGGCCAAAACGTAGCGGAGTTTTTGCATAGTAGCTTTGCGCATGCAAAAACTCCGCAGCACAGCACCACCGCGGCTCAGCGGTGGTTCCTTTTCCAGGAAGCCTCGCTCAAACGAGCGGGGCTTCCTCGTTTTTATATTCCTTTATATTCTTTTATAATGTTTTATATTCTTTTATAATCTTTATATTTAGGCACGGGGGATCGAGGCCACAATGACTTCAATGCGACAGAGCAATCCATTCAAACCGACTGCCGGCCGCATGCCTCCACTGCTCATCGGTCGCGATACCATCATCGACGACTTTGAAGAAGGACTCGATGACGGCCCCGGCGCACCCGGCCGC
Organism: Bifidobacterium olomucense; assembly: GCF_012932375.1. Classification (GTDB taxonomy): domain Bacteria; phylum Actinomycetota; class Actinomycetes; order Actinomycetales; family Bifidobacteriaceae; genus Bifidobacterium; species Bifidobacterium olomucense. The sequence continues at coordinate 62,481 of NZ_JAAIIG010000009.1, read as the reverse complement.
CTCATGCGTGTCACTGGTGCGCGAGGAGTAGGTAAAACCGTCATTTTGACCGAGTTCGGGCGTATCGCTAAAGCACGAAAATGGGAGGTCATTGACGAAACCGCTTCAGAAGGGCTGGCTCAGCGGCTTCTGAACCGCCTCGCGCCAGACAAGCCTTCAGTAAATCTATCTCTTAAACCTTCGGTCTCCATCGCCGGACTTGGAGGAGTCAGCCTCGGTGAAGCTAGCGTGTCATCAAAACAAATGCCATTGACGCTGCGAGCCGCAATGGGCCAACGACTCGATGCGTTGGAACGCAAGAACGCCGGCCTGTTGGTGACCATCGATGAGGCCCAGGCTGCCGAACGATCCGATATGGTCGCTATCGCCACGGCCGTGCAGCACTTGATTCGTGAGGAACGCAATATTGCCTTCGTATTCGCCGGTCTACCTACCATTGCATCCAAATGGCTCAACGATGAGGTGCTCACGTTCTTGCGACGCGCCCAGTCGGAACAATTGGGCGATATCCCTCTGCAAGATGTCCGGGATGCTTTTGAAGACACCTTCGAGGATTCCGGCATAGCCATTGAGGGAACAGCACTGGACATGGCGGCCAAGGCTACGGAAGGGTATCCGTTTATGATTCAGCTGGTCGGATACCACATTTGGCGCATTGCCTATCGTCGAAGCAGAAACCTCGACATCAAGAAACCGGATTCCATCACCGTAACCGAACAAGATACCGAGCAGGGCATCGCCAATGCACTCAGCCGGCTCGGTGATGCCGTGCATGGCCCGGAACTCGATGGCCTATCTCCGATTGACAAAACATATCTGCTTGCGATGGCCCAGGATGATGGTCCATCCTCAACCTCCACCGTGGCAGAACGCATGGGCAAGGATGTGGCGTATGCGAACATCTACCGCACCAGACTTATCGAAGCACAGGTAATTAAAGACATGGGCTACGGAAAGGTAGATTTTGCCATTCCTTATCTACGCCAGTATCTGCGCGAGCATGCAGCCTATATCCGTATGAATTCCTCCGGAACCAGCCTGTAAGCCGCATGAGCCCCCAGGCCAACATCACCGCTTTGTGGATTCGCGTTCGATGAGCTTGTAGCCCACGCTCACCGTCTGCGGGAAGAACTCCTCATCGGGATGTTCGATGCGGCGCATTAACAGCGTCAAAGCAGAGTTTGCCATGCCTTTGAAATCGGTAGCGACGGTGGTGAGCGTCGGCACGGTGTAGGCGCCCTGGCTCAGACCATCGAAACCGATCACCAATACATCATCCGGCACATGCACGCCACCGTCGGCCAAGCCGCGGAGCACGCCGATGGCGATGCCATCGTTCAGGCAATACAGGCCATCGTATTTGGTGCGCCCTTTGGCAATGGCCCGACCGGCTTCAATGCCGCCGTCAATCGACCATGCGCATTTGATGAAGTCCTTTTTCTCATCGAACTTCAGCCCAGCTTTTGTGATTTCATCGGCTGCAGCACGCATACGCATATCGCGGGAGCCCGGGATAATGGCCCGACTGGGATCACGGTTGTCGCCGACGATGCCGATGCGCTTGCAACCACGCTCGATCAGATGGCGAACAGCCACGCGGGAGCCCGCATCACTCGGAGCATTCACCGTGTCAATCTGCAGGTTGGTGTCGTAGTTCTCCAGCAATACCGCTGGATGATGGCGAAGAATATCGACGGCACGTGGCGCATTGATAGCGATGATGCCGTCCGAGAAGCTGTACGAGAGGTCGTTATCGTCGGTGAGGTAGCGGGAGAGCTCAATCAACATATGAGATCCGCGCTCATGCACCGCCTCAGCCACGCACATGGCGAGATTCGAGAAGTAGTCGCCTTCAATGCCTGACGTGAGGAAGGTGATGGTGTCGCTTCGACCTGAACGCAGGGAGCGGCCGGAAAGGTTGGTTTTATAGCCAAGTCTGCGGGCTGCATCTTTGACGCGCTGCATAGTCTCCGGCTTCACGTAATCCTTGCCGCGCAAGGCTGCCGAGGCAGTGGTGGCAGTCACGCCAGCTAACTCGCCTACATCTTTTAACGTAACCATGGCCACACATCTCCTGATGATGGTTGAAATCTGATATCTCTTCATCGTTGAGATAGCTATCAGAGTAGCGACAGCCCCCGAAATGCGTGTGCCTCCTCTATATCGAGGAGGCAGCACAGGCCGGAAAGGAAAAGTAAGAAGGATTGAATTGCGCCACAGGGCTGGAGAAGGGAGGTGTATTTGCAGTAAACCATCCCTGTGGCGCGGGCGTTCAGCAATTTCGGAGAAGTTCCGAGGTTGGCTATTGGAAAGAATTGCTGAAGAGTGTAGCGAGCGGATCAGGCCTTGTTGGAGACGTTGATCACGTTGTTGTGGCCCCAGCACTTCTCGTACGGCATACCGGCAAGATCCTCGACAACCTTACGGGTCTCTTCGGTAACGTCGTCCATGGAGCCACCGTTGCGCAGACGAGCGGACTCGGCCACGAGAATGTCGTGGGTCTTCTCGTTCAAGTGCATGCGGTAGGTCAGCAGGATGCCGACGAAGGCGAGCACAACCACCGTGCCGCAGTACATGTAAAGCAGCACGTTAACCACGAGCGGAGACTGAGTCGTGACATCGGCACCCGACTGGAAACCGACAGCCTGCAGGATCACACCCACGAGGATGGTGACCACGGTGTTGACGATGACCTCGAGCGTGGACTGGATGCCGGCGTACTGGCCTTCACGGCGCTTGCCGGTGACGAGCTCATCAACGTCCGGCACGAAGGACTGCACGTAGGTCTGTGCGTTCACGATACCGGAGTTGCCCAAGGTGAACAGGGTGATCAGGATGGTGAAGACCAGCGTGACAGTGGCCTTCGGCATGGAACCGTGGGTCAGACCCAGGATGAAGATGCCGACGAACAGAACGATGGTGAACCAGGAGCCGAGACGGTAGGCGCGCATGCCGCCGAGCTTGGTGATCAAGGTGGCCCAGATGACCACGCAGACCATGCCAAACAGGAAGCTGAAGCCGGTGGACAGGGAAACCTCAGCCGGGGTCAGCAGCAGCACGAACATAATGAAGTAGGCGTTGATCTGGCCGCGGACGGTACGGAAGGTCATCTGGGAAAGGAAGATGCCCAGGTAGTTGCGGAAGGTCTTGATGCGCAGCACTGAGAGGAAGTTCCAGAACACGGAGACCAGACGACCGAAGAAACCGACCTTCTCAGCAGCACCCTTATCGGCGGAGGAGATATCAGTGGTCTCGTCGTACGGACGTTCCTTGATGCACAGCGCGCCAATCACGAGCAGCACGGTGCCGAGCACGGCGTAGATCATAGCGATCTTGAAGTACGGCTCCCAGCTGTCAGCACCCCAGATCTTGAACAGGTAGGCGTTGAACATGGAGAGCGCGAAGCCGCCGACGCCGCCACCGATCTGCTGGACGGCCACGAGCTGGGCGCGATCCTTGGAATCATCGGTCATCTCGGAAGGCAAGGAGTAGACCACGGTGTTGATGCCCGGGTACACGCCGTAGTAGATGATGTTGATGAGCAGGTAGAACCACACCGGCATGTTCGGAACCCACAACAGCACATAGAAGATGAGGTTCAGCGGCGCGGCGATGAGCAGCGTGCCCTTACGACGGCCAACCTTGCGGCCGAAGGCGGTGGAGTACATACGGTCGGAGATGTAGCCCCAGACCGGGGTGATGAAACCGCCGATGGCCTTGCCAACCGCGAGCATCGTAGTGACGATACCGATGGAGATGGCGAGCGGCTGAGTGTAGTAGATCATCTGCCAGGTCATGACCATCGTGGTCATGGTGAACGACAGCGGCAGCAGGGCGTAAGTGAGCTTCGTCACCCACGACAGCTTGCGGCCCACTGCAGGTGATGCCGAGTTGGACATTGGATTTCTCCTATTCTCCAATAGAAATCGATGCGATGAGGCACGGCGCAGGGCCATTCATACGGAGCTGCTTCCCGGGTGGGGGACTTCGCCGTCCATTCCCGGCTCATCTACTTCAAAAAACCTTATCGTTGAGATTTTGAAGCTCGATTTCATTTCTTGATGTTTGCAAAACAAACCATATCACAAATCTTATCGATGAGATTATTTTGCGATTATGGCGTGTCGCAACTGGCAACATACCTGCGAATACATCAGCAGCACAATAAAAAAACTCCCCCACGGCGAAGGGGAGCTAGACGAAACGTGCGCATGCACAGTGCTCAACGCTCAGCCTTTATGCGTTACATTGATCACGTTGTTATGGCCCCAGCATTGCTCATAGGGCATACCAGTCAGACTTTCGACTAACGCGCGCGTCTCCGGCGTCACATCATCCATCGACCCACCGGCGCGTAATCGATCGATTTCATCGAGCAGCAGCTCATGATTCTCGCGGTTGAGCTTCAATCGGTATGTAAAGACAATGCCGACAAGGCAGATCACAATCGGCACGAACGAGAACAAGCACGCCAGCGCGAACACCGTCTGCGGAGGCTGTGATTGCGCGCCTTCCACAAATCCAGTCGCCTCCAAGACCAGGCCAATCACAATCGTTTCCGCGGAGGAGAAGATGTCGTCGATGGTCGAATTAATGGCGGCATATTGCCCTTCTCGACGTTTCGAGGTGATGATCTCATCCACATCCGGGATGAACGTATACGTGTACTGCGTAGCGTTCACCACGCCGGTGATGCCGAAGTTCATGAACAGGCCAAGGCCGATGTAGAGCACCGCGCGTGTGCCGGCTGGGATGTGACTTGCAACCATCGCCAGCATAAACATGGCCAAGAATACGAAAATCACTTCGATGCCACCCAGTCGGTAGGCGCGCGGACCGCCGATTCTCGCGGTAATCCAGATGAAGAAACCGACGCACGCGATGCCGAACAGCAGGTTGACGCCTGTGGCGAGCGAAACGGTCTGTGGATCGAGCAGCAGCACGAAAATCACGAAGTAGGTATTCAGCGTGCCGCGCACCGTACGGAACATCTCCTCCGACAGGTACAAACCAAGATAGTTGCGGAATTCCTTGACCTTCAGCACCGAAAGGAAGTTCCACACCACCGAAACCAACCGCTTGCCGACACCGATGTGTGTCTCGCCGCCATCGCCGGCAGCCCCGTCGGCGGAAGCCACGTTGGTGGATTCATCAAACGGACGCTCCTGAATCGATAGGAAGCCCAGCACCAGCACTGCGGTGCCGATGATGCCGTACAGCAACGCCATGTTGAAGTACGATTCCCAGTTGTCCTTGCCCCAGATAGTGAACAGGTACACGTTGAGCACCGAGAGGAAGGTGCCGCCGATGGCACCGGCGATCTGATTGACGCCTACGAGCTGCGCGCGCTGGCTTGGGTTCTCGGTCATTTCGCTGGGCAAGCCGTACTGCACGGTGGTGATACCGGCGAAGAACGCCCAGTACAGCAGATTGGCGAAGAAGTAGACGGCTATCGGCAGGTTGGGGATCCACAACAGCAGATAGAACACGAAGTTCGCGGGGATGGCGAAGATCAGAATCGAGCGACGGCGGCCGAAGCGGCGGCCGAGCGCATTGTGGTACATGCGGTCGGAGATGTAGCCCCACACCGGGCCGATCACCGAGGCGACGATCTTGCCTGTGGCGATGAGCACTGCGGTGACGGCCATCGATACGTTGAGGAACGTGGTGAAATAGAACATCTGCCAGGTCACGATCATCGTCTGCATCACATACGACAGCGAGAATGTGGCGTAACCGAGTTTGGACTTCCATGACAAGGCGGCATCCACCGCTTCAGATGCCGTAGTGGCACAATGAATACGATTGTTGCCGTTGTTCGCTCGTGGCATCGTCACGCTCCTTCCTCAAACGGCCGAACACGGCACCGTGTCTCCGGTCGGTACGATCTCAAGATTGCCTCGGCGTATTCGCGCCATCGCGACACGCCGCTTGGTTGTGCTGCCTCAAACTCTATCATCGTTAAGATTTATGCACCATATACGGCGTTTTGAATCCCGTCAAAACCGTTATTTGTTCACAATCTTATCGTTGAGATGTTATGATGTGTTTCGTCAAAGACGAACTCCCCTGGACTCCTCATTGAACATCATCACTGAAGAAGCCAGAGTCACACGTTTCGATTGATCAGCCCCGACGCAGGAGCCAAGAAACCACTCACCACATCATCCAAGGCATGGAGGTCTTATGATGACAACAAGCAATCGCCCGGCAGCCGAAGAGGTGCTCACCGGACGCTCCAACAACTTCAACTCGGGCTGGCGGTTCTTCCGCGGCACACCAAACGGCGCCGAACGCCCAGAATTCGACGACTCCGACTGGCGCAAGGTCAATCTGCCCCATGATTACGGCGTGGAAGGCAAGTTCTCCCGCAACGCACGCGCCACCGTGGGCTATCTGAAGGTGGGCGAGGGCTGGTACCGCAAGACGTTCACCGCTCCGGCCGAGCTCGCCGGCAAGTACGTGACCCTGGACTTCGACGGCGCCATGGACCGCGCCGAAATCTGGCTCAATGGCGAGAAGCTCGCCGAGCATCACTACGGCTACACCAACTTCGCGGTTGACCTGACTGGCAAGATCAAGCCCGGCGAGGTCAACGTGCTCACCGTGCGCACCAACAACGAGGAGCCGAGTTCCCGCTGGTATGCCGGCGCCGGCCTGTACCGCGACGTAACACTGACCGTCACCAACCCGGTACACGTGACCCGCTTCGGCACCCAAATCACCACCCCGACGCTTGAGGAGGACGTCAAGGAAGGCCATGCCACCGTTGCCGTCTCCACCATTGTGGCCAACAGCACCCCAGCCGATGCCGCAGTCACCTTGCGTCACGAAATCCTCGACGCCAACGGCACTGTGGTCGCCACCGACGATGCCGCAGTCACCGTCCCAGCCAACACCCCGGACACCACCAAGGCGGCCGCCGCCTACGATGCCGCAGAAGCGCCGAACCGTTTCTCCACCACGCTCTCTGTCACCGATCCACACCTGTGGAGCACCGCCGACCCGTACCAATACACGTTGCGCAGCACCGTGCTCGACGTCAACGGCAACGCCGTGGATACCACCGAAACCAAGTTCGGCCTGCGCTGGATCATCCTTGACCCGCAGCGCGGCCTGTTTCTTAACGGTGTGAATATGCGTGCTCTTGGCATGTGCATGCACCACGACCTCGGCTCCCTGGGCGCCGCCACCTACCGCCGCGCCGTGGTTCGCCAGCTCGAGATTCTGCAGGATGCCGGCGTGAACGCCATCCGCACCTCGCACAACCCATGTTCCAAGGTGTGGGCCGAGGAGTGCAGCCGCATGGGCTTCCTGCTGCTCGAAGAGCTTACCGACATGTGGACCGCTCCGAAGAACCGCAACGACTACTCCAACTACTTCGCCCAGGATTATCCGGAAGACTTGGCCGCCATGATTCTTCGCGACCGCAACGAGCCGGCCGTGTTCATGTGGGGCATGGGCAACGAGGTGGCCTGGCAGGAGAGCGAGATTCCGATCGCCGCCGACCTGACCCGGCGCTGCCATCTGCTGGACCCGACCCGTCCGAACTCTGTGAATGACGCCTCGTACCTGTCCAAGGGCATCGACGGCATCGGCAACAAGATCCACGAACAGATGGATGTGCGCGGCTACTCCTACATCAACCGCGGCCAAATGGAGCAGGTGCATGAGAAGCATCCGAACGATGTGATTCTGAACTCCGAATCCGGCAACTGCACGCCATGCCGCGGCTTCTACGTGCACCCGACGATCCTCACCGACGAATGGCAGCTGCGCGGCCGCGACTACCCGTTCGCCAAAGGCCGCCAGCCGTGGAAGGAAGACACCTACGAAATCTCCGACTACAACGTGACCACCAACCGCGGCTACCCGCTCGACATCGCGTTCGACCGCCTCGTGAACCTTGAGTTCAACGTGGGCGAATTCGCCTGGACCGGCTTCGACTACATCGGCGAACCCGCTCCGTACATCTCCAACTTCTACTGGAACAAGCCGGATATGCCGGAATCCGACGGCACGGTGCTGGCTCCGTTGCGCTCCTACTACGGCATGGTGGATACGGCCGGCTTCCCGAAGAACCCGTGGTGGCTGTACAAGGCGTTGTGGACCGACCCGGATGATGCTCCGGTCGTGCACCTGTTGCCACACTGGAACTGGGAGCAGGGTGAATCCGTGGCGGTGTGGGCGTACACCAATGCCGCTTCCGCCGAACTGTTCCTCAACGGCAAATCCCTGGGCAAGCGTGAGTTCGAATCGCATCAGGCCACCTTCCATCTGAGCAACAAGTATGCGGACAAGCCGTTCGAATACCGCTATCAGAAGAACGGCAACGAGCCCAAGCAGCTCACCCTGCAGTGGGAGGTACCGTTCGAGCCGGGTACGGTTGAGGTTGTGGCCTATAACAAGGCCGGTCAAATCGTGGCCCGCGACTCCATCACCACCGCCGGCGCACCGGCCGGCATCAAGCTCATCCCGGACCGCCACGTCATCGACGGCGACGGCCACGACCTGAGCTTCATCGAAGCCGATGTGATCGATGACGCCGGTGTGATCGTGCCGCGCGCCAACAACGAGATCACCTTCCACGTGGAGAACGGCACCCTGCTCGGCACCGACAACGGCTACCAGGCCAACACCGAACCGCTGCAGTCCCCAGTGCATTCCGCCTACTCCGGCAAGGTGCTCGCCATCGTAACTTCCGACGGCTCCGGCAAGCCAATCCGTGTGACCGCCACCGCCAAGGGACTGAAGTCCGACACGGTGAACGTGTTCATCACCGAGGGTCTGACCGCCGACGCCGACGCGTTGGAAGCCCGCGGCGTGGCTGTCCGTGTCCGTGCAGGAGAAACCCCGGTGCTGCCGCAGACCGTCACCGTACTCAAGGCTGATAACACCACGGCCGAGACTGCCGTGACTTGGCAGGATTCCTCTCTGGCCATCGATGTGCAAGCCGCTGCAACCAAGTCTGGCGCACAGTCGTTCACGCTGACTGGCGAAGCCGCAGGACTGCCGGTCAACGCAACGGTAACGGTGACGCACCCGGTCGCCGCCCGCCCGGCTTCACTGGCCGCCCCGGCCGGTGCCGCACCAACCCTGCCCGCCAAGGCTCTGGTCGTCTTTGACGATGGCAGTGCCGTCGATGTACCAGTGGCTTGGGATGCCGCCGAGGTCGATTGGAACAAGGCCGGCACAGTGGTGGTATTGAACGGCACCGTTGCAGGCTACAATCTGCCGACTACCGTGAACGTTCGCCTGACCGACGGCGAGACCACCGCTCACGACACCACCGACCTGGTGTCCGTGACCGTGGACGGCAAGCCGGTCGAGTTCGACGATCAGCATCGCACTGTGCTGCACCGCGCCTACACTGCTGGCGCCCCGGCAATCAGTGTCGAGGCCGCCGACAATGCCGTGGCATACGTGGTGCCGCCGCTCAACTATCCGTACGGCTCCTACGTGATTCGCGTCACCTCTGAGGACGGCGAACAGCATGCCGCGTACGCGCTTGATTTGGATGTGCCGCCGGCTCCGGTTGCCGAAGTCACCTTGGTGCCACCTACCTTCACGTTGGCCGAGGATGAAACCACCGATCTTGCGGTGTCCGCCACCGATGAGACCGGTGCAGCCATCGAGCTGGGCGAGGGCAGCGAAGCCGCAATCACGTTTGCTTCCAGCGACGAATCCGTGGCCGGCGTGGACTGCAGCGGCATCGTCACCGGTCGCCTGTCCGGCACGGCGAACATCACTGCCACCGTTACGTATGGTGGGGTCTCCAAGACCAGTACGCCGGCCATCGTGACGGTTGCCGAGGGTACTGAGCCGAAGCAGCCGGCCGACGTTCAGGTTCCTGCCGTACGTACAATGGCGGGCACTGCGCCCGCATTGCCGGCCACCGTCATCGTCAACTTCGATCACGGCGTTGCCGCGCCGCTGCCGGTCGCATGGGAAACCGTGCCGGCTGCCGCCTACGGTCACGCTGGCGAAGTGAGCGTTGCCGGTACAGTGACTCGCTTCGACCTGGATGTGAGCGTCAAGGTGCAGGTTGTTGAAGTGAGTGAGGTGCAGTCCGTGGCGTTGGACACCATTACCGGCATCGAGCCGCTCGTGGGCGAGACTGCTCCCGAGGTAACCGTCCACTGGTCTGATGGTGCCAAGGAACAGCGTGCGGTGACATGGGCCAAGCCTGAGGCTTCGCTGTATAGTCACGCCGGTGAATTCACCGTGCTGGGTGATGTGGAAGGTTTGGAACAGCAGGCTGTGGCTCATGTGCGCGTAACCGATGACTACGTGCAGAACCGCGATCTGTTCTCCTACCGCAACGACGTGTATCCGCAGGTGCGCGCCTCCTACACGAACCCGGATCCGAAGGCTCAAGAGGATGCTTCGCTGCTGATGGACGGCATTGTGTCCTACACGCCGCGCGTCGGCTACAACCTCAAGAACCGTTGGTCCACGTTCGGCGACCCGTCCAACACCGCTTGGCTGGAGTACCGCTTCGGCTATGGCGAGGAGGAACCGTTCATGCTCAACTCCTTCACCATCTACTACTGCTTGGATGGTGAGGATGTGGCGCTGCCCGAATCCGTGGAGGTGGACTACTTGGCCGCCGATGGCTCTTGGCAGCCGGTACGCCATCTGACCGCGACCTCCAACCCGGTTGAGCAGACCAACGATGCCGCTTGGGTGTATGCCACGGTCGGCGATAAGCCCGGCTCCTCGATGAGCTCGAACGGTGACGAAACCACCTACTCCTTCGACATGGTGCGCACGTCTCGTATCAAGATCACGTTCACGTCCGCTGCAGGCAAGTGCGTGGCCATCACCGAGGTTCGCGGCGATGCTCGCATCCCGGCCCCGCGCAGCGAAGCTACGTCCGAGGAAGCGAGGTGACACCACATTAGCGTAGATTACTCATTCCGATCCTAGCTTGGCACATGTCAAGGCCGCCCGGCTCTCATACGAGGACCGGACGGCCTTTGCTGCTAGCTATTCAGCTCTGTGGCGCCTACGCACCCAGCAGATCAAGCATTTGCGGGATGCTCTTCTTGCCGAATTCGACGGTCTGGCTGCCGTCGGACTTGTTGATCACGATGCAGGGCACGCTCATCGCACCGTACTGGTCCTTGAGCTCGGGGAAATGCGAGACATCGTAGGCTTCGGCGCGCACGTTCGGGTTGAGCGAGGCGATGCGCTGCGAGGCGAGCACGGTTTCCGGACACATCGTGCAGGTCAGGGAGACCAGAATCATCACGTCAAGCGGACTGTCGATGGCCGCAGCACGTTCGCGCAGATCATCATCGAGCGGCTGGCCCGGACCGGCCGCGTTGTAGAGGCCGAGCACGAACGAGTTGAACTCGTGACCGGACGGCACACCGTGGAAAGCCAGACCGGTGAAGGTGAGCTTGCCGTCATCACCGGCCGTGCAGATACGCACGGCCGGACGGGCGAGCGGCAGCGCCGCGGCCACGTCGAACTCAGCGCGGCCGGAGTCGTCAAGCGAACCATAGGCGGTCAGCGCAGAGCCGTCGCTCGGCAGCGTCACCTCAAGCGGCTCCCCTACTACCAAGTTCACAGGCGCCGACTCACCATCAATTGCAGTAATCAGCCCATCGGCCCCGACTGCCACCGAATTGAGCTTGCCGCCGGACAAGGCGACCATCTCACCGATGAATCCTTGCAGTTCCGCGGAAAGCGGGGTGCTGTCAAGTTCCAGGGCCAACGTCACCGGGCGCGTCATACGGCCGAACACCACACCGAGCTGCTGCTTGATGGCGGCGGAGAACAGTTCGCCGGGCTTCTTGGCGGTTTGCGCCGCGGCCGCAGCGGCATCGGCGCTACGCTTGGCCGGAGCGGGGGCCGGTGACGTACCGGCGGCCGCGGTCTTGGCGGCAGTCTCGGCTTCGGCCTGCTCGTAAGCGGAGGCGGTCGGACGCGGCGGCACCAAGCCGGTTTTCTCGCTCATCTGCTTGGCGTAACGCTCCAGTTCCACGGCCGCGATGGCACCGTCAGCAGTGGCGGTGACCACCTGACGCAGATTCTTGACGCGCAGGTCGCCGGCCGCGTAGACGCCGGGCACCGAAGTCTCCAGATAGCCGTGCGTGACCACATAGCCGTGGTCATCAAGTTCGACCACACCACGCACCAGATCGGTGGCGGGTACGTAGCCGGCGAACACGAAGACGCCGAACGTGCCGCCGTCGGCCGGCTTCCAGGTTTCGGTCTCGCCGGTCTCACGGTTCAGGATTGCGGCCTCGCGCAAGCCGCCTTGACCTGCGGTGACCCCCTTGAGCTCAACGTTGTAGCGCACGTCGATCTTCGGATGATTCTTGGCCTCGGCAGCCACGGAAGCATCGCAGGTGAAGTCGGGTTCACGCACCAGCACAGTGACCTTGGACGCATACTTGGTGAGGAACACGGATTCCTCGGCGGCCGCGAAACCGCCGCCGACCACGAGCACTTCCTTGCCGGTGAAGAACTCGCCATCACAGGTGGCGCAGTAGGCCACGCCGCGGCCGGCGTATTCGGCCTCGCCCTCGAAGCCGAGCTTGCGCGGGGAAGCGCCGGTGGCGATCAGAATGCCGAAAGTCTTCAGGTCGCCGCGCGAGGTGTGCACGGTTTTGATATCGCCATCAACGTCGAGCCCGGTGGCCTCGGCGGAAAGGAACTCGGCGCCGAAATCCTTGGCCTGCTGGCGCATGGTCTGGGTGAGCGCACGGCCGGTGGTGCGGCCGACGCCCGGATAGTTCACCACTTCATTGGTGATGGTGATCTGACCGCCGAAATCATCCTTTTCGAGGACAAGTACACGGTAGCGAGCGCGGGCGAGGTATAGGCCAGCGGTAAGTCCCGCAGGTCCCCCACCGATGACGACGACGTCGTACAAATCGTTGTTGGTTTGAGTCATGATGATGCTTTCTATACAAAGGAGGCTCCCTCATTGAGGGAGCCCGGTTTTCTTACTGCGGCGCTCGCGACGCTATCGCTGTCACAGCTGGCCGACGAGGTCGAGGCTGGGCTCGATGGTCTCTTCGCCCGGGGTCCAGTTGGCGGGGCAGACCTGATCGCCGTGCTCGTAGACGAACTGGGAGGCCTGCACGCGGCGCAGCAGCTCCTCGGCGTTGCGGCCCACGTTGGAGGAAATGACCTCGTAGGCCACGACCTTACCCTCCGGGTTCACGATGAAGTCGCCACGCTCGGCCATGCCGTCGGCCTCGTTGTAGGTGTCGAGGTCGCGGGCCAACAGGGCGGTCGGATCGGCAAGCATCGGGTATTCGATCTTGGCGATCTTCTCGTTGGCGTCATGCCAAGCCTTGTGTACGAAGTGGGTGTCGCAGGACACGGAGTAGACCTCGCAGCCGATCTCCTTGAACTTGGCGTAATTCTTGGCCAGATCCTCAAGCTCGGTGGGGCACACGAACGTGAAGTCGGCCGGGTAGAAGAAGAACAGGGACCAGTGGCCGAGCACATCGTCCTTGGTCACCTCGCGGAATTCGTTGTTCTGGAAGGCCTGCACCTTGAAATCAGTCAGCTCGTGCTGCAGAAGCGTCATCATCGATCCTTTCATGACCGTGTTGTGCCGGGCACCGAGAACCGAGTCGTTTTACGGCGTCCGGCATCTGTTGCCTTCTCCATCGTAACGTTGCCGTTCAAGACACGTCCGGCGCAAGGCTATGAGCATAATCACAGCGGCGTAAAGGTAAGCCCGGCGGCAGGGCGGCAGGGGGTACGCAAGGGGTTGAAATCAGTACACACATACTGTGCACACGCTCCAGCTAAGATAGGTGACCAGCAAGAGCCAATAAACATGGAGGTGTAATGGCCTTAACGGATTCTCTGGCGGAAACCACTGCGAATGCCACGTGGAGCCGTATGTTGCAGGGCAACAGTCGTTTTGCCGAGGGCAAGGCGGAGCATCCTTGGCAGGACAAGGAAACCCGTCACATGCTGGTGGACGGTCAGAAGCCGGACGCCGCAGTACTGTCCTGTTCGGATTCCCGTGTTCCTCCGGAAATCATCTTCGATCAGGGATTGGGCGATCTGTTCACCGTACGTACGGCAGGGCAGACGATTGACGACGCCGTCATCGCCTCACTGGAGTATGCGATCACCAAACTGCATGTCAGTCTGCTGTGTGTGCTTGGTCACGCCCGTTGCGGCGCGCTGGAGACCGCGGACCGTCAGTTGGATGAGATGATGCGTGCGATTACGAACGATGCGGACGATTCCTTGACCGCCGCCGACGCCATCGAAGACTTGGATGAGCAGATCGCCGCCTCGGATTCGATTGTGATGCGTCAGGCCGGCATGTCCGTATGGCAGGCACGTGAAGCCGAGCTGGAATGCGCGGAGGATTTCGAGCGCGTGCACGTGGCCCGCACCATCGAAACGCTGGTGGAACGTTCCGAAGTGATCCAGCAGGCGCTGGCCGACGAACGGCTCATGATGGTAGGCGCACGTTACGAACTGGAATCCGGCCGCGTTGAAGTCCTGAGCTTCTGACAGATCAGGCCGGCGCGTTTTTCTTTACACACGCCCACACCCGCATTACCGTTGCCCAGCCGCTGAGCCTCGATGGGCAACAGTAATGCGGGTGTGGTATTTCTGATGGCAGAGAATGAAGAAACACGAAGAAGTCTGGACCCATGCCATCTACATTGCCTCCCACCCTTACCGTTTGTTACGGCTCCACTCAGGTTCCCGTCGATCCGGCACATCCATTGGTGATCGGCCGCGCCTCCGACTGCAATCTGGTGATTCATAATCCGTACGTATCGCACCATCACGCACGCATCAGGCTGACCAACGACGGTTGGCTGATAGAAGATCTGGGCAGCGCGAACGGACTGTCCATCAACGGCATGCACACCACTTCGGTGCTGCTGACCGGCACCACCACGGTGACGTTGGCGCGCGGGGCCGCCATTCGGTGCGTAGTCGGCGCTGTGACTCCAGCGGGCGTTCCGGCGATGCCGGCGGCCCCTGTTGCCCCGTCCGTTCCAGCGCAACCCACAGCCACCCCTGCTGCCCCGGCACAGCCCATGGCCGCACCGGCCATGCCACGTGCCGCCGCAACGCCGGCACCGGCCGCCGCAGCCATGCCCGCACGTCCTGCGACACCAGCGCCGGCCACCCCGGTTCCAGCACGGCCGCAACAGCAGCCGGCTTCAGTCGCACCGGCCATGCCTCCGGTTGCGCCGGCACAGCCGGCAGCACCGGCATCGCCCGCACCATCGACGTCGTCCTACCCGGCAACCGGCCAACCCGGCAACCAACCGACCCGGCAACCGGTTACCCCGGCGCAACGTGCGATTCCGGCACAGCCCGGTCCTACAGCGCCCCCTACAGCCCAGCCAACACAGCCGAACCCGGCCGCACAACCGAACCAGAATCTCGGCGGCACGATCCTAGCCAACAACACGGTGCTGGCCGGCAGCACGCAAGCCATGCATCTCGAATCGCAACCGGCCATCAATCGCGTCCACGGCTCGTTCAATCCGGAAACCGACGCCACGGGACTGATCGGCCGCGACCCGGCGTGCCTGATCCAGATCAACGACGTACTGGTCTCCCGGCGGCACTGCTCGCTGGAAGCCACCGGCAACGGCATTCTGCTCACCGATCTGAATTCGGCCAACGGCACGTACGTCAACGGTCGTCGCGTGGCCAAGATCTGGCTTGAGGAAGGCGACGTGGTCACGGTCGGCAACACCGATCTGACCGTGCACGAGGGCGTGCTCACCGACCGTGCGCCCTTCGCCAGCGCCGACGCGGTGATCGCCGAAAACATCGGCCTGACCGTCGGCAAAGGCACCCGCCTCCTCGACGGCATCAATGCCGTGTTCGCCAAAGGTACGCTAACCGCGGTGATCGGCCCGTCCGGTGCCGGCAAATCAACCTTCACGTCTATTGTGGCGGGCCTCAACTCCCCCACGGAAGGCCACGTGCTGTTCGACGGGTACGACGTACACCAGAACATCGAACTGCTGCGCAGCCGTATCGGTTTCGTGCCGCAAGACGATGTGGTGCACCGCAAGCTCACGGTGGACGCCGCACTCGAATACGCCGCCAAGCTGCGTCTTCCCGGCTCCACGAAAGCCGAGCGCGCCGAAATCATCGACAACGTGCTGGAGGAGTTGGAGCTCACCTCACGCCGCCAGAATCGCATCGATCGGCTCTCCGGCGGCCAGCGCAAGCGCGTCTCCACAGCCATCGAGCTGCTCACCGGCCCGGAGCTGCTGATTCTCGACGAGCCGACCTCCGGACTGGACCCGGCACTGGATCTCACCGTCATGAAGATGCTGCGCAAGCTGGCCGACGCCGGCCGCGTGGTGCTCGTCGTGACCCATTCGCTCTCCTACATCAACAAACTGTGCGACAACGTGCTTATGCTCTCCCCCGGCGGCCATCCGGCATTCTTCGGCACGGTGGCCGAAATGGAACAGGCGTTCCACGGCAAGGAGTGGGCGGACATCTTCAACGATGTCACCGAACGCCCGGAGCAGGTGTACTCGCTCACCGATTCACGACAGCGCACGTTGGAGGCCAAAGCCACGGTCCGCCAGCATGCCGATCATGAGAAACCAGCAAAGCCGTTCCGTATCAAACAGACGCTCACCTTGGTCACCAGACAGCTGCATCTGATCGTCGCGGACCCGGGTCTGCTGATCTTCCTGCTGTTGCTGCCGCTCTTCCTGGGACTGCTGTCTTTGGTGGTGCCCGGCTCGCACGGCTTGGGCGAACCTGATTTCAAGGATGCGGCCACCGAGCCGAGCCAGCTGCTGTCGCTCGTGATCCTCGGCGCCTGTTTCATGGGTTCGGCGCTGTCGGTGCGAGACATCGTCTCCGAACGCGCCATCTATGACCGCGAGCGCGCGGTGGGCCTCTCCCCCACGTCGTACACGTTCTCGAAGCTGATTGTGATGGGATTGCAGACGCTGCTGCAGGCGGCGATTCTCACCACGGCCGTCAGCATCGGCAAGCCACGGCCTGATCACGGCGTGATCACCGACGCCGGCGTGGCCGAACTGGTGCTTGTGGTCTGGTTGACCGCTTGGGCTTCCGCCATGCTGGGCGAAGTGGGTTCCGCACTGGTCAAGTCCGGCGAGCAGACCATGCCGTTGCTGGTGATTCTGGTGATGGCACAGCTGGTATTCTCCGGCGGTATGATTCCGGTCACCGACCGCGACGGTCTGGAACAGGTCAGTATGATCTTCCCCGGCCGCTGGGGCTTCTCGGCCGCAGCTTCCGACATCGATCTGAACGGTCTGTTGTACGGCCCCACCAAGGTGCCGACCTTCAAGAAGGACGACCTGTGGGAGCACACGAGCGACCAGTTCTGGCTCGATATCGGCATTCTGGCGATTATGGTGGTCATCTTCACCATCGTGCTGCGCATCTGCGTGAGCAACGCCGTGGCCAAGCTGCGCCGCCGCTCGTAGTCGCTTGGAATCGCTTGGAATCGCTTGCGATCAGCAGATGCTTGCCAAGCGATTGTCGGCTCTTACAACGATTGCAAATACTGTCCTAAGTGCGGCACCGCAAATTCCAGCTGACCGTGGCCCACCGGTCGGATGAGCTTGTCTTTGATGAGAATCGCTCGGTACTTGCTCACCCAACTGCGGCTTCTGCGCGTACGTTCCGCAATATCACCGACCTGCGTATAGTGCGGCACATCTTTGGCCATAGCTGTCAAGAACAGCCGCTCCGCACTGGTGGTACCGTCCAAGGCCGGAGCGCATATGGCATCATCAAATGCGAGCAGCGCATCGGAAACGCCGGTGTCCACATCATCCGATGTGATGACGTTTGAACCTCGACGCTGCGCGGACTGCCACATGTAATAACCAACAAGTTGCACCATGTACGGATAACCCTCGGATTGTCGGGCAGCCTCAAGCGCATCGGACTCACTGATGGTCTTACCGGAATCGGCAACCGTCTCCAGAAATGCGTTCTTGACATCCGGCAACGGCACGTTATCCAATTCACGACGCAATGCCCGCCGCAAAAACGTAGTCACCTCGTTATCCAGCAGATCATTGACCATGTAGGGTAATCCGGCGAAGACGATGGCAACGCCCCTCTTATCCGCATCAGGCGTGTCACTTTCGTCGGCATCCGTAATCACGTGCTGCACAGCCGTGGCAATAGCTACCAGATCATCATGCGAAGCCGCTTGTGTCTCATCGATGGTGATGAGAATGCCCTTCCCTTTACCGATCTTCTTGCTGCTTAACCGTTTGTTCAGCGCATTACGCAGTGTCAGCGGATTGGATTCCGCAGAAAAATGCGCCTGCCCAAGACTGGCAGTGGCAATGCCGGAAATACCGATGGAGGGACTGATGTTGGCCTGATCGAGACGAAGCCCCGAAGGCGCCAACGCCGTGATAAGTCTCGTGACCAATCCCGTAGAGGCCGTCTCTCCAATGACTTCCCAATGCTGCGCTTTAGCAATACGACGGAACTCGGTAAGCATAACAGTCTTCCCGAAACCACGCTGTCCGGTGACCAACATGATGCGCCCCGGCGCGCCCACACCATTGACCAACGCTTCGGAAAAGTCTTCGATAATGGACTGCCGACCAATAAAATCGGAGGCATCTTGCCGGCAGTTGGTTTGAACGGATTAATCACCATGATTACGCTCCTGCCTCAACGCACACCAAATTACACGAATGCGTACCATGTTACACGAATGCGTACCATTGCGTACTTGTACATGTACGGGTACGTTTACTCACGCACGTGCGCACGCATACACGTACTCGCACACGACTCTGTGCCATTACGCTCGCATGACTGCCGTACCCCAATTGACGTGCCGCTCTCCTAGAGTTGGAGGCATGTCACTTGGTTTGAACATCCTCCTGATCTTCGTGTTCCTCGTCATCGGTTCCGTGTTCTCCGGCACCGAGCTGGCACTCGTCTCCCTGCGTGGTTCGCAGATCGAGCAGATGGAGCAGGAGGACGCCCGCGGCGCGAAGGTGGCCAAAATCGCGCGCGACCCGAACACTTTCCTGTCCACCGTGCAGATCGGCGTAACGCTTTCCGGCTTCCTGTCCGCCTCGTTCGGCGCCTCCTCGATCGCCCCGTACCTGATTCCGCTGGTGGAAAGCTGGGGGGTGCCGGTTGGCATCGCTGGCGGCTTGGTGAACATTGTGCTCACCCTGATTATTTCCTACTGCTCCATCGTGATTTCGGAAATGGTGCCCAAGCGCATCGCCATGCAGCGCACCGAGCAGATCGCACGCGCGGTAGTGCCCGCCATTGACGTGTTTGCCACGATCTGCCGCCCGATCATCTGGTTGATCGGCAAGAACACGAACGGCATCGTGCGCCTGCTGGGATTCGACCCGCAGCAGACCGAATCCGAAGTCTCCGATGATGAGTTGCGCGTGCTCGTCAGCTCCAATACGAACCTGTCCAAGGACGAACGCACGATTCTGGACGATGTGTTCGACGCATCCGAAACCATCGTGGCCGAGGTGATGCGTCCACGCGCCGACGTGGTGTTTATCGAAGCCGATCAGCCGATCGCCGAAGCGGCCGCGTTCGTACGTGACCAACCGTACTCCCGCTACCCGGTGACCGGTAAGGATTTCGATGATGTGATCGGCTTCGTGCATGTGCGCGACCTGTTGGACGTGCGCGACCCGAACGCCAAAGTGGTACGCGATGTGGTGCGCGAAGGCATCTCCCTGCCCGGCACTTCCAAGCTGCTGCCGTCACTGGAGTTGCTGCGTAAGCGCGGCATCCATCTGGCCGTGGTCATCGACGAATACGGCGGCACGGACGGCATCGTAACGCTGGAAGACATGACCGAGGAGCTGGTAGGCGACATCCGCGACGAATACGACCTGCCTACCGAAAAGGGCGGCGAGCGGCGAGCCCGCACCGCGTTCGTCAACGGCGTGGCCACCATCGAAGCCAGCATGACCATCGAGGACTTCGCCGACCTGACCGGCATCGAACTGGAAGACGGCCCGTACGAAACCGTGGCCGGCTATTTCCTGGCCCACACCGGCAAGATGGGTGCCGTGGGCGACGTCCTGCATTCGGACGACGGTTACGACATGGTGATCACCAAGGTCGACGGCCGCCGCATCGAAACCATCGAAGTGCGCAAAGCTGGCGCCCCTGACCACGCACCAACAGCCGAAGCGTGACCTCTTCTCGGCTCTCCTTGTCAGGGGAGCTGACAGCGCAGCTGACTGAGAGGTAGTCCATCGAGGGAGTGCAACTTTCGACATCCGGTAATGCTCTGCCAATAATTCCTTCGTGATTATTCCCACGCCTGTTCCGGGCCTGTGGCGGAGGCAAACAGCCTAGACTGGAATGACTGTTCCAAATATGAAAGGAAGGAACACCATGACACTTGCATTCATCGTGCCGGGTCTCGACGAAGCCACCTCGGAGAAGGCGATCGCCATTCTGCAGAACCGACTGAGCCAGGAGCAGGAGGCCGCTCTGGTCTTGAAGCACGCGCATTGGAACGTGACCGGCCCGAACTTCATCGCCGTGCATGAGATGCTCGACCCGGAGGTCGAGTCCGTGCTGGCTCAGGCCGACGAAACCGCCGAGCGCATCGCCACGCTGGGCGGCACTCCGGACGGTCGTGCTGACGCGATTGTGCGGGGCCGCACGTGGAAGCCGTTCGACGTGGAAGGCCGCGCCGGCACCGAGGAGTACCTCAAGGCTCTGATCGAGTACTACGACGCCTTCATCGCCGAAGATCGCAAGGCCGTTGCCGAGCTGGATGAGCTGGACTTCGTCAGCTCCAACATCATTCAGGATCACGTGCAGCAGCTCGAAAAGTTCCAGTGGTTCATGCGCTCCCACTTGGCGTGAGATTCTAGCCTTACGTAGCCGCGACTGGTTGAGTAGCGGCTCTATGAAGCGGCTCTGTTTTCGGATGGAGCCGCTTTTTCTTTGCTTACAATCGACGACGAATTGAATGGTGGGGCGTTTCCTGCGCGATTTGGCCCGCGATAAGTAAATAAGTACTTACCACGGACCAAACACGACGATGGGATTCATCGCGCAGGGCATTGGGGGGCACAATGGGTGCCACAATGCGACCGTCAAACGTTTTATGAGAATGTTGTGGTCAACGGTGTTTGCCACAACAGTGCATTTCGCCTAGTTTTTACATTTTGTGGCAGGGGTTTCTGCATAATTCGGTTCGTACCCGTATCAATGGCACGGAATCGTCTGTTGTGGCAAGAATTATTGCCACGACCGGCATATCAATCGATTGATGCGGCCACGGGGACATATTGTTATGTCTCGGTAAGTGATTCTGATTGTTTTCCACGCACCGGGACGAATTTATTCGCCCGACTGATTCTCACACCGCATCAAAACCGCGGAATTAAGCCGATTCTTAATTCGTGGATATGTGAATCACCACTCATCGAGTGCGAGATTCTGCCACGGTAATCGCAAAAAACGCGAAAATCATCTACCGAGACACGAAAAACTGTCCCGGTAAGCATATCAATCGATTGATGAAGCTATCGAGACAAACCAAGTGCGCAAAGACGGAAAAGTTGTGGCCCCAGCCACAACTTATGTATTCTCGCCGCGGCGATGCCCGCCACACCGTGCGATCACCGCACAACCACACACAACCACACACAACCACGCGCAATCAGTGGGTGGCGATCTCGTCCACCTTGGTCACATGACCGCCGAACTGGGCGCGCAGGGCGGTCACCACGCGCAGGATGTCGTCGGCACCGCCGCGCGAGGTCTGGCGTTGCCAGAGGGCCGCCGCAGTGGTGGGCACCGGCACGCCAAGCTCAAGCGCCGCTTCGACCATCCACTTGGCCTCGCCGGACTCGTTGGCCACGGCCGGCACGCTCTTCAATTCCGGATCATCCTTGGTGGCGTTGTCGAGCAGGTCGAGCAGCCAGCTGGCCACCACGGAACCGGTACGCCACGAGGTCATGGTTTCAGCCGGGTTGGTCACGTATTCGCTGCGCAGCATCGTGGCAAAGCCTTCGCCGAAGGCCTGCATCATGCCGTATTCGATGCCGTTGTGCACCATCTTGGCGAAGTGGCCACCGCCCACCGGACCAGCGTGTACCAAACCATATTCGCCTTCCGGCTTGAGGCTTTCGAAGATCGGTAGCACGGTCTCGTAATCCTTATCCGATCCGCCGATCATCAGCGCGTAACCACGCTCGGCACCCCAGACGCCGCCGGAGACGCCGCAATCCAGGAACCCGATGCCCTTTCCCGCCAGGGCGGCCGCATGCTCGCGGTCTTCGGTGTACTTGGAGTTGCCGCCGTCAACCACGATGTCTCCCGGCTCAAGCAGCTCGCCCAGTTGTTCCACGGTGGAATCGGTGGGCTTGCCGGCCGGCACCATCACCCACACCACGCGCGGGGCGTCCAAAGCCGCCACCAGAGCCTCCAAAGAGTCCACATCACGCCCGGATTCCGGGTTCATATCAAAACCGACGATCTCATGGCCGTCTTCGCGCAGGCGCTTGACCATGTTGCCACCCATACGGCCGAGGCCGATCATTCCCATCTGCATAATGTTCCTTCTTCCATCGAAAATAAGTGCAACGTGACGTGATGAAGTACGTCGCAACGTACGTTTTGTGCGGTTTTATCGCTCGTAATCCGGAAAAACGTACACCGAGTGCGACTAAGCGTACGTTTCCCCCGATCAAGGGGCACGAAGTCAGGGTCGTCGTACGCTGAGCGCAACCCAACGTACGTTGTCCAGCGTGAAGATCTACAGGCTCAGGGCTCCGGCCACGGCCATGGCTTCCTGATCCGGGTCGGCCAGTCCGATGTGTACGTTGACGTGTACTTCGTCATCGCCCGGCTCTTCGAGGATGTCGAACTGGCTCTGCAGCATGCTCGGCTTCATGAAATGGCCTTCACGGTGGGAGAGACGCTCCATCACCTCGTCGAAAGTGCCCTGCATGTAGACGAACACCACGCCCGGTCGGCGCAACTTGTCGCGGTAGACCTTCTTCAACGCGGAGCAGGTCACCACGGCCGCCTCGCCGGCGGCGATGCGCTCATCAATCCAAGAGGCCAGGATATCGAGCCAGGGCCAGCGGTCCTCGTCGGTGAGGGGGATGCCGGCGGCCATCTTGTCGATGTTGGCTTGCGGGTGGAAGTCGTCGGCTTCCGCGTACTTCAGGCCGTATCGCTCGGTCAGGTGCGCGGCCACGGTGCTTTTGCCGCAGCCGCATACGCCCATCAGTACGATGATCGGCTTGGTGTTGGCGAAGTAGTCGGCGGGGATGGTGTTGGCGGTGATGATATCTGTGTGTTCGTTAGTTGCGATGGTCATAGGAGTCTCTTTTCAGCTGAGTAGGGGAGAGGATTACGAATGATTGATGGTTGACGGGAAGGCTGCTAGACCAGCGGCACGAAGATGCTGCAGATCATCACGAGGGCGAGCACCACGACGGACAGCAGACATTCGAGCACGGTCCAGGTCTTGAAGGTTTCGCCAACTTCCAGGCCGAAGTATTCCTTGATGAGCCAGAAGCCGGCGTCGTTGACGTGGGAGAGGAACACGGAGCCTGCGCCGATGGCGATGACCAGCAGGGCGATGGCCGGAGCGGTGACGCCCATCTGGTCGACGACCGGGCCGAGGATGCCGGCGGTGGTGATGATGGCCACGGTGGCGGAGCCGGTGGCCACGCGCACGAAGGCGGCGATGAGCCAGGCGAGCAGGAAGATGGAGATGGCGGAGCTTTCGACGAATTTGCCGATGATGTCGCCGATGCCGGTGTCCACCAGCACGCCCTTGTAGCCACCGCCGGCGCCGACGATGAGCAGGATGCCTGCGATGGGCGGCAGTGCGGCCTTCAGGGAGTCGTTGACGGTCTTCCAAGACATGTGGGTGGTACGGCCGAGCACGATCATCGCGAAGAGCACGGCGGTGGCCAGTGCGATGGCGGGCTTGCCGAAGAAGGCGAGCACCTGGGCGTAGACGGCCTTGGAGCCGGCTTGGTCAGGGGCCACGATTTCGAAGATGGCGTTGCCGAGCATCAGGATGGCCGGCACGAGGATGCACAGCACGGACAGGGCGAACGGCGGCTTGGTGGTCACCGGGTTGCCGTCGGCATCCACACGACCCTTGCCGGTATCGAAGTTCTCAGGAGCACCGACCGGCACCCACTTGGCGGCGAACTTGGAGAACAGCGGGCCGACGAGTGCAGCGGTGATTACGGCGATGGGAAGGCCGAACATCATCGTGATGCCTACGGAACCGTTCTTGAAGCAGCTCAGTGCGGCGAGCGGGCCGGGCTGAGGCGGCATGCAGGCATGCATCACCGAAAGACCTGCCAGCGTAGGAATGGCCACACGCATCAGTGGCAGCCTGGAACGGCGGGTGATGAGGATGATCACCGGCACGAGCACCACGAGGCCGACTTCGAAGAACATCGGCAGACCGATCAGGGCGCCGATCAGGGCCATGGTCCACGGAATCATCTTGGTGGAGGTCTTGGCGAGCAGTGTATCGACGATGCTGTCGGCGGCACCGGTGTCCATCAGCACGCGACCGAGCATGGCGCCGAGGCCGACAAGGATGCCCACGGATGCCATCGTGGAGCCAAAGGTGGTGGAGAAGCTTTCCACGGTGGCCACCGGGCCGTAGCCGGAGCCGATGCCGACCACGAGGGAGGAGATCAGCAGGGAGACGAACGGGTGCAGCTTCGCGACGGTAACCAGTAGAATCAGCACGACAATGCTGGCCACCACGCTGATGCCGAGCTGGGTGCTGTTGAGCTGGACTGCTGCGTTCGTGACTTCAGCCAAAACAAGCGTATTCATAATCCATCTCTTCTTTGAGTCGGTGTATATGGATGACATTTCATTGTCACCATATGCATATCGTATGTTGACATCTAATATAACCAACGATTATGGAATACGCAATACTTTTACGCACCGGCGTGTTGAATATGTATGCCATAACCAACCGAACGTGCAATACTTGTCTTATGACTTCCGCGACTTCCCTGATTACTGCAGCATCCGGCACAGCTGCCGCCAACGAACTGTCCCTGCACGATCGTCTGCTCGACGAATGGGGCATGGCCGTAGTGAGCGGCGACGTCAGCGCAGGGGAGCGGCTGCCTGAGCCGAATATGGACGGCGACGCCACCCCCTCGCGCACGGTGACGCGCGAAGTCACACGCGTATTGGAATCGATGGGATTGGTCAGCGTCAAGCGCAAAGCGGGGGCGACCGCGAACCCCGTCGAGCAGTGGAATATCCTCGATCCACAGGTGATTCAGTGGCGACTGCGCGGCCCGCATCGCATTTCGGCCTTGCACGAGCTTTCGCAATTGCGCGCCGCCGTGGAGCCCGCGGCCGCGCGGCTCGCCGCCTCACATGCCACCGCGGAGCATTGGGCGGCGCTGACCCGCGCGGCCATCGACATGGTGGCGCACTCCGACCACGCCGACGAAGCCGAATATCTGGAAGCCGACATTCTCTTCCACCGCACATTATTGGAAGCTTCCGGAAACCTGATGTTCGCCGCCCTCGGCGACGTGATCGCCTCCACGCTCACCGGCCGCACGCACCACGAATTGATGCCGAAAGTGGCCGATCAGACGGCGCTCAGCTGGCACACCGAGGTAGCGGCGTTGATTCGCAAGGGAGACGGCAGCGCAGCCGAGGCAACGATGCGGCAGATCGTCAGCGAATCCGATCAGGCCATCAGCCACATCGCCGGCGACCAACGATAACGATCAGGACACCGGATCTCCGACCGTTCTGGGGCGACACCCAGCAATCCCCAGCTACACCCAGCCGCACCCCCAGCAATGCCCCAGACTCTACGACCAGCGCGGTTTTTCTCGAAATAAACCCACCTTTCGCGAAAATGACTCATTGAGTTCCCATCAGCGGTACATATTCGCGAAGTAAGGCCATATTTGCGAGAGCCCACCTCTCGCGAAATTGAGAATCCCCACAACATGACGCTCACGCCGCGCCCGCCACTCACCTCCAGTAATCTCAACACCCGATCTACAGCACCACACGGCGATTGAGCTCGCGGCGCAATTGCCTCCAATTCGGCAGATAGGCGCTCATACGCCGCTGGAATCCGGTGCCATGCCCACGCTCCCACAGGTGGGTCATCTCATGCACCAGCACGTATTCCAGAAAACACGGCTCCATCAGCCCCAATTGCAGATTCAACCGAATACGACCGGTGGCCGGCGTACACGATCCCCAGCGCGAGGTCATCACACGCAACGTGATATGACTGGGAGCCCGCCCGATCACCGGCTCCCACCTAGCCAGCAGCCCCGGCAATTGCGCATTGATACCGGCCGCGGCCTGAGCCTTGCGCTCCGGCGTCCAGATCGCGGCACGATCGAACGTAGGCACCGCCCCAGAATCACCCGCAGAACCGTCTTGCCCGGCTCCTCCACCAACACCCGGGCGACCCGCACCAACGTCGGCCAAGTCACCACGTCCGGCAGCATCCCCGCCGCGCTCGACGCCAGACGCGGACCCATCATCAATCGGCCCACCCGCGTCCATCGACTTCCTACGCGCCTCGGCCATGCGCCGTACGTGCTCGTCAATCCACGAACGGCGGCCACGCACGAAGTCAGCAATGATGTGGTCACCCATACGCTTGGGGGCTGAGATTACGACTTCGCCGTTCGGCGGCTTGATACGAAGGTACATATTTTTGATGGGCTTACGCACCACCGTAACCGGCAATCCGTCAATGGTCAGATTGATGGCTGTGGCAGGGGAGCCAGAACGAGACGATGATCGGTATGGCATGTGCGTCATTGTGACGCGCGCAACCGACAGCGCACGTACGTCACGACCTGACGATCCGCGATTGACGAAAGACTTCCGGCAAGGGCCGTCTCCGGCACCGCCGCAAAATAATCTTCAGCGACCGCTGGGAGGGCGGACCGCCGCGGAAAACCGGTCAGCTCGTCATCGATGACTCAGCACCCCACCGCGACACGCCGAAACGTACGTCCCGTTGACACCTTCACGTTCAGTGGTATTGTAATCACTTGTGCGCTTTTGAAGTGCATGGATCGGGCCCATAGCTCAGCTGGTTAGAGCGCATCCCTGATAAGGATGAGGTCGGAGGTTCAAGTCCTCCTGGGCCCACAGGAAAAGAGGCGGCCGCGTGCCGCTCTTTTTTTCCCGAATAAATCAACATGGGGCTATAGCGCAGCTGGTAGCGCATCTGCTTTGCAAGCAGAGGGTCGCCGGTTCGAACCCGGCTAGCTCCACTACCCGAAACCCTTGGAATTGCAACGATTCCGAGGGTTTTTCTGTATCGCATTTTCTGCGTGTTTTCATCTCATTTCAACAAATTTCAACAGGTCTAAGGATGCACAAGGGATGCAAGCCGCTGAAGTTCCTTAGACCCACGACACGCCGAAGTGAGGGCTTAGGAATGAAAAAACGCAGTTTTGGGAAAATCCAGCAAATGAGGTCGGGACGTTACCAAGCGTCCTACATCGATAGCGCCGGTACGCGGCGTTACGCGCCGGATACCTTCAGCACGAAACAGGCGGCGGCTAGCTGGCTATCCGATATCCGCGCCAAGCTGAACACGAATAGCCTTATCGACTTGGAGACGGCGGCTAAGACGTTCGAGGAATACGCAATAGATTGGCTAGTCGATAAAAAAGAGACGGTGCGCCCTAAGACGGCGCTGCTGTACGCCGGTATCATCGACGAACATTTAACGCCGTTCCTTGGAGCCTACCCGCTTAAGGACATAACACCCAACGTGGTGAAGAAGTGGCGGCGCTGGATGCTGCAACGTTTCGAGCAACGGCGCGACTTGGGGGACATACCCCGCAAGGACACTACCGGCAAGACGCGCACGGCACAGGCATACCGGTTGCTTCATGCCATCATGGCGACGGCCTACCGTGACCAAGCAATCAGCCTCAACCCTTGCAATATCGTGGGCGCTTCTTCTTCGGATACGGCGGAACGTAAACCGGCCACCATTAGGCAAATCGGCGTTATTGCCGACAACATGCCGGAACGCTATAGCGCGCTTATCCATGTGGCGGCGTGGTCGGGGCTTCGCTTCAGCGAGCTTGCGGGGCTTACACGCGCGGACGTTGTTCTAGTCAGGCTGGAAGATGGCGAGAACGCCTACAGACTTAATGTGGACAAGCAGACCTATCGAATTAACGGCAAGCTGTATGAGAAGGAACCGACCAAGACGCGCGCGGGGCGGCGCGTGGTGTTCCTACCCCCGCACGTCACGCCGATATTGACCGAGCACATGGAAAAATACACCGGAACAACCAATGATGCTTATGTGTTCACCACAGGGCGAGGCACGCCCATAAACAGCAACTCATTAGGCAAGGCGTTTCGAGAGGCACGCAAGGCAGCGGGACGTGATGATTTGCGTTTTCATGACCTACGGCACACTTGCGCCACGTTCGCGGCACAGACTGGAGCCACCACCAAGGAACTTATGAACCTTATGGGCCATAGCTCCCCACGTGCCGCGTTGATTTACCAACATGCCACCGAGGAACGCACACGGCAGATAGCCGCGAACATGTCACGATTGGCCGAACACGCGCAGACACGCGAACAGGTGCGCCAAGGTCTGAAGGTCATAGAAGGCGGCGCGGCACAGGAACACAAGAGCGCAGCACGCGGAAGGGTGGCGGCATGAGCATGAAACCGCAGCCGATACCCGAGGCATGGCGCGCACCTATCATCGGTTTTCTGGAATATGGGCAAGCGCAAAGCTTCAGCCCGGAGACTTTGAAGACGCGGCGCGCCCAGTTG
The DNA here is from genome assembly GCF_012932375.1 of Bifidobacterium olomucense. Lineage (GTDB taxonomy): Bacteria > Actinomycetota > Actinomycetes > Actinomycetales > Bifidobacteriaceae > Bifidobacterium > Bifidobacterium olomucense. Next base: position 33,681 of record NZ_JAAIIG010000009.1, on the reverse strand, counting down.
GTCAGGTTTGCCAAGCAATCGGACGTGCCACCTAGTCAGGTAGACAGGTCACATATTACGGCGGCTATGGCGCGTTGCAAGTCGCAAAGCACGCGCCGGAACCTACGCAATGCACTGGTTACGTTCTTTCGCTGGTGCTTCCAAGAAGGCTTTACCGCTGCCGATTTGTCCGAGTTTGTGCCGCGTGCGCGTATGGCTAACCCGCACCCGCGCCCTTGCCCCGAGCAGTACATAGAAGAAGCCATGAGCAAGGCCACGGAATCGGAGCGCGTCATGTTGGCGTTAGCTGCCGAGTATGGACTACGGCGAGGTGAGATAGCACAGGTGCATAGCGATAATGTCGTGACACGGGACGACGGCTATTCGTTAGTCATCAACGGCAAGGGTGACAAACAACGAATATTGCCCATAAGGGAGAACATGGCGCAGCGTATACAGGCGGCAAAAGGTTATGTGTTTCCGGGACGTTTTGGCGGTCATGTGGAAGTGTCCTACATATCCAAGCACTTGTCTAGGTTGCTGCCTGATGGGTGGAGCGCACACAAGCTTCGGCACAGGTTCGCTACTACGGCTTACGCACAATCACATGACATGCTGGGGGTATCCCACGCGCTCGGGCATTCTTCCACCGTTGTAACCGAGCATTATGTGGCGCTGCCTGATAACGCATTATGCACGTTGGTAAACGCTGCCGCGCTGCCCGGTGAAAGCGAGCATATCAAGCCGTGTGCGCCGAGACCGCAGACGGCACCGCCGAGGCGAGCTAACGGCAGTATTCGTTATCCGTATGACGGCAAGCACGGCAAGGAAACGGCAAGCGACGCGCCCGAGGCGGTGCGCATGGCCCTTATGCTCACATTGGACTTCGCGGCATGGCGTGCGCAAGGCGTGCAATCGTTCGACATATTGGCCGAGCATTACGCCGAGCTGCACAGGGTGCGGGCGATAGGCCACGCGCGCCGTTCCAGCGTGGTAAGGGCGGCAGCAAGGCGCTTGGCTAAGGTGGGCATGATTGAACTAGTGCCCAACCATTTAGGGCGCATACGCGGCAATATCTGCCATGATACGGCCACATTGTGCGCTTTAGCTGGAATGCTTGCGGCGGAATACGCAAGCAAGGTGCCAAGATAAGTGCCGCGCCTCTCGCATTAGGCCCAGTAGTGGCACGTTGATATGTGACAATCGTCTAGAATGCTCGACATGAAGCCTGAGCATATCGAACGACTAAGCACGATACTCACCATATTGGGCCTACTTCTTAAACTCTTAGTGTTGCTGTTGTTCATAATGACGCTTACCACCGTTACGTTATACGTTCTATGGAGCGTATTAATTGTTTATCCCAGCACGAAGGGGTGAGGGGGGCGGCGCGGAACCGGGGGGTGCGGGGAAGTAGCTAAAGCAATCTATGGCGCGTTAGCGCCATTCCACGAGAGCGACAGCACGGAGAACAACCCAAACGGCATACAGTCCCTAAAAACATGGCTTATAACGTATGTAGTGGGGAACATGCGCTGTTTTTACTCGTGTTTTCCTATCCCGTGGTGAAAACATTTTATTTATCTCGTGGGGAACACAAAACGGTGAGGCGCGGGGTGTTCGTTGGGGTCACTTCTAAAAAAACGGGGCTTGACTGCGGCGAGGTTATCCACAACGTAAGCGATTGCGAAAGTATTACTACTAATAAGATTCTTACTATATTTCTATTCCTTATATGTACTGCAAAAAAGCAACTAGGTAGTTGCACTTTTAACAACTAGGTAGTTGCTTTCATAACAACTACCTAGTTGCAGTTACAACAACTACCTAGTTGTTGTCCGATAACAACTAGGTAGTTGCGATTAGCTTCTAACACGCTTCAATGTGGATAACCTAACAGTCGGGGTTAGTCCAGCCGTCACCGTCCGTGTCTGCGTCCCAAGTGTTCCCGGCTAAGTCGGTGGGCGGCAGATTCGTAGCACTGCCACTTTTGCCGCGCCGCGCCTTTGGATATTCAACAGGCACGCCGAACTCTTCAGCGCGCGCGATAATCAGTAGTTCGGTCAATGGCATCTTGTCGCCACGCCGGGAGCCATGAAGGCGCAGCAAGTGGCAGCGTTCCAGCCGTCGCAAACTGTCCATAGCCATATTCACGGTGCTACCCGTCACACTATCCTTGCCCAACACGCGGCCTATCAATTCGGATATGGGACGACATACCCAGCACGGCAACGGACGCGCCCTAATGTCGTATTTATCTGGGTTTTCCCCATAGTCTTTCATTAGCCTATCGGCTAAGAAGGTTTGAGGGTCTACCGACTTCGCGGCAAGGTAATTAAGCATGTTCCAGTCGCGCTCACGTAATGCGTGCGCGGCTTCCACGTTTGGCGCGGCGCGGGGCTGTTGACCCCGTGGCGCTTTGATTTGCGCGCCTAGGTTGTTATAGGGGACTCGCAGCATATAGGCAGTATTTAGCAATATGAACCCCATAGGCTAAGCCACCTTGCCATTGTCGGGTTGCCATTCGCTATCGAAAACGTGCCAAACGTAATCATCGCCGTAGCGGCGTAGCTTGTTGGGGCGACATAGAAGCCGCACAAGAACTGTGTCGTGCGTATCCGGTTTGACACCGACTAGCCCTATTGCTTCCATTCTTGCCAAGGCGGCGCGCAGCATGACTATAAGCCGGGCGTTATCCCCGGTGATTACCCACGGCAAACCGATATGCCGCGCCAAGGCGGCGTAGGTAAGTTGTTTGTATGTTCTGCCGTGGTGGTGGAATTGCTCGGCTATGTACAGGTATAGCGACGTAACCGCGTAACCTTTGAGTTGGTTTGTTTCCTTGTCGATTGGGTTACGCTTCATCGCACACCCCCATTTCCTGAAGGGTGGCGACGGCGGAACGGCGGCGCGTGTTCTTGCGGCTGGACTTGCCCCGGTCGGTGGCGTTCGGTGTTTCCTTGGTAACGGTGTGTTCCGCTATGAAGCGTTCAAGGTCGGCAATGGCGTACATGTTGCGCGGACGGCCTACCTTGCCCGTGCTGGGCATAAGCACCACAGGCAGCACGCCGTTAGCGGTCATGCGTTCCACAGTCACCGAAGAAACGCCGAGCATTTCAGCGGCTTCATATTTGCTTGCCAAGAGCTTAGGCACGCGCTTGTTTTTAGGCATGATGAATTAACCCCTGTTTTCAGATAAAACAGGGCTACAGCCACGGGGACGCGCCTAGAGGCGGGTTAGGCGCTGCAATGTTCCCGCGCGGCTACAGCCCGGTTGCTGTATCCGCTTGCGGGGTATCCTTGCGGGGCACGTGGCGCAAGGATGGATGCGACTATGAGAAGCGTAGCAGTTGGAAGTATGGCAGTTGCCTTATTTGCCGCCGTGTGTTGTTTCTCGGTTAGCCGTCGTTGTTCGGCAAGAGCGAGGATAACGGCGATAATCCAAGCAAGCGGCGGCACTGCGTACAGGGCTTTAGCGTGAGACGTTATAGCGGGTATCCCAGCACGGAACATAGAATTAAATGTTTCCCAGTCTCTATAGGTCACATTACCGAGAATGATGGAAACAAGCCATTCTATTACCGCTTCCCGGTTGTCTTCGTTCCCCAAGTCCTTGCATTTGTCCAGCACGTCGGAACACGACGGAGCGTTAGCCTGAGCTTTGCAACCGGCTTCTATAGTTTTCGCTAGTTCCTCAAATGTTCCGGCCTGAATATGTCTATCGAGAATATTCTTTGCATGGACTCTAAAAAGTCGCTCTTCTGAATCTATGAACGTCGCTATAGCCTTCGGCCTACGTCTACCAGATATCTCATAAGACGTATTGCGGTATACAGAAGAACGGCGCGCGCAGCGGTTTTCACCTAATTGCTTCAGGTATGCGTTACACGTCGGGCATTGGGTAGGAATGTTGGGGTGCCGCAAAACCGAACGGTCATGATTTTTAAACGCATTAAAGACGGCGCAACAATCAGGGCATGACGTATCGGGGTCGCCACGATGGGTGGCGCAACACGTCACGTTGTCCCTTGTTTCCATGCCTCACACCTTACCGTGTTTTTTCGTCTATGTTCCTCGATTCCAGTCAACCGAACAAGCGTTTTCCACGGCTAAGGATGCACAAGGGATGCAAGCGAGAGTACAGGCAACCGAAAACCCCTGTAAAATAAGGTTTTGAGCGTGAAAGTACAAAGACTTTGCAAGCAGAGGGTCGCCGGTTCGAACCCGGCTAGCTCCACTACCTGAAACCCTTGGAATTGCAGCGATTCCAAGGGTTTATTGTTTTCATCGGCCTATAGGAACTTTCGTGGAGCATTAGGTTTGTCTTACCTCCTTTCTGAGTGGCGGCCACGTCCTGTCCTTGCATGGCGTTTGTTCCTGTGACGGGCGGGGTGTTTGCCCATCTCAGGCCTATAGGACCTTTTGTGGTGTTTTGAACCTCGGCTTCTAGTCGTTTGTTTTCATGTGGATTCGTGTGTGGAAGTCGTTCCAGCCGATGCCGGTGCTGTATCTCATGGGTGGTGCTGCAATCTTGCGGTCAACCAACGCCGCACATGCCCATCTCTCTTACAAGGGGCTGATTTCGGGTCTTTCGAAAAGCCATCTTGCTTACAAGGGGCTGCCCAGCGAGGAAAACGAAGATACCAGCGTTGGAAAATGGCGGTTTTTCAACGCCGATACTTGCAGTATCGTCATTCTGGAGCCCCTCGTAAACGAGATAGATCTCCGGCAAGCCCGCAAATCAACGCACACCGTCATTGAACAACGATAAGCACGGCGACTGCGACTCCGGTGGCACCACTAGCACAGAACCGGATCCGAAACGGCTGTCTGAGATATGGCGATTACGACAAATGCACGCGAGTACCCACAACCACAAACACCCCACTTTTTGACACAGCGTCAAAGCAGGGTTTACACTATGCTACGAGAGAAATTGACGCTTCGTCAACATCGGCGGCACAACAACGTGCGGCAGATGTCTCGCCGGCGTCAGACACCCGACGTCCAGCGCGGGACGACGAGCGTAACCATAACCGCATCGGAACAGTTACCGCAGCGCAGCGCAACAGCACTACGGTCGCAACCGATCCGATGCACCCAAGAAAGGACCGCAATGCTGTTTCAGGTCTACGGCGATACCGCCGTCTATCAGTGGATCGGATGGATCCTCGTCTTCTGCTGCCTCATCGGTGCCAACGAACTGGCCCGCCGCACCAAAACCGGCGGCGTGATCGCCTTCCTCATCGTGCCGGCGATCCTGACCGTCTATTTCATCACCATCTACACTGCCGCCGCCATGGGTGCCGAGTGGGCCTTGAACAACCCGACGTACGTGCATATGACCAGCTGGTTCCACTACGCCAAGCTGTATGCCGCCACCGCCGGCTGCATCGGCTTCATGGCCCTCAAATACAAGTGGGGCTCCATCGGCAAATCCCACTGGTTCAAGTGCTTCCCGTTCGTGATCGTGGCCATCAACATCCTCATCGCCGTGGTCTCCGACTTTGAATCCGCCATCCGTGGCTGGGGCGGCACTTGGGTCTCCACCGAAGGCGTGACCCTGTACGGCGGCTGGCACAACGTGTTCAACGGTGTGGCCGGCATCCTCAACATCTTCTGCATGACCGGCTGGTTCGGCATCTACGCCTCCAAGAAGAAGGACGACATGCTCTGGCCGGACATGACCTGGGTGTTCATCGTGGCCTACGATCTGTGGAACTTCTGCTACACCTACAACTGCCTGCCCACCCACTCCTGGTACTGCGGCCTCGCACTGCTGCTGGCCCCGACCGTGGCCAACTTCTTCTGGAACAAGGGCGGCTGGATTCAGAACCGTGCCTTCACGCTGGCCATCTGGTGCATGTTCGCTCAGGTGTTCCCGATGTTCCAGGATTACTCCGTGTTCTCTACCCAGTCCGTGAACAACCCGAACGTGAATCTCGTGGTCTCGCTGATCGCGCTGGTTGCCAACGTGCTGGCACTGGGCTACATCCTCATCCGCGCCAAGAAGCAGGGCATCAACCCGTGGATGCAGGAAGTGTTCAAGGGCACCAAGGACTTTGAGCAGGCCATCGCCCGCGCCGCGTGATTACCTCACGACTGCCGTCGCTCGGCGTCGCGTGACGTTCAAATTGTCGCGTGACGCCCGAGCCGGCCAGAACAGGCAACAACGCCAACAACGAAAACAAAACAACATAAAACAACGCCAAACGGGGCGGTCCTCGTCGGATCGAACGATTCATATCGTCGATTCGACCGGGACCGCCCCGTTTGGTGTATGGGAAGGAAGGGGAAAGAAAGAATCGAAAGGAACGAGCGGCTTGACTACTTCACCGACTTGATGAAGACGATCAGCACCGCGCCGATCAGCGAGCACACGGCGGCCAACGGGAACAGCGCGTGGTAGCCGATCGACTGGATCAGGGCGGCGGCAAGTACCGGGCCGAGCACCTGTCCGCCGGTGTTGGCGAGGTTCAGGATGCCCAGATCCTTGGCGGCGGTCTCCTTGTTCGGCAGCACGTCCACGTTCAGCGCCTGGTCAACCGAGTTGTAGGCGCCCATGCCGGTACCGGCCACGAGAGCGTACGCGATCATCATGTGCGGGTCGTTCGAGAAGAACGGGATGATGGAGCCGACGGCCACCAGCAGGGAGGAAACGATCACCGGAAGCTTACGGCTGCCGATCTTGTCGGCGATCGGGCCGGAGATGATGGTCATCACGATGGCGGTGACCATCATGCACATGGACATGATCGTCACGTAGCCAGCGGCGCCTTCCTTGGTCTGGTTCATGTAATCCATGAGGATGTACAGCTGGAAGCCGGAGATGGCGAACTTGGCGGCCACGATCAGGAACTTGCCGAACAGTGCCAGGTAGTAGTCACGGCAACCCTTGACCGGGAAGGTGAAGTGCTCGACGAACACCTTGGAGTCGAAGGACTTCTTCGGCATGGCCAGGCTGGAGGGCTCACGCATCAGCACGGCGGCGATAGGGCCGGAAAGCAGGGTCAGTACGGACAGGACGATGAAGCCGAGGGTCACATTGGTCAGGAAGCGGGCGCCGATCATCTGACCGGTGTAGATGCCCACCGAATAGCCGAGCGCGTACATCGAGGTGATGGCACCGCGGAACTTCGGGGCGGTACGGTCGGCGAGTACGGCGATCAGCGGGGCGATGATGGCGTTGAGGAAGCACTGGTAGACGCACCAGGTCACGATCAGCATCGCCACGTTGGTGGCGACGTTGACCAGCATCATCGAGGCGGCGGCAAGCACGGAGCCGCACACGATCCACGGCGTACGACGGCCCCAGCGCGAACGGGTCAGGTCAGAAAGCGCACCGAAAAGAATGTTGGCGATGGCGGCAACGATCATGGCGCTGGTGGACAGCGCGGCCACAACAGCCGCCTTGGAATCGCCGGCGAGCTCAGCGGTTTTGGCCGGCAGCAGCACCACGTTGACGCCCATGTACGGGCCCATCCACAGGAAGCAGCCCAGCACCAATGCCACGCCGACGATCCATGGCGCCTTGCTCTGCTCCTCGTCGCTGACGGTTCCGGTCCACACCGGCTGTCCCGGCGCGGTTGATGTGGTAGTGGCTACGTTGCTCACAGTTCGACCTCCATTGTCGATGCATCAGGATCGCCCCAGTACGACGACGCCTCGATGCGCATTGTTCCTTGGGGAAGCGCGAGAGTTCGCGTTTCGTTGTTCCATCGGCCGATCGCCGACAGATCGAGTGCAACCTTGACCTGCGTCGTAGAATGCGCGGGCACCTGGGCCGAGGCGAATCCGAGCAGCTCGCGCTCCCCGGCCCGCTCGCCTTCCAGCAGGGTGCCGTACACCTGCACGACGTGGCGGCCGTCGCAATCGCCTTCGTTGCGAACGGAAACTTGCATAATGGCCGTCTGATGAGAACGGTCGAGATCGAGCAGACGCGGCGACTCCTCGATGCCGTAGGTCTGATAGGACAGGCCATAGCCCAGCGGGAACAGGGCTTTCGAACCGCGATGCTGGATCAGTCGCTGGCCGTACCAGCGGTCATAGGTCGCGGCGGTGGCGTCCGAATCGAACGGAGGGAGATCCTCCTCGCTGGCCGGAATCGAGTAGGGCAGTCGACCGGACGGATCGACGTTGCCGGCGATGATGTCGGCCAGCGCATGACCGCCTTCCATACCCGAGTACCAGCCGAGCAGCACGGCGGCGGGCTCGTTGATCCACTCGTCCATCAGCACGGCACCGGCGGCCACTACCACCACGATCGTGCGCGGATTGGCGGCGGAAACGGCACGGATGAGTTCCACGTCCTCGGCCAAGAGGCGCAGGCTGTGGCGGTCGCCGCCCTCGGCGTCGGAGCCGAAGGTGCTCATGCCTTCCTTCATGAAGGCTTGGCATCCGGCTTTGGCTTCCTTCTGTTCGTCGGTTACCGGTTCGGGCAGCAGGGGCAGCATGTCGGGGGAGACGACGGACTTCAGGTACTCGCCTTCATCGTTGGCGGTGTATCCGACCACCACCACGGCGGCATCCGCACGAGCGGCACGTTTGGCGGCGATTGCAGGGGCTTCGTCCGCACGATAGCCCACCACATCGTCGCCGTAGATCTCGCGCAAGCCCTGCAGCGGGGTGACGACGTACGGGGCGCGCACCTTGGAGGAGCCCTCGTCGCCGGTGTTGGGCTTGTCGGCGATGCGACCGAACACGGCCACGCGCTTGAGATCCGCGGTGGGGCGAAGCGGCAGTGCGGATGCGGCGGGAACGGCGGCGGCATTGTCATCAGCCACAACACCGTCATTCTTCAGCAGCACGGCTGCACGCTCAGCCACGGTACGGGCCAAGGCCACATGCTCGGCGTCGGCCATCGTGCCGTGAGGCTCGGCGGCCGCGCGCTGGGCGTAGAAGCGCAGCTGCGTGGCAAGGATGCGTTCGCCCGCCGCGCGCACGTCGGACCAGTCGGCCTCGCCGCGCTCCATGGCGGCACGAAGCTTGGTGTAGCGCTGCTGATGGAACGGCTCTTCGATATCAAGACCAGCCTTGACGGATTTGGCTACGTCGCGCAGACCCCACACGAAGTCGGAGACCGCGATGCCGGTGAAGCCCCAGTCGCGGCGCAGCGTCTGGTCGATCAGCCAGCTGTTCTGGCCGCAGTATTCGCCGTTGACCGAGTTGTAAGCGGTCATCACCGCTTGGGCGCCGGCTTCGATGGTGCGCTTGAAATGCGGCGCGTAGACCTCGTGGAATGTGGCTTCATCCACGGTCACATCCACTTTGAAGCGTGCGTTTTCCATCGAGTTGCAGGCGAAGTGCTTGGCGCAGGCGATGGCGTTGGACTTCACGCCGCGCGTGATCGCAGCACCCATCTGGCCGAGCAGCACCGGCTGGTCGGAGTAGGTTTCCTGCACGCGCCCCCAAGCGGGGTGGCGGGGCAGGTTGATGCATACGCCACCGAAAAGGTTGCCGCCCTGTTCGCGCACCTCTTCGCCGATGGCGTGACCCACCCGCTCTTCCAGTTCGGTGTCCCATGTGGCGCCGCGGGCCATGGAAACCGGGAAGGCGGTGCCGTTGCCGGCCACGCAACCGCGCGGACCGTCCACAAATCGGATGCCGGGAATGCCAAGACGGTCGATGGCACCCATCACATATGGCTTGATGTTGTATCCGTGGCGGACGATATCCAGTCGTCCGCTCCAGTAGTAGACGTCGCCGTCCAGCAGGTTCAGGCGTTCGTCCTCAGTGAGTTTGTCGTAGAGTTCGCGGGCCGCGCGTTCGGCGCTGGCTCCTGCACGTACGGAAACGACGGCTGCGTCAAACGCGTTGCGTTCTGATGAATTATCGCTGGTCATGGTCGCCTGCCTCGTCATCGAGTTCCTTACCGACATTCGTTAATTAACTTCGTGGTTAATTACGTGAGTATTACTATATCACTTATTTACTGTGCAGTTAATTAAAAATGCGACAAACGTCAGGAAACGTTGAAAATCAAGACTTACGAGGCGACACGCCGACCGTACGGGAGGCAGTTGGGCGACCGTCCGGCAACAGCCGCACGCCGGTGAGACAGCTGGCCAAACGACAGCAAGGCGATAGTCGAGAACGATACAGCAACGAACGATAAGCGATAGTCGTACGGGAGACAGCCAGTCAGTCGCGACGCGGCCAGCGCGAATCAGCGTACGCATTCCATTCGGCGACGAGATCCACGGCGTCAGGCTCACGCAACCAACGCACCTGGATGCCGTCCATCATGGACAGTGCGGCGAGCGCTTCACGGCGTGGATTCTCGATGCCGTCACGCTCGGCGGCGCGAGTCAAATTACCCAGAACGCGCTCCTCACGCCGCTGGAAGTACTGGTATGCCGGATGATGGTCGTTGAGCGATTCGCCCTGCAGTACGGTGTAGAGACGCACCATCTCAGGCTGCGCCACGTTGCGGGCCACCAGTGCCGCACACAGTTCGCGGATGCCGAAATCCACCGCGCCATTCCACACGTCTTCGGCCTCGACGCCGAGCGTATGGGCGAATATGGTCATGTCTTCCCGATCGCGATGCTCCAGCACGGCGATCAACAGACCGACCTTGTTTTTGAAATGGTAGATGACGGCCGGCTCGGTCAGCCCGCATTCGTCCGCCACCTGCCGCACTGCGAACCCCCAGAAGCCGTTCTGGGCGATGACGCGGGAGGCCGCTTCGATAATCTGCTCACGGCGTTCGGCCGGTGCCAGTCGGGATTGAGGTGCGTTGGTGCCGCCTTCATCTGCCCGACGTGCCATTGCCATCCTTTCATCGCCGTTTCGCTACGCCGCCATACTACCTGCCGGCGTTCCGTAACGCCACGTACGTCGTGCAGCGCCACGCAACACCACGTAACGCACCGTCATGCGCAGCGCGACAGGTACTCCATTTCAGGACAGATGAAGTTCGTTGTTGTCCTTGGCCTTGTTCACCAGATCGGTCAGATCGGAGTCGTCCACGGATACCGCGTTCTGCTGGCTCAGCGTCAGCGACAACGACCCGTCATAGGAGCCGTAGTAGCTGTCCTCTCCTGAGACGCTGATCGAAATCGAGTTCATCAGACGCTTCTTGCCGTAGTTCAGGTCCACCTTGATGGTCGGCATCTCCACGTCCTCATCGGTGCCGAAATCCCAGTTGCGCACGTCGTCGAGCGCCTGACGGTACTTGTCCTCGGCATCGCTCGTGCCGGAAGCCTCGATTTGCTGGATTATCCACGACTTCAGCCGCGGGTACTCGGCTTCGTGCGCGGTCCAGTAATTCACGAAATGCTGGGACAGCGCCTTCACGTCGATTTCGTACGACAGTTGCGTATTGCCGGAGGATTTGACGGAGGTCGTGTTCGGGAACAGTTGGGCGCGCACGTCCTTGTTTTCCAGCTCCACGCCGAAGTACTGCTGGGAGAATTTCTTGGCCTCGGCCTTCACATCGTCGGATGGTTTCGTTTCTTTGGCGCGGTCGATATCGTCCGAGTATTCGTCGCCGTTGATTTTGCTCAGCTCATCGTAGAACGTCTTTTCCGCACCGTCGATGTCCCAGGAACCGTTCTTGACCACCGCGTCCTTGACGTTCAGGATCAGGTCTGCCCAGTCGCTGCCGACCGTGCTCTTGAGATCGTCTTCGTATTGATCGGACGGATAGTAGATGTAATACGGCTTGTCACCGGCCCACGACCACGCGCTTTTGCCGGCGATGTCTCCCTTGTACCAAGCGAGGGATACCGACTGCGAATCGTTCTTGAAACTGAGCGAGGCGGAGGATTCGTCGGTGGTGCGGCCCAGCGAATACATGCCGGAGCCCTTCATATCCAACTCCCCGTCCGTGCTGCTGTTCGTTCTGATTTCAAACTTGGTGCTGCGCAACGTAGACAGCGAATTGACGGCATCGAAGGTGACGACCAACGGATTGGTAGGGCGGAAGCCCAGCAATGCTTTGATGGCGGTGAAGTTGGGGATGATGAATGCCAGTGCGGCCACCAGAATCACCGCGATCAAGGCGGAGATGGCGGCCAAGAGCTTCTTGTGGGATTTGCGCGGGGCGATCGCAACGGCCGCGGCTGGACCGGCGGGCATGGCGGCAGCACCTGGGGCGATCGGGCTTGCTGCCGGGATGAACGACGGGGGGGTCGCGGCGACCGGTGGCATCACCTGCGTTTGCTGCGGCGTCTGCTGCGGCGACTGATATGCCGGAGCGGCTGCCGGAGCGGGAATCGCGGTCGTAGGTGCGGACGTTGCGTATGACGTGCGTTGTGCGGCAGGCGCGACGGGCGGCACTGCGGAAGGCAGCGGGGTAGTGGCACGGACAGGGGAGGCCGGCGGCACTGCGGGAGCCGGCGTTGGCATCGTAGGTGCCGGCGGCATGGCGGACGCGGCTGGTGCCGGTGTCTGTGCAGTGGGCGCCGGTGCAGTGGGTGCCGGTGCAGTAGTCACAGCGGCGCCGCACACCGTGCAGAATCGCGCTGAACCATCAATTCGATTGCCACAATGAGTACAGTACGACATTGTTCTCTCCATTCCCCCAACCGGTCTGATTACCGCTTACGCACGATTTTACCGCTTCCAGCGTCTTCCGGCCGCTTCCCGTTATCCGGGCGGACCTCTTGGCAAGCCAGCGCCCCACACCTACAATGAAATCGTCTTATTGATTACCGAACCCTTAGGGAGAATTATGCTCACTGACGAGTACGTCAAGCGTGTATACGATCAGGTCGTGGCCCGCGATGGCGATCAGCCGGAATTCCTGCAGGCAGTCTACGAGGTGCTGGACACCCTCCAGCCGGTTATTGCCAAGCACCCGGAATACGAGAAGAACGGCGTGCTTGAGCGCCTGGTCGAGCCGGAGCGCGTGGTCAAGTTCCGCGTGGCCTGGACCGATGACGAAGGCAAGGTGCAGGTCAACCGCGGCTACCGCGTGCAGTTCAACTCCGCCATCGGCCCGTACAAGGGCGGCCTGCGCTTCCACCCGACCGTCAACGAAGGCGTTATCAAGTTCCTCGGCTTCGAGCAGATTCTGAAGAACAGCCTCACCACGCTGCCGATGGGCGGCGGCAAGGGCGGCTCCGACTTCAACCCGAAGGGTAAGTCCGACGCCGAAGTCATGCGTTTCTGCCAGGCCTTCATGACCGAGCTGTGCCGTCACATCGGCCAGTTCACCGACGTTCCGGCCGGCGACATCAACGTGGGCGGCCGTGAGATCGGCTATCTGTTCGGACAGTACAAGCGCATCCGCGACGAGTACTCCGGAGTCCTGACCGGCAAGGGTCTGGAGTTCGGCGGCTCGCTGGCCCGCACCGAGGCCACCGGTTACGGCGTGTGCTACTACACCGCCGAGGCCCTGCGCGTGCTGAAGAACGATTCGTTCGAAGGCAAGACCGTGGTGATCTCCGGCTCCGGCAACGTGGCGATCTACGCCGCCCAGAAGGCCGAGCAGCTGGGTGCCAAGGTCGTGACCGTCTCCGATTCCAACGGCTACGTGTACGACCCTGAAGGCATCAAGGTCGACGTCGTCAAGCAGATCAAGGAAGTCGAGCGTGGCCGCATCAAGGAGTACGCCGAGCGCGTGCCGGGTGCCGAATACCACGAGGGTTGCTCCGGCGTGTGGACCGTGCCGTGTGACATCGCCCTGCCGTGCGCCACCCAGAACGAGATCAACGAGGAGTCCGCCAAGGCCCTCGTGGCCGGCGGCTGCAAGGTGGTGTGCGAGGGCGCCAACATGCCGTCCACCCCCGAAGCCATCGAGGTCTACAAGTCCAACGGTCTGCTGTACGGCCCGGCCAAGGCTGCCAACGCCGGTGGTGTGGCCGTCTCCGGTCTGGAGATGAGCCAGAACAGCTACCGTCTGTCTTGGACCTTCGACGAGGTGGATGCCAAGCTCAAGTCCATCATGGAGTCCATCGTGGCCGCTTCCCTAGCCGCCGCCAAGGAATACGGCGAGGAAGGCGATCTGATGGCCGGCGCCAACATCGCCGGCTTCGTCAAGGTGGCCAACGCGATGGTCGCCCAGGGCGTGCTGTGACGTTGAGTGCTGTGACGTTGACGCGGCAATAGTCGCGTCAACGGGTCTCCGAGAAAAAACCGCGCTGAGCAATCCTCAGTGCGGTTTTTTCTCAGTTATAGGCCTCATTTCGAGAATTTGTTGCACTGACGGTTGCTCAGCGAGGCTTTTTCGCAGCTATCGGGCACAGCGCACAGCCCCATCCACAGCCCACACAGCTTCTCGCGAAAATGTTGCACTGACGGATGATCAGAGCAACATTTTCGCGAGGAACGCACCTCCAGTTACAGCAGCTCCAACGTCACGTCGAGCTTCAACGGCTGATCGGCGGGCAGCTGGAATTCATCGTGAACGGGCGCACCCCACGTGTCGTCGCCGCCGACACCCATCTGAGCGGCCAACAAGCGCAGGAACGTATGGCGCACAGGCGGCAGCTCATCGGCATGCAACGCCTCCTCCAGCATCAGCGAGCTGTACGGCAACAGGCTCATCGCGAACGGCGCCGCATCAGCAGCACCAACACCGGCACCCACACCGCCGGCGGTCACCTTCATGCCGAACCCGTCGGCATCGGTGATCTCCGCCCAACGCACGCCTTCATGATTGCCGGTCTCCTGCGGCACCAGATATGGCGCGAAGTCCTGCCGAGCGGTACGCGAGAACACACCCAGCTTGGCACCGTGCAAACGATCCGCATAGGTCTCCTCAGGGCCGTATCCGTAGAACTTCAGTCGATCGTAACGGGCCGGCAGCATCCATTCAATGCCGAACGCCGGCAGCGTAGAGGCATCGGCCTCGCCCGGGTATTCGGCGGTCAGGTGCACATGCAGCGACGCATCCACCTCATAACGAACCACCACCGGCGTATGTGCCACATCGGCCAGCTCGTACCGGTATTCGGCAACCAATCCGTCACCGTCGCCGATACGGGATATCCGGGTGTCCACCACGCGCGCATAACGACCGGCGGCGAACCACTGGGCGCGGTCGAAGCCGGACTTGTTGCCGCGATCGTTGTCCACCAACGCGCGGAACGTCGTGAGATTCGGACGGCGGATCACCATCTCGCGACCGTCTCGCACGAATGAAACGATGCCGCCGGCCGACTTGGACAGCAGCACTTCGCCGGAGTCGTTGTGAATTCCGGCGTTGAACCCGTCCTCAGCCACGAACGCGAAGTTCATATCCGAGCCAACACCCGACACCGCATCAGCATCGGCATCAGCATCAGCGCCGGTCTCCCCGTCGAACGACACACGCGCCACGTACTGCCCGAACGACAATTCATAACCGGCAGGTGCCCAGTCGGTAGCCGCGCCGAGACGCTGATCGACCTCGTACGTCACTTCGATACCGCTCGCAAGCTGCGCGAACGACGCCAGATCGGTCAATCGCGGGAACGCGATCGGCTCACGGACGCTCTCGCCGGCCGGCACATCGAATCGGTAGTCGGCATGCCAACGCTCCACACCATCCACCAACACGCGCGCGGTGAACACGAAGCCGGCCGTGGAGATGAACAGGTTGTCGTTCGTGATCGTCACGCCCGACTCATCCGGCAATAGCTGCACGTTCGCGTACAGCTGTTTGACTTCCTGCGCCTTAGGGGTAGGCGTACGGTCGGCGAACACAATGCCGTTGCCGCTGAATTCGTAGTCGGTGGGACGGTCTTCGAAGTCACCGCCGTACGCAAGTCGCTCGGTGCCGTCGCCGAGCCGCTGGAACAGGGCCTGATCGACGTAATCCCAGATGAAGCCGCCCTGATATTTCGGGTACTGCTCAAGTTCGGTGTACAGGTGCAGGCCGCCGGTGGAGTTGCCCATCGAGTGCGCGTATTCGCACGAAATGTACGGCTTCTGATCGTCGCCGAAGAGGTACAGATCCTTGATTTCGTCCGGTTTGGCATACATACGGCTCATGATGTCCGTAACGTCGCTGTACTCGGGATCGTTGAACACGCTTTCGTAATGCACAGGACGGGCGGGGTCGTTGGCATGCACGAAGTCACGC
Source organism: Bifidobacterium olomucense (assembly GCF_012932375.1). Taxonomy (GTDB): domain Bacteria; phylum Actinomycetota; class Actinomycetes; order Actinomycetales; family Bifidobacteriaceae; genus Bifidobacterium; species Bifidobacterium olomucense. Next base: position 17,690 of record NZ_JAAIIG010000009.1, on the reverse strand, counting down.
ATCGAACGGAATACGTCGCCGCCGTACGACTCGTTGCCCAGCGACCAGATGATGACGCTCGGATGATTCCAGTCGCGACGCATCATGCTGTTCAGGCGGTCCACGCAGGCCGCTCGCCATTCGTCATGACTGCCGGGGATGGCGGTGGCCGGGCTGAACGAACCGTCGCCGTTGCTCCATGTGCCGTGGGTTTCGAGGTTGGTTTCGTCGATCACGTAGATGCCGTATTCGTCGCACAGCTCATACCAGCGAGTCTGGTTGGGGTAGTGGCTGGTGCGCACGGCATTGATGTTGAGCCGCTTGAATTCGCGGATGTCCTTGAGCATCACGGCTTCGGATACCGCGCGGCCTTCGCGCGCATCGAATTCGTGACGGTTGACGCCCTTGAAGACGATGCGCTTGCCGTTGAGCTTCATCAGTCCGTCTTCGATGGCGAAGTGACGGAAGCCGACGCGCTGGGGGACCGCTTCGATCACACGGCCGTCCGCATCCAGTGCGGTGATGGTCAATGTGTACAGGGTCGGCTCCTCGGCACTCCACGGGTTCACAGTGCCGACGTTCGCCTTCCAACTGATGGCGATAGGGGAGTCGTCAAAGTTCTCGATGGCGGGCATATCAGCAATGCTGTTTCGCCACACTTCGGCACCGGCGGCATTCGTCAACACAGCCTCAAAACTATTTGCGCCAGCGATATTGCGTACGAATGCATCAACGCTCAGATCGCCTTCGCCAGCGGCAACATCGTAGTCGGCGGTAACGCGCAGATCCTGAATGTGAACCGCCGGCTGGGCCGCGAGTTCCACCGAACGGAACAGACCATGCATACGCCAGAAGTCCTGATCCTCCAACCAACTGGCGGAGGTGAATTCGAATACCGCGACGGCCAGCACATGCTCGTCGGATACGGCAGACGCCACATCAGCAGCGCCGGCAACACCGCCCCTCAGCGCCGCGGTGACGTCGAATTCGCTGGGCGTGTAGGAGTCTTCGGCATAGCCGATGAATGTGCCGTCAAGCCACACGGCGATGGCCGTGGCGGCACCGTGGAAGATGAGGGTGACTGGATTGCCGGCGTCCACAGCGGCTTCCACTTTCGGACTCAACGTGAACTTACAACGGTATAGCGCCACATGGTTGTGCTCGGGAATACCGGGGGCTTCAGGCTCTTCGTGCCCCGACCACGGGTACTGCTGGTTCACGTACTTGTGCTTGAGGAAGCCTCGGGTCTCCAGTGTGGAAGGTACGTCGATCGTGTCGAAATCATCATCGGGGAAGGCCGGGCGGGCGAACGTGGCGTCCGTCAGTTCTTCGGCGCCGTCCTCCACATCCGCCAGATCGGCCCAGTCAGCCAGATCAGTGACAGTCACACGCCAGGTACCGTCGAGACTTTGCGTCAGATCGCTGGTCTCGCCGGCCGCCGGTGCGTGATCGTAGAACCGGTGGCTGGAGTGCGCGGCGAGCCGGTTGACCGCGAACACGCGCGGGTCGGTCAGCCAAGCCGGATCGAATCGATCGGCCTGCGCAATCGCCGGTGCAATTCCCGCGGATTGCGCAATCTTCACTGCATCAGACATAATCAATACCTTTCTTGAAGCTTCCGAAGCTTCACACCGACGCACGTCACGCTGAAGTTTCGCACGTGATATCGCTGTACGCAATGTAATCACAAACACCAGTACGACTTGGAGGCCAAGCCAAGCCGGCAAAGGAACAGCCGGGATTGCATGACTACAACCCCGGCTGCGGAAGGAGATGATGAAGTTTTCAATTGATGACGGACTGTAGGCTCAGCCCTCCTTGACGTTGAAGCCCTGATCGCTGCCGTACTTGACCAGTGCATCCTGGAAGGCGGCGAGGCCCTTCACCAGCGTGGTGGACTTGTCGGTGTACGCCTTGCCCACGTAATCGCCGTAAATGGAGTTGGCCTGACCTGCGTAGGGCAGGAACTGGAAGGTTTCGGTCACCTGGTTGGCGGCCTCGGCAAGCACCTGGTTGTAGTCCTGATCGCCAAAGTAGGCGCGCACATCATCGGAGCCCTTGAGGAAGTCGGCATCCTTCAGCGTGGCCTTGTCGGCCGGGAAGGCACCGCCATCGGTACGAATCTTGATGCCCTCCGAGCTGTGGTTGGCGAACTCGATGAACTTGAAGGCGGCATCCTGGTTCTTGGAGGCGGCGGTCACGGCCAGCGCGGAGCCACCGTTCTCACCGTTGGACGGCTTGGAAGCATCCCAGTTCGGCTGCAGGGCCACACGCATGTTGCCCTTGGCGGCTGCGGAGTTGGAAACCAGGTTGGCCGGCATCCAAGCGCCTTCGAAGATGGAGGCGATAGTGCCGTCGCCGATGCCACGGTTCCATTCGTCGGCCCAAGTGGCCACCTTGGTGTTGATGAGGTCTTCGTCGATCATCTTCTGCCAGAATTCGGCAACCGTCTTCACCTTGGGATCGGACTTGAAGTTGATCGTCACGTTCTCGCCCTCGGATTCGTACGGCTTGGCGCCGGCCTGCCACAGGAAGGCGGTCATCACCTTGATATCACCGGCGTCGGCGGTGATGTAGTAGTTGCTGCCCAGCGCACGAATCTTCTTGGCGGCCTCATAGTATTCGTCCCAGGTCTTCGGCACTTCGGTCACGCCGGCCTTGTCGAACGTGTCCTTGTTGTAGAACATGGCCTGAGGGCCGGAATCCATCGGCAGCGCGTAGACGCCGCCGTTAATGCTCACGGAGTTCCAGGTGCCGGGGGTGTAGAAGTCCTCGTAGCCGGAGGTCTTGTCCTTGATGTTGGCCAGCTGGCTCTGCTCGCCGATCACGAACTGCGGCAGGGTCATGTATTCGAGCTGCACGATGTCCGGGATGCCGCTGCCGGCCTGAATGGCGTTGTTGAGCGAGGTGACGGTAGTATCGGCCTTGCCGGTGTTGTTGAAGTCGATCTTGATGTTCGGGTACTTCTTCTGGAACGCCTCGATCACCGGCTTCAGCGTGGGCTCCCAAGCCCACAGATTCAGCGTGACGTCACCGCTGGCATCTCCTGCGAAACCGCTGCTGTTGTTGGACGAACCGCATGCGCCGACGGACACCATCATTGCCGCAGCGCCGAGTATGGCCACAGCCTTCTTCATTGACAAGCTCATTGTTGCCTTCCTCCTCATCGAGCTTATGTTTGGCCGCACAACACACCGTGTGACCGGTTACATTTCGTACTATACTCCATTGTGTAACCGGTCACAACAGCGTGTTGCATCATGTGTTGCCCCACAGCCGGCGAGCATCAGGTAAGCGACGAATATACGATTGGCATATGATCATGGCAGGTAAGAAAGCGACCATTCGCGACGTGGCGCAATTGGCCGGAGTGTCCTACGGCACCGTCTCCCGGTACCTCAACGGCAATACGCACGTTTCCACGGCCGCCGCCGAACGTATCGCCAAAGCCATCGAAGCCGCTCAGTACACCCCCAATCAGGCGGCCCGTTCCCTCGCCCAGCAACGTACCCAAACCATCGCTTTGGTGATCCAAGTGGAGTCCAACGAAACCCTGATTCAGGCCAGTGTGTCCGAGGCGATGGCCAGCGCCAATCAAACCATCGGCGACGCCGACTACCAGATGGTTACGCTGATCGCCAACACCGAAGCCTCCACCCGACGCATCGCACAGTTGGTCAACAGCGATTTCGCGGACGGCTATCTGCTGTTCTCCCTGAGCGAGGATGACGCACTTGCCGAAGCCTTTCTCAATACCGACAGTCCGGTGGTGGTGTCGGAAGTCAGCAATAACAACGAATGGCAGTTCCCGACCGTGGACTTCACCAACGCCGATGGCCAGCGCCAAATCACCGAATATCTGCTGCACAAAGGCCGCGAACGCTTGGCGTATATCTGCGGACCGGGCTACTCACCATCCGCAGTCAACCGTCTTAAAGGCTTCCGGCAGGCCATGGGGGAGCGGTTCGACGAAAACAAGGTCTATTACTCGGACGACTGGGAAATGAACAGCGGCGAGATGGCGGCCGTGGCATTCCAGCCGATGCTTGGCGAGCTGGATGGCATCGTGTGCGCCAACGACGATATCGCCATCGGCGTGATCAACCAGCTCACCCGCTTCGGGTATCGGGTACCGGACGATATCGCCGTGACCGGCTTTGACGACTCTCCACTGGCTGTTCTGTCGAATCCGAAAATCACCACGGTGCGTCAGGATTCGCGTCTGCACGGGCGGACGATGGCCGAACTGGTGCTCTCCATGATGAAAGGCACCAAAGTGGAACACGGGTACGTCAAGCTGCTGCCGACATCAATCGTCGAACGTCAATCCGCGTGATGGTGACGATTGACGGCACCTCTTTTAGCGTTTTATGCGAAAATGACTCACTGACTTTCGTTCAGTGAGTCATTTTCGCATAAAGAGAGGCTACGGGAGGGGAGAACTGCCTTGTATCGATAACTTTATCGATACACCACATGGTATTATCGATAATATAGATTTGCCAAACCAACGAAGCCAGCGTTATCGACTTGTTATCAAGGAGTATCCATGACGGATGTCAAGGCACAGCAGCCGGTCACGATATCAGTGCGCAACAGCCAGCCGGGCACACCCATCAGCCCGGACCTGTGGGGCATCTTTCTGGAGGACATCAACTATGCGGTGGACGGGGGCCTGAACGCCGACCTCATACAGAACGGCGCGTTCGAATACAACCGCACGGACAACCCCCGCTGGAGTCACCTGTTCGGCTGGACCATCGCCCAGCAAGACGCCCGGCACAGCACCGGCTACCGTGACGTGTCGATCCGCACCGACGAACCGGTGGCGGCCGAGAACCCGCATCATCTGGCCGTCCGACTCACCGGCGGCCGCACTACGCTCGTCAATCGTGGATTCGACGGCATCCCGCTGACCGCCGGCCAACAGTACGAGTGCTCGGCTTGGGTACGTACGGATGGTGCCGATGTGACGGCAATCGCCGAACTCATCGATGACTCGCCTGCCGCGGCCGCCAACGAAACCTCGCCTTTGGCGCACGCCGAAGTCACCATTGCCGACTCCCGCGGCTGGCAGCACATCAGATTCACGCTGGATTGCGCCGCAGCCACTGCGCAAGGCGCGTTGCGACTGACGGTGGCCATGGCCGATAGTGGCAACGGCAATGACTGCACCGACCCCGGCGCACGCACCGCATGCACCATAAACGCCACCTTCCGCATCGATTGGGTATCACTCCGCCCCTGCGGCAGCGACGGCAGCCCGCGTCTGTTCCGCGAGGATCTCGTACAGGCCCTGCGCGACCTGCATCCTCGCTTCATGCGCTTCCCCGGCGGCTGCATCACCCACGGCGTGGAAGTGGACAACATGTACCGCTGGAAACGCACCATCGGACCGGTCGAGCATCGCCCGCACCAGTACGGTTATTGGGGCTACTATCAGTCCTTCACCATCGGCTTCCACGAGTATTTCCTCCTGTGCGAAGCCATCGGCGCCAAGCCGCTGCCGGTGCTGCCGGTAGGCGTCTCCTGCCAGAACACGGCCGGGGGAGTGACCACCGTGCCCATGGACCAGATGGGAGCATTCGTCCAGGACGCGCTGGATCTCATCGAATACGCCAACGGCCCCATCACCTCACCATGGGGCGCCAAGCGCGCCGCAGCCGGCCATCCGGAGCCGTTCGGGCTGGAATATCTGGGTCTCGGCAATGAGGATGCGGTCAACGAGGCGTTCCGTGAACGATTCACGATGATTCACGACGCCGTCAAGCGCGAGTACCCGAACATTGCCGTCATCGGCACCGCCGGGCCGGTTCCCAACGGCGAGAACTATGAAGCCGGCTGGTCGTTCGCCCGTACCAAGCATCTCGACATGATCGACGAACACGCCTACAAGTCGCCGCAATGGTGGTTCTCGCACCTCGACCATTACGATGGCCGCGATCCCAACGGACCGGCCACCTATATCGGCGAATACGGGTCATGGTCGAACATGCAGATCAGCGCGCTGGCCGAAGCCGCGATCATGACCTCCATCGAACGCAACGGCAACACGGTTCGTATGGCCTCCTACGCGCCGCTGTTCGGCCGTTTGGCGCATACGCAGTGGAATCCCGACCTCATCTACTTCGATAACGAACAGGTGATGCCCACGCTCAATTACTGGGTGCAGCAGATGTATACGCGCACCACGATGAGCCATGTGCTGCCCACTGCAGTGGACAACGCGCCACGGTTCACGCCAGCACCCCGCGATTGGACCGGTCTGCGCTTCTCCAGCGTGGATCAGGGCACGTTCGTGTTCAGCGGCATTCGCATCACCGCGAAGAACGCCGACGGTACCGAGCAGACCGTCACCTCGCCCGCGCTGACGCTCACCGGCGCAGGTACCGCGCTCGACACCGGCCTCAAGGTGCCGGCCGACGAGTACCGCATCGATTTCACGGTACGCCGCACGGACGGCGAGGATGGGCTGATCATTGATTTCGGCGCGCTGACCGGCTCCGACTACTTCCGTTGGGCGTTCGGCGACTGGGGCAACAAGTACTACATCTTGAAGCGCGTGGGCGACGGCCTTCAGGACGAGGCCGTACCGGCGTACGAGGGCGGCGTGGAATCGAATATCGACTACCACGTAACGTTCGAAGTGTCCGGTCAGGGCAGTCGAGTACGAGTCAAGCTCAATGGCCAGCCGATCCACGACTATCAGGACAACAGCGCACAGACTCGATTCGTGGCCCACGCCGGGCGCAATACGAACGGCGAGCTTATCGTTCGCATCGTAAACGCCACTGATCAGCCGCAGTACATTACGCTCGATGGCGACGAGCCGCTGCTGACCAGCGCAACGCACGGTACGGCCACCGTACTTGCCGCCGATTGGGATGCCGGCAAGCCCTTTGAGCCCGCTCCCGTACGTCCGCGGACGGTCACCGTAACGGCAGACGACTTGTCCTCGTGGCAGGTCGAGCCGTATTCGTTCACCGTCTTCCAGCTGCCGCAGTGACGATCGGTTGGCGAACAACAACCAGTACTGTAACGATAAAACCACCCGGTTCGCTATATTGGTGGACAGCAAAGGGGTTCCTATGGTCACCATGAAAGATGTCGGACGCGAGGCCGGAGTCTCCGCCATGACCGTTTCCAACGTGTTGCGCGGCAATACGAACGTCACACCGGAGACGGCCAGGCGCGTGCGCGAGGCGGCCGACAAGCTGCATTACCGGCTCAACACCACCAGTCTGTCCGCCCGAAGCCTGCGCGTCTCCACCAGCCGACATGGACGCAACTTCAGCACCATAGGCTTGGCCATTTTCGAGCTTGACCGTCCGTATCCCTCCCAGCTCGCCTCCCTGATCTCGCAGGCTGCGGAAAAGCGCGGCTACCAGACCGTGGTGCAGGAGACCCGCATCAATGCGGAGAACGAACGCTCCATCATCGAACGGGTCTCCAACCAGTTCTGCGACGGTCTGATCTTCAGTTCCAGCCGACTGTCTGCCTCGGAAATCGAGCAACTGTCCAATCATCGGCCGACCGTGCTGCTGGACGACGACCGTCCCCAGCAGGATCTCGATACGATTCTGACTCCGAGCGAAGCCGGCGCACAGGCCGCCATCGAATATCTCTGGAGCACCGGCAAACGGCATATCGGCATCGTTGGAGGGCTTGGCGAAAACCTTGTCAATGCAGCCGGTGAAGACAACGACAGCAGTGCGACATTCGACATCAACGACACCCTCCACCGTCGTCTGATGGGCTGCTGCAACGCTTTTGAGAAGCTTGGCGTGCAGTGGGAGGACGTGCCGATCATCGCCACGCCGTGGACGGACACGGATGCTCGCAAGGCCATCGCCGGCAACGCCGATCTGGTGCGCTCCTGCGACGCGCTGTTCTGCATGACCGATACCACCGCGTTCGGCGTGATTCGCGGACTCAAAGACATCGGATTACGTGTGCCGGACGATATCGCGGTGATGGGCTTCGACGGCATTGACATGGGGGCCATCATGACGCCTTCGTTGACCACCGTTGCGGTCGATATCCCGATGGTCGCCCAGAAGGCGGTGGACCTGCTGATCGAACGCATCGATGACGAATCGGACCGCGAGCGCCAGCGCATCGTGGCCGACTTCCGCATCGCCCAGCGCGAATCCGCCTAAGGAATCAGCTCTCAGTCGATTCCGATAACACAAAAGCGGCCCCGCAAGGCCGCTTTTTACGTATGAGCAGTGTTCGCAGTACCGTTCGATCAGTCGTCGCCGAGGGTCAGGTGTACGCCGCCGACCAAGGAGCTGACCACGTTGTAGATCAGTGCGATGATGGTGGCGAGCAGCGTGAAGATCACCACTTCAACGATTGAGAAGATGGTCACGCCGGAAACCACGGTGGTCAGGGACAGCACGTTCTTCAAGTCGAAACCGTCGGCGTCAAGACCGGTGGAGGAAACGATCTGCGTAATCTGTCCGAAAACGCCGGCCAGATCGAGCAGCAGCCACACCAGAGCGGCGGCCACCACCTGAATAATCGCACCGGCGATGGAAAGCATGAACGTCACCTTGGCCACGGACCAGGCATCCACGCGGGTCAGGGACAGGCTCATGCGACGGGCGCGCGGAGCGCTGCGGCGCGGAGCCGGACGCACCGGCGTGGTACCGGACGGCAGTGCAGACTCCTCCGGATCGCTGGACACGGAACGTGCCTTGCGAGGAGCGTGACCGGAGATCGGAGCGGAACCGCTGAGCGGTTCGGCCGACTGGTTCACGTCGTACTCGTTCTGGGGCTGAATCACTGCGGGCTCGTCGTTTTCGAGGTTCTCGCTCATCGTTTCTCCTTACAGGACTCCCTACAGAGGCTGCCTACTGACAGGGTTATGGTAGCCCCACTTCTTAGCGAGGCTACCAGTGTTTCAGGACGCCTATCGTATGGCGTCCGGCTTGTTCACATTCTCACCGGATTGAGGTGGTCGAATCAGTCCTCGGCTGGGGAATCAGCCACAGATTCGTCGGCGGCATGGTCCGCAGACTCGGTGCCCGCAGAGGCAGCGGAGGCGGCGGAAGCAGCGGAAGCCTGGACCTCAGCCGACTGCTCAGCGGCTTCGGCGTCTTCCTCGTCCTTCTCCTCGTTACGCGCGATGGACAGGATCTCGTCGCCCTTGTCCGGCTTGGCGAAGGTGACGCCCTGCGTGGCGCGACCGGTGCGCTTGACCTCGTCCACGTCGGAACGGATCACCTTGCCGGACTTCATAATCGCCATGACCTGATCATCTTCGGACACCACCAGCGCACCGACCAGCGCACCACGGCCCTCGACCAACTGCACGGCCTTGATGCCCAGGCCGTTACGGCCCTGCAGACGGTACTCGGAGATGGCCGTACGCTTGGCGAAGCCTTCGTTGGTCACCACGAACAGATCCTTGTCGGAATCGTTGGGCACCACGTCCATGGCCAGCAGCTCGTCGCCGTCGCGGAACTTCATACCCTGCACGCCGGCGGTCTGGCGGCCCATCGGGCGCAGCTGCTCGTCGTTGGCCTCGAACTTCAGGCTCATGCCCAGTTTGGAGACCAGAATGATGTCGTCCTCGGCGTTGCACAGTGCGGCACCGATCAGTTCGTCGGCGTTCTCGCCGTTCTCGTCAGCCATCAGACGCACGGCGATCAGACCACCCTGACGCGGCGAATCATATTCGGCCAACGGCGTCTTCTTGACCTTGCCCGAACGCGTGGCGAGCACCAGATACTTGGCCACCTCATAGTTCGGGATGGACAGCACGGTCTGAATGGCCTCATCCGGCCCGAACTGCAGCAGGTTGGCCACATGCTGGCCCTTGGAGTCGCGTGACCCCTCCGGCAGCTCGTAGGCCTTGATACGGTACACGCGGCCCTTGTTGGTGAAGAACAGCAGCCAGTTGTGCGTGGAGGTCAGGAAGAAGTGATCCACCACGTCGTCCTCGCGCAGCTTGGCACCCTTGATGCCCTTGCCGCCGCGGTGCTGGGCTCGGTATTCGTCGGCCTTGGTGCGCTTGATGAAGCCGGAGTGCGTGACGGTGACCACCACGTTCTCCTCGGCGATCAGGTCCTCGACGTTCATTTCGCCGCTGAAGGGCAGGATGCGCGTGCGGCGTTCGTCGCCGTACTTGGCCACGATCTCGTCGAGCTCATCGCCCACGATCTTGCGCTGGCGTTCCGGCTTGGCGAGGATGTCGATGTAGTCGGCGATGCGACGCTGCAGCTCATTGTGCTCGTCGATGATCTTCTGGGCCTCCATATTGGCCAGACGCACCAGCTGCATCGACAGGATGGCGTCCGCCTGCACCTGATCGATGCCCAGGAAGTCCATCAGCTTCGGACGAGCGTCCTCACGGCCCTGGCTGGAGCGGATGAGGCGAATCACCTCTTCGATGGCATCCAGCGCCTTGAGCAGACCCTGCAGGATGTGGTCGCGCTCTTCGGCCTCGCGCTTCAGATACGCGGTACGACGGGCGATCACGTCGAGCTGGTGGCTCACCCAGTGGCGGATGAACGCGTCGAGCGACAGTGTGCGCGGCACGCCGTCGACCAGCGCCAGCATGTTCGCGCCGAACGTCTGCTGCAGCTGGGAGTGCTTGTACAGGTTGTTCAGCACCACCTTCGGCACGGCGTCGCGCTTCAGCACCAGCACGAGGCGCTGGCCGGTACGGCCGGAGGTCTCGTCGCGCATGTCGGCGATGCCCTGAATCTTGCCGTCGCGCACGGCCTCGCGGATGGAGACGACCAGTCGGTCCGGGTTGACCTGGTACGGCAGCTCGGTGACGACCAGGCACATGCGGCCGTTGATTTCCTCGGTGTTGACCACGGCACGCATGGTGATCAGGCCTCGGCCGGTACGGTAGGCCTGTTCGATGCCCTTGTGTCCCAGAATCGTGGCGCCGGTGGGGAAGTCCGGTCCCTTGATGATGCGGATCAGGTTCTCCAGCAGCTCCTCACGGCTGGCGTCCGGGTGCTCCAGCGCCCAATGCACGCCTTCGGCCACCTCGCGCATGTTGTGCGGCGGAATGTTGGTGGCCATACCCACGGCGATGCCGGCGGAACCGTTGACCAGAAGGTTCGGGAAGCGGGCCGGCAGCACGGTCGGCTCCTGCGTCTTGCCGTCGTAGTTCGGTACGAAATCGACGGTGTCCTTGTCGATGTCACGCACCATTTCCATGGCGAGCGGCGCCATACGGCATTCGGTGTAACGCATGGCGGCTGCCGGGTCGTCGCCGGGGGAGCCGAAGTTGCCCTGACCGTCCACCAGCAGGTAGCGCATCGACCAGGACTGGGCCATACGCACGAGGGTGTCGTAGATGGCGGAGTCGCCGTGCGGGTGGTACTTACCCATCACATCGCCGACCACGCGCGAGCACTTGTTATAGCCGCGATCCGGACGGTAGCCGCCGTCGTACATCGCGTACACCACACGGCGGTGCACCGGCTTCATACCGTCGCGCACATCCGGCAGGGCGCGCTCGACGATGACGGAAAGCGCGTATGCCAGATAGGATTCGCGCATCTCCTGCTGCAGGTCCTTGCGCTGGATGCGTTCGCCGCTTTCCATCAGACCGTAGTCGGTAGTATCTGCCTCCTGCGGGCTCAACGGCTCCATCGAGCCGTCCGGCGTGAACTGCTCGTCGTTCTGATCGTTCTCGTTGTTGTTCGTTTCGTCTGCCACTTCGTTTTCCTTTAGTTATCAGGCGTCAATCCAGCGCACGTTCTTGGCGTTGCGTTGGATGAAGAGTCGGCGGGGCTCCACTTCGTCGCCCATCAGCATCGAGAAGGTCTCATCGGCTGCTGCGGCATCTTCGATATGCACCTGCTTCAAGATGCGGTGTTCGGGGTCCATGGTGGTCTCCCACAGCTCCTGATAGCTCATCTCGCCCAGACCCTTGTAACGCTGGATGCCTTCGCCCTTGGGCAGCTGACGGCCGGAAGCCTTGCCCTCGGCAAGCACGCGGTCGCGTTCGGCGTCGGTATAGACGAAGTCGTGCGGGCCCTTGGTCCACTTCAAGCGGTACAGCGGCGGCATGGCCACGTACACGTAGCCGGCGGTGATCATCGGGCGCATGTAGCGGAAGAACAGGGTCAGGTTCAGCGTGGCGATGTGGGCGCCGTCCACATCGGCATCGGCCATGATGATGACCTTGTGGTAGCGCACCTTGGAGATGTCGAAGTCCTCGCCATAGCCGCCGCCGACCGCGGTGATCAGCGATTCGATGGTGTCGGACTTCATCATGCGGTCCAGGCTGGCGCGCTCGGTGTTCAGAATCTTGCCTCTCAGCGGCAGGATGGCCTGGGTGATCGGGTTGCGGCCCTGAATGGCGGAACCGCCTGCGGAATCACCCTCCACGATGAACAGCTCGCACTCTTCCGGATTCGAGGACTGGCAGTCCTTGAGCTTGTCCGGCATGCCGGCGGACTCGAAGATGGACTTGCGGCGCGTGTTCTCGCGGGCCTTCTTGGCGGCCAGACGCGCGCGGGAGGCTTCGATGGCCTTCTGGATGATGTTCTTGGCCTCGGACGGGTGTGCGTCGAACCAATCGCCGAGCTTGTCGGTCATCACGCGCTGCACGAAGGTCTTGGCCTCGGAGTTGCCGAGCTTGGTCTTGGTCTGGCCTTCGAACTGCGGGTTGGTGAGCTTCACGGAGATCACGGCGGTCAGGCCTTCGCGCACGTCGTCGCCGGAGAGGTTCTCGTCCTTGTCTTTCAGGATGCTCTTCTCGCGGGCGTACCGGTTGACCAGGCTGGTCAGCGCCGCACGGAAGCCTTCCTCATGGGTACCGCCTTCGGTGGTGGAGATCGTGTTGGCGAAGGTGTGCACGGCCTCGGAATAGGCGGTGGTCCACTGCATCGCCAGTTCGGCGGAGATGCCGAGCTTCAGGTCCTCGGCCTCGAAGCTGATGACTTCATCCTCGACCGGGGTGGCCTTGCGGGTCTTGACCAGATAGTCGACGTAATCCTTGATGCCGTTGGCGTACTGGTAGGTGACGGTCTGGTGGGTCTCGCCGGCGTCCGGCACGTCATCGCCGGTGACCTCGTCGCCGGCCTGATCGTTCTCGCGCAGGTCCGTCAGGCTGATCTTCAGGCCCTTGTTCAGGAAGGCCATCTGCTGGAAGCGGGAACGCAGCGTCTCGAAATCGTAGACGGTGGTTTCGAAGATCTTCGGATCGGCCCAGAAAGTCACCGATGTGCCGGTGGACTCGCCTTCCGCCATCGGCTCGCCCTGCTTCAGGCGAGCGGTGGGGTGCTGGTCGATATACGTCTGGGTCCAGTGGAAGCCCTGACGACGCACTTCGATATCCACGCGGGTGGAAAGCGCGTTCACCACGGAGATGCCCACGCCGTGCAGACCGCCGGAGACCGCATAGCCGCCACCGCCGAACTTGCCGCCGGCGTGCAGCTTGGTCATCACGGTTTCCACACCGGAGACGCCTTCGCCGGGCACCTCGTCGACCGGGATGCCGCGGCCGTCATCCACCACGCGAATGCCGTTGTCCGGCAGGATGGTGACCTCGATATGGCTGGCGTATCCGGCCAGCGCCTCATCCACCGAGTTGTCGACGATCTCGTAGACCAGGTGGTGCAGGCCGCGCGGGCCGGTGGAACCGATGTACATACCCGGGCGAATACGTACCGCCTCAAGTCCTTCCAGAACCTTGAGGTCGGACGCCTCGTAATGCTCAGGCGCCATCGACTCGTCGAGCTCGCCCTCGGTGAGCTCCGCACTGTTGATGTGCTCTGCAGCCGCCTTCAGCTGCTCCTCTTTGCTGGTTTCGTCTGCCAACAGGCTTCCTCCCAATGACTACAGGGTCAGCCTCGCCAATGAAGGTCATTCGCAAGGGTATTATGGCTTATGAAGCCCGTAAAGGGCTCTTCCAGCCGTTTGACCATACTGCATGTGATTTTACTCGTCTAACACGACGAGCGCCATAGCGAGGCTTCTACGCGGTTTCTTCAGGTTTTTCGCAGTTTTCGTTGTTCGTATGTTCATCTGCGCGTATCGCTGAAGTCGCTTTGCCGCGGGCCGCCTTGCTGACATCGCCCTGTTGGAACCCGGTCGGAACCGCCCGATCCCAAGCCGAGCATGATGCACTCTGGGCAGCCGGGCTCTCAAGGACTTATTCGGATTTGAATTATTCGGACTTGTTTATTTCCGTCTGGCCCATTTGCGGCTATAGCCCACGGCCGGCCCGGTGACGCGAATCTCGTCGATGGTCAGTCCTTTGAGATTCTTGCGTATGGTATCGGTCAGCTGAGGTATCAGATAGGTCAGCTGCGTGGCCCATACCGCCGATTCGGCACGAATCACCAGTACGCCGCCGCTGAAATCGGCCACCGCCGAATGTGCGGCCACACCCGGGCCGACCACCTGATCCCAATGATTGCGCAGTTGCGCCAGCTTCAGATTCGTAGACCACACGCCGTTGCCGGCGATGGTGGTCATCACGCTGCCCAGTTCGGCTGGGTCGCGTCCGGCCTTGCCGAAATTCTCGATGGCTTCCTCACGCCGACGCCGGCGGTCCTTCAGTATCGCCCCGCGGTGGGAGATACGCTCGAACACTTCGGCCGGCAGCTTGGTCTCGTCCAGATGCAGCTGACGGGCGATCGGCGGTTTCACGAGCGCTCCTCAGACCGACGTTGCCGAGCGCGGACCACCGCGGCCATCGCTTCGGCAAACGCAGCATCCGCGCCGGCATCAGTCGAAGATGAGGCAGTGCCGATGCCCGACGCACCGGCAACGTTCCCGTCACGAACACCGGCCAACGCACCGACGTCAATCACATGAGCCTTCTCACGGCTCGGCAGTGCCGGTACATCGCCGAGGGAAGCCGTCGTGATCAATACCTGATCCTGACGCCCGGCGAACTCAAGAATCTGCGTGCGGCGATGGTCGTCAAGCTGGGCGAACACATCGTCGAGAATCACGATCGGATTGATGGCCAACGTTTCGCGCACCACACGGAACAGCGCCATTTTCAAGGCCAGCGCCATGGTCCACATCTCGCCGTTCGACGCGAATTCGCGGGCGGGGCAGCCGGACAGGGTCAGTTCGAGATCGTCGCGCTGCGGGCCGATCAGGTTCACGCCACGGGCCACCTCGCCGGGGTAGATGCGCTGGAAATGCTCGCTGATATGCGGGTGCGGATCGTCGCCGTACAGCAGCACCTCATCGAACGATGGGGCATAGGTGAGACGGACCGGCTCGCCGCCGCCCGCCAGATCGGCGTAGATCGCACTGAACGGCCCGGCAAGGCGGTCGACCACCCGGTTGCGCATACGGGTCAGGGCCACGCCGGTTTCGATGAACTGGCCGGTCCAGATCTCCAAACCGCTGAGCGCCGCATCCATCGGCTGCCCGGTGTTCGCGGCGGCCCCCAGCTGCTTGAGCAGGGCGGCCCGTTGCCGGCCGATGCGGGTGAGCTGCTGCAGCGTGGCCATATAGTCCGGTTCCAGCAGGGCGGCGGCCTGATTCAGGAATCCGCGGCGGGAAGCCGGGTCGCCCGACACCAGACGCTGGTCTTCGGGGGTGAAGGCCACGCTGGGGATGCTTCCGACGATGTCGCGCAGATACACCGAAGAGCCGGAATTGACGCGGGCTCGGTTGGCGCCACGCGCGTGGATCGAGGCCTCATAGGTGGTGGCCTGCTCTGTTGCGCGATCGTCGGCATCACCAGCTGCGTTACCGTCCGCGCGACCATCCATCACATTCGCGCGAATCGTGGCGGTCGGCTGGCCGCGCTCGATCAGCGGCAACGTGCTGGAGACCCGGTGACTGGTGCCGGTGGAGAGCACTTCGACGGCTTCCACCAGATTCGTTTTGCCCAGACCATTGCGGCCGACCAGAATGTTGACGCCTGGTACGAAATCGACCACTACCTGACTCCAGGAGCGGTAGTGGTCGAGCGCTAATCGAGAGATATACATCGTAGCTTTTTCGCGGAAAACCGGGGTTTTTTCGGATTGTGGGGAGTAGTGGGGAGGGGTCAGTTGTTGAAGCGCATCGGCACCAGCAGGTAGCGGTAATCCATGGATTCGTCGGAATCGGACTCCTGCTGACCGTTGAACTCGACCGGCTTGACCGGGGTCGTCATCTTGATGCGAATGTACGGCTCGGTCACGGCGGACAGACCTTCCTTGAGGTAGGAGGGGTTGAAGGCCACGGTGATGTCGTCACCATCCATGTCGATGTCCAGCGTTTCGTTG
The DNA here is from genome assembly GCF_012932375.1 of Bifidobacterium olomucense. GTDB lineage: Bacteria > Actinomycetota > Actinomycetes > Actinomycetales > Bifidobacteriaceae > Bifidobacterium > Bifidobacterium olomucense. Next base: position 1,497 of record NZ_JAAIIG010000009.1, on the reverse strand, counting down.
GCCTGGGCCTCATCCACGGAACCGGCGGAGAGCGCCAGTTCCTGACCGGAGAAGGTCATGCGGATCGGAGCGTTGCGCTCGGCCACCAATGCCACGCGGCTGATGGCGTCGAGCAGGTCCTGCTTGTTGACCACGGCCTGAATCGGATAATCGTCGGCGAACAGGCGGTCCACCGCCGGGAATTCTCCGTCGATCAGCTGGGAGGTGGAGACGCGGCCGGCGTTTTCGAAGCCCAGCAGCGTCGGGCTGTCGGCGTCGAAATCAAGTTGGATGTTCTGGTGCTCGTCCAACGAGCGGGCCACATCCTTGAGCAGGGTGCCGCGCACCAACGTAGTGGTATCAACATTGCTATCGGCCGGGGTCCACGTGTAGGTGGCGCGGGCCAGGCGGAAGCGATCGGTGGAGGTCATGATGACCTTGTCGCCGCGGAACTGCATGCGCACGCCGGTCAACACCGGACGATTTTCTTCGCGGGAGACGGCGACGGTCGCCTGGCTGACGGCCTGCACGAACGTCTGGGCATCAACTTGGCCGAGCATGGCCGGGACCACGGGCAGATCCGGGTATTCGGTGTCCGGCATGAGCTGCAGCGTGAACTTCGACTTGCCGGAAGTGATGGTCAACGTGGAACCATCGGTGGCCAGCATTGTTTTCTCCGAACGCAGCGACTTGGTGATGTCGGCGAGCAGTTTGCCCAGAACCAGAACGCTGCCGGCTTCGTCCACACCGGCCTCGATGTGATGGCGAGCGGAAATCTCGTAATTGAAGGCGGAGAACTGCAGGGTTCCGTCGATGGCTTCAAGCTTGATGCCGGCGAGGATCGGGTTGGAGGGACGTGAGTCGATGACTCGGGAGGTCCAGGCTACGGCATCGGCCAGGGCTGCGGTATCGATTTCGACTTTCATGTGGTGTTCGTTCCCTTCATCAGATTGGCTGAGCAACATTCTAGCTGTTGACAGGTGGGTTCGGTGCCGTCCGGCTTCGCGGCGTTACTGTGGCGGTGATGACCTTTACGTAAGTTCGTAAGTAATCGTCATAATAAGCGCGGTGGATAGTGTGGATAAGTGGGGAAACCCCTACTGCGGCAACGTGGGAGAACTAGTGAGCTGTTGTGGATAACTTCTGGATATCCGGTGGACAAGTCGCCGAGTTATCCACCGTCTCGAAGACGGTTTTGAGTTTTCCACGGCGAATGTGCATTTATGCACGAGTTATCCACAGGAAAACAGTGGGTCATCCACGACTTATCCGCAGAGTTTACCCACATTTGTGAATAACCATGTGGATAACTTTTCCCCTTTCTTATGCGCCGGCCGGCGTGTTGCGGACGTCTTCCGGCTGGGAAAATCGGTTTCACAGACCGTTTTCGGCACTTTTCTTCGGGCGGCGCGCAAAACATCGAAAAACGTTCTGTCAGAGCGATTCTGCTGGATTGGGGTGTTGGGATGGCTGTGCGCGGCGGACGGGCGGAGGGTTGGCGGCGGATTGGAGAGGGGG
>NZ_JAAIIG010000008.1 GCF_012932375.1 Bifidobacterium olomucense | reverse complement strand
GCCGCCGATCATCTGCTTCTTGAAGAACGAAATGTAGATGGCGTACACGATCGGGATGATGAACACGAACACGAACACCACCGCGAACGGCCACATGAACTTCCACCCACGCCAATCCGCCTTATGCTTATTCACACGCGCCTCGCCTGCCTTCACAGGTTCAGCAGTGATATCAGCTGAAGCCATTCCAACCCCTCTCCTTCGAAGGTTGATAAAAATGTTTGCGTTATCATCATAACACGATTCCAAACATTGTCCACTCGCCAATAATTCAGTGTTTTGAGTACTTCTGATACAATGGTCACGAAAACAACGATGTTATCGTTACCGTATCAACGTACAATGGCGGTCGTTGTTATCAAATTGTTGTACTTCTAAGCAATCGGAGGCGTGTACGATGTCCAGGCCGTCGCAGGTATCGATGCAGGATGTGGCCAAAGAAGCCGGAGTCTCCCCCCAAACCGTGTCCCGTGTGGCCAACGGCAGCGACGCCGTCAAATCCGAGACACGACAGAAGGTCGAAGCAGCCATGCAGAAACTCGGCTACCGCCCCAACTACGCGGCCCGAGCGCTGAAACGCGGTCGTTTCCAGGATATCGGCGTAGTCATGTTCAATACCGCCAGCTTCGGCAACTCCCGTATTCTCGACTCTGTCATCTCCAGCGCCGCCGAGGACGACTACTCCGTGACCATCCAGACCATGCGCCACGGCACCGAACGCACGCTCGCCTCCGCCATCGAACGCATGCAGCGTCAGCCAGTAGACGGCGTAATCGTAGTGTTGGAGGAACGCATCTCCGACTTCGTGGGCTACAAGCCGCCCAAAGAGCTGCCGGTGGTACTCATCTGCGAGGGCCCCGCCGACCACTGCCCCACCGTGGACGCCGACCAGTATGGCTGTTCCACCGCCATCGTGGACTATTTGATGAGCAAGGGACACAAAACCGTCTACCACATCGCCGGCCCCGCCACCTCCCGCGCCGCCGAAAGCCGCGCCCGCGGTTGGCGCGAGGCGCTGGAACAGATGGGCGCGCCGGTGCCGAGCATGTATATCGGCGACTGGTGCGCTGATTCCGGATATCAGGCTGGCGTAGCGTTGGCGCACGACCCGAACTGCACCGCTATCTATGCAGCCAACGATCAGATGGCCTACGGCGCTATTCTGGGTCTGCAATCGGCAGGCAAGCGCGTGCCCGAGGACGTGAGCGTGGTGGGCGTGGACGATTCGCTCGTGGACATGGTCCCCCGCCTGAACTTGACCACCATGCGCATGCGGTTCCGCGACATCGGTGCCACCGCCTTCTCCATGGTCCGCCGCCAATGCGAGGGAGATCGCGTGCCGGTGGGCGTTAAAACCGTGATTCCCACCGAGCTGGTCGAACGCGGATCTGTGCGTGACATCAGCTGAATCGACCAGCGTGCCGTCGCCATCCGAAAAATGGCCATGCATATAAGGCTCCGCGTAGCACGTTTTACAACGACATGCGGGAGACATATTCGCGCCGATCACCGGTAATGGGGTCGGTAAACGTCAACGTACGAGCGACCAAGGCCAGGGGCCGACTGAAATCGTCATAAGAACGGGTTTCGATGCGTGGATAAAAATCATCACCCATGATCGGCAATCCCAACGAGTTCATGTGGACACGCAGTTGATGCGTCTTGCCGGTGCGCGGATGCAATGTATAGCGGCACATCATTGGACTGTCCGATATCAGTTCCCCACGCTCGATCATTGTTTCGGCATTCACTACGCCGGGCTCCTCATATGCAGCCATGACGCCACGAATTTTGGTGATATGCGAGCGCCGCAGCAAAGGAAAAGGCCGAGGTGATTCCAGCTGGGCGATGGTGCCGTACCGGGGACGCACCACGGGCTTGCAAGGAGCCAAACATTCGTAGACCTTGACCGCCTGCCTGTTCTGGAACAGCATCTGATACGCGCCACGACAAGCTTTATCTCGCACAAACACGAGTACGCCGGCGGTCATACGATCCAGACGATGCGCCGGAGTAATATCCGGCTCATCATATTGTTCGCGCAGCCGAATCAGCGCCGTCTCTCGATACCACATGCCGCGCGGCATAGTAGCCAGAAAATGCGGCTTATCCACCACGATAATCCGCTCATCCTCGTACAACACATCCAAGTCAAACGGGATATGCGGTTCTTCAGTCACAAATCGATGTGGACGCTCCATATCACCTTCTTCAACTGCCTTCAACTGCGGCAACCGGGACACCATCTGCGGCTGGCGAGACCTATCAAACTGGAACCTAACCGAACAGCCTTGACCTTATCCCAACGGGGGGAGGCTGGCAGACGCATCACTCCACGGTGACGGACTTGCCCAGAGCGGCCCGGAGCGTGTCAAGCGATGCGTCTGCCAGCCTCTTAATAAAGTTAGTAAAGTTAATAAAGTTAATAAATTAATGCATGGAGCCGTCAGGCTTAGGAATGCGATGGACCGTAAGCTTGGCCGAACGGCCTTGAGTGTGTCCAGCATCGCATCCCTAGGCCCGACGGCGGTCAAGTTACGCTATCAGCTTCTGTACAAGAAACGCATCACTCCACGGTGACGGACTTGGCCAGATTGCGGGGCTTATCCACGTCGTAGCCCTTGAGCTTAGCCATATCCATGGCGAACAGCTGCAACGGCACCACGTCCACAAGCGGACTCATCAACGTTGGGCACTGCGGACGCCAGAACACCACATCCGCATACCGCTCTACATCCGGATCGCCCTGCTCGGCAACCGCGATAATGTAGGCACCGCGAGCTTTGACCTCTTCAATACCAGAAATCACCTTGGCGTGCAGCACGTTGCGACCACGTTCGGGTGGCACGATGAACACCACCGGCTCGCCTTCGTCCACCAGAGCGATCGGACCGTGCTTAAGCTCTCCAGCCGCAAAACCTTCGGTGAAGGTGTAGGCGATTTCCTTCAGTTTCAGCGCGCCTTCCAACGCTACCGGGTAGCCCACGTGTCGGCCGAGGAATAGGAAGGAGTTGGCGTTGACCATGTGTTCGGCCGCCGCTTGGATGGTCTTGGGCTGGGTATCGAGCACCCACTGGATCTTGCGCGGCATGTCCTTCAAGGAATCGAGTACCTGATGGATTTCGTCGCGGAACATGGCACCCTTGACCTGAGCCAGATACAGGCCAAGCAGGTAGGCAGCGGTGATCTGCGCCACGAACGCCTTGGTAGAGGCAACGGCCACTTCGGGGCCGGCATGCGTGTACAGCACGGCATCGGATTCGCGTGGAATGGAGGCACCCTGCGTATTGCAGATGGCAAGCACCTTGGACCCCTGTTCGCGCGCGTGACGCAGAGCCATAAGCGTGTCCATGGTTTCACCGGATTGAGAGATGGCCACTACAAGCGTGCGCGGGGTCAGGATAGGATCACGGTAGCGGAATTCGTGTGCCAGCTCGACTTCCACCGGAATACGCACCCAATGCTCGATGGCGTATTTTGCTACCTGGCCGGCATAGCTTGCGGTGCCGCAGGCCACCACGATGATCTTGTCGATGGCCTTGAAGTCATGTTCGTCGATACGCACCTCGTCAAGCGTGATGCCGCCTTTGGCATCGAATCGCCCCAACAGCGTGCGTTGCACGGCAGCCGGATCCTCGTGAATCTCCTTATCCATAAAGGAGTCCCAGCCACCTTTTTCGGCGGCGGAGGCATCCCAGTCCACGGTGTAGGTCTTGGGATCGGTAATCACGTTGCCATCGAAGTCGGTGACGACCACGGAATCAGCGGAAACGCATACGGCCTGATCCTGGTCCACTTCCATCGCACGCTTGGTGTAGGCCACGAACGCGGCCACATCGGAGCCGAGGAAGTTCTCGCCATCGCCAAGGCCCACTACCAGCGGAGAGTCATGGCGAGCACCCACCACGATATCCGGTTGACGGCAATCGGTGGCAAGGATGGTGAACGCACCGGCCAGCATACGTGCCATGCGACGCACGGCCTCGAAAAGATCAGGATGACCCTTCTCGGCGATGACCTTGTCCACGATCTTGCCGAGCAGCTTGGCGGCCACTTCCGTATCGGTGGCAGAGGCGAACCGATAACCTTCGGCTTGCAGATCAAGGCGCAGCTGGGAAGCGTTTTCGATAATGCCGTTGTGGATGATGGCGACTTTGCCGTCCATGCTGGTGTGCGGATGGGCGTTCACATCGCTTGGTTCGCCATTGGTGGCCCAACGCGTGTGGCCGATGCCTACGGTGGCGGCGGGCATCGGCTTGCGCTCGATGCTTTCCACGAGGTTCTTCAAGCGGCCGGCCTTCTTACGAACGGCCACCTTGTCCATGCCGGGAGCGGTCAGCGCCACGCCGGCCGAATCATAACCGCGGTATTCGAGACGCTCCAAACCTTGCAAGCAGACTTCCAAAGGCTTATCGCACGCGGTTTCAATATGTCCTGCATATCCAACAATTCCACACATAGCTCACCAGCCTACCGGACGTATATGTCCTGAGTCGACCCGGCCTGTCAGCCAGCACGGATGTTTTGCATTGTCGACACACTGCTCGCACTGATATGCAGTCGCGTATACGTTCCCCCATGAGAGCCCATTCCAGTTCTGGGCATATACCTACCAATTATTCTGGGCATTAACCTACCGTAAAGATGGTTCTGGGCATATACATACCACGAGCGCACCGATTTTGGTGTTTTCATGGTAGGTATATGCCCAGAACCCGGTAATGCCGTTAATTGATGGTAGGTATATGCCCAGAACGAACAGCCTTCAACAGCCTTCCTACAGCACATGCTGGAGACGGAGCCGTAAAACGTACAGTCCAGTGGACTGCACGTAGGCGACGCCGAAGCACGGCAGTGCTGAGGAAAAACGAACAGCCTTCCTACAGCACATGCTGTAGGAAGTCCTTGAAACGAGGCTCGGTGGGGTGGTCGATAATGTCAGGCCCACCCTTTTCCACGACCACGCCGCCATCCATGAAGACCACCTGATCGGCCACTTCGCGGGCGAAACCGATCTCATGGGTCACGCACACCATCGTCATACCCTCCTTGGCGAGCGAGCGCATGACGTTCAGCACCTCGCCCACCAACTCAGGATCGAGTGCAGAGGTGGGCTCGTCGAAAAGCATGATCTCAGGCTTCATGGCCAAGGCTCGGGCGATGGCCACGCGCTGCTGCTGACCACCGGAAAGCTGCGAGGGGTAGTAGTCGAGACGGTCCCCCAGTCCCACGCGCTCCAGCTCGGCAACGCCCAGCTCACGTGCCTCCTTCTTGCCGATATGCTTGACGTGCACCGGCGCTTCCATCACGTTCTCCAACGCGGTCATATGCGGGAACAGGTTGAACCGCTGGAACACCATGCCCAGACGGGAACGCTGGGCTGCAATCTCCTTGTCATCCAAGGTTTGCAGCACATCCTGACCGTTCTTGGTGACGTGTTTGAAGCCGATCAGCTCGCCATCCACCTCGATGGAACCGCCGGTCAGAGTCTCCAGCTGGTTGATCAAACGAAGGAACGTGGACTTGCCGGAACCGGAAGGACCAAGAATCACAGTCACCGTGCCGGGCATAACGGTAAGGTCCACGCCTTTTAATACGTGCAACGAGCCAAAAGCCTTATGCACCTGCGTAGCCTTGATGGCGGGCTGGGTGCCGGTGCCGACGGAAGCGGTGGTATTTGCAGTATCAGTCATTGTTGATTCGCCTCTCCCTGCTTCACGCGGTCATGCCGGTGAATGCGGCCTCATTGAGCTTGTTCACATCGTCCTTGGGCTCACCCTCGGTCTTGCCCGGCAGTGGCGGCTGCTTGCCGCGGGTGCCCATGGCGCGAGCGTCGAAGCCTTTGCCGAAATGCTTCTCCAGACGGGACTGAATCACCATCAGAATGGAAGTGATGAGCAGGTACCAGAAGCAGGCCACAAGCAGCAGCGGAATCGGCTTGTAAATACGATTGGCGATGGCGTTCGTGGCGAACTGCAATTCAAGGGTGAACGGCACGGCAGTGACCAGCGAAGTGGTTTTCAACATGCCGATGGTTTCATTGCCGGTAGGCGGAATGATGATGCGCATGGCCTGAGGCAGGATGATGCGACGCATGATCAGCGTGCGACTCATGCCAAGCGCCTGCGCGGCTTCGGTCTGGCCGGGATCGACGGCCTCAAGACCGGCTCGCACGATTTCGGACAGGTAGGCGGCCTCGTTCAAAGCCAGACCAATCCATGCAGCGTTGAAGGCGGTGACGACCACGGAGGAATCGACGCTCCAGAATTCCACCGAGGTGAACGGGATGCCTAGACTCAGCTTCGGGATAAGCACGGAGAACAGACCCCAGAAGATGAGCTGCGTGTATACAGGAGTACCGCGGAAGAACCAGATGAAGAACCAGCTCACGCCACGCAACACCGGGTTGATGGACTTGCGCATGATAGCGAGAATGACCGAAAGGATAATCGCCACCACCATGGAGATGACAGTGAGCTCCAGTGTGTAGCGGATGCCCTCCAGCACGTTCTCGTTGAAGAGGTACTTCCATACGGTAGGCCAATCCAGCCTCGGGTTGGTGATCATGCCCTGAATGAGCATCGCGGCGAGCAGCGCCACGATCACGGCAGCCACGATGGGACCGGGACGCTTGACCGGAAGCGCCTTGATACGGTTGGGAATATCCAGCCCTTCGCCGTCAACTTCTTTCTTCGCCATATTCTTCCTTTGGGATCATTACCTACGGTTCTCCAGTTTCCGCTCAATTCCCGTTGAGGGCCTGTTCAGCATGGGCCTGTTCGGCATGGACCGTTCACACGCGGATCGCTCAGCGTAGGCCTGTACCGCGCAGACCTTCAACGGGGAAATGGCAGAACCGAAGACTTACTCAGTGACAGGGTTGATTTCAGCCTTGGTCAACGCACCGGATTCCACGCCCCAGTGCTTGAGAATGTCCAGATACGTACCGTCGTCCATCAGCTTCTGCATGGCCTTCTGGACAGCCTCGGTGGTGGCGCTGTCGCCCTTCTTGATGGCGATGGCGGTGGGAACATCGTCGAAGTCCTTGCCCAGCTGCTCAAGCTGGCCTTGGGTCTGCGCGATGGCGTAGCCCACGACCGGGGAGTCGGCGAAGAACACGTCGGCCTTGCCGGTCACCACAGCAGTGGTGGCATCGGTCTGCTGCTTGGAGGACTGGATCTCGATATCCTTCTTGCCGTCGGCTTTGCACTGCTCGGCGGTCTTGTTGATGGCCTCTTCCTCGACGGTGCCGGTTTCGACGGCGACCTTCAGACCGCACAGGTCATCCTCACTTACGTTGTTCGGGTTGCCTTTGGCCACCGCATACGCCATACCGGCGGTGAAGTAGGAGACGAAATCAACGGATTCCATACGCTCCTTGGTGATGGTGAACGCAGCCATGCCCAGATCGTACTTAGAGCCGACGGCCGGGATGATGGTGTCGAAGTTAGACGAAACGATTTCGCTGTCAAGACCGAACACGTTGCCCAGAGCGTGAGCGAGGTCCATGTCGTAGCCGATCTGGGTCTTACCGTCGGCGTCCAGGAATTCAGCCGGAGCGTAGGACGGGTTGGTGCCAATGGTCAGCTTGCCGTCCTTGGTCACGGAATCCGGCAGCAGCGCAGCGATGGCATCGTCCTTCTTGATGCCGGACACATCGTAGCTGGTGATGGTTGCAGCATCACCGGAACCACTCTTGCCGGAGTCACTGGACGTGGCCTCGTCAGTGGTGCCGCAAGCCACGGTGGAAACCAGCATGGCCACACCCATCATGAATGCGACGCCAGCCTTCAAATTCTTGGTTGACATGAGCGGTCCTCTCTCTTCTTCTCCTAGGACATGTCTTAGGGCTTGGCGGGGAAATGCGAATTCTCCGACAGTTCACCCAATATACAGGTAAGCAGGGTATTCCGGCGATGCTACGAGCGCGTTAAGGGGCCTGCGTCTCGCCTTCCCTCACTCTTCGGGGAATGCATCGCAGGCCCCTTGCCATGATGCTGTTTTCCATACGTTGGAATGTCGCTGAAGTCACTCCTCTACCGCAGGATTGATTTCAGCCTTGTCAAGAGCGCCGGAAGACACGCCCCAAGTGTCGAGGATCTTCTTGTAGGTGCCGTCATCCATCAGCTTCTGAATCGCCTTCTGTACAGCTTCAGCCGTGGCGGAATCACCCTTCTTGATGGCCACGGCCTCGGGAGTCACGCCGGTATCGTCGCCGAGGGCGGCCAATTCGTCACCGGTCTGCTCAATGGCATAGCCGGCCACCGGGGAGTCAGCGTAGAACACGGACGCCTTGCCGGAGGCCACGGCGGTGGTCACATCGGTTTGCAGCTTGGAGGACTGAATATCGATGGCATCTTTGCCGTCAGCCTTGCACTGCGCGTTGGCGGCATTGACTTCCTCTTCCTGGGTGGTGCCGGTTTGCACGGCCACCTTCACGCCACACAGGTTGGAGGTGTCCACCTTGTCGGGATTGCCCTTCTTGGTGACCCATGTGGAACCGGCCTTGAAGTAGGTCACGAAGTCCACGGCGTCAAGACGCTCTTTGGTTACGGTGAACGAGGAGATGCCGATATCGTACTTGGAACCGACGGACGGGATAATGGAATCGAAAGTGGAGGAAACCGTCTCCTCCTTGAGACCGAACACGGCGGCCAGCGCCTTGGAAAGGTCCACGTCGAAACCGACCGGCGTCTTGCCGTCCTCGGCAAGGAATTCGGCCGGAGCGTAGGAGGTATCGGTTCCGACGGTCAGCGTACCGTCGCCGGCCACAGAATCGGGCAGCAATGCGGCGATGGCGTCATCCTTCTTGATGGAGCTGGTATCGAAGCCCTCGGTCTTGGACGAACTGGACGAGCTTTTGTCTCCGGCCGCCGACGTGGTGGAGCTGTCAGTGGTGCCGCATGCGGCAACGGCGATCAGCATGGCCACACCCAGTGCGGCTGCGGTGACGGATTTGAACGATTTGATTCCCTTGCTGTAAGACATTGGATTTCCTCTCTCCGTAATTGTCGACCGGCGGGTATGTTTCCGGCTAATTGTGGAGAGTAGGTTCACTTTGCTACGTCTTGGTTAATCTGTGGGATTGCGTCCACGTTCTGAAATCGCTTGGTGTCAATTCCATGTTTTGGAACCGATTAGTGTCGATTCCGCGACCCGGAACCGATTGGCCCCGATATTCACGAGGAACATGGGCAGGGAGAACGCTTGCAAAGGCTGCTGAAAAAGACAGTCCACGGAAGCAACTGGTAAAGCAAAGACAGCTGGCGGCAGCAGCTGACGCTTGGTGGTTGTGGTATGCGTGGCTCGACACACTCAAGGCCGTTTGGCCGAGCTTACAGTCGAGCCACGCATACCACAACCACCAAGCTACGGTCTGAGGTAACTGGAGCGACTGGAATGGCAGACGAAAAAAGGCCGGCTTGAAGCCGGCCTCGGAATTACGAATTAATGAGGAATGATTAGTGACGCATGTTGGCGTAGCGCATGGCGCGCAAGGCTTCACGCTTGTCCTGCTCTTCACGCAGAGCCTGACGCTTATCGAATTCCTTCTTGCCGCGAGCCAATGCGATTTCCGCTTTGACGCGACCGTCTTTGAAATACAGGCTCAACGGCACAATCGTGTAGCCCTTGGCTTCAATACCGCGTGCCAGCTTGGTGATCTGCATGCGATGCAGCAGCAGCTTACGCTTGCGCTTGGGCGCATGATTGTTCCAGGTACCGTTGAGGTATTCGGGGATATTGGCACCTTCCAACCACATTTCCCCACGACGGTCGATGGAGACGAAAGCTTCCGCCAGCGAGGCACGTCCTTCACGAAGGGACTTGACTTCAGTGCCGGTTAACGCCAATCCCGCTTCATACTTGTCTTCGATGGCATAGTCATGTCGTGCTTTCTTGTTCTGCACGATCAGCTTTTCACCGGTTTCCTTGGCCATGACCACCTCCTTTCACTGATTCATTCACGTTCGTTACTTCATGCTGTCAGCAGGCCGCGGCACGTCGATCAGTGGACGAACCAGTACTGGCCTGCGTTGGTCAGAGTGCGGGAGTTGGTGTTGAACGGGCCGGCAAGGGCATTCATCTCGGAGATGACGAACGTACCATCGCCGTTGACAGCTTCCACCACAGCAACATGACCATAAGTGCCATCGGCACCGTCCTGGCCGGGCAGGAAAGAGAGCGCCGCACCCACTTCGGGGTTGTGGTCCACCCGCAAACCGTACGACGGAGCCGTACGCCACCAATCACCGCCGTTGCCAAGGTAGGACGGGGTGTTGATGCCCATCTGCTTACGACGGTCATACGCCCACCACGTGCATTGACCGGCCACATAGGCGTTGCCATAATCGCCGTTGGATGTACCCTGACCACCGGTGCCGGTGGATGGCATGGACGGCGTGACTGTGGGAGTGGACGGCGTCACCGTGGGGTTGGACGGCACGGTGGTGGTGCCTTGAATGCCTGGATCCACCTTATTGGCCGCTTCGGCTTGTTCCTTCTGATACTGGCGGTTATAGGAATCCACCTGCGATGCGATCAGCACGGTCTGCGCCGCCTGCTTGGCGGATTCATCGTTGAGGTTCTCCACCAGTGCGGAAAGCTCGTTGCGCTTTTCCTCGCCCTGCTGGCGCAACTTATCAAGCGCGTCACGCTCGCTTTGCGCGGTTTCAGCAGCGGTCTGGGCCGAAGCGGCCTTCTCGTCCGCCTTGGTTTTCAGCACGGCAATTTGCTTTTCAATGGCCGCCAGACGCTCACTGCGGTTCATCGACGTATTCAACGTGGTGGCTGCCGAAGAAGCGGCATTGGCTTCATTGCGAGACAACGCGTCTCGCGACTGCATCGAGTTGACGAAGTCTTGCGTGCTGGTGGCACCGGTCACCACGCTCATCACATCGGAAGCATTGGAACCGTGCATCTCCTCGCGGGCCAACTGCGCGACGGCGGCATGGGCATCGTCATAATCCTTACCGGTCTGCTTGATCTGTTCCTCAAGCGTCGCCTGGTCTTTCTGTGCGGCGGCAAGTCGATCCGCAGCGGCATCTGCTTCGTCCTGAGCCGTAGCCGCGTCTTCATTGGCCTGCGTGACCTTGGCCTGAGCAGCGACAATCTTGTTGTTGGTCAGATCGTCCAGCTCAAGTACCTTGGCAGCCAGTTCCGTGTTGGCACCGGCCAACTGCTGCTTGAGCTCCGCCTCGCGCTGGGCGGACGCCGCATGCTGATTCTGAGCGTTGACCAGATCGGGATACGTGTCCGCCTGGGCAGGAATCACAGGGGTCATTGCCAAACCGGCCAGGCAGGCAGCCCCTGCCACCACAGCCGCCAGCATCGGCTTCATCACGTGTGACTTCGTCATGCGCTCAGAGTCCTTTCATTATTGTCAAGCCCTCACCATAACACGTGTTGCTGAATGAGCGTTCGTCAAGAGAGAAGTCGCATAAGACCGACTCCCCTCTCGTTCAGAAGTTCCGCTCACATGCCGCAACCGGTTAGGCCTTGAGGTATCGCCTCAGGGAAATCGTCGAAGCAACGACCGACAGCAGCACCGCACCCAATACCAGGAACGGAGAAATAATCAGGACGGTCCACTGATTGACGTATGGAATCCACGTCACCGATTGCGCCAGCCATCCGGTGATGAACACCCGCACGATCACCGATAGCATCAGACACGACAACAGCGAGCCGATCATCGAGGCGATCATGCCTTCCAAGATGAACGGCAATCGAATCGTCCAATTCGAAGCACCCACATAACGCATGATTTCGGTTTCCGTACGTCGTGACGCTGCGGACATGCGGATGGTGGTGCCAGTCAGCAGAATGGCGACCAGCACCATGATGCCGGCGAGCACGGCCGTAACGGCCGTGGCACGATTAAGCACCGCGAAAACCGGATCGAAGATCTGCCGTTGATCAGTGACATCCTCCACGCCTTCCTTGCTGGAAAGCACTTCAGAGACCACCTGATATTTAGTGGGGTCCTTGAGCTTAAGCCACAGGGAGTCCTGCATATCGTCCGCGGTCAGCGTACGGCCTTGGAATTCGCCGTTCGGATACTGCTTGGTAAAAGTGTTGTCGTAGAAATCCTGCTTGCTGACGTATGTGATTTCGGATACCACATCACTCAGCTCGTCACGGATGGTTTTCTGCAATGCCGTGATTTCGCTGGCAGATGGCGCGGTGCCGGAAGCGCAGTTGGCGGATTGGCTGGTGCCATCCGGGCAAAGCCAGACCACCACTTCGACCTTGTCGTACCAATCGCCCTTGGCCTTGGTGATCTGGGCCTGAGTGAGGACCGAAGCACCGATGAACAGGAACGAAATGAACGTGACCAACGTCAACGACAGCAGCATGGACAGGTTACGGGTCAGATTGGTCCAGGTTTCAGACAGGATGAATCGTGCACGCATGCTTTAGTCTTCCTTCTCCTGTGTGTGCTGCGAATGCTCTGTATTCTGGTTTCGCCCAGCGGATGGACGCGATGGCCCGACTGGCGGAGCCGGCGGCGCAGGCGGCAGCGGAGCAGGCGGCAAAGTGGATGCAGAGACCTCAGCAGTCTCCTTCTCGTCCTTTGGCGTATCCGTTGAAGACGTTTCGGTCTTGTGCGGCGCTGAGGTATCCTGCGAGTCGGTCACGGTACCGGAAGGATTCGCAGACTTCGGCTGAGCGGTCTGATCGCTGTCATCGGTCTGATGCTCCCCATCGGCCCCGGCAGACTCACCAGACTCACCAGTCAGCGGATTGTAAGCCTGCGTACGTTCCATGGCCGCTGCCGGATCGTCAAGCGGAATGCCCTTGCCCCACGTCAACGTATCTTCGATCGGGGCGAAAGTCTCCCCATAGCGACCGGTGCGGCCGGAATGTACGGAATTAGCCAAGCGCGCGATGCCCTCGGACGGGCCTTCAGGATCGTCGGCAACCGAAACAGACGGCAACATATGATTTGCGGCCCCGGATTTGGCTTCGACCTGAGCATCCGGGAAATACAGTGCCGAATCATACGAGCCATGGGCCTCATCACGTACGATCTTGCCGTTGTGCAACTCAATCACACGCTTGCGCATCGAATTGACGATCTCTTCGTTATGCGTGGCCATCACCACGGTGGTACCGGTGCGGTTGATGGCATCCAGCACCTCCATGATGCCCAGCGACGTGGTCGGGTCGAGGTTACCGGTGGGCTCGTCCGCCAGCAGAATCTGCGGATGGTTCACATAGGCGCGGGCAATGGCCACACGCTGCTGCTCGCCACCGGACAGCTCATGCGGATAGTTCTTTTCCTTGCCGGTCAGGCCCACGGTGTCCAGCACCTTGGGAACCAACGACTTGATGGTGGAGCGGCGCGTGCCGATCACTTCGAGAGCGAACGCCACATTCTCCCAGACGGTTTTGTTGTTCAGCAGCTTGTAGTCCTGAAACACGAACCCCAAAGAGCGACGGTACTGCGGCACCTGACGGTTGGCGATACGGCGCAGATCGTTGCCGGCGACACGAATCTCACCGCCGGTGGCCTCCTCTTCACGCAGCAGCAGACTCAGCAGCGTGGTTTTGCCGGAACCGGAAGCACCCACCAGAAATACGAAGTCGCCACGCTCGATATTGAGATTGATGTTGTCGAGCGCCGGACGCGTGCCTTTGGGGTAGATCTTGGATACGTTGTCCAACGAGATCAGTGCCATAATGCTTTCCCTTGTGTAGCTCTGTAGCTCTTATGATCCGTTCCGGCCTCCTGATCCAGGAAGCCGGAACGATGGAAGTCGCTCCGCGAGAATTTACTCCTCGGAAGCGGCGCGACGCTGCTCGTGACGCCAACGGATGCCAGCCTCGATGAAACCGTTGATGTCGCCATCGAATACGGCCTGAGTCTGGCTGGTTTCGTAACCGGTCCTGAGATCCTTGACCATCTGATACGGATGCAGCACATAGGAGCGCATCTGATCGCCCCAGCTGGCCTTGATGTCGCCGGCGAGTTCCTTCTTCTTCTTGGCTTCCTCTTCATGACGCAGCACCAGCAGTCGAGACTGCAGCACGGCCATGGCGGAAGCGCGGTTCTGAATCTGCGAGCGCTCGTCCTGCATGGTCACCACAATGCCCGTGGGAAGGTGGGTGATGCGCACGGCGGAGTAGGTGGTGTTCACACCCTGACCGCCAGGACCGGAAGAGCAATAGGTGTCCACGCGGATATCCGTGTCCGGAATGTCGATGTGATCGGTGGCTTCGACCAGCGGCACGACCTCGACGGCAGCGAAGCTGGTCTGACGACGGCCCTGATTATCGAACGGGGAGATACGCACCAGACGGTGGGTGCCGCCTTCCACGGAAAGACGTCCGTAGGCGTACGGGGCATCCACCTGGAAGGTGGCGGATTTGATGCCGGCTTCTTCAGCGTAAGAAGTATCCATCACCTTGGCCTTGAAGCCGTTGCGCTCGCAGTAACGCAGGTACATGCGCAACAGCATCTGGGCGAAGTCAGCCGCATCCACGCCGCCCGCGCCGGAGCGGATGGTTACCACTGCGGAGCGCTCGTCGTATTCGCCGTCAAGCAGGGTCTGGATCTCCATGGAGTCAAGATCGTTCTTGATGTCGCCGATTTCGTTCTGGGCTTCATCCAGCGACTCCTGATCACCTTCCTCGCGTCCGAGCTCCACCAGCGTCTCCACATCGTCGATGCGCTGGGCCGCGGATTCAAGCCTTTTCAGCTGTGATTCGGCGGCGGACAGCTTGCTGGTGATCTTCTGCGCGTTCTCAGGATCGTCCCACAGGCCAGGTGCCGCCGCCTGTGCTTCGAGATCCTTGATTTCAGCCTTCAGTCGGTCGACATCCAACGCCTTGGCGATGGAATCATATTTGGCGCGGGCTTCGCCTATCGCCTGGGAAAAATCAAATTCAGCCATCGTTTGTTACCTTACTGTTCGTACTGTGCAATACCTTGGACTATCACGTCTTCGTTGACAGCCTGCACACATTTCCGCGACCTGTAGACGCCGGATGATGTTGAGCTTGATTCGTCATCGTTATGGCGCCTTCTGCGTATCGCTGCGCGATATCGTAGCGTTAGGACTGCGCCGTGCATCTCCATCATTCAGTTTCGCGCGAACGATGGCATGGCCAAAAGCGCTTCCGGACGCTTGCCGAGTCGCGGGGCAATGTGTGCAGGCAGCGTCAAAGCCCCGCGTAGATTGCGGGAATGACCAGGGAACCCAGCATGGCCACGGCGATGACAACGCACACCACACGCACAATGATGCGGCGGCGGTTCTCACGCTGCTGGCGGCTGTCCTGATAGTTACTCACGAGGTCAGGAGTATAGCGATGGCCTGAGACGGGAATCGTGTTGAGCTGAAGCGTATCAGAGCGCCGGCCGTCTCGGCGATTCCAGCCGTCGAGGATGCCGGATCGGCCAACACGCTTCCTATCTCCTCCCAATCCTGACGTTACGTCGCGCACGATAACCGGGAACTTCGTGAAAAAGGTACGCTGAGTGACGGTAAGCGTTACATTTTCACGAGATATGGCCTTATTGCGGGAACAAGGAACGGCTGACGGCCGTTCATCAGCGGCGTCACAGCATCACCGCGTCACAGCGTCGCGGCGTCACAGCGTCACAGCGCGAAGCCGAGCTCTTCAGAAGCTTCGGTGGGCACCGGATCCTCGCACCAGTAATCCTCAAGATTCTCGTTGGTGGTCAACGAGCGGATTTCGGCGCGATCGATGTACAGCTCACCACTGAGGTGGTCGGTTTCATGCTGGAAGATTCGCGCAGGCCAGCCGTGCAGATGTTCTTTATGACGTTTGCCATCCTCGTCATCCCACTCGGCTTCAATATCCAACCAGCGTTTGCGTACGGCTTGATACCCGTCGAAGCTCAGACAGCCCTCATAGAAGCTGGCGGTTTTATCGCTGGCAGGCTTGTAGGAGGGATTGATGATCACATGGAACGGGAATTCAGCGATCTCACGCGGATCATCCTCGTCATCACGCACATGGTCCTCAACCACGGCGAGAGCCAGTCCCAGCCCGATTTGCGTGGCTGCAAGGCCTACACCGGGCGCTTCGAGCATAGTGGTGTGCATGGTGTCGATGAGTTTGGACAGCGTGCGCTTGGACAGCTGACCATGGTAGGCAACCGTCTGCTGGCGCAGGACCGGCTCGCCGGCCTGTACGATCGGCAGAATCCGTTCTTTGCCACCGGTTTTGATGAGTTGCTCAACGATGCGGTTGAGCTCCAGATCTACTTTGTTGTTGTTGTTACCGAACATGAATGGTGTTCCTTGAGATGGGGACGGTGTGGGTGATTCAGTCAGGAGAGCCGGAACCGTTTTCGGAAAATCATTTCCGAAAACGGTCACAAGGCGAGTTCTTCGGCCACGATCTTGGCCAGACGGGTGCAGACCTCATCCGCATACGCCTGAGTTGCGGCCTCGGCCATCACACGCACCAACGGTTCAGTGCCGGAGGGGCGCAGCAGCACACGACCGGAATCGCCCAGCAGCTCCTCTTCGTGGGCCACTGCTGCTTGAATACGTTTGTTGGTCGCGGCGGCCTTCTTGTCGACGTTCGGCACGTTAATCAGGGTCTGCGGCAGCTGCGGGAAGTCAGCGGCGAGTTCCTTCAGGCTCTTGCCGGACTTGACGACCTCATTGCACAGGGTCAGAGCCGTCAGGGTGCCGTCACCGGTGGTAGCGAATTCGCGGTTGATCACGTGGCCGGACTGCTCACCGCCGAGCGTGTAGCCGCCCTTGAGCATCTCTTCCAGCACGTAACGGTCGCCCACCGAGGTCTCCACGGTCTTGATGCCCATGTCTTTCAGGGCGAGCTTCAAGCCCAGATTGCTCATCACCGTAACCACCAGCGTGTCATGGGCCAACTTGCCCTCACGCTGCTTGGCACGGGCCAGAATACCCATGATCTGATCGCCGTTGACCATGTTGCCGTCTTCATCGACCGCCAGACAGCGATCGGCGTCGCCGTCGAAGGCCACGCCCATCACGGCATCGGTGGCCTTGACCATGGCCTGCAGCTGCTCAGGGTGAGTGGAACCGGCGTTCTTGTTGATGTTGTAGCCATCCGGCGAAGCGTTGATGACGATCACATCGGCGCCGGCACGACGCAACGCTTCAGGAGCCACTACGGAGGTGGCGCCGTTGGCGCAGTCAGCGACGATCTTCAGCCCTTTCAACGGCTTGGGCTGAGTCTTGTCATCGTTCAGCGGGGCGATGGTGGATACCAGATGATCGATGTACAGGTTGGTTGCGGTGGTCTGGTCGTGGCTCACACGCCCCACACCGGCACCGGTCGGACGCTCCCAGTCCTCGCCGAGCACCGCTTCGATCTCGTCTTCCTTCTGGTCGGGCAGCTTGAAGCCGCCACGGGCGAAGAACTTGATGCCGTTGTCCGGCATCGGATTATGGGAAGCGGAGATTACCGCGCCCATTTCCACGTTGAGCACGCTGGTCAGGTAAGCCACACCAGGGGTTGGGATGATACCGGCATCGATCACGTCAAAGCCGCCTGCGGACATGCCGGCCGAAAGAGCCGAAGCCAAGAAGTCGCCGGAAACACGGGTATCGCGTCCCACCAACGCACGGCGACGACCCTCCGGCTGGTTGTCTTTGGTGCCGGCATCGCCCAGCACACGCACGGCGGCATCGCCCAGATCCAGCGCCAATCGGGCGGTCAGATCACGGTTGGCCAGGCCACGAACACCATCGGTTCCAAACATTTTCGGCATACTCTTGCATCCTTCACTTGAGCGGCTTCATACCGTCTCATCCAATAACGTGACCCATGGTAATCGGCCCAAGGCACGATGTCATACTGATTTGCGGAATACTGCTCAATTCGGTTGCAATTGCCTGCCTAGTACCATATAAATCCCAGCAAATACATCTCCTCGCCCCGTGGTCCAATCACCCGGCTTTTCTCCTCGCTTCCCTGCTTCCGCCCCCTTGCACGTTTCGCGCGAATCGGGCGTAAAGAGGGCGTACGAAGCCGGTTTTACGTACTTTTCGCACGAAAACACGTAAGATCAGTAGGTCTTGAGGGCCAGATCGATGGTGAGCACGATGCCGGCGATCACGGCGGCTGCACGCATGATATTCGCGGGGATGCGCCGGGTAATCGGTGGGGCGATATATCCGCCGATGAAACAGCCGAGGCACAGCATGATGGCAGCCGGCCAGTCGACCGCACCCTTGATGATGAACACCACGGAAGCAGTGATATTCGCACCGGTACCGATCAACGTTTTCAACGCGTTGATCTTGTGAAACGGCCCGATTTTGGCAGCATCCAGAACGGCGAGCGCGCAGGTGCCGGCACCGGCTCCGAAATAACCGGAGTAGATGGCCACGGCCCATACGCCAATCCAAACCCACCAGGAATCCTGATTCATCGGCTGTACCGGTTGATCAATGGGAAATCCCGCTGCGCGATCTTCGGCTTTGCGCTGTTCGGCAGCCGGCTCCGATGCCACGGCTTGCACGGCTGAATTGATGTTGGCCAGCTGTGCTGCGGCATCGGCAGCGGCCTGTTTGGCCTGCATACGTCCACGTGGATTGACGGCGATGATCAACGAGCTGAACAGAATCAACGCAGGGGCCGCGAATTCGAATACCTTGGGGTCGAGTTCCAGCAGCAAATACGCACCTATGACGCCGCCAATGGCGCCGATGGCCACATAAGTGATGACGCGCAGGGTCTGGCCTTTGAGCTCACGACGCGCTCCCATCACACCGCCGATACCCGTGCCTACCACGCCGACGGTATTGGATGCGTTCGCAAGCACCGGCGGAATGCCGAAGGCGAGCAGCGCCGGATAGGAAACCAGCGAGGATGCACCTACCGCGTATCCCACGAATCCGGCACCAATACCGGCCAGCAGAATTAACAGCAGTGACAGTATGGAGAAGCCTGCAATCATCCTGTGACATCCTTTCTCACGAACCGGACGCTTCCGGCCTTGAGCGAGCTTAAGGACGTCAATGACTGATTGCGGTTGTTTTTCTGCTATATGGAATAAAGATTCTTTGGTCACGGCAAGAGCTAATTGTCCGCGTGGTGTATGACGCGTTGGGCAACGTATGGTGTGTCATGCGTGGCACTTCATTGGAAAATCATTGGAATCCGCATTATGTACCAATCTAGCCAACGGGCCAACAAACTTTGCAACCGAAAACCTGCGGAATTTCGTGGGATTATTATGCGAAACCTCGTATTTATTGATAACGTACCGCAGCACCGTGGTACATCATCCGAATAGCACCCGCTATGAAATCATGTGTACAAACCACATCAGAGAGATGATACGGGCAATCGCAATTGCCTGCCATCCCCTGAGGACTATGCCAATCGGCATTCTATAAACGCACGGTATTGGCTCCGGCACTAGGCGACATCGTATGACATGACTGTAATCCCCGGGGAAAACATCCCCGCTGTAACGCACTATGGGTCAAGCGCTGCAATGTCTTGCAGCGCTTGACCCATAGCAGCGAAAACAAACGAAGACTTCCCTTTACAGGGCGGCGTTGTAGTCGCGGACCTTCAGCGTACGGTGCGAGGAGGCCACGTTCTCCACGATCAAACGCTTCAGGGCATTGTCAGCGGCGAAATGTTCCTCCAGCCATGCATCGCCGAGACGGGTCAGCGTGGCCGGATCGGCGTATCCGGGATACAGGCCATTGAGCAATGCCTCGGCCATATGGTAGGTCTTGTTGGCCCAGATCCAGTCCACGGTCTCGAAGTACTTGGCGGCGAATGGCTCGGCCAGTTCGGTGTCCGGCGTGGCGGAGAAGCCACGAGCCACAGCCTCCAGCTGGGAGTTGGTCAAATCGTCATTGTGCAGAGCCTGATCCCATGCCCAATCCTTGGCCTCGGCCGTGCCCTTGACGGCACGTGCGCCGAGCGCGAACTCACGGTTTTCAGTGGTGTCTCGCCTGGCAAGCTGTGCCTCGATATCACTGTCGCCGAATTCGTTCACGCTGGCCAGCGCGTTGACGATGGTCCACGTGAAGTTGTTATCGATGTCAAGGCCCGGCAGGCTCACCGTGCCATCGAGCAGACCACGAGCGTTGGCGGCAAATGCCTCGTCGCCTTCCTCTCCGTAACCGAGGTAAGCGGTGATGAGCTGGAACTGGGTGTCGGAGCCGGCTTCAGCGGCGTTGGCCAGCTTCCACAGTCCGGCGGCCACGTGGCGCAGCACGTCTTCGCGACGAGCCGGTGCCACATAATGGTGGGCGGTGGTGCTCATGCAGGCCAGAGCGTAGCGGAAGGTGGTGGATTCGGTTTCGGTGGCCAGCAGACGCAGGGTCATGTCCACGAAACGCTCGGCCGGGAATTCGCCATCGCGGGTCATATCCCAGAACGCCAGCCAAGTCACGGCGCGGGCCAGAGCATCGTCGAAACGATGCAGGTTGGCTTCGGCGAAGGCCTGAGACTCAGCGTCGAAGCGAATCTTGGTGTAGGTCAGATCATCGTCATTCACCAGAATCAGGGCCGGTCGTGGCTTACCCGCGGCGGCCTGAACAATGGTGGTCTCGCCATCCACATCAAGTTCGAACTGCTCGGTGCGTACGATCTTGCCAGTGGACTTGTCTTCGTTGTAGAAGCCGATGGCCAGACGGTGCGGGCGGAGCACCGGGTGCTCTTCCGGAGCGGTTTGGGTGAGCTTGAGCTCGGCAATGGTGCCGTCAGCAGCTTCGGCCACCGACGCTGCGATGGTGTTGATGCCGGATTCCTCCAGCCACTTCGCGCTCCAAGCCTTCAGATCACGACCTGAGGTCTTCTCCAGCTCGCCCAGCAGATCGGCAAGCGTGGCGTTGGAATAGGCATGCTTGTTGAGGTAGCTGTGAATACCTTCGAAGAAGCGTTCACGTCCAACGTAGAACACCAGCTGCTTCAGCACGGAGGCACCCTTGGCGTAGGTGATGCCGTCGAAGTTCACGTAGGTATCGTTGAGGTCATTGATCGGGGCGACGATCGGATGCGTGGTGGGCAGCTGGTCCTGACGCAGGGCCCAGCTCTTCTCGCCGGAGCAGAAGGTGGCCCATGCATCATGCCATTCGGTGGCTTCCGCAGTGGCGAGAGTGGAGGTGAATTCGGCGAAGGATTCGTTGAGCCACAAATCGTTCCACCACTTCATCGTCACGTAATCGCCGAACCACATATGGGCCAGCTCATGCAGCACGGTCACCACACGACGTTCGGCCAAAGCGTCGGTCACCTTGGATTCGAACACATAGGAGTCGCGAATGGTGACCATGCCGATGTTCTCCATGGCACCGGCGTTGTATTCCGGCACGTAGATCTGATCGAACTTGGCGTACGGATACGGCACGCCCCAAGTCTTGGCATAGAAGGCGAAGCCCTTCTTGGTGATGTCGAACAGGTAGTCCACATCCTTG
Source organism: Bifidobacterium olomucense (assembly GCF_012932375.1). Classification (GTDB taxonomy): domain Bacteria; phylum Actinomycetota; class Actinomycetes; order Actinomycetales; family Bifidobacteriaceae; genus Bifidobacterium; species Bifidobacterium olomucense. The sequence goes on along the minus strand of NZ_JAAIIG010000008.1, from coordinate 94,285 downwards.
GCGAAGGCCTCGGCCAGAGACTGGCGGCAGTACTGAGCCATCGGCACGGTACGACCATCCTCGTTCAGGTATTCGGTGTGCCATTCGGCGTACGGGCCGGCGCAAATCGCAGTCAGGTAGGAGCTCATCACCGGAGTCGGCTCGAACACCCACAGACGGGTGGTTTCGTTCGGCTTGTCGCCCAAGGTTCCATCCTGTGTTTCCCGCGGATCATCTTCGACGCTGGAAGCCGGCATGTTGGAGGTAACGATCCAGCTTGCAGGAGCAAGCACCTTGAAATCGAACGTGGCCTTCAGATCGGGCTGGTCGAACACAGCGTAGACACGACGCGCGTCCGGCACTTCGAACTGAGAGTACAGATAGACGTTGCCGTCAGAGGGATCCACCGAACGGTGCAGACCTTCACCGGTGTTGGAGTAGCGGCACCTGGCCTTGACGGTTACCTCATTCTTGGTCTTGAGGTCGTGGAGCATGACGCGGCTATCGGCGAAGACCTTGGCGGGATCCAAGGATTCTCCGTTGAGTTCGACAGAGGTCACCTCGTCGGCGATCAGATCGAGGAACGTCGACGATCCGGGCTGTGCGTTGAAACAGATCAGTGTGGAGGACTCAAAGGTCTTCGCGCCGGTGGTCAGATCAAGGCTGATGTGATAATGAATCGGCGCTTCGACGATAGCCTTACGTTCTTCGGCTTCGACGCGGGTGAGATTGGAACCGGGCATGACTTGCTATCACTCCTTACTTGTTGTTCCCGAATGGTTCTGCATGATATCCGATAATCCCGGCCGCTCGGATTGCTCGGCCGGGATTATCCGTTTTCCGTTTGTCGCATACGATTCGGCACACGCATATTAGCTTGTCTCAGCTTGTCGCAGTGCCGTAAGTATTGCGCAGCTGATTACTATTTGTTCGCCTCAGCATCGACGTCCTGCGCGATGTCGGCCACAACCGGCACGATCATCGGCTTGCGATGCAACTGACGAGCGACCCAGCTGCCCAGCGTGCGGCGCACGATCTGCTGCAGCTTGTACGTGTCCCTCGTGCCCTGCATCATCTGGTCGTTGAGCTGTTCGACGATCTGGTGACGAACCTTATCGAATTCGCTTTCGTCCTCGGCCACGGCGTTCAGGTAGATCTTCGGACCGGTGACCACTTCACGGTTGTCGGTGTCGACCACCACAAAGGCGGAGACGAAGCCTTCAGTACCCAGAATGCGACGCTTCTCCAGCTCTTCGTCGGTCAGCTCACCCACGGAATCGCCGTCAACATACACATAGCCGCACGGCACGGAGCCGACGACCGCAGCCTTGCCGTGATAGAGGTCCACCACGTCGCCGTCTTCGGCAAGCACCACATTCTGCGGGTCCACACCGGTCTTGACGGCGATCAGGCCGTTGGCCACCAGATGACGGTTCTCGCCGTGGATCGGCATGGCGCACTTCGGCTTGACGATGTTGTACATGTACAGCAGTTCGCCTTCATTGCAGTGGCCGGACACGTGGACGGCCGCATTGTCGCGGTTGACCACCTTGGCACCGAGCTGTACGAGCTTGTTGATGACCTTGTATACGCCGTGCTCGTTGCCGGGAATCAGGGAGCTGGCCAGAATCACCGTATCGAACTCGTTGATCTTGATATCGCGGTGGTTGCCGTCGGCGATGCGTCCCAAGGCGGCCATCGGCTCACCCTGCGAACCGGTGCACATGTAGACGAGTTTGTCGTCCTGAATGTCGTTGGCCTGCTTCAGGTCCACAACGGTACCTTCGGGGATATGCAGGTATCCCAGATCAGCGGCTATGGACATGTTGCGCACCATCGAACGGCCGACGAACACCACTTTGCGGCCATACTTGTGGGCCGCGTCCACCACCTGCTGCACACGATGCACATGGCTGGAGAAGCTTGCCACGATAATCTTGCGGGTCGCTTGGGCGAATGCCTGATCAAGAGCCGGACCGATGGAGGTCTCCGGCTTGACGAAGCCAGGCACCTCGGCGTTGGTGGAGTCCATCATCAACAGGTCCACACCCTTTTCGCCGATCTTACCGAATTCCACCAGATCGGTGATGCGGTGGTCCAGCGGCAGCTGGTCAAGCTTGATGTCGCCGGTATCGATCAGAGATCCGGCCGGAGTCTTGACATAGACGGCCAAAGCATCCGGAATGGAATGGGTCACGTTGACAAATTCCAGATCGAACGGTCCGACCTTGAGCCGGTCACGCCCGGTAACCTCGACCTTGGTGGGGTTGATGCGATGCTCTTTGCACTTGGCATCCACGAACGCCAGCGTAAGCTTGGAGCCGATCAGCGGAATGTCCGGACGCAGCTTGAGCAGGTACGGCACACCGCCGATATGGTCTTCGTGACCGTGGGTCAGGATGAGCGCATCGACCTTGTCCAGACGGTTCTTGATATACCCGAAATCAGGCAGGATGAGATCCACGCCAGGCTGCTCTTCCTCAGGGAAAAGCACACCGCAATCGATAAGCAGCAGGTGACCGTTGTATTCGATCACGTTCATATTGCGGCCGATTTCACCCAGACCACCAAGCGGCGTAATGCGCATGGAGCCCTTGCGGTACTTCGGTGGCGCGATTAACACGTCATCCTGCTGAGGGGCGGTGGCCCGCTGCGGGGTGTTGATCTTACGCGATGGCGTGCGGTTGTTCGCGCCGGAATTGCGTCCGCGGCCCGTGCCGCGACGACGAGAGTTCGAGTTCTTGGATGCTTTGTTATTCTTCTGTTCTGTTGCCATAACTTCTTGAGATCGTTGTTCTGTAGTTGTCTCCGCTCTGTCATGCGAAGACGGAGGACGGCAACCCGTTTACAGCAGTCCAGATGCGCGCATGCCTTCTTCGGTCTTATCAAGCTGAACGGCATCGGGACCGATGTTCGGCAAACGCATTTCGGTAGAGTCGATTACGCCCTTGATTTTCAGCGCCGCTTTGGCCATGACGGCCTGATAGCCATCTCCATTCAGCGCGTGGACAAGAGGGGCGAGCTGGTTGGCGAGACGACGTGCGGTGGTGATGTCACCACGATCGAACGCCTGGACAAGCTGCTGCATGGGGTTGGAGGCGACGTGGGCAATCACTGAGATGATGCCGACGGCACCGATGGAGAGGAACGGCAGGAACAGACCGTCATCGCCCGAATACCAAGCGAGACCAGTACGCTGCTGCTTCTCCACAGCGGCCGCAAGATCGCCGGTGGCGTCCTTGACGGCCTTGACGTGTTCAAGTTCGGCAAGACGGTCATAGGTTTCGACCTTGACCTTCAAGCCGGTACGGCCGGGGACATCGTACACGATGATCGGCTTTTCGGCGGATGCATCGACAGCCTTGTAATGGCCGACAATGCCGTTCTGCGAGGGGCGGGAGTAATAAGGCATGACCACGAGCACCGCATCGGCACCCGCTTCTTGGGTTTGCTCGACCATACGCACCGTATGGGCGGTGTCGTTGGAGCCGGCACCGGAAATCACCGGGACATCGACGACTTCCTTGACGGCTCTTACCAGATCGACCTTCTCGTCCATGTGGGTGACGGGCGATTCACCGGTGGTGCCATTGACCACAAGACCATCGGCACCGTCCGCGACAAGATACTTGGCGAGCTTCTGTGCGGCTTCGAAATCGACGGAACCGTCGGCTTTCATCGGGGTGACCATGGCCGGCAGAATACGACCGAAAGGCGCCGGATCAAGAAGGTGGATATCATGCTCGCTCATAGTGCTCACCGTACTTCCCGTTGTGGACTCTTTGTTGTTCTTGTCCTTGCATCATCCGCATAGATCTCGCGGATGTAGTGCAGGTCTGCACATACCGTCCGCGTATGTGCAATATGCTGGCTTATGAGGTAGTGAAATTAGTGTTGATTGGATATTGGTTCCTGTTTGATTGCGGTGCCGTTGTGATGTCGATGGCCGCAATGATTCACAGCGGATCCGCTGTGAATCACAAGTCCAGGAAGTGATCGAGACCCACAGTCACTCCGGTAGGAGCGTCGCCGGCCAACTTGCGTACCGCAAGCAGCACACCAGGCATGAAGCTGGTCCGATCGAAGCTGTCCGCACGAATGGTCAGTTGCTCCCCGGCGTTGCCGAACAGCACCTCCTCATGAGCGTTGAGACCACGCAGACGGACTGCGTGCACATGAATGCCGTCAATGACCTGACCGCGGGAACCGCCGTCAGTTTCAGTGGCGTCCGGCACCGGGGACATGCCGGCGGACTTGCGTGCTTCGGCGATACCGCGAGCGGTATGAATCGCAGTGCCGGAAGGGGCATCAACCTTGGTGGGGTGATGCAGCTCGATGACTTCGGCGGATTCGAAGTACTTGGCTGCCTTTACGGCAAAGTAATCGGCAAGCACCGCGGAGATGGCGAAATTCGGGGCGATGAACACCTTCTGGGCATCTGGCTTCGGACCCTGTGCGATGGCTTCCTTGACTTGGGCAAGCTTCTCGTCGGTCCAACCGGTGGTGCCCACCACCACGTCCACGCCCTGACCGATCAGGGTGAGTACGTTGTTGAGGCTCACGCTCGGCACGGTGAACTCCACCACGACATCGGTATTGTCGGGGGTGATCTGAGTCAGATCATCGCCGGCGTCCAGTGCGAGGGCCAATTGCGTGTCCGAGGCGTTGTTCACCGCTTCGACCACATGCGAGCCCATACGTCCCTTGGCCCCAACTACGGAAACCTTGATCATGCTCTTCCCCTTGCTTTCTGGTGTCACCACCGCCACAGCTCACACCGGGCGCTTTATCCTGTCTTCAATCTGCTTCTGCGTGGTGGTACTCCTTGCGCATTTGGCATGCGCAAGGAGTACCACCACGCCGTCGAATCGGCAAACAGATTACCACCTGAGCCAAGGCAAACCAATAGAATGTCCATGAACACAAGGATGAGTCCGAACACAGGTTTCATGATGGATTCAACACCGGGCGCGCAAGACTCCCGGGACGCTCCTAGGACGCTCCTAGGACATCATAAGGCAGCGTTGATGCTGCCCAGTTCAGGCTCGTCGCCGGGCAAGCCACCAACCCGCCAAAGCGATCGGTACCGTGGCCAAGGTAAACAGAAATGGCAGCATCATGCCGATATGAGGATCATATGCATCCAGCACAACGCCTGCCACCGATGAGCCGATCGAAGTGCCGACCGTGCCAGCGGTGGTCACCCAGCTCAATCCCTCGGTCAGCGACTCGGCCGGCACGAGATCCTTGACGATGAGGTTACCGGTGGCGAATAGCGGAGAAACGGTCAGACCGGCCAGAATCTCCACGATCCCCAGCAGGATGAGATTATCCATGGTCAGGCGGAAGAACACATATCCCACAGTCAGCAAGGACAGGAACATCACCATATGCGCCCAATGGGAGCCTTTGAGCTGTCGGGAACCGAACATCAGTGCTCCGGCGCACGAGCCTACGGCGAACATGGCGAGCTGCACACCCAAGAATGGTTCCAATCCCACGGATTTCATCGTTGCGGTGATGGAGACGTCGAAGGAAGTGAAACTCATGTTGAACACTACGAACACCGCCAATAACGGCAACACCCCGGCATAGAGCAGCACGCTTCTGGCTTTGGGAGCCCGTGTTTTCAGCTGACGCAAGGTGAGCTGGTCCGCGTGATCCCGCGCCGAACCCGCACCGCTATCGCCGTCGTTGACATCGCGGGTCTCGCAGACGTTGCGCCCAGCAGCTTGACCGTCGTCACACAGTTCGGGACTCGACGGCACGTCGATCTCCTGTACGAGGAGGTTCGGCTGCGTGGACTTCAAGGAAAAGAACACCGTACCGCCGATGCCGCATGCCACAGTAGGCACGAACAGCTGAGAGACCGGGTGTACCGACGTAGCGAGCCAAGCGGCCATAATCGGCCCCAGAATAAATACGATTTCATCAATCGCCGCTTCCATGGCATAGGCGGTATTCAGCAAAGTATCGCCATTCTCCACATTGCGCAGCGCATACGCCCAGCGGGTTCTCACCAAAGCCCCGAAGGAGAACTGCGTGAGGCCCATGATGATGGCAAGAACGAAGAGAACCGCCAGCGGAACCCGTACCAGAGCCGCAATCGCGAACGACAGCATTGCCGCAATCTGCACGGCGAGCGCCAGCCGACCGACACGGGCTTGTCCGAATCGATCGAACGCCCTCGCATAGAACGGCGTAACGCAAGACATGGCGAGCACATATGCGGCGCTCATAGTCCCGGCCACTGTCCAATTGTCGTACAGGTGGTTCAATGCCAGCACGATGCCGAGGCTCATCATGGAAATCGGCAGACGGGCTACGGCGCCTGAAATGCAGAACGCTTTCGTTCCGGGCAATGCGAACAGACGTGCATATGGCGACTGGGGCGACTGGATGGGGTACGACTTGGCACCGACACGAGTCGTAGGCACTCTTTTACTCCTTACTGATTATTCGTCCGGCACGTGCGCCCGCCCACACGTACCTTCCGAGGGTAGCGGTCTCTGAGCAACGTCACGCGGTGCGTTTCTCCCACGGACAGATGCGCGAACATTGCGACATATGACAGTCGAACTGCTCGTATGTGCGCCGGCACCTTGTCATAGGCGTTTCATGGCCTAGTCGTTGTCGGATTGTTCAGAGATTCCGGAGCTCAACTCGGTAAGGATTTCCTGTTTGGTTTTGGCGCGGGCTTTAAGCTCGCGCAAGTCTTCCTGAGACTCACTGACATAGTAGAGGGTAGCGTCGATACTCTCCAACGCCGCACCTTCCACCACAGCGAGCAACAGCCTATACATGTCAAGCTGGGCGAGTTTACGCGCCACATCCTGTGGTTGCGTGGGTCTTTGCCCGGTTTTCCAATCGACAATGGTGAATCGTTTGGATGAATCCCGTGGATCCAATCCCCCCGCAAACACCGCATCCAGTTTGCCGTTGACAATACCAATGCCTGGCACGTCCACCACGATGGCGCGCTCCAGCCAGACCGGGGTACGCCGAGCCCAGCGGGATGCGGCAAGCCGCTTCTGCCACTGCAACAGCTCGCCTTCATCCATCGCAACAGCCTCTCTGGTGCCCCTTTCATCGATGCTTCCCGCACCGATGAACCGCTGAGCCCACTCATGGAATCGTGTGCCCGCTTCCGCTGCCGGGGATGAGATACGCGGAACCGGGCGAACGATGCTTCTCCAATACATGCGTTCTTCCCGCTCCCCCATGCCGCCGACTCGCGCCTGCAACCCGGTAACATTCTGCCGTCCTGCAGACAACACACGTTGGGCTTTTGCTTTTACCATCTCATCCAACGCCTGCCCTTGCAATGGTCCGGTCATCAGATCCCCATCGCTGACCAATATCTGCGCTCGCTGCAGCAATGGCCCAGCCGGCTGGTGGCACTCCAGCTCCCCCTGGCTCTCTTGCACGTGCCCACCAATGGCGGCGGCACCCTTGCCGGCAGCGATATGGCCGGCAGCGATACGGTCGGCTTGTTCTATCTGTTGCCGCACGGCACCGATGCCACGATCAAGCCGTTCAACGATGGATGCGCTCAGGGTAGCCGGCCAGGGTAACGACTCGGCCTTATCCTGTTGAGCGATTGGCGTGCTCCATGCCGCGCCTATCACGGCGTTGCAGTACACGGAAGCCCGCTCCCCTATGAAGAATCCCTCGGGAGCCTCAATCGGCTCGTCTTGCTTGGAGACGAGAGCCACCTTATCTCCCAGCTGCTCCACGCATTGACGAGCCGTGACCACATGGTCGTGCGAGATCAGAGCGTCATGTACTTCAAGCCAGAAATTGGAAGCCTGGGCAGCACGCGCTCCCTTAGGCACTGCAGAAGGATCGCGGCCATATTCCCCCGCATAGGCGCTATAGGTCAGCATGGCGTCCGATCGGGCACGGGTGAGCGCGACATACATAAGTCGCCGTTCATCGGCATGGAGTCTGCGACCGTATTCCTCCGTCTGCGTCAGATACCAACCAGAAGCATCAACCTCGTCTACACCATCGCCGAACTGACGCATGGAACCGAAGGCCTCATCATCAATGAGTTCCACATCATCCAGCGTCTCCAATGCCTCCATTGGAGACATCGCGACATCCGCATCATGGGGGAATCTTGGAAGAATTGCCGCATCTGCACGTACGGGTACCGGTACCGCGGTGGGGTCGGTCAGCCACGAATCGGCGACGTCCCGATACTGAGGCGCCACCCATCGTCCATGTTCCAGACCACCGGGATGCCGCTCATCCAGCTCTACTTTAAGATGATCGCCCTGATTGCTTGGGAAACCTCCTGCAGTCAACCCCACCACGGCAACGGCATCCCATTCCAACCCTTTGGATTGATGTACCGTCATCAATTCCACATCCACCGACGTATCGGGAAGATTGGCCGCCTCATCCTCCACGGAAGACAATTGATCGACCCATGCCATGAATCCCCGCAACGTAGGCGTCTGATCGATTGCGATCTCTCTCGTATAGGTATCGACCAAATCCACGATGGCATGCATGGGCATACGAGCCACCGTGGGATTGGCGTGACGTCGAGGGTCATGCAGCGCCTCAGCCACCACGGTGTCAATATCCAGATCCAATGCTTCGACACCGACACGAATCACATCGTTCAACGGCCGGCCGATGGCACCATGGACATGACGCAGCGCCTTGGCCATATGCGACACCGCAGACCGACCCCACTCGCTCAAGGGTTTGATCAGCAATTCGATATCCGTACGCAACAACACATCCGGCAGGAACACCGCATTCGCCACCTGATCGCGATGCTCCCGAACCACAGTTGCCCATTGTTCCTGAGGGGCATCCGCTGAGGCCAGTCCCGCTTGTACCAACGCTCTAAACCGTTGTTCGGTATTGCACTGTTCGGCAACACGTGCCAACAGTGTCAGATCATCCGCGCTGACGGCAAATCTTGGTGTGGCCAGCAGTCTCATCAACGATCCGGAATCCGTGTGGTCCGACGCCACATGCAGCAGTGCCATCAGATCACGAATCTCAGGTCGTTCAAGCAATGCGGAATATCCGACTACGAACGTGGTCAATCCAGCCTGCTCCAACGCTTCCTGATATTGGGGCATACGAGACTTGGACCGGAACAGTACCGCGACCGACGCCTTCCCACCGTCATCAGCCTCCTTGCCATCGCGCGCACGATATTGGCGAATCGCCTGTTTACAGAATCGCACCACCGCATCCATCTCTTGGCCGGCGGTAGCAAATCCCAGTACGCCGAGCGTACCTTCTGGTGCATTCGGCATAGGGTCGAGCGAAGAGACACCCACCTCTCGCATCAGCGAGCTGGAAGGCCGTGCCGGATGGGAACGCAATGGCAACGTCAGATCATTGGCTGCCTCAAGCACGATGCGGCTATTGCGTCTCGTCACCGACAAGGGGAACGGCTTGGAGTCCGGATCCATATGAAAATCCCGCTGAAACATGCGGAATGCGCCAGGACTCGCTCCTCGCCATGCATAGATGGACTGGAACGGATCGCCCACAGCATTGACGGCGGACCGTCCATCCTTTGTATGGAACAGCGATGCAAGCAATGCAGCCTGTGTGGTGGAAGTATCTTGGTATTCGTCAAGCAGCACATGAGTGTACCGGCGTCGTATTCGTTTGCCGATTGACGGGAAACGGCTGATCAGTTGGAATGCCGCAATAGTGAAATCGGAAAATTCCGCCATATTCCGTTCACGCTTGGCTTGTGCGTACGCTTCGACCAGCTGCAAGAGAATATCTCGTTTGCGTACGGTCTGCAGCAGTTCGCCACAATGGTATGCACAACGTGCATGCAATGCTGCAGCACGATCATCGAGCTTGGCCTGCCAGCTGGCATCCGTGTCTTTCTTGAGACGTTTGATCTTGGGGATCGTCGGTTCGGCATCAGGCACGGTCTCATGCTCCAGCACGGTTTCGATGCGCTTGGCAAATGCCGTATCCCATTGCCGCACCAGATCGACAGCTTGCGCAAAGCTGACGCAGTCGCCTCCAATCATGGCGCTTCCAATGGCGTCAGACAAGGTCAACACGTATCCGGCCAAGTGCGAGAATGATCCGAAATCCTCTTGAAACACCAAATCCATATGCGCGTCGATGACTTCGGTGGCAAGTTGAAGTGCTCCGGCTTGGCTGAGTGGCTGCGTCTGCTGGTCAAAGCCCACCAATAAGCCATATTGGCGCACAATGGTCTGGAAGAAGGCGTCATAGGTGAAAATCGCAGGTTTGAGAAACGCTCGGTCCGAAATTATGGCTGATGCGTCTGCGCTATCCGTTTCCCCCGCTACCGCCGAAGAAACTCGTTCCAGCAATTCTCCGGCCGCCTTGCGCGTGAAGGTCAGCCCAAGGATGCGTTCCGGTGCCACACCGCGGTGAATAAGCGCGATGATACGCTGTGTCATGGTAAAGGTTTTTCCGGAACCAGCACCGGCAACCACCAGAACATCCGAATCGGCTGGTGCATTGATGATGGACGCCTGCTCCGGGCTCGGGACAAATGTGCTCATGCCTGCCTCGTTTCAAATACAGTGCTGATCTGCCCAGCACACGCAGGGCATACATCTTTCATACGGCATACCTCAATATGGGTGGATTGCGGATGCGCGGTAAGTTCAGACGACCTGATGGCCGCAGCCGCATACATGACACGGGCGATCATGGTCAATGCCCACAGTGTCTGCGTACCCGCGAAAGCGGTGAATTGCTGCCAAGCCTGCACAGGCACCCCACAAGGCGGTTGGTTGACGTTCAGCATTGGCATATCCAAGAAGCGTTCAAGTTTCTGATAGTTCTGCCGTGCTGTGAACGGCGTCTCGTTCAACGCTCCGTCAACGAACAGAGGAGGTTGGAAAGCGCCTTCCGGCGCATAGCTGTGCGCCGGCGCAGCATGTTGACCAACATGGAATAGTGCACTTTGCGCAATAGTGGGTGTCTGATCCAGTCGATCGGCCTTACGGATATCGCCATCGATGACCTCAGGAAAAGCAAGACCAAGCTGGTAGCACACCAACTGCAGATCATTGAAAATTCGCTTTACGGACGGCACTTTGCCTGTTTTGTAGTCAATCAGGCGAATACGCTCGCTTCCATCGGCAAGAACACGATGCTCCATGCGATCGATACGGCCGGACAGACGCACGATAAGCCCCTCATCCATGCCTTCAGGCCAGCCACCGACCAACGCCCCCATCATGCGCATCAGAGTGGAACGGTCAATCGGCCGAACACCGGACAACGCATTATAGGCGGCTGCTATTTCATGCCACCCAAATCGTGCGGTGAATTCACGTTCACATTCGACCTTGGCCAGCCGTCCGATAGCAAAATTCTTGGCGTTCTTTCCCAAATATGCCTCTGGATCAGCATCACTACGCACAAAGTAATCGGCGATAGCGCCAAGAGCGGCCTGCGCCGATTCATCTTTGCGGGTCGCCGCATACCTGTTGCCGGTATCCGCAATGGAGGAAGGATCAGGCCTTCTGCCCTGATATATGGTCAACAAGCGCTGATGGACCGCTTCAATACGTTGATCTATTGATGCAGTGGCATCTAATCCCAAGTCCTCAAGCCGATCGGCGTGGCAGGAGAGCAAATCCAAGCCCTCCTCACTGCCTTGCTGCGCCACAGCATGAATCACAGTGCCAAAACCGGTGGCCACCGAGCTCATACGCGGACCGGCGAAACGGTTCTCCAACATCCAGCACACCGGGCATGCCCATAAGCCATCAACCGCGGAAGGCGAAAGCGTTACCACGAGCGACGGAACCGACTGCGCTGCGGTATCCGGCCCCGATGAAGTCCGCGCCATCGCTGTTCGCGCCATTGGAGTCTGCGCTGCTGCGGAAGGAGCCGACGAACAACGTTCCTCCGAAGACCGACCGTGTTGTCGACAGTGCTCTGTCCCATCCGTCCCATCTCTATGGCACACGTCTTCTGCCTGATGCGCATCATCGCCACCGTGATGCCGTATAGATTGTTGTTGCGTAAACGCCCAATTGGCGGGATCCGCTGATTCCACTCCATGTACGGCAAGTAATGCCAAAGCCTGAGCGGCGTCCCGCGCAATGACCTCATCTGGCTCATGCGTCGCCATTACGGTACGCGCCGCCGCCACCAATCCTCTGGGATCAGCATCCAATCCCGCGTAATCCGGATATGCGTCATCAGAGGAATCACCTACGGCAGCGAATTGCGCCTGCTGTCGATTTCTTGGGAAGTATTCCGGCATATATCCGAAGAGGAAATCCGAGGGACTTAAGTCATCGTTCCATACGGCGCTGATCGCGATTTGCTCGGCACGGGTCAACGCAACCAGAAAACCTTTTTTCTCCGCAGACATCACAGCCGTGAACTGCGGATCCTGATTCATGCCGGAACCACCCACGGCATTGTGTGATATCGCTTGCGGCCCCCTCAACACCAGTTCGGCAAGGTCTTCCCCGCCGAACATGGTATTGCGACCGGCAAGATTCGGCCACACATCCTGTTGCACCTGAGGTATCCAGGCATAACGCCAATGTCTGCCTGCTGCGCCGGCGGGCGTAGTCAGCATTACGGCATCTTCCACCGGGCCCACATGCGCCAGTGAATCAGCCTGTACCTCCATGCCACGCACTTGCGCCATGAATTCCTCCAGGTCACGGCTCGCGGCGGCATCTTCGGCAAATTGGAACAACCGCATGGCAGCGTCTAAACGATCATTCGCCGTACGTCCATCTTCGGTATTCAGCAGCGCCGTTCGTTGCCATACAGATGCAAGTCCCGCAGCCTCCCATGCCGCGGACAAAGCGTAGCGCGGCTGTGATCGCTGTTCCACCGGCAAACGACGCAAGGCGTTCGATACCTTGCTCACCATGGCCCATAGGTTAGCGAACGCCCGCGCCTGTGGATCTTCGCCAAGCACCGCATGCACGGCTTCCACTACCGACCGAGCCGGGGCCGACGGTAGATCCAACCCCAGCATCACATACAACGCATCAGCACCAAAAGACAACTCGGATCCGTCGTCTTGCTGTGCGATGTCGAGGGTCTCGATCACCGGTGAACCAGCATCAGACACCCCACTACTTGTTTCACAACCTGTTTCACACAGTGTTTCACAGCCTGTTTCACAAGCATGGCTGCGTATCGAATCACATATGGACTCCCATGATGAGAGCAACGAACTGAGAAACGCGCTATCTTGGGCAATCGGCGCTAAAGACTCCAACGCATTCATCGCCGAATCCACCGGAGCGATGCGCCCGGGAACTCCCCTTCCCGGAGCGTCTCCGGTAGTTATCAGCGGTCCACCCATTAGCGCTCTCACGCGCGAATGCACATAAGAGGCACAGTCAGCGGGTTTCATGCGAATCGACTGGGTCTTATCAATGCGTAACTGCGCAAGTTCCAGTACCGCGAACAACCCCTGTACCAGACTCTCATCCTTGAGGGGCCGAGTAATCGACGAATAGCGCACAGGTACGCCATCGCGGCGTAACCGTTCACCATAGCGACGGACGGTCGCATTGTCATGCGCAATGATCACCATGTCATTCCACTTGACGTCATGGTCCAGATGCGAGCGCTTCATGCGCCATACCACGTCATCAAGTTCCTCGCGCGCGGAACGGTAAAGCCTCGCGAACAATGTGCCATCATGTAAGCCAGGCTCACACGTTTTATTCAAGACATCGGTGATCTTGCCTGACCTTAAGGCAGGCGGCAACGGCTCGTCTTCCGGAGAAGGAATTGACAGGGAAACACGGCTGGCGACCAATCGCACCATACTGATAGGGTCGCTTATAGGGCTTACGGTCTGGGTATTCGCAAGTTGTTGCGCACCTTCATGCCGCGCCAGAGGTTCTTCAATCGCTCCAAGACTTCCCCGCACCGCACGCCGCATCAGATATTCGGGATACGAGCCACGGAACGATTGCACCGACTCATCCGGGTTACCGACCAACACCAGTTTGACACCTGCTGCGCCAAGGACCTCAAGAAAACGCATACCCGCCAGTGTTGTATCTTGTACATCATCCACCACCAGCAATCGCGGGATGCTCATTGATTCCAGTTGAGCGGACATGTCAGTCCCTGAAGCATCGACCTTGCCCGTCTGCCGCCAGAGTGCCATAGCCTCACGCACCGCATGCATCCCAGCCACCAACAGGTATGACGCATCCAAACGATACTGCCCCGGATATGCCTGACGCTGAGCGACGATATATTCCTTGCGCAAGGCAAAAGCCAGTTTCCATTGCACCGTCAGCCGAGGCTCCGCAATCGCCCGGCGCAACAGTCGATCTTCTTCATCCGGACCGACGCCAAGCTCATCTAATCTCGCGAGCATATCGCGCAATTGCCCGATGAAAGCATCTGAAATGCCGCGCGTGAACACCTCTACGCTGGAAGATCCACCGACCACCGGCACCGAATCGTTGGACTCGCGAAGGTTTGGCGAGTCCATCGTGCGGAATGCATCTCCACCGGAATCGAAACGTATCACATGCGCCCAATCATCCTGAGCGAAGTATTCACGCAACAAATCGCAAGTATTACAGTCATCGCCCAAAGCTGCATGTTTCAGATGCACCGCCATCACCGTTCTCAGCAGTGCATCCTGCTCGGCTCCATTCAGCAAACGGGGAGCGACCAGTCCTTGAACAGCCCGCAAAGCGGATACCACGCGGAATGCCATAGCGCCCAAAGTACCGACCGGACGCGTCTCTTGCGAGAATCCCAACCGGTGAATTACCTCATTGCTCAAAGATTCCGCAGCCACACGTCCCGGTACGGCCATCGCCGCCCCAGCTCCACCGTAGCGGCGTAAAGCCTCTACCAGCAGCGCCACGGCAAATCCCGTCTTGCCGCTTCCCGGCGCGCCTATGATCAGCCTCGTCACACCATCGCGATCGAGGCCGTTCATAATCTCATGAGGGTCAAGTCTGTTCGTCATGGCTCAAGCGTAACCCCCGGCATAGGAGGGCGGTAAAATTTTACCGCCCTCCTATGCCGGACTGTATTCTTAGCGGTATCCTGTTGCGCAAGCGCGAAGAGCGCATTCATCAATGAAGAAGGAGGGGACCATGACCGGCATACCGATGAGGCCGCCGAAAATACCGGGATATGATTTCGTCCAGTTGCTTGGCAGTGGAGCCACCGCCACCGTATATCTATACAACCAACGCATGCCGGTTCGTCCCGTAGCGGTAAAGGTAAGCGCCAAGACATTGGATCCACGCGCAGCGGCATTGTTCAACCGCGAAGCGAATTTCATGGCCAAGCTTTCCTCGCATCCCTATATCCTGCCCGTATACGGCGCTGGCGTCACTTCGGACGGGCATGGATACATTATTATCGAATATGCTCCGGGCGGCACCTATAACAGCGTGATGAAAGCCCGGTCCATGACCTGCGATCAGGTACTTGATCTGGGAATCAAACTGTCAAGCGCGCTGTTCACTGCGCATCGGGCCAATATCATTCATCACGATATCAAGCCCAGCAATATTCTCATCACCGCGCAAGGCTTGCCGGTATTGGCGGATTTCGGTATCTCCACCGATGTCTACGACCGCACTGAGACCGGTTTCTCCCCGCCATGGGCACCGCCTGAGGTCCTCCAGCATCTGACCAACGGATCGGAGGCCGCCGACATTTATTCTCTTGCGGCCACACTGTACGCCATGTTCGTAGGATATTCGCCATTCCAGCATGAATATCATCCGCATACCCAATCGGAGCTCATCTCACTGATCATCAACCAGCCGCTGCCTCGCCTGAACCGTCCGGACGTGCCAGCGGACGTGGAATCGGTGTTGCGCCGGGCACTGAACAAGAATCCAGACCAACGCTACTATTCCGCGCTGGAGTTCGCACGAGCCATGCAACGCGTGCAATTCGCGAACTTCGGCCATGCCACACCGGTGACGGTGGAAGGCATGCCACCCTACCCCAAAGACATTGAAAGACCCCGTAACGGCAATGCACCAACTGTTCGCAGCACCGTCCAGAACCGGGCATGGATTAAGCCAGCGGCCATAGCAACGGCAGTAGCGGCTGCGATAGTTGCGGTGGCATTGGTATTCGTCTATGGCGTACTCCCCCGGCTGGATAGCACTTCCGGGGCCGAGACCAAACAATTGGCCGGTGCCGGCACCCAAGATAACGACAACACCCTCAATCAGCAGGACGACACCGTTACCGGCACAGACGATGCCACGGTTCCCAGCCCTGAGCATCTGACCGGCACGTACGCCGCAGACGGCTCATCCGTGACCTTCACCTGGACGAACCCAGATCAGCAGCAGGGCGATTCCTACGCTTGGGCCTTGGTGCAAGGAGACGGTGCAGATCAAAGCACTCAGACCACAACCACATCCGACACCACTGTGACCGTTGACCCGCAAGATGGTCAACAGACATGCATACAGGTATCCATCGTGCGCAAGAACCATCAAATGTCCGCAACGCCGACAATCGGGTGTGCCGCCAAGCCACAATAAGGTACACCTCACCTACGTTGCGCGTTTAAGTCATAGTCATGGCTTGGACGTCCCAAGGCAGCACCATTACACTGACGAGTAGAAGCGAGAAGGGGCAGGGAACCACATGAGCGTATCAGCCCAGTCATATGAGCGGCGCAGACGCCTAGGTGCCATACTGCGTCGACTTATGCCTTCCGGCGGACATCGATGGACGCTGCCGGTGATTACGTTGTTGCTGCTCGCCGGGCTGGTGGCCGGTTCTCTGATTATCAGCACCGTCACCCGACGCCATGTCCAGCTGGATGACGGCACTGTTTGGATCACGTCTCTCAACAATCACAAAGCGGCACGATTCAATGTAAAGAACAAAGAGCCGGATGCTGGTGTAGCCTCCACCGCGTCACGTTTCGATGTCGTTCAACATGATGGCGACACCGTACTCACCGAGCCGTCCAAAGCATTCTCGATCAAAGCCTCCACAGTAGGCACTGACGCAAAAACAGATCTCAAATCGCAGACCACCGCCGTAATCGGCGGCGATGCCATCGCCTTCATCAACGAGAAAACCGGCAATGTATGGGCGGGCCTCACCGAACATCTCGACGCGGTGACGCCAACTACCTCCGAACCTCAAATGAAACTGGGCGAAGGAGGCCGCATCGCTGTAACCAACGACGGCACAGTATACGGGTACAGGCCATCCGATGGCATGGTACTTACTCTCGACAGTCCAGAAGCCTCGAACGCCCAGGAAGTCGGATCGCTGACCAATGGCGCGCAGCAAGCGGCTGACAGCTTCACAGTCGTTGGAACACAGCCGGTAATCGCTTCCGGCAACACCGTTATTTCTCACAAGGGACGCGTGCAAGTAGACACCACCGGCTCACTCACCTTGCAAGCGCCGCCCACCGACGACAAGCAGGACAGCTGGGTAGCCGCATCCTCGCCTCGCGGCCTTGCCTTGATACCGCTGAAATCCGGTGCCTCTGCGAACTTTATCGCCCATTCAGGCAAGGCTGAAGCGGCGCAGCCGGTGTCCACCAATGGATGCGTATATGCAGCCTGGAGTCAGAAAGCCAGCAACTACATTCGAGTCTGTTCTGCCGCAGACACCAAGCAATTCGAGAGCCTTGACTCCGTCAACACCACGTCCGAACTCGTGTTTCGCACCAACCACCGTCTGGTGGTGCTTAATGATGTAGTTGACGGCAATGTATGGAATCCGGATGATTCCACCAAGGTCATCAAAATTCAATGGAACCGAGTCCAAACCGAGCAAACCGAAAAGGAACAACAGAACAGCGATTCGGCCAACAACCATCACGATTTCGCAAAAACCTGCTCGGCACAGTCCGGACAGATCAAAGCGGAAGACGACGAATTCGGCGCTCGGGCGGGTTCGGAGCAGATTCTCGATGTATTGCGCAATGACGAGCAGACCGACTGCTCCGTACTCCGCATCAATTCGGTCGGAGCTCCGAACAATAAAGACGTTACTATTTCACCGATCTATGACGGACGATATCTCCAGCTTGATGCGTCCTCCGCATCGGCAGGCACACTCACCTTCACCTATGAAATCTCCGATGGACGAGGCCAGACATCCAGCGCCACAGCGACTGTCACGCTCAGTGGATCAGACAACCACGCACCGCGACAGTTCGACACGCCGCCGGAAATAGACGTGGAACAGGGAGCCAGCTATACAGCCAATGCACTCGGCAGCTTTATCGACCCGGATGGAGATCCGCTCACTCTGATCTCGGCCGTGGCCCAGAACACCGATCAGGTACAGGTATCCACACGAGCGGACGGACAGCTGACGTTCAATACCGGAGCGCTGGAATCAGGACGAGTGGGCGTGGAACTCACCGCCTCCGATGGCGAAGATACCGGAACCGGCATGATGTACTTTTCCATCAAACCGGCAAACACCTTGGCTGCAGTTATCGACCCGGTGGCAAAAACCACCGCTCCCAATACAGACACCGTCATCGAACTCACCCCTTATGTGCATACCACATCCTCGCAGCCCGCGCAGCTCAGCCAAGTGGATACGCCGAAAGGGGCCAGCACCACTGCGAATGCAGCCACCATGTCCATCAACTTCAAGGCCAACGATCCCGGCACCTATTATGTGTCCTACACCATCACCCAAGGATCGCTTCCCGCCACTGGCCTTGCCCGTGTGGAGGTGCAAGCCGTAACCGGTGAAGCCGCCAAACCTGTAGCTGCCAATGATGTGGCTTTGCTGGGTGCAGACAACACCGCAATCGTGGAACCATTGACCAATGACGTCGATCCAATGGGCGGAGTACTTTCCGTGACCTCCGTAAATGCCGACGCCAGTTCTGGTATCAAGGTCGGACTGGTCAGCCATAAGCGTGTCTATATCACAGCACGTCAAGTGCCTTCAAAGCCGGTATCCATAACATATACAGTGGCGAACGCCAAGGGATCGGCAAAAGGTACCATCATCCTGCAGCCGCCGGCACTTACCGCAGCAAATTCGGTGCCCAAAGCCGACAACGTCAATACGCAGGTACGCACCAACGGCATCGTGTCAGTGGACGTACTCGATCATGTCACGTATTCGGACGGCACCACGGTAAAACTGAAAAACAACCTGCAATACGATAAGAACACATTCCATGGTCTGGTATTCGTCTCCGGAGACACCGTACGATATCAGGCATCCGACACAACCGGCGTATTCCCCGTCACCTATACGGTCGAGGACAATCTGGGCAATGTAGCTTCTGCCATCATTACCATCACCGTGCATCGCAGCGACGCTGCCGGAAAGGCCGCTCCCACGCCGCATGATGTCGAAGCTCAGGTGGCAGCCGGACAGAAAGTCCGCATTCCCATCACCTTAACAGGCATCGATGCGGACGGCGACGATGATCAGCTGCTCGGATTAGGCAACAAAGCACCATCTCTGGGCCGTATCACCG
This sequence comes from Bifidobacterium olomucense, assembly GCF_012932375.1. Lineage (GTDB taxonomy): Bacteria > Actinomycetota > Actinomycetes > Actinomycetales > Bifidobacteriaceae > Bifidobacterium > Bifidobacterium olomucense. The sequence continues at coordinate 74,856 of NZ_JAAIIG010000008.1, read as the reverse complement.
AAGTCGGTTCGGATTACCTGGTCTATGAGTCCTACCCTGATTCCTCCGGCACCGATACCTTCTCCTATGCAGTGGAAGATTGGACCGGACAACGAGCACAGGCCCAGATTCGAGTGGGCGTGTTCCAAGGTGCCTCCGATTCAGGCGTGTACGCCCGTGACGACGAAATAACGCTCAGGCCAAACACCGCGGCCACGGTGCCGGTCACCCAGAATGATATTTCAGGGGACAATACCGAGTTGACCGTCGACAAGCAGCTTGAGGTCCAAGGCATTGATGGCGTGACAGTGACCGACAATATGCTGTCATTTACCACTCCGGCGAATGCCACCACAGCTTATATCGCCTACACGGTCAAAGACAAGGCAGGACTTTCCGATACCGCCACATTGACGGTAAACGTCGATCCGAACGCCCCAATCGAGCCACCCACTGCCTATGATTACCGCGTACCATCCGCAGCCACCATTGACAAGAAATCCGTGGATGTCGATGTTTCTCAGTGGATAGCGAATCCTTCCGGAACAGTCGGCGAACTCAAGGTCGGTGTACATCCTTCCGCAGCGGACCATGCACGGGTCAAGGGCAGCGAGCACTCAACCATCATCACGGTCGATCTTACTTCGCAGGCACATTCCATTCCCTATACGGTGACCAACACCACCTACGACATCACCTCCACGGCGTTCATTCAAGTACCGGCCTATGGCGTTTTCCCACCCACGCTACGTCCCAAGGCTCCGGAGTTGAAGGTCAATGCACGTGAGACCATCGAAATCAACATCAATGACTATGTCCGCGTAGGAGCAGGCAAAGAACCGTATATCGAAAGCGCCGGATCCGTCAGCGCAACAAAGGCTTCCAATTCCGATCTGTATGTGAACGACAAAACGCTGAAGTTCACCGCCGCCAAGGATTATGCCGGTCCCGCTTCGATCACCTTCACCGCAGTGGACGGCAAACAGGGAACGGATAAGACCAAGATCATCAATACCGCTGTGATCACCTTGCAAATCACAGTGGTGGGACGCAATGTACCACCCCCAACGTTCTCGTCATCCACCATTGACGTCGAAGCGGGAGCCGGAACAAAAACCATCGATTTGACCGCACTCACCCATGCACCGGCAGGCGTCTATGACGATGAGAAACAGTACACCTATTCAGGCGGCGGGGCATCGTCCGCACAGATCACCACGAATCTGTCTTCCTCCGGCACCCTGCAAATCTCCGCCGCCAAGGATGCCTCTCCCGGTACGACCGTATCTGTGCCCATCCAAATCGCCTACAGCGCCGGTACTGTCAACGCCGGAGTAACGGTACGCGTGGTTTCCTCCACACGACCATTGGCTCGTGTGAACGGAAAGACGCTGCAGATCAAGGCCGGTAGCAACGATTCCGTCAATATTCTTTCCGGTGCCTACAATCCGTTCCCGGATACTTCCCTGACGGTGGTGGGATGTCGTGTCGATAATGCCGGCAAACTCACAGTAACCGGCTGCGACGCTTCAGGGCGTATCACCATTGCCGCCGCATCGAATCTGGGAGCTTCATCCAGCAATGTCATTGTCACCGTGCAAGACGGTACCAAAACCCGGGAACGTGAAATTACCGGTACGATCACCGTATCGGTGATCGACAAACCCGATTCCCCATTGCTCTCGCCAGTGGCCGGAGAACCACAGGACGGTGCGGTGAATCTCTCATGGACGGCCGGCAATGCCAATGGCAGCCCGATCACCAACTACCGGGTGAACTGGACCGGAGCCAGCGAAGGAGAAAAGGATTGCGGCGCAGTCACCGCATGTCAGGTCACCGGCCTGAAGAATGGCGAAACCTACTCGTTCACCGTTGCGGCGCAAAACGAAGTTGGATGGTCCAAGCCGTCCACATCCGTCGATGCCACGCCGGACAAAGTCCCCACCGCTCCTACGAAAGTAACGGTATCCGGAGGAAACGCCAAAGCCACAGTCACATGGAAGGCACCGACCGGCGACTTCAGTGCCGTAGACAACTATTCGGTGACAGTGACCCTCAGCGGAACCGGTGCGCAACAGACCAAGGAAACCAGCGGTACCAACACCGAAATGGTCTTCACCTTCAACAATGCGGATATTTCAGATGGCGCTACCGTAACCGCAACCGTCAAGGCGCATAACAAGGTCAATTGGGGTGCGGCATCCGCTGCATCCGAACCCAGTGACATATGGGGTAATCCGGATGCGCCGTCGGTAACGTTGTCCAACAATGGCACAGACGGCAAAGCCGTTATCACATTGAACAACAACCGTAATGCGGGATGCGAGGAAATCCTCATCGGCGGTGATACCAATGACGTGGTCGACTGCTCCGTGCGCAACATCACTTTCGATATCGCTGAATCCCAGCTCAACACCGATGAAATCACGATAACGGCCAAGGTGGTGCCGGAACGCTCTTCCGCCACAGCCGCCACAGGCAAAGCCTCATTCGTTCCGCATTACACGGTTCCGTCGCCCACCGATGTGACCACGAGCGGAGACGACGGCCAGTGCACCGTCGAATGGAACAAGAACGGTCACGCACAGTCATACCGGGTCACCGCTGATGGATTTGGAACCAAGACCGTCAACGGAACCTCAGCGACGTTCACCATGGAACCATGGACGGTGTGCAGCAATGCAACCGTCACGCAGATACTCAATGGCACGGAAAGCGCCCCGGCTACAGGAGGACCGTCAGGCGGTAGCCCATATACCTACAAGGTCAAAGCAAAGATCAGCGCGCCAACCGAGCTGCGGTGGGCGGAGAACGGCAATATAGTCAAAGTCACTGGTGGAACGGTCAACACCTATGGCAAACCTGCCGATATCCAAATCATCATCAACGACACGCCATTTACGTGGACGCCCGGCACTCCGAATCAATCGTTGGACGTCACAGACCTTCCAAAGGCCGACGATGGCGAATATCACTGGAGCGTCAAAGTCACCGGCAAACAGGGGTTGGATGAATTGTCCAACACCGCCGAGGGCGGCACCATCGAGGGCACACGACCATCGACATCAGATGGAGGAGACAACAACGACAGCAGCTCAACCGGCGAGGACAGCAATGACAATTCAGACTCACCGAGCGCATCCATGTCATCGTTTAAATCCGGAGTGCATGCGGACACCCTCATCAACAATCCTTGGATACTCGGCATGGCCAATACCCCAATACGTGACACATCCACCAACCAGCAGCAGTAGGAGAATCCCATGAGCGAACACATCGATGATGCGACTCGGCTTTCCGATATGACGCAACTGTCTGACGCAACGCATTTGTCTGACGTCACACATGTTACAGACATCGCGTCTCAACAATCCGGTAATATTGCAGACCAAATTGCTGCGGAGCCGTCAGATTCAACATCTCATGTCACAGCCGGAACGCCGTCCACGGCAAAGCCAAACCTGCCCCAACGCCCAAGCACAACGCGTTCTGCCGCTGTCGTTCCCGCATCGAACGATCATACGGCGGTCAAACCACAGCCTCAGACCATACCTGCGTTGCCACACCAATCGCACGGTACCCAGCACACGAACAATGCCACTCGAACCTCCGCCAAGGTCGCCTTGCCTCGCCCTGGGAAAGCCGGCACCTCCTATAACGCAGGTCATGCGGGAGACATCTCCGGCGGACCGCACGCCACTGGGACGCTGCCACCGCAATCCAGAACACAATCCCAAACGCAATCCAACATGATGCGGCCCAATACGCAGGCATACGTCCAATCCAATGCTTCCGCTGCGGCGCGGAATCAGGCTCCCTCATCATCCCAATCCCCCGCACAGTCCCAATCCCCTGCGCCCGCACAGCAAGCCGCACAGCAGCAGACACTGCCTTCCAATATCAATTCCGGCCTATTGCCACAACCTACCGCCGAAGTGCAGGAATTCCAACGTTCCTTCACTGCTTTGGTTGAGAATATCTCGCAAGTGGTCATCGGCAAAGCCGCACCAATCAAGCAATGCGTAACCGCGCTGATGGTCGGCGGCCACGTGCTGCTTGAGGATAACCCAGGTACCGGCAAAACCCAGTTGGCACGAGGTCTGGCCAATTCCATCGACACCAGTTTCAAACGTATCCAGTTCACGCCTGATCTGCTGCCCTCGGATGTGGTGGGTGTGACGTTCTACGATCAGAAACGCGGTGAGTTCGAGTTCAGGGAAGGCCCGATTTTCGCTTCCATCGTGCTGGCCGACGAGATCAATCGAGCCTCGCCGAAAACCCAGTCCGCGTTGCTGGAGGTTATGGAGGAACAGAAAGTCACTGTCGATGGCGTGACACATGACGTTCCTCAGCCGTTTATCGTAATCGCCACGCAGAATCCCATCGAGCAGCTCGGCACCTATAAGCTACCCGAAGCCCAGATGGACCGATTCCTCATCAAAACCTCGGTCGGGTATCCCGGCCATGACGTTTCCGTGGATATTCTCAAGCAAATTGACATTACCGATCGGGCACAGACCGTTTCCCCGGTACTGACCGGCGATGAGGTTATGCATATGCGTCAAGTCGCCTCCGGTATCTACGTGGATGACGCCATTCGTGAATATATCGTACGTCTGGTCGAGGCGACGAGGCACAACGAGAAAATCACAGTAGGCGCATCCATGCGCGGAGCTCTGGCCCTCACCCGTTGCGCTCGCATCTGGGCTGCGGCGGACGGCAGAGCCTATGTTGTGCCCGACGATGTCAAGGATCTTGCGCTGCCGGTGCTTGCTCACCGCATCACGCTCACTGCGGAAGCCACTTTCGATGGAGCCACGGCAGAAAGCCTGATTGCGCAGATATTGGACGACGTTCCCGCGCCCACCATCGGCGCCTGACCTCTCAACCTCCATAACTGATACATCGCATCGCTGGGTATCCGGCATCCGGCTCTTCCCCTCCCGAGAACGAGAACAGCTCCGGCGCAAAGCCACTTCCCTGAGGAAAGGTCTTCTATGGCATTCTCATCCGCGTTCACCGCATCACGCCACCGGCGTGCCGGACGCACGCTCTCACGCCTGTACAGACGTGTTCGACGGCTGCTCACCGCGTACGTCTCTCCGCTGGGATGGGCCGTCACCGGAGCCGGTGTGGCATGCCTTGTCACATTCCTCATCGTAGGCTGGCATGAGTTGCTGGCCTTTGCCTGCGTATCGGCGGTGATGATGTGCGCCGCCATTCTGCTGTCCCTTGGCAACACCCGGTTCCACGCCTCGATTGAGGTCTCCAGCCGACGGGTCACCGCCGGAGATACCGTATCCGTCATCGTCGGCATCGACAACGCCGGTAAAACACCTACCGCCACAGCACGCGGCGATCTGCCGATCGGGCAGGTGCATGAGCGTTTCCACATTCCCATGCTCGCGCCCGGGCAATCGAAACAAACAAACGTGGAATTCCGCGCTATTTCAAGAGCATTGCTCACCGTCGGCCCACTGCGTATCCGCAAAGGCGATCCTTTTGGCCTGATTCGTCACGAGAAGGAGCTCGCCGAGCACATCACCGTGTTCATTCATCCCAAAACCGTGCGGCTGAACCCTCTCAATGCCGGAGTGCCCCGCGATCTGGAAGGCCAGCCTTCAGGTCAGATCGTTGACGACGACCTCGACTTCTACGGCTTGCGCGAATACGAGCCCGGTGATGATGTGCGTAATGTCCACTGGCTCAGTTCAGCTAAAACCGGTTCATTGATGATTCGCCAATACGAGGCCACCCGGCGCACTGACACATCGGTGACCATCGACATCAACCCTGATGATTACACCACTGGGGAGGAATTCGAATTGGCGGTGTCCATACACTCCTCCATCGGTGTGCAATGCCTGTTGCAGGATCGTCCTCTATTCGCCCATGCGGGCGACGCCCATGCCCAGCCCCGCAATGCCATGGCGTTTCTCGACGATGCCAGCGCCATCGAGCCGGATCGCGAGGATAATCCGAACCTTGCCGAAAGCACGCTCAAGCACAGTCCGGACGCCTCGTTCTATTTCTTCACCGTGGGATCGCTGAAAAATCTGGACCATATCAAACGTATGACATTGGCACTGCCCCGCTCAGCACGTTGCGTGGTGCTCCAAGCGAATGCCGGAGCCAACCGCGGTATCCGTCGGTTCGCGAACTTTACCTTGGCCACTATCGGCGAGCTCGACGATCTGCCCATGATTATGGGGGTGCTGGCATGATCTTCCATCGATTCACACCCGCAACCGGGCAACATTTCCACGGTGCACGCACAAACGCAACCACAACCGTGACCGCCGAACACACGCCCTTCTCTCCCGGATCCTCCGGTTTCGACGCATCATCAGGCTACAGCCATACCGATGCCACATCGTCAACGTATACCGGTTCCACCACTACCGGATCATGGGCGGATTCCACACATTCGGTGATCTGGATGACTCGCGGCAATCTGTTGCAGGGACGCAGCCTCGGCGGACAGCTTTGGAGCCGTCAATGCATCAGCATCGTGGTGGTATCCGTGCTGATGCTGCTTGCGCAGGCTAATCTTATCGACGTTTATGGCAGCGTCATCATCTGGGCCACCGCTGCGGTGCCAGCTACGATCATCGGTGCCATAATCGCACTCATGGGCACCCAACCAGCACTACGTTTATGGTGGCAGCTGGTGTTTCTGGCGTTCGCGCAATGCATCATCGGGCCAGTTATCGCGTTGAATGAGACGACCATCTCGCACGTGCTTCCCACGATACGAACGCTGAGCATGGGATGGCAGACCACATTCGGCTCATTCAAATACCTGATCTCCGTCACCCCGCCACTGGGTACGTCCGACGGATGTCTGCTGGCCGTGTGGACCATCGGACTCTGGCTTACCTTCTTGGCCGGCATATTCGCCGTAGATTCCAATGCCGCGATAGCGTCATTGAGCTGTCTGCCATATGCCGCTGCCGTATCCGTCTGCGCGCTGCTGGGCACGGACACCGGATGGCAGCGAGCCGCGTGCGGCATCGCCGCCGCCATCATACTGATGGTTTGGCTTTCCTGGCGTTTGGATCTTCTGGAATGGGGACGCTGGATTTGCGCCATCGTAATTCTGGCTCTGGCGGCAGGTCTGGCTTTTGGAGGCACACTGCTGGTCGCCCAACATCGCGCCACATTACGGGATCACTACGATCCTCCGCTCAGTCCTTATGATTACACCAGCCCATTAAGCGGCATGCGGTCCTATATCAAAAACCATAAGAACGATGTACTGCTGAGCGCCGAAAATCTTCCGTCAGGAACCCCGGTCAGGCTGGCGGTGATGGACCGATTCGACGGCACGGTCTGGAATCTGTCCGATTCGTCCGAGGCCTCAAGTTCCTCGAACTACGAGCGTGTGGGCACAGCAATACCGACCGATGACAAAGGCAGCAGGTTCAAGACGACGTTCACAGTCCACCAGGGACTCAGCGACACGTGGCTGCCGCTTGCCGGTGCCGCCACAAGCGTGGCATTCACCGGCAACACCAAAGATTCCGGCGATGATCAACAATCCGATAAGACCAGCAGCGCGCGCAACACCAGCAGCGCGCGCAACACCAGCAGCGCGCGCAACACCACCGGTTCAGACAGCAACGTCTTCTACTACAACACGGACACCGATTCCGCCATCATTCCCACCGGCACACGCGAAGGCATGACCTACATCGAATCCGGAGTCCTCGTCAAAAAGCCATCGGACCAGCAGATCAGCCGAGCGAAAGCCGCGCGCATCAGCCAACCGCAGGCACAAGACGTTCCCGACTCGGTCAGCAAACTGGCTACGGCCATCGCCGGAGGCAAATCCTCGGGAGGAGCGGCCGCCACCGCATTGGCCCAGACTCTGAAAGATTCGGGATGGTTCTCCCATGGTTTGCAAGGCGATTATCCGTCCGACGCCGGTCATGGCAATTACCGTGTGAACAAACTGCTTGCCGGCACCGCCATGGTGGGCGATTCCGAACAATACGCTTCCGCCATGGCACTCATGGCCAGAGAGCTCGGCTTGCCGTCCCGTGTAGTGCTGGGGTTCCTTCCCAAAGACGAAAACGGCAATATCACCGATGCACGCACCAAAACAACCGACGGCAAGAACACCATAACCGAGTTCACCGGCAACGATGTGACCGCTTGGGTGGAGATCAAACTGCAGGGGCTGGGGTGGGTGGCCTTCTACCCCACGCCGAAAGAGACCAAGGTTCCTGACGAGAACCAGAATCTCACGCCGCCGAACCCGCAAACGCTGGTCCGTCAACCTCCGGTACCGTTGACTGATCCGTTGCGCGACCAGACTCAGGCCAAAGGACAGAGCTCTTTGGCGGGTGCCGATGCCGACGCGCAACCCACGAATCTGTTCTGGCTCAGATTCTGGCGAGTCACCCGTGCGGTGGCGATATACGGCAGCCCGCTATGGATACTGCTTATAGTTTGCACGCTGATTCTCACCGTTAAGGCCATATTGCTGGCGCGAGACCGCCGGCACGGCACACCAGCCAACCGGGTAGCCGCGGGATGGAATGCGATTCGTTCACTTGCCTTGCAAAGCGGCATCACCGCCCAAGGAACCCGACGGGATCAGGCCACAGCGATTGCGCAACAACTCGGCACCGGTCAGCGGGCGCTGATACAGCTCGGGCGCGAAGCCGACTATGCCGCGTTCTCCGGCCAGAGCGTTCAGGATACACAGGCACGTGCCTATTGGACGAATGTCAGCAAACTCCGAAAGGCCATGCTGGCATCTTTGCCTTATCTGCGGCGAGTACGAACACGACTTTCGTTGAAAAGCGTGTCTATACTGGCACATAGACACGCAGCAAAGCCGCATACGTCGAAAACACATGCACCGGGCAACGTTAAGAAGGGGAAGACGGCATGACCACAGGTCCAATCCGTATCGCGATGACCAGTGATGTGGGTCTGAGACGCAAAAACAATCAAGACACCGGATTTGCCCAACAGGGTGTATTCGTAGTATGCGATGGCATGGGCGGCGGCATGGGCGGCGAGCAAGCCAGCCGACTCGCGGCACAGCATATGGCTGAGCTGGCCAGCCTAGCCCGTCGCACACGAGAAGACATCGACAGTACCCTGGCTCAGGCACAACAGGATATCCTCGCCCTTGGCACCAAACTTGGCGGCGTGGCCGGCACCACATGCACCGGTCTGGTATTGCCATCGGGATGGCTGGATACCACCGGCGCTCCGGAAACAGGCGATACCTGTGATCCGACTTTGGTAGACGACGATACATCCGAGTATGAGAACCTTACGTATGTGATCAATATCGGTGATTCACGCACGTATCATATGAATCCATTGCCGCAGAACGACGAACCAGCCGCTCTTTCCGGAACCGTATGGGATGCCGCATCGTTGACACGCATCACGCGCGACCATTCTCAGCGGCAGGAAGCCATCGATTCCGGCGAGATGCTGCCTGAGGTGGCCGAGGCGACTATTCCGCGTAACATCATCACCCAATGTCTCGGCGATCCGGAAGGCATCGCTCCCGACATCTATGTGGCCGATATGACCGGCCGTTTCATTATCTGTTCGGATGGACTGCACGGCGAGGTGCCTGATGAGCGCATCGCCGCGATAGCCGCCGCACATTCCGACCCGCAGGAAGCCGTGGACGCTCTTGTCGCGGCCGCGCTCGACGCAGGCGGAACAGACAACATCACCGTGATTGTGGCTGATATGCCGATGCCGGAGCCTGAATACCATGCGTTCAGCGCATTCAAGTTGGACGCGGGCGAAGACATCGGCGCCATCGAAGACGCAACACTACAAACCCTACGGACCATACGTTCGGCATAACCGAGCGAACATAAGGAGGTACTCCCATGGTTGATTATGATGCTGCGGTCGCTGCCGTACAGGATCCTAACGCGGATCCGATTCTGTTGGCGAAAATCGCATATGAGAATCCGGAATTCGGCGCGAATGTCGCCGTAAACCCGCGTTGCTACCCCGGTCTGAAGCGCTGGATCGCTGAATTCGGCGATGAACGGGCCCGCGAAACGCTGGCACAGTACGGCTTCACCGCCGATGCCATTGGCGGACCGGTGCAGGACCAGGAAGAATCGCAAGCTCAGCCCACTGCCCAGCCCGCCGCGGAGCAGTATGCCCAGCCGCAGGCCGAAGCCGCCCAGCCCGTTGCGGAGCAGTATGCCCAGCCTGCCGCAGAACAGCAGTACGCACAGCCGCAGCAGGCCGAACCGGCTCAGGCCGCCTTCGAAGAGCCCGTAGCCACCAATCCGTACGGCTTCACCGCCGAGCTGGCGCTGACCACCACGGATCAGATGCAGATCGCCCAGATTGCGCAGTATGCTCCTGAATTGCGCGTCTGCATCGCTCGTAACCCCAACACCTATCCCGCGCTGCTGGACTGGCTCGGCCAGCTCGGCGATCCGGCAATCAACGCCGCACTGGCGTCTCGTCAGTGAAAGGACGGCAAACCATGGCCAAACTTCCTTATCCTCCCGCACCTGAATTCGGCTGGTATTCAGACGATCAGCCGGAGCCTGCAGCTCAGCCTGAGGTCCAGCCGGCCACCCAGCCCACAGCAGAACCGGCGGCCGTGACCTACGAAGAGCCACAGCCGCAGCAGAACGCTCAACCGGTCTATGAACAGCCGGCGAGCGGCCCCCAGCACGCCGCAGAACCCAGCGCGACGCCGCACGCCGCCGAAGACGACATCGAGGATTGGGACAGCACTGTGCTGTCGTCCTCGTTCACATCCAAGGCCCCGCAGAAGACGTACCAGTTGCATAACGACGTCACCGGCCAGACCATCGTGATCGATAAGAGCACGCTGCTCGGCCGCAAGCCGTCCATGGACGTGCCGCAGGGTGCCAAGTCGGAGAAAATCGAGGATCCGACCCGCACCACGTCGCGTAACCATGCCGCCATCAGCATCGATACCGACGGTGAACTGTGGATTGAGGATTACGGCTCGCTCAACGGCACCTACATCATCAGTGACGGTCAGGAGACCCAGGTGGTCAAGGGCACACCGCTTAAGCTCACCGCTCCGGCCACCGTGCGCATCGGCGATCAGTTCTTCCAGCTCACCGAGCAGTGAGTGACCGGAAACAGCTACTGAGGAACGCTATGGGTGGACGGCCAGCGATGTCGAGTTCGCCAACCGTCCACCGGCACTAATGCAAACAGTAATGGCCTGTTGGTTCGTCGATCGGTACACGATCAGTCGAATCAACAGGCCATTACTGTTTGTTCCGTTATCGGTATCCCCAGTATTCCGGCTATCCCCAGTATCCCTACTTCTCGCTCTTGGAACTCTTGGAGCTCTTAGAACTCTTAGAGTCACCGGAGCTCTTGGAACTACCGGACTTCTTGGAGCTGCTGGAACTCGAATCGGAATCAGAATCGGAATCAGAATCGGAATCAGATTTATCGGAAGAATCCGCTGAATTAGACGAATCCGTCGGCAGATCAGGAGCCGGATCTCCCGGAGCCTGACCGATGGTCACGATGATGCTGTTGCTGCCATCGGATTTCTTGTTCCACATCATCCATTCCATCTGCGTATGGTCGCAATCCGCCGGATCGTCGTACACCGGAAGCAGGGTATAGTTGCCGACCGATTCACCTTGCGCGTTCACGATGATCTGTTCATCGGTGGTCTGCACGTATATGGTTTTGGTCAGGTAGTTGATGCCCATGAACTTGCCGTCGTTGAGCAGCAGACGCGCCCACTGCGACCCGTCCAACACTTCCGTCGGGCTCAAGTCCGATCCCATCAGGAACACACGACGACCTTCGTTATTGTCGTAGTCCTCGGTCTGTATGTACATCGAGCCGTCCACGAACTGGTCTTTGGCTTCGATGTGTTCGTCCTTGCTCAGACCCAGCAGGTCGTGCAGCGACTGCACCTTTCCAGTCGAGGAATCGATCACCTGATCGTCCACTACATACTGGTTGCCGCCAAGAGACCATAGGTGATCCACATCGCATGACCAGCTGTTCTTGGGGTTGCAGTAGTTCGTAGGGAAGCTCATGATCTGCTTGTTGTTTTCCACGGAATACAGGTGATACGTATCATCCTCCACCAAATATGTGTCGGATACGTCTGTCGAATTCACGGATATATCAGTCTTCTTCATGGACTGGTAACCGCTGCTGTCGGCGGTTACGGCGATCTTGTCCTGGAAGGTCTGCAGCACCTGCGCGGTATCCTTGCCGCGAGTCACACCCATCACCTGCGTATGGTCCACATTGGTGGTATCCGAATCACCGTTGGTGGTGTACGACTCGTCGCTGTGCCAGGTTTTGGCGATGGCCACCATATCCCGGGATTCGGCGAGTATCGAATACTCATAGCCCTGCTCGTAGTCGATGAGGTTGTCTTCCTCGGTCTTCAGGTCGATACGGTCCGACAGTTCGCCGGTTTCGACATTCACCTCCTGCGCATACAGATGCACGCTTTCCGGAGTGGTGCCCACCGCCTTCGTCTTCACCGCATAGAACACGAACACCGCAGGATTATTGCCGTACGTGGCTCCTACCTGCGGCTCGGAATACTCCTTCTCCCCCGACTCAAGCATGGAGACATGGATCTCTTTGGAGGCATCCAGTGCAGGAGTCCATAGTCCGAAGGAGTACTCGCCGCTGCCGTCCAACGAATCGCCCGAGGAATAGGACGAATCCGAATCCGCGGTGGCATCGCCATCCCAGCAGTGGATGACGTTGGATACCATGGCACCGCCCACCCAATTCCATGAGTTGGAGTTGGTGTAGTCGCACGAGAAGCCAACCATCTCCACTTCGATGGCTTTGGTCATTGTGGATTTAGGCTCGGATTCTTCGGTTTTGGTGTTGTCTTTCGACTTGGACTTTGTCTTGGATTTTGTCTTGGACTTCGACTTCGCCGTCTGTGAAGTGGTTTCCTCTTTGCCGGCTTTCCAGTTGCGCCAGACGAAGAAGCCCGCGACTGACCCCGCTACAAGTGCCACCACGACGACTATCGCTATGATGATGGCCGCGATGTTGCGCTTGTGGCCGTTGTTCTTGCCATTCCCGGCGCCATTGGGGACCCCGGACATAGGAGGCACGGCGGCACCGCCCCACTGCCCGGTAGCCTGTCCTTGCGGAGCGGCAGACTGCCCTGGCACAGCTTGTGCCGGCATGGCCTGCCCGGAAACACCTGGGACGCTCGACACACTCGGAGCATACGGTTGCTGCGGCTGGGAAGGCTGCTGGGCATACGGCTGCGGCACACCGACGTTCGGCATGGGTACATTTGGCTGCGGAGGCATCTGAGGGACCCCTCCGCGTGCAACTGGCGCAGGCATCGGATTGCCGCACCGGGCGCACACCATCTGGCCGTCGGCAACCCCACTACCACATCTCGGGCATCGTCTCATAGTCCTCTCCCCTATCTCACGGCATCATTGTCTTCGATTGGTCTCTCTCGTATGCCTCTATTGTAAGAGCGTCACCACGAAAGTATCGTCAGCCAGCGTAAAATCACCGCCCGAGGGCAGATATTCGCGGCCGCCCTCAGCCAGTTCTCGTCCTCCTACTTCAGTCCCGTTGGCCGAATGATTATCGGTGATGGAGAACCGCCCGTCATCCAGCATATCGATAACCGCATGAATACGACTGACGTTGGTATTGCCGCCCATATGGATATCCGCGGTTTTCGATCGTCCGATGGTGGCATGGGCACCATGTACCGTTACCGATTTGCCATCACGCAGTCGGGTGACGGTGAATCCGACGGTCTGCTTGGTCGAGGGACGCAAAATCGTCTCGCCCTCATTATCGCTTTCGTCGAAATCATCAAAGGCCGGCTTTACAGGCTTGCGCAGCGGCGGTTGCGCAATTGCCCGGGCGGACGCCCGTTCATCCGCGATGCTGCGCCGGAAAACGGTCCGCTGAGGTATGGATGGAGCCTCTACGGTTGCGGCCGGAATGGTCGGAGCAGCCGGTGTGGTCGGAGTTGCCGAGGAGACGGCTGGCGCGGTCTCTCGTTCCACGCCGGGCCATTGCATCGGTGTCACTGCCGCACTCTTCTCGGCATCCGGTATCTCACCGAACTGCTGATGTTGTTGAGGCTGCGCCTCCTCAGATTCCGAACCAGATGCGGAACCTGCATGCTGCTGATCTGTCATTTCGGCTTGGGTCGAAGATGACGGCTCAGGCAGAGCCGGCCCCTCGCTTGGCAGGATTCCCTCAGACAGCACAGGACGTTCGGATGGCATCGAACGGTGAGCCAACGACGAGAGCACCGTACTGCCGTCCTGACCATCATCCTCAGATACCGACGACGGCGCAGAGTCTGCCGGCACAGTCGAAGTCGACACATTGTCGGAACTGAGCAGTGTGCTGCCCAATCGAGTGGCGCCAAGCAGCGTATCGCCGAATCTCGTAGCCCCGAATTCGGTACCGTCAGCGACGTCTCCCTGTTCGGACGGTATTTTCGCGGTCTGCTCCTGCACGGCGCGAGGTTTCACACTGGCCGGCATCAGATGAGCCAAGAGATCGTGCAGCACCTCGGCACTTACCGTCTGAACCTGCCCGATCAGTCCTGCAAGCGCCCGTTGATACTCCTGCGCGGCATCGCCGGAGATACGGGTTTTTTTGTCGTCGGACAGCAAGGCCAACAGCGTGGTGGCACTATGACGGTCCGGTTCAACGCCCAATGCCGGTATCACCATAAACAACGGCTGGTTCTGCGATGAAATGCGAATACGTTTGGGATCCCACTGCACGTAGGTCAGAGGGAGCCGCTGCGCTTCGCACTGCTCCATCACTGAGAGCACGGCAAGCAGTAGCCCGGCATACTGGTCACCGGGGACCACTTGGCGCAGCACGTCATGCAACGACGTCGTGCTGGTCGCATCGTATTGGAATACGATTTCGTTGCCGGTGCTCTCATAATGCAACGGCAACAAATACCAATGACTCTTCGTCAGCCATTTCGCATGCTCCACATCGAGCGACTCACCTCGTGTGGTGCGTGCCGTAAGCGTCTGCACGCCGGTGTACCAGTCTTTGGAAAACTTCACTTTCATGATTGCCGCTCCATCCCTATGCTCTTCCGTTCTTTCCCTGTTATTGCAGGTCGATGCGCCGAACCAGAATCCGCTCTGCGTGACTATATGCAAAGGGCCGGTTGAGCCGCCGCAAAACCCGCACAAACCCGCAAACCCGTATAAACCCCGTATATACGCAGACGGGCTGGCCCGACAAAGTGTCGTTCCAGCCCGTCATACGTTGTCACTTCCTGTCCGTCAGACTATCTGTTGCAGTCACGGAAGCCGCAGCATTTCAGCGTGCGTTCTTCCTGCGCTGGCTCGCCCAGATAATCGCGCCGGCGATGGCGGCCAGTGCCAGCAGGGCACCGAAGACCATCGTGTTGCGGATCCATCCGGTGTGCATGGCGTACTGCCACCAGTTGGACGCCACGTAGACATTGTCGTAGGTGGCGGTCGCCTCGTTACCGGCCTTATCAATCGTGTGAATCACGATCTCATGGGCCTTGGCATCGGCGTCCAGCGTCATGCTCGGCGTGGACTTGAGCAGTTCGGCACCCTTCCAGCTGCCCTTGAGCTGGCCATCCACGTACACCTCGGTGGAATCAAGGGCAAGGTTGTCCTTGGAATCAATCGAGACATTGTGGCCCTGCTGGTCGTAGTAGACCGAGCCGGAGCGGACGCCCAGCAGCGAGGCGGTCGGCGCGGTGGAGTCGAGAGCGAAGTTCACTTCGGCGTTGCCCTTGCGTTCTTCGTCCTTCTTGTCCATCGTGTTCTGAGAGAGGTTGCCCGCCTCATCCACGGACTGCACCTGCACACGGTAGTAGCCGTCGGAAGAGAAGTAGGATGCCGGCACGGTGTAGATCGTGCGGCTCCAGCCACGATCGTCGGAGCTCTTCGCGGTGAAATCACCGGCCTTGAGCGTGGTCGCCTTGTCGTCCTTGGCTACCACGACCTGACGGGTGGTCGGGTCAAGTCCGGAGACGTTGATCTCGGTGATCACCACATTCGATGCCTTCTTCAGATACGCGCCACGCAGGTTGGTGGTGTCGGAATCGAACATGTAGGTGGAGCCGAAACGGTTCACCGAGAAGGTCTTCTGGGCTTCGAACTTGTTGCCTGCCATATCGGTGGCCGTGGCCTTGATGGTGTAGACATCGTCCACATCCACCTTGCGGTCGAAGTCCGTGAAGTCCACGGTGCGCGTGTTGTCGGAATTCGTGGTGATGCTGCGAGGCAGATTCTCGCCCTTCAGATCGCCGCGATGAGCACCGACCAACGTGTAGGTCACGTTGTTCATGTCGATGTTCGTATCGTCAAAGTCGATCAGCGGTGCGACGGTGCCGGCATAGGCGGTCTTGTCTTCCACACGGTCGATCTTGATCTGCGGCTTGGTCTTGTCGATCACGAATTCGGGCTCGCTCACCTCTTCAGCCACGTTACCGGCCAAATCGGTGGCCGTGGCCTTGATGGTGAAGTGCGCCTCGCCGGTGAATGCCACCGTGTTGGTCCACTCGGTAGATTCACGCTCGCCACCGGTACGGCTCCAGCCGGAAGGTCCGGGGGCAGCGGCATCCGCACCCTTGTCGTCCTTCGCGGTAACGGTGATCACCGATTCGCCATCGGAGAAGTTACGCTCGACTTCCTTGACGGTGGCGGTACGGTCGGCGTCATAGTACATGCCGTTCTTCGCGCTGTTGTTGTCGAAGGTGAGCGCGAGCTTCGGCGCGATGGTATCGACCGTGAACTCGTCGTGAATGGTGTTCGAGGCATGCTCGCCCGGATCGGTGTAGGCGATATCCACCACCCAGTCGCCATCACTGTTGGCACCGAAGCTGGCGACATAGGTCTTGCGATCGCCGTTCAAGTTCGTGAAAGCGGAGACCGGCACGGTGGTCTTGGCTCCGTCCACGGTGGTGGTGACGATCACACGGCCGGGCTCGTTCTTGACGGAGAAGTCAAAGTTCGAGTCGACCAGAGTGACGGTACCGGTGCGGTGGGCCTTGTAGTACTTGCCGTTGCGCACATCATTGTTGTCGTATGCCAGAGAGACCGTGGGTGCCACGGTGTCGATGGCGATGCCGTCAACGTTCTTGATGTTGTTCGCGGCTTCAGTACCGTTCACGCCGGCGTACTGGTTCAGCGCACCCGTATCCACCGGGTTGCCGGCGGCATCGGTCAGCTTGATCGAAGTGTTGCCCAGCGTCAGACGCTGGCTGTCTCCGCTGAAGCTGAAGCTGATCGAGCCGGAGGCGGCGGAACCGTTGTAGGTCACCTGCGGAGCCGGATGGGCGGCGGCATCGGCAAGACGGTTGTCGAAGCCGAGTGCGCTGAACGCCACGCTCTCCTTGTTGCGGGCGGAGCAATCGTTGCCGTCGGTGCTGGCGGCGCGAGCCGAGCAGATGCCGGAGATCGGATCAGTGACGCCGTTAAGGGTTACGGTCACGGCATTGTTGGCAAAGATCCACTTCCACTTGGCCGGCGAGGTCACCGAGGAGGTGAGGTTGCCGAGCTTCGGGGCGGTCCAGTCCATAACGAACTGCTTGGTCACCTGCTTCTTGGCGTTGAGGCCGGAGTAGGCGAAGTTCAGTCCGTAGTGGCCTTCGACTTCGTCGTTTTGGTTGGTGTTCACGACCTGCTGACCGGAAATCTTCCACGTGTAGGTCTCGCCCACCTGGCTCCAGCCGGCGTCGGTGACCTTCAGGCCCTTGATGCCGGTGACGCCCGCGTTCGCGTCCTGCGGAGCGGTGTCGCCGGTGCTGCCGGCGAGCAGGTTGCCGTGCAACTGGTTCAGTTGCTGGTAGAGCGGGAACCACTTATCGGTGACTTCGTAATCCACCACGGTCTTGCCGCGGAAGTAGTAGCCGGCAACGGTGGAGTCGGCGTAGTCAGAGGCCTTGGAGACCTTGAGACGGACCGAGTTGTCATCGTTCACGTCAGCCACGATGGCGTTGTAGTTGATGCCGTCCTTGACGACCTCTTCCTCGCCGTTGCCATCCAGTACGGAGTCGGCCTTCATCTCGTTGCCGGCCTTGTCCTTGGCGGTTACGGTGATCTTCGCGAGATCGTAGAAACCTTCCTGCGCCAGAGTGATGGTGAAGGTGCCCTTGGTGGCGTCGACCACGGCAGTCTTGTTCCTGACTTCGGTGCCGATGGTCTTGCCGGCCAGATCGGTCGGTGCCGGGATGGTGTAGGTCACGGTGTTGTCCGTGATGCCGGAGGTGCCCAGTTCGTTCTTGGCGTCGCTCTCGCGGTCACCCTTGGCGCGCTGTTCGGCGGGCAGCAGATCCTTGACGGAGACCACGAACTGCTGCTGGCCGGCCTTGGCGTACACGTTGTACTTGGTGCCGTTCACCTCGTAGTTCTCGACCAGATCGGTGCCCTTGGTACCCTTGGCCGCGCTGATCTTGGTGATCTGCGGGTTGACGGTATCGAGCACGAAGCTGGCCTTGGCCGGGCTTGCGAGCAACGTGACGGAATCAGCGGACAGCTGCGTGCCGAGCACGTAGTCGCCGTTGACCTGACCGTTCTGCCTGTCAAGCGGCTTAATGAACTTGGCAAGCGTGTCACCGCTCCAAGTGATGGTACCGGCGGACTTGTCGAACTCGCCGTTGCCGAAGGTCAGACCGTTGAGTTCCACGCCATTGGGCTTGGCGGCGTAGGTCACGGTGCTGCCGGTGAACACGTCGGTGTTCTTATAGGCATCGGAGGTGAGGATATCGGAACGGAAGCCGAATGCCGGATCGTCCGTAATCTTCAGGCTCAACGAGTCGATGGACTTGTTGTAGGTCGCAGCGACCTTCGCACCGTTGATCAGCGTCTGGGTGGTGCCAGCCGCGGTGGACACGGCGATGGAATCCGGCACACCGTTGGCCTTCAGCGCCTTCTTCAACTCGGCAAGGGTGCTGGTGGCCTTGTCCACGGTGTTCACATCGGCGCTTACCGTGCCGTCCTTGGCGATCTTCCAAGCACGGTCGGAGGCGGTGATGCTGATGTTCTTCAGCTCGTAGATGCCGTTGTCGGCGAGGGTCATGGTGAAGGTGCCGTCGGCGTTCTTGGCGACCGCCAGCTGCTGTTCCTTACCTACCTTGCCGTCGAAACCGGTGATCTTGGCGGTTGCCTTGACGGAGTTTTCGTCCAGACCGGAGGTGTTGTTCGCATCGCTCTTGGCGTCGCTGGTCGCATTCTTGTTGGCCAGCAGATCATGCACGCTGAAGGTGATCGTGCGCTGACCGTTGGCGAGCAGCTTGGCCGGGGTCTTGGCGTTATCCGCGAGATCGGTGTCCTTGCCGTTGTAGGTAAGGCCGGTGAAGGACGGAGCCTCGTGATCCACGCCGATCTGGACGGACTGCGCGGTGTAACCGACCTTGCCGCCATCTTCCAGAGCACCGAACAGCGTCTGCAGAGCGGCGACTTCCTTGTTGGAGGAGTTGTAGGTTCCGGACAGGGCGAAGGTCAAGGTGTACATACCGTTGTCCGCGCCGGAAAGCAGCGCCTTCTTACTATCCGCGGGCTTGCAGGTGATGAGGTAGGCGTCGCCGGACTTGACCGGTTCGGTGGAGGTGTCCAGCATGCAGGTGCCGTATGCCTCACCCTCACCGGTGGTCGCGAGCTTGCTCGTAATTACCGCGGCGTTCTTGTAGTGCTTCTTGACGGCCTTCCAGCGGCTTGCGAAGGAGGTGTTGCCCTCCACCTTGAGCTGGATGGTCGGGATGGCGTCGCCATCCTTCAAGTGCAGGTACTTGCCGTTCACATCCTGCTTGCCGTTGACCAGAATGGTGGTCTTGATGGCCTTGTCGGCGTCGGCGTTGCTGATGGTGATGGAGTCGATGCCCTTGAGGGTGCTGTCGGCCAAGTCGTCGGCAAGTGCTTTCAGGGACTTGGACACGGTCACGTTGCCGATGCGATCGGTAACGGTCAGGTACATCGTGCTCATGTCATAGCGATGATCCGCCTTGTTGAGCGTCAGCGTGTAGCTGTCAGTGGCGGCATCGTACGGAAGAGTGGTGGTGGCACCATCCTCCTTGACGACAACTTCCTTATCATTGGCCAGACCAGACACCTGATCGGCATCCGCGGCGGCCTGATCGGCGCCATGTCCGGGCAGCAGATCAGCGGCCTTGATATGGATGTAGCGGGTGGTGTTGCCGTCCGCGGTGATGATGTCGCCATCTTCGATGGTCTGGTCCACACCGTTGTTGGCGTCATATGCGATGCCGGTCACGGTTGCGGCGGTGTTGTCGAAGCGGAACTTCACGGAAGTGGGCGCGTCGGCATCCTGCAGCTTATCCACCAGGGTAATGGTGTGGTTGCCGTTCTTCTGGGCATCCGGCAACGCGTCGAAGTCCTTCGTATCCACGCTCAGCGTGAACACGCCATTCTTGTCCGGGCCGGACACGGGACCGGCGTACAGCTTGTACTTCGCCCCCGTCTCGGAAGTACCGGAAGCCACAACCGGCTCGCCGGCATCAGGATCGTTCGGCAGACTGTCGATTACGGACTTGAACCACGTGGACTTGGAAGTCAGCGCGATGCCATCAAGCGTGTTTCTCGTGGCAACGCCATCGATATCGGTCGCATCCGGCTTCACTGTGATGGACGGATACAGATCCTCGGCAACATTGTTGTTGGAGACCATGAACTTGGTGTACTTGAAGCTGTCCTGTCCGGCAACATCGAATGCCTCGGCAACGTTGGAGACCTTGTCCTGAGCCACAGCGGTGGCACCGGAGAAGGAGTACGTGCCCGCAGCAGTCAGTTCCACGGTGTAGGTGCCATCGCCATTATCGGTGGCGGTGAAGCTCTTGGCGACCGGCGCGGATTCGTTGCCGTCGGCATCGACCTTGGAGAACTGGACGTTGTCCAGCGTGACCTTGGCGATACCAGAGCCCTTGCCATTGGCATCGGCATCGGAAGCAGCAATGATCAGCTTCGCGGTGCCGTTGATGTAGATGGTGGTACCGTTCAGTTCCTCGGTGGTGCCTTCCGGCGTGTAGGTCACGGCGGTTACCTTGGCCGGCGTGGTGTCCACACCGAAGTTCACACCCTCGACGCCATTGGTGCCGAACAGGCGCTGCACATCCACGCTCGGGTTGTCGGCAAGCTTGAAGGCGTATTCGCCATCGTCGCTCAGCTGGGCCCACGTCACGGTTGCATTGCCGTCCTTGTCGGCGGTCACGGCGAGGTTGCCCAAGGCGATGTCAGTGGCATTGCCGTTGAACGTACGAGTCACCGCTGCATCGGTGCTCTTGCTCAGAGCCGAGGCAATCTTGGTAGCCAGCGGATTGCCGGTAATGGTCGCCTTCACGGTGACCGGCTTGTTGTACCACTTCAGGCCGTCGGCACCATCCGCTGCATCCTTGCCGTCGGCGTCCTTGACCACTTCGAGCTTGGTGTCGATAGCGGAAAGCTTGCCGGCGATGGTCAATACGGACGGCAGGTCGTTCTTCGTGGCGATGGCATCGATATTGGTGAGCGTGGAATTGTTCACCTTATCGTTTACCTGGATAGTGATGCTGCTGAAGTCGTAGGAACCAGTGGCCTTGAGGGTCACGGTCACGTTGTACTTGCCGGCCACGTCTGCGCCGTTCTCATCGGTTGCCGCAGTCACGGCGTCGATGCTGTAATCAGCTGCCTTCAGGTCACGGGCCTCGGTTGCGCCAAGGTCGGTGATCTTGCCGTTCAGCTTGATCGCAGAGGCATCACCGTCGGTAATGCCGGAACCGGCATCGGACAGCGCAAAGGTCAGCGTACGGCTTGCAGTGGAATCGGCATCCGCGCCAAAGGCGATGGTCTCCTTGTCGGAGGCCTTGAAATCATTGGCGTCAGCGGCATAAGTCACGCTGTCGACAGTCGGATCCGTGGTATCCACGCCAAAGCTGGTTCCCGCGATATCCGCGGTACCGAACAGACGCTGAACGTTCACGCTCGCGGCATCGCCCGTGTTGGCGATGCCGAACGTGTACTCGCCATCGGCATCAGGCTGACGCACGCTCCACGTCACGGTCGCCTCACCGTTCTTGCCGGCGGTCACCGTAAGGTCGCCCAAGGTGACGGCATCCTGAGCCTTGCCGTTCAGCGTACTGGTGACGGCTACATCCTTGCTGTTCTTCAGCGCCTCAACGATCTTGGCCGCCAGCGGGTTGCCGGCGACGGTCGCCTTCACCGTGGCGGGCTTGTTGTACCACTTCAGGCCATCCGCACCATCCACTGCATCCTTGCCGTCGGCGTTCTTGGCCACTGCAAGCTTGGTGGTGACGTTCAGCGCGCCGGCGATCGTAAGCGGCGTCGGTAGTGCGGCACCGGCGATCTTGTTCAGCGCGGTGTCGCCGGTATCGTTGCCCATCTGATCCTTGACGGCGATGGAGATCTTGCTGAAGTCGTACGATGCGGCGGCCTTAAGCGTCACGGTCACCGTGTACTTGCCGGCCACGGGGTTGCCGTCGGCATCGGCGACCTGTGCCACGGCGACGTCGTAATCATCGGCCTTCAGGTCACGAGCCTTGCTTGCACCGAGATCGGTGAGCGCGCCAGTGCCCTTAAGCGTGATGGCGGAAGCATCATCAGCGGTGATGCCGGCGCCGGAATCGGTCAGCGTGAAGGTCAGGGTACGCTTGGCATCGCCGAAAGCGATGACCTCGCCGTTTGCGCCGGCCAGATCGTTGTTCTTGTCGGCTCCATAGGTCACGGAGCTGACGGTCGGTGCGGTGCCGTCGATGGAGAACGTCTTGCTTTGCGCGGTGTCGGCGGTCAGTCCCGGCAGCTTGTCGTTCAGCGCGACGGTGAAGTTGCCGTCCTTGAGGTCAAGGCCTGCTGTGCCACAGTCCACGACCTTGTCCTTGGCGGTGTACACGTCGCATGCGGCAACGGCCTTATCGCCTGCACCGGTGGTCAGCAGCTTGATGTTGTTGTCCTTGAGCAGGGCAAGTTCGGTATCGAAGTAGTCGCTTTCACTGGTTACGGAGAAGCCGGTGACGGACTGGTAGTACTTGACGCCGTTCACGTCCTTGCCATCTGCCGGCTTGCCGTTCACCTTCAGGGTGAGGTTGCCGGCCTTGGTGTCGACTACCGAGGTCTGGACTGTGGCGTTGGCATCGGCGGCCTTCAGCAGGTCGGTCAAAACGGCGGAATCGGACACATTGCCCGCAGTGTCAGTGGCGGTCACCGAGAACTTGGTCAGATCGGCGCTGCCTTCAGGCAACGTCCACGTGTAGCCGGCATCGCCCGCAGTCAGATCCTGGGACTTGGGCTTGTCGCCGCTCTTGTCGGTCAGCGTGAGCTTTGCGGCGTCTGCCGGAGCGGTGAACGTTACGGTCGGCGCAGCGGTCGTCAGCCACTTGGAGCCATCCTTGCTCTTCAACCACGTGGCGTCATCGTTGAACTTGGCACCAGAGACGGCATCCGGCTTGGTGGTGTCATGAGTGAGCTCAGGAACAACGATGGTGCTGTTGCCTTCAGCATCCACGAACTTGCTCAGGTCGAGCGGGGTTTCCTTCGTGGCATCGTAGACCGGCGTGTCCACGGTAATGGTGAACTTCGTGCCGCTGTCGCCGTTGAGGGCAAGCGACGGACCGTCGTTCGGCTTGACTTCATAACCGGTGACCTTGCCATCGGCATCGGTCACCTTGGTGAAGTCGCCATAAGAGATATTGAATCGGCCGCCCAACGGCTCGACATCGATGGCCAGCGCGGACTGGTCCTTCTGGGCACCGGTGTACTTGCCGTCCTTATCGAAGGAATCGTCGGTCGGGAATCCGGCATCATTGGACAGCGTGATGCCCAAACGTACGGTGGATGCGTTGGTGGCGCCAGAGGTCAGCGGCTTGGTGCCGTCGGCCACCACACCGTCGTCACCGGCGGCATATACCGCGATGTTCATCGACGGGGTCGTGGTGGAGGCATCCGGATTGTTGCCGGCGTCACCGGTTCCATCGGCCGTACCGTTATCGCCATCGGTATTGCCATTGTTGGCGTCGCCGCTGGTGTTGTCGGCAGCGTCACCGGCACCGTTCGCATCGTTCTGCTTGACGACCTTGAACGTACGCGTCGACGTTACCGTATTGGCGGCAGGGGCAGAAGCCTGAACATCGGGATTGTCTTCCGGAGCGGCGTTGGCCACTACGGCAGAGGCACCCATGGCCAGCGCGGCCACGGACACGGCCACGCCGATAACGGGCTTCAGCCAGTTCTTTTTGGTATGCAACGAATTCATCAGTGTTTCTTCCCTCCACGAACCAGAATGGTGCGGGATTCATCGTCATCGGACGGTTCGTCAGTAGTCTTGCGGAATTGCATGAGGGCGGTCTCGCCCTCATCCGCCAGTTCGGCGGCGGAGGCCATCGACACCGGAATCTCAACCACAGATTCAACGGCTGCCTTGGTACCCAAGCGCGTGCTTTCGTCTTCTTCCTCGACCGGCGCGGAGTCGGTCTTTGCGGCCGACCCGGCAGAGCGGGCGGCATCCGGGACGGCAGAAGGCTTGTCGGCAGCTGGTCGAGTCACGCCACCCTTGGTGGAGGCGGAGCCCAGCGAGCCGGAACCGGTGCCCGAACCCGTACCGGTGACCGGACGGAACTCGATATCGCTGGTGTCGTGCGTACCAGTACCGGTGCCGGTGGTGGAATCGGACGCGGAAACGCCCTTCTTACGCTGCTTGCGTCGCTTGCCTTCGCCCATCTCCTCGGCGTTCACCCAAGAGCCGGCGCGCACGCCACGCAGTTCGGCGATCTCACGCTCGGCACGCTTGCCGGTGAGTGCATCGCGCACTGCAGGAATGTTGAACTTGCGGAAGAGCACGACGGCCACAACCGCAAGAATTATGGCCAAAGCCAGGAATACGACTGCCAGAGTCCTATAGGTATCAGCGTTCACTTGGCATCCCCCTTGATATCGACGAAGGCGTTGGCGATGGCGTCCTTGGTGGGTTGTACGGCTTCCTGCGCGGTTTTCTTGCTGGCGTCCAGCTCGTCGGTGGTGGTCTGAGCCTGATCGGCGAGCGTCGCGGCGGCATCCGCCAGATCGCTCATGGCCTGCTGCTTGACACCATCGGCGCGGAACTTGCGCGGATAGACGCGCAGTGCATCCAGAGTCAGGTTGGCGGCTTCGAGGCGAATCACATCGTTATTCTCCTGACCGGCCGCGGTCACCAGATCGTTGAGCTTGGTGAAGTACGGCAGGTACTTGCCCGAATCGGAGCCCTCGTTGATCAGCGGCACGATCTCGGTGTTGAAGTCGGCGATATCGGCGTAGATCTTGGCGATCTTCGCGTTCTTGAAGTTGGTATCCTCGGCGGCGTTGTGCATCCACTGCGAAGCGGCACGGATACGCGCATAACGCTGCGGGTCCGTGTTGGTGGCCGATGCCGTCTGGCTGGCCATCTTGGAGCCGGAATAGTAGTACCAGTACATACGGCCGGTGTCGTAGCTCAGCGAAGCCCAGCTGTCCGCATCCTTGCGCAGATCGGTCGCATGCTGGCTGATGAGCTCGTTGTAGATCTGTTCTTCAGCATCGGTGAAGTCACCGTCAGCGGTGTAACGCTTGATCAGTTCCTCATACGGCTGGGTGGCGGTGGTCTTGACTTCGGCGGCACGCACGAACGCCGCTTCGGCGGCTGTATCATCGGTGTTCTGCGCGCCCTGGGCCATCCAGTAGTCGTAATCGCTGTTCTGTGCGTGGTTGGCAAGCAGCATGCAGCCGCCGGCCAGTGCGAGGCAGACCACGGCGGCGATCGACGTGCCCAGGAAGCCATGCCACTTGGCCTTCAGCGCGCTGCGCCAAGCTTCGTCTTCCTCACGATAGTGCTTGAGCGCGTATGCGAAATCAGCGCAGGTCTGGAAACGTTCGTCCGGATTCTCGCGGGTGGCCTTCTCGATGACGGCCTCAAGACCCTGAGACAGCGACGGGTTGATCTGGCGAATCGGTACGATGCCGTTCTTACGCGGGTGGGAGCCGGTCAGCAGGTAGAACAGCGTGGCACCCAACGCATAGATATCGGTGCGGGCGTCCACCGTGGCGCCTTCGGTGAACTGTTCGGGCGCGCCAAAGCCCGGCGTACCCAGCTGACGGTCGTCGCCCACCAGCGGCTTGTTGTCGGCCCCCTTGCCGGTTTCCAGCGCGATGCCGAAATCGATAAGCTTGATGGAACCTTCCGGCGTGAGCATCACGTTCGAGGGCTTCATATCGCGGAAGATCACCGGGTGCTTGCGGCGATGCAGATAGTCGAGCACATCGCACAGCTGAATGCCCCAATCCACCACGTCGTCTTCGGACTGCGGGCCTTCCTTCTTGAGCAGGCTTGCCAGAGTCTGGCCTTCCACGTAGTCCATGACTACGAACAGGCTGCCCTTTTCCTCGATCAGATCGACGATACGCGGAATCGCCGGGTGGTCGAAGCGCTTGATCATGTTCGCCTCGACGGTCAGGCTTTTGATGACCAGATCACGCTGCACAGGATCGGAGACGTTACGGATCTCCTTGACCGCCCACTGCTTGTTCAACGAGGAATCCATGGCCAGATACACGGCCGACATGCCGCCCTTGCCGATCTGGGTCAGGATCTTGTACCGCTTGCCGACCACTGTGTTCAATCCCACCATAGGTGGCCCTCCAACACTTGTCTTCTTCTCTACACAATCACGACGTGCAGGAACGAGCCGCAAACCACCGGTGAGATACCTACACTCCTAGACCGTCACCCTACACGTTCCCCTCTACCGGATACCTTCCCGGAAAGCTTGTTTTTATTACGATTGCATGAAATATGAGACGGCCCGGACCCTTGATGAAGGTCCGGGCCGTCTGAGTCACCTCATACGAGGCCGTCGAATTGCCGAATCACGACCGGGCACGACTTACTGCTGGTCGCCCAGGCCGAGGTCGTCGCCCTGGTCGGAGTAGAAGTCGTCCGGGTTGAAGTCGTCGCCGAGCTTCAGATCACCGAACTCAAGGTTCGAGAAGTTCAGGTCGGACAGGTCGGCATCGGAGAAGGTCGCGTCGCCGAGGTCACCGTCGCCGCCCAAGCCGAAGTTCGGGTAGATGGTGTCGCGGATGGCCTTGTCGGGCTCGACCACGGCGTTGCGGTAGCGGGCGAGGCCCGTACCGGCCGGGATGAGCTTACCGATGATGACGTTCTCCTTAAGACCCTTGAGGTCATCGACCTTCTCGGAGAGGGCGGCTTCGGTGAGCACGCGCGTGGTCTCCTGGAAGGATGCGGCGGACAGCCAGGAATCGGTGGCCAGCGAGGCCTTGGTGATGCCCATCAGCGCCGGACGGCCGACGGCCGGCTTGCCGCCGTTCTTGACCGTGTTGCGGTTGATCTCGCGGAAGCGGGCGTTGTCCACCAGCTCGCCGGGCAGCAGATCGGTGCTGCCGGAGTCGATGATGGTCACGCGACGGGTCATCTGGTGCACGATGACCTCGATGTGCTTGTCGTGGATATCCACGCCCTGGGAGCGGTACACGGTGTGCACTTCTTCCACGATGTTCACCTGGGCGGCGCGCTTGCCGAGGATGGTGAGGATCTTCTTGGGGTCTACGGAACCTTCGACCAGCTGGGTGCCGACCTTGATGTGGTCGCCATCCGCCACCTTGAGCGGCACGCGCTTGGAGACCTGATAGGTGATCGGCTTGATGATGCCCTCTTCCTTCGGAGCGCCGGAATCGGCGTCCGGGGTCAGGATGATCTGACGGCCGCGATCGTTCTCCATGATCTTGATGGTGCCGGCGAACTCGGTGATCGGCGCTTCGCCCTTCGGGGTACGCGCCTCGAAAAGCTCGGTGACACGAGGAAGACCCTGGGTGATATCGGAAGCCGCGGCCACACCACCGGAGTGGAAGGAACGCAGCGTCAGCTGGGTACCAGGCTCGCCGATGGACTGGGCGGCCACGATACCAACGGTCTCGCCGACGTCCACCAGCTTGTTGGTGGCCAGGGACCAGCCGTAGCACTTGGCGCACACGCCACGCTTGGATTCGCAGGTGAGCACGGAGCGGCACTTGACTTCCTCGACGCCGTGGGCCACGAGGTCGTTGAGCACGTCCATGGACAGAGCGTCGTCGCGCTTGTACAGCACGGTCTGGCCGTCGGCCGGGTCGATGACGTCGGCGGCGAGCAGACGGGAGTACGGGCCACCGTCGGCGGCCTTGACGAGCACCAGGTTGCCGTCGGCGTCGCGATCGGCCACGCGGATCGGCAGACCGGCCTTGGTGCCGCAGTCCTCTTCGCGCACGATCACGTCCTGGGAGACGTCCACCAGACGACGGGTCAGGTAACCGGACTCTGCGGTACGCAGTGCGGTATCGGCCAGACCCTTACGTGCGCCGTGCTGGGAGATGAAGTACTCCAGCACGGACAGGCCGTCACGGTAGTTGGACTTCACAGGACGAGGAATGATCTCGCCCTTCGGGTTGGCCACGAGGCCTCGCATACCGGCGATCTGGTTGATCTGCATCATGTTGCCTCGTGCACCAGACTGCACGATGATGGCCAGGTTGGAGGTCGGGTCGAACTTCTCCTCGACTTCCTTGGACACCTCGGCGGTGCACTCGGTCCACAGGTCGATAAGCTCCTGACGACGGGCTTCCTCTGTCAACAGACCCATCTCGTAGTTGGCGTTGACCTTATCGGCCTTGGCCTCGTACTCGGCGATCTTCTGATCGCGCTCCGGAGGCTCGTTCACGTCGGAGAAGGCGAAGGACACACCGGACCACGGTGCGCGGGTGAAGCCGAGATCCTTCAGGGCGTCCAGCGTGACGGCCACCTGCTGGGTGGAGTAGCGCATGGCGATGTCGTCCACGATCTTGGACAGACGACCCTTGGCCACCTGATCGTTGACGAACGGGTAGTCGGTGGGCAGCGTCTGGTTGAACAGGATGCGGCCGTAGGAGGTGGCGAACAGCACACTGCCGTCGTGCATGCGCTCTTCCTTGGCCACGTCGCTCTCGCCTTCGCGGGGATCGAGCACCTTGACCTCGCCCGGCTCCCAGTTCTTGGGCAGCACGAAGGTTTCCGGCAGACGAATCAGCACCTTGGCCTGCATGTCGATCTCGTGGCGGTCGAGTGCCATTTCGGCCTCTTCCAGCGAGGAGAACACGCGGCCCTGACCCTTGGCACCCTCAAGCACGGTGGACAGGTAGTACAGACCGAGGATCATATCCTGGCTCGGCATGGTCACAGTGTGGCCGTCGGCGGGCTTCAGGATGTTGTCGGAAGCCATCATCAGCGAACGGGCCTCAGCCTGAGCTTCGGCGGACAGCGGCAGGTGGACTGCCATCTGGTCGCCATCGAAGTCGGCGTTGAAGGCGGCGCAGGCCAGCGGCGGCAGGTGGATGGCCTTGCCTTCCACCAGAATCGGCTCGAAGGCCTGAATACCCAGACGGTGCAGCGTAGGTGCACGGTTGAGCAGCACCGGATGCTCGGAGATGACCTCTTCGAGCACGCCCCACACCTCGGCGTCGCCACGGTCCACCAGACGCTTGGCGGACTTCATGTTCTGCGCGTAGTTCAGGTCCACAAGGCGCTTGATGACGAACGGCTTGAACAGCTCCAGAGCCATCGGCTTGGGCAGACCGCACTGGTGCATGCGCAGGGAAGGACCGACCACGATCACGGAACGGCCGGAATAATCGACTCGCTTACCGAGCAGGTTCTGGCGGAAGCGGCCCTGCTTACCCTTGAGCATGTCGGACAGGGACTTGAGCGGACGGTTGGAGGCACCGGTGACCGGGCGGCCGCGACGACCGTTGTCGAACAGGGAGTCCACGGCTTCCTGGAGCATGCGCTTCTCGTTGTTGAGCATGATCTCCGGAGCGCCGAGCTCGATGAGGCGCTTCAGACGGTTGTTACGGTTGATCACACGACGGTACAGGTCGTTCAGATCGGAGGTGGCGAAACGGCCACCGTCGAGCTGGACCATCGGGCGCAGATCCGGCGGGATGACCGGGATCACGTCGAGCACCATGGCCTCCGGCTTGTTGCCGGTGGTCAGGAAGGCGTTGACGACCTTCAGACGCTTCAGGGCCTTGGTCTTGCGCTGCTCGGAAGCGTCCTTGATCTCCTCGCGCAGTTCCTTGGAGATGGACTCCAGATCGAGGGACTGCAGACGCTTCTTGATGGCTTCGGCGCCCATGCAGCCGTCGAAGTAATCACCGTAGCGGTCCTGCATCTCGCGCCACAGGTCCACGTCGTCCACCATGTCGCCGGGCTTGAGCTTCTTGAACTTGTCGAAGACGGCGTCCACACGGGCGATCTGGTCGTTGTAACGGGTGCGGATGGCGGCCATATCGCGCTCGGCACCGTTGCGCAGCTTGGCGCGGGCCGGCCCCTTGGCCTCTCCAGCCTCCTCAAGGGCGGCCAAATCCTCTTCGACCTTCTTGGCGCGGGCTTCGATATCGGAGTCACGGCGCTGCTCAAGGCGCTTGATCTCCGAATCGAACTCGTCCTGCAGGCCGGGCATATCGTTGTGACGGGTCTCGTCATCCACCTCGGTGACCATGTAGGAGGCGAAGTAGATCACGCGCTCCAGATCCTTCGGGGTAACGTTCAGCAGGTAGCCGAGGCGGCTCGGCACACCCTTGAAGAACCAGATGTGGGTGACCGGGGCGGCCAGCTCGATGTGGCCCATACGCTCACGACGCACGCGGGAGCGGGTCACTTCCACGCCGCATCGCTCGCAGACGATGCCCTTGAAGCGCACGCGCTTGTACTTGCCGCAGGCGCACTCCCAGTCGCGGGTCGGACCGAAGATCTGCTCGCCGAACAGACCGTCCTTCTCGGGCTTCAGGGTACGGTAGTTGATGGTCTCGGGCTTCTTGACCTCACCATGGCTCCAGCCACGGATGTCATCGGCGGTGGCGAGGCCGATGCGAATCTTGTCAAATGCGTTGACGTCCAGCACTTGTTAATCCGTTTCTTTAGAAAATGTTTCGTTCACGCTTAGCGGTGGAGCCGTGCTCAAGGCCGCCCGTCGTAGTCCCGCATACGCGTTGCGCAACTCGCAGACGCTGCAGGACGGGCGGCCTTGGCATGCACGGCCCGTGTTGGATCACTGGTACTCGGGCTCTTCGGCCTTCTGGTCTTCCTTGGCGGCCGCGTCGGGGCGGGCGCCGATGTTGAAGCCCAGATCGTCAGTGGAGCTGACCGGATCGTCTTCCTCGTCCTTCATGTCGATGGCCACGCCTTCAGCGTTCAGGACCTCGACGTTCAGGGACAGGGACTGCATTTCCTTCAGGAGCACCTTGAACGACTCGGGGATGCCGGCCGGCGGCAGGTTGTCGCCCTTGACGATGGCGCCGTAGACGCGCACGCGGCCGTCAACGTCATCGGACTTGGTGGTCATCATCTCGTGCAGCGTGTAGGCGGCGCCGTAGGCCTCAAGGGCCCACACCTCCATCTCACCGAAGCGCTGGCCACCGAACTGGGCCTTACCGCCGAGCGGCTGCTGGGTGATCATGGAGTACGGACCGGTGGAGCGGGCGTGAATCTTGTCGTCCACGAGGTGGTGGAGCTTCAGCATGTACATGTAGCCCACGGAGATCGGCTTGGTGTACGGCTCGCCGGTACGTCCGTCGAACAGGGTCGCCTTGCCGTCCGGGCCGACGAGGCGGTCGCCGTCGCGGTTCGGCAGCGTGGTGGACAGCAGACCCTTGAGCACCTCAGGCTTGACGCCGTCGAACACCGGGGTTGCCACCGGGGTGTTCGGCTCGGCCTTCTCGGCACCGGAGGGGATGAGCTTCTTCCACTCGGCTTCCATATTCGGATCGAGGGAGATGTCCCAACCGGAATGAGCGATCCAGCCCAAGTGCAGTTCGAGCACCTGGCCCAGGTTCATTCGGGAAGGCACGCCCAACGGGTTGAGCATGATGTCGACCGGGGTGCCGTCGGCGAGGAACGGCATGTCCTCTTCCGGCAGGATGCGGGAGATGCAGCCCTTGTTGCCGTGACGACCGGAGAGCTTATCGCCCACGGTGATCTTACGGTGCTGGGCGATGTAGACGCGGATCATCTGGTTGACGCCGTTGGGCAGCTCGTCGCCGTCCTCCTCGGCATCCTCGCGGGTGATCTCCTTGACGCCGATGACGGTGCCGGTCTCGCCGTGAGGCACGCGCAGGGAGGTGTCGCGCACCTCGCGGGACTTCTCGCCGAAGATGGCGCGCAGCAGTCGCTCCTCCGGGGTCAGCTCGGTCTCGCCCTTCGGGGTGACCTTACCGACCAGAATGTCGCCGGCCTCGACCTCGGCGCCGATGCGGATCACGCCGCGCTCATCGAGGTTGGCCACCGCGTCCTCGCCGACGTTCGGCAGGTCGCGGGTGATCTCTTCGGCACCCAGCTTGGTTTCGCGGGCGTCGATCTCGTACTCCTCGATGTGGATGGAGGACAGAGTGTCGTCCTGCACCAGACGCTGGGAGATGATCACAGCATCCTCGTAGTTGTAGCCGTTCCACGGCATGAAGGCGATGAGCAGGTTCTTGCCCAGTGCCAGATCACCGTTCT
This sequence comes from Bifidobacterium olomucense, assembly GCF_012932375.1. Lineage (GTDB taxonomy): Bacteria > Actinomycetota > Actinomycetes > Actinomycetales > Bifidobacteriaceae > Bifidobacterium > Bifidobacterium olomucense. Next base: position 42,360 of record NZ_JAAIIG010000008.1, on the reverse strand, counting down.
GGATGGCCGGGCCGTCGGCCAGAACCGAACCGGCCTCCACACGCTCGCCGTCGTGGACGATCGGGCGCTGGTTGTAGCAGGTGGTCTGGTTGGAGCGCTGGAACTTGGCCAGCTTGTAGGAGCTGGTGGTGCCATCGTCGTTCATCACACGGATCAGGTCGGCGGAGACGTAGGTCACCACGCCGTCCTTGTCGGCCTTGATCACATCGCCGGAGTCGTTGGCGGCACGCCATTCGGAGCCGGTGCCCACCAGCGGGCGCTCGGATTCGATCAACGGCACGGCCTGACGCTGCATGTTGGTACCCATCAGGGCTCGGTGGCCCTCATCGTGCTCCAGGAACGGAATCAGGGAGGCACCGAGGGAGACCATCTGACGAGGTGAGACATCCATGTAATCCACGGAGCTCACCGGCACATCGACTGCCTCTTCCTCGCCCACTCGGGCAAGGGCGGACTTCTGTACGAAGTTGCCGTTCTCGTCGAGCTCCTGGTTGGCCTGGGCGATGACGTGGTCGAGATCGCGGTCGGCGGTCATGTACTCGACCTCGTCGGTCACATGGCCGTTGACGACCTTGCGGTACGGGGTCTCGATGAAGCCGAACGGGTTCACGCGGCCGAAGGTTGCCAGAGAGCCGATCAGACCGATGTTCGGGCCTTCAGGAGACTCGATCGGGCACATACGGCCGAAGTGGGACGGATGCACGTCGCGCACCTCCATGGAGGCGCGGTCGCGGGACAGACCACCGGGGCCCAGAGCGGAGAGACGACGCTTGTTCGTCACACCGGAGAGCGGGTTGTTCTGATCCATGAACTGGGAGAGCTGGGAGGTGCCGAAGAACTCCTTGATGGTGGCGTTCACCGGGCGGATGTTGATCAGGGACTGCGGGGTGATGGCCTCGGCGTCCTGCGTGGTCATACGCTCGCGCACCACGCGCTCCATACGGCTCAGGCCGGTGCGCAGCTGGTTCTGGATCAGCTCGCCGACCTGACGGATACGACGGTTGCCGAAGTGATCGATATCGTCCACGTCCACGCGCAGGTCCACGTCCTCGCCGTTGCGCTTGCCCGGGAAGGTCTTGGCGTCGTCATGCAGGGCCACCAGGTACTTGATGGTGGCGATGATGTCTTCCTGATGCAGGGAGCGATCGTTGAAGTCGGCCTCAAGACCCAGCTTGCGGTTGATCTTGTAGCGGCCCACGCGAGCCAGATCGTAACGCTTGGTGTTGAAGTAGAAGGAATCCAGCAGGTTCTTGCCGGCCTCAGGGGTCGGGGTGTCCGCCGGACGAATCTTGCGGTAGAGGTCCACGAGGGCCTCGTCCTGGGTCTCCAGGGTCTCGCGCTCCAGAGCGTCGAGCACCAGCGGGTAATCCTTGAAGGCCTCGCGGATCTCCGGCTTGGTCATGCCGATGGCCATGAGGAACACGATGGCGGACTGTTTGCGCTTGCGGTCCACACGCACCTGCGGCTGGTCCTTCTTGTCGATCTCGAACTCAAGCCATGCGCCGCGGGACGGGATGATCTTGGCGCCGAAGACTTCCTTGTCGGAGGTACGGTCCTGCTGACGATCGAAGTAGACGCCCGGGGAACGCACGAGCTGGGAGACGATGACTCGCTCGGTGCCGCCGATGATGAAGGTGCCGTGCGGGGTCTGCAGCGGGAAGTCGCCCATGAACACGGTCTGGGACTTGATTTCGCCGGTGTCGCCGTTCTCGAACTCGGCGTTCACGTACAGCGGTGCGGAGTAGGTGTAGTCCTTCTCCTTGCACTCCTGAACCGTGTGGCGCGGCTCCTCGAAGTACGGGTCAGAGAAGGTCAGGGACATGGTCTGGGCGAAGTTCTCGATCGGGGAGATCTCGTCGAAAACCTCATCGAGGCCGGAAGTGTGAGGCACGGTGTTGGTGCCGTTGGCCTCATCCTCCTCGACGCGCTTCTTCCAGCGGTCGGAGCCGATCAGCCAATCGAAGCTGTCGGTCTGCACGCCCAGCAGGTAGGGCACATCGATAGGTTCCTTGATGGAACCGAAGTTCACGCGATCCGACGCCTTGTGCAGGTCAATGTCATGCTGGTCGGCGCGTGCGATGATGGTGGTGGTGTTCGTCGTAGACTCAGTAGCCAATGGACGTTCCTTATCGCTCGCTTAGATTACTAGTAATTCCCCTGGGAGCGCCGGCATGGCCACCATATGCCTATGCGGACGCTTCATTGTCGATGGCATGCCCGCAATATGACACACCTCATGCAAATTCTTCAGCATAGCGATATATAGGGACAACTCCAGTCGTGGATTGCAGCTGCCCAGACTGCCTATTCTACGGTGAACACCACTTTGTCGCTGGTGACCTTCGGATGGTCCTTCAGGCTCAGCTGCGCCACATAGGTGCCGGCATTGACTCGCGCCCACGTGTCCTCATCCGTGCATTCGGCAAGCGAGCCGTTGGCATCGGTGTTCCAGGTCAGCGTCCGGGCGTCCTTGTCTCCCTTGGCCATCAGCAGCATACGGGAGTCGGCCGCACACAGGTCAGAGCGGTAAATCGTATCGTTGCCGGAGGTGATGGTCAACACGCGCCCGGCGTCCGAGCCGTCTATCAAGCAGCTGCCTGACCCCTCATACACGATGGTCGCCGTGAAATCCAGCGATCCGCCCACACCCACGGACTGCGATTTGGAGGACAACTCCAGCGAGACGTCCTTGGCCGTACAATCCTTGACGCTGCTGACCTTCTTGGGAGTGGGCACGGCGTCGCGCGAAATCGCATAGATATCGTCATGATGAATCAACGTATTGATGGCACCGATGCCGCGGCCCAAGCTGTATACGCATGTGCCGATAAGCGCCAGTCCCACCAGCACAATCAATGCCGCCACAATGCGACGGCGACGGTACATCGCCCGCTTCTTCTTGCTGAGCTTGCGCTTCTTCGGTCCGGCCGGGCGGCCGGGCACAGTCGTGCGCATACCTGCACTCCCGCGACCGAGGCGGCCAGAGCGAGCGGACATAGCCGATCGTCCGGCACTGAAGTCCGCTCCCCTACCGGACCTTACGCCGTTTGCACCCGAATTGTTCCTCTGTACTGCCATAACGTTTCCAGTCTACGGTCGCACCGGCTCGCACACACGGCAAGGGGCGTCATTTTCACCAGAACATCAGCCTTGCGGCAAACGCAACATATCATCTTCGGTGATTTCGATCAGTCCGTCATCGTCAAGGCTGGCGATGCAGGAGGCCAGCTGCACCTGATCATTCCACAGCTTCCCGGCGTCCTTTCTGGGCAGTGACGCACCGGCAGGCAGCTCGCGCAACGCCGCAAGCACCAATCCCCTCACCTGACGGTCGGTGCCTTGGAATCGTTGGCGAGGCCGGGTGCGACGCTGGCCCAAACCGGGACGGCCGAGTTTGAGGAACATACAATCGTCCGCAACCGGACAAGCCTCGCACAACGGTGATTTCGCCGTGCAGACCACGGCCCCCAGTTCCATCACCGACTGATTCCACGTCACCGATTCGCCCGCCCCGCTCTGTTCCGGCAGCACACGGTTGGCGAGCGCCCGCTCGGCCGGGCTGGCCGCTCCCCCAAGCGACTCGACGCCCAGAAACACGCGGCTGAGCACGCGGCGAATATTCGTGTCGATCACAGCGATACGCTTGCCGAACGCGAAGCTCAGCACGGCGGATGCCGTATAGTCGCCGATGCCGGGCAGACCGATCAATTCCTCATAGGTATGCGGCAGTTCGTCATGGTATTGCTCGGTCACCACGCGAGCGCATTCCTGCAATCGCAGGGCGCGGCGGGGGTATCCCAACCGCCCCCATGCGGTGATCACATCCGCTTTGGGCGCGTCTGCGAGCGCCTGCGCGTCCGGCCATCGTGCCATCCAATCGGTCCAGTACGGCACCACCCGGCTCATCTGCGTCTGTTGGCTCATCACTTCGGAGACCAGTACTCCCCAAGGGCTGGTTCTGCCGAACCGCCATGGCAGATCGCGCGCGTTCGCCTCCCACCATGCGGCGAGCTTGATACGGGTCCGCTTGAGCTGCTGCGCATCAGTATTTGCCGAATTTGCCGACATGCTCGTCTCGCTCCTTGGGTTTTCTATATTTCGATATTCCGAGTCTTTTCTGGCCTTTTCGAGTATCAAGCATCACCTTGACCGCCCCTGCTAACCGGACTTGCGACTTATATTCGGTTTTCAGGCCCGTCCACGGTGTCGGTCATCGTTCTTATCCTTAGCAGCTATGACGAACGAGACGGACATGACCCCGCACACCGCTGACCACCAATCGAACGCCGATATCGCCCCGGCATCACACGTCGCATCGAATCCGGCGTCAAACCCGGAATCCAAAGTCGAGAAGATGTTCGAATACGGCTACCGCAAGTCCAATTACGGGCCGGACGAACTGGTGACCGACGCGCACGGCAATCCGATCAGCGTGGTCGATGCGATGCTTTCGGCTGAAAAGGCCGCCGCCACGGAAACCGTCACACCGCACCTGTGCTATTACTCCCCGCGCATTCCCGGCAACACCGGTTCGGCCATCCGCCTGTGCGCGGTGACCGGCACGATTCTGCATCTGGTGGAGCCGCTGGGGTTCAATCTGCGCGACACCAAGCTTCGCCGTGCCGGCCTCGACTATCATGACATGGCCCACGTGGTGCTGCACCCGAATTTCGAGAATCTTGTGGAGTCGATGCCCAATTCGCGCATCATCGCCTTCACCGCGCACGCCACCAAGCTGTATACGGACATCGAGTATCGTCCTACCGATATTCTGCTGTTCGGTCCCGAGCCGGGCGACATCCCCGATCCGATGGACATCATGGCCGGCCCGCACGTGGCCGAGCAGGTGCGTCTGCCGATGCGCCCCTCCCTGCGCTCGTTGAACCTGACCAACTGCGCGTCCATCGCCATTTATGAGGCATGGCGTCAGCTGGGCTTCGCCGGCGGACGGTGATTGAGTCCGGACGCCGTTTCCGTTTGACCGTCGGTTCCGCTCTTTTCCGAAACCGACTCCTATCGTCTATCGTCCCAGCCCGCGTCTCAGTGTACGTTCTTCCAGACTAAATCACTCATCATCTGGAAGAACGTACGCTGACTCCCACTCAGCGTACGTTCTTCCTGAAAAGCATCAAATTACTCTGGAAAAACGTACGCCTGCGCCATTCATACGCCAGCTGTTTTCTCAAAATCATCAGAACGATCATCTCGCCGAACGAATTTGCGGCACACCGGCATCCTTCAGCATGTGAAATAGGCGATTCGTTGTAACGGCATCCTCATAGGTACAGTGCAGTATGGTGGTCACCCCTGCCGCCCGCAACGCCCAGTCCCGCTCGTCGCGTTCATTGAGAATCTGTTTGGCGCTACGCCCCTTGGTCATGGAGAAATCCTCATATTTGGCCATGCCATCGTATTCCAGTACGATAATGCGGCCATCATGCAATCGCCACAGAAAATCAACACGATAACGACGTGTGGGATGTGCAGGATCACAGAATTCGATCTGAAGCTCCGGCAACGCAAATCCGTCATTGATGATTGACGCACGAACCACAGATTCCCCACCGTTCTCGCTTCTGGCATCAACATAGGTAAGCAACGTTTCAATAGGTGCGAGGCTCACACGCAATCCTTTGCACGCTTCCCGCACCATTCGCATATCCACGCCTTGTCGTGCGGCGGAATCGAAAATCGGCAATGCGTACAGGAAAGGTAGGCTCAGCCCGCAATCAATCAATGTGCGGATTTCGTCGGTCACCATGATGCCATTCACCTGTTTGGCGACGGCGGACGAAATGTACATACGCCTTATTCCATATTGCGGCACGTAACAATCACTGGTATTCGTGCACTTCTCGTTTCGCCGGCTCCGACGAGAGGAAAGCATGTTCCGTCCCGAATGATTAGACACTTTTCCTCGATCGGCGGTGGCGCACCCAAAGGTATCCACACGATGCACGGTGTTATCGTGCAGTTTCCAAGGATGATCGAAACCATAGGCGTCCGCGGCGGTCAATCCGGCGAACACCCAGTTCGGGTGCAGCAACGAAAGTCCACGAGCCACATGAAGCGTACGTTGGCATTTGTTGAGCTGGCCCCAATACTGAGGTGATGCATATAGATTTTTATACGGTGAGCACAGCTCGCCGACCTCATGTCGTCGCTTCAACGCACAACGCATGGCATCCGTGTTCCCGACTACGCAACGATGCTCCTGCTCGGCTTGAGATAAAGCCGAATTCACTGCTTTGTGCTGCTTCATTTCCTCACGGTAAGGGCAATCGACGGATTGCGCAAACCGATACACATTTGCTGTGGACAACTTCCTTGATCTGCCGATCAAATGTGGATAACTGTGTTATTGAACATTACCAGCCCAACCAGTAGGCAAACAGGTCGGATGCCATCAGTTATCAAAACCGTCATCCTCACTATGAAAATCATCTCCGGTAATCGAACACAGCGAAACTCATTCTTCCATTCCGACCGTATACCAGTTCCGACGTATATCAGTTCATCGTGAGCCGGTCCCGACTCACGCCAGTCTCACCCGCGCATCGGTCTCACCGTTCGTCCACCTCACCGTACGTTCTTCCAGAGTAATTTCAGACTTGTCTGGAAGAACGTACGCTGACTCCTACTCACCGTACGTTTTTCCAGATGAGAGATGATTTAGTCTGGGAAAACGTACGTGACGGCTCAAGATAACTCGTGACGATCCGTCTCGTAACGACTTACGTTACGAGACGACGAGTCAGGACGACTCACGTCACGAGACGAGTCAGGACGACTCACGTCACGACTCACAAAAACCTCACGCCACGCGCCGACCGCACTGCGGGCAGAATTTGACGCTGGCATCGCCCAATGCAGCTCCGCACGACGTACAGAACTTCGGTCGCGACTGCCCGGCTTGCGCCCCGCCCGGAACCTGCACGGGACGTTGACCGGACTGAGCCATAGTCGGTAACGGAATAGCAACGCCTGATGATGCCGGCGGCATGGTGCCTGACACTCCAGAAGCGCCCGGTACGCCCGGTGCACTCGGCGCATTCGGCATGTTCGGCGCATTCGGCATCCCCGGAACGCCCGGCATACCCGACGCACCCGGCATCGCCGGCACCCCCGCACCAAACGCGCTGATACCACTACCAACACCAACACCGGCCACGCCACCGGCCGCCACCTGCCGACGCCGACGTCTGCGCGCACGCACCACCAGCAGCACGATCACCACCAGCAGTATCACCGCCGCGCCGGCACCCACACCGACCATGATCCAAGCCTTCGGTCGGGACCACGGATTGCCGCCTATGCCGGTGTCATAGATCAACAGTTTGGCGGCATTATCTCCGTCTGCATATCCTTCGCTCGTGGGCACCGTGGCAATCAGCAACGTACTGCTGTCATGCGACAGACTGACCGCTGACGAACCGAGATACTGACGATTCTTGTCCGGAGTCGCCACTGTCGACTTCGTACCGGTCTTCATATCGATGACCTCAACACGACCATCGGAATCACCAGACGATCCAGCGAATGCATACCGGCCATCTTCCGACAGGCTCACAGACGAGACGCCACCCTCCCAAGCAAGCATCTTCATGAGCGACGAGTCGTTCACGTTCCATATCATGCGCCCGGCAACGGTATCGTAGATACCCACTGACGATAGATCACTGACGTCGGAGTACCGCAACGGCTCGGATGGGCCACCCGATTTGCCTTCATAGACGAGCGCGTATCGATTACCGCCTATAACACCTACGGCAGTCGGCTTGTCCGAGAGGTAACTCATCTTCCCGGTTTTGGTATCCAACCTCGCATATATCGCGTCATAATCGCTGGTATAGAAAACCACCAGCATTGTCTTGCCATCGGGCATAAACCAGTATGGCCCCACAGTGTCGAAATTGATGCCGGAGGGGAAACTGACCGACTTTGAATCAGTTTTCTGACCAGTTGTCAGATCATAGGTATGCAACGTACCCGAAGAACTTCCCGATGAAGCTTCAATCGTATACACATGAGAAAGCGTCGAATCGGTGACGTATCCAAAAATATCGCTTAGGTCCACGGAAGGCAGCAATCGCTGCTGTTTGACGTCATATACGGCAACTGCTGCGTTGTCGTCTGTGCCCTCGTAAATAATCAAACGATCATGGTCGGCCCATGATAAATACCAACCGTCCTCCAAGGTCAGTCCGGGCAACACGGTGGTCTTTTTCGTGGCCACATCGATCATATTGACTTGTTTGTCCACGGAATCATAGAAATAGACGTACTTGCCATCCTGAGAGACCATCACGGAATAGGATTTATCGCTGTCAGCTTTCTCGCTGGCGATTTCGGTCAGGGATACATCCTTGGTCGTCACCATGAAATATTTAGATACTTCTGTTCCCTGATTCGACGCCGATACAACTGCAACCGAACCATCGTCAGATACGCCGAGGATCGAAAGATCCGTGTAGTTCTTGAAATCCGCGCTGCCGGTCTGCTTGAGGGACGGCCCGTCGGTCAACGGCCCGTCCGCCGCCCAGGCCGGCGTGGGCAGCACCAGCGTCATAAGAAGCAAAGCTATTGAGGCAAGCGCCGCGCACGCCACTCTTACTAGACAAGATACAGAAGATACAGATCGCAATACCGGCCGCTTCATGATTCGTCTCCCTTGATCTCTCACGCTTGACCTCTCACGAGACCACGGGACATATCGCAACAGCACATCCCATGGTCCAACCGCATGATGAACGTGCACGCACCCCACCTCACACGAACATCGTTGTTACTTACCTTCTACGATACCATTTTTATACGGAAAGAACGTACGCTGCCGTTTGCTCAGCGTACGTTCTTCCGGATAAAGGGCGATAAAGTGCGGCGGGGCGACGAGACGCGACGAAAAGCAGGTCCCGTCAGTTCTTGAACGAGTGAATCGGCGCGGGGATGCGACCGCCACGGGTCACAAACGCCTCACACGAGGTCTGGTTGACCGGCATAATCGGCGCGTACCCCATCAGGCCGCCGAAGTTGGCCGTCTCTCCCACGCCCTTGCCGGCCACCGGAATCACGCGCACGGCGGTGGTCTTCTGATTGACCATGCCGATAGCCGCCTCGTCCGCGATAAGACCGGAAATGGTGGACGCCGAGGTGTCTCCCGGAATGGCGATCATGTCAAGGCCCACCGAGCATACGCAGGTCATGGCTTCGAGCTTTTCGATGGTCAGGCATCCGGAAGCGGCCGCATCGATCATGTTCTTGTCTTCGGAGACCGGGATGAACGCGCCGGACAGGCCGCCCACATACGAGGACGCCATAATGCCGCCCTTCTTGACCTGATCGTTGAGCATCGCCAGGGCCGCGGTGGTGCCGGGCGCGCCGACCTGTTCGAGACCGATCTTCTCCAACACCTCGCCCACCGAATCGCCGACGGCCGGAGTCGGAGCCAGCGACAGGTCGATGATGCCGAACGGAATGCCGAGACGCCGCGAGGCCTCCTGCGCCACCAACTGACCCACACGGGTGATTTTGAAGGCCGTGCGCTTGATGGTTTCGCACAGGAACTCGAAATCCTTGCCCTTCGCGGCATCGAGCGCGCGAGAGACCACGCCCGGGCCGGAAACGCCTACGTTGATCACGGCGTCGCCCTCGGTCACGCCGTGGAAACCGCCGGCCATGAACGGATTGTCGTCCGGCACGTTGCAGAACGCAACGAATTTCACACAACCGTAAGAGTCGTTGTCTGCGGTGCGCTCGGCGATGTCTTTGATGATGCGGCCGAGCAGTTCCACCGCGTTCATGTCGATGCCGGTTTTGGTGGAGCCGACGTTCACCGACGAGCAGACGATATCCGTCTCGGAAAGGGCCTGAGGCAAGGAGCGAATGAGCAGCTCCTCGGCCGGGGTCATGGCCTTGGAGACCAGCGCCGAATAGCCGCCGATCAGGTCCACGCCAACCTCTTTGGCCGCCTTGTCGAGCACGTGAGCGATTTTGACGAAGTCCTCGCTGGTCTTGCACGAACTTGCGCCGACCAGTGAGATCGGGGTGACGGTGATGCGCTTGTTGACGATCGGGATGCCGTAATCGTTTTCGATGGCTTGACCGGTGGAAACGAGGTCCTTGGCATACGTGGTGATCTTGCGGTAGATGTTCTCGCAGGTCACGTCAACGTCGTCCGCTGCGCAGTCGAGCAGCGAAATACCCATGGTGATGGTGCGTACGTCGAGCTTTTCCTGCTCGATCATCTGATTGGTCTCGTGGACCTCCATGATATTCAGCATGGTGTTTCCTTTCGCCAGCCCAGCAGCATCAAATTCTGTGCATCTTGGTGAAGATTTCCTCACGCTGGCAGCGGATGCGCACGCCGATGTCGTCGCCGAGATCCTCCAGGTTGCCGACCATCGCGGAGAATTCCTTGTCGGACTTCGAGTAGTCGACGATCATCATCATGTTGAAGAAGCCGTCGATAATGGTCTGCGAAATGTCAAGAACGTTGACGTGATGATTGGACAGGTAGGTGCAAACTCGTGCGATGATGCCGACGGTATCCTGGCCTACGACGGTGATGATGGCCTTGTTCATGGCGCTCCCTGATTGATGATGATCGGAAATGATTTCGAACATGCGTGAAAAAAACGGGTGTTCCCCAGTATAGGGGAACACCCGTTACGCCTGATGACTCATCTCATGACTCATCTCGACTGCGCAGGAAGAGCGCACAGGTCAGGCGGCCAGTTTCTCGATATCCACATGCACCGGGACCAGCTTCGGCTCGTCCTTATGTTCCTTAAGCAGGAAGGAGCATGCCAGAACGACGACGACCAGCGCCAAGCCGAACAGGTAGCCGTAACGGGAGCCGTCCACAAAACCTTGTGCGGGATTCGTGCCGCCCGCCGCCGTATAGTTCGTCTGTCCGAGGCCGAGCAGACAGGTGGCCACGGCGGTGGCGATGGCGCCGCAGACTTGCTGCATGGTGTTCATAATCGTGCTGCCGTCTGCCGCCATGTGGCCGGGCAGCGACTTGAGCGCCGCGGACTGCGAGGACTGCTGGATGAACGGGATGCCGATCATCACGATAATGTGCGCGACAAGGAACAGGGCGATCGGCGTGGAGACACCGATGGCGAAGAACAGCGCGCCGCCGATAACGGTCAGCACCGATCCGGCCCACACCAGCTTCTTCGCACCGTACCGGTCGAACAGCCGTCCTGCAGCCAGCGTGCACAGCGCATTGATCACGCCACCGGGCAGCATAAGCAGACCGGCGACAGTGGAGCTCAAGCCCATGCCGCGCTGCAGTTCCTGAGGCACCAAGTACATGAACGCCAACGTGCAGGAGAACGAGCAGCTGATCATAATGGCCGGCGTGCGGAACGCCGCAATGCCCAGTGCGCGCAAGTCAAGCAGCGGATCGGTGATATGCAGCTGACGGTATGCATAGCACGCGAGAACCAGCACGCCGACAACAAGCAGACCGATAACGGCCGGAGCGAAGCCCATGTCGCTGATCAGGCTCACACCGGCGACCAAACAGCCAAAGCCAATCGCCGAAGCCAAGATAGAAATCACATCGACGGTCGGACGGGTACGTTCGATAGGCGTCACGAAGAACAGCGCAGTGCACACGATTGCGATAACGGCGACCACGGCGAACAACGCGAAAATCGCACGCCATGACAACGCGCCGATGAGCGCGCCGGCGATGGTCGGGCCGATGACGGGCGCGAACATAATGACAAGACCTGCCACGCCATTGGCCGCACCGATCTTATGCAGCGGGAACACACGCATGATGGCCGTGTACATGGTGGGCAGCACGATGCCGGTGCTGACACCCTGCATGATACGGCCGGCCAGCAGAATCGGGAACGTGGGTGCAATGGTGCACACGACCGCACCGATCAGGAAGCAGACCAGCGAGAACAGCACCAGCGTCTTGGCCTTCACCCATTTGAGCATGAAGCCCACACACGGCAGCACCACGCCGATGGCCAGCATGTAGCCGACGACCATCCACTGCGCCGTACCGGACGAGATGCCGAAATCGGTCATCAGGTCGGGCAAGGTGATATTCATGGACGTTTCCGACAGCATGCCCAAGAACACACTGATGTACAGGCCGAGCATGACCTTGTGCGGATGGTCGAAATGCTTCGGCTGGTTTGCGACGAACGCGGAATCGTCGAGCTGGGTATTACGAATGGTTGCCTGTTTTTCGGACAACGGAATCCTCTTCTTATATCTCTTCGTTCGTTGCCGATGCGCAACGCACGCCACGCATGCCGCCGCGCACCGTTACCGTTCACGATGATCACGCGAACCCACGGTGTACGACTTCATTGGCGAGCGCCGAAAACCCCTAACGTCCGGGTCACATTCGGCAACAAAAAATCGCATGCCATCCGGCGAGCAATACGCCGGTTGGCATGCGATTATTCAAAACAGAACGTCACCGTAATACGTTTTTCATTTTTTCGTAAGTACGGCCGCGCGTGTCGCGGGGGTTAGGCCTCGCGACTGGCGCTCGGCGCTGCGACTGCGGCCAGCGCTCTCGGCGCGTGGAAGCCGCGCTTTTCGAATTCGTCGGCGATGGCCTGGGCGACTTCGTGGCTACGGCCCTTGTCCACCAAGGCGATGATGGAACCGCCGAAGCCGCCGCCGGTCATGCGAGCGCCGTAAGCGCCGTTGTGACGGGCCACATCCACAGCAACGTCGAGCTCAGGCACGGTGACCTCGTAGTCGGCGGCCAACGAGTCATGGGACGCGTTGAACAGACGACCTGCGGCTTCGATGTCGCCTTGGGCGAAGGCACGCACGAAGGAGCGCACGCGTTCGATTTCGGTGACCACGTGGCGCACACGCTTCTTCATGGTCTCATCCGGCAGAGCGTCCAGCGTCTCCTTCAGAGCCTGGAACGGATCATCAGCCTTGGCGATGCCGTCGGCGGTGACGCGCAGATTGGCCACACCGAGAATCTTGGCGGCCTGTTCGCAGGTGGCGCGGCGCTGGGCGTACTGACCGTCGTTGAGCTGGTGCGGTGCCTGGGTGTCCACCACGAGCAGTTCGAGACCGTACTTGTCCAGATCGAATTCCTGCTGGGAGACGTTCTCCAGCGGAGTCAATTCCGGACGGCAGTCGAGCAGCAGCGCATGTCCGGCGGTGCAACGCATGGAAGCGTTCTGGTCGAGGCCACCGGTGGAAGCGCCGGCCATCTCGTTCTCGGACTTGATGGCGGCATTGATCAGGGTCACACGGCCGGCATCGGAGTCACCGTAGCCAAGGCCGTACACGTCATCCAAGGCCAGCGCGGTGGAGCAGGTCATGGCGGCGGAGGAGCTCAGACCCGAGCCCAGCGGCACGCAGGAGACGAAGGCGGCGTCAAAGCCCTTGACCTTGTCGAAACCGGCTTCGCGCAACGCCCAGGCCACACCGGTCGGATAGGCGGCCCACCCGTCCACTCCACGGGCCTGAAGCTCGTACAGGTCGGCTTCGGCGACCTTGTCCGGAGCCACGTCGGAGACCACACGCACCTTGGTGTCCTCGCGCGGGGAAAGCGCGATGAACGTACGGTGCGGCAGAGCGATCGGCAGACACAGGCCGGCGTTGTAATCGGTGTGTTCGCCGATAAGGTTCACACGGCCCGGAGCGGCCCATACGCCTTCCGGCTCGACGCCATACGTCTTGGAGAACAGGGTCTTGGCCTGCTCCACGCCGGCCTCATGCGAAATCGGTTCGATGAATTCAACAGCAGTCATTGGTGTTTTGTCTTTCTTGGTTTGATGCGCACGATTGGATGCTTGATGCACGTGGCAGTCAATCAGTCGGCGATGTCGATATCGCCGAGCTCATGGAAGCGCTTGGCGATGAGTTCAGGCGTGGTATCGGAAATCCAGGCGGCCATACCGGATTCGGAGCCGGCCAGATACTTGATCTTGTTGGCTGCGCGGCGGAACGAGAAGAACTGCAGGTTCAGGCGGTAGTTCTCGCGGCGCTTGTCGTGGATCGGGGCCTGATGCCATGCGGCGATGTACGGCAGGTCCATGCCTTTGCCGTCGCCCTTGTCGAAGAAGGCGTTGCCGCGCTTCAGAAGATGCGAGTACATGGAGGCGAGATCCCAGCGCTCTTCGTCGTTGAGCTCATCGATGGTGAGTACGTCGCGCACCGGAGCCACGTGAACCTCAAGAGGCCAACGGGCAGCGGCCGGCACGTAAGCCACCCACGAATGGTTGCGCATCACGACGCGTTCCTTGGCTTCAAGCTCGGCGTTCATGATGTCCTTCAAAAGGTTGCCGCCGGTCTTCTCATGGTAGGCCTCGGTGTGCTGCAGTTCCTTCTCCATCTTCGGAGCGATGAACGGATAGCAGTAGACCTGACCGTGCGGGTGGGCCAGCGAAACACCGATCTCCTGACCGTGATTCTCGAACGGGAAGATCTGCTCGATGCCGTCCATCTTGGAAATTTCGGCAGTGCGGAATGCCCAAGCCTCCACTACGGTACGCAGACGAGACACCGGCAGGTCGGCCGGCAGACCGTTCTCGTCCGGATCGAAGCAGATTACTTCGCAACGTCCGGCAGCCATCTTCTTCTCCCACAGCGGGTTGCCGTCAACGTAGGTCACGTCCTCGGAACGGCCCGGTACACGCACCATCGAGGGGAAACGGTTCTCGAACACCACGACGTTGTAATCAGTGTCCGGCACTTCGCCGTCCTGATACGGGTCTCCCGGCTTGCGGGCGGCCAGCGGGTTGCCCTTGGCGGTGGCACCGGGACCTGCGGTGATCGGACGATTCATGCGGGCGGTCGCCATCGGAATCCAGTCGCCGGTGAGCGGATCGCGACGCATTTCGGGGGCCGCGTACGGCACTTCCTCGCCAGCCGCGTTCAGCTGATTGCTGAAGCGATACGGCAGCGGGCGCGGATCCTTGAGCTCGCGGGTCTTGGCGCCGGAGACATACTCCGGATCATCATCCAAGTAGAAGAAGTCACGACCGTCGGCAAGCGTCGTCGGCGTGATGCGAATATGCTCCTTCGCGTACTCCCCCGGGGTGTAATTGGCGAAATCAGCCATGGGTGATCACTCACTTTCCTCTATGGTCTCGCTCTGATGCGCCAGAACGAGTTCCTTTACCAAATCCTTGGTTTTGGCGGCGGAGTCAGGGTCGAGACCGTCGTCGGTAATGACCGTGTCCACCTGGTCGAAGCGCGCGAACAATGACAGCGATGTGCAGCTCCACTTGGTGTGATCGGTCAAAACTATGGTTCGATCGGCGATGCTCATCATCGCCATATCGGTTGCGGCTTCCAGCGAGTTCGGCATCAGGAAGCCACGGGGAATCGACACGGAATGCGTGCCGAGGAACACAGTGTTCACGCGCAACGAGGCTACGACCTTGTCCGCGATCGGACCGACCAGCGAATTCGATCGGGTGATTACACCACCGGTGACGATCACCTCGACGTCTTTCGATTCGAGGGCCTGCACCAGTTCGGCCACGGGGATCGAGTTGGTGAGAATGGTGATGCCGCTGGACTGCTGCGATTCAAGCAGGTGCTGGGCAAAGACGTACGCCGTGGTGCCGCCGCCGATGGCGATCACATCTCCGGGTGCCACGTATTTGACAGCTTCTTGGGCGATGGCGTCTTTCAGCCCGATATCCATTTGGGATTTCACGGAAAACAGCGGCTCACTGAGCAAGGTGCTGGTGGTCACGGCGCCACCATGGACGCGCTTCAACAAACCCTTGTCTGCAAGCTCGGCGATATCGCGGCGGATGGTCATCGCTGACACACCCAGCTCCTTCGATAGCGCGGTGATGCGCACGGCACCACGTGTGCGCAGCCTGCTCAATATAAGGTGCTGACGTTGTGACGAAATCATGTGAACATTATCGCACACAAAAGCTCAAGAACCAAACCGACCTGAGCGTTTTGAGGACAACACCCCGTATTTTTTCTCCCAATACACGATCTTTCGACCCAAAACCGCGCAAAATCGCACATTTGCGGAATGCAAAACGTGAGACAATAGTGGTCATGACTTACGTTTCACAAAGCTTCTGGCATGACGCCGTCAATAAGGCGACCACCGATCTGTTCACCTTCGGCTACAAGCACATCATCAAGCCCAACTTCGTGTTCAATCACCGTCCCGACGAGGCGCACGACCAGATGATCCAGTTCTGCAGCGCGGTCAAGCACATGCCCCCGCTGCTGTGGGCGGAGCGCACGATGCTCAACTACACCGACCCCGTACTGGAGACGCAGGTGATGGGCGTCGACTTCACCAATCCGTTCGGCCTGTCCGCAGGCCTCGACAAGAACTGCGAGATGCCGGTGCTGCTCGACAACGCCGGTTTCGGCTTTGAGACCGTAGGCTCCACCACATCGCGCCCCTGCCCGGGCAACCCCAAGCCTTGGTTCCATCGTCTCCCCGAATACGATTCGATGATGGTGCACGTGGGACTGGCCAACATCGGTTCGGACAAGGTGATCGAACGCGCCGAGCAGGCATGGACGCAAGCCCGGCAGATGCAGGTATCCGTATCGATCGCACGCACCAATGACGCGCAATGCGGCGATCTGGAGGAAGGCATCGAGGATTACTGCATCTCCATGCGCCGCGCCGCAGGACGCACGGCGATGGTGGAAGTGAACGTCTCCTGCCCGAATACGCACGTCGGCGAACCGTTCACCGCCTCACCGGAAGCGTTGGACCGTCTGTTCACCGCGTTGGATCAGATCGATCGCCCGCAGCCTACGCTGGTCAAAATGCCGCTGAACAAGCCATGGGCTGAGTATAAGGAACTGCTGGATGTTCTGGCCGAACACCATGTGCAGGGCCTGTCCATCGCCAATCTGCAGAAGGACCGCACCGGCTTGGAGATTCCGCGCGATTGGGAAGGCGGACTGTCCGGAGGCCCCTGCTATCGCGCCAGCAACGATCTGATCCGCAAGGTCTACCGCGAATACGGCGACCGGTTCGCCATCGCCGGCATCGGAGGCGTCTTCACCCCCGAGCAGGCTTACGCCAAGATTCGCTCCGGCTCCAGCTTGGTGATGTTCATCAGTTCCCTGATGTATCGCGGACCGCAGCAGATCACCGTATTGAAGCGCGGCCTGGCAGAGCTGCTCAAGCGCGACGGCTTCGATCACGTGGCCGATGCCGTCGGCGTGGATGCCTGAGCATAATTAGGCATCGCGGTCCCGGACCGATTAACGAATGGTGCCGTGAGGCGGGAGACCCCAAACGCTCTCCCGCCTCACGGCACCATCGGTATCAGGCATAGTCGGTATCAGGCACCATCAACTCAGCGCATCGATCAGTACGCACCACGCACATACTGCGGCGCGTATGGCGCTTCGGACGAAGGCACCCCGAGCTTGTTGGCGGCACGCAACGGCCAATACGGGTCACGCAACGCGGCGCGACCGATTTCGACCACATCCGCCTCACCACGGGACAGGATCTTGGCCGCCTGCTTCGACTTGGTGATCAATCCCACCGCACTGACCGGCACATCGGCCTTGATCTTGATCTGCTCGGCGAATGGCACCTGATAGTTCGGCTTTACCGGCACGGATACGCCGGAGACCATGCCACCGGTGGACACGTCCACCAGATCGACGCCATGCTCCTTGAGCATCCGGGCCAGTACGATCGTCTGGTCAAGATCCCAGCCGCCCGCAGCCCAATCGGTAGCGGACACACGCACCAGCACCGGCACGGCGTCGCCGACCGTGCCACGCACGGCATCCACCACTTCCATGAGGAAACGGGAGCGTCCAGTCAGATCGCCACCATACTCATCGTCGCGTTCGTTGATCAGGGGATCGAGGAACTGGGAAATCAGGTATCCATGAGCTGCATGAATCTCAACAGCCTGGAATCCGGCAGCCATCGCACGGCCGGCTGCGGCGGCGAACGCACCGACCAAACCATGAATCTCATCCACCGACAATGCACGAGGCTTGTTCAGCGCACCGAACGGAATATCGGACGGTGCCACGGTCGGCCACCCACCCGCCTCCTGCGGCACGCTCTGTCCTTCATAGCCCACGGCGAAGCAGCCGGTGGAGGCCTTGCGACCGGCATGATTGAGCTGCACGGCCGCCACCGCACCCGCTTCGCGAATGCCATCGACGATCCAACGCCACGAATCGATCTGTCCGTCTTCCCACAGGCCCAGATCGCAGGGGGAGATGCGCCCCTCCGGCGCTACGGCCGTCGCCTCGGCAATCACCATGCCGAAACCGCCAAACGCGCGGGACACATAATGCTGGTAATGGAAAGGCGTCGGACGTCCGTCGCGGGCGTATGCCGAATACGTACACATCGGCGGCAGCCAGATGCGGTTACGCACCGTCACTCCGCGCATCGCAATCGGAGTAAACAGTCCCGGACGGTCCTTTTTCGCGGATGTATCTTTCTTGTTCATGGTGCTCCCTACGGTCTCGCCGTGCCTTTCCTGACTGTTGCTGGAATCATTGCCGGATACGTCGTTGCGGCTGGCGTGCTCGTCGCTGCCGCGTTTGCCGGCTTTCCCGGATTTCGCTTTAGTTTTATCCTTGGTTTTGGCCTTATCCCCACCCTTGGCCTTCTCTTTGCGATCATGCTTGCCCTTGCCTGAAGCGCCGGCCAACGTAACCGCCTTCAGATCAGGAACGTCGAATCCTCGGAAATCGAAATTTCCGTGACTCAAATCCTCGCCGGATGTCGTCTCGTCGTTGTCACGAGTGATTGCATTGTCGTTGTCGGCCATATGTTATGTTTCCCCTTCCAACACATGTGCATAGACGTACCTTGCCGTATTCAACCACATCGGTCCGGTATGGGCATACCATGTCCTCCGCCTCGATGCGCCCTTCATATTGTAAAACGGGCGTCACCTGAAACCAGGTAACGCCCGTCAACTACGTAACTTCAGCAATGCCTACCGATCGGTCATGCCGTCAGTTGTTGCCCTCGCGGTTGGTGTTCGCGTCGGACTGATTGTTGTTCGACTGGCTGTTGTTGTTAGTGGTATTCGACTGGTTATTGTTGTTGGTATTGCTGTTGTTGTTGGTCGACGTATTGGGCACGCTGAACGTACGGCCGCCAATGCCCAGATACTTGCCGCTGGTGGTGTACTTCGAAACCGGCTGACCGTAGCTGTTGTCGATCGGCAGCTGCTTGGCGTCGGCATAGGCGTTGAGGAACTTCGTTACCGCAGGCGAAGCGATCGTCGAACCATCCCAGTAGCTGTTGTACACGCCGTTGATGGCAATGTTGGCGATCGGGTGGGTGTACGGGTTCTGAGCGTCGCCGACCACTGCGAACGTGGCGATCTGATTGGGGATGAACGAACCTGCCGTCACCGCCAGATCACCGCTCGTACCGGTTTTACCGAACGACTTGCGTCCATTGCTGAGCTGGAAGGTACCACCGGCACCGTCCGATCTGGTCACACCTTGGTTCATGGTGTAAGCCAGCGTCTGGATGATGTCCTTGTCCACCGCCTGATGGCAGTTCGCGGAAGGCACCTTGAGCTCGTTGCCGTCCTTGTCGGTCACCTTATTGATGGCGATCGGGTTGCACTGCACACCGTTGGAGGCGTAGACCGCGAAGATGCTGGCCATCGTCAACGGCGAAACGTTCACCGAACCGATCAGCATGGACGGCGTGTATACGCTGGTCTTCTCGATGGTTTCTCCGGTGGCCGCATCATGGTAGCCCACTTCGGTGGCCGTGTCCGCGATCTTGCAGAGCTTCAGAATCGAACCCATGGAGGCCTGCGTCGTGTTATGCGAGCGAACCAGACCCAAGAACGGGCTTTCCGGGTTTACCGTACCGGTGCCCAAGGCGTTCGATACGCTCCAGGAATCGGCACCACCGGTGTAGTTGTCGCAGGCGAAGTCCGTGGTGGGATAGAGCGTGGTGGTCTGCAGGTTGTCGTTGATGGAGTGCCCCGCCTCCATCCACGCGATCAAGTTGATCGGCTTCCACGATGAACCGATGGTCCATCCGGAGCCGCCGCCATCCACCAGATCCACGGCGTAGTTCTGGCTGGACTTGGTGGCATCGTTGGCTGCCTCAGGGGTGGCGTCGTAGTAACGGTTCAAGCCGAAGCCCAATACCTCGCCGGTACCGGGTTTCACCGAAGCCATGGCGATTTCCATGCCGCTGGAATCGGCCGGGTCAACCGTGGCGCGGGCGGTTTCCATCATCTGCTTGTTCGTCTCCACGTCAAGCGTGGTGACGATCTTCAGACCGCCTTCCTGCAGCAGCTTGTTACGCTCGGCGCGGGTGGCGCCGAATTCCTCGGAATTCTGGATACGGTGCACCACGAAGTCGCAGAAGAAGGCGTAATCGCCGGCATCCTGGCAACCGACGTTCACATCCTGCACCTTCAGTGTATCCACCAGAGGCGTGTTCACGGCCTCGTCATACTGGGCCTTGGTGATGAACTCCTGATCGTACATGAGTTTGAGCACGATGTTGCGCTGCTCTTCGGCTGCTTTCTGATTCTCTTCGACCAGCGGATCGTAATGCGTCGGGTTCTTGGTGATGGCCGCGATGGTGGCGGACTGCACCACGTTGAGGTCGGCGGCGGATACGCTGAAGTAGCGCTGTGCCGCGGTCTCCACACCATATAGGTTGGAGCCGAACTGTGCGATGTTCAGGTATCCCTGCAGAATCTCCGCCTTGGAGTACTTCTTCTCCATCTGCACGGAGATCAGCATCTCACGAATCTTACGGGCGATCGTGTCTTCGGTGGCATGGTACTGGGCGATCGGATCGTCATCTTCGATGGCCTGCATCAGCAATACGTTCTTGACATACTGCTGGGTCAGGGAGGAGCCGCCTTGGGTATCTCCCTTGACCAAATAAGTCTGCACGAACGCACGCATCACGCCCTGCACATCCACACCGGCATGGGTCCAGAAGCGGCGGTCCTCGCGCGCCACCACAGCCTGCTGCATGGTTTTGGAAATCTTCTTAAGCGGCACCACGATACGGTTCTGGTTATAGAACGTAGCGACCACCGTGGAGGCGTCGTTCGCATACATGGTGGATTTCTGCGGCAGACTGGTCACATCGAAGTCCACGTTCTCCACTTTCAGAGACGGGATCACCGCCTTGGCGGCCTTGTTGGCGCTGATGACGCCAGGCAGGAACAGCACGCTGGCGACCACGCCGCCGCAGACGGCGAGCATGATGTAGGCCAGAAGGAGAACAAACACACGACGGACTGTGAGGGACTTCTTTTTGGGCATGCGCCCCATTCTAAATGGGGTGCCCTACCAACACCGGTTCAGATGAACCTGTGCGGACAATCATCACAAGAACCGCACCAGCCTAAAACTCGCTGAAAGGTAACCGAAAGCCGGTTTTCGATGGTCTCCGGTGGTATCGGCGCCACCGACGGCATCGACGCTATCGGCGCGAGCGCCGGATCAGCATACCGGGTTGGAAGATAACGATCGAACGGCCGTCGCGCGCAATCCATCCACGGTTCGAGAAGTCCATCAACGCCTTGTTGACGGTTTCTCGGCTGGAGCCCACAAGCTGCGCCAACTCCTCCTGCGTCAGATCATGCGGCACTTTCAGACCCTCTTCCACAGGCTCGCCGAAGCGTGATCCCAAGTTGAGCAGCGTTTTGGCCAGACGTGCCGGCACGTCCATGAATACCAGATCGGAGATGCGTTCATTGTTGGCGCGTTGACGGTTTGCCATCACCTGCAGCATGTCAATGGCCACGCGCGGATGCTCGTCCAGCCAAGCGAACAGGGCATCACGCTCCAACCATGCGACGTGGGTGCCGTTGCTCATGGCCACAGCGGACGCGGTACGCGGACCGCCGTTCGGATCGAACACCGGTATTTCGCCAAGCACCTCGCCCGAGGCGTGGATGGATAGCAGCTGCACGCGGTTGTCCGCGGAGGTGCGGATCAGCTTGACTCGTCCGCGCTCCAACAGATACATGCGGTGGTCGGTGGCACCTTCGGAAAAGATGTATTCGCCTTTGTCGAATGAAGCACGATGAAGATGCGGCAGTAGCTCCTCGGCTTCAGCCGGAGAAACCTGCTTGAACAGCGCCGTATGCAGCAGGATGTTCTCCTCGTCGGCAAACGCATTGGGCGTATCCAAGCTCATCAGCACCATCCTTGTCCCTGAAAAGGCCGTCCTCAGCCTCAGCTATCCGTCATATTGTAACGCGGCTTGTCTGCGCCCCAAACCATCCAATCAGATGATTGATGATTTCCTCACGGGCCATTCCGGTCTGGCTGCGCAACGGATCGACTCGTTTAACCGCTGATTTGACGGCTTTGTCGGACATTTTCTCCCGACTGGTGTTGAGCACCGTCGCCATGGTTGCGGCGTCGATGTCGTACGCCATCGTCACATGGTGCAGCACCGAGCCTGATCCTAAGTCTGGATTGAGGCCCGAGACCGAAGCTATGGAATGGCTGGCGCTGCCCGTATCCACGTACGTGGCACGTTGATCATCTCGCGGAGCCGGGAATCGGCGCTGTGCCGCTCCCCCGATTTTGCCGTATTGCGAGGCGATGTCATTCAATCCGGTGAACCGCACGTCCAAAGACAAATCGCGCAACGCCTCGACCAGCCACCAATCACACAACCGATAGGATTCCTCGATACCGACGCCCCGTACGAACTCCAGCGGCGCATACAGGGAATAGGTAATGGTATTGCCCGGTTCTATGAACATCGCGCCGCCGCCGGTGCAACGGCGCACCACATCAAAGCCGAGACGCTCGGCTACGTCCAGATTGACCTCGTCCGGCGCGGATTGGAATCGGCCGATCACCACGGCCGGGCCGGCCCACTCCCAGATGCGCAACGTAGGTCCACGCTGTCCGCAAGCGACTTCGCGGGCCCATGTTTCATCAAGTTCCATCTGTTGGCCCGGCGAGCGCGGCACATCGTGGACGACCGTAAGGTTGTGCGTAAACTGTTCCCAACGTGCTGCATAGTCGACGGCATCGTGTCTTTCGCGATCACTGTGCCTTTCTGAAGCATCGTGATTTCCCGAGGCATGGCCGGCTGCCGCAACGGCATTCCGTTGACTATCATCATTGCCCACCGCCCGAGCATATGCGGTTTCGATGGCGGCGGCATCGGTGCCGACCAGGCTCACAGTCGGATGCATGTCCATCACCGATTGCACCGGCCGGCCGGAGACCAGAGCCGTCTCGACGCCGCGCAGCAACGCGTCCGCTTGCGCATTGGTCGGCGCGTCCGCAAAGAAATCTCCGCTGAGACGGCAGAACCGGACCGTCCCTTCTCCGTCAAACGTCACCTCCGCGGCCACCAGTTTGCCGCCCGGCACCTTATATTCCCCACGACTCGTTGTCATCATCCCCTCACCATAGCAGCGACACCATTGCCACCCTCTCTCCCCTCTTCTCCCTTCCCCTCCCTTCTCCCCTCTTTCGCCTCTCCCCTCCCGCGAAAATGTACCGCTACGACCGTCGTAACGAGTCATTTTCGCAAAGGGGTATGAAGGAGACAACACGCGAAGGTGCATGAAGGGGACAACACACATACGGGGCAGACAAAATGCCGTATTCCCAGTTGAGCCGAGCTGGGAATACGGCATTTCTACGGAGAAGCGAACGAACACGGGTTATTGGTGACGGTCGACGCCACCCTGCCGAATCCGTTCTCCCGCAACGATCACATACGGTTCAGAATGTCCTGACCGACCTGATCGGTGGAACGGACGGTGGAGCCGAGCTCCTCGATGTCCGCTTCGACAGCCTGGTGAATCTTCTTGGCCGCATCGTCGAAACCGAGATGTTCCAGCAGCATTGCGGCGGAGAGGATTGCGGCGGTCGGGTTGGCCTTGTTCTGACCGGCGATGTCCGGTGCGGAGCCGTGGATCGGCTCGAACATGGACGGGTATTCGTCGGAGGCATTGATGCAGCCGGAGGCGGAGTAACCCACGCCGCCGACCACGGCACCGGCCTCATCGGTGATGATGTCGCCGAAGAGGTTGTCCGTCAGGATCACGTCAAAACGAGACGGATCGGAGACCAGGAAGATGGTCGTCGCGTCGATGTGCAGGTAGTCGTGGGAGACCTCCGGGTATTCCTCAGCGACCTCGTCCACAATGCGCTGCCACATGTCACCGGCGTTGACGAGCACGTTCTTCTTGTGCACCAAGGTCACGTGCTTCTTGCGCTTCATGGCCAGCTTGAATGCGTAACGCACCACGCGCTCCACACCGTATGCGGTGTTGATGGAGACCTCGGTGGCCACTTCGTTCGGAGTACCGCGACGGACTGCACCGCCGGCACCGCAGTAGAGGCCTTCGGTGCCTTCGCGCACCACCACGAAGTCGATGTCGCCCGGATTGGCGAGCGGGGACGTGACGCCCTTGTACAGCTTGGAGGGGCGCAGGTTCACGTACTGGTCAAGATCGAAGCGAAGCTTCAGGAGCAGACCGCGCTCCAGAATGCCGGCCTTGATGCGTGGATCGCCCACGGCACCGAGCAGAATCGCATCGTTGCGCTTGATACGCTCCTCCTCATCTTCGGGCAGGATCGCACCGTCGCGCAGATAACGCTCGGCACCCAGATCGAAATGCTCGTACTCGAAATCGGCCACGCCTTCAGCGGCCTTTTCCAAAGCCTTTTGTGCCCAGGGCGTGACTTCCTTGCCAATGCCGTCGCCGGGAATCACGGCGATTTTATATGTCTTTGCCATAGCATCAGGAGCCTAGTCGGCCCACCACGCGCCGGGAATATTCCGCTCAGCACGTGGACATGCACATATGCCATGACAACTCGTATGGCGTTTCGTATGGCGTTCAGTTTGCCACGTCGACCAGCCAATCACGCCCGAATCAACGCGGCAAACCAACGCAACCTCTTCAGCAAACGGCCACGCCTAGCGCGTGATATGCATCACCGCCATGCACCAAGCGTTTTCATAGGAGACTTCCTCCCACTGCTTGTAACGCCCGGAAATACCGCCATGACCAGCTTCGACCTCGATTTTCGCCACCGCGTCCACACCGGCGGACTGCAGGCGCGCCAGCCATTTCAACGGCTCGACATACAGCACGCGCGTATCGTTCATCGAGGTGGTGATGAAGATCTTCGGGAAATGGGCTGCCAGAGTCGGCACCCCTTCAGTACTGTCCACATCAGTACCGCCCACGTTCTCACCGGCCGCCTCTGCACCGGCATCGGCCCCCGACGGCGCGTTCTCATACGGCGTATACGATTTCATATATCGGTACACATCGGGGTCATGCAGCGGGTCTCCCCACTCGTCCCATTCGGTGACGGTCAACGGCAAATCCGGGTCGAGAATCGAGGTCAGCGCATCCACGAACGGCACATCGGCCTCAATGCCCGCATAGCATTCGGGAGCCATATTGGCCACCGCGCCCATCAGCAGGCCACCGGCCGATCCGCCATTGGCCACAGTGCGGCGGGGGTCTGCCAGACGTGCACGCTGCAGCGCACACGTGGCGTCCACGAAGTCCTCGAACGAATGCTTCTTGTTGAGTCGACGCCCCTGCTCATACCAAGCACGTCCCATCTCACCACCGCCGCGGATATGCGGCACGGCATACAGCACGCCACGATCGAGCATGCTCAGTCTGGAGACCGAGAAACCAGGGTCGGAAGAGATTTCGTAGGCACCGTAGCCGGTGATGAACATCGGCGCATCCTGTGCCGGACAGTCACGGTGCCATACCAGAGACACGGGGATGCGTTCACCGTCGCGCGCGGTGATCCACACGCGACGTTCCATATAGTCGCGCGGATCGAATCCGCCGAGCACAGTGGCCCGCTTGAGCAGCGTATCCTGTCCGGTGGCGGGGTCGATTTCATGCAGCTCACCGGGACGCGTGTAGCTGGAGAACGAGTACCGCATGCGTGGGGCATCGTACGAAGGATTGCCGCCGGTGCCGATGCTGTACAGTCGCCGGGTTTCGCCGGGCAGATGGTCATCGCTTGCCCCGTCGGACGATGAGGTGTGGTCCACGGCGCCGGCTCCGTTCACATCAGACGCAGATGCCTCGGGTACCTTGGCGTCCTCGGTCCACAACCATTCACCATGATCGCCGGTCTCATCGTCTCGTTCGGCGGCCACCATATCCCAATCATTGTCCAAAGGCGGCGGCAGCAGCTCACGGAACCGCCACGGACGGCCGGCCAAGAAATCGGCGGCTGCGGCGTCCTTGGGCATATATGCCACATGCGGCTGGCCGTCGGACCGGTAGCTCAGCGTCACGAAATGACGATGCAAGGCGATCCCTTCGATGCCCAGACCGTGGGCACCTTCCAGAATCGCCGGATTGACGGGATTGTAATACGCCTCGGTAATCGGCTTATCAATCTCGCCGTGCTCACAACCATACGGCGAACCCGCCGCCACGCACACGCCTTCTCCCAAACGGTATGGGGGCTCATGCCGACGCATATCGATCACGTCGATTTCAAAGTTCGGATTATTGGCGTTGTGGTACACCACGGCGAGCGGAATGTCGGAGCCATCTTCTCCCGCGCCTTCAAAACATGCGAAGCTCACATCGTATTCGACGCCGTCCTGACGCGGAATGAAGGCGGAGAACTCCCCTTCCGGCGTGGCAGTCGGCAGCATCAGCACCTCGGTGGTGGTTTTGGAGCCCGTACCGATCACAATGTTGCGCTCATCGAAGCTGATGCCCACACCGGCCCAGAATCGTTCGTCGGCCTCTCGATACACACACACGTCCGATTCGACCGAAGTACCCACCCGATGACGCCAGATGGCGAACGGACGCCAGGAATCATCGATTTCCACCCAGAACACCCACTGGCCGTCCGGGGTGAAGCATGCCCCGCCGATGCCGTTGAACTGTTCAGGCAACTCCACTGGCGAACCGTCCTCGTTACGAGCGGCAAGGTCGCGAATGCGGTAATCGTAGCGTTCGTCACCGCTGACATCCACACCGTAGAGCATCCAACGTCCGTCACGGCTCAAATCGATGCCGCCGAGTCGGAAGAAATCATGGCCTTCCGCTTCTGCGTTCGCGTCGAACACCACTTGTTCACCGGGCATGGAGCCAGGCTCGCCTTTGGGGTCCACTTCAGGCGGATCCCAATCGTCTTCGCCGCGCACCGGCATGCGACACTGCACACCGTACTGTTTGCCCTGCTGGGTGCGAGTGAAATACCAGTAATCGTTGATGCGTGTGGGCACGGACATGTCCGTCTCCTCCACGTGCGATTTCAGCTCTTCAAACAGTGTGCTGCGGAATCCCGCCAGATGTACCATACGCTGTTCGCAGTAGCGGTTCTGTGCCGCCACATAGTCGCGTACCTCTGGCGATTCCTTGTCGCGCATCCATTCGTAGTCGTCGAAGAACACATCCCCGTGAAACTCTCGACGTTTCGGCTCGCGCTTGGCATAAGGCGGCATCGCGGCCGCCGCGTTGTTGTTCGGCTCAGTCATAACAGGCGATTATAGGCCCGCCCCGAAACGTCGCCGAACGCAACATCACTGCCCCAGATGGGCTTTCAGGTACGGCAGCATGGTTTTCAGCAGATTCGACCCGGTGGTCCCGGTGAACACCGGCACATCGGTTACCGGAATCGGCTGGGTGGCGGTCACACCTGCCACCGAAGCGATGCCGGTGGATTCTTTCGGACTCAGCTGACGAATCGCTATCGCCAACACACGACCCGGGTAGCGACGTGCGATGGTGGCGTACGTCGTCGGATCTTTCTGTCCATCGTCACCCACGAGAATGAATTTCATGTCCGGGAAGTCGGCCATCAACTGTTCGGCGAACTCCAGCTTGTGCTGCGGACCGGACGGTACGAACGTTTTGGGCCGGGGATCAAGGTCACGCAGCAGCAGCGGCCCTTCAGGGAAGCCGTGATCGGTGATGAAATGCCGAATCGAGCTTTCCACATTCCACGGCGAGGTGGATAGGTAGAAGAACGGTGCGCCGGGGAACAGGTCGGCGATGCGCGTGAACAGCACGCTCATGCCCGGCACCGAAGCTTTCTTCTTGGGGTTGAGGAACAGCAGGTTGTAGGCCGCTTTCCAGAGCACCGGCGCCTGGGTGATCATGATGGTGTCGTCCACATCGGAGATGATGCCCACCTTGGCGCTGGCGGGAATGGTGTACAGATTGGCACTCACCGGCTTGCGGCGGCTCACCCCATACGACACCTGATGGATGCCGGGCGTCAGACGATGCTGCGCCACCAGATCGAGGTATCCGGCCGAATCTGAAATAGCGTATTCGCCGCTGCGGTCCAGCGTACGATCCACTTTGTCGTACACTTCGGAAGTGCCGATCTGCATGGTGTTCAGCGGCATGCCGTCAATGCTGGCTTGCACATGCGTACGCGGCGCGGGTACGGCCAGCATCCCGCGGATGCCGCGGCTGAGCACACCGGACTGCGCATGTTCGGGTGCATATACCGTGCGGCAGATCAGCCGAGAGTAATCGCCGGTGCCATACCCCACGTACGGTTCCACACGCGGGTACCAGCCCCACTGGCGTACCACCTGCGTGGAGATACGCGACCAGACTCCGAATACGTTGGTGATCACGCGACGTGTCAATCTGGTCAGCGGGGGCTTGACTTCGATGCGCTCACGTTTGGAGGGATTATCGAATGTGGTGACGGCTTTGCGCGCGGGGATGGGCACCGTGGGCATGTCATCAAGGCTGTTGCCAACGTTGGCGTCATTGCCGGCCACGTTGCCAGCCACAGCACCTTCGACACCGGTGGCATTGGCAAGCGCCGCACGATGCGCCGCGTCATGCCAGGGCAGATGCTTGCCAGCTGCTTCAAAATCCTCACGTGGGCTTCTCATAGTCACCAATATAAGCCATACGTGTTATGAAACAGTCGCCGATACCCCGGGATTCCCCTGAGAAGAGCCCTCAGGGGAATCCCGGAAATCACACATGATCAGCGCATGCTCAACGAACGATCTTGGCGTACTCCTCGGCGCTCAGCAGATCCGGCTCGTCATCGTCAAGCTCGATCTTCACGATCCATCCCTCGCCGTACGGATCGCCGTTGATGACGGACGGATCGTCCGCCACATCACGGTTCACATACTTGACGGTGCCGGCCACCGGGCTGATCAGCGGCTGGACGGCCTTGGAGGATTCCAGTTCCACAATCTCATCGCCGGCCTCCACGCGGGAACCGGGTTCGGGCAAGTCCACGAATACCAGCTCGCCGAGCTGATCGGCGGCGTATTCGGTGATGCCTACGATGGCAGGATCGACGGAACGGTCCACCCACGCATGCTCTTCGGAGTATTCGAGGTGGTCGGGGATATCGAGGTTCAGCGGCTGTTCGTTGTCGTTTTCGTTCATACGCACCAGACTAACACCGTCAAAGCTCCGCCGGGCTTGCGGCTAGAGCTCGCGGCCGAGCCACTCTTCGATCATATAGCGGGCGATGGTGGCGCGTCCCGGTGCCACCATACGGCCGGAGACCAGTTCGGCGGTGTATTCGTCGCGCGTCACCCAACGGGCGATCATCGTCTCCTCCCCATCCACCTGTATATCGGTGGTGACCGCATGCGCCTTGAACGCCATCATCAGCGAAGCCGGGAACGGCCACGGCTGGGAGCCGAGATATCTCACCTCGCCCAACTGGATGCCGGTCTCCTCCATGGCCTCACGACGGCAAGCGTGTTCGAGGTTCTCCCCCGCTTCCACGAATCCGGCGGACACCGAATACAGTTTCGGGTCTTTCCATGCGGCGTTGTGTTGCAGCAGCAGACGGTCGCGGCCGTCCACGATGGCGGTGATTACCGCGGGCTCCACGCGCGGGAACAGTATTCGATTGCCGTCCGCTTCGTTCGTGCAACGCTGAGCCCAGCCGCCCAACGCAGGGCGTACCGGGGAACCGCACGTGGGGCAGAATCGCTGCCGTGAATGCCAGATGCTCAGCGTGATGGCGCTGGTGGCCTGACCGGCTTCACGAGCGCTGGCGTGCGGCGCGAATCCACGAAGATCAACCCAGTCGAAACGGGTGACGGCCTGTTGCAGCAACGTCGGCTTTGCGGACGGCACTTCCCCGGGCAGACTCACGGTTTCGTCGAACGCGTCGTCGGCACCTGCAGCAGCAGCGGCATCGGTTTGCGATACACGCGTGATATCCACCGCGACTACGGACGCACCACGCGCTCCCGCATACGCGCCCAGGAACATCGCCACCACTTCGGGGTAACGCCTCAGCTCAGCGCTCACATATGCTCCCGGCAGCGTGGCCAGCCGCATTTTGACGTTTTCGTAATCCACCAGATCGCCTTGGCCGCGCGGCACCGCGATACGCCCGCCCCGCGTCAGCACCACTTTGGTGTTCGGATCTGCGAGCAGGTTCTCGATGAGATTCGGCTCGATACGACGATCGACCTGATAATCGATGTCGCCCTGAGCCAACGGCAGAAACGGCAACGCTCGGGTCAGCGCCAGCGGTGAGAAATGAATATCGGCTGCCATATCAGAGCACTCCTTGATTTCGTCAGCGATTTCGTCAGTCTCGTCAGCGTCGTTAGCGTTCCTGCACGCGCCGCACCAAAGCAAGCAACGCCCGCGCCACCGTGTCCGGGTGTTCTACTGCGCTGAAATGCCCGCAATCCGGGATGGCCACGAACTCAGCACCGGCGATGCGCTCCGACAGCGGTTTCATGACGCTCGGATTGCTGGTGGGATCGTTTTCGCCGGAAACCACCACGGTCGGCACGTCAATCGTGCCAGGCACATCGCCCAACTCCGGCCTGCCGTAGGTCATACGCTGTCGCCAAGCCAAGCCAGCGGGATTCTGCTCACTGATCCACCGGCTCATCGTTTCGATGAACGCCGGCGTGCGCTTCACCGTGGAGTCCCCTTCGGCCGGCTGTGCGAAATGCATCACCGGTTCTACGGATTGGGTCTGTTCGGCGGCGTTCGCCATGGTGAGTCGCGCTTCGCCGCCCACGCCGTCCGATGCGGCCATCGTATCGCACAGGGCCAGTCCGCCCACGGCATCGGGGAACAGGCGCTGGATATCCATCGCCACGTAGCCTCCCATCGAAAGCCCGACCCAAATGGCCTTGCTATACCCGGCGGCCTTCACCAAGTCCACGTAGGCCTTGGCCAGACGGTCCAACGCCTCGCTGTAGGCGCCATTCGCCAGTCGAGGGCCGCTGTCGGCATCGCTCGGGACCGGCGAGGCACCCGAACCAGCCATATCCGGGGCCCAGATCGGGAAAGGCGGCACGTCGTCCAGATCGGAAAAGTCGGCGAGCGCTTTCGCGCAGACGTCCCACATGCGATGGTCCACCGGATAGGCGTTCATCAGCACCACCGGCATGCCCTCGCCGTCACGATAGATATGATTGGCCAATTCGATTGCCATGCTCCATCTCCTTGAAGATCGAAGACCATTGTTTGCGTATGTCTTTTGCGCATGTCCCTTGCATACGTCTTTTGCGTATGTCTCTTGCCACTTCTGGTATGAGGCCGACACGAACCTGATGCGAGCTCGATACACGACGTATCAGCTCGCAATCGGATATCTCGACATCTACTTCAGATACCCGCCCAGGCCAGCGCCTGCCGCACAATACGATCGTGGCCGTTGCTCATCTGGTTGATGAAAGTCTCCATCATGTCGCTTCGAGGGGCCACCCATTCCACGTCCAATGTCTCATCCTGCGGCTTGCAGTCGCCGCCGATGGCCACCACGTAGCACAGTGCGATGGCGTGCTGGCGCGGATCGTAATATTCGCTCAATCCCGGCGTGGGGAAGAATTCAGCCACGGTGAACGGGTGGAGCGAGGCCGGCAGCAGCGGCAATGCGATGTCGCCCAGATCCTTGGCGATATTGCGGGCGATGGCCTCGCGCAACGTCTCGTGGAACAGTACGCGCCCGGTAATCAAGGTGCGCTCTATGGATCCGTCGTCCGACACTCGCAGCAGCGATCCCACTTGGGCGATGCGGCCCAGCTCATCGGTGCGCACCGGCACGATCTCCACGTAAGCGATCGGCATCTGATGGCGCGCCCGGTTGATGTCCGCAGGTCCAAGCCATCCCGGCGGGTTGCCGTGCCCGGCCCCACCGCCGTGGATGAAGTCCTCGGGCGTGATGTTGTCGAATTCCCCGCGCTTGCGGTCGGCGTCGAAATCGCCCTCGTCGGGCACTTCATCATTCATGACTGGCATGTGTCCCATTATCGCGCGTGAATGCGTTTCCTGTGTCACCTTCCAGCGAAATCTGGGCAAATGTTGGGTGGTGCTGGAAAGCTGGTGTGCATCCGATAGGAAGATCGTTTACTGGAGATTGTCTACTGCAAGGAGAGAACCATGGCCACCACTGCCATCACGTCTGCTGATTTCGAGAAAATCGTCACTGATCACGATATCGTGTTTGTGGATTTCTGGGCTACTTGGTGCGGCCCGTGCCGCGCGTTCGGCCCGATTTTCGAAGCCGCTTCCGATAAACCGGAGAACGCGGACATCGCGTTCACGAAGGTGGATATCGACGCGAATCAGGATCTGGCTCAGGCCGCCGGCATTCAGGCTGTGCCTACGCTGATGATCGTCAAGCAGGGTCAGGTGGTCTTTCAGCAGGCTGGAGCATTGCAGGCTTCCGATCTGGATGATCTGATCGCTCAGGCCAAAGCTCTCGATCTGAGCGCCGCAAACGGAACGGCCGCCTGATTATCCGGCGTTTTCGCCGATATCCGCTGACTTTTCGGCACTTTTTCGGCGCGTCATCTGCCCGCTCTTTGCCGTCTATTTCACGGTCTATCATAGGGTGTGATGTGTGTAAGGAATTCGTGTACACAACGTTGTGATTGTGCGTGTACATGGATTTATGTGCGATCAATCAAGGAGCGCAATGACTAAACACGGCAAGCGTACCCCCCTCATCAAGTCCCTGCTGAGCAGTCAGCAGACGGCGAAGGTGGCGGCATTGGTGGCCGCCGCAGGGTTGATTACTGCTGCCGGCGTGGTGTCCCGCAACTTTTACCAGTCGGATTCCACGGCCCCCATCAACACCGTCACCGCTTTTTCCGCCACTGATTCGGCCGCCTCGCGTTCCGCCGCTCGCGGCGCGATCAACAGTGCGGATAAGAACACCACATTCGTCACGGTGAAAATCAACGGTGATTCGCGCGTGGTGCTCGGTGAAAAGCCGGATATGACCACCGTCAAGGATGTGCTGGAAACCGGCAATATCACGTTGGATCCGAGCGATTCGGTCTCCCCGGCGCTGGATTCCAAAGTTACCGAGGCTACGGTGATCACCATTGATCGCGCCAATGCCGATGTGGAGACCACGGAAACGGAAATCGCTTTCAATGAGGTCCGCAAGGAAACCAGCGATCTGCCGAAGGGACAGGAGAAGGTGGAGACCGAAGGCCAGAACGGTATTCTGGAAACCACTGCTTTGGTGACCAAGGCCGGCGATAAGGTCGTGTCCTCCAATGTGTTCGCATCGTGGGTCAAACAGGCTCCGGTCGACAAGGTGATTTTGGTGGGTACGGCTACGTCGTCTTCCTCGTCATCGTCGTCCGCTTCGCTTGGCACTACGACGCCAGCTGGTGAAATTCAGTCGTGGGCGCATCAGTATTTGCTGTCCAATGGGTACAGCGAAGAAGATTTCACCGCCGCGAACTACATCATCAGCCACGAATCCGGCTGGAGCCCCACGGCGACCAACCCCACATCCGGCGCCTACGGATTGGCTCAGGCTTACCCGGGCAGCAAGATGGTTTCCGCCGGCGCTGATTGGCAGACCAACTATAAGACCCAGTTCAAGTGGTTCGTGGACTATTGCAACCAGCGTTACGGCGGCATTGTGCAGGCGTACAACCACTGGATGACGTATAAGAACTACTGATTTTTGATCTCTGACTTCTCCGGGTTCGATTCATCAGGATTCGTCAGGTACAATAAAGTCCTTTTCGTGAATAAGATTCACGAAAAGGACTTTTTGCATTGCACTGTATGCGCGGTTCTTTTATAGAATATCTTGAATCAAATCTTACGTTTTATTGTCGGTTTTCATTCGATAATTGCCTGATCATATCTCCATAATTGCATTTGCATTATTCAGTTATTATTCGTTAGAATAGCCAAGGAGAATACATATATTATTCGACTATTAAGGAGATCATTATGGCTTCCTTGCTGCAGGGATTTGAAGAGGTCCGTTTGGTCAAGCCGGTGGGCAAAACTGTTATGACGGTGACCGATTCGATTGTTCGTTTCAACAAGGCCACCGTTGAAGTGCTTGGTTTCCCGCCGTTCGTCAAGGTGCTGATCAACGAGAAGACCAAGCAAATCGCTATTGCCCCCGCTTCGGATAAGTCCGATAACGCAGTAAAGTTCAGCAAGGCCGAGGGCAAGCAGACCGCTTCCGTGAGCATTAAGGATCCGGTGATTGTGGAGGCTGTGAAGGCCTATTTCACGCTGGCCGAAGCTCCGGAAGGTGAAGTGGCTTACGCTTCCGTCAACGGTGCCGCCTACCCGGAAAACAAGACCGTGATCTTCGATGTGGACAATGCCACCGCCGGCACGATGAAGCGCCGCGGCCGCAAGAAGACCGCCTGATTGGTATCGATTTTCGGTTTATATAAAGAAATGTCCTGCACCACTTTGCTGCGGTGCAGGACATTTCTTATGTGATATGCATACGACTTTTAATTCTATACATATCCAAAATCATTCAGTCTCTTCGCTTTCGCTACCGGTTCCAGTTCCAGAGCCATTAGAGCCTGAGTTATCGCCGGAGTTACCACTAGAGTTACCACCAGAGCTACCACCGTTACTACCATTACTGCCCGAGTTACTTCCGGAGTTACTACCACCATTACCTCCAGAATTACCACCAGAGTTACTTCCGGAATTGCCACTACCGTTACTACCCGAGTTATCGCCAGAGTTACCACCAGAATTACCACCAGTATCGTCGCCTAAGGCACCGCCGGTGTTGCCGCCCGTCAAACCACCGTTGTAATAACCGGTATCAGGCTGCGCCTGAGCTGCGGCCTGCTGCTGGGCGGTGTATGCGGCCATGGACGCGTTGACGGCGTCAATATCCGTGTTCAGCGTGGTCACTGCGGCCTGCATCGCCTTGACATCGGTGGACTTGTTGGCCAGCACATCGTTGGCTGCATCGACGTCAGCGCTCAGCGTGGTACGCGTGGTGTCGTCCGCCACGGCGTACAGGCTGGAATCCAGCAACGTCTGCGCCTCGGTGATCTTGTCTTGCAGAGACTGCTTGGCGTCGTTCACATCCTTGGCGTTCTTGCTGTCCGTAACGGCCTTGGCGGCGGCGGTGATCGCCTGAGCATTGCTTTCCGCAGTCTTGCTCTGCGTAGTAGCCGTCTTCGCGTATTCCTTTAGGTTCGTCGTAGACGCGGATGCCTTGCACTCGATGGTTTCAGCATCCTTCACTGCAGAGACCGCCTTTTTCAGCGCGGTTACGGTAGCACCGTCCGCCACTTGATCGGACTTGATGGCCTGAGCGCTCTTCGCGTTGGAAAGCACCTTGGTCAAAGCCTCCTGCGCCGCAGAGTATTCATCCACCGCCTTTTCGCATTGCGCCAGTGCGGCACTGTGCAGACGCCGGGCTTCCTGACGCTGATCATCGGTACGCCAGTAATAAATACCGCCTACGATCGCCGCTATCACGGCCACAACTGCGATCACTGAGATAGCGATGATCTTGCCTTTGCCATTTCCCTTCTCGGCACGAGCGCCACCGGCATTCTCGTGCTTCGGCTCCTCCACCGGTTCCGGATTGTGTTCGATGGCGCTGAAGTCGATATTCAAATCGTCGTGTTCATTGCTCTTGGACGTATCAGACGACGGCTTATCGACCGGTGTGAACAAAGGCAGCGTCTGCCCGGCGGAAGCAGAAGACTGTGCATCAGCCGATGGCACGCTCGGCATCGCCATCGTCGCGGTTGGAGCATCGGGCTGCGTTGCCGCATGAGCATCCGGGAAAGTACCAAGCACCGCAGTTTCGGCGTTGTCGGCCGAGGACTTTGCCGATGATGCGGAGGAATTGGCGGTAGGCCACTGCAGCACGTCATCGAACGAGGGGAACGACAGACCGGCGTTTTCGTCGACGTTCAGTGCATTCGTACCGTCATGCAATCCCTTCAGCGTGCTCTGAGCTTCGCTATCGGTGGTAGCAGACGCACCAGCGTTACCAGATTCAGAGGGAAATTCGATTGGCGGAATGTCCCAGAAGGTGTCAACGATGTCTCCGCTCGCGGGCGTTGCGGGAGAACCTGCGTCCAGCTTCGGTTCAGGACGTCCCTCTGTTCCCATATCTTTCATTCCTTTGCAACTCACTCAAACTCACACGCACCGGTAACGGCGCGTCCCAGCCTTATTCCAGTCTGTCTATCGAACTGCGTATCAAGACCGTACCAAAGGGCTAGTCTATCCAGACCCGTTGCCATAACGAACCAATTGTCCGCAAGACTCCATATTTCTTTACCAATAGTTGAACTGACAACGGAAAAAACAAAACATGCCGGCTATGGATTCATATCCACAACCGGCACGTTCAATGAGATTCTTCAGTTAGAGAAGATCACTTCTTACGAGAGCGGCTCTCCTTGCGGGAGGAACGCTTGTTGCCGTCCTCGTAATAGTAGTAGTAATAGTTCTTCGAATGAATCTTCTTCGGATCGGCGAAGTTGAAGATGAAGCCCAGAATCGGCACTTCGGCGGTCTTCAGCGCCTGCGCGGTGCCTTCCAGCTCCTTCTTCTCCACAACGCCCTTGCCGGTTACCAGCACCAGGCCGCCGGCCATACGGCCGAACACGGTGGCGTCGCTGGCCACGGACAGCGGTGCAGTATCGATGATCACGTAGTTGTACTGGGTGAGCGCCTGTTCCACCATCTCCTTCATGATGTCGGAGTTGAGCAGAATGCTGGCGTTGGCCGGACGCTTGCCGGCAGGCATGATGTGCAGGTTCTGCTTCCAGTACTTCTGGATGACGTCCGCCGGAGAAGCCTGACGGGACAGCACGTGGGACAGACCCACATGGCCTTCGATGCCGAGCTTGTGTGCCACGGACGGGTGACGAAGATCGGCGTCGATAAGCAGTACGCTCTTGCCTTCCTCGGCCAGTGCCACAGCCACGTTGGAGGAGACGGTGGTCTTGCCTTCGGACGGGTCGGTGGAGGTGATGACCAGCAGACGGCCACGATCGTTGGTGGCGGTGGTGGTGAGGAAGGAGAGGTTGGTACGGATGCGACGGAACTCTTCGGCCTCGCTGCCGGCGGGCTGAGCGACCACCACAGGGCGGCTGTCGTCAAGAATCGTTGCGGACGGCACGGTACCCAGCGAAGAAGCGTGGGTAATTTCACGCACGTCGTCGGTCGTATCGACCTTGGTGTTCAGGATGTCCTTGAGCAGGGCGACGCCCACGGCCACAATCACACCCAGCACCAGACCGGCGGCCAGATACAGCGGGATGTTCGGGGAGCTCTGGCCGGTCGGCACCTGAGCCTTCTGCACTACGGAAAGCTTAATCGGCGACTTGCCGCCGTCCGTGCTGTACAGATCGGAGGAGATCTGGTTGGAAAGGTTCTTGGCCACGCTGTTGGCGATGTCGGCAGCCTGCTGCGGATCACCCACCTCAGCGGAGATATCCACCATGAACGTGTTCGTCGGGTTGGTGGCGGTCACCACATTGGCCAGATCGGCGGTGGTCATGTCGAGACCAAGATCGTTGATCACCGGCTGCAGCACCGATTCGGTCTTGACCAGTTCCGGATAGGTCTTGATCTGGGTGTTCAGGTAGTTGGTACCGGAGCTCATGTCGTTCGTGGACTGCTCCTGCCCGGACTGGCCGGTATACGTAGCGAACACTTCAGCGGTGGCCGTGTACTTGGGCGGCATAATGAACGTGACTGCAGCGACAGCGGCGAACACCACCACAAAGGAAATAATCGCAGATACCAAATGCTTGCGTAAAATCTGCAGCAAATCAGCGATGGTCAATGGTCTTCCCTAACTCTTCGGAAAAAATCTCACATATAGTTCAACAGACTAATACCACCCCGCGAGTTTTAGAGAGACGAGGAGCGGGGTCGTAGCTGCATTCGGTCTTTAAAAAAACTTTCTAATACGACAATGACGCGGCCACGTCTACATTCGACGTTAGCCGCGTCATTCATCAATCAGCTAAGCTGAGAGCCACAGCTCATCGGCGTCACATCAGTACTGGTTGGGAATCAGCACCACCTTGCCGTCGGCCACATCCTTCAGATGCTTGCCATACGGGCTCTTACCGTAACGCTCAGCGGACTCCAGCAGCTCATCGCGGTTAATCCAACCGTTCTGGTAAGCGATCTCCTCAACCACCGCAATCGGCAAGCCCTGCGCGCGCTGCACGGTACGCACGAATTCACCTGCCTCATACAGGGAATCCATGGTGCCCGTATCCAACCATGCGTAACCGCGGCCCAACGTACGCACATTCAGCGAACCGGCTTCCAAATACATCTTGTTCAAATCGGTGATTTCCAGCTCACCACGGGCGGAAGGCTTGACCTGCTTGGCAAACTCGGTCACGCGCTCATCGTAGAAGTACAGGCCGGTCACCGCGTAATTCGACTTCGGCACCGCCGGCTTCTCTTCAATGGACACGGCCTTCTTGTTCGCGTCAAACTCCACTACGCCATAGCGTTCCGGATCGTCCACATAGTAGCCGAACACGCTCGCGCCTTCACCGTCTTCGGCCTTGGCCACAGCCTTGCGCAACGTGTTGCCCAGACCGTTGCCGTAGAAGATGTTGTCGCCCAGTACCAGCGCACACGGCTCGCCATCGATGAACTCTTCGCCGAGCAGGAACGCCTGTGCCAGACCGTCCGGCGAAGGCTGCACCTTGTAGGAGAAGTTCACACCGTAATGAGAACCATCACCTAGCAGGCGCTCGAAGTTCGGCAGGTCTTTCGGCGTGGAGATGATAAGGATGTCTCGAATACCGGCCAGCATGAGCACGCTCAGCGGGTAGTAGATCATCGGCTTGTCATACACCGGCAGCAGCTGCTTGGAGGTCACCGTGGTCAACGGGTAGAGACGAGTGCCCGAGCCTCCCGCAAGAATAATGCCCTTCATTGCCTGTTCTCCTTACTTGGCTTACTTGGCCAGTTCTTGGGCCACATACGTCTTGAGCGTCTCCTCCCAGTCGGCAGGCGTGTAGCCGGCCTCGCTGATCTTGGTCAGATCAAGCGCGGAGTGGGTCGGGCGCGGGCTGACCGGAGCCTTGGCGTTGGCGAAGTACTCTGCGGTGCTAATCGGCTTGACTTTGTCTCCGTTGCCGTTGGTCTGCTCGAACACGGCAGCGGCAATGTCCGCCCAGGACTTCACGGCACCGGATCCAGTCAGGTTGTACGTACCATACGGAGCGCGGGAGTCCAGCAGATGGAAGATCGCTTCGGCCATATCGCGCGTGAAGGTGAGGCGGCCGTACTGATCGTCCACCACGGTCACCTGATTCAGACCATCATTCGGATCGGCTACCTTGTTGGACAGCATCATCATGGTCTTGACGAAGTTATGGCCTTCGCCAATTACCCAGCTGGAGCGCAGAATGTAATGCTCCGGCGCATTGGCCACGGCGATGTCGCCGGCGGCCTTAGTCTGACCGTACACGCCCAGCGGCGCGAACGCCTCGGTTTCCGTATGTTCCTCAGCAGTTCCGTCGAACACGTAATCAGAGCTGACATGCACCAGCGTGATGTGGTGGTCTTTGGCTACCTTCGCCAGCAGCGCCGGCCCCTGAGCGTTTGCCTTCCACGCGATCGGACGGCCTTCAGCGGTTTCGGCCTTGTCCACAGCCGTGTAGGCACCGGCATTGATGATCGTGCCGTACAGGCTCCAGTCGTATTTGCTGTATGCAGCAGGATCAGAGAAATCAAATTCATCGATATCGGTGTATTCGAAGCCTTCAAGGTTGTGCGCCTCGGCATATGCACGGATCGCGTGGCCAAGCTGGCCGTTGCAGCCGGTCACCAGCGTGCGCTTGGAAGCCATGGGCTTGGCGTCCTTGAGTATCGGATGGTGGAGGTCGGCTTCGGAGCGCTCGGATTCTTCCAGCGGGATCGGCCACTGAATGTTGAGTTCCGGGTCGGCGAGGTTCACGAACGTATAAGTTTTCTTCTGTTCCAGACTCCAATGCGCGTTCACCAGATAGGTGTACACGGTGCCGTCCTGCAGCGCCTGGAAGCTGTTGCCCACGCCGCGCGGCACGTAAATTGCTTTGCTCGGGTCAAGACGGGTGGTGAACACCTGACCGAAGCTCTCCCCCGGACGAAGATCCACCCATGCGCCGAAGATCTCTCCTGCGGCGATGGAGATGTACTTGTCCCAAGGCTCGGCATGAATGCCACGGGTCACGCCTTTGGTAGCGTTAAAGCTGATGTTGTTCTGAACCGGGCCGAAATCCGGCAGGCCCAGCGCGGTCATCTTGGCACGCTGCCAGTTCTCCTTGAACCAACCACGGTTATCGCCATGGACCGGCAGATCGAACACCAGAAGGCCCGGGATATTGGTCTCTGTGACCTTGAGTTCCTTTTCGAAATCAAACGACATAATTATTGTCCTTATATATAAGGTATTCGTATTCGGTTGCTCTTAGCTTGTTCCCTGATTTGAGGGAGAGGATGTGCCCGCGATAAGGCATCGGCATGGTTGACCAGTAAAATTGATTGAGGGGAGCCAGTCCAATTCGGACGCCACTCCCCTCAATAGTTCACTGTCCCTGCTGCTTGTACTTGGCTTCGGTAGCGGCCTTGGCAGGCTCCCACCAATCACGGTTGTCGGTGTACCAAGCGATGGTCTGTTCCAAACCCTTCTGGAAGTCGGTATGAGTGGGCTTCCAACCGAGTTCGGTCTGCAACTTGGTCGAGTCGATTGCGTAACGGCGATCGTGGCCCGGACGGTCCTTGACCCAGTCGAAATCGTCGGGGCTCTTGCCCATTACGGTCAGGATGTCGCGCAGAACGGTCAGGTTGTTGCGCTCGCCGTTCGCGCCGATCAGATACGTCTCGCCGATGCGGCCCTTGGTCAGGATGGTCCACACGCCGGTGGAGTGGTCGTCGGTGTGAATCCAGTCGCGCACGTTGGAGCCGTTACCGTACAGCTTCGGCTTGAGGCCCTCCAGAATATTCGTGATCTGGCGCGGGATGAACTTCTCCACATGCTGGTAGGGGCCGTAGTTGTTGGAGCAGTTGGAGATCGTGGCGCGGATGCCGAAGGTGCGGTGCCACGCGCGCACCAGCAGGTCGGAGCTGGCCTTGGTGGAGCTGTACGGGCTGGAAGGATGGTATGGGGTCTCTTCGGTGAACTTGGCCGGATCGTCCAGAGCGAGGTCGCCATAGACTTCGTCGGTGGAGACGTGATGGTAGCGCACGTCGTACTTGCGGGCGGCTTCCAGCAGGCGGAAGGTGCCCTCGACGTTGGTCTTGAGGAACGGTTCCGGGTTGGCGATGGAGTTGTCATTGTGGGATTCGGCGGCGTAATGCACGATCGCGTCGTGGCCGGGCACGATCTTGTCGAGCAGCTCGGCGTCGCAGATGTTGCCGTGCACGAACTCCACTCGGTCGCCCAGAATGGACTTGATGTTTTCCAGATTGCCGGCGTAGGTCAGCGCGTCCAACACCGTGATATGCACATCCGGGTGGTTGTTATAGACATAATGGACAAAGTTGGAACCGATGAAGCCACAGCCACCGGTCACAATGATGTTGTGTGGAGTGAAAAGTTCTTCAGCCATGGTTCTTTATATTACTGTAGCCTGTGCCCTGCGGCGAATGGGGGCGACATCGAAGATTTAGAAACTTTTAGATTGTTTTAGAACTTTTAGATTGTTTTAGAACTTCTTAGATTCTTTTAGAATCTTGCTACAATGGGCAAGCAACGTCGCACTACGCAACATATGTATTAACTTAGTCTCTGGAGTATCATGCTGAGCACAAGAATCAATCCTTTCAAGCCAAGCGCAGGACATTTACCTCCGGTGCTTATTGGAAGAGACATTGTGCTCGATGATTTTGAAGAGGGACTCGATAATGGATCGGGAGCACCTGGACGACTTATGCGTGTAACCGGCGCACGCGGCGTGGGCAAAACAGTAATACTTGCCGAGTTCCGGCGTATGGCGGAACGCCGAGGTTGGCAGACCATCAGCGAGACCGCATCGAATGGCATGGCTCAGCGTCTACTGGATAAACGGGTTAAGTAAAGAAACGTGGGTCTTATCCGCGCGTGTCATCGCGTGGCGTGGATTATTTTGAGCGTCCTGCCCATCCTTTTCTGATGCCGAATCCGTTCTCGTAGGCATCGATGCCGACGGCCGGC
>NZ_JAAIIG010000007.1 GCF_012932375.1 Bifidobacterium olomucense | reverse complement strand
ACCAGGCGTCCACGGCTGGTGGCCAGGCGATCCAGAACCTGGTGATCACGGGTTCGCTGATCACGATCATCCCGTTGGTGATCGCGTTCCTGTGTTTGCAGAAGTACTGGCAGTCCGGCCTGGCGGCGGGCGCCGTCAAGGAGTGACCGGTCCCGGGAAGTGAGCGGACCCCCGTAGCCCCTCTCGCGAATATGTCTCTGTGACTTGTCGTCAGTGAGTCATTTTCACGGGAGGGGTGAGGAGCACTGGCGAGGGCCGGCTGCAGAGGACAGGGGATGCCGTGAAGCGGGTGGGGGAGAGAAGCCTGAGCAGCGCGTGAGCTACTGCGGGTCATACCGCATTGGCCAAAGGTCGATTCCGATCTGTCCGCCACAAAATCGTTATAAAGGATTCAAGCATTATGGAACATAGAGCGTTCAACTGGCCGCAGCCTCTTGCCGGCAAAAGTCCGCGCATCTGGTACGGCGGTGACTATAACCCCGACCAGTGGCCTGAGGAAGTCTGGGATGAAGACATCGAACTGATGAAGAAGGCCGGAGTCAACTTGGTCTCCGTAGCCATCTTCTCCTGGGCCAAGCTTGAGCCGGAGGAAGGCGTCTACGATTTCGACTGGCTCGACCGGGTCATCGATAAGCTCGGCAAAGCCGGCATCGCAGTGGATCTCGCCACTGGTACCGCATCCCCGCCGATGTGGCTCACCCAAGCTCACCCGGAGATTCTGTGGGTGGACTACCGCGGTGACGTATGCCAGCCCGGTGCCCGCCAACATTGGCGTGCCACCAGCCCGATCTTCCTGGATTATGCGCTGAATCTCTGCCGCAAAATGGCCGAGCATTACAAAGACAACCCGTACGTGGTCTCCTGGCATGTGAGCAACGAATATGGCTGCCACAACCGCTTCGACTACTCCGAAGACGCCGAGCGTGCATTCCAGCAGTGGTGCGAGAAGAAGTACGGCACCATTGACGCCGTCAACGACGCTTGGGGCACCGCCTTCTGGGCGCAGCGCATGAACAACTTCTCCGAGATCATCCCGCCGCGCTTTATCGGCGACGGCAACTTTATGAACCCGGGTAAGCTGCTCGACTGGAAGCGATTCAGCTCGGATGCGCTGCAGGACTTCTACAAGGCCGAACGTGATGCGTTGCTTGAGATCACCCCCGGCAAGCCGCAGACCACCAACTTCATGGTGTCCGCCGGCGGCACCGGTCTTGACTACGACAAGTGGGGCTACGACGTCGACTTCGTCTCCAACGACCACTACTTCACCCCGGGCGAGGCGCACTTCGATGAGCTGGCCTACTCGGCCTCCCTCACCGACGGCATCGCTCGCAAGAAGCCGTGGTTCCTGATGGAGCACTCCACGTCGGCCGTCAACTGGCGTCCGATCAACTACCGTGTGGAGCCCGGCGAGCTCGTGCGCGACTCGCTGGCACATCTGGCCATGGGTGCCGACGCCATCTGCTACTTCCAGTGGCGTCAATCCAAGGCCGGTGCCGAGAAGTGGCACTCCTCGATGGTGCCGCACGCGGGCCCGGATTCCCAGATCTTCCGCGATGTATGCGAACTGGGTGCCGACCTGAACAAGCTTGCCGACGAAGGCCTGTTGGATACGACTCTGGTCAAGTCCAAGGTCGCCGTCGTGTTCGATTACGAGTCCCAGTGGGCCACGGAGCATACCGCCACGCCTACTCAGGAGGTACGCCATTGGACCGAACCGCTCGCATGGTTCCGTGCGCTTGCGGACAACGGTCTCACCGCCGACGTGGTGCCGGTTCGTGGTCCCTGGGACGAGTATGAGGCCGTGGTGTTGCCAAGCCTGGCCATCTTGTCCGAAGAGACCTCGCGCCGCGTGCGCGAGTATGTGGCGAACGGCGGCAAGCTGTTCGTGACGTACTACACCGGTCTGGTGGACGAGAAGGATCATGTCTGGCTTGGCGGATACCCCGGCTCCATCCGAGACGTGGTCGGTGTGCGCGTGGAGGAATTCGCCCCGATGGGCAACGACTTCCCGGGTGCCATGGATCACTTGGATCTGACCAATGGCGCGGTGGCGCATGATTTCGCCGACGTAATCACCTCGGTTGCGCCGACCGCTCACGTGGTGGCTTCCTTCAAGGCCGATAAATGGACCGGTTTCGATGGTGCTCCCGCCATCACCGTGAACGAATACGGCGACGGCAAAGCTGCATATGTCGGTGCT
The DNA here is from genome assembly GCF_012932375.1 of Bifidobacterium olomucense. Classification (GTDB taxonomy): domain Bacteria; phylum Actinomycetota; class Actinomycetes; order Actinomycetales; family Bifidobacteriaceae; genus Bifidobacterium; species Bifidobacterium olomucense. The sequence continues at coordinate 168,619 of NZ_JAAIIG010000007.1, read as the reverse complement.
CGCTTGGGTCGTGAAGGCTTGGCCAAGTCCCTGCCTGTTTTGTTGGAAGAGCTTGGTATCGAGACTCCGGCCGAGGACGATCGTGGCGAGGTGTTGCGCGTCGAGCGCGCGGACTCCACTGATGAGAACCACTTCGTGTTCCTGTTCAACCGTACGCATGATGTTGCTGTCGTTGATTTGGAAGGTGAACCTTTGGTTGCGTCCTTGGCTCAGGTCAATGAGTCGGAACACACGGCCGCCATCCAACCGAACGGCGTACTGGTGGTGAAGCTGTAGGCCGTAGTCGGTAGCTTAGCGCCAGCGCAACAGCCATACAGAGCCTCGTCAGACAATTCGTCTGGCGGGGCTCGTTGCGTTGTTGGACGGTATGGCAGAGCGTCGAGATCGTTGTTCGTTGTCACCGACGTCGTGCCATGCGATGTGGGTGTAATTGTTTGCGATAACACGCCGATTGGTTGCGTTTGCGATAGGAAACAAACTGTGTATACTTATAAATGTTATCGCAATCATAGGTTTTGGAAATGGCGAGAGGAGCCACTTCTCGAAGTTGAGGAGAATTCCAAGGAATTTGAATCAACTGGAAACGATGATTACGAACGACATAGATATTTGAATCGTTCTGGACGATTCGAGGAAGGAGAACAGAACGATGAAGTTCACCACCGCCAAGAAGGCCGTCGCGCTCACGGGTGCCGTCGCCATGCTGGTTTCCGTTGCCGCCTGCGGTTCCGACAACGCGAGCAGCCAGCCGGCTCAGGAAAAGGACGTCACCGAAATCACCGTCTGGGCTTGGGAGCCTACGCTGACCCAGGTTGCCAAGGACTTCACGAAGAAGACCGGCATCAAGGTCGACCTCAAGAACGTCGGCACCAACACCAAGGAATACACCCAGCTTGATAACGCCATCGAGGCCGGCAACGGCGCTCCGGATGTGGCTCAGATCGAGTACTACGCCATCCCGCAGTACGCCATCAAGAACAACCTGCTGGACATCACCGACAAGACCTCCGGCTTCTCCGATTTCTACACCCCTGGCCCGTGGGCCTCCGTGCAGTTCGCCGGCAAGGTCTATGGTCTGCCGATGGATTCCGGCCCAATGGCCTTCTTCTACAACAAGGAAGTCTTCGACAAGGCCGGTGTTGACGCCGAGCAGATCAAGACTTGGGACGACTACTACGAGGCCGCCAAGAAGATTCACGCCCTTGGCGACAACTACTACATCACCTCCGACACCGGCGACGCCGGCTTCTACGACTCCATGACCTGGCTTGCCGGTGGCCAGCCGTTCAAGACCTCCTCTGATGGCTCCGAAGTCACCATCAACCTGACCGGTGACGAGAACGTGCAGAAGTTCAACGAGTTCTGGCAGAAGATGCTGGACGAAGGCCTGCTCGACACCAAGACCGCCGGCTGGTCCGAGGATTGGTTCAAGGGCATGGTCGACGGCACCATCGCCTCCCTGCTCACTGGTGCTTGGATGCCTGCAAACCTTGCTAACTCCGCTGCTGGCGGTGCCGGCAAGTGGCGTGTGACCCAGATGCCGACCGCTGACGGTTCCGCAACCAACTCTGAGAACGGTGGTTCTTCGCTGGCTGTGCTCGCCTCCTCCAAGAAGGCCGATGCCGCCTATCAGTTCATCGAGTACGCCAACCACGGTGATGGTGTAGCCACCCGTGTGGCCGGCGGTGCATTCCCGGCTGACAAGGCCTCCATGGAATCCGATTCCTTCAAGAACGCCACCACTGTGAAGAACGCCGATGGCGAGGATGTGGACTACTTCGGTGGTCAGAAGTACAACGAGGTCCTTGCTCAGGCTGCTGAGAACGTGTCCTCCGACTACCAGTTCCTGCCCTTCGAAGTCAAGGCCCGCACCATCTTCGGCGACTACGTCGGCAAGTCCTACACCGGCGACCAGAAGCTCTCTGATGGCGTGGCTGCTTGGCAGAAGGCCCTGCAGGATTACGGCAAGGATCAGGGCTTCACTGTGAAGTAAGTCAAGTAGGTCACGACTGACTCAAGATTGACTACGGCATAGTCAACCGGAACCCCGCTCGCATCCGATTGTGAGCGGGGTTCCTTGTTTTCCACCTTCCATACCCGGCAACTAGTACACTCGGCACCATGCGCATGATTGGACGGCACATCAGAAGAACGGCGGCTGCGGCACTGGCCGCTATCCTGACCGTGGCTCTGGCTGCCTGCGGACAGGCCGAGACGGACAACCGTACCGTCATCAGCGTGTGGAGCTGGGAGCCCAGCATGGGCAAAGTCATCCAGCAATTCGAAAAAGCCAATCCGGACATTCGTGTCGAATGGACCAATATATCCGGCTACGACAACCTCAACGCGGCCATTCAGGACGGATACGGAACGCCGGATGTGGCGCAGATTGAGTACTATGCGTTGATGCAGTACGCCGTTTCCGGACAGCTGCTCGATCTGACCGATCGCATCGGATCCGATTATCCCAACTTCTATACGTTGGGTACCTGGTCTTCCGTGCAGCTTGCAGGGCGCACATACGGCTTGCCGATGGATTCCGGCCCCATGGGCTTCTTCTACAACAAAGACGTGTTCGATCAGGCCGGCGTGGACGCCAATCAGATCAAGACTTGGGACGACTATTACGAAGCCGCCAAGAAACTCAAGCAGATAGGCGTATATATCGCCGCCGATGCCGGTGATGGTAGCTTCTATGACGCGATGATCTGGCTCGCCGGCGGTCGCCCTTTCCATACCTCGCTCGATGGCAAAACGGTGACCATCGATTTGGACGAGGACGCCGGTACGCAACGGTTCACTGAATTCTGGCAGAAAATGATCGATGAAGATCTGGTGGACACCACGACTGCCACATGGTCCGACCGATGGAAGCGACGAGTGGGCACCGGCACCATAGCCTCTGTATTTTCAGGTGCATGGATGCCTTCGCTGTTGCTGGCCAATGTGCCCGGTGCCGCAGGCTTATGGCGAGTGGCTGCCATGCCTACCCATGACGGGACTCCCACCAATGCTGAGAACGGCGGTTCGGCGCTGGCCGTGTTGCAACGGACACGCAAGCCTGATGCGGCCTATCGATTCGTGGATTTCGTATCCCATGATGCTCAGGGCATCGCCACCCGTGTGGCCGGCGGCGCATTCCCCGCGGATTACACCACGCTCAATTCATCGGAATTCCTGAATAAGACCACGATCACCAATGAAAACGGTCTGGAGATCCCTTACTTTGGTGGGCAGAAATTCAATCGTGTGCTTGCCGAGGCGGCTGAAGACGTGTCCGCCGGCTATCAGTATCTGCCGTTCGAGGTATACGCCCGTTCCGATTTCAAAAATACGGTAGGCAAGGCCTACAGCTGGGCGTCGAGCTTCCAGGCGTATCAGCGCCGGGAAGCTCAGATTGAGCAGGGCATGAAAGACGCGAAAGGCAATCCGCTCAAATCACTGGATGACCCCGGTGCAAAGGTCGCTCTTGCCTCAGGTTTGGCGCGATGGCAGAAAGACCTCAAGGAATACGGTTTCAATCAGGGCTTTACCATCAAATAGCCTGCCATTGGCATAGCCAGCCCGATCTACTGCACGTTGCACCTGCTGCACCTACTGCACGTTGCGCGAATAAATATGCGCCATACCTTTGAAAATAAGGTCCGGGTCGTACACGTCGATGAGATCCGTATCGTTGGCGAAGACTCGTCCAAGGCCTCCGGTGGCGATCACCTTGAACCCTTCGTCGTCCAATTCCTTGCGGAATTGCCGAATCGTGCGCTCCACTCCGCCAAGGAATGTGTAGTACAAGCCGGCCTGCATGCATGTTTTGGTGTTCGTGCCCAGGATTGTGCTCGGACGGGTGATCTCCACCTCGGGCAACTGCGCGGTATCTCCCCACAATGCGGCCGCTCCGGTCCGTATGCCGGTGGTGATCACACCCGAGTCGATGACACCGTGTCCGTCCACGTGAGTAAACGTGGTGGCCGTACCGAAATCAGCCACAAGAGCGGGCCCACCATATTCGTAGTATGCGCCGGCGCAGTCGGCGAGAATATCGGCACCCAACGATTTGGGATCATCAATACGCACGTTCATACCGGTTTTAATACCCGGCCCGATCACCATCGGCTCCAGATCGAGGAATTTGATAATCGAAGAGCGGAAGGAGTGCATAACTTTAGGCACCACGGAACAGATGATCACATCATCCACATCGTCGGGAGTGAACCCGCTCATTCGCAGAAATTCAGTGAGAAACAGTCCGTATTCGTCGGACGTGTGATTGGCCTTGGTGGTGATTCGGTAAGTGCCGGCAATCTCACCGCCGTCATCCAGAAAACCAAGCACGATATTCGTATTGCCGATGTCAACAGCGACCAGCATGATAACCCTCCCTAAGCCAAGATGGATTTCACCGGCCATCCTACCGCAATGCAGGATGCGTCTGATGCAACAGAAGCCAAGAATTACAGTCCCGCGTCTATGATTGGGCTCTGGTGGTCGACCCGGTTCGGGCGGCCAACCAATCGCAACAATACATGCATAAGGAATCACAGAGGAAGAACCATGTCTCAAGACAATGGTGCGCACGCTGAAAGCGGCGCAACCGGTGCAACTACGGACGCGAGCCTGGCCTCGCGCGCCAAGAATCCAAAGAAGAACGGCCCGAAGTGGTGGCTGATTTCACTGATCGCCGTCATCGTGGCGGTCGCCGTCGTGATCGGCGTCACGCTGGCCTACGCGAAAAAAGACAACGGCACTGCTTCCGGCAACGGCGCTGCACAGGCAAGCACCGTCACCATCGGCCTTAAACTGGCCCCCACCAACCTTGACATTCGCAACACCGCAGGCTCCGCACTCGATCAGATCCTGATCGGCAATGTGTACGAAGGCATTGTGGCCCGCGACTCGAAGAACCAGGTGACCCCGGCCATCGCCTCCAGTTGGGAGGAATCGAAGGACGGCCTGACCTACACTTTCCATCTCAACAAGAACATGGTCTTCTCCAATGGCGATACGCTCGACGCTGAGGACGTGGCCTGGTCCATCAACGAGCTGATCGCCAAGCAGTACCACGACGCCGACGCGCTTGAAGCCGTCAGCAAGGTGGAGGCCAAGGACGCCGACACCGTGGTCATAACGCTCAAGACCCCGAACTCGAACCTGCTGTGGACCCTGACCGGCCGCGCCGGCTTGGTATTCGACAAGGATGCCAAGTATGACTTGAAGACTCAGGCCGTAGGCTCCGGTCCGTACACCGTGGCCAAGTTCGTCGAAAACGATTCGATCACGCTCAAGGCCAATGAGAAGTACTGGGGCAAGAACAAGGCCAAGACCCCGACCATCGTGGTCAAGTATCTGGCAGACGATAACGCTGCGGTGAACGCGCTGAAGTCCGGCGACGTGCAGGTGCTCGCGCCGATCACCGAGAATCTGGCCGAACCGTTCACCTCCGACCCGTCCAAGTACGTGGTCAAGGCCGGCGATGGCACCGACAAGTACGTGCTCGGCTTCAACAACGCCTCCGGTTCCAAGCTTGCCGACAAGCGTATCCGTCAGGCCATCCGCTACGCCATCAACCATGATGAGCTCATCGCTTCCCGCGGCGGCGCGGATAAGGCCTTGGGCGGCCCGATCCCGTCCCTGGACCCCGGTTACGAGGATCTGACCGACCTCTACCCGTACGATCAGGACAAAGCCAAGTCGCTGATGGCCGCAGTGGGGTACTCCGAAGACAAGCCGCTGGAACTCACTCTGACCTACGCCAACATCTACGGCACTGAACTCGGCGACCAGCTGCGCTCGCAGTTGAAGCCCATCGGCATCGACCTGAAGGTTAACGTGGTGGAGTTCTCCACGTGGCTGCAGGACGTGTACACCAACCATGACTTCGACATCTCGCTGGTGGACCACAACGAAAGCCATGACTTCTACACGTGGACCGACCCCACCTACTACTTCGGCTACGACAACAAGGACGTGCAGAAGCTGTACGCGGAAGGCATCGCCGCCACCACCGACAAGGAACGCGACGCCAAGTTCGCCGAGGCCGCCAAGCTCATCTCCGAGGACGCGCCCGCCGACTGGCTGTTCAACTACCGCATCACCACAGCCACGGCCAAGGGCGTGGAAGGTTTCCCGTTCGATCTGAACCAGACCGTTCTGCCGCTGTATAACGTGACGTATACGAAGTAGGTCTCCCTCGGCTCCCCTCCCTGAGGGGAGCTGTCCACGACAGTGGACTGAGGGGAGCGAGAAACGTACTCCAAGGGGAGCCGAGGTCATCGGCGACTGGCAAGCCCAATAGAAAGGAGCTCAGCGATGCGATTCGTCGTCCGCCGACTGCTGCTGTTCGTGGCGGCGCTGTTCGGCCTGTCCGTCGTGGTGTTCGCGGCGCTGCGCATCCTGCCCGGCGACGTGGCCTCCATCATGGCCGGCGTGAACGCCCCGCCCGAGAAGGCGGCCCAACTGCGCGAGCAACTGGGACTCAACCGTCCGCTCGCCATCCAATACCTCGACTGGATGGGCGCGCTCCTGCACGGCGACTTCGGCACGTCGATCCTGACCGGCCGCTCCGTGACCTCGCTGGTCGCCTCCCGCGCCTCCATCACCTTCCCCCTGATCATCCTCGGCCTGCTCATCGCCCTCGCCGTCGGCCTGCCGCTCGGATGCGCGGCCGTGCTGGCCCGCTCGGCCCGCGTGCGAGCGGCGTTCCACGTACTCGCCATCATCGGCGGTGCCGTGCCCGCGCTCTGGAGCGGACTGCTGCTCATCCTCCTGTTCGGCAAGGGAACGGGCCTCGTCGGCATCCTGCCCTCGCAGGGATTCCCGATGGACGGCTGGACCACGCCTGGCCGGGCGCTGCTCGCATTGATCCTGCCGGCCCTCTCGGTCGGCATCATCGTCGGCGCTTCCCTGATGCGTTACACGCGCGCGGTGTTAGGAGATCTGGCGAACTCCGGCTACATCGACATGGCGCGTTCCTGCGGCATGACCCGCACCCAGGCCGTGCTGCGCGTCGGATTGCGGCTCGCCACCCCGCAGCTCGTCTCGGTGATCGGCCTGACCTTCGCTTCGATGATCACCGGGGTCATGGTCATCGAGAACCTGTTCGCCCTGCCCGGCATCGGCAACGGGCTCGTGACCGACGTGGGCAACCGCGACCTCATCGCCGTGCAAAGCGAGCTGTTCCTGCTCGCCGCGTTCTTCCTGGGCGTGGGCCTTGTGGTGGACGTGCTGCACCGCATCCTCGACCCGCGGCTCAAATCCGCGGATACCGTATCGGAGGTGGCCGCATGAGCAACACCATGCGGAAAGTCCGCTCGCCCGGTGCCGGCGAAACCGCTGCGCACACCGTTGCACACAAGCCCCTGCGTCGTTTCTCCATCGTTCTGCAGTCCATCTGGCGGCGCGGCGAAGGCAAATTCACGCTTATCGTGCTGACGTTGTGGCTCGCCGTGGCGCTGGTCTCCCTCGTCTGGACCCCGCAATCCCTATGGACTACGGACGGATACCACGTGTGGGCCAAGCCCTCCGCCTCGCACTGGCTCGGCACCGACGGCACTGGTGCCGACGTATTCAGCTGGCTGATGGCTGGCTCGCGCACCAACCTGCTCATCGTGGTGCTCACCGTGGTGCTGTCCGCTGTATGGGGGCTGGCCCTGGTCGCCGCGATGGTGGCCCGCACCCCCGCGCTCGCCGGCACGTCCGTGGTGGTGGTCGACGCGCTCATTTCCATCCCCACCGTGCTCATCGCCCTGATTCTGGCCGTGCCGCTGGGCGCATCCATCGCCGTGATCGTGGTGGCCTGCGGGTTCGGCTACGGACTCAACCTGGCCCGCGTGGCGCGTCCGGCCGCCCTGCTCGCCGCCCGTTCGGCGTACGTGGAATCGGCGAGGGCCAATGGCGCGAGCGGCTGGCGCGTGCTCGTCAGCCACATCATCCCCAACATCCTGCCCGTGCTGGCCGTGCAGCTTTCGCTGTCCGCGGGAACGGCGGTATTGGCCGAATCGGGCCTGACCTACCTCGGCATCGGCGTGCCCTCCGGCGTGCCGAGCTGGGGCCATTCGCTGGCCACGTCCGTCAAGCTCATCAACGTGTTCCCGCTGACCGTGCTGTGGCCGGGTCTCATCGTCACCATGGTGGTCGTGGCCCTCAACGTGTTCGGCGACGTGCTGCGCGATGCCGTCGATCCGGTGGCCAGTCCCGCGCTGCGTCAGACCGTCGCCGTCGCATCGGACGCGCGGAATACGGGCGTCACGGAAACCGCTGAAGCTGATGGGGAGGAAGACGAACGATGACCATCGCGGTACACGGCCTGACCATCACCATCGGCGGCAGGCACATCGTCTCCGGCGTGGACCTCGACATCGCGGACGGCGAGCGGGTGGGCCTCATCGGCTCGTCCGGTTCCGGCAAATCCATGATTTCCAAGGCGATGCTGGGACTGCTGCCGCGGAACGCCACGGCATCCGGCTCCATCGTCATGGGAGATACCGACGTGATCGGCCTGCACGAACGCGCGCTCGCTGACCTCCGTGGCCGGTATGTGGGCACGGTGTTCCAGAATCCGGCTGCCTCGCTGAACCCGGTGATGACTGTGGGCCAGCAGATCGCGCTGCCCCTGAAACTCCACTACGACCTCACCGAGGCCGAACGGGCCGAGCGCGTGGCCGCGATGCTCGCCAAGGTCGGCCTTGACGGGGAGGTGGCGGGCAAATACCCGCACGAGCTGTCCGGCGGACAGCAGCAGCGCGTCGGCATCGCCACAGCCCTGATCACCTCGCCCCGGTTCATCATCGCCGATGAACCGACCACCGCGCTCGATTCCGTCACGCAACGCCAGATCGTGGACTTGCTGACCTCGCTGGTGGACGACGCCGGCGCTTCGATGCTGTTCATCACGCACGACTTCTCTGTGCTCGCCCGCGCCACCACGCGCTGTTACGTGCTGGACGCCGGACGTATCGTGGAATCCGGACCGACCGCGGAACTGCTGGCCTCGCCCGCGACCGCGCAGGCCCGCGAGCTCGTCTCCGCGGCCCGTCTGCTCACCCTCCGTGCCGGCGGGAAGGAGGAATCCCATGACTGACCGTGCTTTGACCGCTTCCGTCGAGACTGCTGACGGCCGTAGGCTGACCGGGAGAGCGGCCGCCGTGACGGAACGCCGTGATACCGGGACGGCCGAACCGTTGCTCGTCGCACATGACATCAACGCATCCTTTGCCGACCGTGCCATGCATCGCGCCCTGTTCGACTTCGGCCGGTCCCATGTTTCCCGACGTCAGGTGCTGTTCGGCGTCTCCGCCGAAGTGCATGCGGGGGAGTGCCTGGCCGTAATCGGTGCTTCCGGCTCCGGCAAGACCACGCTCACCCGCATCATGCTGGGCTTGGCCGCCGCCGATTCCGGCAGCATCGAATACCGCGGCGAGGAGGTCGGCCGCGGTTCGGCCGGCAGCCGCGCGCTGCGCGCCGAATCGTCCATCGTGTTCCAGGACCCGTTCGGCTCGCTCGACCCGCGCTGGACCGTGGAACGTTCGGTGTCCGAACCATTGTGGCTGCGTCGGCGCGCCCTCGGGTTCGCCGTGGACGAGGTGGAGGGCAAGACCGCGCAGGCGCTCGCCCGCGTGGGACTTGACCCGCGCGATTTCCTCGGCCGGTACCCGTGCGACCTGTCCGGCGGCCAGGCGCAGCGCGTGGCCATCGCCCGCGCCATCGTGGCCAACCCGCGGCTCATCCTGGCCGACGAGCCGATGAGCGCCATCGATGTGGCCGCCCGCGTGCAGATTCTGGAAACCTTCCAATCAATTCTCTCTGGAGCGGGTGCGCGAACTGTAGACCCAACTACCGACCAGCCCGTCAAACCGGCCATTATCATGGTTTCCCACGATCTTGGTGTGGTGCAGCACATCGCCGACCGCATTCTGGTGCTGCGCGAAGGCAAAATAGTCGAATCCGGTACCGCCGCAGCCGTGCTCGGCCATCCCCAGTCCGACTACACCCGCCAGCTCATCGCCGCCGCATCGCTATAGTCGGTGCTGGAACAGAACCAGCGCACGCGTCGTATATCCGTATCGTTTCTGTTCTGGGCATATCCGTACCACGAAGCGGCTGATTCATGCCTCCTCGTGGTGGGTATATGCCCAGAACCTGCTTTATGGTGGCCTTATGCCCAGAATATCTGGTGGGTATATGCACAGAATCGGTTTCTTCGGCCGTCCGTGGCGGCCATATCCGAGAAAGCGGAGCGAATCGGCTCAGGAACGGGATTCGGCCGCCGCATCTTCCGGCATATGAACGCATGCGACACGCGGATGTCCAGAGGCGTGCTATGGTATGAGGCATGCAGATTTTCTCATGTTGTTGTCGCTAACCGACGCCCCCGGGCGCACGGTCAGTGACGCATAACTTGAGAGAAGAGCATTCGAATCGCGGTGGTTCTGCCGCGAATCCTCCATGAATCCGATGTACCGCGGAGTCGACGCGACCGCGGCGGGTTGCCAAACCGCATAAGACACTGCATCGGATGGTTCGTAACACATGGAACAGCGCATAGCCCTTGAGCAAGTGAAGGGTCGGGTGCTCCAATCAATCACAGGTCAATGGCCGCCCGTCCGGGAACGTCGGTTCACGAAAACAAGAGATCGCATCATCAGCCCAATCAACCCCGGACAAAGGACTTCACTATGACCGTGTACAACAGCCTCGCGGAAATCATCGGCAACACCCCGCTCGTCAAGCTGAACCACATTCCCCAAGCAGCCGGTGTCAAGGCCACCATCGCCGTCAAAGTCGAATACTTCAACCCAGGCGGCTCCTCCAAGGATCGTATCGCCGAACGCATCATCGATGCCGCCGAACGTTCCGGACAGCTCAAGCCCGGCGGCGTCATCGTCGAGCCCACTTCCGGCAACACCGGCGTCGGTCTGGCGCTCGTCGCCCAGCAGCGCGGCTATCGTACGATTTTCACCCTGCCGGACAAGGTCTCCGAATCCAAGCGTGCAGTGCTGCGCGCCTACGGTGCCGAAGTCATCGTGACCCCCACCGATGCCGGCCCGGACGACCCGCGTTCCTACTATCAGGTTGCCGAACGCCTCGCCAGCGAAATTCCCGGCGGTTTCCGACCGAACCAGTACGACAACCCGAACGGTCCGGAAAGCCACTACTACACCACCGGTCCGGAAATCTGGGAGGCCACAGACCACAAAGTCACTCATTTTGTTGCCGGCATCGGAACCGGCGGCACCATCTCCGGCACCGGCAAGTACCTGAAGGAAGTCTCGAACGGCGCGGTCAAGGTGATCGGCTCCGATCCGGAAGGCTCCATCTACTCCGCCGACTCGCTCGCCGACGTCCACCAGTATGACATCGAAGGCGTGGGAGAAGACTTCTACCCCAAGGCCTTCGACCGCAACATCACCGACGACATCGTCAAGGTGGGCGACGCGGAAGCCTTCGAAATGACTCGTCGGCTAGCCGGTGAGGAGGCGCTGCTCGTGGGCGGTTCCTCCGGCATGGCCGTGGCCAGCGCCATCAAGTACGCGCTCGCCAACGATCTCGACGAAAACCAGCTCGTCGTAGTGCTCGCGCCGGATTCCGGCCGCAGCTATCTGGAGAAGATCTTCAACGACGATTGGATGCGCGCCAACGGTTATGGTGATGTGGTGGATCGCACCACCAAGCCTTCGCTGGCCGAGCAGTACTTGTAAATCGCCGTTATGCTACTGCTGTTATTGCGCCGTAGCTCGTCGACGTATCATCCGACCCATTCAACCAACGACCATCAACCAATAGCAGGAAGGAATACTCATATGTCCGCTGAATACAACGCCAAGTTTGCATCCGCCGCTCTCGCCACCCGTGCCATTCACGCCGGTCAAGAGCCCGATCCCACCACCGGTGCCGTGGTGACTCCGATCTTCGCCACCTCCACCTTCAAGCAGGATGGCGTTTTGGGCCTCAGAGGCGGCCACGACTACTCGCGCTCCATCAATCCCACCCGCACCAGCTTCGATGAGCAACTCGCTGCCGTGGAAGGAGCCAAATACGCATTGAGCTTCTCCTCGGGCCTGGCCGCCATCGATGTGCTGCTGCGTTCCACCATCCTGCCCGGCGATAACATCCTGCTCGGCAACGACGTGTACGGCGGTACCTACCGTCTGCTCGCCAAGGTGTTCGTGCCGTGGGGCGTAGGCCTTGACGTAGTGGACATCACCGACACGGCCGCTGTAGAGCAGGTGCTGGCCGCCAAGCAGTACAAGTACGTGTGGGTCGAGACGCCATCCAACCCACTGCTCAACATCACGGATATTGCTGCAACTGCGGAAGTGGCGCACAAATACGGCACCAAGGTGGTGGTGGACAACACCTTCGCCTCGCCGGCGCTGCAGCATCCATTGGACGAGGGGGCGGATGTGGTGGTCTACTCCACCACCAAATACATCGGCGGACACTCCGACGTGGTGGGTGGCGCCGTGGTGTTGAACGACGAGGAGACCCGCGAGAAGGTGGCCTTCCTGCAGAATGCCGCCGGTGCCGTACCCTCCCCGTTCGATTCCTGGCTGGATATCCGCGGCCTCAAGACCCTGGACTTGCGCGTCAAGCGTCACAGTGCCAACGCGCTGAAGGTGGCCGAATGGTTGGAATCCCAGCCGGCTGACGTGATCGAGCGCGTCTGGTACCCAGGTCTTGAATCCCATCCGGGCCATGAGATCGCCGCCCGTCAGATGCACGGCGGCTTCGGCGGCATCGTGTCCGTGCAGTTGGCGGCGGGTGCCGAAGCCGCCAAGCGGTTCGTGGACCACACCGAGATCTTTACGCTGGCTGAATCGCTCGGTGGCGTGGAAAGCCTGATCGAAGTGCCCGCGGCCATGACTCATGCCTCTGTGTCCGGCACCACGTTGCAGGTGCCCGCCAATCTGGTGCGCATCTCCGTGGGCATCGAAAACGCGGACGATCTCATCGCCGATCTCAAGCAGGCGCTGGATCGACTGTGAAGTAAGCCGTACAGCAACGTACAGCAAATTGATGTGAGATTTCTGATATGAAAAATCCCTTGTCCCACATGGAGCAAGGGATTTTTCATGGTCCGCTCTAAAGGTCAGGCTCCCTGCCAGTTGGTCGCATCCGCGCCGGCCGCACGCAATGGCTGACCAGAGGTAGGCGTCGTGCCATCGACCACTACTCGGGTGCCGATCACCGCCCAGTCATACATCCACTTGGCGTCGGCAATCTGCATATTGATGCAGCCGTGTGAACCGGGGATGCCCTGCTGCACGTAAATCGGGTGATCGCCCCACATGTACGGGGGAACGGCATGCAATGCCTCACCGCCGTTGTAGTAGGAGATCCACGGGGTGGGCTGGGAGTAGCCGGGGCCGGTCATCGTCTGCTGTTCGTATTTGAGATACACATAGAATGTGCCGGTGTCGGAAATACGATCCGGCGTGGGCAGACCAGAGGCGATGAGGAACGTCTTGACCGGCGTAGTACCCTGATAAGCGGTGGCGGTCTGATTGGTCAGATCCACGTGGACCCATTTGTCGCCGTTGGCCACATCGAAGTTATGCGGCACCTCGACTTGCTTGACGTCATATGGATCATCCTTGACCGCTACGGTCGAATCGGAAGATTGATTGGATTCGATGGCGCCGGCCAGCTGGTCTGGGGCATTGCCCGGGCCGGTCACCGTAATGCCATCTACGCCGAGTGTCTTATCGGCGCCGATTTCCACACCGCCTTCGGACTTCGGGGTGATGTAGGTTTCGCGGGTCACCTTGCTTACTGTCAGTTCCTTGGTCACCGCTTCGCTGGACACGTATTGGGTGATTGCATCGCGATTGATCGCCAGGCTCATCGCACCGGTTTTCTTGTCAATGTTCGTGGTGATGAACGAGGCAATGGTTTCCGCCGGGATCGTAACGCTTCTGTTGACACCATTATCCACGGTCAGATTGAGGGCTAGCTTGGCGTTGGCGTCCGCCTGAGCCTGTTGTGCGCTGGCGTCATCTACCGGATTTTGCGCGGTTACCAGTTTCGCGGAGACCGCATGCGTCTCTCCCGGAGCGGCTATGGCCTGCTCCACAGCGGACTTGACCGTAGAGGGATTCGGCTCCTGACCATCCTTGCCCTCCACCACGTCGAACTGTCCGGATTCCCGATTGTATGACAGGCTGGTATTCTGCGCGCGCTCGGCCTCATCGACCAGACTATTGGTGGCGAACTGTTCGGCGGTGTCGTTGTTCGTGGTTGCGACAAGCGCCACATGCGCACGATTGAAGACGTTCAGCTTCGCCACGTCGCCGGTTTTGGCGTTCAGCAGCGAGTCCACGGTTTTGTTCTCGTCTACGCTTACGCCAAGGTCTTTCAGCGATGCGGTCACCGTCTTGCCGTTGGCGCTGAACGTCACGGACGTGCTTTTCATCTGCTTGGCGACCGTATCCTTGAGCTCCTCGCGAGTCTGACCGGTTACGGAAACATTGCCCAGATATACGCCGGGTGCCGCCTTGTCTTGGAAATACCAGCGGCCGACGAAGAAGTAGGTCACCAAGGAGGCCAACAACAGTGCGAAGATCGCGGCGGCGGTGATTACGCCGACCTTGACCCCGCTGCTGCGACCTTTGCCGCGTCGTGCGGCGTGTGCGCCGACATATGGGGCGTCTTTGGCGTTGGCGTCTGCAATGCCGGATGCTCCGGTGAAAACGGCGTCGGCGATCGCACTCATGCCGTCCGCCTGAATCGGCTTGATTACCGCAGTTTCCTGATTATCCGGGAGATCGTCCGGAAATGAGAATGAAGTTGTTTCGCTGGCCATAGGTGCCCCACTAAACTCTCTTTTGACTGCATGTCCTTTGCCGCATCATAATACCTGCAGGCTACGAGGTCGGCGGTTTTGTTTGGCCACGCGCGGAAATCGGTGAGCATGACGGGCTTACGTTACGCATACACTGGACAGTTATGACATCGCAACAGGCGGCGCTGGGGGCGCTCAAACGGTATTTCGGCTACGATTCGTTCCGGCCGGGGCAGCAGGGGATTGTCGAATCCTTGCTGGAAGGCCAGGATGTGCTGGGCGTCATGCCGACAGGTGCAGGCAAATCGGTGTGCTATCAGGTGCCTGCCGCCTTGTTGCCGGGTATCACTATCGTGGTTTCTCCGCTGATTTCGCTGATGCGTGATCAGGTGGACGCCCTCAACGATCTTGGCCTTACCGCCGCTTTCGTCAACGCGACCCAAACGCCGGACGAGCAATCGATGGTGTTGGCCCAAGTGGCCGCAGGTCAGGTGAGGTTGCTGTACGTGGCTCCGGAACGTTTGGAAACCGGACGATTCCGCGATTTCGCCGTGCGCACGCCGATTTCGTTGATCGCCGTGGATGAGGCGCACTGCGTTTCCCAATGGGGGCAGGATTTTCGCTCATCATATTTGGGTATCGGTGGTTTCATCGCTTCGCTGCCGACTCGACCGACGATCGGGGCGTTCACCGCCACCGCCACCGAGCGCGTGCGCCAGGATATCATCACGATTCTGGGACTGCGTAATCCGACCGTGACCGTGACCGGTTTCGATCGGCCGAATCTGTACTTTGACGTGGTCAAGCTGGAATCAAAATATAAGGCCGCATGGATTGCCCGATACGTGGCCGATCATGAGGACGAGTCCGGCATCATATACTGCGCCACCCGAAAGGAGACCGAGGCGTTGGCTGCCGCCCTGAATCAGATGGGGCATCCGGCAGTCGCCTATCACGGCGGCATGTCGCCGGAAGTACGGGAACAGGCGCAACGTGACTTCATTACGGACCGGGTGCCGGTGGTAGTGGCTACGAACGCTTTCGGCATGGGCATCGACAAATCCAATGTGCGGTTCGTAATCCACCACAATATGCCTGAATCCATCGAAGCCTACTATCAGGAAGCCGGGCGTGCGGGGCGTGACGGTGAACCCAGCCGTTGCACGCTGTTGTGGAATGAATCCGATATCGTCACCCGACGCAGACTGCTGGACACTGATTATGAGAACGAACGATTGACTCCTGAAGAGCAGGAGATCGTACGCCAGTCCAAGCGGCGTCTGCTTGACGGCATGGTGGGGTACTGCCGTACCACAGACTGTCTGCACCGGTATATGACGCGGTATTTCGGGCAGGAGTTGGAGGATTCGTTCGATCGCACGGATCATGCGGTAGGTGGCGATGCCCATTGTGGCGATGCGGATCGTGATACTGGCGGTGATCGTGGGGCGGCGCCACATAAGTGCGGTGCCTGTTCGAATTGTGAAAGCACATTTGAAACCATTGACGTGACTCGCGTGGCGCGAGCCATCAGCCGTTGCGTACATGACGTGAACCAGCGCGTGGGTTCCGGTAAGATCGTCAAGATTTTGCGTGGCTCCAAAGCTCAGGATTTGGCGTGGCTGAACCCTGAGCAGATGCCCACGTTCGGCATGTTGAAGGATGTGAATGAGGCGCGTATTCGTGATGTATTGAGTCAGATGGCCACAGACGGGTTCCTGTTCATCGCGGAGGGGCGTTTGCCCATCGTGATGTTCGGCAAACGTGCCGCAGAAACCGCCGCAGCCGATTTCCATTATGAAATCAAACGGGTGGAGCGTAGGAGCGTGGCGGCTGGCAGCAGCGCTGGGGCGAAACGGAATCGTCTTCACGGCGGCGCTTCCGTCATATCCGCTGATGCGTTGGCCGGTTCGGCGCTGGGCTTGTACGTCCCGGATGATGACGAGGAGGCGCTGTTCCAGAAACTGCGCGACTTGCGCCGTACCATCGCCCAAGAGATCGGCAAGCCGCCGTACATCGTGTTTTCGGATAAAACTCTGCGGGATATGGCTCGCATCAAGCCGGTCACCAACGCTCAGTTCCTTGCCGTCAACGGCGTGGGCCAGCATAAGCTTGATCTCTACGGTCAACGATTCATGCAGACCGTTGCCTTGTTCAATGCAGGGAATATGCAATAACTATCTTGTATAGCGGTTTACGGGGTGTTTCCGGACCTTCCTATGGAACCCGACTACGATTGCTTACCATATCCGCAATACTGGGATCCGCAATACCGGACAGATCGGTTCATCATATTGATCAACCATACAGAACCCATGCGGAATACGGAAAGGAATGAAGGAATGGCAGACGAGACGAGTGCGCAGCCGGCCGGCAAGCCGGTGGTGGAAAGCTTCCAGCTGGACCACACCAAGGTCAAGGCGCCGTATGTGCGCTATATCGATACGGAAAAAGGGCCTCACGGAGACGTGATTTCCAATTACGATCTGCGACTGACCCAGCCGAACAAGCAGGCAATTCCCACTGGCGGCTTGCATACCATCGAGCACACGATTGCCGTGTTGCTGCGCGAACGCATCCCCGGTTACATTGATTGCTCGCCGTTCGGATGCCGTACCGGTTTCCACCTGCTCACCTGGGGCGAGCACCCCACCGAGGAAGTGGCCCGTGCGCTCAAGGAATCGTTGGAATTCATCGCCTACGAAGCCACTTGGGATGATGTGCCTGCTACCACCGAAGTCAGCTGCGGCAACTATCGCGATCACAGCCTGTTCACCGCCAAGGAATGGTGCAAGCAGATTCTTGAGGAAGGCATCAGCTCCGACCCGTTCGAGCGCAAGGTGGTGTGAGTCTTTTTCTCTCCCCGTCTCGTGGCTCGTCGTTCCTCGCGCTCTCCCTCCGTCCTGTGGTTCGTCGTTCCTCGCTGTTGTTACCGTCGGTTGTTCCTTGGTTGTTCCTCGGTTGTCCCTCGGTTGTCCCTCGGTTGTCCCTCGATCGTTCCTCCCCGTCGCGTGTTCCTCGCGAATATGTTCCACTGCGGTTGTATCAGTGAGTCATATTCGCGGAAGGGGGGCATCCCAGCGAAGGGGGATGACCGTATCTCGCGAATATGTTCCACTGGGTTCGAATCAGTGAGCCATATTCGCGAGGGTGTCCGTTCCCTGCGAAGGAGATAGACGTCCTTGCAACGGGGGATTGACCATACCCCACGAAGGGGAATGACCGTATCTCGCGAATATGTTCCACTGGGTTCGAATCAGTGAGCCATATTCGCAAGGGGGAGACGAGGAGCCGTAGCTTTGTGCCTATGACATGGTAGGTTTGCCGTCAGTTGTGCGTCAGTTATTATTGGCTGGCAGCCGTCATTGTCGAGAGGTGGAGATGACTCATACCACAATGGTTCAGTCCAATGATGCAGGCAAGGCCGCGAACCGCCGCTTTCGCCACGCCACCATGCGTGATTTTCCTCAGATGCAGCGCATCTATGCGCATGCTCGTGCATTGATGGCCTCCAATGGCAACCCGACGCAATGGGGCACTCAGTTTCCCCGCGAGTCCGTAGTATTGGACGATATCGTCAACCAGCGCGCCATGCTGCTGGTAGATGAATATGATGGCCATGAGCGCATTCTGGCGCAGTTCGCGCTCTGCCCGGGGGAGGATCCCACCTATCTCAACATTGATGGTGCTTGGCTGGACAACAACGCATATGTGACTATCCACCGCATCGCATCCGCAGGACTGGTACGCCATGCCGCTCGCGACTGCATCAAGTGGGCATTAAAGCATTATGGCAATGTGCGCGCCGATACCCATCCCAACAACAAAGCGATGCAGCATGTACTGGAATCGGCGGGATTTGCCCGTTGCGGGCTGATTCAGCTGATTGACCGACCGACTGATACCACTAGAATCGCCTATCAGCGCCACGAATGGTGAGTTGAGCGCGGAGTAACGGAGCGTCTTGATTGGTGCCGCGCGTGTTATTCCACGTTCAACTGGCGGATATGGGAAAGGCTCCTCGTGAAGAGGAGCCTTTCCCATATGCAATGCCTGTATGCTCTATGCAACAGACCAGTTCGGTCTGATCAGGCCTTGACCTCAGCGTTGACGTTCACTGGGTCAAGCTTGGAACGCTTGCGGCTGTAGCCGAAGTAGACCAGAAGTCCCAAGCCGAACCAAATGGCGAATCGTACCCAGGTCTCCCAGTTGAGGCCTGCGATCAGCACGAAGCAGAACACAATGGAGATAATCGGCGTGAACGGCACGAGCGGAGCCTTGAAGCCGCGGTGGGCGTCCGGCTGAGTCTTGCGCATCCAGAGAATACCGGCGGACACGATGATAAACGCGGAGAGCGTACCGATGTTCACCAGCTCGAACAGCACATTGATGTTGATGAATCCACCGGCGATGGCGGTCAGGATGCCGAAGAACCAGGTGCCCTTGAACGGTGTGCGGTACTTCTTGTGTACGTGGCCGAAGAACTCGGGGAAGAGGCCGTCGCGGCTCATGGCGTAGCAGATGCGGGACTGACCGTAGAGCTGCACGAGCATCACCGTGGTCATACCGATCAGAGCGCCGAGGTTCACGATCACGGCCAGCCAGTTCAGTCCAGTGGCCAGAATCACACCGGCGACCGGGGCATCGATAAAGTTGGCGAACTCCTTGTACGGCACCACGCCGGTCATGATGAGCGTCATCACGATGTACAGCACCGTGGAGATGGCCAGGGAAAGCAGAATACCCTTGGGCAGTGTCTTGTTCGGGTTCACGGTTTCCTCAGCGGAGGAGGAGACGGCGTCGAAGCCGATGAAGCTGAAGAACACAATAGAGGCGGCCGGCACAATGCCATATGGCTGAGTGGAACCGGGCTGGAAGGTGTAGATGCCGTACGGGGAGAACGGATGCCAGTTGGCTGGGTTCACAAACCACACGGTGCAGACGATGAACAGCACGATAATGATGAGCTTGATCATCACCATGATGTCGTTGGTGCGCTTGGTCTGGTTGATGCCGATGGACAGCACCCAGGTGATCAGCAGCACAATCACGAAACCGGGCAGGTTGAAATACGTAGTGACGCCGGGGGTCGTGCCATAAGCGGCGGTCAATTCAACCGGTAGATGCAGACCGAAGTCTTCAAGCAGTTTGTTGAAATAGCCAGACCAGCCGGCAGACACGGTAGCTGCCTGCAGAGCGTATTCCAAAATCAAATCCCAGCCGATGATGAAGGCGATCAGTTCGCCGAATGCCAGATAGGCATAGGAATAGGCAGAACCGGAAACCGGTGCCATGGAAGCGAATTCGGCGTAGCACAGACCTGCAAAACCGCAGCAGATGGCGGCGAGCAGGAACGAGACGGACAGTGCCGGGCCGGCGGTAAGCGCACCCTTGCCGGTAAGCACGAAGATACCGGTACCGATGATCGCACCGATGCCGAGCATCGTCAGATCAAAGGTGTGCATGGTGCGCTTGAGCGGAGTGGATTCGGATACGAGCTGATCCACGCTTTTTTTGCGGAAGAGATCCATAGTTCTTCTCTCATGAACTTGGTTTATGGGGCTAAACCGGACGGATTTCCGGGATCCCGGCACGCCTCAACGCCGGGAATCAGACAACAGTTCGCGTAATCAAGCAATTATGCTTAAGAGCTGTATAGTTCGGATAGTCTACGCTTGACTTGCGGACAACAATGCCTCAAGTCCGCGATAAGAGCCGCGTATGTGTAACTTTTGGGTTACTTTTCGTTCAAAGTTCGCTGGAATGTGGCCTCTTCGTTCACACGTCACATTGTCGCGCAAGAATAGGGAATCATGAGCATGAATGCAGCACCCGAAATTAGTTTCTCCGGCGAACAGGGCAAGGCCAATTACGCGGCCGCCCTGCGGCAATACCCCGCGCAGGCCATCGTGGATCTTAAAGCCATGCGAGACAATATGGCACATTTGGTTTCCGTGGTCGGTGGCCCTCATTCTGGTACGGCGGTGATGGGTGTGGTCAAGGCCGATGCTTACGGCCATGGTCTGCTGCCCTCTGCGCTGGCTGCGCTCGCCGGTGGTGCCACATGGCTTGGTACCGCGCAGTCTCATGAGGCGTTGCTGCTGCGCAAGCTCGGCATCGGTCCGGAGCGTTGCCATATTTTGACTTGGGTCTACAACGGTACACAGGTGCCGTTCGATGAGTTGATCGCTGCCGACATTGATGTGTCCGTCGGCTCACTGCCCGGTATTGATGCCGTGGCCGCTGCCGCGCGTAAGCTTGGCAAGCCGGCTCGTGTGCATGTCAAGGTCGACTCCGGTTTCGGACGTAACGGGTTCACTCCGGCCGGGTTTGATGCGGCGCTCGCCAAGCTGGTGCCGCTCGCTAAGGAAGGCGTGATTGAGATTATCGGCCAGTGGAGCCACTTGGCTGTAGCCGATTCGCCGGATGTCCCTGAATTCGTGGCCTCCACCGACCGTCAGATTGAAACGTTCAAAGACTTCACCCGGCGGATGGAAGCGGCCGGCATTGCGCCTCAGATTCGTCATCTGGCGAATACCGCTGCCACGCTGGACCGTCCGGAAATCCATTTTGAACTGACTCGTCCTGGTATCGGGCTGTATGGTTATGAGCCTGATCCCGCCATGGGCACTCCGCGTGACTGGCATTTGACGCCGGCCATGCGTCTCCAGGCGCAGCTGGGCACAGTCAAGGATGTGGAGGCCGGTCATGGCATTTCATACGGCCGTACGTACCTCACCCCCGACAACACCTCTACCGCCATTGTGCCGCTCGGCTACGCCGACGGCATCCATCGTTCCGCCTCTGGTTTCGATATGGAAGGTGCCAAGCATGTGGAGAAGCACGGCGGTCCGGTACGTATCATGACCACGCAGGGGCCTCGTCTGCTGCGCGTGTGCGGTCGTGTGTGCATGGACCAGTTCATTGTGGATCTGCACGGTTCCGCCGATGAACTTGGTGTACACGAGGGTGATACGGTCGAGCTGTTCGGCCCGGGGCGTGGCGAGGACTTCGCTGAACCTACCGCCGACGATTGGGCCCGTGCTGCCGACACTATCAGCTACGAGATCTTCACCTGCCTGAGAAACCGTATCCCGCGCCTTTACGAGCATGCCGCCGAAGTGTTGCCGCCCGAGGATTTGGCCAAGCTTGACGCTTCGACGCTACTGTGAAGCCATGAGATGAGGTTCCTGAGAAAAAGCCGCGCTGACAACTGCTCAGCGCGGCTTTTTCTCGAAATGGGGCTTGAGCGCGAGAATTTGTTGCACTGAGAACCGATCAGCGCGGCTTTTTCTCGCGATGGGGGATCGTTTCGTACTATGGTCTTATGGAAATGACGCGGGATGGGGAACCGGTATTGGTCAACGAGGGGTATAACGCCTGTGATGAGGAGCGTTGGGCTCCAGAGCCGCCGAAGTCCAAATCGCGCACCGCTTTTGAACGCGATCGCGCTCGTCTGATTCATTCCTCGGCGCTTCGCCGCCTCGGGGCAAAAAGCCAGATCTTGGTGGCCGGCACCGATGATTTTGCCCGAACCCGTCTGACGCATACGTTGGAAGTCGCTCAAATCGGCCGCCAGATCGGCGCTCTGTTGGGCTGTGACCCGGACGTGGTGGATTGCTCTTGCCTGGCCCATGATCTGGGGCATCCGCCATTCGGGCACAACGGGGAGCGCGCGCTCGCCGAAATCGCCAAAAACATTGGTGGATTCGAAGGCAACGCCCAGACCATGCGTATCCTGACCCGATTGGAGCCCAAGATCTTTCATCCGGATGGTCGTTCGGCCGGCGTGAATCTCACCCGTGCGGCATTGGATGCAGCGGTCAAATATCCATGGACCTTGGCCGAAGCCGACCAGCATCCCAAAGGGGAGCGGTCCAAGAAATTCTGTGTCTATCCGGACGATGAGCCGGTATTTCGCTGGCTGAAGCAGCATGCACCCAAGGCGGCCAAGCCAATGGAATGCCAGATCATGGATTTGGCGGACGACATCGCCTACTCCGTGCACGATGTGGAGGATTCCATTGCCACAGGGGCGTTCGATCCGATTGTCCTGAGCGATCCGAAAGTGCTGGATCATATCGTGGAAGCCACGCGTGCCTGGTATGGAACACGGTGGAATCCGGACGAATTGCTCGCCGCCTACCGCAGATTGCGTCAGGAACGGCTGTTCCCCGCTCACTTCAACGGGTCTCGTTACGCGCTCGCACAGTTGAAGAACATTACCTCCGACCTGATCGGACGTTTCTGCTGGTCCGTTGAAACCGCCACGCGCGATACATACGGCGCCGGCCCGTTAACACGGTATTCCGCGAATGTGGTGATTCCCGAAGCCACCTCATACGAAATTGTGGCACTGAAAGGCATCGCCGTGTACTTTGTGATGGAGCCGAGGGAGCGAGAGCCGTTCCATGAACAAGAGCTGAAGATCGTGGAAGATTTGGTGGATGTGCTGATGGCCGCTTCGCCTCGGCCGTCTGATGCGCTGGAGAATCAGTTTTTGGATGACTGGCATGAGGCGACTAATGATGACGAGCGCTTGCGCGTGGCCATCGATCAGGTCGCATCGTTGACTGATAACTCGGCACTGGCACTGCACTCGATTCTGTGTTGAGCCGACAGCCGGAAACGGCTTGCCTGTGTCGCTGACGGTAAAATTTTACCGTGTCCCGGTTCTGGCGGTAGTCTAGTGAGCTATGGTCGGGATGATTAAGAAAGAAGACGTTGAGAAGGTGCGCGCCGCCGCGGACCTGTATGACATCGTATCCGCGACCGTGACGCTCAAGCCTTCGGGCACCGGCACCTATGTGGGGTTATGCCCATTCCATGATGAAAAGACCGGCAGCTTCAATGTGCGGCCTTCCTTGGGGGTGTGGCATTGCTTTGGTTGCGGCTTGGGCGGCGATGTGTTCAAGTACGTCGAACAGGTTGAGAACATCGACTTCCGTGAAGCTGTAGAGCTTCTGGCGGATAAATACCACATCGAGCTGCATTACGAGAATTCCGGCAATGCCTCTGGACGGCCGGACGGCACCGGCTCCAAACGCACTCGACTATTGGAAGCCTGCGAGGAAGCCCAACGCTTTTTTGTCGCCCAGATTTTCACCAAGGAAGCGCTGCCAGCCCGAAAGTTGCTCGGAGGCAGGAATTTTTCGCAGGCGGATTGCGAACGATTCGGTTGCGGATATGCGCCGCAAGGTTGGGATAATCTGGTCCGGCATCTGTCGTCCAAAGGCTTTACACAGAAGGAGATTCTGGATGCTGGACTCGCCCGGCAGGGCCAGCGGGGCATCTACGACTATTTCCGCGGCCGTGTGACATGGCCGATCCGCGATTCGACCGGCCGCACGCTCGGTTTTGGCGCTCGCAAGCTGTATGAGGACGACCAGATCGCGGCGAAGTACATCAATACGCCTGATACGCAGCTGTATCGCAAAAATCAGGTGCTGTACGGCATTGATTTGGCCAAGTCCGCCATTGTCAAGAAACGTCAAGTGGTGATCGTCGAAGGTTATACGGATGTGATGGCCATGCATTTGGCCGGTATCGACACGGCCATCGCCACCTGCGGTACGGCGTTCGGTGCCGAGCACGCCAAAATCGTGCGCCGGCTCATTGCCGATGATTCGCTGGGGGCGGTGCAGCTGGTCGGTCCTCTGAAGGTCAAGGATCAGCCGCTGAGCTCGCGCATCGTGTTCACGTTCGACGGTGATGCGGCCGGGCAAAAGGCGGCATTGCATGCTTTCGGGCTGGATTCGGCGTTTCTGTCACAGACCTTTGTCGCGGTGGCGGACGGCAACCTCGACCCTTGCGATTTACGTATCGAGCGCGGCAACGAAGCGGTGCGTTCGTTGATCGCCGGTGCCAAGCCGCTGTACGATTTTGTCATTGATGCGGCCATCAATCGTTTCGACCTGACCTATACTCCCGGCCAGGTGGGTGCCATGAAGGCCGTGGCGCCGCTGGTGGCGCAGATTCGCGATCGCTCACTGTGGGACGCTTATGCGCGCAAGGCCGCTGGACGCATCGGCGTGGACTTGGAGGTGATGCGCCGCGAGGTCATGTCCGCACGCCGTCAATTGCGTGTGCGTGATGAGGATGCGTATGCGTCTCGCCGCAAATCTGTCCGTGAAGATGAGCCGCGCATGGAGCCGGGGTCCAACCCGTACGCCAATCCGGCCGTTCGTAAGGCTTTGGAACGCCGTGATGCCGCCGAGCAGACATATTTCAAGATTGATGATGCCGTGTTCATCGCTGAGCAGCAGTTCATGGCCACGCTTATTCAGGTGCCGCGCGCCATTGACCGCACCATGTTCAGCCAGCTTACGTTGGATCATTTCATGAGTCCGGTGTTTCGCACGTTGTTCCAAGCCATTGTGGCCGCAGGGGGATTGCCGAGCGATGACACTCCTCAAGGGTTGTGGATGCATAATCTCACCAAGGCCGGCGGACCGATGCTCAATCAGGTGATCAACGAGCTGGCAGTCATGCCGTTGCCGCTGCCTGGCGATGACAAGGGCAGCGGAGCCCAGCCGATACCGCCGAACGCGCAGGGCATGGCAGGAGAAGCGGCCGCTGTGCAATTGCGTCCCGCCACCAAGGAAGAACAGCGATATGCCGCTGAACTGCTCACCCGTCTGCTGGATATGGGCTTCATGCGTCAGATCGGCTTGGCGAGGCGTCGTATGGCCCAATTGCCGGATGGCGAGGAGAAAATCGCGCTGCTTGGGCAAATCGCCCGTATGGAAACCGCCCGCAAGGATCTTCAGGCGCAGGTGTATGGCAATACCGTTGGGTAGCGGTGTACGTCGGCTCCCGCTTGACCTGTGTGCTCATGTCTCGTGCGCGAATGTGTTCCTGCCGATTGCGACAAGAGTTACCTGAGGACATAGGTGGAGAGCCGAAGATCGTTGACCCATCGACTGTCTTATATTCGTTGTATCATTAAATACTTAACGATAAACGATAAATTATGCTATAATGATGCCAATATAATCCGGTTTTTTCTCTTTGAGGCGACGTCAACTGAACGACTTTCGTCTCTAGGGAAAAGGGTTGAACGGAGAACATCATGGCCACGAAAAACGGCAACTCCACTTCCACGCAAACCGAGTTGTTGGGGCGTGCGGGTACGGCGGCTCTTGTCATTGCGCGTATCGGCACAGTATTCCTATGGGTGGCGGTTGCGACGACGGCTGTTGTGCTGGTGACCTTTATTGTGGCGTCCGGGGCGTTGACCGCCGACTATAACCGGCTGAGTCTCAATGTCGGCGGCGTATTCAGCATCAGCATCACCGGTCAGGTGCTGGACTATTCGATATACCTGCAGCAATATGACGGTAGTCCGATCAACACCGTGGCCGTCATTGCCACTGGCGCGTCCAGAACGGTCATCTATGCTCTGCTGGCGCTGGCGTTCGGCCAGATTGCGGCTCTGTGCGATGAGCTGAACACTTGGGTGAGGCATGCCGAGCAGTCGTCGCCGTCGCCATTCCGTGCGGTGATTTCCGAACGACTCTCCCGTATGGGGTGGTATCTGATTGCGGTTCCGGTTGTGGCGTTGACCAACTACATCGTGTGTACGCTCGTCGGAGCTTCCGGCAGTGCGGGGATATGGCTCAGTGGTCTGCTGGTGATGATCGGCATCATGTTGCTGCTGCTTTCGCGCATCTTCGACTATGGCATGTCGTTGGAGCAGGAAGTGGATGGCCTGTTATGAGCGCAGTGAGTGAAGATGGCGGGCTTCGTGAGCTGCATGAACCTGATGCGTCGGATCGTGAAGATGATGGACGTATCGTGCTTCGGCTTGACCGTATCATGGTGGAGCGTGGGCGCTCGCTGAACTGGTTGGCCGCGCAGGTGGGCATTACGAACGTCAATCTGTCGAAAATCAAGAACAACCGTGTCTCCGCCATTCGTTTCTCCACCCTTGCCGCCATCTGCGAAGCCCTCGACTGTCAACCCGGCGACATCCTCGAATACGTGAGGGATTGAGTCGAACGGCATGGTTGCTTGGTGAATAATCGGATGATGCGACATTCAACGTGGATTCAGAGTTGTGCGCTTCTGTGTGCTTCGGACATTATATGAATTGGCTATATGGATTGGATGGGTGCAGAAGTTACGAATTGGCCCCATCCAAATTGGACTGGTTTGGGTGGTGCTCGTTCAAACCGTTCGATAATGAAGCGCGTATCAAGCAGCGTCGAACGAAGGGAAACTCATGACGCAGAATCGTGCGGAACTCAATCGTAATCTTGCCCAGATGCTCAAGGGTGGCGTGATCATGGACGTGACTACGCCCGAGCAGGCGAAGATCGCCCAGGATGCCGGCGCATGCGCGGTGATGGCGCTGGAGCGTATCCCCGCCGACATTCGCGCAGCCGGTGGCGTCTCCCGTATGTCTGACCCGGCCATGATCAAGGGCATTCAGGAAGCCGTGTCCATCCCGGTCATGGCCAAGGTGCGTATCGGCCACATCGCCGAGGCTCGCATTCTGCAGGCCATCGACATCGATTATATCGACGAATCCGAGGTGCTCTCTCCCGCTGACGATGTGTATCACATCGACAAGAACCAGTTCGATGTGCCGTTCGTGTGCGGCGCAAAGAACTTGGGCGAGGCGTTGCGTCGTATCGCCGAGGGCGCTGCCATGATTCGCACCAAGGGCGAACCTGGCACCGGTGACGTGATTCAGGCCGTACGTCACATGCGCACGATGAACAAGCAGATTCACGAGCTTGTCTCCCTGCGTGACGATGAGGTTTACGAAGCGGCCAAGCAGCTGGCCGTACCGTACGATCTGGCCAGGTATGTGCACGACAACGGCCGTCTGCCTGTGGTGAACTTCGCGGCGGGTGGCGTGGCGACTCCGGCCGATGCCGCCCTGATGATGGAACTCGGTGCGGAAGGTGTGTTCGTAGGCTCCGGCATCTTCAAGTCCGGGGATCCGGCCAAGCGTGCCGCTGCCATCGTCAAGGCCACCGCCAACTGGCAGGACGCAGACCTGCTTGCCAAGCTTTCCGAGAACTTGGGAGAGGCCATGGTCGGTATCAACGAGGACGAAATCCAGACCATCATGGCCGCTCGCGGCGAGTGACCATGGCGCTTCCCTCCGGCTCCCCCTGGGGGAGCTGTCAGCTTTGCTGACTGAGGGGTTACCGCAAAAGAGGACACAATGGTTGTAGCTGTTGAATACATTTCCAAAGAGGAATCGGACGATGCCGAATCCGCGGCCCATGGCGTAACCGGCATTCTGGCAGTGCAGGGCGCGTTTGCCGAGCATGCCGCTGTGTTGGATAAGCTCGGAAGCCCGTGGAAGCTGCTGCGCGCCGCCGAAGATTTCGATGATTCTATCGACCGTGTGATTTTGCCCGGTGGCGAAAGCACTACGCAAGGTAAGTTGTTGCGCTCCACCGGTCTGTTCGACAAGATCGATGCGCATATCAGGGCCGGCAAGCCCGTATTCGGCACCTGTGCCGGCATGATCCTGCTTGCTCGGGAACTGGACAACGATCCGAACGTGTATTTCGGCGCGTTGGATGCCGTAGTGCGCCGCAACGCGTACGGCCGCCAGTTGGGCAGTTTCGCCGCCACCGCCGATTTCGGCAAGCCCGAAGACGGGAAGGCATATATAGCCAATTTTCCGCTGGTGTTTATTCGTGGACCATACGTGGTCTCTGTGGGCTCGGAAGCTACGGTGGAGACCGAGGTGGATGGCCATCCGGTGGCCTTGCGGCAAGGCAATATTCTCGCCACCGCGTTCCATCCCGAGCTTACGGACGACACCCGCATCCACGAGCTATTCCTTTCGTTGTAGAACCACACTTTTCGTGCGAAAAGTACGCAAATAGCCTCCAGAAAATCGGTTTAACGTACGATTCGTGCGAAAAGTGCGGGAATGGGGTGGCTCGCGGATGAATCGTGCGAAAAGTACACAAGGTGCGCAAGGTACGGGAAATGCGCAAAGTGCGCAAAGTGCTTGGTAGGTATGATGTGGTGCGGTATGGGAGGTGATGTATGCAATTGCAGCTGAACCGTCGCAGCAGCGTGCCGATGTATCGGCAGCTGGCCACCCAACTGCGTGAGCAGATTATCTCCGGAGAACTTGCCGAAGGTTACCGTTTACCGCCTGAGCGTGAGCTTGCCGCACGTCTTGAAGTCAACCGCACCACCGTATTGCAGGCCTATCAGCAATTGAAAGATGAAGGCCTTATCGCTTCCAAAGTAGGTAAAGGCACGTTCGTGCTGCCTCAAGCAATTGCGCCTACTTTGTCGGCATCTTCGGAACAAGCGTCGTTGACTTCTCCGATTTCGGCGGCAATCCCGAACATCGGTTCGTCCGCACATACGCAAGTGCAGGTTATGCGGCGTGTGTCATCGTTGGATCACGTCGAACCGATTGTTGTTCGTCCTCCGTGGTCCGTATTGTTCTCCGATTACTCCAACCGATTCACCTACCATGACATCGCTTCCGCGGAACGCGCGCAGCGGGGCGATACGGTAATCGATTTCGCCACCGGATCGCCCAATCCGGACGATATTCCGGATGACCTGCTGCGTTCGGTGAGTATCGAGGCCTTCGCTTCGCACGAATTCGACGGTCAACCCGAATCGCCTATAGAAGGTTTCGAGGAGTTGCGCGCCCTGCTGGCCGAACATATGCGCGCTCGCGGTGTGCAATGCGACGTACATAATGTGATGGTGCTCTCCGGCTCTGAACAAGGCATCGATTTATGCGTACGTGCGTTCGTTAACCCCGGCGATTGTGTGCTGGTCGAGCAGTCCACGTTTTTCCCGGCATTGCAGGCTTTTCGTTCCGCTGACGCGCGTATTATCGGCGTGCCGGTGGATGAGCATGGCATGCGGACTGATTTGTTGGATGGTTATTGTGCACGCTACCATCCCAAACTCATTTATACGATTCCCACGTTCCAGAACCCCACCGGCACTACCATGCCGGCGGCACGTCGACGTGAGCTTATTGATGTGGCTCGTCGCTACCAGTGCCTCATCATTGAAGATGATGCCTATGGTGAACTGTGGTATGGCAAAGACAGTGACAGTTCCACTCGCCGAAAAACGGATGTGGACACGGGGGTGTCTGCGCGTCAGGAGAGTCGCCCGGTTCCGCTCAAGGGGATGGAAAATGCGGGTTATGTGATGTATTTGTCCACGTTCTCGAAAACCGTGACTTCGGGATTGAGGACCGGATGGATTGTCGCCGACCCACATGTCATCGACCGATTGGCGGCTCTGCGCCGTATGGTCGACCAGCATACAAGTACCTCGTCGCAGCGCATTTGCTTGGAATTGTTGAAAGAGGGCCGTATCTCCGAGCATGTTCGCAAGCTGACCGCTGCATATCGGGAGCGTCGGGACACAGCTGCAGAAGCGCTGAAACGGTTCGCCCCGGTCGGTACTCATTGGATCGTGCCGGAAGGTGGATATTACATCTGGGTTGCGTTGCCGGAGGGCGTTCGGTCATTGGATGTGCTGGACGTCTGCCGGGCGAAGGGCGTCACCTTCATGCCAGGTGGCGTGTTCGATGTGGATGAGATGGACGACTCGCATATTCGTCTCAACTTCGTTCGTCCAGCTGTCAACGATATCCGTCAGGGCATCCGTATCATCGGTGAGACGGTAGCATTGCTCTGATACGCACATTGTGCCCCATACAGGCTTTTTGGAAGGGCGGTCCCGATGTCCCGGGAATGCGTCAAGTCTTGAACGCGGATATCTCGCTTACAAGGGGTTGATTTCCGCTTTCGGAAACATCCATCTGTGTTACAAGGGGTCCCGAAAACGGGAAACCCCGGGTATGAACAGTGCGATTGCAACGTTCATACCCGGGATTGCTGCTCGGGAAAACCCCTTGTAATGCAGATAGATGTTCTCGGTAACCCGAATCAGCCCCTTGTAACGCAGATAAGGTCAACCTCAGGCGATCTGGGACAGCAGCGTAGGCAATTCGGCCATTGTGTCGATGACGGCGTCGGCGCCGGCGTTGACGAACGCTTCACGTGCAGCGGCGCGAGCGGCAGCCTTATCGGCATCGGACAACGCATTGAACTCATCCTCGGACAGCGCCATCTGGGAGCTGCCTTCGGTGACGCCAATCGTGAAGACACCGGCGTTCTTGCCTTCTCGGATATCGGAAAGGGTATCGCCTACCTTAGCTGCGCGTCGGACGTCGGTGACGCCAAGCTTTTCGAGGTTCTTGAACACCATGTACGGGTAGGGGCGTCCGAAACCGTTGGTGCCGTCCGGGCTGATCCAGCAGTCCGGGGCGTAGCCGTTTTCGGCAGCCTTCGGTACTACGATCTCCATCATCTTGTCCGTGTATCCGGTGGTGGAACCGATCTTGATGCCGGCTGCGCGCAATGCGGCGACAGCGTCCACCACGCCCGGTTTCGGGTCGGCGAAACCGTCGAGGATGGAGAGCAGCTTCGGCTCGAAGTGACTGTAAACGGCGTCCACGTCAGCATCGGTGGGGGCGGCGCCATGCTCATCCTCCCAAGCGCGGGCGATGCGGTTCATGTGCAGCATCGTATTGATGTGGTCATGCTTCAGCATGCCCATCGGCTTGCGGGTCTCAGCCATCGTAGGTTCGATGCCGAACTCCTTGAACGCCTCCTGGAAGGCGCGGACCGGGGCGAAGCAACCATAATCCACAGTGGTGCCGGCCCAATCAAAAATAACAGCTTCAAAACGGTTGGTCATTGTATATGTACTTTCATTGCGTGCGATTGGCGGAAAGTCTGGCATATGTTGTTCGGCACACTCAAGGCCGTTTGGCCTCGCTCCGGCGCGTGCTCGCAGAGCTTAGCACGCGCCTTCGCTGCTTATAGCCTCTCAACACATGCCAGACTTCCCGCCATCCGTATTGTCAAATAGTTAAGGACTGGCTTATTGAGAATCAGGCGACGAGCTTGACTCCGGCGGGGGCGGCGGCCTTGATCGGAGCGCCCGCGGCATCCATGGCGGCGATGGCTTCCGGCACGGAGTCGGAACCGGTTGCCGCGGCGAGCAGTCCGCGCTCGCCCATGTAGAGGGCCAGCAGCTCGGTCACCTTTTCGATGTCGTCGGTGTAGATCTCACCGATGTTGCCCAAGCGGAAGGTGTCTTCGTTGGTGAGCTTGCCCGGGTAGATGGCGTAGCCGCGTTCCTTGATGAACTCGTACATGTCATGGAAGTCGAACTGGGTGCCTTCCGGGTAGAGGAAGGTGGTGATGATCGGTCCCTGATGGTCCTTGAGGAACACGCGGAAGCCGAGCGCCTTCATACGGGCGATAAGCAGATGGTTGTTCAGCGCGTAGCGGGCGGAACGGGCCGGGATGCCGCCTTCGGCGAACATCTCGTCGAGGGCCTTGGAGAAGGCGAGCACCACATGGGTGGGGGAGGTGTAGCGCCACTTGCCGTTGGCCTTTTCAAGAGTGTTCCACTGATCCCACAGGTCGAGGGAGAGGGAGCGGGCCTTGCCCTTGGAGGCTTCCAACTTGGCCTTGTTGCAGATGATGAAGCTGAAGCCCGGCACGCCCTGAATGCACTTGTTGGCGGAGGAGACGAGGAAGTCTATACCCCAGTCGGCCACCGGGATGTCCACGCCGCCGAAGGAGCTCATGGCGTCCACCATGAAGGTGCAGCCATGCTTCTTGGCAACGGCGGCTACGGCCTGAATGTCGTTCAGCAGACCGGAGGTGGTTTCGGAGTGGATCATCGAAACATGGGTGATGGTCGGATCGGCGGCAAGGTATTCCTCAACCTTGGCGGCATCCGGGATACGGTCGTAAGGCTCGGCGTACTGGGTGTAGGCGATGCCGGCGTGATCGCAGATCTTGGCCTGGCGGTCGCCATATGCGCCGTTGGTGCACAGCAGCACCTTCTCGTCCTTGCCGATCACGGAGGTCAGCACGCTTTCCACGCCGAAGGTGCCGGAGCCCTGCATGAGCACGGCGGTGTAGTCGTCGGCGTTCACGTGGGCGAGTTCAAGCAGCTGGCGACGAATCTTCTGGGTGATCTGCTGGTAGTCCTCGTCCCAGGTGCAGTGGTCGAAGAGCATCTCTTCCTTGACCGTGCGGGTGGTGGTCAGCGGACCGGGGGTCAGCAGCTTGTATTCGTTTGCCATTGGTGGATTTCCTTTCTTGGATGTTCTGCGGCCGAGTCTAATCAACTGCGTAGTTGCTGTAATCTTCTACGTAGTTTGTAAGGCACAATCGGAGTGTCGTATGTAGTTCTGTATGTGATGAGTGTTGACACGTTTGGTTGGCGTGTATGATGCCCGACACGCTCAAGGCCGCTCGGCCTCGCTCCGGTGTGTGCTCGCGGAGCGTAGCACACACCTTCGCTGCTTACGGTCGGGCATCACACATCCCAACCAAACGCTGCGCAATGCATGATTTGTAGAACCGGACCTGTGATTACTCGCCCTGCGCTATGCGCTTGCATTCGGACGAGAAGTCCTGATGCTCTTGCAGCAGGTCCACGGTCAGGGGCTTCGGGAAGGTCTTGGAACGCTTGGAGGCGTTGGCTGGTGCCTGCTCTCCCTGATAGAGCGGCGTCGGATAGGTCTTCAGCAGCTCTTCGCGGCCCTTGTCGATGATCACGCCGGCCATCTTCTGCGCTTTCGGGTTGGTAGCAGCGCCCTTGTCCAGCACGGCCACCGATTCGGTCAGCGAGTAGTTGCCTTCCTCCGGATCCACATAATCGATCGGCAGACCCTTCTTCTTGTCGGCTACGGCCTGATGACGCAAGCCGAAACCGATCGCCACCTCGCCGGAACGTACGGCCTTCAAAGGTCCGGAGCCGGACTGTTCGAGATGCGGTCCTGCGTTGCGATAGATCGCCGTAAGAATCGCTCGGCCTTCATCACCGGTGCCATAGGCGTCGGCGATGGCCTGAATCATCAGCCAACCGGTGGAGGAGCCCTCCATGTCCGGCACGGAAATCAGACCCTTGTACTGCGGATCGGCCAGATCCTTGAAGCTCTTCGGCTCAGGCACGCCGGCCTCCTTCAGCACGGTGGTGTTTACGATAATCGCGCCTTCCTGAGCGGTGGTGGGGGAGCGCCAAGCGGGAGCCTTGGAGTTTTCGGAGGTGCCGAGCAACTTGGAACGCACATCGGTCAGATCGGCGAACATGTGGTTGCGCTCTTGGGCGGAATCAATGTAGTAGGAGCTCATCGTCAGCATGTCCGCTTCCAACGCCTTGCCTTCGGCCAGCATCTTGCCGCCGAGCTCGGAGGTGCCGAAGCTCTGGATGATGTACTGGTCCTTGAACCCGTTGTTATCCAGCGCGTGCTGGAAGGCCACTACGGCCTCATCGTCGGCGTTCGTATAGATCACCACCTGACCGTTCGTGCTGGCGGTGGCGGTGGAACCGAATCCGAAACCGACCAGCAGCACAGCGAGTACGGCGGACAATCCAGCGGTGAGGATATTACGCGCCTTGCGATTACCGGAAGTCGGCAGCGGGAAGTCCGGCGTGCCGTTATGCGCAGTTTGGGCGGCAGCGGTCAGTTTGGTATCGGCTGCCACCGTGGAGCGGACGGCGGCGAGCTGCGGGGTCTTCACGGCTGCGCGCGCAGCCGCACGAGCACGCTCGGCGGCGCGATCGCGCGTGACGAAGGCAATCACGCCCTTGACCACCAGATTCGTCACCAGAATCAGCAGCGAGAGCACGAACACGTCATCGAACTTGGCGATGTGCTGTAGCGCGGAGATCTTGGTGGTGATGACCTGCGTGCGGGCACCGGTCAGGAAGACCACCGCGGAAATCGTCACCATCGCGTTGACGAAGTAGTATCCGAAGACCTGCAGAATCGTCGGCCACGCGTTCGGCGTCACCACGCGCACGATCGTCTTGATCCAGTTGTCTCCCATGAGCTTGGCCGTGGTCTCCCACCCGGCGTTCATCTTGGACAGCGAATCCTTGATCATCTGGTATGGGGTGGCGAAGTAGTGGATGATGTTCGCGATGATCAGAATCCAGAACGTGTTCTGCAGCGAGGAACCGGAGAATGCGAACAGGAAGGCGATGCCGAGCACCATGCCAGGCACGGTGTTGATGATCGCGGAGATCGCGTCCACCGAACGCTTCGCCCAGTTCGGCAGCTTGGAGCGGGAGGTCACCAGGCCCGCAGCGTAGGCGAACAGGCATCCCACGATGGCGGTCATCACGGCCACATACAGCGAGTTGGTGAACACCTGCGTGAGTTCGGAATCGGTGAACATGTTGGTGATGTGCGAGAGGGTGGGCGCCACGTTGAACGGCCATTCGGTGACGAACGGGATCAACAGGATCACCGCAAACACCGAAAGCGTGCATACCAGCACCACCACGGAGGCGATGCCGCATGCCCAGTCACGCCTCGGGCCTTTCGGCAGCTCGACCTGGCTGATCTGCTTGTAACGGATGGCGAAACGCTCCAGCACGGTCATCAGAATGATGGAGATGATCGAGGGAATGAGCATGAACACGGCGATCACTGCGCCACGGTTGAAGTTCGGTATGGAGCCGAGCATCTGGTTGAACAGGGTCATGGCCAGCACGTCGTATTCGCCACCGACCGAGGTCGGGATGCCGTAGTCGGTGAATGCGAGGAAGAACGACTGAATGAACGCCACGGCAAGTGTACCGATCAACGGGCGCAGCACGGTGTTGAGGAACGTGGTCAGCGGCTTGTCTCCCATGATGTGCGAGACGATGATGAACTTCTTGTCCACGAACTGGAAGCTGTTGTTGATCAGTAGGAAGCAAGTGGGCAGCGTGTAGATCACATAACCCATCAGGAGGCCGTTGAACCCGTAGATGTCGAACAGCTGGTGGCCGCCGAGCAATCGGGTGATCAGGCCCTGCTTGCCGAACGAGTAGATGATGGCGAAGCCGTACGTGATGGTCGGCAGCAGCATCGGCAATTGGGCGAGCAGTCCCACGGTTTTCTTGAATCCGGCTGGTACGTTGGTGCAGTTGATGGTGTACGCCAACAGGAACGCGAGCAATACCGCCACCAGTGCGGACGTGGCCGAAACGGCCAGAGAGTTGGTGATCGAGCGTACGAATTCAGGCTGGGAAAGCACGACCGCGTAGTTGGACAGCGTGGCCGAACCGGAAGCGGTGGTGAACGAGCGGACGATGACCAGCACCATCGGCACCACGAGGAACACGGCGAAGCAGAAGGCCACTATGGTCAGCAGCGTCCATAATTCGGTCTGCTTCGGCTTGGAGGGGCGACGTTCGTAATTGACGATCTCCGGACGGATGTTGGGCAGCTGCTTGCCCGCTTGGATGGATTCGACGGACATGACTCAGGCCTCCTGCCCGGCAAGGGCATGAGCCGGGACGCCGTTCGCGGCGGCCGCTCGGCTATCGGCTTCGGCCTCGCTGAACAGTGAGTAGATGTTGTTGCGCTTGACTTCCAGCTGGTGCAGGATGAACTTCCTGACGAAGTCGGATGCCGGGTGTTCGATGATGTTCTCCGGCGTATCGTACTGGGCGATTTTGCCGTGATTGATGATGAGCACCCGGTCGCTCATCGTGCAGGCTTCCTCCGGGTCGTGGGTGACCATGATGGTGGTGAGCTTGTACTGGTCCACGATCTGCTTGATCTTTGCCTTGATGGATTCCTTGATCACGCCATCCAATGCGGACAACGGCTCGTCGAGCAGCAGCAGCTTCGGCTTCATCACCAGCGTGCGGGCCAGTGCCACACGCTGTTTCTGGCCGCCGGACAGTTCGTCGATGCGCTTGCTCAGATGTTCTTCAAGTCCCAGCAAGCTGATCAGTTCCTTGATCTCCGCTTCGGAGGAGATGCCGGGGTTGTTCCTCAGGCCGTAGGTGATGTTCTCGTAGGCCGTGAGATTCGGGAACAGGGCGTAATCCTGGAATACGATGTTGAAGCCGCGTTTCTCCATGGGCACTTGGGTCAGGTCCTCGCCGTTGTACAGGATCTGGCCGCTGGTGGCGTCCGTGATGCCCAGAATGATGTTGAGCAGCGTGGTCTTGCCGCCGCCGGAAGGGCCGAGAATGGACATGATCTGGCCATCTGCGAGCGTGAGCGAGATACCGTTCAGCACATGGGTGTCACCGAACGATTTGGTGATGTTTTTCAGTTCGAGCATATTTCGTCAACTTGCCTTCTGGTCGGGCTGCCGTGAACGTTCATGAATGTCCGCGTGGGCGGTCCGCTTGATTGGTGCCGCGTGAATTGTCGGCATCGGGATTGATGTTCGGTCGTAATGGATTGAGTTATCGTTTTTCGGTTATCACGGCTGAACCTCACGCCGTACTTCCATAGTCGGGCAAAGACAGGCGACGGGAATCTTACGTGAGAGAAAGTTGAACGAAGCGATAGTGAACAGCGAGTAAAACTACAGATTCGGCATGTAGTCGGCGTAGTTTTGCCCTGCTCTGAGCCGTGTGTGATTGAGATTTGTGATCGAGATTAAGAACAGATTGATGCCGGCGGCGCTGGGGAGGACAGTGACGGCATTGCGCTCGGAACTCGGTGAGACAGACGGCGGTCAGAGCCTCTGCATATGTGAAATTAACCGTCAGTTCATGATGGTGTAACTCTGGTATCGGTCAAAAAGTCGGAAGCGAAGCCCAGAAAGCAGTAGGTATCAGCGGCTGATTCGCTTGGAAGCCGTCGGAAAACAGCACGCCGATACTACGTACTAGGAGGCGTGTTCCGATACTATGGACACCGGTAAACGGCTGAAAAACGGAGGAATCGATGCGGCGTTGGCTCATCAATCTGGCCAAAAGTGAAACGATTCTCATAGTCGCCGCAGCGCTTGCGCTGATCTCCTGCTTCATCGTTCCCCCGGACGCTGATTACAAGGACTACATCCATGCCAGCACCATCAGCCAGCTCATCTGTCTGATGATCGTGGTGTGCGGCTTCCAGCGCATCGGTGTGTTTCGCATCATCGGCTCGCGCCTGCTGGAGAAGACCAGCACCATGCGCGGGCTCGTGATCACTCTGGTGGCGCTGACGTTCTTCTCTGCGATGCTGATCACCAATGACGTGGCGCTTGTCACCTTCGTGCCGTTCGCCGTGGCCGTGCTCATCATGGCCGGGCAAGGTGAGAAGACGATTCTGGTGGTCACGTTGATGACTATCGGCGCGAACGTGGGCAGCATGCTCACTCCGATCGGCAACGCGCATAACCTGTATCTCAAAGCGTTGACCGGCATGCCGGCGATGGAGATGATCGGCATCATGGCCCCATACTCATGTACGGCGGCCGTGCTGCTGGTCATCGTGATCTCCGTGGTGTTCGGCCGGCAGGAGGTCGGTAATCTCGGCAATCTCGAAACCGGCGTACTGGCCCCCGAACGCAGCAAACATCAGCCGGATGAGATTCGCATCACCGGTTACGGTGCCGGTTATGGCGGTTGGCGCACCGTCGTCTACACACTGCTGTTCGCCGTATGCCTTCTGGCCGTTTCCGACATCATTCCGCTGTGGGCGATGTGCGTGATCGTGATCGCCACCTTCCTGTTCACCGATCGCCGTGTATTCCGTTATGTCGATTGGGGTTTGCCGCTCACCTTCTGCATGTTCTTCATCTTCATCGGCAATATGAAGCGTGTTCCGGAATTCTACGAGTTGGCGCGCTCGCTGGTCGGTGGTCATCCGCTGGAGGTGGCGGTGGTCTCCAGCCAGATGATCAGCAACGTGCCCACCACGATTCTGCTGTCCGGCTTCTGCGATCAGTGGCGTGAACTGATCATCGGCACCAATCTGGGCGGTATGGGCACGCTGATCGCCTCGATGGCTTCGCTGATCTCGTACAAAAACGTGGTACGCCAATATCCGGATCGCAAGGGCCGCTATCTGGCTGTCTACTCCGCTGTCAACGTATTGTTCCTGGTGGCGCTGGTGGGTTTGAGCTGGGTGATCGAATAATCCGCGCAAGACCGATCCCGTTGTGTTGTGTGCCTTCCTGGTGCGGCTCGGTTCTTGGGATGCAGAATTCAACCATCGTTCACGTGGAGGTAATCCACGGTGCGATGCCGTGACGTTCGACCCGGTACGCTCGGATAACGGAAACACACCATACTTCAAGGCCAAAGTCAGGAGTGAGCCGTGCAATCCTCAGTGGGTATACGTGAACGGATTGACCATGTCTATCCGACGTTGCGCCCGGCGGAGCGTGCGGTGGCACAGTATATTCGCGACCATCTCGATGAAGCCGCTGAACTGACGGTAGGGCAACTGGCGGACGCTGCGCACGTCAGCCAGCCTACGGTGATTCGATTCTCCCGCAAGTTGGGATTCGGCGGCTATCGTGAGTTGCGTTATGTGCTGCGTCATCCGTTGGCCGAGCATCAGGTGACGTTCGACCCGTTGGTCGGATTCGATCTCAATCCGTGGGATACGCTTGATGCCATTGCCGACAAGGCGGCGGACGGTGCCAAAGCCCTGATCGACGAGCTGCGGCGCACGGTGGATGACAAGGCCTATCGCAAGGCGGTGTCGTTGATTGCCCAGGCGAATCTCGTCGATATTCTCGGTGTGGAGAATTCGATGGTTCCGGCGATGGACTTGTTCACCAAGCTCAGCTATTTGGGGCTGTCTTGCCGACTCAATACGGATGCCTACCTTCAGCAGATTGGAGCCGGGCATTTGCAGACGAATGATGTGGCCGTTGCCTTTTCCCATTCCGGCAGTTCGGCAGACACCGTGAAGGCGTTGCGCTTGGCGAAATCCCGGGGCGTGCATACCGTGGCCATCACCAATACCGCCAATACGCCGCTCGCCGGGTGGGCCGATGTGACGCTGCTGACCGGCCGAGACTCGCATACGATTTACGGAAACGCCATTTTTTCGCGTATTCCGGATATCGCGTTGGTGGACATGCTGTATATGGGCGTGATTCTGTCCGACTACGGACGGTTCTCCACCGCGCTGGACGAGTCGGGCCGTATGATTCGCGACCGAGTGTTCGAAGGCTAGTGCAAGTGTCGTGAGGCCTATCTACGAAACGCAAATGGAATTGCGCACATGCGAGCGATTAGAGCGCTCAGGCCTGTGAGGCCAATGAATATGTGGTGGCGCGGGAGCGGCCGTGTCGTTCGATTTTGCCGTCCAATTCCAACTGTCGCAACAGATGTGCGGCCTGATCACGGCTGAGCCCCAGTTGCTGCTCGATGGTTTTCCGACTGAGACTCACGCCACTAGAAGCCAGCAGATTCAGTGTGATCTGTTCCAATGTCTCATTGGCATGGTTGATCAGCGCGGTGTCGATGGCGTTCTCCCGTGACTCCTCGCCCGACGCGGTATCGATTGGTGCGGGCAGCTCGAATCCGTAACTGCCTAACGTCACCATCTGCAGTGGGGCACAGCCGCAGATACGGGCACCGGCCAACGCATCCGGGATGTAGTCGGTCATGCGTTGAATGGCCGGGAACGAATAGAGCTTGGCATGTGTTCTTTGCTCGCCAGTCTGCTTGGAGGTCGTCTTGGAAGGCGCGTCAGAGGAGCCGGTGCCGTTTTCGTCTGACGTTTCCGCATGAATCACGGATGGCAGCACGATAGCCACGGAAGTCGGTCCGACGCGCAATTGCGGACTGATGTCATTGCCGGCGTAGGAATCCATGATCCTTTGCATGCCGGTGCCGCAATTCTCGGCAAGGCTCAGATCGGCGAATGCGGCGGCTAGCCGGGGATTGCGTGGCAGGCATACGCCGTTGAGCAGGTCGTTGACGGCCATGCCGTCGGCCAGTCCACCCAGAGAGACGATTTCCAGTCGTGAATCAAATATGTTGATCAGTGTCGGACCGGAATAGGTGTAATCCCGATGCTCCAGCGCGTTGACCAGCGATTCGCGCAGCGCAGTGGCCGGGTATCGGCCATCGTTGAGTTTGGCCAACAGGATACTGGCCTCGTTGAGTTGACGAAGTACCGATCCGGTGAACGTATGACGTTCGCGAATGATGTTTTTGTCATCTCCATCGAACACCACGGCCTTCACCGTGAACGGGCATTGATCGGCAAGCAGCAAGTCGAGGGGAGCGGAATCGTTGCCGGAGCCGGCGGTGGACGGGAAAGAAGTTTTGAGTCGATCGGCAGTCCAAGTCAGGCCTGCACTGGCAAAACTCTGCTGTGCGTATTGGAATGTCAGCACAGTTGCATTGGGTTCGGCATCATGATCGGTGCCATAATCGGCGTTATCGGTGACTGTATGACGATCAGCGGTGGCTGTGTCGCCAGAGACATCAGAGATGTGGGGCGAACCGGTGGCATGCCCGTCCTGTCCGTCTACGGTGCGATACGCTGCATCTGTTCTTGTCCCCATGATTGCGATGGTATCGTTGCGAGCAGACACGCGGATTTGCTCGCAACGATAGGGGCGGTGTGCGGATTGTCTTGTCGCCGTCCGCTATTCGTTGTTTTTAATGGCGTCCAGCGCCGGTATCTTCACGGCTTTGTTGGCCGGTCCGAAGCCGAAGAGCAGACCGATCAAGGTGGAGAAGAGAATGGCGAACAGGAACAGCCACCACGGAATCACCGAGAAACGCGTGACATCCTCTCCGCCGACCAGCATCTGCCAGACCCGTTGCCCAAACGACAATGAATCGGCGTCGCGTGTACTGACCCCGTACATTGACGCGAACAATGTCATGCCCACCAGATTGATGCCCAACGATATCAGTCCGCTGAGTATGCAGCCGATGACGCCGCCAAGGAAGCCGATCGCACCGGCCTCAGTCAAAAACATCACGCGAATATCTCGCACGTAACATCCCAGCGCTTTCATGATGCCGATTTCGCGTGTGCGTTCGGTTACGGACATCACCATGGTGTTGGCGATGCCGATGGCGGCCACCAGCAGCGATACTGCGCCGATGCCGCCCAGAATAAGCTGAATCGAACGTGACTGTTCCTCCATGCTCTTACGCATGTCCTCATAGGAAGAGGTCTCGTATCCCATCGCTTTGAGCTGCGACTCCACTTCCGGTACGGATGACAGGTCGGATGCTTTGACGAACACCTGATCATATGTGGTGGTTTTCTTGGCGGCAGAGGGATCCACTTTCGCGATCAGTGCCTTGAGATCCTTCAAATCCATGACCAGACCGCTGGAAGTGGCGTATCCCTTGCTCTGATCGGCTTTGGTGAGTC
This sequence comes from Bifidobacterium olomucense, assembly GCF_012932375.1. Classification (GTDB taxonomy): domain Bacteria; phylum Actinomycetota; class Actinomycetes; order Actinomycetales; family Bifidobacteriaceae; genus Bifidobacterium; species Bifidobacterium olomucense. The sequence goes on along the minus strand of NZ_JAAIIG010000007.1, from coordinate 126,713 downwards.
CTGAGATGGACAGGGTCTCGTTGATGGTTTCCGATTGCGTGGCGGAGCCTGAGCCTCCTCCCTTACTGCCGTACATCTGCATTGTGTACGAATCGCCCTGATAGTCGGTGCCGGTGACCAGAGTGATCTGGGTGTTCATCGGGTCGAAGAACGGATCCTGATCTTCAGGCTCCTCGCACTGCCCGGTGGCGGCATTGTACGTGCATGAGTAACCGCCGTCGCCGCGGTTGGCGTAGCGCATGTCGCCGCCGTGCAGCGTATCCATGAAGTCGTAGGCGAGCCACTCGCCGGCCATGGCCTGTCCGGTTTTGGTTGGCTGCGTACCCTCGACGACCTTGTAGCCCATCTGATCGAACTGAGTCATGTCGATGCCCATGACCTGCACGTAATCGGCGATGTAGCGCCCGCCCGGACCGGCCTTGAGCGTCACATTGTATGGGAAATTCATCATTGGGGTCACGCCAGAGACGTTGCTGAGCGTGCGGAAGGATTCCACGGCCTTGTCGTCAAGTTTGACGCTCTCCGTGCCGGAACCGGTGTTCACCATGCCGCTGCCGGAGGTGTAGACGGTCACGATGGACAGGTCGCCCATGGATTGAATCGTTTTTTCGTTCTGTTCGTTGATGCCTTGACCGAGGGAAATCATCAGCACGATGGAGCTGCAGCCCACGATGACGCCGAGCACGGTCAGGATGGTACGGGATTTGCGCCGCCAGAGGTTCTGGCGGCAAAGTCGCAGAATATCGCCGAATCGCATGGCATGGCCCTTCGTCAGGACTTGTGGGCGGCAGGTTCGATCACTTCGGTGTTTGCCGAACCGGAAGCCGTAGAACCGTCGTCTTTGCCGGCTTCGCTGGAGCTGTTGACGGCCGACCAGTCGTCCCACTCCTCGTCGATGTCGCTTTGAGCCTTCTTCTTGCGCTTGCGGCGCACCAGTAGTGTCAGCACTGCGATCACCGCGATTGCAATTACGGCGACTACAGCCCATACCCACCATGGCAGACCCTGATTGGCGTCCATCTCCATATTCGGATCAACGGCGGTGCCGTCATCGACAGGCATTGGATCGGATACGGTGAGCTTGACCGGGAACTCCTTGGTTTTGGACTGACCGTCGGAATCCTCGTACGTGACTTTGAGCTTGGCGTCGAGCTCGCCGGAAGCCTGAGGTGTGAACGCGTAGCCGATGGACCCGGTCGTACCGGAAGCCACATTGCCTACATACTGGGTTTTCATAGTGGCATCGAAGCCTTCGCCCTCCATCGTGGCTTCGACGTTCGAAATATCGCCCTTGCCTTTGTTCACGTAATCCAACGTGATGGTGGTCTCCTCGCCGGCGAACGACTGCTCGGGCATCACCGGATCGTTGACCTCGAAACGATCCGGTTGACTGATCGGCACGGAAATCTTGATATCGGATTGGCTTGAGGAGCGGACGTTCGCGTCCACATACTCATATTTGAAGCTTACGGTTACCGGCTGTGCACCGGACTTGGCGGAGGACAGCGCCTGCATCGGTACGGTCTGGGTCATCGCATACCCGGCCCACAGTGCGTCCACATAGAACGTGTTCGTGCCGCCTGCGATGGCGAAGCTTTCGCCGCCATCGACAGTGATGACCATGTTCGTGACGGCAACCTGACCCATGTTCTGGAAGGTGAAATCGAGATTGAAGTTGGCGCCGGCCGCCACCGAATCGCCGCCATAGGTGAAATTGGAGATGATGATATTGGGCACGGGGCCGGCCGTCGGCGTGGCATCTTCGCCGTCGGTCTGTGCCGTGCCGTCGCTACCATCCACGGCATATGCCTGTGGAGTCGGCAAAGAAATGACGGTCATCGCCAACGCGATGGTTGCAAGCAGCGCGACGATGACGGCTAGAGTGCGGTTGGTCAGGTGTTTCATCGTTGTGTGCTCCTCGGGTTTGCGGTTGGTTCGGTTGACGTTATCGGTTTGATCGGCGGCGCTGATATGTCGGACGCGCTGGTGATTGACCGTTGATGTGGCATGTTCAGCCGGTCGTCCACAATCCGTCCGTCAAGCAGGGTGACGATGCGGTCCGCGTAGGAGGCCATCTGCGGATCATGCGTGACCAGTACGATCGTCTGATGGAAATCCCGGGCGAACGCACAGATCATATCCATGACTTCGGTTTTGGTTTTTGAATCAAGGTTGCCGGTCGGCTCGTCGGCGAACACCACTTCAGGACGGGTGACGAATGCGCGGGCGATGCCGACGCGCTGCTGCTGTCCGCCGGACATCTGACGTGGATAGTGGTTGAGCCGGTGTCCGAGCCCGACGCGCTTCAGCACGCCGCGAGCCGCACGCTCCCGTTGTTGTTTGGGAACGCCTCGGAACATCAGCGGCATCGCCACATTCTCCACTGCGGTAAGATTCGGCAGCAGATTGTAGGACTGGAATACGAATCCCAGATGCTTTTGACGGAATGCGGCCAATTCACGTTCGCTCAGGCGACTTACGGGCACTCCGCCGATGCGCACCCCACCTCGCGTGGGCTTTTCCATGCCTGCGAGCTGATTGAGCAACGTTGATTTTCCGGACCCGGATTCGCCGAAAATGCAGCAGATCTGGCCTTGGGGGATGGCAAGGTTGACACGGTCGAGCGCCACCACCGTCTCATCCTCCACGGGGTATTCCTTGCGCAGGTTTCTCACTTCGATAATCGCTCGCGACACGACCCCTTCTTCCCTGTTCGTCGCCATTGGCGGGCATGAGCTGCGCCGGGTGTCCAGCGCATCTTCAGCCAGTCTATAGTCGTTGCCAAGGATGCGCACCCCCTAAGGGTGTTCCCGGAGATTCGCCGGTTCCGGTTTTTACACCCCAACGGTTACAATGTTGCAGGTTTGGCCCCGTAGCTCAGCTGGATAGAGCATGTGACTTCTAATCTCAGGGTCGCCGGTTCGAGCCCGGCCGGGGTCACGATCCTAACCCTTGGAATTGCAACGATTCCAAGGGTTATTCTTTTGCTTCCATGCCGCCCCTTGAGACAACATTAGGCAACATGAGCGCGGATGCTCGCTGCCGATCCAAGGCGTCCGCCACCTCATCCAACCTGTCTGCTGGTCCAGTCTGTCCGCCCCGTTCGGCCGCAGCACAGCATTTTCCCTGGGCCCACGCCGCGTATTGCTTTCCGGTCTTTTGTATTCAGCGACTTGCATTCAGCGACGTGCGATGGCATCAGCGATGGTGCTCACCAGATGTTCGACCGTCAATCCGTAGCGTGCATTCAATTCGGCCAATGGAATACGGTCGGTGAACTCCTTGGACGCTCCGAAGTTCAGTACTTGGGGGTTGCGGGAATGGTCGTTCGAGGAATTCGCGTAATACGCGGTGATCTTCTCGCCCCATCCGCCTTCCAACTGCCCGTCTTCAAGAGTGACAATCAGACTATGCTCCGCGCGCAGAGATTCCAACGCTGAAATATCCAGCGACGTACACTGCCTCGGATCAATTACGGTGGCGACGATGCCATGGTCTGCGGCCAGCGCCGCCGCAGTGCGTTCGGCCAACGGATACGTATTGCCCAAGCCCACGATTGCCACCCGCGAGCCAAATTGGTTGACGCGCCATGCCAGCATGTCGGCGGTCGTGAATTCGGATCGCGCAACCTCATGTCCGCCGGTAATGGGCAACAAATTCGGATCGCGTTCCGCCGCCAGAATACCTTCACCCGGTACGCGAATCACCACGGCACCATCGGGGGCATCGGCATCACCGGCAGGCAACGTAGCCCAAGCCAGATCATCCAGGTAATCGCGGCCGGAAGTCGGCACTAGCATCGTCACCTGAGGAATGTTGGCGAACATCGACAAGTCATAGGCGCCAGAGTGGGTGTTGTCGGAGCCGGACAAGCCACCGAGAAAATCAAGCACCGTCACACGCGAGCGGTTCAGACTCATCTCTTGGAAGAACTGATCGTAAGCGCGCTGGAAGAACGAAGCAGTAGTGGCCACCACCGGAGTGCCGCCGGCGCGTGCGATGCCAGCGGCAAACGCCACCGCATGCGATTCGGTGATGCCGGTGTCCACATAGTGTGCGCCCGCGCGTTCGCGGAACTCGTGCGTAATGCCGTTGGAGCCAGGGGTTGCCGGAGAGATCACCACCAAGCCGGGCTCTGTTGCGAAGCGTGGCTCAAGCGCCGCCATAGCCATTTTGCCGTAATACTTGCGCGGATCCTCGGGCTTGCCGAGCGATGCATCCGGATTCTGCCAATGGGAAGCCTCGCACTGGCCCTCGTGGGGCTCGTGGTCGGACAGGTTGCAGTGATCGGAATGCCATGGCTCGGCATGCAGCACATTGTCCGTGGCGGGAATGCCTTCGACCTGCTGTGCCGCATCAGCGTGCCGAAGCGGCTGATCATTGCCGGCCGAGCCTTCATAGCCCGCACCCTTCAACGTATGGATATGCACCACCACCGGATGATCGATGTCGCGGACCTCGGCGAAAGCTTTGACCAGTGCGTTCACGTCGTTGCCGGCTTCGACGTAACGATAATCCAAACCGAACGCGTTGAACAGGTTCGGCTGCGCGGTGCCGCCGGATGCGCGCAGCCGGGCGAGCGGACCATACATGCCGCCAAAATCACCGGCGATGGACATCTCGTTGTCATTAAAGATGATGATGAGGTTGCCGCCTTGCTCGGCAGCGTTATTGAGGCCTTCGAATGCCACGCCGGAGCTCAAAGAACCGTCGCCGATCACGGCTACGACATTGCCGATGTTGCTGGTGCCATTGCCGGCGAGTTCTGCATCGCGCGTTTTGGCGATGCCGCAGGCCAAAGAAATCGATGTGCCGGTGTGACCGAGCACGAATTGATCATGCTTGCTTTCGTCCGGATTGGTGAAGCCCGTCACGTCCTGAAAATGGCGTGGGTCGAGATAGGCGAGAGCGCGGCCGGTGAGCATCTTATGCACGTAGCTTTGATGGGAGACATCGAAGACGATACGGTCGAGGGGAGAGTCAAACACGCGGTGCAAGGCGACCGTGGCTTCCACCATGCCAAGATTGGACCCGATATGTCCGCCGTGCGTGTGCCCGTAGGACAGCAGCGTGTTGCGGATTTCGCGGCACAGCTCTGTGAGTTGATCGGCGGGTAATGCCTTGACGTCGGCAGGGGAGCTGATGTTGTGCAAAAGCGGAGCGTCGGTTGCGGGGGCGGGCGTGCCGTTCACGTCATCGAAATCGGCTGTATCAAGCTCTTTACCCAGCACATCGCTCATACTTGTGTGGCTCCCCTCTCGTAAAACTTCCGAATTCGACATGCTAGTGCCACGTGCCGTCTAACGCCTGAACGATGCGGCAATACCCCCAACATCTCCGTATATCTCTGATGCAGCGGAAATCAGTCCCTTGTAAGCGAGAAGTCCGCGAGTGGAGGACGTGCAAAACCGTGTGTTGTGGAAGAATGAATGGTAGCTTGCCGTTGCCGCCTAATTGTGAAGGAGCGTAAAGCCAATGAAGGCTGTGTTTGCATCCACCGTTAATAATGACGAGCCACTTGCCGCACTTTCGGTGGGTGATCTGCCTGAACCGGAAGCCCGACCGTTCTGGTCCGTCATCGAGGTCAAAGCCGCCACCGTGAATCATCATGATCTCTGGTCGCTGGCCGGTGTGGGCCTTACTGCTGCGCAGACGCCGATGATTCTCGGCACCGACGCATCCGGTATCCTCGCCGAGGACATCCCGGGTAAGCATGGTCTGAAGGCTGGTGCCGAAGTGGTGCCGTATACTTTCATCGGCACCGATGGTGCAGGCGTAGCTCCCGGTGAACGACGTACGATTCTTTCCGAGAAGTACCCCGGCACGATGGCTGAACGCGTGAGCGTGCCATCGGCCAACATCTTCGCCAAACCGAAGAACCTTGACTTCGTGGAAGCTGCTGCTTTGGGCACCAGTTGGCTGACCGCGTATGCTCTGGTATTCACCTCAGCCAACGTCAAGCCCGGCGACACGATTCTTATCCAAGGTGCCGGCGGCGGTGTCTCCACGGCGGCGATTCAGCTCGCTCATGCGGCCGGGCTTGAGGTATTCGTCACCTCTCGGGATGAGAACAAGCGTGAACGGGCGTTGCGGCTCGGAGCTGATGCTGCATTCGAAGCTGGCGTGCGGTTGCCTCGCAAGGTGGACGCGGTTATTGAATCCGTTGGGGCGTCGACATGGAGCCATTCGGTCAAATCCGTGCGACCCGGCGGCACGATTGCAATCTGCGGTGCCACTACGGGAGACCAGCCCGGTGCCGAACTGACACGTATCTTTTTCCAAGATATCCGCGTACAAGGCAATACGATGGGCTCGCGCGAAGATTTCGCACGATTGTTGCGATTCGTGGAACATGCCGATATCCATCCGGCGATTGACAGCGTTTTCACCGGGCTTGGCGCAGCACCTGCAGCGTTCGCCAAGTTGAACAGTGGCGATGTATTCGGCAAGGTGGCAATTGAGCTGTGATTGTGGCTGCGGTTGAGTTGCGGCGGAGGCCTTTTCGTGATTTCGCCGCACCGGCACTGCGTCACGCACCCTGCAGTCGCACTTCGCGGTCGGCGCAATCGTACTCCCATCGCTGAGCGCGGCACATTCTCGACAAGAGTGGTATCTTCGCGAATTTGTCTCGCTGACAGGAAGTCAGTGCGACTTTTTCGCGAGATTAAGGAATAACCCGAAAATTTGTTGCGCTGGAACATACTGAGCATACCGATTTGGACCTCACCTTGGGCTGGGGCCGGGGAGGGCGGTGCCGTGTGTGGTGCCGTGGTGATGACCCGTGAGAGACGCCCCGTAAGAGAGCTGCCCCGTAAGAGAGCTGCCCCGATGCTGCACTTTGTAGGAGATGCTGCGTGCGGTGCTGCACCCCATAGACTCCCCATACTTTCCGAGGCTTGCGCGAACCGTGCTCATGCAAGTTCGTAACGAGGGAGTACAGTGAAACCATCATTCTCAATAACTAGGGAGTAAATGATAATGGCAAACGAATCCAAGCCTGAAGTCGCCGTCGTGATGGGATCCTCCAGCGACTGGGAGACCATGAAGCGCGCCTGCGATATCCTCGACCAGTTCGGTGTGGCCTACCACAAGCAGGTCATTTCTGCCCACCGCACCCCGGAACTTATGGCGGACTTCGCACACAACGCCCGCAAGAACGGCCTCAAGGTCATCATCGCCGGTGCAGGTGGTGCTGCTCATCTGCCGGGCATGATTGCCGCTCAGACCACGCTGCCGGTGATCGGCGTTCCGGTGCGCTCCCATGCCCTCTCTGGCTGGGACTCCCTGCTGTCCATCGTGCAGATGCCCGGCGGCATCCCCGTGGCCACCACTGCCGTGGGCAACTCCGGGGCTACGAACGCCGGTCTGCTCGCAGTGCAGATGCTGTCCGCGTTCAATGAGGATCTTGCCTCCAAGTTGGAGGATTACCGCAACGAACTGAAGGAAAAGGTGGCCGAGTCCAATGCCCAGCTTGTTTGAGGAAACTCATGGCGCGGTGCAGATGCTGCAGCCGGGCTCCACGATCGGCATCATCGGAGGCGGCCAGCTTGGCCGTATGATGGCCCTGTCCGCCCGATACATGGGGTTCCGCATCGGGGTTCTTGACCCAACGCCGGACTGTCCGACTGCCCAAGTGGCGGATTTCCAGATTGTTGGCGAGTATGACGACAAAACCGCCATTCATGATCTGGCGGAGAAGTCCGATGTGCTCACCTACGAATTCGAGAATGTGGATGCCGAGTCCATCGATGAGGTGCGTCATCTGGTCGCTGCGCCGCAGGGCACCGATTTGCTGCGCGTGACGCAGGATCGCATCAACGAGAAGACCTTCATCAACCAGCACGGCATCGAAACCGCGCCTTGGCGTGAAGTCAACGACTTTGATCAGCTGGAATCGGCCATCGATGAAATCCATTACCCGTGCGTGCTCAAGACGCGTTCCGGAGGTTATGACGGGCATGGACAGCATGTGTTGAAAAACGATGCCGATCTGGAGAAGATTCGCGCCCGCTCTGACCGCGGCGGCGGCTTCCCGCCCTCGATCCTCGAAGGATTCGTGGACTTCGCGTTCGAAGCCTCCATTCTGGTCTCCGGCAACGGCAAGGACTATGTGACCTTCCCGATTGTGCGCAACGATCACCGAAACAATATCTTGCATATGACCATTGCCCCGGCTGAAGTCAGCGCTGAAGTCGCTCGTACCGCGCATGAGATGGCGATGGCGTTGGCCAAGGGCTTTGAACTGGCCGGCACGCTCGCCATCGAGCTGTTCGTTACGAAGGACGGCCGTGTCATCGTCAACGAGCTCGCGCCGCGTCCGCACAATTCCGGTCATTACACCATCGAAGCCTGCTCGATCGATCAGTTCGATGCGCATATTCGCGGTATAGCCGGCTGGCCGCTGATTCAACCGAGACTGCTCAGCCCCGCCGTGATGGTCAATGTGCTTGGACAGCATGTGGCTCCCACTCGTGCGCTGATTGCCGACCATTCCGAATGGAATGTGCATGATTATGGGAAGGCCCAAGTGCGTCATGACCGCAAGATGGGGCATATCACCGTGCTTACGGACGACGCCGCACGTACCGTGGCCGAGCTGGAAGCGACCGGCTGCTGGGATGATTTGAAGCCGTACGCGCGTCCGTTCGTTGAGCCCACGACTGCCGCAACCGGTGAAGGCCTGGCTGGTCAGGAGGCGTGAACCGTTTTGGCTGAACATATAGAACGTCAGACCAAACAGAAAGATGCCATCCGTGCGGCGCTCGCCGGTTGCGAGGAGTTCATCTCCGCGCAGGATCTGCATCGTCGGCTGGAGGATGAGGGGCTGAAAATCGGGTTGGCTACGGTATATCGGCAGCTTAATGCGCTGTCCGATGCCGGCGCGGCCGATACGATTCGTCTCGATGGTCAGCAATTGTTCCGTTTGTGCGGCGACGACGGGCACCATCATCATCTGGTGTGCAAGAAGTGCGGCAAAACGGTGGAAATCGATCCGCCCAGCGAAGCATGGTTGCGAAAGGTGGCCGAAGGGCATGGCTTTACCGTGGAATCACATACGCTGGAGGTTTTCGGTCTGTGCCCTGAATGCCGTCAGCACTGAGGGCGACCGAGACTGACGTTTGAGTCAGCGCTGGTGAAAGCCGGGCTCCGTTTGATGCGGAGCCCGGCTTTTGCATTGTGCGGGGGTTGCATGACACGCCATCGATATGAAAATGAAAACGGTTCTCAATATGTGTTACACTGCATTGCGTCAACCGAATTAAACGTGATGTAGAAGAGGAACAACGGTATGACTGCATGGAAGAAAATCACAGCGATGATGGCATCTGCGGCGTTGATGGCCGGTATGGCGGGTTGTGGCTCGAACGGTGCAAATAACAGTGCTGATACCGGCAAGCTTGAAGTCGTGGCGTCGATTAATCAATGGGGGTCTGTGGCGCAGGAGCTCGGCGGTGAACATGTCGATGTCACCAATATCATGAGCAAAACCAATGTGGAGGCGCATGACTACGAGCCGACCAGTCGGGACATCGCGAAATTCACGTCGGCCAAGGTCTCCGTCGTGAACGGTGCCGATTACGATTCGTGGGCGGTCAAGGCCGCGCAGTCAACCAAGGCGAATCTGGTGAACGCCGCCGAATCGGCCGGCATTGAGGACGGGGCCAATCCGCATGTCTGGTTCTCCTCCAAGGTCCGTGTCGCCGCTGCGGATGCAATTACCGCCGCCTATCAGAAAGCCGATCCGGATCACAGTGACGAATACGCCGAACTTAACAAGGCATGGCACAGCAAGGAGGATCAGCTGGAGGCGAAGATTCATGAAGTCGCCGGTACGGTGAAAGGCCTGAAGTACGCCGCTACCGAGTCCGTGGCTTGGTATTTGGCCGACGATCTGACCATGGACGACTCCACTCCGCAGGGGTACGCTCAGGCCGTGGCCAATGAAAGTGAACCTACGCCGTCCGATATCAAGGATTTCCAGGATGAGCTGAAGCAGGGCGGCATCACAATGTTGATTTTCAACTCCCAGGAGGCCAGTGCCGCGACCGATCAGATCACCAGCGCCGCCAAGGATGCCGGTGTGCCGATTGTGGATTTGACCGAACAGATGCCATCCGAGTACAGCAATCTGCTTGATTGGATGGGCGCGCTGGTGGATGGTTTCGCCGCTGCCGCCAAGTAGGTCGCTGATCGATCGCCGGTCGATTGGCGTGTAGGAAGGGCCTGCTGGCAGACTATTGTCCGGTTAGCGCCGATCGTTGTGAAAGAATGGCACGCTATTAGGGACATTTCAGGGTGCTTCGGGGTGATCCGAGGCACCCTTTGCGTTAGGGTGAATAGTGGGCAAACGTTAGGAAACGGTAAGGACTATCTTGGGAATATGGATTTTCCAAGGTTGCATGGCAACAATATGCCATGGGAATGAACAATTACACATGGTAGAGACTGTAGGCGAATGAGCGAAAATATCAGCAAAACCACATCGAAGTCGCATTGGCGGCTCTGGATAAACCGTGCCGAAGCGGATGAGGTCACTCCGAAGCACCCGCATAAGCCTTTCCCGGGCTGGCTATATGGCGTGCTGTTTGTCGTATTCGACATCATCACCGTGCTTACGCTGGAGGTAGGTGTTTCCGCCAGTGCCGATCGTGTGCAGCTCTCTAATCCGGGAGGTACCGGTTTCGACTTCATCACCAAACTATGGACTAACGGCAATTGTGTGATCTTGCTTAACGTCCTGTTGATCGGATTGCTGTATTTGGCGGTATTGATGCTGTGCAACCGGTTCTGGACTGCCAGTGCGATCATCATGGGTGCCGGAATTTTCGTGGCCACTATCGAACACTTCAAGATAGAAATTCGTTACGAGGCCATTCTGCCTGCGGATCTCGGATTCCTCGGCTCGAATACTGGCAATATGCTCACCTTCATTCCCGCTGGTGCCCATGTGGCCATTCTTGTTGCGCTAGGTGCATTTGCTGTTGTTCTGGCGTTGGTACTGGTATTGCGTTATTTCGATGGACGTAAAGGCCGTATGATTCGTACGGCGAACGTCGGATTGAACATATCCACGCGACTGATTCTGATATTGCTGCCGGTACTCGGCTTCTCGTTGTACTGCTTACAGGTAGGCGTCACCGATTCATGGGCCAACAAGCTCTCCTCCGTCATGGGAGACAAGCCTTCCGTGTGGGATTCGGTGTACGATGCCCAGCGTAATGGCCCTCTCGTGTCGTTCACGCGTCAGCTCAATCCGAAAGTCATGGACAAGCCGGCGGATTATTCCGAAGAAACTATGAAAGAGGTGGCTGCGCGCTATAAGAAGGCGGCTGAAAAGATTAACGCCACCAGAGCCAACGATCTCAATGACTCGACCGTGGTGTACGTGTTGTCGGAGTCGTTCTCCGATCCTTCCCGCGTCCCCGGACTCAAGGTCAACAAGGATTCGATGCCCAATATCCGCAAGATCAAGGAGAGCACCACCTCCGGTCTTATGCTTTCTTCCGGATACGGCGGTGGCACCGCCAACCTCGAATATATGGGGTTGACCGGTTTGTCAATGGCCAATTTCGACTCTTCATTGACCAGTCCATATCAGCAGCTCGTGCCGTCCGAACATTGGACCCCCACCGTGAACCAGCTATGGGGTGCGCCAGCCAACTCATTGGGCTATCATCCGTACGAGTCCAGTATGTACTCACGTGCCACGAACTATAAGAAGTTCGGCTTCTCGCATTTCTATACGCTCACCGGCCCCGATATAATCAAGTATCAGGATAAGATCGACGAGTCGCCTTACGTCTCCGATAAGTCCACCTATGATTCCGCGCTTGAAGGCATCAAGGACGGTTCTGCCAGCAAGTTCATTCAGATCATAACGATGCAGAATCACATGCCGTACCACGAATGGTATGAACATAACGATTACACTGCTCAATCCACCACCGGCACTCCGCTGGAGGAGGATGAGAAGGAGTCGATCGAGACCTATCAGAAGGGTGTGGAACTCACCGATCAGGCCACGCAGGAATTCCTTGATGAACTTGATCAGCTGGATAAGCCGGTTACGGTAGTATTCTACGGCGATCATCTGCCGGGCATCTACTCTTCGGCCAGCCAGGATGAGAACAACTCGTTGGCCCTGCACCTGACCGACTACTTCATCTGGTCGAACAAAGCCTCCAAGTCTCAGGGCACTTCAATCGAGAATGCCGACTATTCCTCGCCGAATTTCTTTGTGGCGCAAGCCGCCGAACATATGAATGCCAAGGTTTCGCCATATTTGGCCTTCCTGACCGAGATGCATACGAAAATTTCCGCGATGGAACCACCGGTGGTCAACAAGATCCAAGGTTGGGACCGTATCCCCGAAGGACAGTCCATCTATCTGGATGCCGAGGGCAATCCGATGAGCGAGACCGACTTCGATGAGGAGACCAAGCAGCTGCTGGCCGACTACAAGCTCATTCAATACGACATCACCACCGGCAAAAACTACCTCAAAACCACCGATTTCATGACGTTGCCGTAAAGCAAACAACCTGCCGAGCCGTGAAGCGGACAGTCCGGTGGACTGTCCGTAGGTGAGGGGAGCGGCTGTGCCGCGACGGAAATCCGTGAGGATTTCGGTTTTTAGGCAACGTGGCGAGCCGTCAGGCGAGTCAGCGGGGTGCGGGCGTAGCCCGTCCGAAATTGCTGTAGCGTTGCCGTAAAGCAAACAACCTGCCGAGCCGTGAAGTGGACAGTCCGGTGGACTGTCCGTAGGTGAGGGGAGCGGCTGTGCCGCGACGGAAATCCGTGAGGATTTCGGTTTGTAGGCAGTGGCGAGCAGTCATATGCCGATCTGGCGTCAGTGAACAACGGCCTGATCAGTGGAAGTGACGGTACGATAGGTGGCAGGTCGGTATCCGAGAACGGCCGGGTGGGAAGGACTTGCCATGATCGATGCGACGTTTGCCCGATTGCGCGACGCTTATGAATCCGGTCGTACGCGGCCCCTGACTTGGCGACGGACTCAATTGGATGCGTTGCGACGGATGGTTGTGGAACATCAGGAGGATTTTGTTGCGGCGCTGACGGTCGATTTAGACAAGCCGGCGGCAGAAACCGTACTGATGGAGCTGAATCTGGTAGCGGATGAGGCAAGGTTTGTGCGCAACCGGTTGGACAGATGGGCTGCCAGGCGTCCAAAGCCGATACCGGCGGCATTGCAGCCTGCTGCCGGTTGGACTGTGGCTGAGCCGAAAGGTGTGGTGCTTGTCATAGCGCCATGGAATTACCCTGTACTGCTTGCATTGGCACCATTGGCCGATGCGATTGCCGCCGGTAATGCCGTATGCTTGAAACCTTCTGAGCTGGTGTCGAACACATCACGACTTATTGCCGAATTGGTGCCGCAGTATCTCGACCCGGAAGCGGTGCGTGTGATCGAAGGCGGTGCGAAAGAGACCGGTGAATTGCTGAAGCAACCGTTCGATCATATTTTCTATACCGGCGGCGAGCGGGTCGGAAAAATCGTGATGAAGGCCGCGGCTGAGCATTTGACGCCAGTCACATTGGAACTTGGCGGCAAATCACCTTGTTTCGTGGACCGTACAGCGGACATCAATGTTGCTGCACGGCGCATTGTCTGGGGTAAATTCACCAATGCCGGGCAGACCTGTGTGGCACCGGATTATGTACTTGCGACGCCGGACGTGGCTGAGAAGCTCGCGAAACGTATCGCTGTGGCTGTCACTGAATTCTTTGGAGAGAATCCGCAAGACTCGCACGATTATGGTCGCATTGTCAACAACCGTCATATGGAACGGCTCATCGGATTATTGCCGGCCGGGACCGTGCCTTCCGAGACGCCAAGTTCGCCGTTGGTGGTGGCCGCATCCGCGGTCGGCGCGGCCATGGATATGATGGGCAGACGTATCAATGCGGGAGTCGTTGCCAATCGGCATGGACGTGGCATTGACACTGATGATTCGGAATCGACGAGTGACATTGTGCCGGTGCCAGGCGTGAGTGATCCGGCCGGCCGTATAATCTGCGGCGGCAAGGTGGATCGTGAAGCGCGTTATTGTGCGCCGACCGTACTGTACGGCACTCGGCCGGATGCGGCAGTGATGCAGGAGGAGATTTTCGGTCCGATTTTGCCGATTCTGGTGGTGAAGGATGCCGATGCGGCCGTTCGATTCATAAATGCCCGGCCGAAGCCGTTGGCTGCATACGTATTCTCCCGCGACCATGCGGTAAGACTCGCCTTCGAACGGCGTACCAGTTCCGGTGCGTTGGGATTCAATTTGCCGCTGGGGCATCTGTTGTCCAGTAGGCTGCCGTTCGGGGGAGTAGGAGCCTCCGGTATGGGTGCCTACCATGGCAAAGCCGGATTTGACACGTTCAGTCACATTAAGACGGTGGTAGTCAAGCCTCAGTTCCCGGATACGTTGCGAGCGGTCTATCCGCCCTTCACGGAGGCCAAGCAACGTCTTCTCGATCTCATCACCAAATTGCGTTGAATACGATTGGGATCTCCTCGGATCGGGGAGTCCAAGCCGATATCTGTACGCCAATCAAAACGAGAGAAGCTCCCTCAATGGGAGCTTCTCTCGTATTTCAACTTATCGCGTCTGCTGAATGCGTGATGATGCGTGCGGTAGCAAGGTGCACCGAAGGAAGCGGTACGGAAGGTACCTCGACCGAGGAGCAACGCCGCTAACGCACGCATCATCACGCATTCAGCTTGCTGAACTGATTGAGGTGGCGTAAATGCAAGGCGCGTCGAGGAAGGCGTACGAAGGTACGTCGACGAGACAGCAACGCCGCAGATACGCCACCTCAATCAGTTCAGCGCTTTGAAGCCGATGTCGTGGCGGTAGAACAGTCCGCGTGTCTCAAGCTTGTCGATAATCGCGTAGACCTTTTCCTGTGCTGCCTTGATGTCCGGAGCTGAGGTCTCCACCAGCAGCACGCGGCCGGAGTTGGCAACCAGACCGCCCTTACCGTCAGATACCACGCCAGCGTAGTAGACGTGAGAATCCTCATCCACCTCGATTTCCGGTACACGGGCTCCCTTGATCACATGCTCCGGATAGCCATTGGAAGCGAGCACCACGCCGAGTGTGGCGTTGTCCTCATCCCAAGTGAATCGCGGCGTGCTATTGTCAAGGATTGCGCTGATACCTTCGCCCAGATCAGAGGTGAGCTTCGGCAACACGACTTCGGTCTCCGGGTCACCGAAGCGAGCATTGAACTCGATAACCTTCGGGCCGTCAGCAGTGGCGATAAGCCCTGCGTACAGAATGCCGGTGAACGGCGTACCTTCTGCGGCCATGCCTTCCACGGTGGGACGAACGATGGTTTCGATGGCTTCGTCCACTACGGATTGCGGAATCTGCGGAACCGGGCTGTAAGCGCCCATGCCGCCGGTGTTCGGGCCTTCGTCGCCGTCATGAGCACGCTTGTGATCCTGGGAAATCGGCATCGGCCAGAACTCGGTGCCGTTCACAAAGCTCATGAGGGAGAATTCCTGACCTTCCAGGAAGTCTTCGATAACGACCTTGGCACCGGCGGAGCCGAAGCGGTGATCGATGAAAATGTCCTCCAGCGCACGCTGGGCGGTGTGATCGTCCATGGCCACGGTCACGCCCTTGCCGGCGGCCAGACCATCGGCCTTGATCACGATCGGGGCACCGTGCTCATGCACATAATGCTGAGCGCTTTCCAGATCGGAGAACGTCTGGTACTTGGCGGTGGGGATGCCGTGACGTTCCATGAGCTGCTTGGCGAAGTCTTTGGAACCTTCGATCTGAGCCGCGGCCTTGTTCGGACCGAACGCTTTGATGCCGGCTGCGGCGAAATCGTCCACCAGACCTTCGATAAGCGGGACCTCCGGGCCTACGAACACCCAGTCATATCCATTGTCCTTCACGAAGTCGATGAGCGCGGCATGGTTCGATTCGCTCAGAGCTGTGGTTTGGATACCGTCCTTGAGCATGCCGGGATTGCCGGGGGCTACGGTCACTTCATCTACACTGGTGCCCTTGAGCAGGGTGTAGGCGATGGTGTGCTCGCGTGCGCCCGAACCGATAACCAGAACCTTCTGTCCCATTTTCAAAGTCCTTTCACATTATCGGTTACTGTTGTTGTGGTTGTTTTGGCATATGGCGCAGCAACAGCAACCGGAATGAACGTTTTACTTCAGTACGATCTGGGTGCCGTCCGTATCCGGGGCGATGCGACCGATGATGTAGCCGGTCTCGCCGTTGGACTTGAGCAGATCAAGGGTTTCATCCGCGCGGTCAGCGGATACGGCAAGCACCATACCGATGCCCATGTTGAAGATGTTGTACATCTCCTTGTGATCGATCTCGCCGGCCTTTTCCAACACGTTGAAGATCGGCAGCACAGGCCAGGTGCCAAGTTCGATTTCGGCGGCCAGGCCGTCCGGGATCATACGCGGAATGTTCTCGATGAAGCCGCCGCCGGTGATGTGGGCAACGCCCTTGACGACGCCGGCCTTGAACAGCGGGGAGAGGGCCTTGACATAGATCTTGGTGGGAGTGAGAATCACCTCGCCGAGGGTCTTGCCGTCCAGTTCGTCCAACACGGTGTCCACGGTGTAGCCGGCCTGTTCGAACAAAGCTTTGCGCACCAAGGAGAAACCGTTGGAGTGAATGCCGGTAGACGGCAGACCGATGAGCACATCGCCTTCGGTGATGCCGGACCCATCCACGATGGCGGATTTCTCGGCCACGCCTACGGAGAAGCCAGCCAGATCGTACTCATCCTCGTCGTACATGCCCGGCATTTCAGCGG
This sequence comes from Bifidobacterium olomucense, assembly GCF_012932375.1. Lineage (GTDB taxonomy): Bacteria > Actinomycetota > Actinomycetes > Actinomycetales > Bifidobacteriaceae > Bifidobacterium > Bifidobacterium olomucense. Next base: position 109,907 of record NZ_JAAIIG010000007.1, on the reverse strand, counting down.
TTTCGCCGCCCACCAGAGCGGAACCCGCCTGCACGCAACCGTCCGCTACGCCGGCCACAACCTGTTCCAGCAGAGCGGGATCGTTCTTGCCGCAAGCGATGTAGTCGAGGAAGAACAGCGGTTCGGCACCCTGGGCGGCGATGTCGTTGACGCACATGGCCACGCAGTCGATGCCGATGGTGTCATGCTTGTTCATCATCTTGGCCACCATGAGCTTGGTGCCCACGCCATCGGTACCGGAGATCAGCACCGGCTCCTTGTATCCGAGGGAGGCCAGGTCGAACAGGCCGCCGAATCCGCCGATGCCGCCGACCACACCGGGACGGTTCGTGCGGGCCACGTGCGACTTGATGCGCCTGACGACTTCGTATCCGGCTTCGACGCTTACGCCGGCGTTTTCATATGCTTTGGGCATTGTGGGCCTTTCTTGCTGCTCTTGCTGTAGTTAGGTAACGTATTGGTTGGATAACGGAAAACGGCGATATGATCAGTCGCCGTCGGGCTGCACCGTGTATTCGTTGCCGATGTACTTGCTCTTGTAAAGCGCGAATTCAGGCAGACGAACGCGATCCTCAGGCGTGAGGGACTTCAGGAAGTCGGCTTCGTAATCGTCCAATGCGGTGGGGTAATCGCCATTGAAGTAGGCGACGCACAGGCCTCCGTATGGCGCATCCGCATTCAGGCCGATGGACTCGACGAGGCCGTCGAGCGAAAGATAGGCCAACGAATCGGCACCGATGAACTCGCGAATCTCCTCTACGCTCATTTTGGCAGCGATAAGCTCCTTGGTGGTGGAGATGTCGATGCCGTAGAAGCAAGGGTATTTCAGCGGCGGGGAGCTGATGCGCATATGCACCTCGGCCGCGCCCGCCTCCTTGAGCAGCTGTACGATGCGCTTGGACGTGGTGCCGCGCACGATGGAATCGTCGATGACAATAACGCGCTTGCCCTTGACCACGCTGCGCACGGCGGAGAGCTTCATGCGCACACCCTGTTCGCGCAGTTCCTGTGTGGGCTGGATGAAGGTACGAGCCACATACTGGTTCTTGATCAGACCCATTTCGTTGGGCAGACCCGCAGCTTCTGCATAGCCCGATGCGGCGGATAGGGAAGAGTTCGGCACGCCGATGACCATATCCGCCTCGACCGGAGACTCGGCGGCGAGACGTGCGCCCATACGTTTGCGGGCGGAGTGCACGTTGACGCCGTAGATATCCGAATCAGGACGGGCGAAGTAGATGTACTCCATCGAGCAGATGGCCAGTTGGGTGTTGTGGGTGTACTGCACGATCTTGTAGCCGTGTTCGTTGATGACCACGATCTCGCCCGGACGAATGTTGCGCACCAGTTCGGCTCCGACCACATCCAGCGCGCAGGTTTCGGAGGCCAGTACGTACGCGCCGTTCTTCATCTTGCCCAGAGACAGCGGGCGGAAACCGTTTGGATCAAGTGCGCCGATCATCGCGTCTTCGGTCATGAGCAGGTAAGCGAAGCCGCCATGAACCGTGTTGAGCGCTTCCTTGAGCTTGTCCATGAAGGTACGTTGCAGGGAGCGGCGGATCAAGTGCATGAGCACTTCGGTATCCGAGTTGGAATGGAAGATCGCTCCCTCGTCCTCCAGCTTGCGGCGCAACGACGGGCAATTGGTCAGATTGCCGTTGTGGCACAGGGCCACGTCGCCGTCATGGAAGCGGAAGATGAACGGTTGGATATTGTCTGTGGTACCGGAGCCCGCAGTGGCGTAGCGCACGTGGCCGATGGCGCGATCGCCTTTCAATCGTTCGATTTCACGCTCGTCGCCGAACACCTGGGTCAAGAGGCCCAAGCCGCGGTGTCCGATAAGGTGACCATGGTCATTGGAGACAATGCCGGCGCCTTCCTGACCGCGATGCTGCAGCGCGTGCAGACCGAAATAGGTGAGTCGAGAGGCGTCGGGATGACCCCATACGCCGAAGATGCCACATTCCTCATGAATGTCTTCGAGTTCAGCCGACAAGCCAAAGCTCCTTTTCAAACGTGGTCAAACATGGAGTTCACTACTTGTTCACCCTACCAATCGGCGGCTACATCGAGCGCCCGGTCATGCCGTAGATGCTTCCCGCGTGGTGAGCATGGCGACGGTCAAGGGGACTAGGAAGAAGACAGGCATCAGATAACGCATGGTTTCATCCGTGGTGGTTACCGGGGAAAGCCAGAGGATCGCGTTCCACGCGATAAGAGGAATGAGGGTTTTCATGGCCGTACGATGTCGGCGGCTTTCTTCTATAAGAAAGATCAACGCCCATGTGGACCACAGTGCCTTGGACGATGTCAGCATACCGATTGGCGATTCCTGGAACCAGGAGATGGTGTCCTCCATCACGCCAGCGATGCGTCCGTCGTTGAATGTTAACCCCAGCTGGCCGGCACCATCGAAATGACGCGTCACCATATGTGTCGGTGTCGGAGTCAGATAGGCGTTGTGATCACTGTCTGAACTGTGCGGGAAGGCGAACCATCCCTGCTCCACAGCCAGATACGATTGCATATAGGTTATCGGGTGGCGTATGCCTTCGCTGACCCATGCCTTGAGGAACGCGGGCAGGGCCTGTTCCTGCTGCGGGCTCCACGTGTCTCCCTTAACACTGTCCACGGTCCAATATGCGTATCGGGCGGTTGCGTCATGGCCGAGCATATCGGTAAAGGCCTGTCGATCGGCGTCGCTCATGCTCTCTGCGTGTTTGCTGAGCGTCAACGCGGCCTGTTGGAATGCCTGTCCGAGTAATTCTTGTTTGCCGCCTGGCATGATATGAAATAGCGGCAGCACTATCAGCGGCATGATGAGGCAGATGAGTGATAACGAGCATACTGCTGCGCATATCAACGCCGATATGATGGTTCGCTCACCGGAAATATGTGTTGCTGCGCCGCTCCGTTTCTGCTCGGAGCATTGTTGCTGTACATGTGCGATATGGCATTGTCGTTGCGCGCGTATGGGTCGCCTCATGTGTATCTCGTGCCGTATCCACCGCGCGAGATACATGATGGTGACGAATATGATGAAGATTGCTCCGGTCTTCTTGGTCAGCGTGATGAAGCATGCGCAGCACGTCAATGCTGCTGTCCATGCTTTGGGGTGCAGGACAGACAGCCTACGCTGGGGGATGCCATTGCTGATGGTGACCGGACCGATGAAGAGCAGCAGGATGAATGTCAGAAGAAACGGCAGATTCGTGGAATCCTTCGCCACAGCGCAGGCCCATATCGGCACTGGTGGAAATGCGCAGAGCAGCACTCCGACGAAACGTTGCGCTCGTCTGGACGCGCCCAGCATGCCCAGACTGTACAGGAATACAGCCACGACGCCAGCGGTGAACAGCATCTGCAGCAGGGAGAATACGAAAATACCTGCATCCGCCGATCCCAACGCGCGTCCGGCATCCATGAACAGGCCGTATAGCATGGTGTCGAATATCGGATGATGATCGTTGAGCTGGCCATCTGTATAGACGTTCGGCAATCCGCCCCATTGCAGCAGTTGCTGTTCGGTGTCGTACCAGATGACTCCCGGATACAGCAGTATGGCATATGGCAGCCAGCATAGCGATATCAATGCAAATGTAGCCGATATTTGGCGAACAGGATGCCGCTGATCCCGTGGATGCGCATTCGGATGCTGGGTAGGATCGCCGGATGGAGGTGCCACCCAAGGCCATATCGATTCACTCTCGTGTGCATCTGACGCGCGTAACCAATCCATGCCTCTGCGCCCGATTGCGTACAACACTGAGAGTGTACATACATAAGTGGCGAATCGTATAGGCCAGCTTGCCGGCGGCGGCATGACTTTCCCGGCGTTGAGTATGTCTGCGAGCAGCCCCATCCCTGCCAATGCTCCAATGGCAATGACGGTGGATGGGCGGACCTGAAAGCGGTGGTGACTGGGAGGAGTTTCTGGCTGCCCGGTGTCTATGGGACGAACGGTATCGTCAGGAGACGCCGAATTTATCGGTCGTCGTGCCCCGTTCATGATGCCGTGGGCGCGCCGCAGTTGCTGCAGAATCGGGTGCCGGGCGCCACAGGATTGCCGCATTGCGTGCAGTACTTAGACTGTGAGGCATTGGATTGCTGGGATGTCGGTGCTGCGAACTCGGATTGTTGCGTATCGTTGCCATAGCTCGGAAGCGGTACTGAAGGAATCGTGCTCGACGCCGGTGTGGGCATTGGTATTTGCGGTTGTGGTGCTGGTGCCATTGCGACAGGCGTGGGGAGCGACCTTGCTGGCATCGCTGCAACGGGAGCTGTCGCCGGAACTGGAGACGGGTGGTGCTGGTGTTTGCGTATGACCAATGCCACGATGATGGCAATAGCCAGTACGCCCACTGCACCGGCGGCGATGATGGGAATCCACGGGACTTGCGGTGAGGGGTTGGCCTTCGATTCCGCGGAGGTGTTCTTGGAAGCGCTCTTCAGTCCAGTCGGCCACATGGTGACGGTCTGTCCTACGCGCAGGAGCAGATGTGTGCAGTCGGCATCTGCAACTATGCCCACGGATTGCAATGATGCGCCAGCCGATTCCTCCGGAGGATCGGTCAGCATCGGATTCATGTCGCCAGACTTGAGGTCAAGCAGCTGTACAGAGTCAATGGGCCCTGAAAAGTTTTTCTTGCCGGTAATCGGCAGAATCAGGGATTTTCCATCTGGTGTGACCCGGAGAGCCGTATTGGAGGTGACTATCGCCGGGTAGCGCTGTATCTCCGTGCCGTTGCTGATGTCGTATGCCCGGACGCTGCCGCCATCTGATTCATACGTCGAGACATAGAACGTCTTGCCGTTGGGGCTGATGGCGGTGGTCAACGGAAGGAAGTACGCGTTTTGTCCGGGATTGTCGATGTGATGCAGGATATCTCCGGTGTCGATGTCGAAGACATCGTATCCGTCGGCGTCGTATGTCAGTATGCGTTTCCCGTTGTCCAGCACCGCCACGATTCCCATGGGCAGTGAGTTGGAGAAGTCGATACTGGAAGTTGTTTTACCGCTTGTGGCATCTATGATGTCGAGTGACCAATCGTCATCTTGGTCGCCGGATTGCGCGATGTATAGCGTTGCCCCGTCGGAGGATGCGCCTACAGCCAATTCGTTGCCGGTGCCGTCGATGTTGGCATATCGGGTCGCCTTGTGCTGGTTGAGATCGACCGAAGTGTATTGGATGGTGCTGTGCGCGTCGTTGCCGGTTTCGGCGAATATGGCCAATTGCGATGCGTCGGAAGGCGAGATTTTCATGTTGAACCCGTCTGGCTCGCCATCGTAGATTTTCAGGGCATCGATTTGTTTGCCGTCTTTGGTGTCGAAAACATTCATCACGCCTTGCTTGGAGCGGGACAGGTAATACAAGTACCTGCTGTCATCCGAAGCGTAAATGGAGGGGGACATGAGCGCGACGGATTGATTGCCGTTGTCGTACAACTTGTTCATATCGTCCGGCGTCATGGCGTCGGGCAAATCGATTTCCTGCGATTGTGCGTTGGCGTCCTCTGACGCCCAAACGGTGGGTGCGAAACAGACGGATGGAAGCATGCTGAATACGGCGACGAATAGGACGGTCATAAGCGCGTATGCTTGTCGCGCGCTGACGTGTGTCATATTCGATGCGATGGTGCCGTGATGTCGGTCGTTGCCTGAACCATGACATGCGTAACCTGATGGTTGTTGATGAATCGACATTGATCACCCCTTTCCCCCATGTGTCAGCCGTTGACACATATCCATTATAGAAAGCGATTGCGCATCACATCAGTCGGCGTGTCGAACAAATGTTCGAGTTTTCTGGTATGCTGTATTGCAAGGATCGAACAAATGATGCGCGAATGAGGCATGAGAAGGGCAGGTGGGATCGATGGGGGAGGGGCGAAGCCGATCTCGGGTCTATCTGGCCATTGATCTGAAATCCTTCTACGCTTCGGTGGAGTGTGTGTCCCGTGGATTTGACCCGTTGACCACGCACTTGGTGGTGGCGGATGAAACACGTACCGATAAAACCATCTGTCTGGCCGTTTCTCCCTCACTCAAGGCTTATGGCATTCCCGGTCGTCCGCGTTTGTTCGAGGCTAGGCAACGGTTGGCCCAAGTCAATATGATGCGTGCGGTTCGCGCGCCGGGCGGGCGGTTTGTGGGGGAGTCGTATCGCGCTCGCGAATTATCTGTGCATCCGGGGCTGAAGGCGACTATGGTGATCGCGCCCCCTCGGATGGCGCACTATTTGCAGGTCAGTGGGCGAATATACGGCATCTATTTGAAATATGCGGCTCCTGAGCATATTCATGTCTATTCGATCGACGAGGTGTTCATCGACGCCACGCCGTATCTTATGTCGTTGAACATGACGCCGCATGAAATGGCTCGTGCCATCGTGCGCGACATTCTCGACGAGACCGGCATCACCGCCACCGCGGGTATCGGCACAAACATGTATCTGGCCAAGGTCGCTATGGATATCGTGGCCAAACATATGCCCGCCGATGCGGATGGGGTACGCGTGGCGGAGCTGGACGAGATGTCCTACCGGCGGCTGCTGTGGAACCACAGGCCGCTCACCGATTTCTGGCGTGTGGGGCGTGGGTATGCCCGCAAGCTGGAACGGGCCGGTCTGCTGACTATGGGAGACATCGCCAGATGTTCGGTGGGGCGGGCCTCCGATTATTACAACGAGGATCTGCTGTATCGCATGTTCGGAGTGAATGCCGAACTGCTGATCGACCATGCTTGGGGTTGGGAGCCATGCACTATCGCGGACATTCAGGGCTATGAACCGGATGCGCACAGCGCCAGCATCGGCCAAGTGCTCACCGGCCCGGCCACATGGCATACCGCACGGCTTATCACCAAGGAGATGGCGGATGCGCTTGCCCTTGATCTGGTCGGTAAAGGTGTCAGGACGAATCGGCTGATGCTTGCCGTGGGATATGACGGCGGCAGCCTTGATCCCGGCAAGCTCGATGATTGCGAGGAAGAGGCGATCAGAAAGCTGGCCGAGCGTGCGGCGGAAGAATACAAGGGGCCGATAGTTTACGATCATTATGGTCGTAAAGTGCCCAAGCCGGCAGTGGGGGCTATCGGATTGGGGAACTATACGGCATCCGCTGAACGCATTCGTAAGGCTATGGCGTCGCTGTTCGAGCGCATTGTAGATCCTTTACTCTTGGTGCGGCGCTTGACCGTGATAGCCGATGACATAGCCACGCCGGCAGAACTTGCGGCTGGTAAGCGGTACGAACAGCTTGATCTGTTCGGCCAATCGGAATCATATGAGCCGAGCGGAGGGAAGGTGCAGGCAGCCGCAATGCGTGATTACGACGCGTACGGGGATCCGGTGGACGATGCTGGTTCGTCGAAAGTCTCCGAGGAAGCCATCGAACGTACGTTGTTGGATATCAAACAGCGGTTCGGCAAGAACTCGGTGGTCAAAGCGATGAATATGGAAGATGGCGCTACCGGTCTTGAGCGGAACAATCAGATAGGAGGGCATCGGGCGTGACTTTGCAGGAGACTCACAAATACGATGACATCATCGCTCTGCCGCATCATCAATCACGCAAGCACCCCCACATGTCTCGGCATAAACGTGCCGCGCAATTCATGCCGTTTGCGGCTCTCGCCGGCTATGAGCGAGTGATTGCGCAAACCGCCGAAGAGGCCGAAGCCGCCATCGCCAAGGCCGAGTCCCAAGGCGACGACGACTTCGGTGCATGAACATCAGCCCACGTGACGTTCGAAGCGGTGGAATCCGGTGATCTTGTCGATTTCATCCATCGCGTCGGCCGGAATCTCGAAGCCGGAAGCCTTGAGGTTGTTCTCCAGCTGGCTGGGTTTGCTGGCGCCGGCGATCACGCAGCTGATTTCCGGATGCTGCAGAATCCAAGCCATCGAGAGCACCGGCAGGTTGGTGCCAAGCTCATCGGCCACCTTGCGTAGCTGCTCGACCTTGTCGAGGTTCTCGTCGGTCAGGAGATCGTTGATTTGATGATCGGACTGCCATGTGGCGCGTGAACCGGCAGGCAGCGGCTGGCCCTTGCGGTACTTGCCGGTCAACAATCCTTGGGCCAATGGGGAGAACGTGGTGATGCCGATGCCGAGCTTGCGGCATGTGCCCATGATCTCGTGCTCGATGTAGCGGTCCTGCAGGTTGTACTGCGGCTGCACCACGGTGATCGGGTAGAGATTGTAGCGGTCGATGATGCGCTGGGCCTCTTCAAGGCGAGCTGAACCCCACTCCTCGGAAACGCCATAATACAGCACCTTGCCCTGTGCCACGAGATCACTCATGGCGCGCAAGGTTTCGGTCAGATCGGTGGTTTCATCGAAGCGATGGCAGAAATACATGTCGAGGTAGTCAAGCTGCATGTTCTTCAGCGTCTGATCGATGCTTTCGAAAATGTGCTTGCGAGACAGACCACGGTCGTTCACACCGTCGCCGGTGGGGAAGAACACCTTGCTGGAAATAACCAGCTCCTTGCGGGGGTAGTCCTTGAGCACCTCACCGAGGAAGCGTTCCGCTGCGCCGCCCGAGTAGGCGTCCGCGCAATCGAAGAAGTTGACGCCGTTGTCATATGCCAGCTTCACGGTCTCATGTGCCACATCCTCGGCCGCCGTGCCTTTGAGGTCGGTGACCCAGCTGCCCAGCGCGATTTCGCTGATCTTCAATCCCGACTTGCCCACGCTGCGATACTTCATTGTCTGCTCCTTCGTTCGTTGCGCGTGGTGTGAGGAGCCGGATGCCGTCGCCTCACACATCAATTGCCTATCGATTATTTATCGATAATATCACGGAGTCTCCGTGAGCGCTAACAATCGATATTGAAACAGTTCAACCACACTTGAACGCAAACTCTCGTGCTGCTGCCCCGCGTGTCGCTTCTGGCGATTCGACGCATAGAGGAGGAAAAAAGAGAAGGAATACGGGATATATATGCTCACCGTGAGCATGGAATCGACGCAACAGACCGGCGCTTGTTATCTTTGGTGTGCATACGACTGCTGCGGGCGACTGCTGCGGATCGTGAGACATGCACACCGCGGAACGTGCTGCATCGGAAGGGGAATGGGGAAAGACCTATGGCGGAGACACTGACCATGCTGGCATTCTGCGCGGCGCTGTTCGTCAGCGTGGGCTTCGGATGGCCGATCATCCCCGCGTTGCTCATTGGCGTACTGCTCTTTTCGGGCTACGGTCTGATTCGGAAAGTATCGTTGCGGAGCATAGCCGTTCATGCGGCAAGCAGCATACGCGCCACGTCCACGGTGCTGGTCACATTCGTGTTGATCGGCCTGCTGACCTCATTGTGGCGAGCCAGCGGCACAATCGCATACATCGTGACTCACGCGATCGCGGTTATTCATCCCGTGACGGTGCTTCCGCTGAGCTTCCTGCTCTGCTCAGCCATGTCTGTGCTGACCGGATCCTCTTTTGCCAGTGCGGCCACAATGGGCACGGTTTGCATGTCGTTCGGCCTGACCATGGGGGCAAGCCCGGTGATGCTGGGCGGCTCGATTCTGGCTGGTGTCTACGTGGGGGATCGCTGCTCGCCGGTGTCCACCAGCGCACTGCTCGTCTCACAGCTTACACGCACCAATCTGTTCGATAATCTTGGACGCATGGTGCGTACCGGTGCCATACCGTTCGTGCTGAGCTGCCTCGTATATGGGGCGGCAGCCGTAGTGGGTGCCCGTCGCGGTTCGCAATCCGACGCGTCGCATTTGGCGGTCGCAACCGAACGATCGGCATCATATGGCGTACCGGATATCACCATGCTCTTCTCCGCGAGCTTTCATCTCCACTGGTTGACGGTGCTGCCGGCGGTTGTCGTCATAGTACTGGCACTGATGCGGGTGGATGTACGGTTGATCATGATCGCCAGCATCGCCGTCTCGACGGCAATCTGCATCGGAGTGCAAGGCATGGGACTTATGGATCTTGTGGACTTGCTGGTGTTCGGGTATCACGCGAGCGATCCTCAGATTGCTCGGCTGCTCGATGGCGGAGGAATGGTGTCCATGCTCACCGTAATGGCGATCGTATGTATTTCAGCCGCCTACTCCGGGATTTTCGCGCAGACACACATGCTTGACCGTCTGCAACATGCGATATCGGCATTGGCCGGACACGTCGGGGCCGTCACGGCCACCGTCGTTACGGCGGTTGGTGCCGCGATGCTCGCATGCAACCAGACCTTGGCCATCATGCTGACGCATCAGCTTTGCACGGGATTGCATCGACGTGACGTCGCTTATGGTGAGGGAGGCCGCGGGGACGCCGGTGCAGGGCAGATTGATGGGAATGCTGCGGTAAGTGCCGGAGATGATGACTTGACCGATGCCGATGAGCGCACGCACTTGGCACTCGCTATCGAGGATTCCGCTGTGGTCATTGCGCCGCTGGTACCTTGGGCCATCGCCGGTGCCGTACCGTTGGCCACCATCAACGCGCCGACATCGAGTCTGCTCGCTGCGGTTTTCCTGTATTTCGTGCCTTTGTCTCGCATCATCGGGGAACTGATCACCAGAAAAACCGCGTCAGTCTTGGCTTGACAAAACGTTTCGCATGGCGTTGCTGTATCTTGCCACAAGATCGGAGAGATGCATCGAGGCATTTGCCGGACTTGTGGACGGCAACGGCGTCATTGGAATGGAGATGCCCTCTCCGGCCAGACGAGGTTTGATGAGCGTGCGATACAGCTGTGCTGATTTCGCACCTGTCGTGAAAATATGGGTAATCGGAGCCGTGTGCAGGATTGGTACCAGATCGTTTGGCACGACGTTGCGGATGCTGGAATCGGCTGCTCCCGTGATATCGCACGAGGCGATCACATCCCACAGTGCGAAGTGATGACGCAAGGCGAAAGCGCGGCGGGAATCTGCTGTATCGCCGGTGACATCATCTGCATCATCGGCGAACACCGCTTCCATCACGGGCCAGAACCGGTTGCGTGGATGCATGTAATAGAATGATGCCTCACGGGATTTCGGACTCGGCATGGATCCAAGAATCAGGAGTCTCGATGCGTTGTCCCATACCGGTCCGAACCCGTGCTCGACATGCGTATATCCGTTCACAAGCGTACAACGACGGTCGGGGAGCCGGATGAAAGGTCAGTGGCATGAATGGGCGAGCCATCAGCGGAGAGACGGAATACAGTCAAATTGTTGGAGACCTCGTTCGCCACTAACAGTAGGTTGCCGACCGGCAGAATATGACGCGGGCGGCTTCCACCGCAGTCGATACCGCGGCCTTGCCATCCCGGAGTTTCGAACGGAGCCAGACGGGACAGACGCTCACCGTCCCACTGTAGTGCCACGATGCGTTCCGATCCACGTAGACCGACATATGCGATGCCGGAAATAGATGGTTCGGTTTCGGTTTTGTCATTGCGCAATGAGGACCACGGCACCAATGCCAGTGATGCAGCCTGATCGAGGGGATCTCCGCCGAGATCGACGGTCTGTAGCACTGCAATGCCATCGGCTTCGCTGTGATCGCCGGTACCGGTACCGACAGCATCCGGGCCCAGCATCGTTACCGTGTCGCTCCATTCGCCGACTACAGCCACACGCCATTGCGCCATCGCATCACCTGCGACCGGCAGCAGATGCATGTCACGTGGGCCGGTGCCAGGCTCCAATGCCACCGCTCCGACTCGCTCCAGAACGCCGTTGCTCCATCGATGCACGTAGATGCGATCCGCTCCCAGATCGGTGGACAGCACACGGCCATCCGGCAACGGCAGTATCCAGTGCGCATGTGGACCTTCTTGCGCCGGCAACGGGCCATGACCCTCACCGGTCAACACCTGAGTGGCGTCCAACACGGAGCCGTCGGCGGCGATGGGATGGACACAGACATGCCCGTCAGCATAATTGGCCACGATGAGATGCTTCGCGCCCAGATCGTCGGTGGCGACAACCGCATGCGTCGGGCTGGCGCCGGGCTCCGCCACGCGGGACAATTCGATCAGAACCGGCGCGGGCGAGCGCTCGATGCGGAACGCGGCCACCTCATTCGTATCCTCCAGTACGGCGTACAACAGGTCACCGTCGCGTTCGATCCAAGTAGGGGAAGGAACGTCAGCCAGCACGCCGTCTTTGACCAATGCCAGGGACGATGATGATGAGCCGATTGAAACAGTTGCGTCGGTGCCGGTCGCGCTGTCGCCGTTCGCCGGCCTCAGGGATACCGCTTCGATGCCGGGGCAAGAGGATCCGCGTGCCGCTCCGAACCCGCCAACCAATACCGTGAGATTCGCATGTAGTTCAGTCATGATGCCCTAATGTACTCTCAGACATGCTTTGCCGGTATTTTCCTTGTCTTCGCTGATGGAAGGCCTCCGATATGGGGACCCGTCAGACAGCGCATCAACAAGCCCGAAGGCAACGCACAAAGTCACCAAACAACAAGGGAGGGGACCTGAAAGTCCCCTCCCTATGCGTCCTCAGATACCGTGGTACCTAGGATATATGCCGAATGGTTGTACCGAACGGTCAGGCGGTGAAGTACTCCACGCCGGCCTCGAAGATCGGCTGGTACTTGTTGCCGGGCACGTTGGCGTACAGACCGTTGCCGGAACGCTCCGAGTGACCCATCTTGCCGAACACACGGCCGTCCGGGCTGGTGATGCCTTCGATGGCCAGCAGCGAGCCGTTCGGGTTCACCGCGAGATCCAAGCCGGGCGTGCCGGATTCATCCACATACTGCGTGGCGATCTGACCGTTGGCCTTGAGCTGAGCCAGCACCTCGTCGGAGGCCACGAAACGGCCCTCGCCGTGAGAGATCGCCACCGTGTGCACGTCGCCGACCTCGGTGCGAGACAGCCACGGAGACAGATCGGAGGCCACACGCGTACGCACCAGGCGGCTCTGGTGACGGCCGATGGTGTTGAACGTCAGCGTCGGACACTCGGCAGTCATCGGCACGATGTCGCCGAATGGTACCAGACCCAGCTTGATGAGCGCCTGGAAGCCGTTGCAGATGCCGAGCATCAAACCATCGCGGTTCTTTAACAGATCGCGTACGGCTTCGGTGACGGCCGGAGCGCGGAAGAACGCGGTGATGAACTTGGCGGAGCCGTCCGGTTCGTCACCGCCGGAGAAGCCGCCCGGGATCATTACGATCTGGCTCTTGTTGATCTCCTCGACCAAGGCGGCGGTGGATTCGGCGACGGCGGCCGGAGTCAGGTTGTTGATCACCAGCGTGTGTGCTTCGGCACCCGCACGCTCGAAAGCGGCGGCGGAATCGTACTCGCAGTTGTTGCCCGGGAACACGGGGATGATCACACGCGGCTTGGCGACGCCGGTACCTGTGTACACGGTCTTGCCCACGCCGGCATATTCGGTGTGGAAGTCAACCGTTTCCACGGTCTTGCCTTGCTCCTCGCCCTTGGAACGATACGGGAATACGGATTCGATGCCGCTTTCCCAAGCGTTCTGCAGCTCGGCCAGGTCAATGGTCTCGCCGGCGGCGCGGAAGGTGTATGCTTCCGTGGTCACGCCGATCTCGCCCACCTCGACCAAGTTGGAGACGGCTGGGATCTTCTCGTTGTCCTTCAGTTCCACGATGAACGAGCCATACGCCGGAGCGAATAGGTCATCCAAAGCGATGCCGTCATTGAGATCAACGCCGATGCCGTTGCCCACGGTCATCTTGAACAGGGCTTCGGCGGTGCCGCCGTAACCCGGAGTGGACACGGCCAGGGCGGTGTGGAAGTCGGTGAGTTCCTCAACCAGCGAGAAGGCTTCGAGCAGTGCATCCTTGTCCGGAGTAAGCCCGTCGGCCAGATAACGCGGTGCGATGCGCACGATGCGGTGGCCGGCACCCTTGAACTCGGGGGAGGTGGCGCGCTTCATGTTGCCCACGGCCACAGCGAAGGAGATCAGGGTCGGCGGCACGTCCAGATCCTCGAAGGAGCCGGACATGGAATCCTTACCACCGATGGCACCGGCGCCCAGATCAACCTGAGCCATCAGAGCGCCGAGCACGGCAGCGGTCGGCTTGCCCCAGCGTTCCGGCTCGTCACGCAGCTTCTCGAAGTACTCCTGGAAGCTCAGATACGCCTTCTCATGCTCGAAGCCGGCGGCCACCAGTTTGGCCAGCGATTCGACCACAGACAGGTAAGCGCCGGTGAACTGGTTTTTCTCCATGATGTACGGGTTGAAGCCCCACGCCATCGCGGAAGCGGTGGTGGTTTCGCCGAACACCGGGAACTTGGCCACCATAGCCTCGTTCGGAGTGAGCTGCTTGACGCCGCCGAACGGCATAAGTACGGTGCCGGCACCAATGGTGGAGTCGAAACGCTCGGACAGACCCTTGTTGGAGGCCACATTGAGGTTGGTCACCAAAGCGTGGAAGCGATCGGACAGGGAGCCGGAGGTCCATTCGGCCGGCACGGCGTACGCCTGCTGAGCCTCGACATGCACGATCTGATGCTTGGACGCACCGTTGGAGGCCAGGAATTCACGGGAGAGGTTCACGATCTCGTCGCCGTTCCAGGTCATCACCATGCGCGGGTCCTCGGTCACCGTGGCGATCACCGTGGCTTCAAGATTCTCCTCGCGAGCGTAACCAAGGAACTCGTCCACGTCCTCGGCGGCTACATCCACGGCCATACGCTCCTGAGATTCGGAGATGGCCAGTTCGGTGCCGTCCAGACCCTCGTACTTCTTCGGCACGGTGTTCAAATTCACATACAGGCCATCAGCCAACTCGCCGACCGCCACGGACACGCCACCAGCGCCGAAATCGTTGCAACGCTTGATCAGACGGCAGGCATCGCCGCGGCGGAACAGACGCTGCAGCTTGCGCTCCACCGGAGCATTGCCCTTCTGCACTTCGGCACCATCGAGCTCCAGAGACTCCACATTGTGCGCCTTGGAAGCGCCGGTAGCGCCACCGATGCCGTCACGTCCGGTACGACCACCCAGCAGGATGATCTTGTCGCCCGGAGCCGGGGTCTCGCGGCGCACGTGATCGGCCGGGGTCGCAGCGACTACGGCGCCGACCTCCATACGCTTGGCCACGTAGCCAGGGTGATAGATCTCGGTGACCTGACCGGTGGCCAGACCAATCTGGTTGCCATAGGAGCTGTAGCCGGCGGCGGCAGTGGTCACCAGCTTGCGCTGCGGAAGTTTGCCTTCCAACGTCTGGGAGACCGGTACAGTCGGATCTGCGGCGCCGGTCACGCGCATGGCCTGATACACGTAGGAGCGGCCGGACAGAGGGTCGCGAATGCAGCCGCCGATGCAGGTGGCCGCGCCACCGAACGGTTCGATTTCAGTGGGGTGGTTGTGGGTTTCGTTCTTGAACAGGAACAGCCAATCCTCATCGTGCCCATTCACGTCAACCTTAACCTTGACGGTGCAGGCGTTGATCTCCTCGGACTCGTCGAGGCCCGTGAGGATGCCGTTCTTCTTGAGCCACTTGGCACCGATGGTACCCATATCCATCAGGCACACGGGCTTGGCATCGCGGCCCAGCTCATGGCGCATCTCAAGGTAACGGTCGAAAGCGGCCTTGACTACGGCGTCATCGATGTTCACCTCGTCCAATTCGGTGCCGAACGTGGTGTGGCGGCAGTGATCGGACCAGTAGGTGTCGATCACCTTGATCTCGGTGATGGTAGGCTCACGGCCCTCTTCGGCGAAGTACTTCTGGCAGAATTCCAGATCGGCCAGATCCATGGCCAGGCCGCGATCATCGATGAACTTCTGGCCGGCGGCCGCGTCCATCTCGTTAAAGCCAGCGATGACCTCCACCTTGCCGGGGGTAGGCACCTGGGTTTTCAAGGTTTCCTTGGTGTCAAGGCTGGCCTCGCGAGCTTCCACAGGGTTGATCACGTAATGCTTGATGGCCTCGACGTCCGCGTCTGTGAGCTCGCCTTCAAGGGCGTACACCTTGGCGGAGCGGACGGTGGGACGCTCGCCTTGAGAAATGAGCTGGATGCATTCGCTGGCCGAGTCGGCGCGCTGATCGAACTGACCGGGCAGAAACTCGGTGGCGAAGACCTTGTCCTCGCCGAAATCAGGCAGATCGGCGCAGACGTTGTCCACCTGCGGCTCGCTGAACACGGTGGGGGTGGCCTGGCGGAACAGCTCCTCGCTGATGCCCTCCACGTCGTAACGGTTCACAATGCGTACGGCCTTGAGGCCGGAGATGCCGAGGATGGTCTTCAGTTCGCCGGCGAGCTGCTGGGCCTCGACGTCAAAGCCGGGCTTCTTCTCCACGTATACGCGGAAAACCATGGAAATCCTTTCCTAAACAATCGTAAAAAGACAAATTGGCTCCCTTCTGAAGAGGGGAGCCAAATACATGAATCAGGCGACTTCGATGCCTTCGGACTTGGCCAGTTCGGCCAAGCGGCTTTCGATTTCCTCGTAGGCCGGGATGATCGAGCCCAGACCGCGGCGGAACAGGTCCTTGTCCAGATGCTCCACCTTGCCGGAGTGATCGCGCTGATCCCACAGACGGCAGGAATCCGGGGTGATTTCATCAGCCAGCAACAGCGTGCCATCGGAGGCACGGCCCATTTCGATCTTGAAGTCTACAAGCTTGACATCGATCTTGGCGAAGATGTCGATCAGCGCCTCGTTGATCTTGCGAGCCAACGGGGCGATCTCGGCGAGATCTTCGCGGGTGCATACACCCAAGGCAACCAGATCATCGTCGTTGACGAACGGATCATGCAGATCGTCGTTCTTCAGGAAGTATTCGAGCACCGGCTCCTTGAGCGGCAGACCTTCCTCCACGCCCAGACGGGAGCAGAAGTGACCGGCGGCGGTGTTGCGCAGCACGATCTCCAGCGGGAACATATCCATCTTGCGCACCAGCTGGGCGGTGTCGTTCACACGCTTGACGAGGTGGCTCTCGATGCCGCGAGCCTTGAGCAGGTCGAAGATGATGGTGGTGATGAGGTTGTTCAGACGGCCCTTGCCGGTGAAGTCCTCTTTCTTCTCGCCGTCTCCGGCGGTGGCGGTGTTCTTGTATTCGACCCACAGGATGTCGGGATCGTCGGTTGCATACAGTTGCTTGGCCTTGCCCTCGTAGAGCTTTTCCAGCTTCTCCATAACTCGCCTTTCAGGAGTGGAATTCTGGGTGAACTAACGGTAAAAGGGTATCAACGATAGCTGACACCCCACGGGTCATCTGACGTCGATCTTCAATGTGTCGGCGACTCGTCCCGCCTTGGCTCGCGCATCGGCTTCACTGGTGCCAATGGCGAGCGCCACAGCCATGCGCCGGTGACCGTGCACTTCAGGCTTGGCGAAGATGCGCAGATCGGTGCCGGGCTCGGCCAACGCCTCAGCCACATTGGTGAATTCAGCCTCGCCATCGCCGGCCACTACAATGGCATGGCTGGCGGCCGTGGTGCCATCAGTCAGATTCAGCGCCACGTGCTCAGCCGTAATCGGCAGCCCCAAAATCGCACGTGCATGCAGAGCGAATTCGCTCAAACGCTGGGAAGCCATCGTCACCATGCCGGTGTCATGAGGGCGAGGGGAGACCTCGTTGAACAGAATCGAGCCATCGGTCAACACGAACAGCTCCACACCGAACACGCCCCAACCGGTTTCTCCGGCTTTGTGGGCGCGAGCCACCAGACCCTCGACTGCGGTTCGTGCGATTTCTTGCGCACGCTCGGATTCGCCAGCCGGTTCTGCGGCCGGTTGCCAAGACTCGCGGTAATCGCCGGATTCCTGACGCTGACCGATCGGCGCGCAGGTCACAATGCCGGCCGAGGAGCTCACCGTCAACACCGTCAACTCACGATCCAGCGGAGCCAAAGCCTCCACGATCACACGGGATACGTCACCCTCATCGGCGGCACGGCGACCTTCCTGAGCTTCAGTCCAAGCCGCATCGATCGCATCGGCCGAACGCACCACGGACTGACCGTGGCCCGAGGAGCTCATCACCGGCTTGACCACACACGGGTACCCGACCGTGGCGGCGCCTTCGCGCAGCTCCTCCAGCGAACCGGCGAAACGATACGGCGTGGTCGGCAAACCAAGCTCCTCATGAGCCAGCACACGCAGGCGCTCGCGATCCATGCAGATCGCCGCGATCTCAGCGCTCGGCACCACCTGAGCACCGGCCGCAGCCGCTCCGGCCAGCACATCCGTGGCGATGGCCTCCACTTCAGGCACGATGATGTCCGGCTTCACCTCGTCGAACAATGCCTGCAACTCGGTGGCATTCGCCATATCCAGCACGCGATACTCATGTGCCGCTTGCTGGGCCGGGGCCCCGTCATAGGAGTCCGCTGCGCACACCCAAGCACCCAGTCGCATCAGTTCGATGGTCACTTCTTTGCCCAGCTCGCCAGAGCCCAAAAACAGTACGCGGGTCGGATGCTTGCCGAGTGGAGTGCCGAGTGGACGGTGGGTTGTGCGGGAATCGGAGGAGTTCGCAACGGTGTTCGCTTGAGTCTGAGTCATACCTCACATTCTGCCATGCCGCACGAATTTTGCCGTCTGTAACCTGCCATAAATACTGCATATAGACACGCCGTTGCATGGGCTTGGGCGACGTCGTACGGTATCAGTTACCGGCCGATTTGTTCAGCACGGTCGGGCCAACGTTTGAAGGGGAATCGCTTGCAAGGCCATTCATTGGGGCTTTGCAAGCGAGTGGACGAGGGGATTGGATATGCCAGTGCGATATGAGGCACTGATTTCCAAGCGAGCGGCACATCTGCCGGGCAATCCCTTCGCCGAGGCGGACGCGCGAGTTGCTGCCGCGATTGCTCAGGGGCGTGACGTCATCGATATCAGCAAAGGCAACCCAGACGGACAGCCGCCAGCATTCGTCCAAGATGCGCTCGCCGCTGCGGCGCATGACCCATCCGAATTTCGTTACCCGCCGTTTGACGGGCTGCCGCAATACCTTGACGCCATTGCCGGTTGGTATAGGCGTGAGCATGGAGTTTGCGTGAACCCCGCCACCGAACTGCTCGCCACCTCCGGTTCATCGGTGGGCATCGCCACTGTGATCCAAGCGCTGATTGACCCTGACGACACGGTGGTGGCAGTGGATCCATACTATCCGCAGTATGAAGGTTCCACAGCGGTTGCAGGCGGCCGATTCGAAACGATTCCCGCCAGTGAGGCGCATGGCTTTCTTCCTGATTTAGAAGCAGTGGACCCAGCGTTGTGGACGCGAGCCAAGCTACTGATTCTCAATTACCCAAACAATCCCACCGGCGCGGCGGCCACGTCGGAACTGTATGCGGCTGCCGTGCGCCTCGCCAAACAGTACAACTTTGTGGTACTCAACGATTTTGCCTACGCCGGTTTGGAATTCAACGGTGCGCGTTCGCTGAGTCTGCTGGAAACCCCGGATGCCCTTGATGTGGCATTGGAACTGGGCTCGCTTTCCAAGATGTATATGGTGGCCGGCTGGCGAGGCGGATTTATTGCCGGTAACGCCGAAATTCTGGCCGCAGTCAAGGCTGTGCACCGGCAGACCGCAGTGCTGGCCTCCAGCGTGATTCAACAGGCAGGTGCTGTGGCATTGGACTCCGACCAATCCACGGTGGCGGAACTGGCAGCACAGTATCAGCATCGTTTTGAAATCGTGCGCGACGGACTGCATGGTAGCGGTCTGGAAGTCACTCAGTCGCGTGGTGGCTTATTTGCTTGGGCGCGCGTACCCAATGGTGCTGGCACGTCGGCTGACTTTGTTGACTGGCTGCTCGATACTGCCGGCGTCGCACTGATACCCGGTTCCTGCTTCGGCACAGTGGGTGAGCATTGGGTGCGTATCAGTTTGCTCAAGCAAACCGCTGAACTATATGAGGCCGTTTCACGGATTCGCCGCGCTCTGGAAACGCTGAAGACATTGGCCAAATAGATTGGTCGTTGCTAGGCAATAATTAGGCAATGCATATCTCGCCACACTGTTTTCTCAAGTGAACCGGATGTTTGCCTTTGCCATAGCCACTTGGTGTGTGGCCGTGGCTTAAGATGAGGCAATGCGTGAAAACGGGAGTGAGGAAAGTCTCGATAGGCCTCTGACTATTGCCTTGGTAGTGGATACGGTGGGCAATCAAGGGAATGGCACTTCCAATTCGGCGCTGCAATGGGCAACCGAATTGGAGCGGCAAGGGCATCACGTGCGTTTGGTGGGCATCGGCGCCCCTGAATATCCGGCCCGTGTGAACAAGGTGCCGTTGGTCTCCTGGGTGGCGGCCAAACAGCTCATGCAGTTTGCCCAGCCGAGTGACACGCTTTTCCGTACCGCATTCCAAGGCGTGGATGTGGTGCATATTTACATGCCGTTCAAATTCGGCCGTCATGCGGCTAAAGTCGCCCGCCAGATGGGTATCCCGGTGACTGCCGGCTTCCATCTGCAGCCGGAGAATGTATTGTATTCCGCGGGGCCATTGCGTCATATTCCGGGTATCTCACCCTTTTTGTACTGGCTGTTCAAGCACTGGCTGTATAAGCGTGTCGACCATATCCATGTACCTACCGAGATGACGGCGAGTCTATTGCGTTCGCATGGATATCAGGCGACACTGCATATGATTTCCAACGGATATTCTCCGGAATATCAACCGGGCGAGCTTCCGGACCCGAAAGCCGCATCGCCGGTGCCGTTCCGCATCATCGCGTCGGGACGTCTGGCGCATGAGAAGGATCAGATCACGCTGATCAAGGCGATTGCCATGTCTCGTCATGCGGGGGATATCCAGCTGGTGATTGCCGGTACCGGACCATTACGCCATTACCTCAAGTTCCGTGCCGGCAGACTGTTGGCGCGCAAAGCGGAAATCGGCTTCCATCGGCATGCTGAAATGCCGAGTTTGCTAAGGTCGGGCGATTTGTTCGTACACTGTTCCATTGCGGACATCGAATCGGTAAGTGTGATCGAAGCGATGGCCTGTGGTTTGGTGCCTGTTATCGCCGCATCGGAGCTCTCTGCTGCCAGCCAGTTCGCTTTGCTGGACGAATCGCTGTTTCCTGTACGGGATGTGGCGTTGCTGGCTCGTCGCATCGATTGGTGGATCGCACATCCGCGAGAACGAGCCGAGTGGAGCGCCAAGTATGCCGAGAGCACCAAGGAACATTATTCCGTGGAGGCCTCGGTCCATAAATTTGTGGATATGGAGCGTGAGGCCATCGAGGGATAGCCTCACGCGATTGAGCGTTTAATGGTCGTGCTGCTGTGGTTCGCCGTATGCCGACTTACAGCAGTTGGATAAGCTGATCGACTTCCTCGTCGGTGGTGGCCCAGCTGGTGCAGATACGCATCACGGTGTGGGCGTCATCGGCTTTTTCCGTGAATCCAAGTTTCACATGCTGCGCCAGACGGTCGATGGTCGGCTGATCGAGCGTCACGAAAATCTGATTGGTCGGGGCCTCGAACGTGAGCTGATAGCCCTTGGCCTTGAGCGCTTCGCGAATACGGTCGGCGGCAACATTGGCGTTGCGGGCAATCTGGAGGTACAGGCCATCGGTAAACAGTGCGTCAAATTGTGCGCCCAGCACGAAGCCTTTGGCCAAAAGCGCGCCGTGCTGTTTGATTTGCGTCAGGAAATGCTTCGGTGTGTTGTTCTTGGTGAAGACTACGGCCTCGCCGAAGAGCGCGCCCACTTTGGTGCCTCCGATGTAGAACACGTCGGCGATACGGGCCAAGTCGGGCAGCGTCAAGTCGCCGCCGGTCGCCGTCAGCGCATAGCCGAGGCGCGCGCCGTCCACGAAGAGCGGCATGTCGTATCGATGAGCCACATCGGCAAGTGCTTCCAGCTCGGCCTTGGAATACAAGGTGCCGTATTCGGTGCTTTGCGAAACATAGACGCAGCCGGGGAAGACCATGTGCTCGTAATTGCCGTCCGCATAGAAGGTCTTGCAGAATTCGTCGAGCTCGGCAGCGTCCATCTTGCCGTTGTGATGGGGAAGCGTAAGTACCTTATGCCCGCTGAATTCGATGGCGCCGGCCTCATGCACGTTCGGATGTCCGGATTCGACCGCCACCACACCCGCGTATGCCGGTGTGACCGTGTCGATAACCACTTGATTGGTCTGTGTGCCGCCCACCAGGAACCAGACGTCAGCATTCGGCAGATCGCAGGCTTCGCGGATTTTGGACTTGGCCTGAGCGGTCAGCTCATCCGAGCCGTAGCCGGAATAGAGGTGCTCATTGGCGCGCGCCACGGCGTCAAGCACAGCCGGGTGAGCGGCGCGGGAATAGTCGTTTTCAAAAGACAACATTGCGAATCCTTCTTTTTTCGGGCCTCATGAAGCAATAGCCCCGAGTCTACAACGCTGTAGTTTGCAACAGGAAAACTAAAAACCCCTCCGATTCCTCGGAGGGGTACTGGGGTGGCCAACGCGGCTCGAACGCGCGACCTTCTGAACCACAATCAGATGCTCTACCAACTGAGCTATGGCCACCATGCATGTTTTCCAGTGGACTGGAAGACAACAGATGAAGACTATACACAACTTTGCGTCATTGCGCATCTCGGCGTGTCGCGAATGCGTTGGGTGGCGGGTGCAATTGTCGGGTGCGATTCGGTGGCCCGTTGATCGAATGTCACAACGTGGCACCGCCTTCGTTGTAGGAATGCCTAAAAATGATCGGTTGCCAGTAAGAGTTCGTTCACAATGTGAGCAGAATGTTTCGTGTCAAGTTGGATGAGCATAACTTCATGCGATGTTGTATTCCATTACCAGAGAGAGAAACACCAATGGAAAAGGTTAAGGCTTTTGCTGACTGGCTGACCAAATGGTTCACGGTCATCGTCATCGTCTGGGCCGTCTTCAACTACTTCGTGCCGCAGGCGAGCCTGTGGGGCAAGCCGTACACCGGCTACATGCTGGGCATCGTGCTCTTCGGCATGGGCCTGACGCTGAGCCTCGACGACTTCAAGCGCATCCTCACCCAGCCGCTGATGGTTATCGTCGGTACCGTCGCCCACTTCTCATCATGCCGCTTATCGCCGTGCTGCTGTGCTGGATCTTCCGTCTTGACGGCCCGCTGGCTGTGGGCGTGATCCTCGTGGGCTGCTGCCCGTCCGGCACCTCCTCCAACGTGATGAGCTACCTGTCCCGCGGTGACGTAGCCCTGGACGTCTCCATCGGCATCCTCTCCACCCTGTGCGCACCGTTCATGATCCCGCTGCTGATGCAGCTGCTGGCTTCTCAGTACGTGTCCGTGCCGGTCGAGTCCCTGTTCCTCAACGCCGTCAAGGTGGTGCTCTTCCCGATCGCCCTTGGTGTGATCTGCCATATGATCTTCGGCAAGAAGATAGAGAAGGTCACCGTGGCCCTGCCGATCGTCTCTCAGGTCGCCATCCTCCTGATCATCGGCGTGGTGGTTGCCGCCAACGGCCCGAAGCTGTTCCAGGCCGCCTCCCTGCTGGCCATCCCGGTGGTTATGCTGCACAACCTGTCCGGTTATGCTCTGGGCTTCGGCTTCTCCAAGCTGATGTACAAGGTCTACCCGAAGGGCTTCCGTTACGCTCAGCAGAAGGCCATCACCTTCGAGGTCGGCATGCAGGACTCCGCTCTGGGTGCCACCTTGGCCCTGCAGTCCTTCGCGACCAACCCGCTCGCGGCCGTGCCGTCCACCTTCTTCTCCGTGTGGCACAACATTTCCGGCTCCATCCTTTCCAGCTGGTGGCGTAACCACGATGACAAGCACGAAATCCATTGGGATTCCGACAATGGCGAGAAGGGATCCGCTAAGGATGCCGACTCCGTGCATGCCTTCGATGCCGACAAGGCCACCGCTAAGGCCGAGGCCTGATTCGGTGCCGGTCCGCAGCGTATAAGCTGCATTCCTCGCGCTGATTGACCGCAACCGCTCCTGCTTACTCCCGATTGTCTTACCGGGCGTTTTGCAGGAGCGGTTTTGCTATACTTGGAGGTGCGGAAAACATTGAAGAGAAGCGGCGAAGAGGCCGATTCCGCAAGAGGTTTCCAAGAACAAAAACTCAGATAGACAACAAAAAATATATGAGGCGATAGCTGGTTAAGTAATGGTGTTCCCTCCTCTTGGCGGTGCCCCCGAGTGACATAGACTCCTCGGGGGCACCTGCTGTCTGGGGATTGTGGGGAATGCCAACGGTCCACGCGGAGCTGGCTGGTTGGAATGTCTGTTGCGAGACCGTAAACTTGGCCGAACGGCCTTGAGTGTGTCGAACAACAGCCATCCCGACCAGATGGCGGCCAGTACGTATCGATGATGTAAGCCGGCGCGTCGTTGTCCGGGGAATTCGTAATATAGATATTCGTGTGTGCCAACGGCATGCCTTATGTAACAGGCGTGCGGGTTGGGATATCCTTCGATTCGCTGATCGCATGCAGTAATGCATCGACGGGAGAAGCGGAGGCCATCGGGCCGGTGGACTGGGCTAGCTTTTTATGATTCGTCGAGCGCGGATATACCGTGCTGAAAGCGATTCGGTGAGAAGTGCGGGCGCAGTGCGGCGGTCGCACGAAACCAAGAGAAATCACTGAATCGGAGAATTCAAGTTGCCTACTATTGAACAGCTCGTCCGTAAGGGACGTCAGGCAAAGCCGAAGAAGTCCAAGACTTTGGCCCTGAAGGGCAGCCCGCTGCGTCGTGGCGTGTGCACCCGTGTCTACACCACCACCCCGAAGAAGCCGAACTCGGCTCTGCGTAAGGTCGCTCGTGTGCGCCTGTCCTCCGGCATCGAAGTCACCGCCTACATTCCGGGCGAAGGCCACAACCTGCAGGAGCACTCCATCGTGCTCGTGCGCGGCGGCCGTGTGAAGGATCTGCCGGGTGTGCGTTACCACATCGTGCGTGGTGCGCTCGATACCCAGGGTGTTAAGGACCGCAAGCAGGGTCGTTCCCTGTATGGAGCAAAGAAGGCGAAGTAAGAGATATGTCACGTAAGGGACCTTCCAAGAAGCACGTCGTGCTGCCCGATCCGATCTACGGTTCCACCGTGGTGGCGCAGCTCATCAACAAGATTCTGCTCGACGGCAAGAAGTCGATCGCTGAGGACATCGTCTACTCCGCGCTCGATATCGTCAAGGAGAAGTCCGACCAGGAGCCGGTCGCTGTTCTGAAGCGCGCCCTGGACAACATCCGTCCGTCCCTTGAGGTGCGTTCCCGCCGTGTCGGTGGCGCCACCTATCAGGTGCCGGTCGAGGTCAAGCCGAACCGCGCCAACACTCTGTCCCTGCGCTGGCTGACCGACTTCTCCCGCGCTCGTCGTGAGAAGACCATGGCCGAGCGTCTGGCCAACGAGATCCTGGACGCCTCCAATGGTCTCGGCGCTTCTGTCAAGCGTCGCGAGGATACTCATAAGATGGCAGAGGCTAACAAGGCCTTCGCTCATTACCGCTGGTAATTAATCCAGGAGAATAAGGAATAACGATGGCTCAAGAGATTTCGGACCTTCACGACGTCCGCAATATCGGCATCATGGCTCACATCGATGCCGGTAAGACCACCACTACCGAGCGAATTCTGTTCTACACCGGTAAGAGCTACAAGATCGGTGAGGTTCACGATGGCGCCGCCACCATGGACTTCATGGCACAGGAGCAGGAGCGCGGCATCACCATTCAGTCCGCCGCTACCACCTGCTTCTGGAACCGTCAGACTCACGATACCAAGGACAAGTTCCAGATCAACATCATCGATACCCCTGGCCACGTGGACTTCACGGCCGAGGTGGAGCGCTCCCTGCGCGTGCTCGATGGTGCCGTTGCCGTGTTCGACGGCAAGGAAGGTGTGGAGCCGCAGTCCGAGACCGTGTGGCGTCAGGCTGATAAGTACGGCGTGCCGCGTATCTGCTTCGTCAACAAGATGGATAAGCTCGGTGCGAACTTCTACTACTCCGTCGACACCATCAAGGAGAAGCTGGGCGCAACCCCGATCGTCATGCAGCTGCCGATTGGCGCCGAGAACGACTTCGTCGGCGTTGTCGATCTGGTCGAGATGCAGGCATACGTGTGGAACGGCACCGAGGGCCTCGGCGCCAAGTACGACACCACCGACATCCCGGAGGACCTCAAGGACAAGGCTGAGGAGTACCACGAGAAGCTCGTGGAGGCCGCAGCCGAAGCCAACGACGACCTCATGAACAAGTTCTTCGAGGACGGCGATCTGTCCAAGGAAGACATCCGCGCCGGTGTGCGTCAGCTGACCATCGCCAAGGAAGCCTTCCCGGTCTTCTGCGGTTCCGCCTTCAAGGACAAGGGCGTGCAGCCGATGCTGGATGCCGTTGTCGATTACCTGCCGTCCCCTGAGGACGTGCCGGCCATCAAGGGCTACAAGCCCGGCGATGAGTCCGTCGAGATCGATCGTCACCCCACCAAGTCCGATCCGTTCTCCGCACTGGTCTTCAAGATCTCCACGCACCCGTTCTACGGCAAGCTCGTGTTCGTGCGCGTCTACTCCGGTTCCGTCAAGCCCGGCGACTCCGTGCTCGACTCCACCCGTGAGAAGAAGGAGCGCATCGGCAAGATCTTCCAGATGCACGCCGACAAGGAGAACCCGATGGATGTGGCCGATGCCGGCAACATCTACACCTTCGTGGGTCTGAAGAACGTCACCACCGGTGACACCCTGTGCGCTATCGACGACCCGATCACCCTTGACTCCATGACCTTCCCGGATACGGTGATCCAGGTGGCCGTCGAGCCGAAGACCAAGGCCGATCAGGAGAAGATGGGCATCGCTCTGGCCAAGCTGGCCGAAGAGGATCCGACCTTCCAGGTCACCACCGACGAAGAGTCCGGCCAGACCCTGATCGCCGGCATGGGCGAGCTCCAGCTCGACATCATCGTCGACCGTATGCGTCGCGAGTTCAAGGTGGAGTGCAACCAGGGCAAGCCGCAGGTGGCCTACCGCGAGACCATCCGCAAGGCCGTCATGGATCAGGGCTACACCCACAAGAAGCAGACTGGTGGTTCCGGCCAGTTCGCAAAGGTCCTGATGAACTTCGAGCCGCTCGACACCACCGAAGGCAAGACCTTCGAGTTCGAGAACGCCGTCACCGGTGGCCACATCTCCCAGGAATTCATTCCGTCCATCGAAGCTGGCGTCAAGGAGGCCATGGAATCCGGTGTTCTCGCTGGCTTCCCGGTCGTGGGCGTCAAGGCCACCGTCACCGACGGCCAGATGCACCCGGTCGATTCCTCCGAAATGGCCTTCAAGCTCGCAGGCTCCATGTGCTTCAAGGAGGCTGCTCCGAAGGCCAAGCCGGTTATCCTCGAACCGATCATGAAGGTCGAAGTCCGTACTCCGGAGGAGTACATGGGCGAGGTTATCGGCGATCTGAACCAGCGTCGTGGCAACATCCAGTCCATGACCGACGCCATTGGTGTCAAGGTCATCGACGCCAAGGTCCCGCTGTCCGAGATGTTCGGCTACATCGGCGATCTTCGTTCCAAGACGCAGGGCCGCGCCATGTTCACCATGGAGATGGACTCCTACGACGAGGTGCCGAAGAGCGTCTCCGAAGAGATCATCAAGGCTCAGCGCGGCGAGTGACACGCGCTGCTTGAGGAGTTGGCCAGTGTCTCCAGTCAGCGGTAATATTCTGTACCGCTGACTGGGTTCTGGCTCTCCAAAGTGGCACATAACCCAGAAACCCAGTAGAATAGAGCGAGTGCCTGCGTGATAGGGCGCAGGAAACTCACGAGACGTCCAGGAGGACAAAAGCAAATGGCAAAGGAAAAGTACGAGCGTACTAAGCCGCACGTTAACATTGGTACCATCGGCCACGTCGATCACGGTAAGACCACCCTGACTGCCGCCATCTCCAAGGTGCTGCACGAGGAGTTCCCGGATGTCAACCCGGAGTACGACTTCAACCAGATCGATTCCGCTCCGGAAGAGGCCGCCCGCGGTATCACCATCAACATCGCCCACATCGAGTATCAGACCGCCAAGCGTCACTACGCTCACGTGGACTGCCCGGGCCACGCCGACTTCGTGAAGAACATGATCACCGGTGCCGCCCAGATGGATGGCGCTATCCTCGTTGTGGCCGCCACCGACGGCCCGATGGCTCAGACCCGCGAGCACGTGCTGCTCGCTCGTCAGGTGGGCGTCCCGAAGATCCTGGTCGCCCTGAACAAGTGCGATATGGTCGACGATGAGGAGCTCATCGAGCTCGTTGAGGAAGAGGTCCGTGACCTCCTCGACGAGAACGGCTTCGATCGTGACTGCCCGGTCATCCACGTGTCCGCTTACGGCGCTCTGCACGATGACGCTCCGGACCACGAGAAGTGGGTTGAGCAGATCAAGAAGCTCATGGACGCTGTCGATGAGTACATCCCGACCCCGGTTCACGATCTGGACAAGCCGTTCCTGATGCCGATCGAGGACGTCTTCACCATCTCCGGCCGTGGCACCGTGGTGACCGGCCGTGTGGAGCGTGGCCAGCTGGCCGTCAACTCCCCGGTCGAGATCGTCGGTATCCGTCCGACCCAGTCCACCACCGTGACCTCCATCGAGACCTTCCACAAGACGATGGACGCCTGCGAGGCTGGCGACAACACCGGTCTGCTGCTGCGTGGTATCAACCGTACCGACGTCGAGCGTGGTCAGGTTCTGGCCAAGCCGGGCTCCGTCACCCCGCACACCAAGTTCGAGGGTGAGGTCTACGTGCTGACCAAGGATGAGGGTGGCCGTCACTCGCCGTTCTTCTCCAACTACCGTCCGCAGTTCTACTTCCGCACCACCGACGTCACCGGCGTCATCGAGCTGCCGGAAGGCGTCGAGATGGTTCAGCCGGGCGACCACGCTACCTTCACCGTTGAGCTGATTCAGCCCATCGCAATGGAGGAAGGCCTGACCTTCGCTGTGCGTGAGGGTGGCCACACCGTGGGCTCCGGTCGAGTCACCAAGATCCTGGCCTGATTTTCATCAGACAAGATCTAGTGCGCTTGAACTAGCGTCTTAGGAAATCCCCTTCGGGTTCGTCCCGGAGGGGATTTTGCTATATATACCTATATATACGAGTACGGTATGAATAGCACGAATACAGCAAAGGAGATGACGATGCGGGAACTTCGATGGGCGACGCTTGGATGTGGCGTCATCGCCAATCAACTTGCACAGGCTATGGAGAGCAAAGGGCGCGAACTGTATGCCGTGGCCAATCGCACACATGCCAAAGGCGTGGCGTTTGCTGAGCGATACGGCATCGGTAAGGTCTACGACCAGATCGACGATGTGTTTGACGATCCGGATGTAGACGTCATATACATCTCCACTCCACACAACACGCATATTGCATATCTGCGCCGAGCGCTGGCTGCCGGCAAGCATGTGTTGTGTGAGAAATCGATTACACTCAATTCGGATGAGCTTCGGGAGGCCATGGATTTGGCGGATGCCAATCACGTGGTACTTGCCGAAGCCATGACCCTGTATCACATGCCGGTGTATAAGAAGCTCAATGACCTCATCGCTTCCGGTGCTTTGGGTGAACTGAAGCTTATTCAGATGAACTTCGGTTCCTACAAGGAATACGATATGGCCAATCGTTTCTTCAACCGCAATCTGGCGGGTGGCGCCATGCTGGATATCGGCGTGTATGCGCTTTCATTCGTACGTTGGTTCATGAGTTCCAAGCCGGATCAGATGCTTTCCCAAGTCAAGGCTGCTCCCACTGGCGTTGACGAGCAAGCCGGCATCCTGTTGACCAACCCTGACGGGCAGATGGCCACGGTTACTCTTTCTTTGCATGCCAAGCAGCCCAAGCGTGGCACTGCGGTTTTCGACAAAGGATACGTGGAAATCTACGATTATCCGCGTGCAGAACGCGCCACCATCACATATGTTGCGGACGGTCATACTGAGGTTGTTGAGGCCGGTGCTACAGACAATGCTTTGGCCTATGAGGTGGAAGACATGGAAACCGCCATCGCCGGGGATCCGTCGGTGATGCATCTCGACTATACGCGTGACGTGATGGACATGATGACCGAGATCCGTTGCAATCAGTGGCATATGTATTACCCGGAAGAAGAACAGGCATAGGCATCGCCGCACAATGCAGGTGGATATGATTTCATGATTTTGGGCCACGGGATCATGGCGAACCATGCGCTGAGAGCATGACTGCGTATGGCTGAAATCTATTGGATGTCATAACGAAACCGGTCTTCAATAGGGAGCGAAGTCGGTGCCGTGACCGAATAGTTCCAGCACGCGATCGACTGCATATGGTGGGCGGCGGCATATGACGCCTCGAAATAAGGAGCAATGCGCAATGAGTGAAACCATGAAGGCCGCGATTTTCGTGGAACCCGGCAAGATGGCCGTGGAAGAGGTGCCGAAGGCACACCTCGAAAAGGACGACGACGCGGTGGTGCGTGTGGTGCGTGCCTGCGTATGCGGCTCCGACCTGTGGTACTTCCGCGGCCTGTCCGACCATCCGCGCCACAGCCAGATCGGTCATGAATCCATCGGCGTGGTCGAGGAGATCGGTTCCGAGGTCACATCCGTCAAGCCCGGCGACTTTGTGGTGCTGCCCTTCCCGTACAGCTGCGGCAAATGCCCGGTATGTAAGGCCGGCTTCGAATCCGTGTGCCCACACGGCGGTTATTTCGGTGCCAGTCAAGCCGAGTATGTGCGCGTACCCGAGGGCGACGGCACGGTGGTCAAGGTACCCGGCTCCCCTGAGGACTATGACGACGCCACGCTTGCCTCGCTGTTGACTATCGCCGATGTGATGTCCACCGGTTATCATGCGGCCGTTTCCGCCGAAGTCAAGCCCGGTGACACCGCCGTGGTGATGGGTGACGGCGCCGTGGGATTGTGCGGCGTGCTGTCCGCCCATATGCTTGGTGCCGGCCGCATTATCGCCATGAGCCGTCACGAGGATCGTGCCGCGTTGGCTCGTGAATTTGGCGCTACGGATATCGTGGCTGAGCGCGACCAGGCTGCCATCGATAAGGTGCTGGAGATGACCGGCGGCTATGGAGCGGATGCCGTACTCGAATGCGTGGGCTCCAGGCAGTCCTTCGATACCGTCATCGGTCTGATTCGTCGCGGCGGCGTGATCGGCCGTGTGGGCCTGCCGCATGATGTTGCGATCAGCGCCGAAGGCACGTTCTACGGCAATATCGGTATCAAGGGCGGCCCGGCACCGGTGCGTCACTACGATCTTCACGCCGGTCTGCTCGACGCGGTACTCAAGAAGGAGATCAACCCCGGTCGCGTGTTCACCGCCGAGTTCGACCTCGATCACATCCATGAGGCCTACGAAGCCATGGACCAGCGCAAGGTCATCAAATCCCTGATTCGCTTCTGAAAAACCACTATACGGATGCGTGAGGCAAGGGCTTCGACAATAAGTAAAGGTTCCTGTGATGGGCTATCACAGGAACCTTTACTTATGCGTCAGACCGTGTTCAGTGCATTGACCGTATGATGGCAGCTCTACTGAACGGTGCTGAGTTTCTCGTTGACGCGGGTCTGTACTTCGATGTAGTACTGCAACTCCTCGTCAGTCAAGGAGCCGTCGTTCAACGCATCGAACTTCTGCATCGTATCGTTGTACTGCTTCAGCCACTTCGTGTAGTCCACCAACATGGAAGCCGGTTGACCTTCGGAGTCGTACTTGTTCATGAAGTCCACGTAGTCGTTCATGGTCTTCTCATAACTGTCCATCGCAGCTTTGAAATCGCTGTCGGAAGTTCCGGCAGATGCATCGGCATCCGAGTTCGTGGAGGAATCAGTCGAGGAATTGGAATCCGCGTTGGCGGAACCGTCAGTGGAGGAGTCCGAAGTGGAGTCTTGAGGCGGGTAGATGGAGACATCCATCACATCGGTGTTGTACTCGTTCACCGAAGCATGCACGCGGTAGCCGGCTTCATTCTTTGCGGTGAAGGCATCCTCGCCCTTGGAGTATTCGACAGTGAAGCCCTTATCTTGCAACGACTTCACGTATGCCTCGTACTGTGTGGCATCCGTATCACATACGGAAATGGAGAACAGGCTGGAGCTTTCGGTGTTGATGTGCCCCTTGACGGCCTGCGGCTTCGGCAGCTGCGCAACCAAGTCGGAGGACGGCCAGTTATACGCCTTGCAGTCCACCTTCATGTTCCTTGAATGCGGCATCATTGGCCGCGCTCTTAGCGCCAATGCGCACTACGTTCACGCTGCCGACAATCAATCCCACTACGGCAATGCCGACTGCCACCCAAGCCAGAACACGACCCTGCATCTTGCTGTTCTTGCGCGTTGTGTACAGGGAGAAGCCGGAAAGCAGTAGCGGCAGAACCGCAAGAATTACAAGCGTGCTCCAAGAATTTACGCCGATAAAGGTGCTCAGCAGGAACACCACGTCCACAATGATGGCGAAAATCGTCAACTTCGAGGTTTTCTTATGCGGCTGCGGCTGGCCAATAGGCGCTGAGCCAGGTGCCAGATCACCAGCCGGACCGCTGACAGAACTGTTGGTGGAGCCGCCAGCGGTTGCGTTCGGGTACACGATAGGAGCGGTGGTTGGGCTCGTCTGTGCGATTGGCTGCCCACCCGGCTGTCCGCTTGTCTGATGTGCCGAAGCCGTCGGCATAGACGTGGTCGGCTGATCGGATTGATTGGTCATAGTTCTTCTCTCCTTTCCAATCGAAAGCCACTCATCTCGCGGGAGATTATTGCGCGAAAACAAGCATTATTCCTCAGTCCGTTGCTGAATTATTCAGTTGCCAACTGAATAATCGACAATTTGCCCGGCATCCGCCCTTGCTTCACTGCAATACGGCGGTATAAAAGAAACCATGAGAACGAACGGCACTTCAGGCGAAAAAATCCTTACCGAAGAACTTTTGGATCGGCTTCTCGCCAGCGATAGCATCGAGACCTATCTGGATGAAGAGAAGGTCAAAGACCGCGAGCTGGTCGACTATCTGCAGTTCCTACTTGTTCGTCATGGACTGAAGCGTGCCGACGTAGCCCGTGCATCTGGCCTGAATGCCACGGTGGTATATGACATTTTCGCCGGCAAGAGCAGGCCTGGACGCGATCATGCCATCATGCTCGCCTTCGGTTTGGACTGCGATGTGCGAGAAACCCAACGCGTGCTGAGGTTCGCCGGCGTATCAGAACTATGGTGCAGACAGCGGCGTGACGCGATTATTCTTTGGTGTGTGAAACAAGGGCTCGGCCGTGCGTCCACTGATGATGAATTGCATCGGTTTGGCGAGCCGACCCTACTGAGCGTGGACTAGCATGGGGAATACGTGATGGAGCATGGCAGAAGGCCTTGCTGCTCGTCGCGATGTGGGCTGATACGGCATCGGTATGGCGTCAGGGAGAGGAATACGTCGTGGATGATATGCAGACGATGCATGCCATGATGCTTGACGATGCCTATCATGTGGAACAGGTGCTGGCGAGTGGCCCGTATGGAGTCACCGAACTGGTGACGCTCGACGGCACAGGGCCGTTCGTGCGCAAAAAGATTCCTCTGCAATTCGCACGCCGCCGGTTATGGTCCACGATTGCCGAATGTCATTCACCTCGACTGCCGCATATTGAAGCCACTTACGAGCTGCCCGACTGGTTCGTGGTCGTCTACGATTACGTGCAGGGTGTCACGTTGGAACAGCGGATAGTCGAGGACGGCAGATTGTCCGCACATGCAGTGACTCGCATTGGATTACAGCTGTGCGAAGCGGTTGGAGAATTGCATCGTTGCGGTATTGTCCATCGTGATATCACCCCGGCGAATATCATCATGGCAGCGGATGGCGCGCACTTGATTGACTTCGGCATCGCGCGCGAACAAGATGATGCCGGTGGTGCGCCGCGTTCGCATGACACGACCACGCTGGGCACTTGGGGGTTTGCGGCACCGGAACAGTATGGCTTTGCTGCCACCGATGCACGCAGCGATGTATACGCGATTGGTTGCGTGCT
Source organism: Bifidobacterium olomucense (assembly GCF_012932375.1). Classification (GTDB taxonomy): domain Bacteria; phylum Actinomycetota; class Actinomycetes; order Actinomycetales; family Bifidobacteriaceae; genus Bifidobacterium; species Bifidobacterium olomucense. Next base: position 76,021 of record NZ_JAAIIG010000007.1, on the reverse strand, counting down.
CGGATTCCTGCTTACCGGGGTACAGCCATCCGATAAGCCGCGATATGAGCAACTGCTCGCCGATAGCGATGTGGTCGATCCACGCCTTCGTGCAATAGTGAATCAGGCGTGCGCGTTTGAGCCGAGCACTCGACCGCAGAACGCGGAAGCATTGTATCGATTGCTCAGTTCCACGTCAGCCGCCATGATGGTCGCAGACGAGGCAGGCGTTTCGCACGGCAGCAAGATGCGGCATATTCATCGACGAGCGCTGATATGGATTGCGACGGTGTTGGTGGCGGTGCTGGTGGCGGCCGGCGGCGTTAGCGGATACATGCTCATGCACCGGAATGTGAACACGGTTTCGCAAACGGACTCTGGTGCGCAATCGTCGGCTGGGAATAATGTTGATAAGCACAATGACGATGTATCATCGGATTCGCCGTCTACCAGTGGCAATGGGGAAAAGACGTTGCAGGGCAATCCTGTTGCATTGACGGAATCCGGTTGGTCGGCGCCGACCGGGTATGTGGAATATGCGTTGGCGCTGCACAATACCGATACCGAGCATGCCGTGCAATTTCCTCAGGTCACGGTTACCGGCAAAAGTGCCGATGGGTCAGTGATGTTTTCGCATACGCAGGTGTTCGCGATTGTGTACGCCGGGGAGACCGCGTATTTTTCCGGTCAGGCTGGGAATGGGGAAAAACCGACGAGCGTGGAGTTCAATGTGGAGAAGCCCTCAGCGGATGATTTGCTTGACACCGGTGGCGATGAATCGTTCGTCGTCCGCAATGAGAAGAAACACGACATTGACTTTGGTGGCACCACGTTCAGCGGGGAAGTGGTCTGCGAACGTGATAATGACAACGGCAAGGGCGTGTACACGGATGATATTGGTGTGACATTGGTGTTGCGCGACAAACAGGGACGAATCGTATACGGACGCAGTACCAATGTGACCAAGCCCGCTCTTGGCGGTGCGAAGGCGTTTTCCATCGAAACGTATGATCTGCCGCAATATGTGTCGTATGAATTGTATGGACACAGTTATTAGGGAGATATTGTTTTGCCTTGTACCGTTGAAACTGCACCATACTTTTGATACACTTTAAACTGTATTAGAAGTATGGTGCAGTTTGCGTTGGTGGTCGAGGTTGAGCGCCTCCGTGCAAACTGCTCCTCACGGGGCGAATGGGGTGATTGCGATGTCAATCATGGCGTCTTATGTGGTCGTGGCGATGCTGATCTGGCTGCTCATGCTGGTCCTTACCATCACCGTGCTAGTGCTGGTGATCAGGGCTCTGCTGCGGATGAACCGGGAGCCCTCGCTTTCGATGCGGGCGGGGACAGCCGGCGGGAATCCGCCGTTCTCCGGCGACGGCCCGATATCGGTGGCTCGTCATCGTGTGTTGATGGCGTTGCTCGCCGGCGCAATCGTGCTGATTGCTGGTCTCGTTCTCAATGATGCGTTCCCGCAAAGTATGGCACTCATCGCGGCGCTTACGCCGGGGCTCGCCGCATCCACGGTCATGGCGGTCATCGCGCTGCCGTTCCCGGATTCGGTGTCGCGGCAGGAAGACAGTGACGGTGTGCGCGTGGCGTCCCTGCGGTCGCGTGAGCCGTGGACCTACGTTCGGCGGTACGTACTCATGCAGCCGTTGCTGGCCGCGGGATTGCTCATCGCCTATCTTGGCTTCACCATCGCCACAGCGAGTCCCGACGATTCCGGCCTGATGCGAAGCATCGCACTGACCGGACCGAACGGCGAATCGCAAGGTTCGGCGGGCCCCTATCCAGGCTCCTACTATGCGGTGCCGCTAATCGTCGTCACCTGCGTGCTGGCGGCGTCGGCCTGCCTGGCGCTGTGGCGCATCGCCCATGTGCCCAGCTCCCCGGATCCGCGATACGGCGAAGAAGACAAGGCGTGGCGCGTGCTGCTGACGCGGTTCGCGGTGTTCCTGCCCGCCGGCTCGATGCTCACCTACGCGGTGAGCGTGCTGATGGTGGCCGGTACCGCCACCGTGCGCGTCGGCACCAATAACGGTTTGCTGTCGCCGGACTATGCGGACGACGTGTATCCCACGCTGGGCAACGCGCAGATCATCATGGGCGGTGTGGTGGCCGTGGTCGCCTGCATCTACCTGATCCTGGCGTGTGTCTCAGTCGTACGTCTCTGGACCGGGACGAGCCGTGAGGACCGTCGATGAGCGGCGGGGGAGACGAGCTGCGTCTGGTGATTCGCGAATCGTCGCCGACGCCCGTCTATGAACAGATTCGCGCGCAGATCGAAGGCATGGTGAAGGTCGGTGCCCTGCATGACGGCGACAAACTGCCCTCGGTGCGTCAATTGGCCGGTGACCTGCGACTGGCGCCCGGCACCGTGGCCAAGGCGTATGCCGAGCTCGCCGAGCGGGGCGTCATCGAGACGGCGCCCGGCCGTGCCGCACGCATCAGGCGTGTGACGACGGTTCCCGAGCCGTTGCTCCAAGCGGCGAAGACCTATGCTGAGCAGTCGCATCGGCTCGGCGCGACGTTCGAGGACGCCATCAACGCCCTGCGCGCCCAGTGGGACTGATGCTCGGGGACATCGCCGTTCGCGGCGCGGAATCGGTGTGGTACCGGCCGTACAATGGCCGCATGGTTGTTCAGGGAAACATGACGAAGTCCGGTGCGAGCAAACCCAGCGTGATCGAGGTGCGCGGCGCTCGCGTACATAATCTCAAGAACATCGATGTCAATGTGCCGTTGGGTGAGCTGGTGGGCGTCGCCGGTGTCTCTGGTTCGGGCAAAAGTTCGCTGGCCTTGGGTGTGCTGTATGCGGAAGGTTCTCGACGGTATCTGGAAGCGCTGTCCACCTATACGCGACGGCGCCTCACCCAAGCCTCCCGCGCGCAGGTAGACGAAGTGCTGCATGTACCAGCTGCGCTTGCCCTGCATCAGCGGCCTGCGGTGCCTGGCATACGTTCGACCTTCGGCACCATGACCGAACTGCTGAACAGCTTGCGTTTGCTGTTCTCCCGCTGCGCTTCGCATGTGTGTCCGCATTGCGGGGCACGCCAACAGCCCACGATGAATGTGGCCGCCGAACTGCCCATCGTATGCGGGCACTGCGGCAAGGAGTTCCAAGCCCCCGGTGCGGAATCGCTGGCTTTCAATTCCGGCGGCGCGTGCCCCACCTGTTCCGGCACCGGCATCGTGCGTGAGGTGAACCGGGCGGCTTTGGTGCCGGACGAATCGAAAAGCATCGACGACGGCGCGGTACTGCCGTGGGGCTCCCTGATGTGGGATCTGATGAAGCAGGTGTGCGGGGCGATGGGCGTGCGCACCAACGTGCCATTCCGGGATCTCACGCCTGAAGAGCGTGACATTGTATTCAACGGGCCGGCCGTCAAGAAGCACATCCTCTACCGTTCCAAGAAAGCGGACGACTTCGCCGAACTCGACTTCACCTATTACAACGCTGTCTACACGGTGGAGAATGCGCTCGCCAAAGCCAAGGACGAGCAGGGGTTGAAGCGTGTGGCGCGTTTTCTGGAAGAAAAGCCGTGTCCGGACTGCGGCGGCAGCAGGTTGAGCGCGGCTGCCCGCGCACCACAAATTCTTGGGCTGAATTTGGCTGAAGTCACCGCCATGACCTTGGACAATGCGGTGACGTGGGTGCGCGGCGTACCCGATTCGCTCCCGTCTGAAATGCAATCGATGGCCACGAACATCTGCGAATCGTTCCTTGACGTGGCCCGTCGTCTGCTGGAACTCGGCCTTGGATACCTCTCGCTCGACCGTGCCGGAGCGACCCTGTCCACCGGCGAACGCCAGCGCGTGCAATTGGCGCGTGCCGTGCGCAACCGCACCACCGGCGTGCTGTATGTGCTGGATGAGCCGTCCATCGGTCTGCATCCCTCGAATGTGGACGGACTGCTCGGCGTTATGCATGATTTGGTGGCGGATGGCAACTCCGTGGTGGTGGTCGACCATGATGTGCGCGTGCTCAAGGCGGCCGATTACCTGATTGAAATGGGTCCGGTTGCCGGTGTCGATGGAGGCCACGTGATCGCGCAGGGCACGGTGAGCGATGTGGAACATACCGCTGCCAGCCGTATTGCGCCTTTTCTCCTGGAATCCGGACAGCGGCGCATACGGGCACAACGTGTTGCGGCAGTCGATGCCGAGACGGCCGAAGGACGACAAGTCGCCGATACTGCTGTGGAGATTGACGGTTCAGTTGAATCTCCGGTGTCAGGAAACGCGGAGATATTCGCTTTCGGGCGCATCCATATGGAAACCGGGCCGCTGCACACGGTCAAGCCGCTTACCGTGGACATTCCACGCGGACGTTTGGTAGCGGTCACCGGCGTGTCTGGCTCGGGAAAGACCACGTTGGTTTTGGAAACGCTGATTCCGGCGCTTCAAACTGCTGCAGCCGGAGCATCGCTGCCTCAGCATGTTCGCAAGCTTGATGCGGACGGTATCGCACGCGCCAACCTCATCGACGCCACGCCGATTGGCGCCAACGTTCGTTCTACGGTGGCTACCTACGCCGATATCCATGACGAATTGCGACGAACTTTCGCCCGTACGGAAGAAGCCAAAGCGAGTGGATATAAGGCCGGTGACTTCTCCTACAACACCGGTCGTTTGCGTTGCCCCACCTGCGACGGCACCGGCTCCATTTCGCTGGACGTGCAGTTTTTGCCGGACGTGACCATTGCATGCCCGGATTGCCGAGGCTCCCGGTATGCGCCTGAAGCCGGCAGGATCCATCGCGTCATCAAGACAACGAAAAGTAAAGTCGTGCGCAAGTCCGCAGTATCCGTTGCGGATAGTCAGGGTTCTTCCGCCGTGGCAGAACACACGGCGCAAACGTCGAACATAGGGGTTGAGCGTTCGTTGACCTTGCCGCAGATGATGGCGATGAGCGTGGACGAAGCTTTGGCCGTAACCGGTGACATGAAAAAAGTGCATGCACGACTGACTACGTTGCATGACTTAGGACTTGGTTATCTGACGTTGGGGGAGCCGACGCCTGCGCTTTCCGGCGGTGAGGCTCAGCGCTTGAAACTCGCCAGCGAGATGGGCAAGGCGCAGTCGGACGCCGTATTCGTATTCGACGAACCGACTATCGGCCTTCATCCGCTTGATGTACGTGTGCTGTTGGGCGTATTCGACCGGCTGGTGGCAAGTGGGGCCACCGTGGTGGTTATCGAGCATGACTTGGACGTTATCGCCAATGCTGATTGGGTGATCGATCTTGGTCCGGGTGGTGGCATGGCAGGTGGCCGGATCGTGGCTGAAGGTACGCCTGAGCAGATTGCCGCCAATCCAAAAAGCGTTACCGGTCGGTATCTCAATATCCTGTAGCTGGCATAGCTGTCGCACAAGACAGGGCCATAGGGTGTGATGCGGTGTGATGCTTTGCGTTGTTGGGTATGATCTCTTGTTCGTCTCGCCTTGTGTACGGATGTACCTATGCGTGGGTAGGGTCGGTTGATATGGAAGACAGTGTCGAAACGCCGCGCAAACGTGTGGATCCAGAACGCAAGCAACGTATCATCGAATCATGTCTGACCGTGATCGCCGATCGCGGTGTGGCCGGCACTTCGCACCGCGTGGTGGCTGCCGAAGCACATGTGCCGCTTGGACCCATGACCTATCACTTCGATGGTATGCATGATTTGCTGCATCAGGCATTCGACCAGTTCGCTGACCGCTCCATCGCACTGTTTGCGGCGCGAATGAACGCGGCGCGCACGCCCGAGGAGGCATGCGAAGCCATAGCCGACAGTGTTGAACATGACGTACTCGCCACCGAACGGGACACTATCATCACCTTTGAGTTGTACACACTTGCCGCCCGTGACGCTTCTTTCCGTGACATCAGCGACCGCTGGATGGGTGCCGTGCAGCAGGAACTGGGCCGGTTCTTTGACGCACGTACCGTGGCGTTGCTGGATGCCATGATCGAGGGGCTTACCCTGCATCGGGCGTTAGGCGGAGAGCCCAAGAACGTGGATGATTTGCGCGAGGGCATCCGACGTGTGGCATTTGGCAAGGATCGTTCTGAATGAAATCGGACTCTTTGCCAATGCAATATGAGGAAGATGCTCCATCCCAGATCACTCTCCCCATGCTGCATATGATTCGATTCCTTGCGGGATTCTTCATCTGCGGTCTGCTGTGGGTGACGGCTTTCAACTCCGCCAGCATGGTGTTGCTGCCGCAACGCCTCAAAGACGACGGATTCGCCAATCCCAATGGCCTGATTGCGCAGTTAAACGCGGCAGGTGCGGTCGTGGCATTATGCGCAAACATCATCTTCGGCTCACTGTCTGATCGTTCGCGCTCGCGGTTCGGACGTCGTACACCATTCATGATCGCCGGCGCAATCGCATCGGGCACCTGCCTGTTTTTGGTTTCGGTCGCACAGCATGCGGCTACCATTATCGCCGCTTGGTGTGGTTTGCAGCTGTTCCTCAACGCATTGCTGTCGCCGGCTCTTGCCACGTTGTCGGATAGGATTCCCGGCAACCTTCGCGTGCGCATGTCCGTAGCCTACGGTTTGGGCATCACTATGGGCAACGCCTTCGGCACAATGCTCGGTGCATTGTTTCACGAACGGAAAACCATCGGTTTCGCCGTCGCCGCATGTCTTTTGGCATTGGATGGGCTGATTGTCGTATCGATCTGGCCCAAGGAACCTTCCGCTGAGAACCTGCCGAAAGCTGGAAACGGTGTGAAGGCGATGCTGAAAAGCTTCCAGCCACCTATCCGGGGTGCGTCGGATTTCTATAAGGCGTTGATTGGCCGGTTCTGCCTGATGCTGGCATACAACATGGTGTTCGCCTACCAGCTCTATATTCTCGAAAGCTATCTTGGGCAAAATGCTAAACAAGCCGCAGCCACTATCGCAGTGCTGTCATCATGTACCATGATCGCCAGTCTGACCGGCATGATCGTCAGCGGTGTTATTGCGGAGCGATGGGGAAGAAGAAAGCCGCTGCTGATTATCGCGGCGGTATTGCTCGCCTGCGGGTTTCTTGCTCCCCGATTGATGCCGTCGGTGCAGGGATTCTATATCTACGGTGTGCTGGCCGGACTGGGGTACGGCACGTATAACGCCAGCAATCAGGCGTTGAGCATTGATGTGTTGCCTAATAAGAACGAGGCCGGCAAAGGGCTGGGCATATTGAACCTCGCCAACACCTCCGGCATGATTCTGGCCGCAGTGATTACCTCGTCCGTATATGCGATTTGCGGAACCTACCGTCCGGTGTTTATCGGCGCGGCATTGCTGGCGTTGATCAGCATTCCTTGCATCGCGACGATTCGTTCAGCTCGATGACGGTTCTGGATTACGTATTTACTTGGGTTTTCGCCATATCTGCCTGACATATCCGTCTGGCGTAGTTTCGAGGCCATACGCGTGTGGCATAACCTACGGCGAATCGTTCCACGTATGACTCGTGCAGTTAGAGCGCTCGCATAATGTATAAACGCAGCATCTCCAAAACCTTGAACGATCAAGGGTTCTGGAGATGCTGCGTATGGTTGTCTCAGTCTGATTCCTCAGTGTTCCTTATCGAAGCGATTCTCTGTAGGAGAGTCTTACTTCACGACCTTGAAGCCGCCGGTCCACGGGGTCTGCTCGGTCACACCGAGGATGATCTGCAGGGCGCCGTAGCCCTCAAGGTACTGGGCGCGCTTCAGCGGACCTGCGTCCACGGTCTTCAAGCCGCCGGCCTCGATGAATGCGGCGACGGACTTCTTGGCATCCTCATCGTCGGCCGCAAGCTGCACCACGGTCGGGGCTCCATCGTTCTCGCCGGTGGCAAGGGTGGCGGCGAAAGTGGTGTTGAAGCCCTTGACCACCTTGGAGTTCGGCAGTTTGGCGGCTACGTACTCGGCGGCGGACTTTGCGCCTTCCGGCAGAGCCAGGTCAAAGGTGGTGAAGTCGATCGGGTTGGCCACGTCCACCACGGTCTTGCCGGCCAGCTGGTCGGCGTAGGTGGCGAGCACTTCGTCGTAGGCCGGGAACGGGAGGGCCAGAACCACGATGTCACCGGAAACGGTGGCCTCGCCGAACTTGGCTCCGGTGACGCCGTCGGCTGCTGCGGCGGCCTTGTCCGGGTTGCGGTCGATGACCTGTACGGAAGCGCCGGACTTGACGGCGATGCCCGCCACTGCGGAACCGATGTTGCCTGCGCCGAAGATGGTGATGTTGCTCATGATGAGTCCTTTCGATATGGGTGTGTATTTCTCACTGCCTTGCGATTGCTTTGGTTGGTGTTCCGTTGCGTTCGCGTTGATGCCAGTATGCACCTCAATGAGAGATATTTCAAACTGAGATATATCGGAAAGGTTTATATCGATTTGAAAATCGTTGGAATTGCAAGGGTTCTGATGTATGCAAAGTCTTTCGCTCCGGGCGTGTCGTTCTGAGATATCTCGACTTGAGATATCATGGAAGGTATGATGAACACGATAGAACTCATGACATTGGGCTTCCTCTCTGAGGAACCCTTATGCGGCTACCGTCTGCGCAAGAAGATGGAGCAGCTGCAAGGCTATATGCAGGCGGTTTCCGACGGTACTTTGCATTCGGTGACGAACAAATTCGTCAAGGCCGGTTATATCGGCGAGACCTTCAACATAGTGAACGGTCGCCGTCTGCGTGAATTCCACCTTGAGGAAGCCGGTCGCGAGAAGCTTATCGAGGAGCTGAAGGAAACCGGCGGCTACAATCTCACCAACATCACCAAGTGGGCGGTAGTCATGTCGTTCCTTTCGGTGATTCCCGACGAAGCCGACCGCCGAGTCGTATTGCAACGTCGTCTTGACCTGCTTGAGTCCGATGTGCGACGCCTGTACAGCGATGGCGAGGGGCCGATTGACAACGACAAGGTACAAGACAAATACCGTCGTGCCATCATTATGGTGCACGATGCCGAAATCGATGCCGAACGGCAGTGGCTTAAAGAGGAACTCGGCGTTGAGTAACAGGCGGGTGCCGTCCGCGGCCGCATTGGAATCGTTGTATGGCACCATGCTCCAGCACATGGGGCCAACTGGCTGGTGGCCGGCGGAGACGTTGTTTGAAATCATGGTCGGTGCAGTGCTGACGCAGAACACCGCATGGGGGAATGTCGATCGATCGTTGCACGCGCTGAAAGCGGTTAATGCGCTTGGACCGCATGCGATTGCGTCATTGGAGCCGGAGACTCTTCAGGATTTGATTCGCCCGTCCGGGTTCTACCGGAATAAGGCGAAGACGTTGCAATCGCTCAGTCGCTGGTATATCGAACGATGCGGCGCGCGGCCGGAAGGCGCGGCGGATATCGACGATGATGGGTTGCGCGCAGAACTGTTGGGATTGTTCGGCATCGGCGGGGAGACCGCGGATGATCTGGTGCTGTATGTGTTCGGCCGCCGAGCATTCGTGGCGGATACGTATGCGCGGCGACTCTTCGCGTTTCTCGGGTTCGATGTGCCGGGCGGCTATCCCGCGTTTCACAAGGCATTCGCTCCGATTGTGTTGGAAACAGAGCTGGACGTTGCCGGATTGCAGGAATTCCATGGCCTCATCGACGAATACGGCAAAGCGTATCGCACCGACGAGGCCAAAGCGGAATCATTCCTGCACGGCTTCAAGGTGTGAGCGCACTTTCGCCACCACATACCAGACGAGCAGCGCCACCACGATGGCTGCCACCGCGTACTGGAACTTATCAAGGAATCCTAGGATTGAGCACCAACTCGCACCCAGCACGTAACCGGCCATGACCAGAATCGTGTTCCATACCGCAGAACCCAGCGTGGTGAGCAGTGTGAACTTCATGAGATTCGTGCGGGCAATACCGGCTGGGATTGAAATCAGCGAACGCACGATTGGAATCACGCGGCCGATGAGCACGGAGACCAATCCATACTTCGCGAACCAATCGTTGGCCTTGTTGATGTCGGAAGCGTCGGTGAGCGGCATCGAATCAAACAATTTGCGCATACGTTCAGCGCCAATCGCATAGGCGATGCCATACAACACCAGTGCTCCGATCACGGAGCCGATGGTCGCGCCGGCAATGGCTTCGATGAGGGTCATGCGGCCTTGTGCCGCCGTGAAGCCAGCCAATGGCAAAATGACTTCGCTGGGAATCGGCGGAAACAGGTTTTCAAGGAACACGGCGATGCCGGTGCCAAGCCAGCCCATCACGGACATGAGCCCGACAAGCCAGTTGGTGATAGCGCCAATGAATCCGCCCGTGGAAACCGGGCACTGCGTAATCGTTGCAATGTTCATGTCGCTTACGCTATGGCATGCGTGCTTATGTGAAGCTAAGACACTGATGTCAGCTGGTTGCGGCGGCAATCATGCATTTTGCGCATAGCAAATCATTGCTGTTTTCTATTGGACGGATGAGGGTATCGGCGATTCAATGGAGCTGAACATTGTGATGGGAGGAATCGATATGAGCAAGAGGATTCTGGTTGCATACTTCTCCGTCACTGGTACTACACGGGCCGTGGCGGAACGTTTGGCGAAAGCGATTGGTGCGGATCTGACCGAGATCGAACCGGCGGAACCGTATACCGCGGCCGATGTGGATTGGCGTGATGTGTCCAGCCGTTCGTCGGTGGAGCATAAGCACCGCGAGATGCGACCGGCGTTGGCCAAGCCGATTGATGTGAAGCCATATGACGTGGTGTTCGTCGGCTATCCGCTGTGGTGGGAGACCGCTCCACGCGTGGTGCGCACATTCCTTGAAAGCGAGGATTGGGCCGGTAAGACCATCGTGACGTTCGCTACTTCGGGTTCCAGCACGCGTGGTGCCGACGGCGTGCAGTTGCATGATTCCGCGCCGGCTGCGCGTTGGGTGGCGGGCCGCCGTCTGGCCGCAAACGTCAAGGAATCCGAGCTGGCCAAGTGGGTCTCCGGCCTCAATCTGTAAAAACTCAGCCTGTTGATTCGAAAGGAACAGCAATGGACAATCCGAGCGCATTCCCGATGGGCAAACCGAACGACGCATACGCTCAGTACTTCGAGGGGCAAAGCTATCTTGCACCGCTTGCCGGTGACGATCAGGTGAACGTGGCCAATGTGACCTTCGAGCCCGGCTGCACGAACCACTGGCATATCCATCATGGTGTCTGCCAGATTCTGCTGGCTGTGGGCGGCCGCGGCTACTACCAGATCGAAGGCCAGGAGCCAGTCGAGTTGAAGCCCGGCGATGTGGCGTACATTCCGCCGGGAACCAAGCATTGGCATGGTGCCGCACCCACCGAGGCGTTCGCCCACGTGGCGATCATGCCCAAGAAGGAAGGCGCCTCCAACGAATGGCTTGAACCAGTCGACGAGGAAGCCTACAAGAAGTTGGCGTAACGGCCTGATTGCACCGCAGGTGTCCTCTATGGCGGGGCAATGCTGCTGAAACCCTCACTAAGTATGCGAATGCTTCGTTGAACCGCATACTTAGTGAGAGTTTTCGCGTATCTCGCGTCCGGAAGTGGCGCTCAACCGCCCGCTACCGCATTTCCGGGGGCTTGTATTGGTCGTCGGTGATGAAACAGGTGCGGTAGAACTGTCAAAGTTCTACCGCATGCAGTGGATTAATTCGAAAGTGCTTTCCTGTTCTCCTTCGCTTTGCAATAAGCGGACTGGACGGCAAGGTTGCCGCAATCGGAGACGGACTCACTTAGGACTTTCAGAAAATACTGTTTATCGGAATCGGGATACTGAAAGGATGCTTTCGCGATAGCGGATACCAGCTCGGGGCTTTGAGCCTGATAGATGAGTTCGTCAAATACCTCGCTCAGATAGTTCATGTCATCAACTGAACATTCATTTGTAATGAATGCGACGGTGGCGGATATGTTCTGAGCGCAGGCTTCCACCATATCGTGCCAGGCCTTATCGAGCATCACATTGTCCTCGTCAAGGTTCTCGCGACGTTGTTTTATGACTTGCTGAATCTTTGTTATCGCTCTTTTTTGTTGCTTGTATAAGGTATGTGCGTCCTTATACCATCGGTGTGGAACGCCAGCCGCATTGAGTTGTTGTTCCATGACGGTGTCGTATCTTCCGTAGAGCATCACGCGAGACGGTTTGAGCGTATGGAGCTTGACTGCATAGGAATAATCGCTGTCTTCGGTGAGTTCGCAGCCCAGAGTGCCAGAAGCGCACATGATGTCTTCCGGTACATTGAGCAGGCATCTCAATGTTGAAGGCAGGCCGATACGCAGATTCTGCACAATTTTGATTCCGTTGACCGCGAGAACGGCACCGAACAGTTGATTGAGCAGAATAGTTGCTTGCTGACATTCGATGTCCATGTCCTCGGTGATGGTCACATCGGCGCCGATTACACCCATGAACTGTCGGTATTCATCCAGCTCGATCAATACCTGTTCTAATCGTGGATAAATTCGATTGTCTGCGCAGTAGAAGCACAGCACCGTATGAGACGGATCAAGGACGAGCGATGACTTGCGGTCGCGGAACGGAATGATTAGTTTCGGCCATTCATCATTATCCGGGATCTCAAGGTACCATTCACGACGCATTAGGGGGAAGCCTTCGCTGTCGAGAAGTACGTTATTCTGTTTCAGATAACGCTGGTATTCGCCAATCAAATCCAGCAGTTCCATGAGCGTATCCATCAGGCGACCAGCTTCATATCAGGTGGCCGCATCAAAGTTATGGAGGCATTGGGCAGTATGCTCTCCAAGAGCTGTAATATCTGGCGTACGCGATGGCGGAAGAATCGTTGTGGAACGCATCCTTGCGATGTCGGCGTATAGTCGCAGAGTACCGCGATGCCGGTGCAGTCTACCAATTGTGTGGTGAGCGTAGATACAGTCTGTTCTGAGTCCGCAGCCAGCAGTTTGCTCAGCGTGATGTACCGGCGCTTGCCGATACAGTCGAAAAGACAGTCAGGATGTCCGGCTTCGAGGTAGAACGGATCGTAATCAATCGGTTCCAATGAGGTGTTTGATTCTGGCCGATGATCCCAGAACACGCCGATCAGCTTATATGTACTTTTCAATTTCGGTACCTCTATAGTTCGATAACTACGCCAGTGTTGTACTGAACCGCACGTCGGGCGAAGTCGTCAAGTTTGCGATAAATTTCTGCCAAGCGTGGAGTGATAGGCTGCTCCAGACGAGCCTCTAGCCACCCAGCTAGCAGCCTGCATTGCTTCGCATCGAAGAAATCCACATCGCCATAACCAAGCGTCGTATCGCATACGCGGTTGACGGCATCAGTGAAGTCCTCATCCATCGGGTCACGGTCGGACTCGCGCATCTTGTACACTTCAACATGCCCATCAGGTTGCATCGGACGATTAGGAATGTTTCCGTAATACGAGGTGACGTTGTCGAAATCATGAAACAGGGTCGCTTCCATGCTGATCACATGTCCTTCCGCTTGAGAATTTTGAAATGGGTCTCTTTGCCGTCTTTGCTCACTGTTCCGTCCAATGTAACGAACCCGCCGGTATGTTTGTCGATGATACGAAGGTAACCGGCAATCATGTCGGCGAGGACGATATAGTCCTTACCGACGTATTTGACTTTGTACCCTTTCCTTCGCCCTACGGCACCTGGTGTGAACTTGTCGACGATGTCATTGATGTTGACGGAACGTTGAATCCAATCATCATTATGTTTTGTCTCGCGTTCTTTGGCTTTTCGATGACGTTCCTGCTCTTTTTCTGAGCCGGGAACGATGTCTTCGATGTAGTGCCTGGATGCTGATGAATAAGCTGATTTTGTGTCGGACACAGCAAGTCCCCTTTACGAATTAATGTCAAGTGTCTTTCGTATTGCGAGAATCACTTGAGTGTTTTCCGGAAGATGCTGCATAATCAAATTGCAGTGTGAGGGTGCGTGCATCTTCGCGGAGGGTGTTTTTTGATTCGCCTTGGCGTTTCAGGAATGCCCTCAATTTCTTAAATGCATTGGTGCTACCTCTGTCTGTTGCTCAATCAAGAGCTTGTTATCGCGCTCTTCGATTAGGAGTCCTTTCATATACAGTTCAAGGATGCTGCCGTCAATGTCTTCGTTCTCTGACCGATGTCTTAACCATTTCAGGTAGGCGTCAAATGCATTGCTGGCACATTCATTGGAAAGTCCAAAGTGTTCAGCCACTTCGGAACCGGATTGCAATCCCATATGATGGATGAGTGCTGGAGGCGCAATGGCGTATCTGGCCCAAAAATTCGCTTGCCGTTCAGCTAATGGACTATCACATTTGTGACCAAGGAAGCAATGACCAGCTTCATGCGCAGTGGTAAAACGGTTTCGTCCATGTGGCTCGTAGTTGTTATATGCTGCTAGTCTGGTCTCTCCGTTTGTGCCTTGGAGCGTAAATGATATGCCGCTCGGACACCCGGATAGCATTACGATATCGTCGAAATTCGTTGTGTCGAAAGCGATTGAGTATGGCATTACTTGGATGCCTGCTGATGCCATAAGTTCCACTGGATCTATCGGCACGCGAATGAATCCCAGCTGTTTGAACGCGCTCGCGACGTTCCACTTCAACATGGTGTACATGGGATCATCGATCTGTATCATTTCGTTCCTTTCGCGCGGCGAGCAAAGTCGTGATAAGCTCGGCCACTTCGTCTTCGGTCAGATCTCCACCGTGTCGTGCGCAGTATTCCTTGACGAATCCGAATGAGGTGCTGATTGTAGGTTCCGGTTTGCCTAGTAGCTCGGCTGAAGTCGTATGAAGCGCTGTTGCGATATTCGCAAGTATTTCTCCTCCTGGTTCCTGCGCTCCAGATAAATACTTCGATATGCTCGACTGAGATGTACCTGCATATCCGGCAAGCTGGGCTTGTGTAATGCCGTACTGTTTCATCAGTGACCTCATCCTTTCTCCGAGTTGCTCGCCCATTGTTTTCCTTTCCTTGATTGCGTTTCCGAATATCAGTATATCATAAATATTCCTAAACGAATACTTATGATATTTATGCCTGATGAGAGAGGTTCCGGTGAGGTTCTTATCGATGATTCAGAGTAAACAACGAAGCCAGAGCCTCTCAGGCGTATTCCCGGTTGAGGACGCGCGTTTCGCTAACGACCGGCTTGGTCCGATTGAACCAGTGGTGAAGGAAGGATTCACCTTGCAGGACGAACGTGGGGGGGGGGGCAGGTTTTGCTGTTGTTGCTCAGCGCGGCCTTGTGCGGATAGCCGACTATCGGTAATAGTGAAGGTGTCATTATCCACTGCGTGGTAATGCCTATCATAGTGAAAGTGCTCTCGCTGTTTCTCGGTGGCCTCCCGCCTGGCCGTCTACGGATAACGTGGTGATATGCCTATGTTGGGGCAAGTGGAATCGGCGCCGCGGTTATCTCATTTGATGGAGTGGTAGTTCCAGCCGAGTCTCGTGGCATGAGCCAATGCCGGTATTTTCACATATGCATCTTCAGGCCCGACCATCATGCTCTCCCTTGATTGATACCGTGTGCGTTAGTTATTCATCATAATGTGCGCGAGCGGTACAACGAGGGAGGTCGGGTTTAGTGTTTGCTTGGGCTTTGCTGGCGTATTGTTCCTTGCCCGCTACCGCATTTCCGGGGGCCTGTATTGGTCGTCGGCGGTAAAGCAGGTGCGGTAGACCATCGCCATGATGAGACTGTCGGCTACCAGCGTCAGCGCGGCGATGGCCGCGAATACCACGAACTGGTATTTGGCTGCCTCAAGCGGGTCGCCGCCGGCGATGACCTGACCGGCCATCATGCCGGGGATGGTCACGATACCGCAAGACGCCAATGTGGCTGTGGTGGGCAACAGGCCCAGTCGAATCGAAGAGACGATGGACGGGCGAGCGGCCTCCCAAGCCGTGGAGCCCAACGCCAGAAGCGTATCGATCTCATCACGGCGCTCATTCATGCTTTCGTAGAACCGACTCAAGCCCACAGCCAATGCCGAGACCGTATTGCCGAGCAGCATGCCGGTCAGCGGCACCACCAGCTGCGGCGCATACCATGGGTGCGGCCGCACCACGAGTTCGGTGACCAGTGAAATCATCAGCAGCATCGTGATGGTCAGGCTCAGCAGCACCGGCCCAGCCAATCCTTTCGGCACACCTTTGGCGCGCGAGAGCGTGATCTGCACGGCGGCCACCAGCATCACCGCAATCACCGCGAACACCAGAAACACATTGTTCGCGCGGATTACATAGCCGATGATGAAGCCCATCGCGCACAATTGCAATAGTGCGCGGCAAGCGGACCACAGCAGTGTCTTGCCGATGTTGATGCGCATAAGCTCGCTGATGCCAGCCGCAATGGCCACCATAACCAGCGCGACCAGGAGGCCCCAGATATCAATGTCGTATGCGTTACCGGTCATGCCTGTTCACCAGCTTTTTCGTTTAGGGTCCCGTTGGCCAACGTCACGATTCTGGATGCGCGGCCGTCCGGCGGGCGATGGCGAATGCGGATAATCGCCATGCCTTGGGCTGCGGCCTCGGCCATGATATCCGCCACTTTCTCGGCATTCTCGTCATCCAAGCCGGCATCCACTTCGTCTGCCAACAGCACTTTCGGCTCGCTCAGCAGCGTGCGTGCCAAGGAGACGCGTGCCGCTTGGCCGCCGGACAGGTCATGTGGCGGGCGGGCGAGGTCGATATCCTCGCAGCCCATCGCATCCAGCGTCATACGAATCTTCTGATCAGTGAGCAGTTTGCGCGCCTGCTGATCATTGTTGCGAAACAGGGCCATGAATTTGCGGCCCAAGCCAATTTTCCCGATGCGATGCGGAGTATTCGCTGAGCGGCCTGCAGTAACAGCGGATGCAGAGACTGGTGCGACGGCGCTGGCGGCAGTTGCCGCATCGGTTACCTCAGCGACTGTCGCGCCACCAACATTCTGATTGCCGATTCCACTCGCTCCTGCGCGAATCACCAACGTGAACGGCAAGCGGATTGCCTCGGCCACCGTCTCACCCGGCAGAATCGGTTTCTGCGGCAGATACGCCACCTCGTACCGCCATTGCTGCGGCGTGAACTCGCCGGAATCATGCCCGGCAAGTGCAAACGAACCGTTCGCGTGCGGATTGAGTCGCGCGAACGCGGTCAATAGACTGCTTTTACCGGAACCGGATGGACCGACCAGATCCACAATCTCACCGGGGGCTATCGCAAACTCAAGATTGTCGAAAATCGTGCGTCGCTTACCCTGCGCCGGCACGATACAGGTCACCCCGCTCGCGGTGAACACATGCTCCGTATTGCTCATAGTGCGCACGTTACTTCTCCTACGGTATTGCGCCAATCCGTGAGCGTTTCTTAGCGGTCTCTTAGACGGTTGGCGATCTGATATAACCGTAAGAAAAGGCTCTTGTTATCGGGACACAGTAATAATGACGACGGCGAACGAATACGCGACTGATCCGGAGCGACTGCTGCTGCCGGCAGTGCTGTTTATTGAAGACGATCCGAACTTGGGATCGATGACTTCGGAAATGCTTGGTCTCGACTATCGCGTGGACTGGGTGCGGACGATTACCGATGCGCGAGCACGCCTTGCCGCAGACGCCTATGATGCACTGATCGTCGATCGCCGTTTGCCGGATGGCGATGGGTTGGATCTGATCCGATCGTTACGCAGCGGTGGCGTTGCGACTCCCGCATTGATGCTGACTGCGCTCGCTGAAGTGGACGATATTGTGGATGGGCTCGACGCCGGAGCCAATGATTATCTCACAAAACCATTCCATGTGGTTGAACTTGAGGCCCGATTGCGAGCGTTGCTGCGCGGCTTCCATGCACAGGCGGCGAGCGTCATGATCGGCGATTGGCTGCTGAAACCCAGCGCCAACATCATCGAGGATCCGGACGGGCGCACTGTGCCGTTAACCGATGTGGAATCGAAGCTGCTGGCCGCGCTCGCCGCAGCACCGGATCATGTGTTCAGCCGGGAGGAGCTGCTGAAGAACGCGTTCTCAACTGGCAGTGATATCGGTGCCGTGGACGTGTACGTATCGTATGTGCGCGGCAAAACCACGCGCGGCATCATCGCCACCGTGCGCGGCAAGGGATATCGCATCGGGCAGCCGCGGGACTAGACGTATGAATGGCATGGCAGCCCATGAGCTTCACGAACCATTGATGAGGGAGCGTGGATGATGACAAGTGACAAGCAAGTGCAGCGTGATCACCATCATCATGCCGGCACTGTGGCCGGACTGATCAGTCTGCGCATGACCATTGCGATGACGGTGATTACGGTAGTCGGCGGGGTGATATTCGTGGCTGGCGTGCTGCTCGGCTCGCGCCATGAATTCACTGAGCGTGGCCTCGATCCGAACGCCATGTCCGTTACCGAACAATTCGGTTCCGGCATGATGGTGATCGACACTAAAAAGGCCGTGGGCTTCACTGTGCTGTTTGTGCTCGGTGTGATTGCGGCAGTGGCCTTGGTGGGGCGGTATTACTCGCGTAAGGAGGTTGCGCCGCTTGAGCATGCCTTCGAACTGCAGAAGGATTTCGTGGCGGACGCCAGCCACGAGCTGAAGACGCCGTTGGCGGTGATTTCCACGCGCATTGATCTGATTGAGTTCCGACGTGCTCATGGGCAGCCGATTGACAGTGTCATCGTCGATTTGCGCGGTGATGTGGACCGCATGAATGGCATTATTACGGACCTGTTGGTGGCCGCACGCGGTGCCGTGGACACCGAGCCGGTGGCGCTCGCCGGGGTGATCGGTCAGTCCGTGGATTCGGTCAGGCCTCTGGCGGATAAGCGAAGCGTGGAATTGCGCACGCATATTGACGGTGATCCGTCGCACTTTGTGGTGCGTGGCAATGCGGTTGGGCTTTCGCGCTGTCTAGTGGCGGTGCTTGATAACGCCATCGCACATTCGCCGGCGGAGTCTGCGGTTACGGTATCGCTCGGCTATCATCATCACGGCGATGTGGCCATTCGTGTCACCGATTGCGGAAGCGGCATCGGCTCGGACCCGGAACGACTGTTCCGCAGATTCGCGCGTGACGACGATGGCACCGAACATCAGGGCTATGGCTTGGGATTGGCGTTGGCCCGCGATGTAGCCAACCGGTATGGCGGCATGCTCAGTGTGGAATCCACATCATCGCATGGCACCACGATGCTGATTACGCTGCCGTTGGCGGCATAGCGCGTTGCACGTATCAGGATGAGGTTCCGGCGAGTTCCCGAATGCGCGCGATGAACGCGGCGACGCCTGGGGAAGGGTTCAGCGGATAGAGCAGGCCGTAGGAAAGACCCACCGGTTCGGGCCAATCCACGGGAACGTTGACCAACTGCGGATGTACGCCAGCCCACATGGTTTTTGAAATCATCACGTCGCCGTCTTGAGCGCATTCGTTGAAAGTGTCGAGGTCATAGTGGTCGATGTCAACGAGCGTGATGCCAGGATGCTCGGCGAGTAACGTTCGTGCCGTGTCATTACCACCGCTGCGTTGCTTGAGAATATGGACTCGAACACCTTCGAGGTCATCCAGAGTGATAATCGGCTTGCGTGCCAGTTCATTATCGCGCGGAACTGCAAGACAAAGGGGCTCGAAATCAAGCGTCAGAGTGCTGCAATGTTGTGCCCAATACTCAGGATCAAACGCGGTGGACACCATATCCACCTCTTCACCCAGATGCGTGATGATATCGCTGACGGTTGTGGTGTCGTCCGATAGGGAAACCAGTTCCAAACGGATTTCCGGATGCTTGCCGGCATCCTTCTGCCAAAGGTCGAGGACGCGTCGGCCGGAACGCAACACCGAAACACCAAGCCGCACGGGTTCGACGCTGGTTGCCGAACGGCGTTGCGCGCGGCTGATGATTTCATCGCATTCATGCATGATCGGCCGCGCATCGGCGACGAAATCACGCCCCTGCGGAGTGAGTTCCACGCCGCTTCGTGAACGATTGAACAGCGTGAGTCCATATTCTTTTTCGAACGTATTGATCTGCTTGGCCAATGCCGGTGTGGAGATGTGCAGCAGCCTGCCTGCGCCGGCGAAACTGCCGGTATCGGCCGCCGCAATCACCGCATCCAAACGCTTGTCATACATGATGAAGCCTTTTATAAACCAATGGTTTACACACTATAAACAATAATCATCAACAAACCAATGTTTTCCAATGTTTCTCAAGCGTACACTATCTCACGCAGTAATCAAAAGTATATGTATGAAGGATACCAGTGAGTTCCGTATCGAAGCTTTCCTCAAACCTCACCACAGCTGCGGCCGCGGTCGCTTCCTTCCTGGCGGGCATGGACGTGCTCATCGTCAATGTGGCGCTGCCGTCCATCGCCAAGGAACTGGGCGGTGATATGGCCGTGCAGCAATGGGTGGTGGACGGCTACACCTTGCTGTTCGCAGCTCTGCTGCTGCTCGCGGGCAGTCTGGCCGATCAGTTCGGCGCCAAGCGCATTTTCATCATCGGCGCGGCGCTGTTTGGTGCGGCCTCGCTGTTCTGCACCTTCGCATGGTCGATGATGGCGCTGGTCGCTGGCCGCTGCATCCTCGGCATCGCTTCGGCTTTGTTGCTGCCGGCGTCGATGTCGCTGATCAATGAGGCGAGTCCGAATCCCCGCTATCGCGCATGGGCGCTGGCGCTTTGGGGTGCGGGCGGCGCTTCGGCCTCGGCGGTGGGGCCGTTGCTCGGTGGATTGCTGACGCCGGTTCACTGGAGCCTGGTGTTTGCTATCAATGTTCCGTTCTGCCTGATGATTCTGGCGGTCGTGCCGCGCATCGCGCCTTCACCGAAGCGGGAGACCAAGTTCGACTGGATTGGCCAGGTGCTGGCGTTGATTGGATTGAGCACGCTGGTCGCCGGCATTATTCAGGTCGGTTCCGCCGGCATTGCTGCGCCCGCAACGCTGGTGTTGCTGATTATTGGCGTGGTGGCGCTCATGGCATTCGGGTATTCGCAAGCCAAAGTTGCGTATCCAATGATGCCGCTCGGCCTGTTCCGCGTTCGCGGTATGCAAGTGGCGCTGCAGATCGGCTTCATCATGATTTTCAACTGGTACGGCATGGTGTTCATCTGTACGATGTTCCTGCAGAATGAGCTCCACATGAATCCGTTCGCGGCCGGTCTGGTGTTCGTGCCGTCCGCATTCGTGACCATCTTCGGCAACCTGATGGGCGGGCGCATCGTGACCGCACGTGGCTCGAAATTCTCGATTACTTTGGGGCTGTCCATTATGATCGCCGGATTCCTGTTCGAGTTCCTGTCTCCACAGCCGATTCCTGTTTGGGTAATCGCCACAGGGCTCAGCGTGGTTGGTTTTGGTGCGGCCATCACCACACCGGCTGCGGCGGGTGTGGTGCTGAAAAGTGTGGATGCTTCGCAGGCCGGCATCGCATCCGCCATGTTCAACACGTTCCGTCAAGTCGGCGGCGCAATCGGCGTGGCGGTGTTCGGCGTGGTCGCCACATTCCTGCCCTCGCTTGATCTCGCATTGCGAGCGGTGTTCCTCGCCTCCGCGTTGCTGCTGGCGTATGTGCTGGTATTCGAACTGTTGCGTTGGAAGGATTCTGCGTTTGCCGCAGCTGCAGTGAACGCGTAATCAGTGGCATAATCGGGAACTGAGCCGAATCATCAATGACGAAGATGAATGGAGATGGCGGTTATGGCACAGGAGCATGGCGGCGCGGCGGCACTGGACGTCAAGAACGCGAATGATATCAAGGTAATTGCGAACGTAGGCACAGGCACTATGGGGCATGCCATTGCGTTGCAGTTCGCGCTCGCCGGCTACGAGACGCGACTGGTCGGGCGCAGCGAGGCTTCGTTGGACCGTTCGATGGGCCGTATTCGTGCTGATGCCGAGGCCTTCGCCGGTGCCGGGCTGCTGCACACCGGTGAGACCGTGGAGGATGTGCTCGCCCGTATCACGCCGATTGTTGGCTATGAGCAAGGTGTGGCCGGCGCCGACTTCGTCATCGAATCGGTGGCGGAAAACCTTGAAGTCAAGCAGCAGGTGTGGCGTGAAATCGAACAGTTCGCGCCAAAGGATGCGATTTTCGCCACCAATACTTCGGGTCTGAGCCCCACGGCAATCCAGTCGGTACTTGAGTGCCCCGGGCGATTCGTGGTGGCGCACTTCTGGAACCCGGCGCAGCTGATGCCGTTGGTGGAAGTGGTGCCTGGCGCCCATACCGCCCCGCATGTGGTGGACGTGACCTTCGACCTCATGAAGCTCATCGGCAAGAAGCCGGCGAAAATCAAGAAGGAATCCCTGGGATTCGTGGGCAACCGACTGCAGATGGCCGTATTGCGCGAGGAATTCCATATCATTCAGGAAGGCATCGCCGACGCCGCCACCGTGGACGACGTGATGAAATACAGCCTCGGCCGCCGCTGGAATCTGGTCGGCCCTGTGGCCAGCATCGATTTGGGCGGGCTCGACGTGTTCTACAACATCAGCACCTACCTGTTCGACGACATGGACAACGGTACCGGTCCCTCGCCTCTGCTCGCTGAAAAAGTCAAGGAAGGCAACCTCGGTGCCAAAACCGGGCGTGGTTTCTTCTCCTGGCAGGGCGAGGATGGCAGGCGTGTCATCGAACAGCGCGACAAAGCGTTGCTGCGTGCGCTCAAGGAGGATTCGGCAGAAGCCGGAAAGTAACCTGCTGAAGCCCTGCCCTAGGCTCCGCTAATCCCACACGTCGAGCTTGCGATTCTTGCAGTAATAATCTCTGTCTTTCTCACCGATCGGGCGCGCGACCTTGCAGGGCACGCCGTAGGCTACGGAGTTTGCCGGAATATCACGGCTCACCACCGAGCCGGCACCGATGACGCAGTTATCGCCAATAGTTACACCCGGCAGGATAGTCACATTCGCGCCGATCCAAACATTGCGGCCGATCGTGACCGGAATCGCATAGACGTAGTGGTGTTCGCGCAGCACCGGCAACACGGGGTGGCCGGCCGTGGCGATGACCACGTTCGGGCCGAACATGCACCAGTCGCCGATGGTGATGTCTGCGTCATCCACGCAGGTGAAGTTCACGTTGCAGTAGACGCCTTTGCCCATATGCACATGATGGAAGCCCCAGTTCGCGTGCGCCGGCGTCTCAACATGGCAACCTTCGCCGATTTCGGCGAACATCTCCCTGAGGAGCTTCTGCTTGCCGGCTTGGTCCGTGGGATGCGTCTGGTTGAACTCCCAGAGTTTTTCCTGATATTCGAGCTGACCGTCCATGATGCTCGGGTCGTCGTAATGATAGGGGAGTTGTTCCTCGCACCTCTTTGCATTATCCATGATTGCCGCCTCGCTATTCCAGTAATTGCAATGATGTTTGCGTTATCATTCCAGTATAGACGCTATAGAGTTGGCCGGCTGGGTGTCCAACAGTACGCCGAAGTGGTCTGCGACGGGTGGATCTTCGCGCAGTACTGCCGGTTTTGGAACTGCTACAGGCAGTACTGCGCGAAGCGATGAAGTGGATTGGCGTTCGGGGAACTCGGAGACAGTGTCCTATCGTTCGTAGGCGGTAATGAAGCTACGCGCCTGTGGAAGGCAGGATGGGAAATCCGTGTCAATGGGGCTCATTGACAGTGACCTTGGACCCAGCCGTTTTCTGTCCGGAAGTTCATCGGTCTTTCAGTCTGTAAGGAATGTTTGATACTGCTTGGCGGTTTCGGCCAGTGCCTCGTCGGAGAGCTCCATCGCGCCAAACACTACGAACGGTTCGCGCCATGTGGCATGTACGTAACGGGCCATCATGCGGTATGGCGAGAGCACTTCGCGCATGGTGGCACCGTTGTCCTCCGTCTGATATTCGCTTTCCGGGCCGCCGGCCGTGGTGGCTACCGTGATTTCCTTGCTTTCAAGCGCCCTGCCGTCCGGCCCATATGCCCATCCAAATGCCAGCACTTGATCCTCCCATTCCTTGAGCAGGGCGGGGGAGGAGTACCAGTATAGCGGGAACTGCAATACGATGCGGTCATGCGACTCGATGAGACGCTGCTCGGCTGCGATGTCGATGCGGCCATCCGGGTATTGCGCATATTCGTCGCGCACGGTGACCGTAGAGCCGTCGTCGTCGGGTAGGGCTTGCGCTGCCGCCATCAACGCCGCATTGGCGTGGGACTTCGCCATATTCGGGTGAAATACTAGTACCAAGGTCTTCATGGTGACTGCTCCTTGTGAATTGACTTGGTATCTATGGTACTTTCGCTGGTTTGTGGACGCGAGCAAGGCGAATGATGAGTAATTGTTGCGCACAACGTGGCGAATCAAGTAGAAACCGCAAATTGTGCAGAGGATTCTGATGGTCATAACAAGTTGCAGATAAAGCAAATGGCGGAATTGCAACGATTCTTGGTCTTAGTGGGTTGCGCACTACACGGCGGCCGGGTGTTTTTCCTTGAATTGTGCGAACACAACGGAGCAAAAGAAGAGAAATAGGTTAATAGTGCGCAGCTCATGGCCTGATGACTGTGGTGAAAGTGGTCATTTATGGACCGCGGAGATGCTGATTGAATCCGATATGTACTCAGTAAGAATTGTTCGAAATATGATCGGTAATATGGACGCTACAGGGCTCTCGGGCTAGCGTGAGCCGCATGGTTGTATGGGATTCCGAACAGTACCTTCGTTTCAAGAACGAGCGCACACAGCCCTCGCGCGACTTGGCAATGCAGCTGCCTCCTGATGATGGCACGGTCAATCGTGTGCTCGATATTGGCTGTGGGCCGGGCAATAGCACGGCCGTGCTGCGCGAACGCTATCCAAAGGCAATGATTCTCGGCGTCGATAATTCGCCGGAGATGATTGAAGCCGCGCGCAAAGCACACCCTGATATCGATTTCGCGCTGTGCGATGCGTCAAATCCGGAAGCGCTAGCCGCACTGCCCGGTGATTTTGACGTGGTGTTCTCCAATGCCTGCATCCAATGGGTGCCGAATCATGAACGACTGATTCCGGCATTGCTTGCCAAGCTCAAGCATGGCGGCATGCTTGCCGTGCAGACGCCGATGAACTATGAGGAGCCGATTCATCGCATCATCGCCGGAATCGTGCATTCGTCGGAATATGCGGATCGATTGCCGCAACAGAGGGAATTCTATAATCTGACGCCGCCTGAATATTGGGAATTGCTGCATGAGCACGCGGCGCGTTTCCGCATGTGGAAGACCTCGTATATGCATACGCTGCCTTCGCATGAGGCGATCATGGATTGGTATCGCGGCACCGGACTGCGCCCATATCTGCAAGCGCTGCCGGATGATGCCGCTCGCAACGTGTTTGAATCCAAGGTATTTGCCCAAGTGCGTGAAGCCTACCCGACCCGGTCGGACGGCAGCGTTATCTTCCCGTTCCCGCGCTTCTTCTTCACCGCAGTGAAGTGATGCGGGTCGGTTCTTGGCAGAGGTTGCGAGTTGCGGGAAAGCTCGCGTAGGGAAAGGAAAGCTTGTGATTGCGTCGCATCACAATCGGGTGGTGATTGTAGGCACTGGCAGCGTGGGGTCGGCGGTGGCCAGCGCCATTGTGGAACAGGGGCTGTGCAATGAGCTGGTGCTCATCAACCATAATCCAAACAAAGCAAAAGGCTTGGCTATGGATTTGGCTGATGGCTCCGAATTCCTCGGCCGATTCATCACCATTCGTCAGGGTGATTGGGAGGATTGCACCAGTGCTGATGTGGTGGTCATCACGGCTGGGCCGAAACCGAAGCCAGGCGAGACCCGTATGCAGGAACTCGATGCGGCCATCGACATTGTGGACCCTATACTGAAGCACATCAAGGATTCGGGTTTTGACGGCATTTTGATCATGGTGTCGAACCCGGTCGATGTGTTGAGCTGGTTCGCGTGGCGACGCACCGGTTTGCCGCGCGCGCAGGTATTCGGTTCGGGTGCTGCGCTTGATACCTCCCGTATGAAAGCGATTATCGGCACAACCACGCATCTCGATCCCAGACTGGTGTCGGGGTATGTGATCGGTGAGCATGGCGACTCACAATTCGTGCCATGGTCCACGGTTTCGTTCATCGGTAAATCGTTCGCGCAGTATCTGGAAGACAATCGCGACCGATATCCGGGCGTCACACTGGCCGGCATCGAGGAGCAGACCCGCAAGCGCGGCCTTGATATCAAAGGATTGCGCGGCGGAACCAGCTACGGCATTGCCGCCACCGTCGCCGGGTTGATTCGAACGATGCTCTGGAACGAGCGCAGCGTGGTGTCCGTATCCACGTTGATCAGCGGCGAATATGAATACGATGAGCGCGATGTATTCCTGTCGCTCCCGGTCGCGCTTGACGGCAGTGGCGTAGGCGATTTTGTAGACCTTCATCTGAGCGATGAGGAGCTCGCGAAATTCCGCGCTTCCGCTGCCGTGGTGCGAGAGCATTGCGCTTTGGTCGCCGACCGACTGTGAGGTAAGGCTCGCTGGTCAGGCTGCTTGGCATCCGGTATGGTAGCGCTCGGCGGTGGCGACGCCATGAAGCATGAGATCGGTCATGATGTCGGCCAGCGTTTCGTCAGGTGCATCCATGTCGTTGAGCACCCACTGGTCGATGACTTCGCATAGCGCGCCCGCCCAATAACAGGCAGCATAACGCGGGCCAATCTGACTGCGTTCGGAGCTGCGGTTCATGCTCGCACGCATCCCCTCGCGAATGCGCGCGCCTTGGCCTGCTTCAAGAATGAGTCGATACTGCGGCGCGATGCTGCGTACGCCGACAAGCATGGCCAGCCAAGCTTCGCGGGTTTGTGTCATCGGATCGTATTGCAATAGGCTTTGATTGATTCGCTCGAAAATGGCGGAGAGAAAACCATCTAAAATCGCTTCTTTCGAGGTGTAGTTACGGTAGTAGGCATTGCGGGAGACTCCGGCTCGTTTGGCGATGTCGGTGACGGTGATTGATTCGAACGGTTTCGTTTCCATAAGCTGAATGAGCGCGGCTTCGATGCATTCGCGTACAAAAGCGTTCGATTCCTCGTTATTGCGATGCAGGGTGGCGAGTCTGCGGGCTTTGATGCCGTCGCCGTCATCTGCGGACTGCCGATCTGATGCCCCAGTCTGAGGTGCATGCGCCATGTCACAATTCCTTTCGTTCTGTCATCGCCGTGCCGTGGCACCTTGCGGTCACTGAAACTTGATGGCTATCGTCAATGATGTCACACTTGTTACATCATAATCGGAAAGCATGATCGACTGCCATGGACAATACGAAACAACCCGACAACGCGACATTTGCCGGCAAAGTCATTCTGGTCACCGGCGCATCCAGTGGTATCGGCAAACAGACGGCGCTTGCGCTCGCCGCCCAGGGGCATATGATCATCATGCATGGTCGCAATCCCCAAAAAAACACAGGAAGTGCGTGACTGGATCGTCGAGCGAACCGGCAATCACAATGTACGAGCTCATGTAGCCGACTTGTCGCTGATGAGTGAAGTCGTGCGATTCGCAAACGCGATCACCGCCACTTACGACCGACTCGACGTGCTTGTCAATAATGCTGGCGGGCAATTCGGCTCCGAACGGGAAGTCACGGCGGAAGGTCATGAGAAGACGTTCGCCATCAATACGCTTGCGCCGTTTCTGCTGACCAATCTGCTGCTGCCGGTACTCAAGCGCAGTAAATCCGCGCGCATCGTCACCGTGGCCAGCGAATCCTATCGTCAGGGTGGACGGCCGATGCTTGATGATATCGAACTGGAGCGTCATTATTCGATGGTTCGCGCTTACGGACTCTCCAAACTGTATGTCTGGTGGTTGATGCGACAGTTCGATGCGCAGCTCAAAGCGGCTGGTGTGCGCAATGTTACGGCGAATACTGTGGAACCCGGATCGGCTGCGACCTCGTTGCAGCGCGAATCAATGCGAAAGTCTCCGTGGATGCTGCCATTGCTTGTATTGTGGCTGCCGTTTATTCGCACCGCGCGATATGGGGCGCGAACCAGTGTGATGATGGCTACTTCACCCCTTGTCGAGGGGAAAGGCGGCGAATTCTGGGGCAATAAGCGGCGCAAGCGCATCAATCCGAAATGGATATCCGAAGAAGGTGAGCATCGTATTTGGCAGTATTGCGCCGAAGTGTGCCGCCCGTATCTTGAAGATGCCGATTTGGTGTTGCCGCTGTATTGATTGTGATGCATCGGATGCGTATGCATGCAAAAACGGCTCCTTCACAGTGGAAGGAGCCGTGATGATTGAGGAAACCCGAGGTTACTTGGTCAGGTAATCCTTGTAGCTCTTGACGGACTCGGCCAGAGCCTCATCGGTGATGCCGAAGGAACCGAAAGTCACGAACGGCTTGAGCCACGTGGCGTTGACGTAGTTGGCGGTTCCCTGGAACGGCACGAGCACCTGGTCGATGACGAACTTGTTGGAGCCTTCCGGCTGGTAGGCGGATTCCGGCGAGCCGGTGGAGACGGCCACGCCGAACTCCTTGCCTTCGAAAGCATGGCCCTCGGAGCCGTATGCCCAGCCGTGCTCCAGCACGTCGTCCTCCCAGGTTTTCAGCAGGGCGGGGGAGGAGAACCAGTACAGCGGGAACTGGAACGCCACACGGTCGGCGGCATCGATGGCGGCCTGTTCGGCCTTGACATCGATCTTGCCGTCTGGGTACAGCGCATACTCATCGCGCACGGTCACGTTCTCCAAGCCCTCGGCGGCTTCGGCCAGAGCGGCGTTGACGTGGGACTGGCCCTTCAGAGACGGGTGGAATACGAGCACCAGAGTCTTCATCTTGTTTCTCCTTGATATGGCATTCCTATGGTTCACTCAGTAATATCGCAAGCCGATATATCTCAAAATGAACTATATATGCAAGGATGACGTTTCGTGCGTGCGGCGTGTCATATTCATCTCATAGCTGATTGGATGCAACGATATTGCGTGCGGCGATGCGCTCGCAGAAACCGGTTTTGTCCGCTTCGGTGATCGGGCGAAGTACGCGGGCCGGGTTGCCTACCGCGACCACGCCGGCCGGAATATCCTTGGTGACCACCGAGCCTGCACCGATTACCGAGCCGCGGCCGATGGTCACACCGCCGAGCACGGTCACATGGCCGCCAAGCCACACGCCGTCCTCAATCACAATCGGCTTGGCTTGGCAGGCACCGTTCTTACGCTCTTCGAAATCAAGCGAATGATTGGTGGCGAAGAGGCCCACCATCGGCGCGATCCATACGTAGTCGCCCAAAGTGATCGGTGCGTTGTCGAGCATTACGCAATCGAAATTGATGTAGGCATGAGATCCGATGGTGATGTTGCGGCCCATCTCACAGCGGAAGTTCGGCTCGATGAATACGTCCTCGCCGACTGCGGCGAACAACTGCTCCATAATCGCACGGCGTTCGGCCTCCTGATCGTAATCAAGCTGGTTGTAAGCGCGGAACAGTTTCTTGGCCTCCACGCGCTTGCGTTCGATTTCCGGGTGGGAATCCTCATAGACCTCGCCGGCAACCATGCGCTGCCATTCCACCAGTCCTTCCGGGGTGAGGTCGGCAGTGACATCGTATAGATTGACGGTCATAATCGCTCCTTTGTCTGAAACGGTGTTCTTCATTGAAGACCAGTGTTCGTTACTTATCCTAATATTGCCACGACATAACACCGGCGGAGCTGCTGCGTGTGTGATACCTGGCGAAAGAGCGAAAATCCGAAGTTGTACTGATCTGTTATAGAAAAAGGTCGCTGTGCGATGCTCTGAACAATCAGGACATCGCACAGCGACCTATGAAAAAACTATTGCTCGTAACCTCACAGGCGGCAGAGCGCTGCTGCGGCAAGGGTGGTGATAGTTGCGATAGTAATGGCGGCCATAAGAACTTCCTTCCTCTCTTTTCCAATAGCCGGGACTGGATAGTAGTGGCAGGGGTCGAAAAGGGATGCGGGAAATGTTCGCTTTTTGGACGGCGATGTATTGAAGGCGGTCTTATGGGCGGCGGACGCGTGAATTTACCCCATTGCGATTCATCAGTAGATAGATGCCGATGGCGATTGGCATGGTGAGCATCAATATCGGATAGAACCATGCCAAATCAACATTGGCGTAGAGCGCTCCGCCGATGATCGGACCCAACGCCATGCCCAGATCAAGTCCGATGTAGTACGTGGCGTTGCCTCGGCCTCCATGGCCGGTGCCTGCCAGGCGTACGGCGGAGGATTGACTGACCGAACTCATGATGCCGTACGATGCGGCCATGAAAATCGAGGCGATCAGTAATATGCCGTTGTTGTTGAGCGCGGCCAGCGCGCCGAGCGCGACAATCATGCATGCAGCGCAGAACCATAGGAACCAGCGGAATGAGCGTCGATCGAACATGTTGCGCATTGCTACGCGCAGAATCAGCAGTGCCACGGCATAGAGCGGGAAGAACAGGCTGACATTGACGCTCAGATGGCGGGTTTCCGTATAGGTGACGATATAGGACTGCGTGGCGCAATAGGGGATGGCGAACAGCATGAATACCGCCGCCACGGGAATCACGCGTATGGAAATCACCTGCTCTGCGCGATCGCGGAGGGTAGGATGCTGCGGTTGTTGTGTCGGCGTAATCGGTGGCGTGGATTCCCTGGCGCGCGTCCGTGGCGTCGATCGTGAGCCGTCACGGCGGACCAGCAACACCATGATGAGTGCCGCGATCATCGCCGCCGTGGTCACCGCGAAAGCGGCGCGATAGCCTAGGGAAGTGCATATGCGAATGCCGACAGCTGGTCCGAGCGCCATAGCCAGGGCGTTGGCCAAGCCGTAATACCCCATGGCTTTACCGATGTGTGCCAGTGGGATGAGCGAAGACATCCAAGCCGCAAGACATACGGACAGGCCGGAAAATCCGATGCCGTTGATGATTCGGGCTGCGAACAGCGTTGATGCATGAGGGGATGCCATGTAGCCGGCATTGGCTGCAATCATCAGCAGGACGGCGATGATGGAGAATTGCTTCATCGGTATACGGTCGCTGAGGCGGCCCGCCCAAGGCCGGCAAAACAGGGAAACGATGTTCATGGTGCCGGCGATGATGCCGGCGAACTCTCCGCTCGCTCCCAAGGCGTGCGAGTAGCCGACGATGAGCGTGGTGCCCATCATCGTACCGGCCATGTAGAAGAAGGCGGCCGCCATAATCAGGATGATGCTGCCGTTCATGAACGAATCATTGCCCGCGGGCTTGTTGATGTGCTCGGAACCTTGTATTTGCGCTGATAATGGCGGCATGTGCGATGCTCTCCTTATGTTGCGCCATGATCATGAATAGCCCTTTGGTGGCGCTTCCAAGCGTTGCATTGTAGGGAATCGCGTGAGTATATGCGGTGGCCTGCTGCTCCCTATTATGATATGAGTTCACTCTTTTGGTGTGAACTGATTTCAACCAGCTGACTGAAATCAGCCGCGCGAAGGAGGAGATGCTCATGTATGACCGACGTTTGGATGCCATCATCGCGGTGGCGGAATGCGGCAGTTTCAATCAGGCGGCGAGGCGGTTGCATCTTTCGGCGACCGCGTTGATCAAACAAGTCACTGGATTCGAGAACGAATATGGGCTTACGCTCTTTGCGCGCAGCAGCAATGGCGTGAGGCTCACCACTTCCGGTCAGGCGCTGATCGAGGATGCGAAGGATCTCATTCGCTAAAGCGAACAGGCGCTGCGCCATGCGCGTCAACTGGAACATGGACAGAACATGACGGTCCGGCTCGCCATCTCGATGCTTCGCCCGGCGACTCCGTTGCTGGAACTCTGGCCGCGCGCCTCGGCCTGGCTTGAACAACGTGGACAGCACCTGCGTCTGGAACTGGTTTCCATGTCGGATTCGCCCGACGGATACATGAATGCACTCGATCATCTCGGCGAAATGGTGGATGTGGCGGCCAACGGCTTTTCGCCGGAACATCAGAAATATCCTTGCCAAGTGCTGAAGCTGGGGGAGTACCCGCTGCACATGGGTGTTCCGGTGTCGAATCCACTGTCCGCAGAGCCTCTTCCCGTGCTTCGCCTCAGCGATTTGGAAGGCCAGCGCATCCATATCCCCCAGACCGGCAACAATGATGCGATGGATCGGGCGCGTGACCTGCTGGACAAGGTTCCCGGCGTCACGTTGATCGACATGGAGCAATACACGTTTGAGGAGTTCAATGCCTGTGCCGCCAATGGCGACCTCATCGTTGCGCGAACGTTCGGCACCGACATCCACCCGATGATGCGCACCATGCCGGTGGAGTGGAATGTAACCATCGATTATGGGTTGTTCTATCCGATTAATCCATCGGAGGCGGTGCGGCAGTTCGTGGAGGCGATGACCGCCGTGCGATAGCAGTAAGTGCACAGCGGGCGGCTGTTATGGCAGGAGCCGATGCAGGGCTGCAGCCAAGCCGTTGTTATCGACGTGTGGCGCAATCATATCGGCGACTGACTTGGCAGGTGCTGTGCCATTGCCCATTGCCACGCCGATGCCTGCGGCCTGAATCATCTCAAGATCGTTTTCGCTGTCCCCAATGGCGATGGTATCGGCTATCGGCACGTTGAGACGCTGAGCAATGGTGGTGAGCGCGGTTCCCTTGTTGACTCCGGGGATAAGAATTTCACCGTTGTCGTCGCTGGAGGCGTGGATGGATCCGTGGATGATGGTCGCGTATCCTGCAAGTGCGTGCTGCACGTCCTCTATGGTGAGGCTGCCATCTTCGGGAATATAGAATGTGCCCTTGCGGACCAATGGCAGAGGGGTGGAATAGTCGGTGATGGTATGCCAGGAGCTGCGCATCTGCGGATGCCGCAGCAGTTTGCGCCAGATGCCGAGCCGGTGCAGGTAGCGTTCGGTGGCATGCATGCCGTCGGGGCAGTGCCAGGCATACGGCATGGAGTGTGCGGTGAAGAACGAGGTCGCCATGCGGACGGATTCAGCGGGCATGTGCTCGTCGATAATGGTCTCGCCGTCGAGCTTGGCGCATGCGCCGCCGTCGGATACGATGCCGTCGAACCCAAGTTCGAGCACCGGCGGATCGATGTCCAGCGCCGCACGGCCTGAACAAATGAACAGCCGGTGCCCGGCTTGCTGCGCGCGCTGGCACTCCTTGCGCGCGGACTCAGGAATATGATGACTGCTATCGAGCAGTGTTCCGTCGATGTCGATGAATACTAATTTGGATGCGCCCATATGCGTGTTCTCCTATGGAATGCCGACCGCTGTGTCCGGGCTATGGATGATTTCATTCGTAAGCGTAATTCATTCGAATGAATTTTGGGGTAAGGTGGCGTGTCTCCATAAAGACTTTGGCCTTCAAATGTCGGGATTATGCCGTGGTTTCAGGTGGTTCCGCCATATACTTGAAATTATTCGAATACTTGAAGGTTATGTGGCGTTTGGTGATATGAGGTGTCTCGATGTCGAAGATATCGCTGGCCGCATGGTTTTCCCCATAGGAGGAGTAATTATGGCTGCGAAGCAGCATGAATTGGCAACGGACCTCGAGCGTCGTATTGCCGCGGGGGAGTTCTCTGAGACCAATAAGCTACCCACGGAGGATCAGCTCATTGAGCAGTATGGGGCATCTCGGTATTGCGTGCGTGGTGCTATCGCTGTGCTTGCTGAGGCGGGTGAGGTGTTTCCTGTACGTGGGTCTGGCGTATTTGTGCGCGAGGACCGTGAGGGCATGTACATGCCAATCAGTACGTCCTATGGCATTGCGGCTGACTTCCCGGATCGGAAGGTTGTTTCGATGGTGCGCGAGCTCGCTTTGACCCGCACGGATGAGAAACTGGCGAAACGTATGCGCTGCGACGTGGATGCACCGGTGTGGCGTGTGGTGCGTCTGCGGTGCGTGGATGATCTACCGATTAGTTATGAGACAGCTTGGTATCTCAAGGAATATGTGCCGTTCCTCAATGAGGAGATAGCATCCGGGTCGTTGTACCGATATATGCGTGAGGATCTGGGATTGCGTTTCGGCTTCACCGACAAAGTAATCCATATGGACTGGTTGGGCGCGGAGGCTGCGCGCCAGTTGGGGCTTGAAGAGGGGGACCCCGCGATTTGCATCGAGGATGATGCATTCCTGTCTAATGGCAAGCTGTTCAATGCTTCATACAACCTGTATCACTACAAGAACGCGAAGTTCTACTCAATGGCGTCGATGCGTTGACGTGGTAACGTACCAAAACCGCTGAGGGACGGTGATATTCATTGAATTTGGCGGTGGCTGCACGATTGCGGCCACCGCCAAAAAATTATTCGAATAAATTTTGACATGCGGTGTGTCGCGATAAGTTAACAATCCGTCAAAAACGGCGGATTTCCAACGATTTCATGCGGGAAATACACGTTTTTTCATTAATTTGACTCTCGGTCACTAACGGCGTTATGCTACAACATAGTTGTTCGCATAAATCGTTGATTAACGAATAACTGGACACTGTAAAGCTCGGGCATAGTAGCTTGAGCTTCCAAGGAAGGAAAATAACGATGAAGGAGAAAATGCAAGCCATCGGCGATGCGATGCTGAATGGCTTCATGAAGTTCGCCAGCCTGAAGGCGCTGGTGGCTCTGAAGGATGGCTTCATCCTGACCATGCCAGCCACATTGATTGGCTCGCTGTTCCTGTTGCTTGCCAACCTGCCGTTCGAGGGCTATAGCGATTGGATGGCCGGAATCTTTGGCGATATGTGGAACGTCGGCCTCAACCAGGTCACCACCGCAACGTTCAACATCCTGGCCATCATCGTCGCGGTCGGCATTGGTTATGCTTACGCCCGCAACGAGAAGTGCGATGGAATTTCCTCCGGCCTGCTTTCTCTGGTCGCATTCTTCATCGTTTCCCCGTCCTCGATGACCCTGTCCAAGGATAACGTTGAGGCCCTCGGCAACAAGACCGCCGAGCTTACCGGCATCTTCAACCAGACCTGGACCGGCTCCAACGGCATTATTTCCGCCATTATCATGGGCCTGCTCACCGGCTGGGTGTACACCGCCTGCATCAAGCACAACCTGAAGATCAAGATGCCTGATGCCGTGCCGCAGGGCGTTACCAACGCCTTCTCCGCCCTTATCCCTGGCCTGTTCGTCATGACCGGCTCCGCCATCCTGTACCACCTGTGCAAGGCCTTCGGCGGTCTGTCCCTGACCGAGCTCATCTTCAAGATTCTGCAAATCCCGCTGCAATCCCTGACTGATACTTGGGCTGGTGCCATCATCATTATCCTGCTGATGTCCCTGCTGTTCTGGTGCGGCATTCACGGCGCCAACGTCGTTTCCGGTGTGGTTACCCCGTTGCTGCTTGCTAACACCCTGAGCAACCAGAAGCTCTTCGATGCCGGTGTCGTTCCCTACACCAAGGCCAATGGTTACCACTACCTGACCCCGCAGGTCATTGACTGCTTCTGCAAGTACTCCGGCGTTGGCCTGACCGTGGGCCTGCTGGTCGCAGCTTTGATCTTCGCCAAGTCCGAGCAGATGCGCACAGTCTCCAAGTTCTCCATCGTGCCTGGCATCTTCGGCATCAACGAGCCTGTGATCTTCGGCCTGCCGATCGTCTTCAACCCGATTATGCTCATTCCGTTCATCGTGAGCCCGCTCATCGCCATGATCATCATGTACGGTGCAATCTCCGTCGGATTCATCGCTCCGTTCGGTGCCGTCCAGGTGCCGTGGACCACTCCGCCGATCATCTCCGGCATCATCCTGGGTGGCTGGAAGGCCGCGCTGCTGCAGGTCATCATCGGTGTGATTTCGGTCTTCGTCTACTACCCGTTCGTCAAGATGCAGGACAAGATCTGCCTCGAACAGGAAGCCGGCGCTGCCGAAGCCAAGTGATCTGATTCATCACAACGTGTGTCCGGCTGCGTGAACGAATTCCCTTCGCGGCCGGACACATAACCTAAAACTTGCCCCCTACCTAACTTGCCAACTGGGGCGTGACGCTGGTTATCACATCGGAGACGCGCCCCGGTATTCATTCTTTGAGTCAACCCAAAACATACTTTCCAAAAAACAAACCGATTCATTTCAAAGGAGAAAATCATGAAGATCGTACTGTGCTGCTCCGATGGTATGTCCACCAGCATCCTGGTTCGCAAGATGCAGGATGCCGCTGCTAAGCGTGGAATGGACGCTGACATCTCGGCTATGCCTGTTTCCACTCTTGAGACCAACGCTCAGGATGCCGATGTGATTCTGCTCGGCCCGCAGGTTCGCTACATGCTCAGCGATGTCAAGAAGGAGTTCGAGAGCAAGCCGGTTGAGGTCATTGCTCCGCAGGATTACGGCATGGCTCGCGGCGACAAGGTTCTGGACTTCGCCCTCAAACTCGCTGGCAAGTGATCGAACGCGGCAGCAAGCACTAGAAAGACAATGACGATGGCAGAAGAAATGGATCTTGAAATGACCTGCTTCCAGCTGATTACTGCAGCTGGAACCGCTAAGTCCGATTACATTGAAGCGCTGAACAAAGCCAAGGAAGGTGACTTCGAAGGTGCTCAGGCCAGCCTTGACGAGGGCGACAAGAGCTACCAGGAAGGCCACAAGGTGCACTCTACGCTGGTGCAGCAGGAGGCTTCCGGCAACCCGGTGAAGGTTGGTCTGCTGCTCATCCACGTTGAGGATCAGATGATGGCCGCTGAAGTGTTCCGCCAGATGGTCGTAGAAATGATCGATCTGTACAAGCGTCTCGATGGCAAGACCTCGGACGGTCAGGACAAGTGATTTGCCGATGAAATTCCCTGATGGATTCCTGTGGGGCGGTGCCGTTGCCGCTCACCAGCTGGAAGGCGCATGGAATGTGGATGGCCGCGGCCCAAGCATTTGCGATGTGCTTACCGGTGGCGCGCACGGTGTTGCCCGTGAGATTACCGATGGCGTAGTGCCTGGCAAGAACTACCCGAACCAGCGCGGTATCGACTACTACCACACCTTCCGCGAGGATGATGCACTGTTCCAGGAGATGGGTTTCAAGTGCTTCCGCACTTCGATTTCCTGGTCCCGCATTTTCCCGAACGGTGACGATACCGAGCCGAACGAGGCCGGTCTCAAGTTCTACGAGGAGCTATTCAAGGACTATCGCGCCAAGGGTATGGAACCGGTGGTGACGCTCTCGCACTTTGAGATGCCGTTGCATCTGGCCAAGATGGGTGGCTTCACCAACCGTAAGGCGATTGACTGCTTTGTGCGCTTCGCCACCACGGTAATGGAACGCTACAAGGATTTGGTCAAGTACTGGTTGACTTTCAATGAAGTCAATAACCAGATGGAAATGCACACCGCCATCTTCCCCTACACAAACTCCGGCATCATTCCCAATCCGAATGATACGAAGCATGATGTGGAGCAGAAGGTCTGGCAGTCCATTCACAACGAGTTCGTGGCTAGCGCACTAGTGGTTCGCAAGGGTCATGCAATCAACCCGAACTTCCAGATTGGCTGCATGCTCGCTATGGTGCCGATTTACCCGGCCACTTGCAACCCAAACGATGTAATGCACGCAGAGATTCTGATGCGCGACCGCCTATTGTTCGGTGACGTGTACGTGTATGGCGAATACCCGCACTACCTGTTGAACCGCTGGCAGCGCGAGGGGTTCCATATCGCAATGAACCCTGGCGACCTTGAAATCATCAAGGAGGGCACAGTCGATTTCATCTCAATCAGCTACTACATGTCCGCTGCGGTGCAGGCGAACAAGGTTGATGAATGGGATGGTCACGGTTTGCCTGGCCAGGTGCGTAACCCGTACATCGAAGCTACGGACTGGGGATGGCAGATCGATCCGGTGGGTCTGCGCTATGTGCTGTGCACACTGTACGAGCGCTACCGCAAGCCAATCTTCATCGTTGAGAACGGCATCGGCATGTACGAGAGTCCGGATGCGAACGGTTATGTGGAAGACAACGCACGTATCTCGTACCTGCGCGAACACATCGCCCAGGTTGGCCGTGCCATTGCGCTGGATGGCGTTGAGGTCATGGGCTACACGGTCTGGGGCTGCATCGACGTCATCTCCTTCGGTACCGGCGAAATGAAGAAACGCTACGGCATGATCTACGTGGATGCCGACGATTACGGCAAAGGTACGTACTGCCGAACCCGTAAGAAGTCGTTCTACTGGTACCGCAACGTTATTGCCAGTAACGGCGAAGATCTGTAACGCATTATTAGACGCATCAAGCGTACAAGGAGCAATATTATGTCTCAGGAATTCAAGTTCACTGTGTCCGACCCTGCGGGCATGCACGCCCGCCCGGCCGGCCTGTTGGTGGCCAAGGCCCGCGAATACGAATCGAGCATCATCGTCAGCTATAACGGCAAGTCTGTGGATGCCAAGCGTATTTTCGGCGTCATGGGGCTCGGCGTTAAGCAAGGCGACGAGGTCACTGTCAAGGTTGAGGGTAATGACGAGGACAAGGCTGCCGCCGAGTTCGAGCAGTTCCTCAAGGAGAACCTGTGATGAAGACGATACAAGGAGTCGGGGTTTCCGCGGGCATTGCCATTGGTGAAGTCCGCGTGCTGGATACCGCTGACCACGCTGTGGAACGTCGCGTAGTCGATGATCCGCAGGCTGAGGTGGAGCGTTTCCGTGCGGCCCGTGACGAGGCTGTCGCCCAGCTCAAGCAGCTGCGTGACAAGACCG
This sequence comes from Bifidobacterium olomucense, assembly GCF_012932375.1. Lineage (GTDB taxonomy): Bacteria > Actinomycetota > Actinomycetes > Actinomycetales > Bifidobacteriaceae > Bifidobacterium > Bifidobacterium olomucense. The sequence goes on along the minus strand of NZ_JAAIIG010000007.1, from coordinate 37,475 downwards.
CGGCGGAGTTTGGTGAAGGTAAGGCGGAGCTGTTCGATACCCATCAGCTTATGCTGCAGGATCCGGATTATGTGGAAAGTATCGAAGATCTGATTGCGCAGAGCAAAGTGAACGCAGAGTTTGCGGTCAACAGCACTGCCGAACAGTTCGCCGCCATGTTCGCCGCGATGGACAACTCGTACATGCAGGCGCGCGCCGCCGATGTCAAGGATGTCTCTCGCCGCGTGATCAACGTGCTCGAAGGCAAGCGTGGAGGAGCCGCTGAAGATGAGGATGGTGGCGAGAGCCGGATCATCCTTGCCGAGGACTTGGCTCCCAGCGAGACCGTGCAGCTCGACCGCGCCAAGGTGCTCGGCTTCGTGACCGCCAAGGGCTCCGCGAACTCGCACACCGCAATCCTGGCCCGCACGATGGGATTGCCGGCCATCATCGGCATCGGCGACGCTTTCAATCCGGACGACGACGGCCATACCGCAGTGATTGACGGCACCAGCGGCCTGGTGTTCGTTGACCCGGATGAGAAGACCCTCGCTGAATACCAGGGCAAGAAGGCCAAGTACGAGGAGCACCTGCGTCTGCTGCAGGAGCTCAAGGGCAAGCCTACCGAAACCAAGAGTGGCCAGAAGGTTCGCCTGTATGCCAACATCGGTCGTCCTTCCGACGTGGCCGCGGTGCTAGCCAACGACGCCGAAGGCATCGGCCTGTTCCGCAGCGAATTCCTGTACTTGGAAAGTGAGGACTACCCGACCGAGGAGTTCCAGTTCCAGGCATACAAGGAAGTCGCGCAGAAGATGGGCGACCGACTCGTCGTCATCCGCACGCTCGACATCGGCGCGGACAAGCAGGTCGGCTACTTCAACCTGGAGCATGAGGCCAATCCCGCCCTCGGCTACCGTGCCATCCGTATCTGCCTGACCCGCCCGGAGATTTTCAAGGTGCAGCTGCGCGCTCTGCTCAGGGCCTCGGTGTACGGCAACATCGCCATCATGCTGCCCATGATCACCTCGGTCGAGGAGGTGCGCGACGCCAAGAAGATTCTCGAAGAGGTCAAGGAGGAGCTGCGCGGCGAGCACATCGACTTCAACGAGCACATCCAGGTCGGCATCATGATCGAGACGCCTGCCTCGGTGATCATGGCCGACGAACTGGCCGCCGAAGTCGACTTCTTCTCCATCGGCACCAACGACCTGACCCAGTACACGCTGGCATGCGACCGGCAGAACCCGAACCTCGGGCGTTTCGCCGACCCGCATTCGCCAGCCGTGCTGCGCATGATCAAGATGGCCACCGAAGCCGCGCACCGCCATGGCATCTGGTGCGGCATCTGCGGCGAACTCGGTGCAGACCTGAGCCTGACCGACATATTCCTTGAAATCGGACTCGACGAACTGTCCGTTTCGCCCACCAGCGTGCTGCCTCTGCGCAATGCCATCCGCAATCACTGAGTAATACTACAAGGCGCTAATGGCCCGCCCTGCAACATATGTTGTGGGTGCGGGCCATTGGCGTATCTGTGGCTATGCTGCTTACCATCTGTGCCATGTTCCAGGAATTGGACATGGTGCGCCGGATTCAAGTGGCATGTCAACGTTGATGATTATGGTCAGCAACTATGTGTTCTATGCGTTGCATGATGACGATGGCGCGATTCGCGCTCAAGCCTGCGATCTAACGGGTAAGTGGGCCCACGGGTGGGCCTATGCATGTCTGGATTCGCGCTGATGACTGCGCGTTGGCATGCCGGTTTGTCGTATGCAAATCAATGTTTGGATAGCATGCGATGCGCAAGTAAGCGGCTCTGTTCCAGTCCGCTCATCGCGCATCGAGAGAAAAAAAGAAAGTTAAGAACACGTATGTCCCAATCTTCTGTGGAAGAACCAACTGTGTCTGAAACCGGATGGATGCGGCGCGCCGCGCTGCTGCTCACTGGTCAGGCCTTCTCGCTGCTTGGCTCCAGTGTGGTGCAATTCGCTATCTGGTGGTGGATTGTGCTGCAAACCCGCACCGGTTCGGCCATGCTGCTGGCCACATTGTTCGGTGTACTGCCGCAGTCGCTGGTCTCGATCTTCGGCGGCCCGATGGCTGACCGGTACAATCGCAAGGCGCTGATTATTCTGCCGGATCTGATTATTGCCGGCGTGACGGTGTTGCTGTCCATCAGCTTCGCACTCGACTGGGCAAGCCTGTCGCTGATTTTCGTCGTGCTGCTTATCCGCTCGGCGGGCGGCGGTATTCAGCAGCCGGCGGTGCAATCGTTTATTCCGGACGTGGTGCCGGGCGGCAAACTGCTGCGTGTCAATGCGATATTCGGCGTGATTGATTCCGCGAATCGCATCGCAGCGCCGGCGCTCGCCGCCGTGCTCGTCAATCTGGTGCCGTTGTGGGCAATTTTGCTAGTGGATGTGACCACGGCGGTGATCGGCGTGGGCTTTGTGGCGATGATTCGTGTGCCGCGTGCGGTTGTGCAGAATACTGTCTCGCGGGATAGCGCTGTGTCGGATAGGGAAGCGGAAGCGCAGGGGAGTGACGCTGCTGTGTCCGCTGATTCCACAGCCGCGAATCCTCTCGTGGTCCTGCGCCGCACCTTTGTCGATCTGAAGATCGGCTTGACCTATGCGATGCGTCATCCGTATCTTAAGGGCGTAATTCTGGGCGACGCGCTGACCTGCCTTGTGGCGGTCGCGCCGATGAACTTGACCTTACTGCTCATGACCCGCGAATTCGAGGGCATCGATCTGAACCTCGGATTCGTGAACCTCACCACGGCTTCCGACAAGCTCGCCGCCAATGAGCTTGGCATGAGCGTCGGTATGCTGCTTGGCGGCGCGCTGATGTCCGTCATCGGTCCCAAGCTGTTGCGCAGAAGTGTTGCTCAGATGTATGCGGTTGCGTTCGGCATTGCCATGGTTGGCATCACGGTTATTGGGTTGGGTGTCGCCCGAAATCTGCTGCTCTACCTCATCATTGATGTATTGAACGGCGTTGCCTCGGCGGTCTGCGTCGGACCGATGCGCACCGTGATGCAGACCGAATCGGACGAGTCGATGGTCGGCCGCGTGTTCGGGCTTGACACCATGCTTTCCACGCTTGGCATGCCGCTGGGCATGCTCATCTTCGCGCCGCTCGCCGATGTGATTCCCATTGCATGGGTGTTCGTGGCCGGAGGCTTGCTCGCTGTACCGGTTGCCGTATATGTGTTGATGCTCTCGCGTAAGGATGTGCCGGTAGACGATTGACGGGTGCCGGATTGGCTGCCGGCACTGCGCTGGTCACCAGATCTGGGGTCTGACCAATCCGTTGGATTCCAGGAACCGCTGAATATCACGCAGTTCCGGCATATTGATGGAGTGCGCCATCCCAGGGTAGATGCGTTCGGTAAGCGTGCCGTGTTCATTCCAGAACGCGCTCATCGCCTCCACGTCGGCTTTGGGGAAGATGTCGTCAGCGGATCCATGACCGTAGAATACCGCCGGCTTGAGTTCGGACAACAGTTCGTCCGTTTTCACTGGCCCTGGTGCCAGCCAGCCGGAGCATGAAATAGCGGCGGTGTATCGCTCGGGATACATGCGCAGCATATGCCCTGCCAGAAGGCCGCCTTGCGAGAATCCCATTACCGCCACTGGGCGTTCGGATGGGATGTTCTCGCTTACCCATGCGTCGATGGCTTGGCATGCCGCCGCAGCCTGCTTATCCAATGAGGCACCCTCCGGCACTCCTTCATGAGCCCAGTCGCCGAACCACGTGTACCCCATACCGTAGGCGATTGGTGCTTGAAGGCTGGCGTAATCCGCAGATCCGGCACCGCAATAGTTCAGGATGTCCGGCAGATCGTATTCGTTGGAGCCCCATCCGTGAAGCAATACAAACACAGGGGAGGAGCTGTTGCCCTTCATGCGGGTCAATGCCTTGGAAATCTTCATAACGCACAGTGTAGTCCGCCTGATTTGGCCTATGGCAAACGCAACAATGATGCTGCGTCGCTTGCTATGCGATTCTCGATCGGGAGTCAGCCGAGCGCGAACAATTCGTTAACGGCCCATAAATAACCGTTATAACTGTTCAGTCCTGCCGCATTCCCTGATACTCTACGATAATCCAAAGGGGGCTGTATTGGTTCAGCCCCTTATGTCGTATTGTACGCATATTGCGTTGTGTCGCGATGCGTGCCGTGGACAGAATGGAAACGAACACCGATTCAATCGGTGGACGTTACCCCGGAAACTATGAGAGAAGCCAAGTTTATGAGAGAACCGGAGAGAAAGGAGCGCATCCGTGGTCTTTGACTGGTCGTTTGTGGCACGTTATGCGCCTTTCTTCGTCAACGGCACGCTGATGACCTTATTCATTTCCGTGTTCGGCATACTGCTCGCCATCGTGGTGGGATTGGCGTGCGCCGGCATCGAGATCGCTCGGGTTCCAGTGCTTCGCCAAATCGTACGTATATATATTGAGCTCAGCCGCAACACTCCATTGCTGGTTCAGCTGTACTTCCTGTATTTCGGTTTGCCGAAGCTGGGTGTGGTCTGGTCTGCTGAAACCTGTGCGATCGTCGGCCTTGGATTCTTGGGCGGATCGTATATGGCCGAAGCGATGCGCGGCGGTCTGGAAGCCGTACCTAAGGTGCAACGCGAAAATGCGTATGTTCTGGGATTGACTCCGATGCAATCCATCACCCACGTAGTGATGCCGCAGGCCATATCCACTGCGATTCCCGGCATCGTTGCCAATGTGATCTTCCTGTTCAAGGAATCCAGCGTGGTTTCTGCCATTGCGCTGGCAGATGTGATGTATATGGCCAAGGATCTGATCGGCATGTATTACAGCACCTATGAATCGCTGTTTATGCTGGTGATCGCCTATCTGGTGATTCTGCTGCCGATCTCCGTCCTCGGCACGTGGCTGGAAAGCAGGTTCGACTATGCAAGGCGCTGAAATCCTCCTGCAGCCCGGCGTATTTCCCCGCCTATTGCAAGGCCTGTGGGTCACGGTGTGGATCGCCGGCGTATCCGTGGGCGTCTCCATTCCGGTCGGTCTCGTGGTCGGCTGGCTGATGACGCTCAAGAATCCGGTGGTGCGTGCACTGATGCGCATCTACCTTGATTTCATCCGTATCATGCCGCAACTGGCATTGTTGTTCCTCGCCTACTATGGCTTTGCTCGATGGTTCGATTGGAATCTGGATGCCACCGGTGCCTGCGTACTGGTATTCATCCTCTGGGGTGGCGCGGAACTTGGCGATCTGGTACGCGGCGCATTGCAATCCATTCCCAAAGTGCAGTACGAGTCAAGTTATGTGCTGGGATTGAGCCCGTGGCAGACCTTCAGCCGTGTGATTCTGCCGCAAGCCGTTCGGCGACTGTTGCCGGCCAGTGTGAATCTGGCCACACGTATCGTCAAAACCACGTCATTGGCTGTGCTGCTCGGTGTTGTGGAGGTCATCAAGGTGGGCCAGCAGATCATCGACGCGAACCGATTCCAGTATCCGTCAGGCACGCTGTGGATCTACGGAGTCATCTTCTTCATGTATTTCATCGTGTGCTGGCCGTTGTCCATCGTGGCTCGCCAGCTGGAAAAGAGGTGGTCCCATGACTGAACCCGCCCAATTCAATACCGACAACGCCGTGAACGACGAGGCGGTGACCGCGTTCGAGACCTCCGCCCCGTCGCCTTCCTCGGATTGCAAGGGATTCGAGGTCCGGCATCTGGTCAAGCAGTACGCCAATGCCGACAAGCCGGTGCTCAACGATATCTCCTTCAAAGTGGAGCACGGCACCGTGCTTGTGGTACTGGGACCGTCCGGATCGGGCAAGTCGACGTTGCTGCGCACCATCGCCGGGCTTGAACCGATTCAGGGCGGCACTATCTCCATTAATGATCAGGTGATTGATGAAGGTCGTCCGGGCACCGAAAAAGCGGGCCGATCCAATCGTTCGAGCGCTTTGCGCACGCGGATCGGCATGGTGTTCCAAAGTTACGACTTGTTCCCGAACAAAACCGTGCTCGGTAACATCACGATGGCTCCGCTGCTGGTGCAGAAACGAGATAAGGCCCAAGTGGAGGCTGAGGCGTTGAAGCTTCTGGACCGTGTTGGCCTTGCCGACCGTAAGGATGCGTGGCCCCATGAGCTTTCCGGCGGTCAGCGTCAGCGCGTGGCCATCTGCCGTGCGTTGATTCTCCATCCGGAGGTATTGCTGCTGGATGAGATCACTGCGGCGCTTGACCCGGAAATGGTGCGTGAAGTGCTGGATGTGGTGCTGGAACTGGCCAAGGCCGGTCAGACCATGCTGATCGTCACCCATGAGATGCAGTTCGCACGAGCCATCGCCGATCATGTGATTTTGTTGGACGGCGGTCACATCGTGGAGGAATCGCACGATGCCTACGCTTTCTTCGCACATCCGCAAACCGAACGTGCGCGTCAATTCCTGCACACTTTTGAATTCGAGTGATGGTTCGATAACGAAAACCGATACATCAAAGAGTTACCACAATAGTCACCACAGAGAGGAAGAAACCTATGACTATCAAGGTAGGAACAACCATCAAGTCCATCATCGCCGCAGGCGCAGCGCTGATCATGGCTGCCTCCGTGGCGGCCTGCGGTCCGTCCGCCGCAACGCCGAGCGACACTGCTTCGAGCGATTCCGGCAGCTCCTCCAGCGCAAACGCCAAGGCCCGCAGCCTTGACGAGATCAAGAAGAGCGGCACCATCAAGATCGCTGTCTTCTCCGACAAGGCACCGTTCGGCTATGTTGATCAGGACGGCAAATACCAGGGGTACGATGTGGTCTTCGCGGAGCGTCTGGCTAAGGACCTCGGCGTCAAGGTCGAGTACACGTCCGTGGACCCGGCCGCCCGTGTGGATGTGCTGACCTCGAACAAGGTGGATCTGGTGCTCGCCAACTTCACTGTGACCGACGAACGTAAGGAGAAGGTCGACTTCGCCAAGCCGTACATGAAGGTAGCTCTCGGCGTCGTATCCCCGGAGAGCGCCGAAATCACCGATGTCAGCCAGCTTGACGGCAAGACTCTGATCATTGCCAAGGGCACCACCGCCGAAACGTACTTCGAGGAGAACTACCCGAACGTTACGTTGCAGAAGTATGACCAGTACGCCGACGCCTACAATGCGCTGCTCGACGGCCGTGGAGACGCCTTCTCCACCGACAACACCGAGGTGCTCGCTTGGGCCAAGGCCAACAAGGGATTCAAGGTAGGCATCACCAAGCTTGGCGATGAGGACACCATCGCGCCGGCCGTGCAGAAGGGCAACAAGGAGCTGCTGGACTTCGTGAACGAAGAGATCGCCAAGCTCGGCGAGGAGAACTTCTTCCACAAGGACTATGAGCAGACTCTGGAACCGGTCTACGGCGATGAAGTCAATCCTGACGACATCGTGGTGGAGAACGGCGAGCTCTGATCGATCGATACATAACCTCCCATAACCAACGCATATAACAACGCCGGCCTTCGGGCCGGCGTTTTGCGTTATCGTCTAAAACGTACCGAACATCACATGAATTCATAACCGTAAAGGGGGTGCGCAATGACCAGATTCAATACCCAGCTTGTTCATGGACTGCCGGTTGATGACAACAACACCGGAGCTGTGAACCCGCCGATCTACAATTCAACGACATATGCCTTCGAGAGGGTCGATGCGATGCCTCGCTACGATTATGCGCGCAGCGGCAACCCTACTCGCGATTTCCTCGAACGCCAGATCGCACAGCTTGAACATGGCGATCGTGGCTTCGCTTTCGCTTCCGGACTGGCCGCCATCCATGCCGTGCTGAGCATATTCAAGCCCGGTGATCGCATCGTCGTGGGCAAGAACATCTATGGTGGCACGTATTCGCTGTTCCATGAATATTTCGCCGATCGCGGTCTGGTGTTCACTCCGGTGAACACCCATGACGCGCAGGCGTTGGAGAATGCCGTCGCGGCGCAGCCGGATCGGAACATTCCTGCGGCCAAAGCTGTCTACTTTGAGGTGCTTACCAATCCTCTGCTCGATGTCAATGATGTGCGGCTCATCGCCAACATCGCGCATCGCTATGGTGCCATCGCCGTCGTGGACAACACCTTCGTGACCCCGTACCTGCAGCGTCCTCTTGATCTCGGCGCGGATGTGGTCATCCATTCCGCCACCAAATATCTTGCCGGGCATTCCGACGTGAACGCTGGGTTGGTAGTCACCCTCAGCAAGGAGATCGGTAACGCCATCTACTTCGCGCAGAATCGTTTTGGCGGTGTTCTGGCGCCGACGGAATGCGACGCCGTGCGTCGCGGCATTCAGACGCTCGCCCTGCGCATGGACCGTCAGCAGGCCAACGCCAAGTCCATCGCCCAATACCTGCTTGCTCATCCACTGGTCAAAACCGTCAACTATCCGGGTCTTCCGGGGCGTGAACGTGAGCTGGCCGCCAAGGGATTGCGAGGTGCCGGCGGTGTGCTGAGCTTTGAAGTCGTGCCCGGTGTGGATCCTGCCGACGTGCTCAACAATCTGCATATCTTCCATTTGGCGGTCTCGCTTGGTGCGGTCGAATCGCTCGCCGAACTGCCTTGTCGCATGACCCATTTCGAACTGCCGCGTGAAGAAAGGCTCAAGGTGGGTATCACCGATGAGCTGGTGCGTCTTGCCGTGGGCATCGAAGACGCCGCTGATCTCATCGAAGATCTGGGGCAGGCCTTCGACATCGCCTATGAGTGCTATCTCCAACGGCATGGGGGCGAGGATGTGTTCGGCAAGATCGCGGAAGGCGTGTTCGCCTGAATCGCAACTGGAGCATTCGGAGTCTGAATGACGAAGGTCGGCGTCAATAATTGACGCCGACCTTCGTCATTGTTGCTTATTGGTTCTGGTAACAAAAAATAAGCGGTCATCACAATCAGATGGCCGCTTATTCCAAGCTGTCGGTTCTAGTACGCGGAGGCAATGGCCTGATCGAGATCCGCGATGAGATCGTGTGCGGATTCGAGCCCGATGGACAGTCGGATGAGATTATCGCTCACTCCAGCGGCGATACGCGCCTCGGCGGGCACCTCTCGATGGGTGATATGCGCGGGGTCCACAATCAATGAACGGGCGTCGCCGATGTTCGGGACATAGGAGAACAACCGTGTGCCGTCGATGATTCGACGTACGTTGTTGGCGTCGCCGTCCACCAGGAACGAAAGGATCTGTCCCACGCCGCGAGGGAAATACTTGCCGACCAGCTCATATTGCGGCGTATAGCCCAGACCGGAATAGTTGACCTTGATGACATGTGGACTACGGGACAGATGTTCGGCGATCGCCTTTGCGGAGGCCACCTGCTGGGCAACCCGCTGAGGCAGGGTCTCCAATCCGATGAGGGAGAGATAGGCGTTGAACGGGCTTGCCACTGCGCCGAACGTACGCAGATACTTGATGCGGATACGTTTGATGAAGGCGGCCTTGCCGAACTTTTCGGCAAAACTGTGCCATTGGCCGGTGCGGTCGTCGCTGATGACTTGTTGGCGAGCGGTGAATTGGGGGAAGCGGCCGTTGGCCCAGTCGAAATGACCTCCGTCGATAACCGCTCCGCCAATGGCGTTGCCATGACCGGTGATGCCCTTGGTGGTGGAATGGACCACGATATCTGCGCCGAAGAGAATCGGATTGAACAGATACGGTGTCGGTACGGTGTTGTCCACGATAAGGGCGACGCCATGTCGATGGGCAAGCTCGGCCAATGGCTCGACATCCAGGATCGTGGTGGAAGGATTGGCTACAGTCTCTGCGAAGATTGCGCGTGTGTCCGGTCCGATCTTGGAGGCCACTTCGTCGAGATCGTTGATATTGCTTACAAAATCGGTGTGAATGCCGAACTGGGGCAAGAAGTCGCCGAGCGCGTCCACGCTGGCACCGTAAAGATTCGTTGGGGCGATGATACGGCCGCCGCCTTCCGCGGCGCACATCAGTGCGTAGGTTACGGCTGCCATGCCGGAACTCACCGCAACGGCACCTATTCCGTGCTCCAAGACGGCAAGGCGCTGCTCCAGTGCATCCACAGTGGGATTGGCCACACGTGAGTATTCGAAGCCTTCGGCTTGGCCTGAGGCGAGTGCGTCGCCTCGTAATGCGTTTTCGAGATCGAATGCCGCTGAGGCGTAGATCGGAGGTACTGCGGCATGTCCATGTTCGAGCGGGTCGTACCCGGCATGAATGGTTTGCGTACTGAAATCGGTGACCATCAATTCCTCTTCTCGTACCAATGCGATGCGTTGAAAAACGGTTCTGCATTTGAACTTAGCAAGTTTTACCGGCTGACACTGGCAGAAAGATATTGCGATTGCCGATATACACCTATAAGCCGTGGCTATAGAACAATGGTCTTTTCGACGGGTGTTCCATAGCCACGGCTTATGTCAGAGCTGAACAATGCTTGTCGGAGTCTTCGGCAAGAGTGGGTATGCAAGACGGATGGGAAGTTATTCTTTGCTGTAATCCTTGCCGAAGTGTTTGATCGATATCTTGGAGAGAGTACCGTCCTCGATGATCTCCTTCAGCCCTTTGTCGAAGGCTTTCTTGGCTTCGGTGCTCTTCTCGTCCTTGCCGAAGACGAAGTAGGATTTGTTTCCTTGATTCGCCTGCTCATCCTTCGGCAGATCCACGACCTTCAGATCCGTGCCATGCTCCTTGGCGTAGTCCGCGGCAGTGGTGGCGTTGACCACAGTCGCATCGGTCTGTCCGTTTTCGGTGGCGAGTAGAAGATCCGAGGCGCTGCCATCGGTATGGACGAGGTCTAATGCCTGATCCGGATGCTCGTTATTGTAGGCTTCTACAAGGTTTTGTACCGCTGAACCGTTGGAGAACGTACCTACTTTCTTGCCTGCCAGATCCTTGAGACTATCTACTTCCCCGGTAATTCTATTGGTGTTGTATGCAATGGCAAAAGTGATATTGAGATAGCCTTGGTCGCTGAACTGGTATTTCTTTTCGCGCTCGGGATTTTTAATGAGATTGTTTGCCACGACTTGGTATTGACCGGCGTCCAGTCCTAAGAATAAGGATTGGAAATCAGTGGAATTCCAGTGCAGCTTTATTTCCGGTACCTTCTCGTCAATGGCATTGGCTACGTCATAGTCGTAGCCTTCAAGCTTGCCTTGGTCGTTTTTCCATACATATGGACGAGACGCTACGCTGGATGCAATTTCTATAGTGGTGACGCCGTTGTCGTCGGTGTTGTTTGCGGTCTTTGCTGTCGAATCGGTGTTTGAGCATCCGGTAAGTAGTGTTGCTGTTGCAAGGATTATGACGCCGGTGGATACGGCACTGCGGAAATTCATTATATTGCCCCTTCTTATTCATGGCGTAATTATCATCGCATGATATGCGTGCGCCATATAAAAAATGCTAGCAAATGATGAGGTGGTCAATGGGTGATTATCTATATGCATAATTTATATAGCGTTTGATTTTCAATTGATTGTTGACTGCGATATCACATTCAAAAAAATAGTTATTACTGTTTTTAATCTGCCGCTGTAATGCGGTCTTACACTGAAAATGTTGGGCATTGATACGTAAACAATAAAACTGCAATAAAGGTGGGGGAATGGCGTATTCTGTTGCTGAAAAACACAGTATTCGCGAGACGTTGTCGAAGAATAACCGCGTTATCGCTGCAGGCATTGTGTTCACAGGCGTGCCTGGACAGGTGATTCGCAATGGTGCTGTGGCCATTGCCGGTAAGCGCATTGAATGGGTGGGGTCGGATGCCGATCTGCCCGCTCAGTACAGAAGCTGGCCATATGAGCAGTATCCGGATTCGACGGTTCTTCCCGGTCTTGTTGAAGCGCATGCGCATCTCGGTACCGAATGGCGGGAACAGAGCGAACCGGATGTCATCGATCCGTTGCCTTTGGAGCAGGGATGGAATGTCCTCCAATCGTTGCATGAAGCACAGCAATTGGCTCTTGTCGGCGTGACGGCTGTTCAATCGTTGGGCTCCAGATACTATGCGGATGTGGTGGTTCGAGAGGCGATCGAACAGGGGCTCGTAGCTGGACCTCGCATCGTTGCCGCCGGCGCGATACTGACACCGACTGCCGGGCATGGTTGGAAGAACGGTTCAGAAGTCGATTCGGAATCGGAGATCCTCCGCGCCATCAGGGAACACCACAAAGCCGGGGTGAATGTGATCAAGATCGCGGGAACCGGTGGCTTTTTGAGCAAGGGATCAGCCCAATGGAAGCCTCAATTCAGCATTGAAGAGCTGAAAATCGCCACTCGGGAGGCTCATCGCCTCGGCAAACGCGTTGCCGTGCATGCGCACGGCACGTTGGGAATCGAGTATGCCGTCGAAGCGGGAGTGGATTTCATCGCGCACGCTTCGTTCGTCTCCGACGATGGCGTGACCTGCTTCGTTCCTGAACTCGCCGATCGTATAGCTCAAGCCGGCATCTATGTTGACGTGGCTTCGGCCAGAACCTATCCTCCGGTAGCTGACGAGCCTCGATCTCCTCGCGCCTACGAACTCTACCGGCATGGCGTAAAGATTGTCGCCGGCCATGATGTCGGCATTTATGGCGTGACACCTTCCTACTACGTGTATGGACTTCGACAACTCGCAAAACAAGGCATACCGACAGAGGAGATTCTCATTTCCGCGACCTCCAGAGCGGCTGCGGCGATCGGATTGGCCGGTATTACCGGGGTCCTTCAGTCTGGATACGAGGCTGACATCATCGTAGTGGAGGGCAATCCGTTGCAGGATTTGGTTTCATTGGAAAAACTGCAGCAGGTGATTTTGCGGGGAGACAGGTTCCTGCCGCAATCATCTCATGATTTCTGCGATTGGACGGACGACTTCGATTATCTGCGGAACAATACGGGCGTGCAGCATGCGCTTGAAACACGGTTCGCCTACCTGCAAAGGCAACAGATGCAGCAGTGGTGATGCATCTGTAGTGGTGATGCATCGGTCCCGTGGTCTATGTCGTCCCTCCTGACACGGGACCTGCGGCATAGGATCGAACTTGGGCCGGTGATATGGTTCGGTCTCCTCGGAAACATCAATCCCGAGGAGACCGAACCATATCACCGGCCCATTCACCGAGTCAACGGATGCGCAAGGAATCAGCGTGCCGTGGCCAGTTCCTGCACATGCTGCCAGACGGCAAGAAGGTTGCCGCCGACGATCTTCGCTGTGGTCTGCTCGTCGTGACGGCGTGCGATCTCATTCACCACATTCGCCGTATCGGCGTGATTGAGCCAGCCGGCAATGCCGCCGCCGTGATTGAAGTCCGAGGCGAAGCCCACGTGATCGGCGCCGGCGACATCGATGACATGATCGATGGCATCGGCCAAAGTCGATACTGTGCTATGCGGCCAGCCATGGCGAACAGCCGTATGATATTCCTTCAGATAGTCGCCGAACTTCTGCGCATCCCAATCGGCCGTCTCCTTGTCGAGCGTCTCGTAATAGTCTGCAGGGCCGGCGTAGCGCGGCAGGCCGAACCGTTCGCGCAGATCTCCGATTGCCTTGGCGATATCCGGATCGGATCCGCGGAACGTGAGGTATCCGTCAAAGGCCACCACTTGCACCAGTCCATCCTGGTCGGCGATCTGACGGATCTCGTCGTCGGACAGTGCACGGTCCACTGGACCCACTATGGATTTGAGTCCGTTGTGCGAGGCGATAATCGGAGCTTGCGAATGCTCAAGCGCCAGCTTGCGCGCAGCGGGAGAGAGCTGCGCGGTATCCACGATTACACCATGCTCATTGAGCAATGCGATGGCTTCGAGCGCCAGCTCGCTCAAGCCCTGTTCAGCCCCAGGCACGCTGGCATATGGATAGGGACGTGCTGATTGAGCCCATTGGTTGCTGCCGATGAAACCGAAGTCGAACACGCTTACGCCACGATCGATCCAACGGCGTACATCTTCCAGCGTGGTGAGCGGACGTGCGTTCTGGAAGCCGAGAATGAAGGAGAACACGCCATTGGCGGCGTTGCTGCGTACCTCATCCGCCGAACGAGCCAAGGCGGCCTTGCCGTTTGAATCGGCAACCGTGCGGACGATGGCCTGATAGGTTGCCTCCAGCTCATCGGAGCCGGTGCCGGCAGCGGCGGTGTTGGGAATGAGCCCGGCGTGCGCGGGAACGACGGCGGCGTTCAGACCGCCCTTGGCGGCTTTGCTCAGATCAAATGTGATATTGCCGTCGTGTTGGGCCAGATCGGTATGGCCATCGATGACGATGCGCTCTAATTGAGTCATGGATTGTTCCCCTCTGTGAATGATGCATGATGTGAAGGCGTCCCGCATGCCGCGGTGACGATCGTAAAGCGACTTCCAGTGTAAAAAGAGTGTGATCGGGCCACGCTGGAACATCTATAAATGTTTGTTTGAACGATTCATCGCACATAGGATTCAGGCCGGGATTGAGCGGCGTATAAGCAAAGCGTATAAGCGACAGCGCGTTTGACCTGTGTCGTGATGTTAGGTTAGATGTCATTGCGCAAGCAGGTTGGTCGGTCATGCCGTACGCGGCGTCAGGGAACCGATGTTCTGGTAACGCGAATGGAAGGCTTGCGCTCGTCATATACGGGAAGGAAAGGGAACTTCATGACTGCTCGTCGTATTGCTGCTGCGGGACTCGCTGTACTGGTTTCTCTCGGTTTGCTGGCCGGATGCTCGAATACGGATGGCGGTGCATCGGCTTCTTCGTCATCCACGAAATCCGATTCGAATTCGAAGGTCACCACCATCGAGATCGCTTCCGGTGTGGCCTCCAAGCCGTACACATGGAAGAACGACAAGGGTGAGCTCGAAGGCTATGACATCGATGTGGCCAAAGCCATCGATGAGAAGCTGCCGGAAATCAAGCTGCACTGGAATTCCACGGATTTCCAGTCCTTGTTCCTGGGTGTTGACGCCGGCCAGTATCAGGTGGTGGCCAACGATGTATTCAAGAACGCCGAACGTGAGCAGAAGTACCAGTTCAGCGACCAGAGCTATCTCAACGTCACTTACGCGATCGCCTACAACCCGGAACGTTTCGACGGTAAGGTGAGCAGCCTCAAGGATCTTGCCGGCAAGACCGTCAGCACGTTCTCCGATGGCTCTGCGGTGCAGAACCTGCTGGAGGCTTTCAATAAGGATAATCCTGACGAGGCCAGCAACCTGGTACATGGCGACTACAGCGCCGGCGATCTGCTGCTGACTGTGGAAAACGGTCAGGCGGACGCCACCGTGGTGAACGGTCCTACCGCTCAGGTCTATGCCAAGGAGCATGGCACGGATCTGAAGGTGGTGGATCTGCCAGCTGATGAGCAGGGCGGCCAAGGCAACAAGGCATACTTCCTGTTCGGCAAGGATGAGAAGAGCACCGAAGCCAAGAAGGCCTTCGACAAGGGTCTGAAGGAGATCATCGACGACGGTACTCTGTCGAAGATCTCCATCGAACATTTCGGCGTAGACTACACCAAGAACTGAGCATAGGAACCGACCATTGCGGTATTAGGCCGAACAGTTCGGTATGAGTTCGGCAGGCGCCTTGCAATGAGGCGCCTGTTCGTCGTCAATTATGGAGCGTGAAATGACAGTGCATGCAACGCATGACAATCGGAACCGATATGCTGTATCCGTTGTGCGGCAGACGGTTCGGGACATCTACCTTGCCTACGGGTTCAGTGCCGCCGACAGTGAGATCGTGGCCGATTCGTTGGTGTTCACCGATGTGAACGGCATCGAATCGCATGGCGTGCAGCGATTGAGCATGTATGACCGTAAAGTTCGGCGAGGCAAGGTGCGTGTGCATGCGGACAGCGAAATCGTTCACGAGACGCCGCTCTCCGCAACGATTGACGCGCATTTCTCCATGGGGCAGGTGGCCGGTGCCAAGGCCATGAAACTTGCCATCGCCAAGGCTCAGGCTCACGGCATCGGTTTTGTGGTCGTGCGTAATTCGAACCATTATGGCGCGTCGGGCTACTATGCTCAGCTCGCCGCCTAACAAGGTCTCATCGGCATCTCCAGCACCAATACCACGCCTGGAGTTCTACCGCTGTTCTCCACTCAGGAGTATCTGGGCACCAATCCGATTGCCTTCGCCGTGCCGGCCGAACCGCATCCGTTCTTCTTCGATGCGGCCACCAGTTGCGTGGCGCAGGGCAAGGTGGAACTGTATGCGAAGCGTAATGAGCCGTTGCCGGCCACTTGGGTGGTCGACCGACAGTATCGGACGGTCACCGATGCTGAAGCGGCCGTTCCCAAACTGGACGCCAAGACCGGAGAGTTTGCGCTGGTGCCTTTGGGCGGGGTCAGCGAATACACCGGCGGACATAAAGGCTATGGTTTTTCGATGGTGGTCGAGTTGCTGACTGGAATTCTGGCTCAGGGCCATCTCTCCCATGAGTCCAAAGAGTCGGATATCAACACCGCATTGTGCCATAACTTCATAGCCGTGGATCCGGCGCTGTTCGGCGATCGCGAAGCCATTTATCAACGGTTCAGCCAATTCCTCGATGAGGTGCGGGCCTTGCCGCCAGTCGAGGGGCATCGGGTCTACGTCCATGGAGATAAGGAAGCGATAGCCCGCGAAGAGAGAACGGCGCATGGTATCCCGCTATATCCGCAGACCGAGGATGAGATCCATGAGATTATGAGGCGACTCGGACTCGATACCGCCCAGTTCGCGCCATTGGTGTAACGTTCGACGCAATCGAGCGGCAGCAAGACCCGGTGAGCCGAAACTCGATGAGCCGAAACCCCCGTAGGACATCCCAGATTTCACCGCGCTAGGAGCATTGCCATGAGTACAACCATTTTCGATTTCAACTTCTTCCTTGGAGTATTTCCCAAGGTTATGCCGTATTTCCCGATTACCGTGCTTATCGTGGTGGTGGCATTCGTGGGAGGCGTGCTGCTGGGCTTCGTCTGCGCGTTGATCAAGCTGACTCGCATACCGGTGCTGGTCCAACTGGGTGACCTGTATGTGTCCTTCATCCGTGGAACACCGTTGCTGGTGCAGCTTTATCTTATCTATTTCGGCATCCCCATCGGCATCCGTCTGTGGAACGCCAATTTCGGAACTGATTTCTCGGTACAGGGCATCCCCGCCCTGCTCAGCGTGCTGATTGCGTACAGTCTCAATGAGGGCGCCTACCAGCGTGAGACCATTCGAGGCGCCATCGAATCGGTGGATCCCGGCCCTGTGGAGGCGGCCCGCTCCTTCGGTCTGACCGAATGGCAGGTCATGAGACGTGTGATTCTGCCGGATGCGTTGCGTATCGCAATCCCGAATCTCGGCAACAGTCTGCTCAAATTGCTGAAGAACACCTCGCTGGCATTCACTGTGTCGGTGATGGATATCATGGCTCAGGGCAAGATCATCGGCTCTCAGGGATATCGGTATTTCGAGGTGTACATCGCTCTGGCTGTCATCTACTGGGTGTCCTGCACGCTGCTGTCGTGGGTGATCAATGCTGTGGAACGTTGGCTCAACCGGTATCGTCGCGAAGCCGCTGAGTGAGATAGACAATAATCAATAGGGATGGGGATGCATCGTTATGAGTGATATTCGTATGCCTCACGCTTATGAGAACAGCGTGTCGATTGAAGACGCCGGTCCGCTGCTGTCCAAGCTGGGCCGTAGCGCCTTCGTGGTTGCTGGCCGGCGCGCGTTTGCCGCAGCCGGTCAGGCGTTGTCGAAGGCCTTGGACGGACAAGGTATCGACTATGTCGTGCATTATCTGGAGGGCGAGCCTACAGTGAGCAGAGCGGATGCCTTTGCCGCTGTGGCAGCCGGCCGCGATCTGGTTATCGCCTTGGGTGGTGGCAAGGTCATGGATTTGGCGAAGGCGGTGTCGCGTCGCACGGGCGCACGTCTGGTCACTGTTCCCACCATCGCCGCCACTTGCGCGGCCTGGACCAGTGTGTACCTGCTGTATACCGAGGATCACAAGGTGGACCGTCATGAATGGATCGACGGCGTGCCGGAACTGGTGCTGGTTGACAAGTCGGTAATACTTGCCGCGCCTGAACGATACTTGTTCTCCGGAGTGGGGGACGCCTTGGCGAAATGGTACGAAGAGTGCCATGCCGAGGACGATTCCACCATCGATCTGCTGTACCGTCTGCGCACCCGGATCGGGTCCCTGACTCGGGACACCTTGGAGCACGAGTTCCTGGACCGCTATGATCCTACGGCACCGCATGATATTGTCTCTGAGCTCAAGTCGGATGCGGTGGATTCCATTATGCTGCTTGCCGGCTTGCCGGTGGGATTCCGCCCGCATGCGCCTCGCAAGGCCGTGCCGCGGTTGGAGCTGGCGCATGCCTTCTACAATTCATGGACGTGGGTTCCCACGGCTATACGTCCTTTGCATGGTGAACTGGTGTCTTTCGGCGTGGCTGTTCAGCTGGCTCAGCAGGGTGCCGATGAGGCAACGCTGACGCAGTACCTGCAGCGCATTCACCGCATCGGACTGCCGGTCACCTTGGCGCAGACCGGCATCAAACGGGACGAACAGATTCATGCGTTGGCGACGTATGTTGTCGAGGGCATTCCCGGATACAGCGGCCCGTACCGGCAGCTTACCGTAGCCGGTTATGAACTCGCTCTACGCGAGGCGGATCGTATCGGTAGGTCCGTCGTCGCTGCCGACGCACAGTAAGCCGTACAGTAATCGGAGAACTCGTATCGCGTCACACCCCGCCGGTCATATCCCCATCCGTAATCGTCAGGAGCACATCATGAGTGAGACCATCCAAGAGAATACGTCGCAAGGCGCAACCTCTGAGCCCTTCGTACGCATCGAAAAGCTGAGTAAGACGTATCGGACCAAGCAGGGTGAGAAAACCGCGTTGCATGACGTCGATCTGTCCATTAGCAAGGGCGATATCTACGGCATCATCGGTCTGTCCGGTGCCGGTAAGAGCACGTTGGTCCGGTGCATCAACGGCCTGGAGCGTTACGACGGCGGAAGCCTGACCGTCAACGGGCGTGAGGTGAAGGATCTGACCGGTGAGCAGCTGCGTGGGCTGCGACGCAAGATCGGCATGATCTTTCAGTCGTTCAACCTGATCGAATCCAAAACGGTGGGCGCCAATGTGGAATTGCCGCTGCTGGATTCAGGCCTGGATAAAAACGCACGCAGCGAACGCGTTCGCGAGCTGCTGTCTTTGGTCGATCTGGAAGATCGCGTGGACAGTTATCCGGGCGAGCTGTCCGGTGGTCAGAAGCAGCGTGTGGCCATCGCCCGAGCGCTTGCCAACAATCCCGATATTCTGCTCAGCGACGAAGCCACCAGCGCATTGGACCCGAACACCACCCGTGCCATCCTGGCTTTGCTGCGTCGGCTGCGGGATAAGTTCGGTCTGACGATCATCATCATCACCCATGAGATGTCGGTGATTCGTGAGGTCTGCAATAGGGTCGCGGTCATCGACCACGGCACCATCGTGGAGCATGGCGATGTGTTTGACCTGTTTGCCAACCCACAGGCCGAACTGACCAAATCCTTCGTGGACACGACTTCCAATCTCGGCAAGGTACGTCGATTGATCGAAGCGCATTCTCCGCTGGTGGAGCCGAAGCCGGGGCAACGGCTCATTCGCATGAAATACGTGTCCAAGGAAGTGTCCGATGCGCTGGTCTCCGATATCTCCACACGATTCGGCGTCCGGGTCAACATTGTCTTCGGAGACATCGATGTGGTGGCGAACGCGCCGATCGGTGGCCTTGTCGTCATATTCGATGGTGCGAGCGACCAGATCGATGCGGCGATCGCGTATCTGAGGGAACGCAACATCAGCGTTGAAGTGTTGTTGCCGGCACCGGAAAACAGATGATTACGGCTGAGTACACATTTGTGTACTCAGCTGGGTCCACCTGCCATACGCTGCTAGCATGGGACATGTCAGGTGCGGTACGAAGAAGACCGCGCCGCAACCTTGCCCGGAAGGGGGAGACTGTCATGTCGAATAGTCTGGCAATGTTGGGAGGTTCCATGATCATCGGTATTGTCGTTCTGGTATTGCTCATCGTGTTGCTGTTCTCGGCCATTTTCATCGTGCCGCAGCAGCAGGCGTACATCATCGAGCGATTCGGTAAATTCAACAAGGTGCAGTTCGCCGGAATCCACATCCGCATTCCGTTTGTGGATCGAATCGCCATGAAAACCAATATGCGCGTCAATCAGCTCAATGTGCAGTTGGAGACCAAAACGCTTGACAATGTGTTCGTCACCGTGGTGGCCTCCACCCAGTTTCGTGTGAATCCGGAGAACGTGGCCACCGCCTACTATGAGCTGCGAGATCCGGCCGGCCAGTTGCGTTCGTATATGGAGGATGCGCTTCGTTCCGCGATTCCTGCTCTCACTTTGGACGACGCCTTCGCCCGTAAGGATGATGTGGCTTCCGACGTGCAGAAAACCGTGGGCAACGAGATGAGTCGGTTCGGCTTCACTGTGGTCAAGACGTTGATCACCGCCATCGATCCTTCGCCGCAGGTCAAGAACGCGATGGATTCCATCAACGCCGCCCAGCGTGAAAAGGAAGCCACCCGTCAGCGCGCCGAGGCCCAGCGCATCCAGATCGAGACGCAGGCCGCGGCCGAGGCGGAGAAGACCCGTTTGCAGGGTGAGGGCCAAGCCAACTATCGTCGTGAGATCGCCAACGGTATTGTCGATCAGATCAAGTCCCTGCAGGCCGTGGGTATGAGCATCAACGATGTGAACAACGTGGTGCTGTTCAACCAGTATCTCGATGTGATGCGGTCACTGTCCGAGTCCGACAATGCCAAGACCGTGGTGCTGCCGGCTTCCACGCCGGGCGGTTATCAGGATCTTTACGAACAGGTGACCAAAGCCATGCTGACTGCCGCTGAGCAGAAGTAATTGTTCTTTTGCGTGGGTTGCCGTCTCTTGGTTGTTCATCTACAGCTGGACGCTTGACCGGTGAACGAGTCAGCGTACGTTTCTCCAGACTGGGTTGATTGTTTTCTGGAAGAACGTACGCTGACATTCACTGAGCGTACGTTCTTCCAGAAAGGGGCGTAGTAACTCTGGAAAAACGTACGCTGACGTACTGCTTCGATGGTGTATGCAGTACGTCAGCGTTGTGGCGCGGCTACCGTGCCAAAAACTCAGGAATGGCTTCGGCTGCGGCGTATCCCTTGCGATACATCATTTCCAGCCCCTCGAAATTCTTCTTCAAGGTATTGAGGCCGTACAGATCTTCAGGGGCCAGGATGAGCACCCGTCCCTCGGCCTCATACTTCTTGGCTAGCTCGATCTCGTCATTGTAGGTTTTGTAACGTTGCCGCAGTCGCTCGGCCGCCGCCGGATACGTGCGCTCCAGAATACGGGCGGGCGGCAGATCCTTGCGTTGCTGACGCACCTCGTCGCGCAGACGCGACAACACCAGAATCACCTTCTCGTAGCCGTCGTCCAGCGCCTTCTGAACCGGTACCGGATCGGCGATGCCGCCGTCGAAATACGGCACGCCGTCCACCACATACGGCTCGCAGGCCACCGGCACTGCGGAGGACGCCTTGACTACATCGAAGTCATCGAAATGGATTCGGGATTTGTCGAAGTATTTGGTCGAGCCGTCCTCGGCGTTGCACGCCACGACGGTAAAACCGGTGGGATTGGCCTCGAACGCCTCGAAATCCACCGGATATTCACCATCATGGTTGCTCAATGTGCCATAGATGTAATCAAGATTGGCGAAGTTGTGGTTCTTGAAGTAGCTTTCCGCACTCGCATACTCTTTGCGGAACGCGTATTTGGTGTAGAACGTGTGGTTGCGGCCGTGCTGCCGGGCGATGAACGAGGTCATATTGGCCGCGCCTGCGGACACGCCGTAACACATGTCTACGTCAATGCCGTCCTCCAACATGCGATCCATCACGCCGCATCCGAAAATCGCACGGAAGCCTCCGCCCACATCGATCATCGCGGATTTGACTGCCATAATTGCCCCCTGTACCTACATGAATACAACTGTGCGTAACACCCCTGCGCTTGCTTATGGATTCGAGCTTACGCGCGCTGACTGGACAACGAAATAGACAGTATTCGTCCGATCGTGCGGTAGCTTCCTTTGCGATGAGGCATGCATGCCGCAAAAGCGTTATCGATTGAGCAGGTCGCGTGAAAGTGCGGCAATACGTTCCGATGGATCGGAATTGGCAAGCGCCACACCGCCGTGCGCTCCCTCCGGAGCCAATTTGCCCAGTGATTCCAGCACGACGCCGAGATGTCGGACCGTGCCTTCATTGCCGTCGATGATCGCGGCGCGCTCCGGCAGCAGCGCTCGGAAATACTCGCGGTAAAACACGAAATGCGTGCATCCGAGCACCACCGAGTCAATGCGATTCAGATCATACTGGTCGAAGTACCCATGCAACGTACTCATCACCAGGTCACGGTCGCCAAGTCGGCCGGACTCCACGATCTCCACCAGATCGGGGCACGGCTCCTTATAGATCTCGTTATCCGAATCGAAGCGTTCCATGAGTTTGGCGAACTTGCGCTCACGCAACGTCAGGGGAGTGGCGGCCACGATGACGCGTTGCGGGATGTGATGCGGATCCGACGGCACATCACCACGGTCGCAAGCGACTTTCAGCGCGGGCTCCATGCCGATAATCGGAATATCGTAATGCTCGCGCAGCTCGTTGACCGCTGCGGAAGTGGCGGTATTGCAGGCGATGACCACGGCCTTGACGCCTTGGCGCACAAAGTGCTCCACAATGGCAAAGCTCAACGCGCGCACCTGTTCGGGCGACTTGGTGCCATACGGCGCATGTGCAGAGTCTCCGAAATACAACACCTGCTCATTCGGCATATCCTTTACGATCTGCCGCACTACGGAAATGCCGCCGAGACCAGAATCGAACACACCAATCGGTGCCGAAGAGCTCATGCCTGAAGTCCTTTCCGAAAACCTTACGGAATTACTGCCAGTGTCTTGCCGTTACCAGAGTACTCTTACCAATTATGAGTCTTCCGAAACAAGTGACTAAAGTTCACGCCACTGGCAATGATTTCGTCGTCTATCTTGACCGGTCCGGCAAGTTCGAGCCTACTCCCGACGAAATACGCTTCCTATGCGATCGTCATTTTGGCATTGGCGGCGATGGTCTGATTCGCCTGACTCGCCCCGATTTCGTCTCCGACTTAAGTGACGATCAGCTTGCCGAGACGCTTGCCGGTGGTGCGAAATGGTTTATGGATTATCGCAACGCCGACGGCTCGTTGGCGGAGATGTGCGGCAACGGAACGCGAGCCATCACCCTGTTCGCGCAGCGCATGGGTGTTGCCGACGAAACCGAACCGTTCCGGTTGGGGACGCGCGCCGGGGTGAAGATCCTTACCCCGCGAGGCAACATGAAGCCGTATGGGGCTGATGTGTTCCAGGTGCAGATGGGGACGTGGACGATCGGTGAAGCCGATGCCTACGAGGTCACCATCCCCGGAACCGCGGGTTCGGCGCAAGGCACATTCGTGGATATGGGCAATCCGCATGTGGTCGCAGTCATCGAGGACGCATTTTCCACGTTGCCGGTGGTCGAAGACCTTGATCTCGTCACGAAACCGGTGGTGAGTCCGGTTATCGAGTCGGATCAGAATGTGGAGTTCGCGCGCATCGATGACATCGACGAACGCGCGGGACTGGGTGAGGCCACGATGCGTGTCAATGAGCGCGGATGCGGGGAGACGCTCTCGTGTGGCACGGGATTATGTGCCACCGGCATTGTGCTCAGGTCCAAAACCGGTATCGATCATTGGGACATCACCGTGCGCGGCGGCACGCTCCGTGTGGATGTGACCGATAACGACGTACGGCTTACCGGTTCCGCCAGCATCGTGGCCGATATTACGTTGCTGTAGTTGCTGTAGCTAAGTCGCCTCAGGCGAACAGTGCGGCACCTTCGGTCGTGATAATCAATACCACGATCGCCACGATCCACAGCACGTCGATCATCAGATCGATGTTGAGACGGTAATATTTCACCAAGCCGGACGGTACTTCGGACGGTGTTTCATCGGCATTGCCGTTGTTGCCGTTCCGGCTGCGACGCGACGGCAATCCCTGGACAGCCACGGTGGCATGGCTCAGCGCCATGAACTGAACGGTGGTGGAGAACATCAGGGCCAGGCACCAAGGGCATAATGCGTGAATCACGAACAATGATTGCGTGCTGAGCCAGTAGGCATAGGTGAGTGCCGCCAAGCCACCGAGCCAAGTGCAGGTGGCGAACCATCGCGGCACGCGAATCTTGGCCAATCCGATTACGGCGATGGTGACGAATACTGATTCCGCGGCAATGCCGAAGAACGCATTCGGATAGGACAGGCCGCCGAATTTGATGATTTCCGCCTGCCAGGATTGCGCCACGGTGGAACATGACACCACGGCGTTCACGTCACAGCCCAAAGACTGCTCCGGGTGCCGGGCCAGCTGCAAGGTTTCCGCTGACAGGATGAACGAGACGCCCAACGCCACTGCGGAGGCGATCAGCATCACTAGATAGGTCCATGTCGATGAGTGTCGCCAGCCTTTCAGCGTGGGAATTGCCGACATGTGTGCTGATGGTTGAGTTACGGATGCATTGCTGTTGGTCATACTGCTCCTCATTGTCCCTTCACGAGCTGCTGCACACTAGCGTAGCGTTTGCGGTTGTCATGGACAGCTTCCTTATCTTCTTGATTGGTGAGGTTGACGAGGGAGGAAGGAAATGAAAACGGAGTTACGATGGAAGGTATGACTGGATACGTGATGCCTATGGAGCCTCCCGCCGTGGGGTGGGACATCCATTGCCATACCGTCTTCTCTGATGGCACGGAGACTCCCGCCACGCTTGCCGAGTGTTCGAAGGCATGTGGTCTTCGAGGCGTATCCATCTCCGACCACGACACCACAGCCGGATGGTCCGAGGCTCAGCATGCCGCAAGGGCCGTAGGCTTGCCGTTGCTGAGAGGCACGGAAATCACGGCGGCGGATGACGGCGTCTCCGTGCATATGCTCGGATATCAGTACGATCCCGATAATGCGCATATCAAGAAGCTTTTCTCGGACACCCGCGAAGCCCGGCTGCACCGTACGCGGCGAATGGTGGAACTGCTTTCCCATGATTATCCGATTTCCTGGCAGTCCGTGGCCGCTCAGATTCACGAGGGAGACAACACCACCATCGGCAGACCGCATATCGCTGACGCCTTGGTGGCCGCAGGCGTCTATGAGAATCGTTCGCAGGCATTCGCCGATGCGGTGAACTCGTCCTCCAAATACTACATTCCCACTCCTTCTCCTACCGCACATGAGGTGGTCGCTGCGATGAAGGAAGCCGGCGGCGTCATCGTGATCGCGCATGCCGGCGATCTGAGCCGTAATCGTCGGCTGCTCTCTGACGAACAAATCGTTGCGCTGGTACGTGAGGGACTCGATGGCCTGGAAGTATGGCATCGCGGCAATTCTGCC
Source organism: Bifidobacterium olomucense (assembly GCF_012932375.1). Lineage (GTDB taxonomy): Bacteria > Actinomycetota > Actinomycetes > Actinomycetales > Bifidobacteriaceae > Bifidobacterium > Bifidobacterium olomucense. The sequence goes on along the minus strand of NZ_JAAIIG010000007.1, from coordinate 12,013 downwards.
GAACAGCGCGTCCGATTGCTGGATCTGGCGCGTCGCTATGGTCTTCTGGTCACCGGTGGCTCGGACTGGCATGGCAAGGGCAAGCCGAACGCGTTGGGGGAGAACCTGACCGATGAGGCTACGGTGGAGGCGATCGTGAGCAGGGGAGCGTTGCCGCTGTATCGATGATCGCGGCGTGACATTTTGCCTGTCATAGACCGTTCTGACGTATTGATGGCCGTATGATATAGAGCAAAGATTTGCAACAGTGTGGTGGTGGGTTAGGAGGTGCTGTGATGGCCGGTATCAAAGATGTGGCGGCGAAGGCAGGAGTCTCGATCAGTACGGTCTCCTATGTCATGAGCGGCAAGCGCTCCTTGAAGGAGGAGACCAAGCGTCGCGTACTTCGTGCCGCGAAGGATCTCGGGTACGCGCCATCGCATTTCAAGGATGACTCTTCGATGGTGCGCAGGAGCGGACCCACCAAAGTGCTGGCGCTGAGCTCGCCCATCCACGAATACACCGACTACTCGAATTATGCGATGTTTTTCTTCGCATTGGCCATGCGCGCCAAACGTTACGGTTACGATCTGCTGCTGCTGATGCATGAATACGGTGATCAGGAGCTCACCCGCGTGGTTTCCGAAGGCATGGTGGACGGCATTCTATTGTTGGATGTGCTGATGTGCGATGCGCGTGCCGATGTGGCTCATACGCTGGACGTGCCGGTGGTGTCCGTGGGATATCCGAGCAATACGGATGCCGTCTACTGCGTGGATGTGGATTTCGAACGCATGGGGCGCGAGGCCGCCGAGAAGATTCACGCGCTTGGCCACCGGCATGTGCTGGTGGCGGGGGCGAGTCGGAGCGCCTATGAAGACGGATCCAACTATCTGGTCCGGTTCCTTGACGCAATGAAGAAAAAGGGTGAGGATCTAGGCGTCTCGGTGCTGTTCAAATCATCTACCGGCAACGGGCGTGACGATGTGAATCTGATGCTCGACGAGGCGTTCCTGGAGGATCCCGATATCTCGATGATCGTATGCCAGACGAATGCGACCCATGTGACCAACGTGCTCAATGGGTTGAGCGACCGTGGTCTGTCGGTTCCCGATGACATCTCGGTGATGGCCGCGTGCACCTATGGCCTGGGAACCTTGCCCAAGGCGGTTGACGAGATGCCGATGATGCCCAATGAGACATGCTCCCGTGCTGTTGACCTCATGATGGAGGTGTTCAATGGCGACCGGCATGACGTCGGTCATATTGAGTTGCTGGCGCCTAGGTATGTCGCTAGGGGCAGTATGGCAAAATGTGCGCGCGGCTGACCGCCTGATGTGACGGTGTCATGTCACGGTGCGATTGCTGTGCAGGCGGCCTCATGCCTGATCGGTATGACGCTGGATTATCGGCGCGGCCGGTTCGTGCGGCGAAACTGTTTTTCGATTATGTCTTTCGACTATATTTCGACTGACGGCGTCGTCGCGCCGCAACAGCGGTGGCGGTTGCCGGTCTTGGGCCTTGCCTTGCTGTCTTGTTCAAGGTAATGCCGCGCTTTGCATAGCAAGGGAATAATGGTTCCTGCCCTCATGGTCGGTAGGGTGCTCGGCACTCGTATTAACGCAATTAATGATGTGAACGCTAACGTCGAAAATTCGTTGAAATAATTGTCGAAATTTGTCGAAATGATTTGAAAGCATCGTTATGAATTCGTTATATTACTAGTGGAAGTCATCCGGTACACGGTTTCACTATCGGATGATCTCCCGTCAGTAAAGAGGCTGAAAAGGAGAAAACGATGAAGTCGACTCGCAAATTTATTGCTGCAGGTCTGGCGGTCGCTACCATGATTGGTGTCGCCGGCTGTGGCAACGGAGAAACCGCACAGGAGGAGAACCCCTCCTCCATCAAGATCTGGCACTATGAGGAAGCCACCACCGCCCAGGGCAAGGCATGGGATAAGGCCATCGAAATCTTCGAGAAGGAAACCGGCGTCAAGGTCGAGTTCGAGAAGAAGGCCTTCGAGCAGATCCGTCAGAACGCGTCCCAGATCCTCAACTCCGATGACGCTCCGGATGTCATGGAGTACAACAAGGGCAACGCTACCGCCGGCCTGCTTGCCAGCCAGGGCCTGCTGACCAACCTGAACGATTACGTCTCCCAGTACGGCTGGGACAAGATCATCACCGGTTCCTTGGCCGACACCGGCAAGTACAACGAGCAGGGCGTCATGGGCTCCGGCGACTGGTACGGCATCACCAACTACGGCGAGGACTGCCTGCTGTACTTCAACCAGGACATGTTCGACAAGTACGGCATCGCCATCCCGACCACCTTCGACGAGCTGGAAGACGCGATGGCCAAGTTCAAGGAGAACGGCGTCACCGCTCTGTCCGTCGGCTCCGCCGAGTACCCGACCCAGCACCTGTGGTGGCAGCTCGTGCTCTCCAAGGCCGACGACAAGTTCCTCAAGGCCTACGAGATGTACGACGGCAAGGTCGATTGGAACTCCGAGCCGGTGACCTACGCCACCGAGAAAATCAAGGAATGGGTCGACAAGGGCTACATCTCCAAGGACTCCACCAACCTCAAGGCTGAGGATGCCGGACAGAACTTCATGACCGGCGTCAACCCGATCTTCTTCTCCGGCACCTGGTGGCACGCACGCTTCAAGGAAGAGGCCAAGGGCCTGAACTCCACCTACGCGAAGTTCCCCGACACCAAGAAGATCGTCGGCTCCTCCGGCAACGTGTGGGTCATCCCCGAGAACTCCAAGAAGAAGGATCTGGCCGCCAAGTTCATCAACATCACCTTGGGCAAGGAAGTCCAGAACTACATGGCTGAGCAGGGTGGTCTGGCCATCAACGCCGACACCGATTCCATCCCGGATGAGGACACCAAGAAGTTCGTGGCCCAGTTCGACGAGGCCGTCAAGGAAGATCAGCTCGGCTTCTACCCGGATTGGCCGACCTCCACCTTCTACGACGAGCTCAACGCCTCCCTGCAGGAGCTGGTCAACGGCACCGCCGATGTCAAGACCGTGCTCGGCCAGATGGAAGACAACTACAACAAGGGTCTTGAGGCTTCCGGCATCACCGTCGAGTAACAGCTGACCTTTCCCTCCTCCCCATATTGAATAAAGGCGCGCGGACGCTTTTCCTCCTCATTCCCGCTCTGCGCGCCTTTTTTCATCCCCAAACAGTTTCACCGATATTACGTTTGGAAGTGTCTGATGAACGCAAAGACCAAGAAAACCAAGCGCCCCGACGAATCCGCAATGTCGCGCATTCCGGGCAGCCCCTCGAATCGTTTCTGGCTCTATCTTGTCCCCGGCGTGGCGATGCTCACCTGGATCATCATCGTCCCCGGCATCTGGAACATCTACCTGAGCTTCACCAACTACCGCGGTATCAAGCCCCCGGTCTGGGCCGGCCTCAAGAACTGGGCCCGACTGATGAAGGATGACACCTTCTGGATCTCCTTCCGCAACTCGATCTGGATGATCGTGGCCATGGTGGTGATCCCGATTCTGCTCGGCCTCATCCTTTCCTCGCTGATCTTCGATGTGGTGCAGAAGAAGTTCGGTCCCAAGGCCGCATCCACGATGCGCGCCATCTACTACTTCCCGCAGCTGCTGCCAATCGCCATCGCATCCCTGGTCATGGGCTGGATCTTCCGTGCCGAGAACGGTGCTCTGAACTCCGTGCTCAAGGCCATAGGCTTGGGATCACTGCAACATGACTGGCTGGGCAAGCCGGATACCGCGCTGATCTTCCTCATGCTCATCATGGTGTGGATTCAGGTCGGCTATCCGCTGGTCATCTTCATGTCCGGCCTGCAGCGCGTCGATCCTGAGCTTTACGAGGCCGCCGGTCTCGATGGTGCCAACTGGTGGCAGCGCTTCCTCGCCATCACGCTTCCGTCCATCAAGCCGGAGATCTTCGTGGTGGCCCTCACCTGCACCATCGCGGCACTGAAGGTGTTCGCCCCGGTGTACATGCTGACCAAGGGTGGCCCCGGCACCAAGACCATCGTGCCGTCGTACTACTCCTACACCCAGTTCTTCCAGGTGCAGCAGGTTGGCTACGGTGCTGCAATCGCAACTGCATTGACGATTGTCATCATCATCGTGGCCATCGCGTTCACCAACCTTCAGCAGAAGGTCGAAGCCGAGGACGGAGAGTGATTCAAAATGAGCACTATGAGCGCAGCTGAACTGAAGAAAATCGCTAAAGTCAAGAAGAACCGTACCGCGGGCGACTGGCTGATCATCGTACTGCTGGCCATCGGCGGCGTGGTGATGCTGTTCCCGTTCATCGTCCTGTGCCTGAACGCCTTCAAGACCGCGGCCGATTACAATGCCAACGGCCCGTTGTCCTGGCCTACCTCATTCACGCTGGACGGCTTTATCAAGTTCTGGACCCGTGTCAACTTCCCTGAAAAGGTGTGGAACTCCATCTGGACCTCTGGCGTGGTGGCAATCTGCGCCGTCGCCCTGTCCGTGTTCAACTCCTTCGCTCTGGGCATTGGTCGAGTCAAGGGCCGTCGCTGGATCATCCTGCTGATCATGCTTGCCAACATGCTGCCGCAGGAAGCCCTGCTCTACCCGCTGTACATCATGTTCAAGGGCATTGGTCTGTACAACAACCCGTGGTCCATCGTGATCATCTTCACGGTGATTCAGTCCGCATTCGGTACCTATCTGCTCTCCTCCGTGTACGGCACATTCCCGAAGGCAATTCTTGAGGCGGCCACCATCGACGGCGCCAGCCGCTGGAAGATCCTCAAGGATATCGTCTTCCCGATCTCCAAGCCCACGTTGGCTGTCATGCTGGTCTTCTTCTTCATCTGGACCTGGAACGACTACATGATCCCGATGGCCTTCCTGATCGACAACTCGTCGCAGACCGTGCCTATCGCCATCGCATCGCTTTCCGGCGATCGTCTGATGGATGTGACCACCACGGCCTCCGCATCGCTGATCAGTATCGTCCCGACCCTGATCTTCTTCCTGCTCTTCCAGAGGACACTGTCCAACGGCATCACCACCGGTGCAGTGAAGTAAGGAAAACGGGTGCCAGAGGCATCCGGACAAACAAATAATGCACGATTCGGTTTCGGCCGCCCAAGGGATGGACGGCCGAAACCGAATCTCCCAACAAGGAGCAATACAACAATGAAGTTCACCAACGGTTACTGGATGATTCGCGACGGCATCGACGCCCTCTACGCGCGCGAAGCCTATGAGTTGGCCGCAGACTCCTCAACTGAATCCCTTAACGTGCTCGCCCCCACTTCAGTGGTCCGTGGCCGTTACGATACCCTGAACCTTCCCACATTCAATGTAGACATCACCTCTCCGGCGGAGGGCGTGATTCGTGTACGCGCCGAGCATTGGCAAGGTGCCACTGAGTACCCGGGATTCCCGCTGAACGCCGATAAGGTCGGCGGTCGCGACTATGTGACTGTAGCCGCACACGGCAACGGCGATGGCGAAGTCGGCGAAAACGGCGCCGACGTCACGCTGACCACCGGTGGCCTTACCGCCAAGGTCGTCAAGGGCTCTCCTTGGAACCTCACCTTCATCGGCGAAGACGGCAAGGTGCTCACTGAATCCGCCGGAAAGTCTCTGGGACATTTCAAGCTGTCTCCCGGCTCCAACGTCACGGCACAGCCGGTCGGCGAGTTCGGCGTGACCATGGACGGCTCCGCTTATGATGAGTCCGATGTCTTCACCTCCATCCAGCTGCATCTGGGTGTTGGCGAGAACGTGTACGGTTTGGGCGAGCGCTTCAGCGCCTATGTCAAGAACGGCCAGACCGTGGACATCTGGAACGAGGACGGTGGTACCGCATCCGAGCAGGGATACAAGGACATCCCGTTCTACATGACCTCCAACGGCTATGGCGTGCTGGTGAACAACCGTGGCCATGTCTCCTTCGAAATCGGTTCCGAAAACACCGAAGCCGTGCAGTTCTCCGTGCCGGGCGAAGCAGTGGACTTCTGCGTGATCTACGGCCCGACGCCGAAGCAGATCCTCGACCGCTACACCAAGCTCGTCGGCCGTCCGGCCAACGTTCCGGCTTGGAGCTACGGTCTGTGGCTGACCACCTCGTTCACCACCAAGTACGATGAGAAGACCATCAACTCCTTCATCGACGGCATGGCCGAGCGAGATATTCCTCTGGCCGCCTTCCACTACGACTGCTATTGGATGCGTGAGTTCCATTGGTGCGATTTCGAGTGGGACAAGCGTTTCTTCGGCGACATCGAATCCACGCTGAAGCGTCTGCACGAAGACAAGGGTCTGCATATCTGCGCCTGGATCAACCCGTACATCGGCCAGCGTGGCGAGATGTTCAAGGAAGGCAAGGAGAAGGGCTACCTGGTCAAGAAGGCCAACGGCGAAGTCTGGCAGACCGATTTCTGGCAGGCTGGCATGGGCTTGGTGGACTTCACCAACCCTGAGGCCCGCGAGTGGTTCAAGGACAAGGTCAAGCACCTGCTGAGCCAGGGTGTGGACGCCATCAAGACCGATTTCGGCGAGCGCATCCCGCGCGATGTGGTCTGGTACGATGGCTCCCCGAAGCTTTCCATGCACAACTGGTATACGCAGCTGTACAACCAGGCAGTGTTTGAAGCCATTGAGGAAACCTACGGCAAGGGCAATGCCTGCCTCTACGCCCGTTCGGCCACCGTCGGCGGTCAGCAGCAGCCTGTGCACTGGGGTGGTGACTGCGAGTCCACCTTCAACGGCATGGCACAGTCCCTGCGCGCCGGCCTGTCCCTGACCTCCTCCGGCTTCGGCTTCTGGAGCCATGACATCGGCGGCTTCGAAGGCGCCTTCCCGGATCCGGCCGTGTACAAGCGCTGGGTGGCATTCGGCATGCTCGGCTCCCACTCCCGTCTGCATGGTTCCACCGTGTACCGTGTGCCGTGGCTGTTCGATCAGGAAGACGAGAAGAACGGCGTGAAGCTTGTTCCCGGCCAGACCGCAGTGGACGTGGTGCGTCAGTTCACCAAGCTCAAGCTCGAACTCATGCCGTATGTCTACCAGCTCGGCCTGCAGCCGCACCTCAACGGTACTCCGGTCATGCGCTCGATGTTCGTGGAATTCCCGGATGATCAGGCTTGCCGTACCTTGGATCGCCAGTACATGTTTGGTCCGTCGTTCCTGGTGGCTCCGGTGTTCACCTACTCCGGCGAAGTGTCCTACTACCTGCCCGAAGGCGTGTGGACCAACTGGTTCACCGGCGAACAGGCCAAGGGTGGCGTGTGGCGCAACGAAACCCACGGCTACGATTCCATCCCGCTGTGGGTGCGCGATGGTTCCGTTATCGTCACCAACCCGGGCGAAACCAAGCCGGACCGTGTCTACGGTACTGATGCACTGGTCTCCGTGTTCTTGGCGGACGTCGAGTCCGGAGAAGCGGTCGTCAGCGAGATTGACGGTTCGTCCGTGACCTTCACCGCTCGCCGCACCGATGCCGGTGTCGAAGTGACGAGCTCGGATGGTCGTCCGTTCTCCGCTCGTCTGGGTGTCAACGGCGAAGTCGTCAAGGCAGAAAACGGCACTGTGGTGCTGTGAACGCACGATACCAGTGCCATGAGCGCATTCGTTCAGGTTCGTTGAGCTTGGCACGAATGATTGCTCGTCCATTCCGTCCCCGCTCGCGGGGCCATCGGTGAAACCGGCTGGGGTGACTTGAGGGAATTGCATTCCTTTGAGTCACCCCAGTCTTTTTGCATCGGCTGATGCTGACTCGTTGCCTCAGTATGCTTGGGGAATGAGGAATTTGTAATGTCATTGGAGTTACATAGGAGTATGACCGAAAACAACGCTGACGTGGCACACAATGACACCACCATCGTCAAACAGTTCACTAATCCCGTCAAAGAGCCGATTGACAGTGACATCAATCTGTTTGATTTGCTTGATCGGCGCGCCAAACGCGATCCTGAAGGCTCGATGATCGAAGTCAAGGGCGAGGATGGCACTTGGCGGCCATACAGTGCTCAAGTGTTCCGTGATATGGTGATCGGTTTGGCGAAGGGGCTGATCGGACTCGGCGTGAAGAAAGGCGACGCGGTATCCATCGTCTCCCATACCCGTTGGGAGTGGACCGCGCTGGATATGGCCATCATGTCCATCGGCGCGCTCACCGTACCGGTCTACGAAACGAACTCTGCCAGCCAGGTCAGCTGGATCTTCAATGATGCCCAAGTGACCATCGCCATTGCCGAAGACGATGGCCAGCGTGACAAAATCGAATCCGTGCGTGATGAAGTGCCCACGCTGCGCAATGTGTTCGTCATTGAAGCCGGTGGTCTCGATGCCATCACCGCCTATGGCGCAAGCGTGACCGACGCCGAATTCCGGGAATACAAAAACGCCTCCCACGGTGATGATCTGGCCACTATCGTCTATACTTCAGGCTCCACCGGAACGCCTAAGGGTGTGGAGCTCACTCATCGCAATTTCGCGTTCCTTGTGCTTTCGGCATTGCAGTATATGCCGCGTGCAGGCGCTTGGCCGGATCGTCGTTTGCTGCTGTTCCTGCCGTTGAGTCATGTGTTTGCGCGGTTCATGGAATTCTTCAGCTTCGCCGGTACGATTACCTTGGCATTGAGCTCAAATATGAAGACCATGGTCAAGGATTTCGAAACCTTCGGTCCTACGCTATTGCTTGCCGTGCCGCGAGTGTATGAGAAGGTGTATAACGCCGCCTCGCAACGAGCCGGAAGCGGCTTCGCTGGCAAGATGTTCGCCCGTGCCGCTGAGAATGCACGCGCATGGTCCCGTGCCGAACAGCGTGGAGAGAAACTGCCCTTGGGCGGTCGAATCGCTCATGCTTTCTATGAGCAGGTGGTGTATAAGAAGATTCGTACGATTTTCGGGCCGAACGCCGACTTCGCCATCACCGGTGGCGCTCCGATGGATTCCGAATTGTCGCACTTCTTCAACGGTATCGGTATGCCGGTGCTTGAAGGCTATGGCATGACCGAAACCTGCGGCCCGGTGTGCGTGAGTTTGCCGGAGGATAATCGCATCGGTACGATTGGCATGCCGATGTGCGGCATCACCGCAGGTATTGCCGAAGACGGTGAATTGGTGGTCAAGGGGCCTCTGGTGTGCAAGGGCTACCACAATAATCCTGAGGTCACCGCTCAGCAGATTACCGATGGCTGGCTGCATACCGGCGATCTTGGTGACATCGACGAGGACGGCTTCATTTCCATCACCGGCCGTAAGAAGGATCTGATCATTACCGCGGGCGGCAAGAATGTTTCGCCCGGGCTGCTGGAGGCCTCCGTGATGACTTCTCCCGTAGTCAATCAGTGTCTGGTGATCGGTGACAAGAAGCCGTTCGTTGCTGCTTTGATCACTCTGGATTTGGCGGACGCCAACGCATGGCTGGAATCGCAGGGAGCCAAGCCGGAACCTGACTTGGCTGCGCTATCTCGGAATGCCATTGTGCATGCCGAGGTGGAGCGTGCGGTGAATGCTGCCAATGAGGGTGTGTCTCGCGCTGAATCCATTCGTAAGTTCGAGATTTTGGCGGATGAGTTCACCGAGGCCAATGGCATGCTGACTCCAAGTCTCAAGACCCGCCGCGCACAGATTGTCAAGCACTATCAGGAGCTGATCGATACCGTGATCTATGTGCCGCTGAAAAAGTAGCCAAGCATGCCAATAAAGTCAGTGGGTTCTACCGTCGTAGTCGGCGTGTAGAACCCACTGACATATCAGGCAAAGAAACTACCCGTGCCGCGAAGGGGAACTCAGTCCAGATTGGACTGGGCTGAGCCGTGAGGCGGGCAGTCCGGTGGACTGCCTGTAGGTGAGGTGAGCGGCTGTGCCGCGAAGGGGAACTCAGTCCAAATTGGACTGAGTTCCCGCCGTAGCCTGATTGGCCGCTTGATCGGCCTGTGCCTGATCAAGCTTGGCTCGCACCTCGTTGAGCAGCCTCTGAGCTCGCTTGGCCAAAGCTTCGCCAATTTCCCACTGACGCATCGACTGGTCAAGATTCAATCCGCCGGTTTCCAGAGCCTGCACCGCCTGAATAAGCTTGTCGCGGGCTTCTTCGTACGGCATCTGTGCGATGAGTTCACGTTCTTTGTCAGTAAGGGAGGATGCTGGCGTGGTGGTTGCTGCGTTCGTTTCGGTGTCGGTATTGGTCATGAGATTCTCCTTTATAAACGGTATCGATGGTTGAATAATGTATGACGTTTACGCTGTCGCGGATGTGGTGGTTGCCGTGATGACGCCCCTCTTCAACGTGACGGTGATATCGTCTCCGTCATTGACCTGCGAAGCGTCATCCAACACATGGCCGTCGGCTGACTGCACCACTGCATAGCCTCTGTCGAGCGTGGACTGAGGACTGAGCGCGGTCAGCGAAGCATGGGCTTTTTCTATAGTGAGCTGTGCATCGTCCACGATACGTCGCAAACCGATATCGAGCCGTTGCAGGGCATCATCGATCACTCGCTGATGCGGCTCGATCATGGTGTGCGGCTGAGTCAGACTCGGACGATTCGCATAGCCTTCAACCAGACGAATCTCATTCTCCACGCGCGACCTTACGCGCAGACGCATGCGATCGATTGCTCCTTCTATCAATTGCGACTGCTCATTGACGTCGGGAACCACTCGTTTGGCTGCGTCCGTGGGTGTCGAGGCACGCAAATCAGCCACCAGATCCAGAAGTGTCCAATCGTCTTCATGCCCGATGGCGGAGACTAGGGGAGTGGTACAGGCATAGGCGGCGCGCACCACTTGCTCGTCTGAAAAACCGATAAGATCTTCGAACGAACCGCCGCCGCGCGCCACGATAATCACATCAACATCCGTATCGGCGTCCAGTTGTTTGATAGCTTGCACCACTTCACCGGGGCATTGCTCTCCCTGAACATGTACATGCGCCACCTTAAATGTTACGGTGGGCCAACGCAGATTCACATTGGTGATGACATCGCCCTCAGCACGAGCCTGTGGAGCGCATATCAGTCCGATGGTTTTGGGAAATTCCGGTAAGGCGAGCTTGTGCTCCTGATCGAACAGTCCTTCGCCTTTGAGCCGCTTGCGCAACTCATCAATCATGGCCTTGAGACTACCGCCGGAGCCGACTTTGAGAATGGCGTCTCCTCGTAGCGACAGCGACGTCCGCTTCATCCACAGGTTGGCTTTGCCGTGAATGACCACTCGGTCGCCTTGAACAAATTGGCTGGCGGCGGCGGCGAATCGGCCGAATCCATTGACCTCCATGGCGATGTCTTCAAAATCATCGCGAAGCGTGATATATGCCGAACCTGCGCGGCGCGTATTGATCTGCGTGATCTGGCCGGTGACCCAAGCGGCTGGCCACCGTTCAACGGCTCCATAGAACTTCTCGCTCAATACGCTGACAGGCCAAGGGTTCTGCGCGGTGGTTTCCGCGGCACGCTGCGGCAATTGGGCGGCCGGGCGAGGAGAGACCGATTGCGCGCCCACCTGCTCCCAGCCGGTGGGCTGCTGACCGTTGCCTAATCCGGCTGAAGCCAGCGACGCCGCGGTCGGCGCTCCTGAAGCTGATGAATAACCTGTTGCAGTAGTCATGCACTCCACTATAAATGCGTCGGTCGAGCCCCGGTAAAATTTTACCGAGGACGTGTGCCTCATGGTTCTCGGCATAGCTCTCGTATCTATGAGGCAGAGCCGTATGGCGAGTGTTGCCGGTCCCGGATTGAGGAAGTTGCGAATCGGGCTTGCACGGCGCAGTATATTGGCATGTCATACGCGGGACGAAACTCGGCGTATCGAGTGAAACGAAAAAACCTCGGATTGGAATCCGAGGTTTGTGTGGCTCCTGCGACTGGGCTTGAACCAGTGACCGTCCGATTAACAGTCGGATGCTCTGCCAACTGAGCTACGCAGGAATGGTATGTGTGAGATTGCTCTCTCGCACAAGAAATAAATAATATACCCGTATTAAATAAATGCAACTCGCAGATCGTTCCGCGTGTCGCGTCGCTGGGGCGGGTTGAGGGGGCG
>NZ_JAAIIG010000006.1 GCF_012932375.1 Bifidobacterium olomucense | reverse complement strand
ATATTCGGGAGGGGCGGGGGAGAGATGGGGGAGAAAGGAGATGGGAGATGGTGTTCTTGGGGGAAACGGAAACCTCTTAGAGATGTCGTCGGAACCTGCGTCGTTGAAGCTCTCGTCACGGATTCCTCTCCCTGCGTCCTCCGCGGCCTCCCGCGAATATGTACCACTGGGGTAACGTCAGTGGTACATATTCGCGAAAAAAAGAAAGACCGAGGAACTTCCCCCTCCCCCTCCAGATTGCAAGCGTATGCAATTGCAGTGCGTTTTCATGAAAGAACTGCAAGAACAATCAGGGCGATAATCACCTTATCGGCCGTAATTGCAGAAACGCTGATATATGGCAATCGTTTGCAACATGACTATGGCTTAACGTATTCTGAATGACAGAAGCCCAATGGCATCAATCGATGACGTAGTGCCAGAGCTGTAGTGCCATAGTAGGAGAGAAGATGTTCGTTCAAAACAGACAACAGTCCGTCTACCCGTTGTTGCGAACGTTAGCATCAATGCTCGTGATAATCGCCATGCTGTTGGCTACCGCCATCGTGGGCGTGCCAGTCGCACAAGCCGCAACCACGTATGAAATCGGCAGCGCACAGGCTCCGGTCCTCAAAGACGACACGGTGATCACCATCGACGGCAAGCCGTACACCACCGGCATGACGGTGAACTACGGTGACCCGGTCAAGATGAAGCTGTATTGGACGATGCCCAACGGCGTCGATATCCAAGAAGGCGACCAATTCACCTACGATCTGCCGAAAGGCCTGAATTTCAAATCCAACGAAACCTACACCATCTACGGCGAGGACGGCGGTGAGCGCGGCACATTCACCGTCAACGGCAATAAGCTCGTGGCCACCTTCAACCGCAGCGATACCGGCTCGAACAAAAAGATCTACGTCACCGTCAACGGCACCATCACCGAGTCGTCCACGGGCGACAACAACGGCGGCGAGGCCAGCTTCGAATTCCCGGGCATCGGGCAGCTGGAAGTCAACGTGAACGAGCAGCACAGCCTGTGGGCGCAGAAGAACGGTGCCATTTCCACCGAAGACCCCACCGTATTCGATTTCGTGGTGGAAGTGCATGCCAAGGGCAGCAACAAGAACGTCAAGCTCGAAGATTCGATGGGTGAACTGCTCAATCTGGTGCCGGACTCACTCAAGCTGTACACCGATGCGAACTGCACGCAGGAGTACACCGGCAACTGGGAACACACGGAGCAGACCGACACCATCCCCAACGGATTTAATGTCAACATCGACCAGATGACCGACGGTCAGGCGCTGTACGCGCGTTACAGCGTGAAAATCGACCGCAAGCAAGTCGCCGATAACGTCGGTACCGATCTCGTCAAAAACAAGGTCAAGTACTACAGCGACGATTACGCGAAAAAGCAGACCACTGAGCAAAGCATCTGGCTGAACAGCAAATGGTCCGTGAAAAAGAACGGCAAGGCCAATACCGTCGACAAGACGGACGAGAACGGCAAACCGGTACTTGACAAGGACGGCAAGCCGGTGCAGGTCACCGTGGTCAACTGGACGATCACCGTCAACGCCGGCACGGACGCCGAAGTGCCCAACGCGACAACGATCAAGGACTCGCTCGGCAGCAACCTCAAGGCCCCGACCGGGGACGTAAAGGTCGTCTATTACGACGACAACTGGAAGCCGTACGAGACCACATTGAATTGGGCCGATCTGGTCAGCGGCAAGGCTACGTTGCCGAGCAACGGTACGCATCCATACCAGCAGTACAAAATCACGTATTCCACCGAAGTCGAGAAGGTGCCCGAGAGCGGCAGCGGCGATAAAGTCACCGTCAAGAACGACGTGACCGTAACGCCCGGCGACGGCAAGGGCAATGCACTGCCCGGCACCGGCACGGTGACGATCGGCAAGGACGCCGTGGATTTGGACAAGAAGTACACCGGTAAGGCAAACGAAGACAAGACGTTGCAATGGCTGACCACATTCAAGGCCAAGGATGATCTGCCGGCCGGCAAGGTGCTGACCGATACCGTCGACGACGACGGCGCGGACCATGAGGACGGCTACGTCAAGCCCGACTGGCAGGTGCTCGACCCGGACGCGAGCACTATCAAGATCTACACCGACAGCAAGCTGACCAAGGAGTACGACGGTAGCGTCACCAAGAAGGTCGCTGCCGACCGCAAGTCTTTCACGATCACCTTCAATGACGAGATCAAGAAAGACACCAAGCTGTACATCTCGTACACGTCCACCGTGCTTCCCGGCGCACCCACCGGCACCGCGTTCTACAACACGGCCCGCTTCGTGAAGAAGGAGGCCACGGATAGTCATACGCCGGTGGCCGACAACATGGACAAGTCCAACTTGTCGAACCAGAACGACGGCAATGGTACGCCGATGAGCCGGAACACCATGCGCTGGCAGCTCAAGGTGCATGACATTCCGGATACCGCACAGTCCGTGGTCATCACCGATACGTTGACCCATGGGGAGAAGGCCCCCGACAACAACTGGCAGTACTACGGCGACCACAGCTATATCCCCGGTTCGATGGTGGCCAAGGACTCCAAGGGCAACACGTACGATGGCGTGACCGTCACCGACAACGGTGACCACACGCTCACCTTCGTCATCGCCAAGGGAAGCAAGGCATTCGAACAGGCGCAAAGCGGTGAGCTGCTCATCCAGTACGACACCACGTTCACCGACATCACCGGCGCGCTGGCCCAAAAGCTGCAGTACAAGAACGAAGCCACCATCCATATCGACGGCGAAGCGCAGGGGCCGGATTATTCGGACATCTGGGCCCAGCCTGGCAATCTGGTCTCCAAGAAGGGCACATACGACAAGAAGACCGCGCCGAACATCAACTACACAGTGAACGTGAACCCGGGCGGCTCGACCCTGAACAAAGGAAAGTCGCTGACACTCACCGATACACTCGGTGAGGCACTCACCCTGCGTATGGACAGTGTGGTCATCACCGACACGAACACCAAGGCCGAAGTGGCCGGCGCGACATACGCGTACGATCCGAGCACGCGGAAGATCACGTTCACCGTGCCCGATTCGCGCGCGATCACAATCACCTACAAGGCCACCGTGCAGCTCAAGCCGGGGCAGGAGTTCGGCGATCTCGGCAACAACACGATCGTGCTTGCCGGCTATGAGAACAACAGCGGCACCGCGACCACCACGCAGACCGGCAAGGTCATCGACGCACAGGGCGGCATCAGCTCCGACCTGTACTCACTGCAGATCTACAAGTACGCCGACGGCGACGCCACCAAGCCGCTCAACGGTGCAAAGTTCAAGGTCGAGAAACTCACCGTGGACATGGATGCGAGCAAGAGTAACTGGGATTCGGATTCAACCAAGGACGAGACCGTCAACGGCACGTTGCAGTCCGGCACCACGGGCTACACGTCGACCGCCACCGGTCTGAACGCGGACACGATCTACCGTGTGACCGAAACGGAAGGTCCCGACGGATACCAGTACGACAAGAACAACCCCGCCACGCTGTACGTCGTATTCCCGGGCGGCCAGCCCAGTGGTCATGGAGCCGCGTTCTATCAGGGCAAAACCGTGAACGGTACGCCGCTGACCGTCGCCGCCGCACGCGATGTGACGTTGCAGAACTACCTGTGGTCGGTGAGCAACGCCAGCACCAAGAAGGGCTCGTTCAAGCTCGACAAGAAGGACGAGCAGGGCAACTGGCTGGCTGGTGCCACGTTCACGCTGACCAAGAACGGTGACGCCTCGTTCGTCAGCCAGACGCAGACGACTGCCGACGGCCAATCGATTGCGTTCACTGACCTTACTCCCGGCTCGTACACCCTTACCGAAACCGAGGCTCCGGACGGTTACCAGACGGTCGATCCGATCGCCGTCACCGTGGCCAATTCCGGTACGGTGCTCGTCAACGGCAAGCCGGTCTCGTCGGACGACGACAAACATCTGACCGTCACCGACCATTCGGATGTCACGTCGATTCGCGCTCGCAAGGTGTGGGATGACGATAATAACCGTGACGGCAAGCGTCAGCCGGCCGTGTTCCAGCTGCAGAAGTCCGTGGGCGGCGGTCCGTGGACCGTCGTCGCCGGTCAGGACAAGGAGATCAACGAAAGTACGCCGGCCGCGCAGGCCGTGGTTGAATGGACCGATCTGCCGGTGCGTGAGGGTGGCAAGGAAGTCAAGTACCAGGTCACCGAAAAGAATGCGAATGAGGGCGGCTATACGACCCCCGAACCTGACCTGGTAGGCGAGAACGGCGTGTCGACCACCACGTTCACCAATAAGTACACACCGGAAACCGTCTCCGTGCCTGTCACCAAGGTGTGGAACGACGCCAACAACCAGGACGGTCTACGACCAACCAAAATCACTGTGCAGCTTTATGCCAACGGTGTCGCCACCGGCAAGACGCTGGAAATCACGGCCGACGGCAGCTGGAAGGGCACGTTCACCGACCTGCCGAAGTACGAGAACGGCACGCCCATCACGTACACCGTGCAGGAAGTCAGCCCGACCAAGGGCTACACGGCGACGACCAGCGGCACCGCAACCGACGCGGACGGCATCACCATCACCAACACGCACTATCCGACCGATACGAAGATTCGCGTCTCCAAGCGCGACCTCGGCGGCAAGGAGATCAAGGGCGCGGAGATGGAAATCGACGGCACGGATGAAGACGGCAATAAGTTCACCGAAAAGTGGACCAGCGAGGCTGGGCAGTCGCGTGAAGTCGAGCTGAAGCCTGGCACGTACACGCTCACCGAGCTGAAGGCGCCGACCGGCTACCGTGTGGCCGACCCGATCACGTTCAAAGTCGTGCGTAATGCCGACCAGTCGCTGTCCGTACAGGACGTGAACGGCAATGCTCTGGACGGCAACGTCATCGTGATGACCGATATCTATAAGACCACCGACGTGAAGATCTCCAAGGTGAGCCTGACCGGCGGCGTGGGCGAGATCGCCGGCGCGAAGCTCACCGTCACCGGCACCACGCTGGCCGGCGAGGCCATCAAGCCGATCCCGTGGACCTCCGCCGGCAAGCCGCGCGAGATCACGCTCGTCCCCGGCACGTACACGCTGCACGAGGCCGAGGCGCCGTCCGGCTACCAGCCGGCGCGCGACATCACCTTCACCGTGAACCTTGACGGCACGGTGAAGGTCGGCAAGGACACCGCCCAAAACAACACCGTCACCATGACCGACGAGCTCAACACCACCAACGTGACCGTCTCCAAGACGGCCGTGGCCGGCGTGGCCGAACTTGCCGGTGCCGATTTCAAGCTGACCGGCACCACGTTCGAGGGTGACGCGGCACCGTTCGACACCGACGCATTCACGAAGCTCGCCGGCGTGACGGTTGCCGACAACGGCGCAGCGCTCACATGGACCTCCTCCTCGGACGGCCCGAAGACGTTCCAGCTGCCCAACGGCACGTACCAGCTCACCGAAACCAAGGCCCCGGAAGGCTACGATGTGGCCGCCAAGCCGATCACGTTCACCGTGGAGAACGGCAAGGTCGTGGTCGATGAGGTGGTCAGCGGCGGCAATGTGGTCCGCGTTGAGGATGCGGTCAAGTCGTATACGGCCGTGTCCGTCACCAAGCGCTGGGAGGACGGTGGCAACACTGCACTGCGTGAAGGCGTGACCGTAACGGCTGTGCTGTACAAGAACGGCAAGAAGATGGAAGGCGCTGACTACAGCGTCGAGCTGAATAAGGACAACGGTTGGACTCACGACTGGACCGGTCTGGACGCCAAGGACAGCAAGGGCAACGAGATCACATACACCGTGGACGAGGTACTGTCCGGCGACAACAAGGACGAATACCACGCCTCGATCGTCAAGACGCCGAACGCCAACGGCTACGACGTGGTGATGTACAACATCCATCAGCCCGATGCGCGCAACATCGACCTGACCAAGACTTGGGATGACAACAACAACCAGGACGGCAAGCGTCCTGAGGCGATTCAGGTGACCGTGACCGGCACCAGCAAGCACCCGAAGGACGGCAGCACGACCGGCGAGACGGAGGAGTACTCCGAAACCATGATCGTCACCACGCTCAAGGTTCCGAATAACGCCGAAGGCAACACGTGGAAGTGGACGTTGGAGAACCTGCCGAAGAATAACGCGTACGGCTACGAGTACACGTACTCCGTCAAGGAGACGCCGGTGGCCGATTACAACGGCTTCGACGATTCCGGCGTGTGCTCGGTGGCGGATCCGAAGGATGACCAGTGCAACGTCACCTTCACGGAGACGCCGGCCGCCGCCGACAAGGGCACGAACGAGCAGTTCTCCATCACCAACAAGCACACACCCGAAACCACGTCCGTAACCGTGAACAAGGTGTGGGACGACGCCCAGAACTTCAACGGACAGCGGCCCGGGAAGGTAACCGTCTGGCTGCTGACCAGACTGTGGGACCAGTCCAACGGCTGGCCCGAGCCGCAGGGCGATCAGTGCGCCGGTGACTTGGTCGGCGTGAGCTGTGCCGTGCTGACTGCCGACAACAAAACGCAGACCGCCGACACCGACGCGGACCAATCTGACGCAACCAAGGCGGCGGCCGGTGAGACGTGGACATACACGTTCAATAAGCTGCCGAAGTATCGCAACGGCAAGCTGCTGCGCTACTCCGTCACTGAAGAGGCCGTGGACGACTACAGCGCGACGTTCAAGGACACCACACAGTATCCGACGACATCGACTCCGTCCGAAGGCGGCAGCACAGCCGCCGGCGAACCGGATGCGTACTCCTTCACGCTGAGCAACCGCAACGTGCCGGACAAGACCGACCTCAACGTGCGCAAGGCGTGGAACGACAACAACGGCGCGAACGGAAAGCGCCCCGAGTCCATCTGGGTGCAGCTCTACGAGAAGAACGTCAGCACCACGCCCGCCGCGTTCGCCGATGTCACGACCGCGCCACAGTTCGACAACACCAATACCGATGGCCTGGCCGCCGTCGGCGACCCGGTCGAGCTGAACGAGGGTAACAATTGGGCGTACACGTTCACCGGGATCAGCAAGCACAAGCAGTACGAGGTGCGTGAAGTCGCCGAGAACAGCGATGGCAAGTACGTACCGGTGTCTTCGATTGACGGCTACCGACCGCCGATCATCACCGGCGATCAGACTCACGGCTATGTCATCACCAACACCACCGTGCCAACCCTGCCGCAAGCCGGTGGTGAAGGCCTGACCCGCATCCTGCTGATCGGCATGACGTTCATCGCACTGTCCGGAGTGTTCTTCGGACGCAAGACGCTCGCCGCCGCAGGCAAGCGCGACAAGAAGGGAGATCTCCGATGACTCGGAATACCGCATTGCGCGGTTTGGCCGCCTCCCGGTCCGCTGAGAAGCCGGCCCACCTGAACAGGCGGGCCAGGACGACGATGAGCCGGTCCTTGCGCAAGGGGGCGTCGAAGCTGTTCGCAGTGATGCTGGGTGCCGCCATGACGCTCGGCGGCGCGGTCGCGACAACCGCTGCCGTCGCCGATGAGATCGACGCGAACATCACGCAGCAGGCCGCAAGCAAGAAAGCCAGCAAGACCATCGACCCAACCAAGGCGCAATCCGACGTGACGATGATCGCGTTCCAGCAGTCGTGGAACACCATCGCCAAAGAATGCAAGTCCACGTACGGGCCGGAAGGCGTCGGCTACGTGCAGATCTCCCCGCCTGAGGAGTCCGTGCAGGGCACCCAGTGGTGGACGGTCTATCAGCCGATCAGCTACTCGCTCAACTCGCGCTTCGGCACCGAAGACGAGCTGAAGAACATGATCACCGAGTGCAACAGCGTAGGCGTGCAGATCATCGCCGACGTGGTGCTCAACCACACGTCCGGCCATGACGTCTCGTGGGTGGACGACCAGTACGGCGTTGCCGGCACCGCCTACAACGGCACGTACGGCCGTTACCCGGGCATCGGCATCTACCAGTACGAGGAAAGCGGCAACAACCATCAGTACGGACTGGCCTCGGGCGACTTCCACTCCTGCCGCACCAACATCGCCGACTACACCAACGCCGACGAGGTGCAGGACTGCCGATTGTCGACCATGTGGGACATCAACACCGGTTCCAGCCGTGTGCAGAACATTCAGGCCGAGTACCTCGCCAAACTGTGGAACCTCGGCGTGCGCGGCTTCCGTATCGACTCCGCGAAGCATATCGACACGCTCGACCTGAAGGCCATCAAGGCCAAGCTCGCCCAGAAGATCGGTATGAAGGCGGCCGATATCCCGTTCCAGCAGGAGGTCATCTACCATCAGGGCGAATCGGAACTGCTCGCGACGAAGCATTACACGGCCAACGGCGACGTCACCGAATTCTCCTACTCGTACCAGCTGCGGCAGTACTTCAACGGCGACATCTCCAACCTGAAGAACATCAGCAACGGACTGTTGCCGAGCGACAAGGCCACCGTGTTCGTAACCAACTGGGATACCGCGCGCGGCTCCGAAACACTGACGGTCGATTCAGGCTCGCGCTACGAGCTCGCGAACGCGTTCATGCTCGCCTACGACTACGGCAAGCCGAAGCTCATCTCCGACTACTACTTCACGGACGGCAACTCCGACGCCGGTCCGACCGGCACCACGGACACGCATGTGACCGATGTGGACTTCGACGAGGCGTGCAAGACAAGCGGCACCCGCGAACAGGGGCAGTGGCTGTGCGAACAGCGCTGGGCCTCCGTGCGCGGCATGATCGGCTTCCATAACGCCGTTGCCGGCACCACGGTCGGCAATTGGCAGCACAACGGCGCGAACAACATCGGTTTCGCGCGTCAGGACGCCAACGGCAAAGACCAAGGCTTCATCGCCATCAACAACACGCTGCAGGAGCATCAGGAGACGTACCAGACGAGCCTGCCCAACGGTGAGTACTGCGACGTGTACACGTCCGGCAAGACCTGCAACAAGGTGACCGTGAAGGACGGCAAACTGTCCGTGACGATCGCCAAGCGATCCGCCGTCGCCATCTACGCGGCCGCTGACAAGCCGGACAACTGGGTCGGCTACGAGACCGCGGACACCGGCTACGACGATCAGGCCAACACCGATCGCATCGGCGACGGTTCGGCTACGATCTACTACAAGCCTCGCGCCGACTGGGGTAACGACGTGTACATCCAGTACGCGATCGGCGACACATTGCTCAACGGCAAGCCCGTGAAGATGGAGAAGGTCTCCGGTGACGGCGCTGACTGCGATGCGGCGGCCGGTTGGTACAAGACCACCATCCCCGACGCTACGACGAAGCGGCTCAAGTACCGGTTCACCAATGACCCGAACGGTGCCGACGGTGCGCTGTGGGATTACCATGACGGCTATTCAGACGAAGGCGGCTCCAAGCTGTACGAGAACGCGGTCGGTACTGCCATCACCGCGGTCGAGAACCACGACGAGACGATCGGCGTGCCGTTCGTGTGCGTCGCATCGGCCAAGACCACGTTCACCGTGCACTTCAAGGCGACCACCGACGCACAGAAGAAGGCGACCGGCGTGGTCGTCTGGGGTACGGACGTGAACGGCAACGCGCTGGGCAAGACGTACCATGCGTTCGACAAGACCTCCGATTCGTACGGCAAGCGCATGACCACGACGCTGGGCGGCGACTTCACCACGGTGAACTATCGCATCGTCGCCGCTGAGGACGGCTCGGTGGATGCTGACGCAGTCGCCGGCACAAACGACTCATACGCGGCTTCCGTAATCGACAAGCAGGAAGGCAGCGTGGTAGCCAAGGTGCGCGGCTCCATCGAAGCATGGGCGGACGGCTCCGACGGCAAGTCGTACGACTCGTCCGAGGAATCGCGTAACCCGGCCTCCGTGCCCACGCCGAACGACGTGAAGAACCCGAAGCAGCTCAACGTGATCGTGCACTACATGCGCGTCGACGGCAACTACCAGGAGTACGACCTCGACACGGACGCCTGGAAGGGTTGGGATCTGTGGATGTGGTCGGGCGAGCAGTCCGGCTCCCCGGTCTCGTTCACCGAGCACGACGACTACGGCATGATCGCGCGCTACACGCTCAACCAGCCGACCAAGGGCAACCGCACGCCCGAATTCGTCCTGCGGCAGGGTGGCGATTCGTGGATGAGCAAGGATCCGGACGGCAACGACCGACTGATCCCCGAGTCCGCGATTCAGGTGGCGGCCGGCCAGAACGAGACCGGTACGGCCGAGATCTGGCTGGTGAGCGGCGATCCGACGATCTACACGTACCGTCCGTCGGTGCTCGGCGTGACGTTCGAAACCGGCTTCGACTGGAACGTCAGCCCGCAAGCCGTGGTCTACGGCGGCACGGTCCGTCCGATCGCCGACAATCAGGTGCCGAAGCGCGAGGGCTACATTCTCACCGGCTGGGCCACCGATGCGGACGGCAATGATCCGTTCACTATCGGCGAGGGCGGCACTCCGGTGACCGAGCGCCTCAAGCTGTACGCCCAGTACGAGAAGGCGAACGTGGTGACGTTCGATGCGGGTTCCGATGCAGGCTTCGATTGGCGCATCGACTCGCAGACCGTAAGAACCGGCGGCACGGTATCGGCGCCAGCCAGCAACCAGAACCCGGACGGGCATCGCGACGGGTATAAGTTGCTCGGTTGGAGCACAACCAAGGGCAACAAGGTGGCTGATTTCCAGTTCGACGACGGCAACGGCGGCGGTACCCAGATAACCGGCGACACCACGCTGTACGCGGTGTGGCAGAAGCTGACGTACACGGTGACGTTCGAGACCGGCGAAGGCGGCTCGGATGTTGCGCCGCAGACCGTGGAATACGGCGATGCGGTGAGCGTACCGACTCCCGCCCCGACCTGTACCGGTTACGACTTCGTGAGCTGGGTGACGGACGTCGCCGAGGACGGTACGCCGGGCAATACCCCGTATGTGTTCGGCACTCCGGTGACCGGCAACCTGACGCTGTACGCGAAGTGGACGCAGAAGGGCACGACCGTGCATCTCGTGACATTGCACCACAACGATGGCACCGATGCCGTTGACACCACCTATGTGGAGGACGGCATATCGATGCCCTCGCCCGAGATGACGCGCGACGGATACCGTCTGGCGGGTTGGAGCACGAAGGCGGACGGTCTGGATGACCTGTACGACTTCAGCTCTCAGCCGGTGGCCGGCGACCTGACCCTGTACGCGCAGTGGGTGAAGGTCTGGAAGGTCGCGTTCGACCTCAACTATGAGGACGCTCCGGCGGCCGGCGAGACCGGCTCAGTGCCCACGCAGACGGTGGATGACGGCGCGGACGCCTACGCCACGGAGCCTTCGCCCGAGCCGACGCGCGAAGGGTACACGTTCGATGGCTGGTATAGGGATGCCGACTTGACCACGAAGTTCGTGTTCAAGGACGACGCGGACGATCAGCCCACGTTGGTGACGGCCGACATCACCCTCTATGCCAAGTGGGTGAAGGAAGGCACGAAGCGGACGATTACGTTCCAGCCTAATGGCGGTTCGCTCGGTGAGGGCATGCCCAGCACGCAGCAGGTTCCGGACGGTGAGTACCTGACCAAGCCGAAGAAGAACCCGACCCGTACGGGCTACACCTTCCAAGGCTGGACCACCGTGAAGAACGACGCCTTCGCCTCGAACAAGAACGGCACGTTCTCGGGCGGCAGCGCCTTCGGCTTCGATGCCTACGGCAAGAGCCTCATCCCGATCGACCGCGACGGCACCCTCTACGCCCTCTGGTCCAAGGACTGAGTTGGGTGGGCCGGATACAGCACAACGGCAGTAGGCCGGCACTGTGTGCCCTATCAAGGGCTTTCACAGTGCCGGCCTACTGCCGTTATTTCGTATGTTTATAGCCTTACGCGGCCTTGCGGCGTGCGTTGGCCACGGCGTACAGGCTGATACCGGCCGCCACCGAAGCGTTCAGCGACTCGACGGTCGAGCTGATCGGAATGCCGGCGATCGCATCGCAAGCCTCGCGTACCAGTCGGCTCAGGCCGCTGCCTTCCGAGCCGAGCACCACCAGTAGCGGGTCGGTTTCAAAGCCGGTTTCGCCGACGAGCTTGTCGCCGCCACCGTCGAGGCCCACCACGTAGTAGCCGCGTTCCTTGAGGCCTTCGATCGCCTTGGTCAGGTTCACCACGCGAGCCACCGGCATATGGGCGGCGGCGCCGGCGGACACCTTCCATGCGGCGGCGTTCACCGAAGCGGAACGACGTTCCGGCAGAATCACACCGTTGGCGCCGAATGCGGCGGCCGAACGAATCACGGCACCGAGATTCTGCGGATCGGTCACACCATCCAAAGCGATGAACAGCGGACGTGCGGCGATACGAGCGGCCGCGGAATTTGCCGCCTCCATGGCCTTCGCCTTCTTCTCGGCACGCTCCACCAGCTCATGCAGCGAGGAGTACTGATACGGATCCACCTTCAGAATCACGCCCTGATGGTTGCCGGAGCGGGCGATACGGTCCATCTCCAGACGGTCCGCCTCCATCATGTGCAGTCCGTGGGCTCCGGCGAGCTTGACGATCTCGCGGGTGCGGTCGTCATGCTCGATGCGGGACAGAATGTACAGCGTGGAGCTGGGCACGCCCACGCGCAGCGCCTCCACCACGGAATTGCGGCCGTACACCAGATCCGAGGTATCCGCGGAGGCGAACTTGTCTACGCGACGGCGGGCCGCCAGACGCGGGTCTGCCGCCTGACGACGTTCGACCGCCTTCTTGGCCTTGTATGCCTTGTGATAGACGCGGTCCTCGGCCTTCGGAGTGGGGCCGTATCCCTTCAACTTGTTGCGATGCTTGCCACCCGACCCCTTGGTCGGTCCTTTTTTCATAGCCATAGGGTTCATTCTCCCAGCACCCCGCGCCAAACGGCGCTGTGCTGGTACAGGTTGGGCTTGCGGGCATGCTGCGCGGCTGGGACTTGCGAATGGGTTGTGCGAATGGGTTGCGCGAATGGGCTATGCGGCTTGGTCTACGAGCGGGTTGCGCGCGCGGGAAGAACGTCGCCCGCCTCCGCCCGCCCGTCCCGCGCCCGCCTCCACGCGTCCGCCTCCGCGCTCGCTGCATATGAGTAAGGTATTGCAGGTGAAACGGCAACGCGAGATATTCGGACTGTCCCTGTTGTACTGGGGATTATGGCTGGCCATTCTGATCCTGTGGATGGGCCGCTTCGTCACATCGTTCCTCTCCATTTATCTGGTCTCCGCGTTGCATATCAACGAAGGCGTGGTCGGCACGGTCGTCTCCATGTACGGCTTCGGCTCCATCGTCGGATGCCTGTTCGGCGGCACGCTTTCCGACCGGTTCGGCCGTCAACCGATGATCGTCATCGGTGAAATCGGTGCCGCCGCGGCCCTGTTGGTGGTTTCGATACTGGCCCATCCAATCGGCCTTGGTGCGGCTCTGTTCGTCTATGGCGCGTTTGCCTCGTTGCCCAGCCCGGCGATTGCCGCATACATCGCCGACGTGGTGCCGGTCCAGCGTCAGCAGCGCGCGTATGTCTTGCAGTCGTGGGCGATCAACTTCGGTTACGCGATCGGTCCGATCGTGGCCAATCAGCTCGTCAAAGTCTCGTATTCGCTGATGTTCTACGTCGAAGCGGCGGTGATGATCGGCGTTACGGCGTTGCTGGTGGCGTTCTTCCGCGAGGTCAAGCATCTGGGGATTGCGGTGCCGGTGGCCGTCGCACATTCGGCTCGGACTGCGGTGCCTGACGACGACAATGCAGCTGGGGCTCGCGGTGATGGTAGTGGTCAGGCCCTGTCGCACGATTCGAACGGCTCTGCCATCTCACTCGCCTCAACCACCACGTCTATCGGTCCCGGCGAATCAACCACCCCACCCACTGGTTCAAGCAATACCGTCTCCGACGAACCTGCCGCGCAAAAGCCGAGCCCTTCTTCCCCATCTATGCGCGAGAGCTGGCGTCGCGTGCTTACGGACGTGCCGTTCCTCGCCTTCTCCGTGCTGATGTTCGGCTATTTCCTCGTGTACTTCCAGAGCACGTCCGGCCTGCCCATCGCCATGACCAACCTTGGCCTGGGACTGGGCGACTATTCCGTGCTGCTCACCATCAACGGCTTCATGCTGTGCGCATTGCAGATCCCCGCGATGAAAATCTTCGCGCGCATGGGCAATTCGCGGGTGTTGGTTGCCGGATTGGCGGTGACGGTTATCGGCTATGCGGTGCAGATCGTGGCCGATTCCTGGGCGGGTTTTGCGCTCGCGGTGGTGTTGTGGACGCTTGGCGAGCTGGGCACCTTCCCGATCGCCACCACCACGGTGGCTGCGATGGCACCGTCTTCTGCGCGCGGCACCTATCAGGGTGTGTATAACGTGCTGTGGTCGCTGTCGATTGCCTTGGCTCCGATGATCGGCGGCTGGGTGATCAGCGATTTCGGCGGGCGTGTGCTTTGGATCGCCTGCACGCTGGTGCTGATTGCCGTAACATGCGGTCTGCGCGTGACCAAAGCCTCACGCGACCGTGCGATGGCTCGCAATGTGCGCGAGCAGGTTGCCGAGTAGTTTGGGGTGTCGCGCCGGATTTTCCGTGACGCCATGCCATGGCGTGTGTATTAATGACGCACTCAAGAGATTGCACCTCTGAAACGTCGTGAAACGCGTCGTGGAACATACCGTTGTGACGCAATCCCTTGAATAGGCTCCCCGTTGTTGCTTTTCGTCTGGTCTGCACAGCAAAAGAGGGTGCATACATGGGTGCATGGGCCTTTTCCGCGTTACAAGGGGCTGATTTCCGCTCGTCGGAAGATCTATCTGCGTTACAAGGGGCTGATCGTGATGTAATCACACGTCCAAACGGCATAACGGCGTCGGCATATAGGGCCGAATATGGGTGTTATCGTTCCGTCGCAGCCCCTTGTAGAGCAGATAGATGTTCCAGCAAGCGGTAATCAGCCCCTTGTAACCGAGATAGAGTCGTGTTACCACTGGCTTGTGGCTTGTGGCTTGTGGCTTGTGGCTTGTGGCTTGTGGCTTGTGGCTTGTGCGGCGTGAATCGCACCCGTCGTTACAGCAACGGGTCCATGCGGAGCACGCCGGCCCCGATCCACCGCAACACCACATACCCCCAATACCCGGCAAAACACCGTTACGCTGTGCGGCGACCGGTCCACTGCATTATGGAATAATGGCAATCGTACGCATCGGCAGCAGTTGCGCCGGTGCCCATAACCGCGCAGCTCTGCAAGGTGGTGCCGGTCGGGAGAGAGAACCTGAAACCGGTCTGCCGCACGCATCGGCATCAGGCCGTGATATGCAGGGCTGACTACTCCGCGGCAATACCAAGGAGACAATTATGGTTGATCGACTCAATGATCAATCCGCATCCGCGACCGCAAAGGATGAGGCCGCGCCTCAGACCGCGACGTCTGCGCAGACGCAAGTGCAAACGCAAGCGCAAGCGGTGGAATCAGAGGAAGTACGCGCCCAGAAGGCGCTGTTGGGGGATACCGATCCGAGTCTGACCAGCGCCGAGGACGTGGCCCGCGCGTTGAACGTGGACCCGGCGCAGGGCCTGAGCGAGGCCGAAGCACGCCGTCGACTCGAACAATTCGGCCCGAACGAGCTGGCCAGCGCGCCGCCCGTGCCGAAGTGGAAGAAGTTCCTGGCCCAGTTCCAGGACCCGTTGGTGTATCTGCTGATTGCCGCCACCATTATTTCGGTAATCGCATGGTTCATCGAGAAAGCCAATGCCCATCCGGGAGCGGAGGGCGGCGAGGCGTTGCCGTTCGACGCCATCGTGATCATCCTCATCCTGATCGTCAACGCGGTGCTCGGCTATATGCAGGAGGCCAAGGCGGAGGCGGCGGTGGAAGCGCTCGCGCAAATGACCGCGCCGCAGACCTCCGTGTTACGCGACGGCAAGGTGCAGCGTATCAACACCGCTGACGTGGTCCCCGGCGATATCGTCGTGCTGGCCGAAGGCGATTCGGTGTCTGCCGACGGTCGTTTGATCAACGCCGCCAGCCTGCGCATCGCCGAGGCTTCGCTGACCGGCGAATCCGTGCCGGTCGGCAAGAAGCCGGAGACGCTTACCGAAGCGAAGGCTCTGGGCGACCGCGCCAACATGATTTTCAACGGCACCTCCGTAACGCAAGGTACCGGTCGTGCCATCGTAACCGGCACCGGCATGAACACGCAGGTCGGCAAGATCGCGGATATGCTGTCCGCCACCGAAGACGAGAAGACCCCGTTGCAGAAGGAGATGGATTACGTCTCCAAGATTCTGGGCATCGCGGTGTGCATCATCGCCGTCGTGGTGCTGGTGGCGCTCGCCGTGCTGGAAGGCTTCAACGATACGCAGGATGTTATCGACTCTCTGCTGCTCGCCGTCTCGCTGGCCGTGGCCGCCGTGCCGGAAGGTCTGGCTGCCATTCTTACCGTGGTGCTGGCTCTCGGCGTGCAGCGTATGGCTGCGCATAACGCCATCGTCAAGAAGCTGCATTCCGTGGAAACCCTCGGATCCGCATCCGTGATCTGCTCGGACAAAACCGGCACCCTGACCCGTAACGAGATGACCGTCGAACGTGTGGTGACACCGTCCGGCGAGGTGCAGATCACCGGCACCGGGTACGCGCCGGAAGGCAAGATGGTCGGCATCGACGGCTCCGGTCTGGACGCGAATCCGGCCCTGCGCACCGAAGTGATCGATACGTTGGCGGCCGGCGCGCTGGCGAACGACGGTGACCTGCGGCAGGAGAACGGACGTTGGGAGATCGTGGGCGACCCGACCGAAGTCTCGTTGATCGTCGCGGCCCGCAAAACCGACGCTCTGCGCGGTTACGATCGCTTCAACCGTGTGGCCGAGGTGCCGTTCACCTCGGAACGAAAGCGCATGTCCATCATCGCGGCGGACGCCACTGAAGGCGGCAAGCTTACGGTATTCGCCAAAGGTGCGCCGGACGTGCTGCTGAGCTACTGCAAGCGCATCGCCGTCGGCGGGCAGGTCCGTCCGCTGACCGAGGGCGATCGCCAGACGATTCTGGCCACCGTGGAGCGCCTCTCCTCCGAGGCCTACCGCACGCTCGGCCAGGCGTATCGTCCGCTGGGCACCTCGAACCTCTCCGAGGTGCCGGGCATCCAGTCCAATGCCGCCGGTCAGGTGACCGACATCGCCGATCAGGCCGAGGTGATCGAGCATGACCTTATCTGGAACGGCATGGTCGGCATCATCGACCCGCCGCGCACCGAGGTCCGCGATTCCGTGGCCGAAGCGCATCGCGCCGGCATCCGTACGGTGATGATTACCGGCGACCACCCGCTGACGGCCGCGCGCATCGCCTCCGACCTTGGCATCATCGCCAAAGACGGCAAGGCGCTGACCGGCGACCAGCTGGACGCCTTGGCCGACGAGGCCGCGCTCGACAAGGCCACCGCCGACGTCTCCGTGTACGCGCGAGTTGCCCCCGAACACAAGCTGAAGATCGTCGAGTCGTTGCAGCGGCAGGGCAATATCGTGGCGATGACCGGCGACGGCGTCAACGACGCCCCGGCCGTCAAATCCGCGGATATCGGCGTGGCCATGGGCATCACCGGCACCGAAGTGACCAAGCAGAGCGCCAAGATGATCTTGGCGGACGACAACTTCTCCACCATCGTGGCCGCCGTGCGCGAGGGCCGCGTGATCTTCGACAATATCCGCAAGTTCCTGCGCTACCTGCTGAGCTCCAACGTGGGTGAGGTCTTCACCGTGTTCCTCGGTGTGATCTTCGCCGGATTCCTCGGCATCCGCCAGCCGGAGACCGTGGGCGTGACCGTACCGCTGCTCGCCACGCAGCTGCTGTGGATCAACCTGCTCACCGACGCTGCGCCGGCCCTCGCCATGGGCGTGGACCCGCAGACCGAGGACGTGATGAACCGCCGTCCGCGCAAGGTGACCGATCGCGTGATCGACGCCTCCATGTGGGGCGACATCATCTACATCGGTGTGATTATGGCCATCGTGACCCTGATCGGCATGGATATGCATCTGGCCGGCGGTCTGTTCACCGACCGTTCGGTGGACGCGCTCGGCCACGAGGCGCAGATGACCGAGGCCCGTACCATGGGCTTCACGATTCTGGTGTTCGCCCAGCTGTTCAACGCGCTTGCCTCCCGCTCCCACCTGCAGTCCGTGTTTGTCGGCCTGTTCTCGAACAAGTGGCTGTGGGGTGCGATTGGCCTGTCCATTGCGCTGCAGCTTGTCGTGATCTACGTGCCGTTCCTGAACTCCGCGTTCGGCACCACGCCGCTGGGGCCGCTGGCTTGGCTGGAGTGCATCGGCTTGGCTGCGTTCGTGCTCATCGCCTCCGAGATTCGCAAGGTGGTGCTGCGCGCCATGGCCGCCCGCCGGTAAGCCGGTGGGGTGGACCGCCGTTGGGCGGCGGGTTGGTTGATGCGGGATGAGGCCGTAAACAGATCCCGTACTTCCCGCCCGCCGCCTTACGTAAGATGAAAAACGCTCCTTGACTATGTGTCAAGGAGCGTTTTTCAGTGATAGTGATGAAGGCTGCGGAAATTTCAGTTCGATGGTCCGTCTGCTCTCATTGACGAACGCAGACCGTCAGTTCTCGGACTGGCTGTCCGAACTGCTGTCTTGCGAATCCGAGTCTGAGCCGGACCCCGATTGCGACTGCTGATTCTGCTGCGCCTGTTCCTGAGCCTTCTTGGCGGCGTCTTCGGCGGCCTTCTTGGCGGCGTCCGCGGCGGCCTTGGCGGCGTCGCTCTGCTGCTTGGCCTGTACGGAGTTGGTGACGGCCTCCTGAGCCGACTGCAACTTGGTGATGGCGTCGGTCACCGCAGACTGGCTCGGGTTGGAGCTGTTCGCCAGCGTATTGGCCGCGTCGATGGCGCTTTGCAGCGTGGTGCGCGTGTTCTCGTCCGCGACGCTGCCGTTGGAGTTGTCGAGAATGCCCTGAGCCGCGGCGATGGCCGAGGTCAGCGTCGTCTTCATCTTGTCCGCCTCGGCAGTGCTCTTCGACGCGGTGACAGCTTTGGTGGCGTTGTTGATGGCGTCCGTCTGGTCGGTGACGTCGTTGATCTGGCTCTTCATGTCAGCGGTCTGGCTTTTCAGCTCGTCAGCGCTCAACGACGATTCGCACGAACCGGTATCTGCCGGATTCGCCGCATCCTGCAAAGCCTGATTCAGCGTGGTGATCGTGCTGGTATCGGCCACTTCGCTGGAGGAGGTCTGTGCGGCGGTCTGGCCGTTGGTGATGGCGGTGGTCAGCTTGGCCTTGGCCTTGTCGTACTGCTTGGCGGTTGCCTTGCACTCCGCCAGTGCCGCCGCCTGACTCACCTTGGTGCCGTTGGCGTGCCACCAGAACAGGCCGCCGCCGATCAAGGCGAGGACGACGATCACCGCCGCTGCGATACCGATGATTTTGCCGGTGTTGGGCTTGCCTGACTTGCCGTGATGGCCGGAACCGGACTCGGCCGATTCGTTGTCATCCTCGCCGAATTCGTTCGCCATCTCATCAAGCGGGGCGATGGCCGGGGGCAGCGTGGCCGGCTGTGTAGCCGATGCGGGCAGCCCGGATGCCGAAAGACCGGAACGGGTTGGCAGATCGGTTGCCGGCTGGAATACCTGCGTGGCGGCTTCGTCCGGGGTCGGGGATGGAGCCGGGGTGATGGGGGAGAACACTTCCGTGGCTTCGGCTGAGGTCGCTCCGTTCGGAGTCGCTAAAGGTGCCGTCGATTGCGCGGGCTGGACGGTAGTCTGCGGTGTGAACGGCTGGGTGGCGGGTTGCGCCGCTGGCTGCGTCGCTGGCTGTGCCGCGATCGGATGGAAGCTTTGCGTCGCCTGATCCCACACGTACTGCTGCTGGCCGGGAGCGGCCGCAACCGGAGCGGAAGACACTGCCGGCGCGCTCGCGGGCTGTGGCGCGGCAGGTGCGAACGACTGGGGTGCCATGGCTTGCGTGGGCTGTGCGGTCTGTGGCCATGCGGGCTGGGCCGTTGCGCCGGATGCGTCGGCTGTGTGCAGCGGCTGCGTTCCCCACGTGGAGGTGCTGGGGGAGGTGGCCGGAGACGCCGTCGCTTGCGTCGGCTGCGCAAATGGCAGTGCCTGCGTCTGCCCATTGACGGGAATGGGCTGGCCTATCTGCATCTGCCCCGGAATCGGGGGCACCACTGGCTTGGCAGGTTGTTCATGGTGCTGAAAATCGAATTCAAAGCCACCGTCGCTATTAGTCATCACATCTCCTCAAAAAGCCGAAACATCGGCAGACAGTCGGGCGTTGCCGGCAAGGTAAGTAAGCGAAACGAAACCCGTGCGAATCAGTCGTCAATATGAGCGCGATAGAAGCGTTCGTACGAACGGCTGGGTGTCGGGCCTCGCTGACCCTGATAGTGCGAGCCTGTGCCGGACGATCCGTAAGGATGTTCGGCTGGCGAGCTCAACTGGAAGAAGCACATCTGACCGATTTTCATGCCGGGCCACAGTTTGACCGGCAACGTCGAGACGTTGGAAAGCTCCAGCGTGATGTGCCCCTCGAACCCGGGGTCGATGAAGCCGGCGGTCGAGTGGGTCAGGATTCCCAGACGCCCCAAGGAGCTTTTGCCTTCCAGTCGTGCGGCGATGGTGGGGTCGAGCTTGACGTACTCCCACGTGGAGCCGAGCGCGAATTCGCCGGGATGGAGGATCCACGGTTCGTCTGGGCCGACCTCGAACTGTTCGGTCAGCGCGCCCTGATTTTCCGCCGGATCGACGTAGGTGTAAGCGTGATTGTTGAACAGACGGAAGTAACGGTCCAAACGAACGTCAATGGAAGCGGGCTGCACCATTTCAGGGGTCCACGGCTCCAGCGAAATGTGGCCGGCGGACTGGGCGGCGAGAATGTCGCGGTCAGACAGCAGCATAAAGAAACTCCTTGATTCGGTAACTGTTGCCTAGTCTAGCTTTTTGTGTGGAGACGTGGAAGGCGACCGATTCTCAGCTTATTTTCAGACAAATTTAGAGTTAGATGCAGAAACCGATGGTTAT
Organism: Bifidobacterium olomucense; assembly: GCF_012932375.1. Lineage (GTDB taxonomy): Bacteria > Actinomycetota > Actinomycetes > Actinomycetales > Bifidobacteriaceae > Bifidobacterium > Bifidobacterium olomucense. The sequence goes on along the minus strand of NZ_JAAIIG010000006.1, from coordinate 180,268 downwards.
ATAAGACATGTCAGCAAAAACGCTGGCCAGGAGCCGCAGCAGTTCCCGACAATTGAACCCCTTTCTTCTTCTCTCTCCTTTCTCGCCCCGGTGGTCTCCCCACCGGGGTTCTTTGTTTTCTTGATTTCTGTTTTCTTGAGGTGCCGCGTTTCGGGGTCTCAAACACCGCAAAAATTCCTATAGTCCCGACTTCCACACGCGAATCCAACGGCCATCACACGACTAAACCCTCAGGCACACAATTTGGGCTATAACCCTCAATGTAGATTGTCATATTTTCCGTCATATTTTGGCGGTTTCATCATATACAGGAAAGCCCCGAACCGTTGGTATTTCAACGGTTCGGGGCTTTCGCTCCTGCGTGCGAGTGGGGGGAGTTGAACCCCCACGAGCATACACTCACTGCCACCTGAAGACAGCGCGTCTACCATTCCGCCACACTCGCAGACAAGTGGATAACTTAGCACTGCTTCTGGCCGAGATGCAAATCAGGGCGGTTTTCGGCGTGTCGCGTTCTGTCGTGTCGTTTCGTAGACCTTCGTGCCGCATTGCGTCGCGCCGGATGGATGCGTTTAACGCCACTCCACGTGGTGCGGTGCGGCACCGATCTCAAAGTGACATTTGGCTGTGCCGAGGCCCACATGAGCGAACAAGCCATCGAGGGCTTCGGCGCTCACGGTTCCGTCATCGTTGAGCGTGAAATGGAATGGCTGCTGACTGAGCGAAGTGGGTGCGGCCATCGCGGCTTCCATGCCGGCGGTAAACCAATCAGGTGCCTGACTGAAATCATCGCCCGGCACGCTCGCCAGCGTTTCCATCGGCTTCGTGCGGCGTCGGCCCGCAGCCCGCGCGCCATGGCCGAACGCGATCATCCATACTGCGGTCTCGCCTTCGGTCAACGTCCACCACGGATTTGCCGCCGCTGCGGCACCGTCCAATACCGCCCATGACGTCTGTAGTTCCAGCTGCACGGCCCTCAACGCCGCCATTTCGCCGTAATAGCCGACTCGCTCCTGTAGCGCCGCCTCCTCGGGCGACAAAGCGGCCTCGCCATTCGCCACGCTACCGGCGGCAGGGCAGATAAGCGCAATGGCGTTATGCACGCCTTGGAATCGCCCATAATGCGTTTTCAGGCCGCAGAACGCGTCGTCCAATCCGGCGCCGATCTGCATATGCAGGCCACTTTCCTCATTCCATCGCGCGATATCCGATTCCAGTGCGGTCAGTGTATCCGCCGCAACCGGCTCGTCCGTATACGCGCGAATGGCGTGCCTCGCCTCAATCGCTTCCAAAAGATCCATGAGTGACTACCTCACTGTTGCCGTTTCTCTTTGCTGGTCTCGTTGCTGGCGTGCTGCTGCCTGACCTCATTTGTTTCTGCTGTGTAGTCCTTTGCCTTTCCGCCTGTCGCAACGCAGTGCTGTAAGCGGGGCAAAGGACCGGGGAAGAGTCAGAAAACCCGTAGCCGATCACAGTCCCGGCCGGCGTTCGCCGTCGCCGTAGAAGTGCGCCAGCGTTTCGTCGCGGAATTCGTCGAAGTATCCGCCGTCGATCGAAGCGCGGATATCGTCCAGCAGTTTCACGAAGAAGTGCTCGTTGTGGATGGTGGCCAGCGTGAACCCGTTGAATTCGCGGGCGCGCAGCAGATGATCCACGTAAGCGCGTGAATAGTTGCGGCATGTGTAGCAGTCGCAGCCCTCCTCCAGCGGCTCGAAATTGAACTTGTTCTCGGCGCGCTTGATGTTGTATCGGCCGGAACGGGTGTAGATGGCGCCGTTGCGCGCGCACCGGGCGGGCGCAACGCAGTCGAACGTGTCGCCGCCGTTCTCCACGCAGGCGAAGATGTCGTCCACGGAGGCGATGCCCAGCACGTGGCGCGGTCGGTTTTCCGGCATCGCGTCGCAGATCCATGCGCATGTATTGCCGATGATGCGCTTTTCGATCGCGCCGCCGATGCCCACGCCGTCGAAATCAAGCGAAGCGATCTGCTCGGCCGCATGGCGGCGCAGATCTTCGTAATTCGCGCCCTGCACCACGCCGTACAACGCCTGATATGGCTTGCCCAGACGCTCGGCGGTAAGCCGCTCGTGCTCTGCCACACAACGCTTGGCCCAACGGAACGTACGCTCCACCGAGTCTTCCTGATAGGAGCGGGTGTTCATCAACGTGGTCAGCTCGTCGAACGCGAACATGATGTCCGCGCCGAGCTTGTGCTGAATGCCCATCGAAATTTCAGCGGAGAAACGATGAGAGCTGCCGTTGAGCGGAGACTTGAACGTAACGCCATCTTCGTCCACCCATGCCAGACGCTCCTTGCCCTTGGCGATGATGTCGTCGGATTTCATGCCGGTCACGTCCATGGCGAGGGTTTTCTTGAACCCCACACCCAGCGACATCACTTGGAAGCCGCCCGAATCGGTGAAGGTCGGTCCGTCCCAGTTCATGAAACGTGCCAAGCCGCCGGCCGCGTCTAGTACGTCTTCGCCGGGGCGTTCGAAGAGATGGAAGGCGTTGGCGAGCAGACATTGCGCTCCCAGATCCTTCATCTGTTCGGGCAGCACGGCTTTCATTGCGGCCTGTGTGCCGACTGGCACGAACGCAGGCGTTTTGATGTCGCCGTGCGGTGTGTGGATGATGCCGGTGCGGCCATATCGGGCACCGTCGCGGCCCAAGCCGTCCGCCGTGGAAGAAAGTCGGGTGACGGTTTCGAAACTGAATGCGCTGCGGTCGCCGGGTTTGCCGGGTTCGGCACCGCGTGGATGATTAAGCAGTCCTGTCGCTGTACGTTCGCTCATATGTTCACTTTAGGCAAAAGGGGCGGAAAAGGTGAAGCCTCTGCGAGGAACCAATGGGGGCAAAGGGGGGTGGAATGGCGAGAAGTGCCGATGCGGAAAAAGTCTTACGCCCTATCTTGCGTACAAGGGGCTGATTTCCGGTGTTCGGAATGTCTATCTGCGTTACAAGGGGCTGCTCGTTCAGTAGTCACACGACTAAAACGGCGTAACAGCGTTGGCGTATGGGCCGAATAGGGGGTGTTATCGTTCCGGACCAGCCCCTTGTAACGCAGATAGATGTTCCCGGCCGCGGATATCGGCCCCTTGTAAGCGCGATAGACACCAATACCCATATGACTCTGCGCAGATTACTTATAGACTTTCAATCAACATTCAGAAAACCTCCAGATTGACTGCCTTTACTACAGAGGTAGCACACAAGAGGCGCAGCCGATTGAACGCAATACAGCCACAGGGCTTGGCTGCGCTGCTGAGCGTGATGAGATTTTAGAAAAAGGAGCAGTGATGGCTGACGAATTCAACCCGCAGGGCGTCGACCAGACCCCGCAGAACGGCCAAACGCCAAATTCTGGCGAGACTTCTGAGCAAACGCAACAAACGCAAACGCTGAATACGGAACATCCCGAGGCTGGCGGCGCGCAGCCGGCTACGCAGGTTCTGCCGACCCAGACCGCAGCCCAGCCGGATACGACCGCGACGACGGCCATCGACCCGGTTCCGGATTATGCCGCCGCCAAGGGTGAGAGCACGGTGGTCTCTTCCGCTCCCGCCGGCACCCCGGCCGGTGCCGCCGCGCCCAACGCTGGCCAGTCTGAGGCTCCCACCGCACCGCTGTACCGCCCGGCTCCGGAGTACGGCGCGTACGGCCCGGCCCCCACTGCGTCCACTCCGAGTGCCTCGTCTCAGCCCGCATTCAACGGTCAGGCCACCCAGCCGTTGCCGTTTGGTCAGGCTGCTCAGCCGCAGCCGGGTCAGCCGGGCAACCGCAATCCGTACTTCACCAACAACCCGCAGCCGCAGCCGGGCCAGCAGTCTGCGCAGAGCGGCAACGGCAACCCGTTCAACCCGCAGCCGCAGAATTCCGCCCAGGGCAACGGCAATCCGTTCGCTCCGCAGGGCCTGTTCGGTGCAGGTGCTCCGAACACCCCGAACGGTCCGTCCGCCCCGAACGGTCCGAGCAATGGCAACCCGGGCCAGCCGGCCCATCACGGCGGTTCCAAGGCCGTCGGCATCGTCGTCACCGCGATTATCGCCGCAGTGGTGTCTGCCGCGCTGTGCCTCGGCCTCGGGTACGCGGCGCTGACCAACGGCTGGATTAACCTGCCGTCCACCAGCTCGCTGTCGAACGTCACTTCGAACAAGTCCGGTTCCGGCTCCGCCACCGCCAAGAGCGGGCAGGCTGTGGACTGGACGTCCGTCGCGTCGTCCGTGTCCAACTCCGTGGTCTCCATCCAGACCACGCTTTCCAACGGCACGGCCAAGGGTTCCGGCGCCATCCTTGACACCGAGGGCCACATCGTGACCAACAATCACGTGATTTCCGGCGCGCAGTCCATCGCGGTCACGCTGGCCAACGGCACGATGTACTCCGCCAAGCTGGTCGGCACCGATACCACCACTGATCTGGCCGTGATCAAGCTCGACAACCCGCCGAGCGACCTGACGCCTGTGGAATTCGCGGACTCCGACAAGCTCGCCGTGGGCGAAAGCGTGATGGCCATCGGCAATCCGCTCGGCTACGACGACACCGCCACCACCGGCATCGTCTCCGCTCTGAACCGTCCGGTGAGCGTGACCGACGATAACAACAACGAGGTCGTGACCAACGCCGTGCAGATCGACGCGGCCATCAACCCCGGCAACTCCGGCGGCCCGACCTTTAACGGTGCCGGTCAGGTGATTGGCATCAACTCGTCCATCGCCTCCACCGCCACCTCCTCCGACACCGCCGGTTCCATCGGCATCGGCTTCGCGATTCCGTCCAACCTGGTCAAGCGCGTGGCCAATGAGATCATCAGCAACGGTTCGGTGACGCATGTGGCGCTTGGCGTGACCATCAAGTCCGACACCGTTGAGGCAGACGGCGTGACCCGTGGCGGCGCGACCATCACCAAGCCGTCCGTCGGCGGTTCCGCGGTCGTCTCCGGCGGCCCGGCCGACAAGGCCGGTCTGAAGGAAGGCGATACGATCGTGGCCTTCAACGGCAACGCGGTCAACAACAATTACTCGCTGCTCGGCTTCGTGCGCGCCGCCGCGTTGAACGACAAGGTGACGCTGACCATCGTGCGCGACGGCAAGACGATGGACGTGGAGGTAACCCTCGATCAGGAGGAATCCAGCGTCAACGGCTCGTCCAGCTCGAACGGTTCGAATGGCAATGATTCGAACGGTAATGGCAATAACCAGAACGGCAACGGACAGAACGACCAGAACGGCAACGGTTCTGACGGTTACGGCGACGGTGGCTTCTCCGATCCGTTCGGCCTGTGGTAAACCGCCAGCCGGCAACCCGAGCGTGGCCCGGGCGCAGGCCGTACATAGTACATAACTGAACACAGCTGAATATTGCTGAACAACACGTCACATGGCGTTGGGCGGCCGCCGCTGAACGCCATGTCGGACAACCAAAGGGCCGTGGAGGGCGATCCCCCACGGCCCTTTTGCGTGCGTTTATGGACGACGCGTGCGCAAAAGTCCGCCGCTTCCGGCAACATGACTAATGCGGCGCGATATATTGCGATGTGTCGCACTGCACCGCAGGAACGCGTTGCAGGAATGCACCGCAGGAACGCACTGCAAACGCACTGCAAAAAACTGAATAATTCTTTACGCCGTGTATCGGAAAGTCGCGCAGACGCAGCTCGCGGAAACGGGATCGAAAACCCTCGCCCAAGCTGTTCGGCATAGACGCCGGTGGGTTAACAAGGCGTGACCATGTGCCGATTACCGGCTGGCCACGCGACTGCATACCCGCATCCGTCCGCGCGCCCGCCGTCTCGCTGCGACAGACGACCGCAGCGATCGGCCCCGTATACAAGAGTAAGGAGCATGAGATGCGTAGTCTCATCCGATTCTTCCAACGATTATGTGCCGCCGTCGTGCGCGTCTGCCGACTGGTGCCCATGCTGCCCGTAGTTGTCGTTACCGCAATTCCGTTGGCTGTACTGGGCCAGTGGCGTCCATGGGATGCCGCTGTGGCTGGACAGTCCAGTCTGTCCGCACAGCCCGCACAACACGGCGCGGCTTCCGCTTCCTCGATTGCGATTCCCGTCCTGGGTGATCCCGGCGTGGGGCAGTGGCTGGTGATTGCGCTGGTACTGATCATCGTGACGGACACAATCCGCGGCATGATCGACGACATCCGCAATGGCCAGGTGGGCGTTGACCTACTGGCGGTGATGGCGATGCTGTCCACCGTGGCGGTTCACGAATACTGGGCCAGCTGGGCCGTGACGTTGATGATCACCTCAGGCGAAGCCATCGAAGAGTATGCGCAAAGCAAAGCCGAGCACAGTCTGACCGCGCTGGTCAAAGCCGCCCCGCAGACCGCGCACGTCGTCACCCTGCCCGGCGTGGGCCGCGGCAAAATCCAAACCGATTCGGCAAACGACGGCTTCCGTCATACTTCATCCGCTCGTTTCGCGGCGGCCCAGCGATTCGCCACGGTCCCGGTCGCCCAAGTGCAGCCGGGCGATGTACTGATGGTGTTGCCGGGCGAAATCGTACCGGTGGACGGCGAGTTGCTCTCCGGCGAGGCGACACTCGACCTGAGCGCGATCAACGGTGAGCCGGTGCCGCGTACGGTGTTCGCCGGTGCCCGCGTGATGTCTGGCGCGGTGAACGGGTCGGCGGCGCTTACCATGCGCGCCACCCAGCCGGCCGCCGAATCGCAGTATCAGCGCATCTTGCAGTTGGTGGAGTCCGCTCAGGAATCCCGTCCGGCCGTGGTCAAAACCGCCGACCGGCTGGCGGTGCCGTTCACCGTGCTTGCGTTGGTGATTGCTGGTGTCGCTTGGGCTGTGTCCGGCATCCCGACGCGATTCGCGCAGGTGTTGGTGCTCGCCACGCCCTGTCCGCTGCTGATTGCCGCGCCTGTGGCGTACATCGCCGGTACGTCGCGCTTGGCGGCGGCCGGCGTGCTCATCAAAACCCAGGATGTGCTGGAAAACTTGGGCCGAGTCACGCAGGTGTTCTTCGACAAAACCGGTACGCTTACGGTCAAGCAGCCGCAGGTGGTGCGCGTGGAGATGTTGCCGGGCGTGGAAACGCAACTGAATGAGGATCATGTGCTGATGATGGCCGGTGTGGTCGAGGGCTACTCGGTGCACATTCTGTCCAAAGGTATCGCGAAGGCCGGTGCGGAGGCGATGGCTCGATTGCGCGCCCGGTTCGCGGCCGGCCAGCGTGACTGTCCGGAGCCGGAGGCCGGCATGCCGGGCCATGGCCGCGACTATCCGGTGGTCAAGAACATCGAGGAGACGGCCGGCAAGGGCGTGTCCGGTACAGTGAACGGACATGCGGTCCGTGTCGGGCGGCTGTCGTTTGCGGCCGCGCAGGAGGACGGCTTCTTGCCGGCGGCCGCGGGTGGCGTTGCGGACTCCCGTCGGGCGGCGGACGCTGACTCCCCGGGACTTGCCGGTAAGGCCCGAAATTCCGCGGATTTGCGCACGCGATTCGGGATGCTGCAGCCGGATGAGATGGCGTCCTATATGTCGGTGGACGGTCAGTTGATCGCCCGCATTGTGTTGCGCGATGTGCCGCGCGCCAACGCCAAGGCCGCGCTCGCCGCCCTGCATGGGCTCGGTGTTTCCAAGCTCGCGATGCTCACCGGAGACAAGCGCGCTTCGGCGGAGATCATCGCGCGCGAAGTCGGCATCGACGAAGTTCACGCCGAACTGTTCCCGGAAGACAAGGTGGCCGCAGTGTCGGCGGCGACTCGGGACGGCTCCGGTGACAGGCCGGATGGGCGCGCCCTGTCCGTGCCTCGCACAGGAGTCCCGGCCGGTAAGGACTTCATGGCGAAGCCCGTCACAATGATGGTGGGCGACGGTGTGAACGATGCGCCGGTGCTGGTCGCAGCCGACCTCGGCGTCGCGATTACCGACGGCACCTCCACCGCCGCTTCGGAAAGCGCGCAGGTGGTGATCATGAACGACGATATCGCCGCCGTGCCGCGCGCCATCGCCATCGCCCGACGTACCAAGCACATCATGCTGCAGGCCGTGGTCGCCGGACTCGTGCTGGCGGTGATCGGCATGATCGCCGCCGCGTTCAACCTGATCCCGGTGGTAGTCGGTGCCTTCCTGCAGGAGGCCATCGACGTGGTGAGCATCCTCTGGGCCCTCACCGCCGTGCTGGACCGGCGATGAGCAAGGCGGTTCTTCGGCCGGCTTGAGGACCTGCCCTGGCGAACAGCCGCATGATGCGGCTATTCGCCGGATGATTTTTCTTGGGTTTGTTTGCTGTAATGCTGCGTGTGAATGCGCGGAAACCGCATGATTCCAAGCGAAACGCCCTGCTGAGAGGCCTTGTTTTCCGATTTGACTTAATAGTCATTAAGTGTAAAGTGGTCATCGTCAACAACAGAACATCGCTTCGACTGCGCATAGTGATGGTGCTGGTTCATTGCAGAACAGTGCGAGCCGAGTCGATGGCAACAAAGGAGTAACGATGTCCGTTTCTGAAGCGGTATCAACAGCCTCGAAAGCGTGGACTGGCTCAGTAAGCGATGATGAGCAGCCCAAAGCCCCTATTCTCATTGGCGTTGCAACGGCCCTCGGCGCCATGCTGTGGCTCGGCCCGTACCTTGGCGTAAACGCCGTGCTGCTGCCGGCCAAGGTCGAAATCATCGATCCGGCGAACAAGGCCAGCATCATCGCATTGCTGTCCGGCTCCGCAATGGTGTTCGCCACGCTCGCCAACATCATCATCGGCGGCCTGTCTGACCTTACCCGCAGTCGTTGGGGTCGCCGTACCCCGTGGCTGATCGTCGGCTCCGTCGGCTGCTTCGTGATGCTGCTCGTCTTCAACGCCGTGCAGACCGTGCCGCTGCTGGTGGTTTCATGGTGCCTGTACCAGGTCTTCCTCAACGCGCTCGTCGCCCCGATCGTCGCGGCCATCGCCGATCGTGTGGCGCCTAAGCACCGTGGCCTGATCTCTTCCATCTACGCATTCGGCTACGTGATCGGCCAGTACGGTGGCCAGCTCGTCGGTGCCCAGTTCCTTGGCCCGAAGATCGGCACCGGCATCATCGTGATGAGCGTGCTCACACTGCTGTGCGGTCCGATCACCGTGCTGCTCATGCGTGAACAGTCCAGCCTCGGCATGGAGAAGAAGAGCTTCACCTGGGATATGTTCGTGCAGCACTTCATCTTCCCGGTCAAGGATTGCCGCGACTTCTACCTCGCCCTGTTCGGCAAGATGCTGGTGAACACCGCCACCACCGCCATCATGGCCTATCAGCTTTACATCCTGAGCGATTACATTCATCTCGATACCGCCGGCCAGAAGAAGTACGTGTCCATTATCTCGATGCTGCTCATGGTCACCGCCATCGTGATGTCCATCGTCGCCGGCCCGATCTCCGACAAGATCAAGAGCCGTAAGATTCCGGTGGCGTTCGCCGCCCTGCTGGTGGCCATCGGCGTGGCCATGCCCATGGTTTCCAGCGCTCCGTGGACCATGGTCGCCTACGGTGCCATCGCTGGCCTTGGTATGGGCATCTTCTTCGCCGTCGATCAGGCGCTGAACATCGAGGTGCTGCCGAACGCCGAGAACGCCGCCAAGGATCTGGGCATTCTGAACCTCGCCAACACCGGTTCCCAGCTGCTCGGCCCGATCGTGGCCGCCGCCATCGTGCTCGTGTCCGGTGGCAGCTACTATGGCCTGTTCCCGGTATGCGCCGCGGTCTCTGTGATCGGTGCCGTGCTGATCATGATGATCAAGCGCGTGAAGTAATCGCGCCGGCCGGCCATCCCGCCAAACCGGACCCCAGCCGATCATCGATAAGTCGATCGTCGATAAATACATACCAACCCAACACCAATATCAGCCAAGGCATTCTCGTCACTTTGACTGAATACTGATTAACCAATAAGGAGATTTCCGATCATGGTCACATGGATTGAAACCACCGAGGCCAATCGCTGGCAGACCAAAGAAGCCCCGGCTCAGGGCGCGACCAGCGAACTGGGCGTCACACTGACCGGCGGCAAGGAGCAGGAAGTAGAAGGCTTCGGCGGCTGCTTCAACGAACTCGGCTGGCTGCCGCTGCAGCAGCTGAGCGAGCAGGACCGCGAACAGGTGATCAAGGAGCTGTTCAGCCCCGACGAGCTCAACTTCCGTTTGAACCGCGCCCCGATCGGCGCCAACGATTTCGCCGCCGACTGGTACAGCTACGACGAAACCCCGGGCGACTACGAACTCAAGGACTTCTCGGTCAAGGGCGACGAGCGCGCCGTGCTGCCCTACATCCGCGCCGCCAAGAAATACCAGCCGCAGCTCTCCGTACACTCCAGCCCGTGGAGCCCGCCCACGTGGATGAAGAACCCGCCGGTCTACAACTACGGCAAGCTCGTCATGACGCCGGAGAACCTCACGGCCTACGCCAACTACTTCGTCAAGTACGTGCGCGCCTACCGCGCCCTTGGCGTGAACGTGACCCGCGTCTTCCCGCAGAACGAGCCGTGGTCCGACGCCAAGTACCCCACCTGCAAGTGGACCAGCGAGCAGCTGCGTATCTTCATCCGCGACTATCTGGGCCCCACCTTCGAGCGTGAGAGGCTGCTCGGCAAGGCCGAAGACGGCGGTGTGGAGATCTGGCTCGGCACCCTGAACGGCCCGCGCGACATGCAGTTCGTGAGCCTCTACGGCATGGTGCTCGAAAACTACAACCGCTACGTCGACAACATTCTGATGGACGACGAAGCCCGCAAGTACATCACCGGCATCGGCTACCAGTGGGAAGGCCGCGACTGCATCGAACGCACGCACAAGGCATGGCCTGAGCTGAAGCTCATGCAGACCGAATCCGAGTGCGGCATGGGAGACAACTCCTGGGAGTACGCCGAATACATCTTCCACCTGGTCAACCACTACCTGACCCACGGCGCGCTGGGCTACACCTACTGGAACATGGTGCTCGCCGGCACCGAAAGCACGTGGGGCTGGCATCAGAACTCCCTGTTCTCCGTGGACACCGAAGCCAAGACCTTCACCCGCAACCCCGAGTACTACGTGATGCGCCACTACTCGCACTTCGTCAAGCCGGGCGCTCGCGTGCTTGACCTTGAGGGTCGCTTCTCCTCGATGGCCTCCGCCTACGAGAACCCGGATGGCTCGCTGGTCGTGGTGGTACAGAACGCTCTGGAGCGCGAGGTGAGCTTCAGCTTCGCCGATCCGACGAACGCCGACCGCGCCTTCACCGCAACGTTGGCGCCGCGCTCCTTCAGCACCTTTACGCTGGACTGAGTGAGCAGCACAGCCGCTCGGTAATGCTGCACTGCAGCGCCTAGGTCTTCCCGACATCGCAATCGATGATTGGGAAGACCTTTTTTGTATGTGATTTGTATGTGATTGGGGGCTCTGCGCATTCCTGCGCATCGTATATGGTGACTGTGTATGCGAATGCTGGCAATGTGATTGATGAAGGTGTGGTTGGCCGCAGTGGTTGGATCGAAAAACGGGGCGAAACGTACGCGAGGCGTCAAGGATACCAAGGCTCAGATGACGGCGGAGGAACGCCGCATCAGCATCATCAACACCACCACCCAGTTCGTGGCGCAGCATGGTTTCTGGGGATTGCGTCTGCGCGAGATCGCCGTAGCTGAAGATATGACTGAAGCCGGCCTGCTCTACCACTTCGGCTCCAAAGAGGGGTTGCTGCTCGCCGTGCTGGATTATCGCGATAAAACCGATCGCGCGGCGTTGTATGGCCGTCTCAATGTGCCGTTGCCGGCCGGTGGCGAGGCCATCAGTGACGAGGATGATTTTCCCGTCGGACTGCGCGATCTGACTGTTGCCACTACCGAGCGCAATGCCACCCAGCCGGAAATCGTTCGCCTGTACACCGTGTTGGAAGGCGAGGCCTTGAGCCAGAATCATCCGGCATATGAGTACTTCCGCAATCGCGAACAGTGGGTGATGCGTGAATACACGCGGGCGGCGCGCAATGACGGTGCCGCCGAGCCTGAGCGCACCGCCCGTCAGGCGCTGGCCGCCATGGACGGTCTGCAGATGCGTTGGCTCTACGATCCGGATTCCATTGATCTCGCGAGCGAGTGGAAGCTGCTCGTCGATCGTATTCTGCGCTAGCGGAAGGCCGAATCCCCGTAATCTGACATTAGCGAGGCCCGTGATCGTGCAGTATCCTGCTGCCGTAGCTGCTGAGTGTCCCGGTTCTGAGTTGCAACGTTGAAATTTGCTACGGGGACAAGATTCCTTGTCCCGGTAACGAGTTCTTGGCGGTTTTGTAATACCGGGACAGATTGCTGTGCTCGAATGCAGCTGAACGTCATTCTTCATAATTCGGAATTGTTGGAATTCCGCCATTTTCTCTACGATCGATGCGTGTAAGGCAAGAAGTTCGCAGAGTTAATCTGTCTCGGTAATCCCAAATCAGGCAAAATAGCGTACCGGGACATGAAAACCTGTATCGGTATGGAGAAAGCGGGAGACATCGTGCCGCTGGTACAGGGATTGAGTTGTACCGGCCCGTTTGAATAAGTGCGCGGCGGTGCTGATCAGAGACTGCCGCGGCTTTCGATATTGCTCGGGAAATCAACCAAGCTGCGTACGCTGATCCCGCGCGATTCGCGCATCTCGTGCAACTCGGGCGGCGATGATATGCGTCGCACGACCCGCGTGCCCCCAGCTTCGTCCTGTTCGGCATCACGGAATTCCCACTGCTTTACCCCTGTTGCCGCGGCATGCTTTGCGATAACCTGTAACGCGTGACTGAATCTGTGAATACTTCCGCAACCAACGAATTGCGTATTGCTGTGATCGGCGCTGGCCCGGCCGGCGTCTACTCGTCCGACATCTTCCTGCGCCAGCTCAAGAAGCTGGGCGAAGAGCTCGGCCTCGGTACCCAGGCCCGCATCGACCTGTTTGAGAAGCTGCCGGTGCCGTTCGGTCTGGTGCGCTACGGCGTGGCTCCGGACCACCCGTCCATCAAATTCATCGCCTCCGCACTGGAGAAGACGCTCGACAACCCGGACATCCACCTGTACTGCGACGTGGAGTTCGGCAAGGACGTGACCCTTGAGGACCTGCTCGCCCGTTACGACGCCGTACTGTTCGCCACCGGTGCGGTCAAGGACAAGCCGCTGAACCTGCCCGGCGCCGATCTTGACGGTGTGTACGGCGCCGCCAAGTTCGTCGAATGGTACGACGGTTACCCCACCGGTGCCCGCGAGTGGCCGCTGACCGCCGAGAACGTGGCTGTGATCGGCGGCGGCAACGTGGCCATGGACGTGGCCCGCGAGCTGATGCGCAACGCGGACGATCTCAAGGCCAAAACCGATATTCCGGACAACGTGTACGAGGGCATCGGCCAGAACAAGGCGAAGGTGCTGCACCTGTTCATCCGCCGTGGTGTGGCGCAGGCCAAGTTCAGCGTGCAGGAGCTGCGCGAGATGGAGAAGCTGCCCGGCGTGCAGCTCATCATCAACGAAGACGATTTCGAGCTCGACGATGAGACCATCGAGGTGGCTGGCAAGGACAAGCTCACCCGTCAGATGGTCGAGGAGCTGTTCACCATTCGCGAGATGGCCGAGGACATGGAAGACGACGGCGACGTGGACTTCGAAGGCAACCCGGCCGATCGCAAGTACTACGTACACTTCAACTCCGCTCCCACCGAGATTCTGGGCGAGGACGGCAAGGTGAAGGCCATCCGCGTGGAGCGCACCGAAACCGGTGCCGACGGCAAGATGCACCGTACCGGCGAGTTCACCGATTACCCGGTCGAGGCCGTGTACCACGCGATCGGCTACCAGCCGGCCGAGGCGCCGGGCATCGCCTACGACAATCACGGCGCCCATCTGGCCAACGCGAACGGCGACGGCCGCATCACCACTGATCCCGACGGCGGCGAAGTGCGCGAGCGCCTGTACGCCACCGGTTGGGCCAAGCGCGGTCCGGTCGGCCTGATCGGCTCCACCAAGTCCGACGCTCTGGCCATCGTGACCAACATGCTTGAGGATCTGGCCAAGGCCGCCGAAGGCGGTCGTGTGGCCGCCGATCGTGACCCCGAATCGATCGACCGCCTGCTCGCCGAGCGTGGTGTCAAGCCGATCGACTTCGCCGGCTGGAAGAAGGTGGACGCGTTCGAGCGCGCCGAGGGCGCCAAGGAAGGCCGTGAACACAAGAAGGTCATCGACCCCGAGCAGATGCGTGAGCTGGCTTTGGCCTGATGCGCTTGACGGCGCTGATGCGCTGACGGCGTGACCGTGTGGAATCGCACGGGAATCACGTGGAACTGCGTGGCAACCATGGGCGGCTGGGTGTACCGGCCGCCCTTTTGCATGTGCGTATGTGCGTGCTGCATGTACTGCATGGAAGATCGCGTGATCGGACCGGACCGGTCGCGATGTGCTACGGGTGCCGAGAGCATCACGAATATCTTGATTTTTCTCCTCGCGCATATCCAGCAATCATTCAGGCTATATCCTTAGGCTGAGCCTCATGGATGCCAAAGTACGGGTGCATGGCCACATGAACGGCCTGAAGACGACGCTGTTGTTTGCCTTGATGTGGGCCGTCATCATGCTGATCTGGTGGGCTACCGGCGGAAGCCGCCAGACGCTGGGCGTGTACATTCTCATCGGTTTGGGCACCACGTTCTTCTCCTACTGGTTCTCCGACAAGCTCGCCATCGCCTCGATGGGCGCGCGTGAGGTCTCGGAAGCGGAAGCCCCGGAAATCTATCAGATCGTACGTGAGCTGAGCGCCCGTGCCGGCAAGCCGATGCCCCGCATCTACATAGCTCCTACGATGAGCCCCAACGCCTTTGCCACCGGCCGCAACGAACGTCATGCCGCCGTGTGCTGCACCCAAGGCATTCTGCGGATTCTCAATGCCCGTGAACTGCGTGGCGTGCTTGGCCATGAACTGATGCACGTCTACAACCGCGATATTCTGACTTCCGCCATCGCATCGGCCATGGCCACCGTAATCACCTATCTCGGCTATTCGCTGATGTATTTCGGCGGCGGCTCGCGCGATAACCGTGAAGGCGGATCGGGCGGTCTCGGATTAATCGGCGTACTGCTCAGCGCAGTGCTGGCTCCGATCGCTGCCTCACTGATTCAGCTGGCCATCTCGCGTACCCGTGAATATGACGCCGACGAAGACGGCAGTCTGCTGACCGGAGACCCGGAAGCCCTTGCGTCCGCGCTTAACAAGATTTCCTACGGTGCGCAGACCACGCCGTTGCGCAAAACCGCCGGCACCCAGTCGGTGGCTGCCATGATGATCGCCAATCCGTTCTCTTCCGCCGGGTTCGCCAAGCTGTTCTCCACGCACCCGCCGACCGACGAGCGCATCGCCCGCCTGATGCAGATGGCGCATGAGATGAACGGCGCGTCGCTGCAGTCCGGTGGCGCGGTCCCGTATTCGACGCGGGTGTTGCGCTAATCGCTAGTCTCTAGTCGCTAGTCGATTGGTGATTGCGGCGGATGTGGTCGCGACGTAATCACGGACAGCGTGGTGTACCTCGGCACTAGGGCGTGATACAGTGGTGACTCGTGCATTCGAGTGTTACGGCGGTCGGGTGCAAGCCATACGGCAATTGCGGATGTAGTTCATCGGTAGAACGAAAGCTTCCCAAGCTTTAAAGGCGGGTTCGACTCCCGTCATCCGCTCCATTGATAATCATTGAAATTCCGCCGTTTCCCCATGTTTTGGACTGAAAAAACGTCTTTCCGAGAACAATATGAGAACGATTCATATCGTCTGAGTGCTGTCTGGTGCAGCAGCCCTAAGTCTTGGTTTGGGTTGTCGTTTGTCTGTCTTCTCTATTGCTTGTGAGGTTTCGGGCTTGCTTGTGGGGCGACGGCCGCTCACGCTTCCCGAGGACGGACATATTGTGCCCACCCCTGTTCCCGACGTCAATGGCTGGGCACGCCATAAGGCGAGTTGGCGTAGTGTGTTGGTCGATGCGTGACTCAACCTCAATAGATGCGACCGATGCGACCGATGCGACCGGTATCGAGACCGGGCAATCCGACGCGGTTTCGGCCCCGGCGCCGGCCAAGCCCAAGCGATCCGCCCCCACCTTCGAGCGCACTCCGCGCGATATTGTGATCGGTGCGGCATTGGTGCTCGCCGGTGGCATGCTGTGGGGTATCAATGCCACGGTTTCCAAGATTTTGATGGGTGCCTACCATGCCGATCCGCTGTGGATCGCATGCGTTCGTCAACTGGCCGCCGGCGTGATCTTTCTGGCATGTTCCGCCGTGTTTACGCCGCGCAAGCTGATCGGCGTGTGTCGCGATTGGCGTGTGTGGCCCAAGCTTGTGGCCTGCGCGTTGGCCTGTGTGCTGCTGGTGCAGGTGGCCTATCTCAACGCTATCGATTGGACGAATTCCGGCACGGCCACGGTGCTGCAAACGCTCAACCTGCTGTTCGTGTTGTTGTTCGTCTGCGTGCGGGGCAGCCGACTGCCGCGCGTGCGGGAGAGTGTCGGTGTGGTGCTCGCGTTTGTCGGAACAGTGCTGATTGCCACCGGCGGCGACTTGGCTCGGCTCAGCTTGCCGCTGCCGGGTTTAGCGTGGGGTTTGATTGACACGTTATGCACGGCGGTGATGTCGATCGCGCCGATCGCCATGATGGCCAAATGGGGCAATTTCACGGTAAACGGCATGATGTTCATCGTCTCCGGCGTATTGTTGGTGCCGTTTGTGCGGCCATGGGCAAGCGCTCCCGCATTGGACGGATTGGGGATCGCGCTGATGACGTTCACCGTGGTGGGCGGCACGTTCGGCGCCTATTGGCTGTTCCTGGCCGGCACACAGCGGTGCGGTGCCATGCGGGCCACGATGCTGGGCACCAGTGAGCCGGTGACCGCCACGATCTCCGGCGTGCTGTTCGCCGGCACCGTGTTCACGCCTACCGATCTGGCCGGATTCGCGATGATCATTCTGATGGTGTTCCTCATGCGGTAACGAGCGGTACCTGCGGTGATGCGTGCGGTGGCGTCGGGTACCTGCGGTGGCGTCGTCCGCGCCCATACCTGCACCCGCACCTACACCGACACCCACGCCCACATCCCACAACAGCGTTCCCGTCAGCAGTCCCCGCTGTGACCAATCGCACAGTCGCCGAACCGACAAACCGGTGCTGGCGGGCAGTCCCCGCGCGATAATGAAGCCATGACAATCGCAACACCGGAACGCTATGCCGAAATGCTTGATGCCGCACGTCGTGGCGGATACGCTTACCCTGCCATCAATGTGACCAGCTCGCAGACGCTGAACGCCGCATTGAAGGGCTTCGCCGACGCTGAATCGGACGGCATCATCCAGGTGTCCGTGGGAGGCGCGGCGTACGTATCCGGTATGGGCGTCAACGATCGCGTCACCGGTTCGCTGGCCCTTGCCGCGTTTGCGCACGAAGTGGCCGCAAAGTACCCGAACATCACAGTGGCCCTACATACCGATCACTGCGCCAAGCAGTACCTCGACGAATGGGTCCGTCCACTGCTTGCCCACGAGGCCGAACAGGTCAGGCGCGGTCAGGAGCCTACGTTCCAGTCGCATATGTGGGACGGCTCCACTGTGCCGTTGAAGGAGAATCTGGACATCGCCGAAGAGCTGCTTGACAAGTCGCAGGCGGCCCACACCATTCTGGAAATCGAAATCGGTGCTGTCGGCGGTGAGGAAGACGGCCACTCCGCCGAAATCAACGAAAAGCTGTACTCCAGCCCGGAAGATGGTCTGGAAGTGGCCCGCCGACTGGGCTTGGGCGAGCGCGGCCGGTACATGGCGGCGTTCACGTTCGGCAATGTGCACGGCGCGTACAAGCCCGGCGTGGTCAAGCTGCGTCCGGCGCTGCTCGGCGAGATTCAGGCTCGCGTGGCGCGTGCGGTGGCCGAGGGTGAGTTGCCGAGCGCGGCCGGTCAGGTGGCGTTCCCCAACGGCAAGCCGTTCGAGCTGGTGTTCCACGGCGGCTCCGGTTCCACGCCGGAGGAGATTGCAGAGGCGGTCAGCTACGGTGTGGTGAAGATGAACATCGACACCGACACCCAGTACGCGTTCACTCGTCCGATTGCCGACCACGTGTTCGAGAACTACGACAAAGTGCTCAAGGTCGACGGCGAGGTCGGCGAGAAGAAGTTCTACGATCCGCGTTCGTGGGGTCGCAAGGCGGAAGACGGCATGACGCAGCGTGTGATCGAGGCCTGCCAGCAGCTCGGTTCCGCCGGCAAGGCGCTGAAGTAGGTGCGCTGACGTCGGTTCCGCCAGCCTCTTCTCAGCTTTTCAGCCGTATGGCAGCACTTTGGAAATAGTCAAGGTTTGAATTAGGGGAGCATTGGGGAAGCATTAGGGAAAGGAATTGGTGGGATTATGGTACTGGAGAATCCGGAGAACGACGATCCTGGCCTGCTGGTGCAGGAGATTGTGCGGCGCATCGTGCGCGACACGAGCAAGATGGCCGTCTCATTCACGCCTGAACTTGACGTGCGCCCTGATTTGCTAGGGAATTTCGTCGGAGGCCAATCGTATTGGTCGCCCCAAGGCGTGCCGGTCACGTCCGCGTCCGGCGATCCGCTCTACCCGTTGATGCAGATTCGCTGTACAGATCCTAATATTCCGGGATACCCCACACAGGGGCTGCTGCAGTTCCTCATCGGCACGGATATTATGTACGGCTGCGATCTATCCGCCGATTACGATAGCGAAGTCGACAACGATAACCGGTGTGTGCGCTATATTCCTGAGGCCCCATCCGTACTTGACAACTCCGAGATCGTGCGGCTCCCGCATATCGGCACTGATTCGGATCCTGATCTGCACACGCCGTTCTGTTCGAATTTCCATGGTTGCGCGTTGCGGCCGGAGCTTATCGAGGATCCCGTGTCTCATGAATGCGACGAGTTCGAACCGGCGTACGAAAGCGTCATCGCGGAGTTTGACCCTGCTGTGATTTCGGCGGCCGAAAGTGCGTTGGGTGATCTTGAGCAGGAGGTGATGGACCAACTCAACGTAGTGTCTCCCGGATCATGGTTCCAGATGGGTGGACATCCGGTGTTCACCCAGTCCGACATCCGCGAGGATTACGACGATGAACTCGTGCTGCTGAAGATGGATAGCTACGACGATGTGCTGATGTGGGGTGATTCCGGTTGCGCGAACTTCCTCATTCGCCGTGAGGACCTTGCGCGGCTCGATTTCTCCCATGTGCTGTACGCGTGGGATTGCCTCTGAGCTTTAGTTCTTTGGCACGAGGGCAGGTCTGCGTGAGATCGCCCCTGCCGCGAGTAGAGGCCGTAAGGTAACCTAGTCCCCGGCGGAAAACGTGCGTGGAGCCGTGCAAACAAGTACAAAGCACGTGCAAAAACACGTACGAGACAACGTACAACAGTGTGCAAATCGGGGAGGGCCAGCATGCCTGGAATTGTTCTTATTGGTGCTCAGTGGGGCGACGAAGGTAAAGGCAAGGCAACCGATCTGATCGGCACCAAGGTCGATTACGTGGCCCGCTTCAACGGCGGCAACAACGCTGGCCATAGCGTGGTGGTCGGCAACGAATCGTACGCCCTGCACCTGCTGCCTTCCGGCATCATCAACCCGCACCTGACCCCGGTGATCGGCAACGGCGTGGTGGTCGATCCCGAAGTGCTGTTCCAGGAGATCGACGGCCTTGAGGCCCGCGGCATCGACTGCTCCCATCTGCTCGTTTCCGAAGCGGCGCACATCATCGCGCCCTATCATCGTACGCTTGACAAGGTGACCGAGCGCTTCCTCGGCAAGCATAAGATCGGCACCACCGGCCGCGGCATCGGCCCGGCTTACGCGGACAAGATCAACCGCGTCGGCATCCGCGTACACGACCTGTTCAACGCCAAGCACCTGCATGACAAGGTCGAAGCCAGCCTCCACCAGAAGAACCAGATGCTGGTCAAGCTCTACAACCGTCGCCCGATCGACGTGGACCAGACCACCGATGAGCTCCTGAAGCTCGGCGAACGCCTGAAGCCGTACGTGGCCAACACCGGTCTGATCCTCAACAAGGCGCTTGACGAGGGCAAGACCGTGCTATTCGAAGGCGCCCAGGCCACCATGCTCGACGTGGACCACGGCACCTACCCGTTCGTCACCTCTTCCAACCCGACCGCCGGCGGCGCTTGCACCGGCACCGGCGTGGGCCCCACCAAGATCAACCGCGTGATCGGCGTCTCCAAGGCGTACGTGACTCGCGTGGGCGAGGGCCCGTTCCCCACCGAGCTGTTTGACGAGTCCGGCGAATGGCTGCGCGCCCAGGGTCATGAGTTCGGCGTGACCACCGGCCGCCCGCGTCGTTGCGGCTGGTTCGACGCCGTGGTGAACCGTTACGCCTCCCAGGTCAACGGCCTGACCGACATCGTTCTCACCAAGCTCGACGTGCTTACGGGACTTAAGGAAATCCCGATCTGCGTGGCCTACGATGTGGACGGCGAACGTCACGACGATATGCCGACCGATCAGGCCGCCTTCGCCGCCGCCAAGCCGATTTACGAGACCATGCCCGGCTGGGATGAGGATATTTCGCAGGTCCATGATTTCGATGATCTGCCGGCCACCTGCCAGGCGTACGTCAAGCGTTTGGAGGAGCTCAGCAACTGCCGTATCTCCGCCATCGGCACCGGCCCGCAGCGCGACCACATCATCTCCGTGCACTCCCTGATTGACTGAACCGTCGACCGAATCGTCGACCGAACCGTACGTAACGTGTAACGACTGAGTTCCTCAGTGAAACCGCAGCTTATGTCTGATTCCGTGAACAACACCAGTGCCGAGCCGCAGCCCAGCACGCAGGAGATTTCCGTCGCCCAGGTTCGGGCCCAATCCATGCCCGAACCGCAGGGCGCGGCCGCCGCGGCCAAACCGCCGCAGATTCCGCTCGCGCCCATCAAACGCGTTCAGGCCCGATTCAATCCGTTGGCCGACGGCATGCTGTATCTGGTGGTGTTCCTCGGCGGCACGCTGGGCACCGCCATGCGTTACGGCTTGAGCTTCATCCTGCCCGCCACCGCCGGGGCCGAGGGGTTCTGGCACGCCTTCCACGTGCCCACCTTCACGGCGAATATGGCGGCCTGCTTCATTTTCGCGTGCCTGACGTCCTACCTGTCGCAGGCGGTATGGATTCGCAAGCGCGTGCGCGAGCTCACCTCACGTGGCATCGGCATGGGTATGTGCGGCGGCTTTTCCACGCTGTCCGCGTTGGCGATCGAGGAACTCACCACGTTGCAGGGCAGTGTGGTCGCCGGTGCTGTGTGCTATATGCTGGTGAGCTTCCTGCTGGGCCTGATTGTGGCGTATGTCGGTGCGCGGCTTGGTTTGGCGCTGGCCGCCGACAAAACCGCGAAAGTCGCGATTGCCGCGGTCCGTCAGCAGCAGACGGGCAATTGGCGTCACGTGACGGCGGGGGAGACGGTGGTCGTGCCTACCGCTCAGGGTAACGGTAGCGTCGCGTCACCCGCGTCATCGCCCGTGTCGCCGTCCGATATGCCCGGCGTACCCAACGCGGCTTCCATCACCTCTGACGGCACCGATTCCGCACCTGCCGCCACCGCCCCTATCAACCCGCCCTCCTACGAACCTGCGCCAATCACCGACGAGATTCCGCTGGTAGGCGACCCGACCACTGGGGAGGCGCACTGAGATGTCGTTTCTGCTCATCAGCATGTGCGGCGGCCTGGGTGCCGTGGCCCGATTCGTGCTGAACACATCCATCCAGCGCTGGTGGAATCGCATGTTCCCGCTCTCCACGTTCATCATCAACGTGATCGCCACATTCTGCGCCGGCGTGGCGGCGGCCGCATACGCGCATCAGGTGGTGCCGCAGTCCACGTACCTGCTGTTCGTCACCGGATTCCTCGGCGGCTTCTCGACCTTCTCCACCGCGATTAACGAAATGGTTTCGCTGGCGCGCAACCGTCATTTCGCCATGGCTGCGTACTACTTGGTGGCCACTATCGTGGTGCCGATTATTTGCGTTACGTTGGGATGGATTGTCGGCTCGCTGGGTCGCTGAGCAGGGTCGCTGAGCGGGTGCCGGACGGGGATCGGATAAAAAGCCCGCACAAAAGTCCCGGACGGGTGTCGCACGGACGTGTCGTGCGAAAACATCGCAGGAACGTGCCGTACGAAACCCCTCACGAACGTGTCGTGCGAAAACATCGCACGAAGCGCTGAAGCAAAGCCCGCCAACGGATAGTCTCGCCATGTGCTGACAATGGACTCACGAGAAGCATAAGGAGGGCATCATGTTGGAACCGTATGTGCGCCCGGGTATTGACGATCGCCCGGACCTCGATAAAGCGCTCAGCCCGGAGGACAAGGAGGCCGTGGCGCGACTGGCCATGAAACCGAGCCGCCGCCCGCCGGAAGCGTCTTCCGATCAGCCTGAAGCGCAGGCCATGCGTCTGGCCGCATCCGCCACGTCCGCAGCCGCCGCAGCGGTGTCCAGCGTGGACACCCCGGCACCTGATATGTCGTCCGCGTACCTTGACATGCGCGACCCGATGGTGTCCGCCAGCGGCGAGAAGCCGTCCGCGGCCCGCGTCTCCCGCCTCAACTGGGGCTTCTTCATCGCCTCCATCTTGGTGGGGGCTCCATGGGTGGCGCTGAACACCGTGGCGATGCCCAACGTGGTGGCGCGACTCGGCGGCTACAACACGGCCGTCCGCGGTGAGATTCCCATCAACCCCGCCACCGGCCGCGCACTGCCTGTGGCTACGGAACTGGCGATGCCGTTGGCCGTGCTGGTGATTGTGGGCGTGGTGGCTTCCGTGTTCGCCCTGCCGCTGATTTCCGGTGCTTCCGACCACACCCGTACGCAGTTCGGCCGTCGTACCCCGTGGATGGTGGTCGGCGGTGTGCTGAGCGCGCTGCTGACGTTGCTGCTTGGACAGGACATCAATATTGTCGGCTTGTGCGTGCTCTGGGCGGCGATGCAATTCGCCTACGCCATGCTTTCCGTGCCGCTGGCCAGCGCCATCAGCGAACGTGTGCCGGACAAGTTCCGCCCGCGCATCGAACGCTGGCATGGCATCGGCGTGATGCTCGGCCAGGCGGCTGGCGTGTGCTTGGGTGCCATCGGCGTGATGTTCAGCTCGTTCACCCCGTTCGTTCTGACCGCGGTGCTGTTCGCGCTTTCCGGCATCCTGACCGCGCTGATCCTGCCCAAGGAGCCGTCCAGCGAAGCCCTGCCGCGCGCGCCGTTCAACGCGTCCACCGTAGTCGCCCAGCTGCGCCCGCCAGCCGACGCCCCCGCGTTCGCCCGCGTGTTCGCCGCCCGCACCGCAATGATGACCGGTGTGGGATTGACCGGCGTCTTCCTGTGGTACGTGGTGCGCTACTGGGTGTACGGCAAGGCGGTGCTGTTCACCTCCGCGCCGCTGACCATTCCGGCCGGCTCCCTCATCATGGCCATGGCTATAGCGACGTTGATCGGCACGGCTTTGGCCTCTTGGCTTGCCGCTCCGATCTCCGAAGGTATCGAGGAGCGCGGGATCGCGACCGCCGCCGTAGTCGCCGGCTCGTGCCTGCTGTACGCCGTGGGACTGGCGCTCGCTTGGGGCCTTGGCGTCTGGTCCACCGGTACCGCACGTGAAAATGGTCTGATCGCCTTCGCGCTGATCTCCGGTTTCGCGTTCGGCATTTACGATGCGCTCGGCCTTGAGCTGGTGATGGATGCCCTGCCCGACCCGCGCAATGCCGGACACGACCTTGGCGTCTTCGCGCTCGCCAACTCGGCTGGACTGGCGCTTGCGGCCATCATCGGCGCGCTGCTGGTCAACGCGTTCGCGTCTAGCTACGGGTACTATCTGCTGTTCCCCGCAGCTATCGTCGCGGTACTGATTGCCGGCGCGGTGACGCTCGTCGGCTCTCGTGCGAACGACTGATTGTGGGCGACTGGTCGCCGATTGCGGTTGCGATTGCATGCTCCCGGCGTCGGAATCGTGTGTCGTGTTCGCTTGTTGTCTCAGTACCTTAGTCAATCGTTTGACGTAGCTGCCGGGACAGTTTACGCTGTCCCGGTTCGGCATTTCGCCTCTTATTGCAGAACCGAGACAGTTCAATCCTTCTGCAGACGGGTCCCGATGCGGAACGCATACCTGAAAACGTTGGAATTGCAGGCTTTCCGGTTAAGGCTTATATGCGCTTTCCTCATGATGCTTGTCTCGGTCTGGTAAAAGGAGCCGAATCGGGCTACCGGGACAGCCGAATCTGTCCCGGTTCGCGAATATAACGTTTTACCCGGCAACCGTGCCAGTACGTGATGCGGGGGCAGAGCGTCCTTTACCGCACACGTCCTTCGCCGTATATGCTCTGCACGGTCCATGACAGCATATGGCCGAATGCCGCAAGCCTTGCGCCTGCAGGTGTTTTCGCGAGAGCTTTGGCACCACGCTTTGCCGCACTGGAATCCGGAGCGAGTGTTTGTTGACAATGTACGCGAGATTGTCGAACGACGATTGTACGGCGTTCGTCGTGTGATCAAACCGGTTCGAGTACACTGGGCGTAGTTGACGTTGGCCGTACCGGCGTATGCGCGTATGGCCCAATGATGTGCACGGCATACGTCCGGGAATCGGCAGGCTGACGGCGATTACGGGCGATTGGACTCGTAAGGAGGAATCATGGTTGGCATGCGTGACGTGGCTCGCAAGGCAGGGGTTTCAGTGAGCACCGTTTCGTTGGTGGTAAACAACGCCGGATACGTTTCGACGGACATGCGTGCCAAGGTCGAAGCCGCCATGCGCGAGCTCGACTACATCCCCAACGAGTTGGCCCGCAACCTTTACCGCGATCGGACCGATACCGTCGGCGTGATCGTGCCAACCATCGCCCACCCGTTCTTCGCATCCCTCACTTCGGCCCTGCAGCACGAGTTCGCCGAGCGTGGACTGAAAACGCTGCTGTGCTCCACCGTGGACGCCGACAAGGGTGAGGCGGAATACGTCGATATGCTGCAACGTCATATGATGGACGGCATTGTCATGGCCGCGCACACCGCTCACCCGGCCGATTACTGGACGTCGATCGGGCGACCCATCGTGGCGTTCGACCGATATCTCGGCCCGGGCATCCCCTCGGTGGATTCGGACCATGAGCAGGGCGGTCGGCTGATCGCCCGTCAGCTCATCGATTCGGGCGCGCGTCATGTGGTGCTGATCGGCGGCCCGCGCGCGCAGTTCCACGATCTGGCGGCTCATGTTGACGATGCGGCCGCAGACGGGAACACCACCTTCCCCACGGTGCGCTATTACCTCACGTTGGAGCATGAACTCGATGCCGCGGGCGTGCGCCACGATTATGTGGAGGCCGGCGAGGTGTCCGAATTCGCCGGATACGCCGCCGCCGCGCGCGAATTGTTCGACCGGTTCGACGATGTGGATGCTGTGGTCAGCTCTGATACGGGTGCCGCGTTGTGCGTGCAGGAGGCGATACGCCGCGGGCTCAGCATTCCGCACGATCTGCAGATTATCGCCTATGACGGCACGTATGTGGCGGATGCCGCAGGACTTCGCCTCAGCGTGATTCGGCAGGATTTCGCGGCGTTGGCTTCCGTGCTGGCCTCGCGTCTGAGCGACTGCATCGCCGCGGGAGCGGGGGAAGGTGCCGCCGGCGACGCTGCGGGCAATGCCGCAGCGCAGTCCGGTGGCTTTGGCGAGACCGTCGTCCCCGTGACTTTCGTGCCGGGAGAAACCACGCGCTGACCCAGCTTTTCATATAGCTTTCATCTCTTTTGCCCCGGCGTGTCGAACCGGTTCGAGATTTGACGCACTCGAACCGGTTCGATATAGTATGTATCAGGCTTGGCAAGGACAATGTGCCGTCCTGAACGAGCCGCCGAAACCCTCCATATGAGGAATGCGTTCGCCAGCTGCGAGCGTCACGAGGATAAAGGAGATTCGATGAAGAACAAGGTCCAGCTCATCACCTATGCCGATCGCCTGGGCGACGGAAACCTGAAATCGCTGACCGATATTTTGCGCACCCGTTTCCGGGGCGTGTATGAAGGCGTGCATATCCTGCCGTTCTTCACGCCGTTCGACGGTGCCGACGCCGGCTTCGACCCGGTGGACCACACCACGGTCGACCCGCGCCTCGGCTCATGGGATGACATCACCGAACTGGCCAACACCCACGACATCATGGTGGACACCATCGTCAACCACATGAGCTGGGAATCCGAGCAGTTCCAGGACGTGATGAAGCGCGGCGAAGACAGCCCGTACTACAACATGTTCCTCACCATGAGCACCATCTTCCCGGATGGCGCCACTGAAGAAGACCTCGCCGGAATCTACCGTCCGCGCCCGGGTCTGCCGTTCACCCACTACACTTGGGCCGGCAAAACCCGTCTGGTGTGGACCACCTTCACCCCGCAGCAGGTGGACATCGACACCGACTCCGCCGAAGGCTGGGCCTATCTGACCGGCATTCTCGACCGACTGGCCGCCAGCCACGTCAAGTCCATCCGCCTCGACGCGGTGGGCTACGGTGCCAAGGAAGCCAACTCCAGCTGCTTCATGACCCCGAAGACCTTCACGCTGATCGAGCGCATCAAGGAAGAGGGTGCCAAGCGCGGCCTCGAAACCCTGATCGAGGTGCACAGCTACTACAAGAAGCAGGTCGAAATCGCCCACAAGGTCGATCGCGTCTACGACTTCGCCCTGCCGCCGCTGCTGCTGCACTCGGTGTTCACCGGCCGCACCGACGCGCTCGCCCACTGGGTCGAAGTGCGCCCGAACAACGCCGTCACCGTGCTTGATACGCACGACGGCATCGGCGTAATCGACATCGGCTCCGACCAGCTCGACCGTTCCCTCAAGGGCCTCGTGCCCGACGAGGACGTGGACAATCTGGTCAACACCATCCACGCCAACACCAACGGCGAGTCTCAGGCCGCCACCGGTGCCGCCGCGAGCAATCTTGACCTGTATCAGGTCAACTCCACGTACTACTCGGCGCTCGGCTGCAACGATCAGCACTACATCGCCACCCGCGCCGTGCAGTTCTTCCTGCCGGGCGTACCGCAGGTCTACTACGTCGGCGCGCTCGCCGGCGCGAACGATATGGACCTGCTGCATCGCACGAACGTGGGCCGCGACATCAATCGTCACTACTACTCGACTGCGGAAGTCGACGAGAACCTCGCTCGCCCGGTGGTCAAGGCGCTGAACGCACTGGCCAAGTTCCGCAACGAACTGCCGGCGTTCGACGGCGAGTTCACCTACCAGACTGATGGCGACCGTTCGCTGACCCTCACCTGGACCGCGGCCGATGGCTCATCCGACACGACGCTCGTATTCGAACCGGCTCAAGGCCTCGGGGTGGATAATGGAAATGCCATTGTCACCCTCACCTGGCGCGACGCCGCCGGTGAACACGAGACCCGCGATCTCATCGCCGAGCCGCCGGTCGTGTCCGCCTGAGCGGCTGGACGCCCTCGATTTCCCTGACCTTCCTTGGCCCGTCTTTCGTGAGACGGACCAAGGAATCGCCTGACATAATCCCGGGCCTTACGTACTTGACCTACGTACGTGACTCACATACTTGACTGAACAACGAAGTTATCAATAACAAGAAAAAGAAAAGGGAATCAATTATGGAACAGAATAGTGCGGCTGCAACCGCTGCTATACCGGTCCGGGACCCGTCGGTGTCCGCCGATGGGCACCGGCCGACCAAAACCGAGGTCATCCGCCTCGGCATCGGCTTCACCGTCTCCGCGGTGGCCTGCGCCATCCCGTGGGTCGCGCTGAGCTCGCTGATCCTGCCGTACGTGTTTGAAAGCATCGATGCGGGCACCAAGGAAACGATGCTGGGCCTGGTCAACATCTTCGGCTCCATCGTGGCTTTGCTGGCCAACATCATCTTCGGCACGCTCTCCGATCTGACCCGTTCGCGCTTCGGCAAGCGTACGCCGTGGATCATCGTCGGCGGCCTGATCACCGGTCTGTCGATCGGTGCCATCGCGTTCACCCGCTCGCAGGTGCTCATCATCGTGCTGTGGTGCTGCGCCCAGCTCGGCTACAACGTGATGCTCGCCCCGTACGTGGCCACCATGTCCGACCGTGTGCCGGACAACGTCCGTGGTACGATCTCCGGCTTCTACGGCGCCGGCATCGCCACCGGTCAGACTCTCGGCTCGTTCGTTGGCGCCCAGCTGCTCAAGCAGGGTGATTCCGGTGTGTTCGCCGGCTGGATGATGGGTTTGGTCATCTTCGGCCTGTGCGGCATCTTCGTTGTACTCGTCTGGCCGCGTGAGAAGGGCAACAAGGATGAGGCTCGCGAGGAGATCACCGCCAAGTCCGTGGTCATGCGCTTCCGTCCGCCGAAGAACGCCCCCGACTTCTACTATGCGCTCGCCGGCCGCACGATGATGATGGGCGGCTACTGGATGATCAACACCTACCAGCTGTATATCGCCCAGGATTACGTTTTCGCCGGAGACCCGAACGCCAAGATCAAGGCTGCATCCGTCATCGCCACGATGGCCGTGATCACGCTGGTCGTCTCCCTGATCGCCGCTGTGTGCGCCGGTCCGATCACCGATAAGCTCGGCATGCGCAAGCTTCCGGTGGCGCTCGCCAGCTGCCTGTTCGCCGTCGGCGCGTTGATGCCGCTGCTGTTCCGCTCCGAGATGGGCATGTACCTGTTCGCCGGTATCGCCGGCCTCGGCTACGGCACATACAACGCCATCGATCAGGCGCTGAACGTCTCCGTGCTGCCGAACCCGGAGGAGGCCGGCAAGGATCTGGGCATCCTGAACCTCGCCAACACGCTGTCCACCGTGATCGGTTCCGCGATGACCTCGTTGATCGTGGTGATCGTCAAGTCCGTGCTGGGCGTGACCAAGACTCCGCCGGCCGCATACTCCGTGGTGTTCATCGTGGCCATCGCGATCGTGCTGGTCGCCGCTTGGCTCATCATGCGCATCAAGCATGTGAAGTGATTGCGGTGTGGGGGTCGGTGGTGCGAGATGCGGCTGTGCTCGTGCTGTACTGAGTCCCTATTCAATCTCTCCAAAGCTCCATCGGTCCAATGCGACCGGTGGGGCTTTTCTCTTTTTCTGTTGGTGCGGCGTGGTTTGGTCGGGGCGGGCGGGTTGGAGTTGGGGTGGGGGGAGCCGGTAGCCGAGATGGGGCGTGCCAGCTGTTCTCGCCGGGGCGGGGTGCATCGGCCACCTTCGTGCTGGGGCTCGGCGATGTTGCTGGGCTATTCCTTGGCAGACTGTCCTCGCGCCGGGTATTTGGCGATGTTGCTGGGATGGGATCTGGCATGCTGGCGTCGCTGAGGAGTGTGCTGGCGTCGGCGTGGTGCCATGTGCTGGCGGGATGCCTTCGTAATCGGGTTTGGGCGGAGTCGTTTGGCCGGTTCTTGGCATGTTGCCACCGCTGAGGCGGGGCGGGCGGCGTCAATGCGCGCCCTTTTGGCAGGATGCCTTCGCTGAGGAGGAGGTTCATGGCTGATGTGCTGATTTTGGCTTGTGACATGTCGAGAAGAGGTGTTCTTGCGGTGGGGTGGTGCCGTGTACTGGCACGCTGCCTTCGGTCGGGCGCTCAGCGATGTTGCTGGGCTGGGATCTGGCATGCTGCCGCCGCTGAGAAGTTTGCTAGCGTTGGCGCGGTGCCATGCGTTGGCACGCTGCCATCGCAAATAATATGCGGCATCCGTTTGTCAAGACCCTACGTCCACATAATGAAC
The DNA here is from genome assembly GCF_012932375.1 of Bifidobacterium olomucense. Taxonomy (GTDB): domain Bacteria; phylum Actinomycetota; class Actinomycetes; order Actinomycetales; family Bifidobacteriaceae; genus Bifidobacterium; species Bifidobacterium olomucense. Next base: position 150,549 of record NZ_JAAIIG010000006.1, on the reverse strand, counting down.
CCCTGCTGGATTGCGCGCCCAGCCGAACCTATCTTTGCATTCCAGTTCGGGTCGAACGGACCCGAGGAACACCGAAAGGAGGCCACGCGATGACTGGATTCAATGCTTCTGCGTTTGTATCCGCACGAATTATTAGCCCGTCTTCGCTGGCGGACTAATTCGGCATGATGCTTGAAGCCCCGTCAACGAAGGCAGGGCCCATCAAGCTGACACAATCGGTAAGGCCCTGCACGATGCGGGGCTTTTTTGTTGCGCTCACAAGGCTTATGGCAAACCCCGCAACCCGCAAGAGGAAAACCGCGGACGGATAGCAAACAGCAACAAGTAAGACAACAACAGTGATGCAGTGTGAAACGCATCGTGAAACACTGCGGAACATCGCTCTCGCAAGTTGGGTAATGCGAGGCGAGAACCTACAGGAGCAATAATGACTGCAGCTCTCGAAGAGACTGGTCTGGAACAGGCTGCCGGCGCGGCAAGCGCAGCAGCCGGCAAGGCCGCCGCATTGGTACGCGATTCGGTCAAAACCGTTATCGCAGCATCGATGGTCGGCACCGCCATCGAATTCTATGATTTCTACGCCTACGGTACCGCAGCGGCAAACTACTTCCCGCACATCTTCTTCTCCGACAAGGCCAACCCGACCGTGGCCCTGCTGATGAGTTTGCTGACGTTCGCCATCGCATTCATCGCTCGCCCGCTCGGCTCGCTGGTCTTCGGCCACTTCGGTGATCGCATGGGCCGCAAGACCACGCTGGTCGTAAGCCTCATGACCATGGGCGTCGGCACCTTCCTGATCGGCTGCCTGCCCACCTATGATCAGGCCGGCGTGTTCGCAGTCGCCATTCTGTGCCTGCTGCGTTTCGTGCAGGGCATCGGACTGGGCGGCGAATGGTCCGGCGCGGCTCTGGTGGCCACCGAGAACGCGCCTGAAGACAAGCGCGCGCTCTACGGCTCCTTCCCTGAGCTTGGCGCACCGATCGGATTCTTCCTGTCCAACGGCACCTACTTCGTGCTCGAATCCTTCAACGATCAGGATGCGATGCTGTCCTGGGGCTGGCGCGTGCCGTTCCTGCTTTCCGCAGTGCTCGTGATCATCGGCCTTGTAGTCCGCGTTCACATGGAGGAGACTCCGATCTTCCGCATGGCTCAGGCGCAGAAGAAGGTCGTCAAGTCCCCGCTGACCGAGGTCTTCCGCAAGTCTTGGCGTCAGGTGCTGCAGGCCACTTTCCTTGTGGCTGTGACCTACACGCTGTTCTACACGCTCGCCACCTGGTCCCTTGCATGGGGCACCAAGGACACCGCGAACGGCGGTGGCGATCTGGGCTTCACCAATCAGGAATACCTGCTCATGCTGATGATCTCCATCTGCGTGTTCGCCCTGTTCATCGTGCTTTCCTGCCTGTATGCGGATAAGCTGGGCCGCCGCCGTGTGCTCACCTTCTCCTCCTGCGCACTCGTGGTCTTCGCCCTGCTCTTCCCGTTCCTCTTGGACGGTCAGCTCGTGGGCCAGAAGAACTTCGTCGCCAACATGGCCTTCCTGTGCATCGGCTTTGCGCTGATGGGCATCGCCTTCGGCCCGATCGGCGCGTTCCTGCCCGAACTGTTCGACGCCAACGTGCGCTACTCCGGTTCCGGCATCGGCTACAATCTGGCCGCCATCGTCGGTGCGGCATTCGTGCCGACCATCGCCACCTGGCTGTCCCACAACTGGGGCGTGCACTCCGTGGGCCTCTACCTCGGTGTAATGGCCGTGTGCTGCTTGGTCTCCGTGCTGACCTGCAAGGAAACTAAGGACGTTGATTTCACCAAGTGAAATCAACGGCTGGTTTTCGACTTCGCGATTGCTTGTAGGTTGCAATCGCTCACTGAGCCTACGAAAGCCCACAGGGCTTTCGCTTCACGGCTCAGCACGGACGTTGACTTCACCAAGTGAAATCCGCGAAATCCGTCCATATTTATAACTGAAAATCGATGGTTCACAACGTGAAAAAATACAGGTTCACAACGTGAACCCCTTGGAGATTTTCCGGGTGCAGGCGGACTAAACCTGCATCTCGGAAAAGCCCACAAGGAAAACCAAGAAGTTTTCTGCACCAGCAGAATGCAGTAATCAATACTCATCCCATAAATAAACAAGAAATAAAGGAGCGCCAAAAATGGCAGCAACTATCTGGTACGAGAAGGACGCCGATCTGTCCGTGTTCGATGGCAAGAAGGTCGCCATCCTGGGCTACGGCTCTCAGGGTCACGCTCATGCGCTGAACCTGCGTGATTCCGGCGTTGACGTGGTTGTCGGCCTGCGTCCGACCTCCAAGTCCGTCGAGTTCGCCAAGGAGCAGGGCCTGGAAGTCAAGTCCGTCGGCGAGGCCGTTGCCGAGGCTGACGTCGTGATGATCCTGCTGCCTGATCAGTACCAGGCCAAGGTCTACAAGGAGGACGTTGAGCCGAACCTGAAGCCGGGCGCTGCTCTGGCCTTCGCTCACGGTTTCAACATTCACTACGGTTACATCAAGCCTTCCGAGGATCACCCGGTGTTCATGGTCGCCCCGAAGGGCCCGGGCCACATCGTTCGTCGTGAGTACGCTGCCGGCCGTGGCGTGCCGGTCGTGGTGGCTGTTGAGCAGGATCCGGACGGCAAGACCTGGCCGCTGTGCCTGGCTTACGCCAAGGCCCTCGGTGCTCTGCGCGCCGGTGCCATCAAGACCACCTTCACCGAGGAGACCGAGACCGATCTGTTCGGCGAACAGGACGTGCTGATGGGTGGTATCAACCACCTGTGCGACATGGGCTTCGATGTGCTGACCGAGGCTGGCTACCAGCCGGAGATCGCTTACTTCGAGGTGTTCCACGAGCTGAAGATGCTGGTCGACCTCGCAAACGAGGGTGGTCTGAACAAGGCTCGTTGGTCCTGCTCCGACACCGCTCAGTACGGCGACTACACCTCCACGGTCATCACCGAGGAGACCAAGAAGCGCATGCAGTACCAGCTCAAGCGCATTCAGGATGGCTCCTTCGCCAAGGAGTTCATGGATGATCAGGCCGCCGGCGCTCCGAAGTTCAAGAAGCTGCAGGAAGAGTACTCTCACCCGCACCTTGAGACCGTTGGCCCGAAGCTGCGCGCCATGTTCTCCTGGAACAACGGCCCGGCCAAGGATCAGGATGAGGCTGAGTCCTTCAACGGCAAGATCGCTCGTACTCAGGTTCAGTGATTGAGACGGCAGCAGCCGCTGAGTGCCTAAAGAAACAGGTCGCCATCTCGCGCACAATCTCGTGCAACGGATGGCGGCCTTTTTATGTGGCGCGGGTGCGCGGGTGGACATGTGGAGGCGTGAGCGGGACATATGCATATATGGACGAGCTGTGCTGAGGCGCAAGGTGCAGCATGGCTGTAATAACGAAATGCCGTGGCGACTGCGTCCCGCCCGTGCTGTGTAGGTGAGTCTTATACTCTTCTGGTTCCTGCTTGAACGCGCTGCGCAGAGACACTCCCTGCCCTTCTTATGCCGCTTGAGCGCTGCGCCAAGATGCTCCCTATATCTTCTTGCGTTCATGTCGCGCGAATACATCTCTGATTCTGTTTTTTAGGGTTGTGCGCCCTTTTGCTTTTGCCACAAGATTTCGTTTTCTGTGATTCTGCGGTTTCGTACCAATGCGTTGTGCCACGTGAGTGTATTTGCGGCGTTTCCGTCACTTCGTACCACGCGTATTGGCGTAATTGCGTTATCACATACGGCTCTTCTCTAGGGTGGCGTGGTACGACATCGCATATTTGGGCATTTTCCAGCTTCGTACCGCGAAACGAATTGCAAGGTGGGAAGCGAGTAACGTGCGCCCGCTCACGAAGCGCGAATCGAAGCGCGAATGGAATCGTGGGGTGACCCACGAAGCGTTCTGCGAGGCGAAGCGGGACATACCGCGAGGTGAATCGCGGACGAATCGCGAAGCAGGAAGCGAGCAACGCATGTCTGTCCACGAAGCGCGAAACGAATTGCAAGGTGGGAAGCGAATAACGTGCGCCCGCTCACGAATCGCGAAACGAAGCGCGAATGGAATCGCGAAACGTCTTGCGAAGCGAAGCGAAGCATACCGCAGGGTGAATCGCGAAGCGTGCCATGAAACGAAACTTGGGTATTGGACCCGACGTAAACCGGTTTCACGGTTTCTGCGTCGTGGTGTTAATCCGGCCAGGGTTGCCTGTTCCGTGAGCAGGAATAAGTCTTCGAGGGGCGATGCACGATGGCTAAGCGCGACCACGAAAGTGAGAACCGGGCGCGCCACCAAGTCCCTTCCGCGCGCCACCAAGTCCCCCTCGCGCACCTACAGCTCGTCCGCATCGTAAGAAAATGTCCATATGCGACCAAAAGTCAATTCGTGAACTGGCTCACGTTGTGGACGGAGGGCAAGCGCCTACGTCGTTCTCGGTAGGATGGACACCAGTTTGCGGGACACAATCCCGCCACGCTTGAGCCCGCTCGGGATATCCCGAGCGCCACCCAAACGCGCACCATGCATACAAATGCATACGCGCAACCACCACAACACCGTGTGCCGGCTGCCCCATTTCGCCGGCACGCCAGTAGTACAAGGAGTGCTTACATGGCTGCACAGATCTGGTACGACAATGATGCCGATCTTTCCGTCCTCGATGGCAAGAAGGTTGCCATCATCGGTTATGGTTCTCAGGGTCACGCTCATGCGCTGAACCTGCGTGATTCCGGCGTTGACGTGGTTGTCGGCCTACGTCCGACCTCCAAGTCCGTCGAGTTCGCCAAGGAGCAGGGCCTGGAAGTTAAGTCCGTGCCGGAAGCCGCTGCCGAGGCTGACGGCATCATGATTCTGGCTCCCGACCAGTACCAGCGCACCATCTGGGCCAACGACATCGAGCCCAACATCAAGCCGGGCGCTGCCGTCGCTTTCGCCCACGGCTTCAACATTCACTACGGCTACATCAAGCCCACCGAGGATCACCCGGTGTTCATGGTCGCCCCGAAGGGCCCGGGCCACATCGTTCGTCGTGAGTACGCTGCCGGCCGTGGCGTGCCGGTCGTGGTGGCTGTTGAGCAGGATCCGCGCGGCGACGGCTGGGCTCTGACCCTGGCCTACGCCAAGGCCCTCGGTGCTCTGCGCGCCGGTGCCATCAAGACCACCTTCAAGGAGGAGACCGAGACCGATCTGTTCGGCGAGCAGAACGTGCTCATGGGTGGCGTGAACAAGCTTGTTGAGATGGGCTTCGAGGTCCTCACCGACGCCGGCTACCAGCCGGAGATCGCCTACTTCGAGGTCTGCCACGAGCTCAAGATGCTCGTCGACCTGATGAACGAGGGTGGTCTGAACAAGGCTCGTTGGTCCTGCTCCGACACCGCCCAGTACGGCGACTACACCAACACCGTCATCAACGAGGACTGCCGCAAGCGCATGGAGTACCACCTCAAGCGCATTCAGGACGGTTCTTTCGCCAAGGAGTTCATCGACGATCAGGATGCCGGCGCTCCGCACTTCAAGGAGCTGCAGGAGAAGTACTCCAACGAGCGCATCGAGACCGTCGGCCCGAAGCTGCGCGCCATGTTCTCCTGGAACAAGGACGGCGTCAAGGATGCCGACGAGGCCAACTCCTTCACCGGCAAGATCGCTCGCGCCCAGGTGCAGTGATCAGTGATTGCTGCACAGCGATTGCGCTGCTAGGCGTGGCTTGAGCGAGACAATAGTCCCGCGAAAATAGCGTAGGACTTCGCTAACAGCAAGTATCCAATTGCGCATGCCGCGCACCACACACTAAGACGGCCGTCGTTCCGATTCGTTCGGAGCGGCGGCCGTCTTGTTTTGTTGTGCCGCGTGGTACGTTTGCGTGTTTTGGTTGATTTGGTGGTGTTGTGACAGGATTCCTTGCCACAACAGTGTGCAGGGTGATTATTTGCTTTGGTGTGGCAATGGTTTGGGCTATTTTGCGTTGGGGGCGCATGAAGGGCTGTGGTACGTCCTCATGTTTCGTGTGGATTTGCGTCGTTGTGCCGTCGTGGGTGGGGAGAGCCGCGACGGAGGGGAGCAATGGGTGTCGTAGGGCGGCGGCTGTCTTGTTTTGTTGTGCCGCGTGGTACGTTTGCGTGTTTTGGTTGATTTGGTGGTGTTGTGACAGGATTCCTTGTCACAACAACGCGCAGGGCGATTATTTGCGTTGTTGTGACAATGGTTTGGGCCATTTTGCGTTGGGGTCGCGTAAAGGGCTGTGGTACGTCCTCATGTTTCATGTGGATTTGTGTTGTTGTACCACTGTAGATGGGTAGGTGGGTGAGAGCCGCCTCCGTGAAGAAGAGAAGAAATGGGTGTCGTAGGGCGGCGGCCGCGATGGTCGTACGACACCCATGACTGTTGCACATAGCTGCACGCATGAACGGTACACGTAACCATCACGCGATGGATGCGGGTGACCCGTAAGTTGTAATGTATGCGGTGCAACTTACGAGCCGCTTGCGAGTGTGCAGCAGACGCAAGCGCTGCGCACTCGCCTAGTCGGCTCCCCGTCGAGACGGTCGCAAACCCCAGTCAGCGTCCGTCTACCGGATCACCCACGCGGACGTGTCGGTGGGCAACTGGCCTTTGGCGGTCAGTGGGCCGGACGTCAGCACGACCTCGCCTTCCGGCAAAGCAACCGGCGTGGCACCGAAGTTCGTCACAGCCGTGAACGTACGACCGTTCGTCGCCGCGCGGGTGTACGCAACCACGTTAGCGCCCAAATCGATCAGAGCGGCTGACGTGTCGCGTGTGGCGGTCAGCGACTCCTGGCGGATCGCCAGCGCCGCGTGGTACAGCGCGAGCATCGAATCCGGGTCGGCTTCCTCCACGTCCACGGCGAAGTCCTTGAACCACAACGGCTGCGGCAGGTGCGGGTCGGCTGCGGACGTCTCTCCACGCACGTCAGCCGCACCAGCCGCACCGGCCGCGCCCGCCGCGCCGCCGCGCACGTCAGCCGCGCCGGCCGCACCAACCCGCACGGCCGGCGAGAATCCAAACGAAGCACCCGTGCCGAACTGCCCGGCGGCGCACAGCGGCACGTGATTCTCACCGGTGCCGTCGTCGGCCGGAATCGGCAGACTGAAGTCGGCCAAAGACGGCTCGTCGGCGGCGACCCACGGCAGCGGCACGCGGCAACCGTCGCGTCCCTTGTCCATCGTGGCCTGATTGGTGTGGAATGCGGTCGGATCCTCCAAACGGTCCCACGGAATATCCGCCACCTCGAACAGACCCAGCTCCTCGCCTTGGTAAATGTAGGCGGCACCGGGCAGGCCCAGCTCCATCAGCGCGGCCGCGCGGGCGCGACGAGTGCCGAGCTCGCGATCCTCCGGGTAGCTGGCGCCGTTGCGCAGCAGCCAGTCGTGCGGCAGCTGGTGGTACGGCGCGCCCTTGACCTGTGGCAGACCATAGCGCGAGGGGCTGCGCGGCACGTCGTGATTGTTCATCACCCACGTGGTGGTGGAGCCGCCGGTCTCCTCGGCCGCCTTGAGTCCGCCGGCGATCGCCTCGCGGAACTCGTCGGCGAACCAGCTGGCCTTGGCGAAGTCGAAGTTGAAGGACTGACCCAGCTCGTCGGGCGAAGCGTACAGGTGCTGATGTTCGGGCACCACCCAGGCCTCGGCCACGGCGAAACGCGGCGGATTGTACTCGTTGAACACTTCGCGCCACTCGCGGTAGATGTCGTGCACTTCGCGACGGTCGAACAGCGGGTGGGAGAAGTCGTGGCAGAGCACGCCGACCACACTGTACTCGCGTCCCAGCTCTTCCAGCGGCTTGGATTCCAGATCTTTGGCCAGACCGTGCGCCACGTCGATGCGGAAGCCGTCCGCACCGTGGTCGGACCAAAAGCGCAGCGTCTTCTTGAACTCTTCGTGGATGTCCGGATTCTTCCAGTTGACGTCCGGCTGGGCTTTGTCGAACAGGTGCAGATACCACTGGCCGTCCGCCACGCGAGCCCAGGCCGGGCCTCCGAAGAAGGACTGCCAGTCGTTCGGCGGCAGTTCGCCGTGCTCGCCGCGGCCGTCGCGGAAGATGTAGCGGTCGCGCTCGGGGGAGCCGGGGGCGGCGGCGAGGGCTGCCTGGAAGAATACGTGCTTGTCGGAGGTGTGGTTCGGTACGATATCGACGATCACTTTGATGCCGGCTTCGTGCGCGGCTTTGGCCATGGTGTCGAAGTCGTCCATGGTGCCGAGTCGCGGGTCTACGTTGCGGTAGTCGATCACGTCGTAGCCGCCGTCCGCAAGGTCGGATGGGTAGAAGGGGGAGAGCCAGATGGCGTCGATGCCGAGGCGCTTCAGGTAGTCGATTTTTTCGGTGACGCCGGCGATGTCGCCGAGGCCGTCGCCGTTGACGTCCTTAAAGGAACGTGGGTAGATCTGGTAGACGACGGCTTGCTTCCACCAGTCGTCGTTCAGGTTGTTGGCGGTCATGTTGGTCCTTTCCGATGGTTGCGTTGGTTGGGTCGCGCGTCTGTCTGCCTGTGATCGTCGTCTCGTATGCTGATGGGTCGGTTGGGCTGACCTCATCAATGACAACGATACCATCAGTATCGCTCATATTGTTGGGTCATGATATGAATTGGCCGATAATAACGTAGTCATGATTGCTGATGACGTTTGTCTGAGACGGGAGACACGGCGACTCACGGAAGCGCAAAGATGGGATTGGCCGCGTGGGCGTCATGTCACCGGGTTGCGGCGGCAATGATGTTGCGGGTGCGACGGGGGCACCCGCTACGCACGCGGCGGCGCGGTGGTCTCGCGCAGCATCAGCGGCGTGGGCGGCTGGCGGAACGCAGCCTCGATCGGCGTGCCCGCGATGGCGTCCATCGCCAGTCGCCCGGCGTCCGCGCCCATCGCAAACGGATCCTGATGCACAGTAGTCAGTCCCACGGCAGGCGCCAGTCCGGCGTCATCGAATCCGATGATCGACAAATCCTGCGGCACCCGACGGCCATATTGACGCAGACGGTACAGTACGGGCAGAGCCAGGTCGTCGTCCTCGAAGCAGTAGGCGGTGATGTCGGCCGGGGCGGTGAGCACGGCGTTCAAAGCGGCGCTGGTCTCATCGGCGGACCCGCGTGGCACCTTGAGATGCGTCACCTCGACGTCTGGGTGCGCGTCGGTGGCGTCGAGCATGCCTTGAAGACGCGCCTCGGCGCTGTAGCGCATATTGGTTTCGGCCCGATACCCGCCCACGAATGCGATACGCCGATGCCCCAGCGCGATCAGGTGCTCGATGGCCGCGCGGGTGGCCGCCCGATCGTCGATGCTGACCGCCGCATCCACGCCCTCGGTGGAGGGGATGTTGATGCCCACGATCGGCACGTGCATATGCTTCAGGCGCGCCACCTCGTCCGGCTCGATGTTGAACGAGCTGACGATCACCGCGTCGGCGTTGCGGCGCACGGGCAGATCGACGAAGAAATCACGGCGCTCGCTGGCGCTGCGCATCGGGTAGACGACGGTGTCGTAGCCGGCCGGACGAAGTACGGAATCCAGACCGGCGAAAATATTCGAGTTGAACCAAGTGGTGATCGTTTCGCTGGCCAGCAGTGCGATGCGGAACGACTGCCCGGACTTCAGTGCCGCGGCCGAACGGGAGATGGAGTAGTCCAGTTTTTCGGCTGCGGCCATCACCTTGTCGCGGGTTTCGGGCAGTACGAGGTCCGGTTTGGCGAACGTGCGAGACACGGTGGATACGGAGACGCCGGCCTCCCGCGCCACCGCCTGAATGCTTGCCTTGGTCATTGGAACCGCCTTCGCCGTCTGGTTGTTACGCTTGCTCGTTGCGTCGCTCGCCCGCGGCTGATTTGCGTTGCCGACGTGCGGGCTGGTGGCTGGTCATGATCGGACATGGTTTTGCATGTTGTTGGCATGTCTTGATCATGGCCGCGCATGAATGGTGTCGTCATTGCTGTGACAACGATATCATGTGCGGTTCATAAGTGCGACGTGCGATTGTGCGATGTGCGATTGTGCGACGTGTGCTGTGTGCTGTGCCGCAGATTCGTCAGCGTACGTTAGTCCAGAGGAAAAACGCTTCCATCTGGGAAAACGTACGCTGAGTGTCAGTCAGCGTACGTTTTCCCAGATGAGGGGTCGTTTAGTCTGGAAGAACGTACGCTGAGGAGACCGACGGTCCGGATAGACGGGTTGTTTGGTCGCCCGCCCAACCCGAATCAGTCGTCCGAGCGACGGCGATGGGTGCGGCAGTAGCCCATGTAACAGGTGCCGGACAGCAGCAGCATCAGCACGCCGACGCCCAGAATCGCCGGAAGTCCGCGGCCGCCCGCCATCGGCAGAGTCGGGGTCGCGTAGTTCGCCAGCAGGTAGCCGCCGTCACTGCCCGTCTCGAATCCGGGTGCGAGGGCCGCGGCGCTGCCCACGCTCGTCTGCCCGCTTGCGGTGATGATGGTGGGTTTGTGGATGACGAGCGTGCTGCTGCCTTGGTATGGTGCGGTCACCGTGATGGCCCACTGGCAGTGCGGCGGCGCGAATCCGTCCGGGGTGCCGGTTTCGACCAGCCGATAGGTGCCGACCATCAGGCCGCCGAGCGCTATCGAACCGTCGTCGCCGCTGGTCTTGGCCTCGCCCACGCGCTTCCAGTCGGCAGCGTTGGCGGCGCTGGTGTTCGATTGCGCGCTCGCATCGGTACTCGCGTTGGCGGCAGAATCGTCCGTAGCTGTGCCCGTTTCTCCAGTCGAGCCGGAAGCCGCGCTGTCGATCGCATCCGGGTCGATGAGTCCGGCAGTCGGTGCTGAACCGGAACCGACCCAGCGGTAGAGCGCGAACGTGGCACCCGCGAGCGGTTTCACATCACCCGGCCCAGAGCCGCTCGAATCCGACCCGTCCACCTTGGTGAACGTGAACGTCACCGTATCCGCCACCAGTCCGACGCGTGTGTATCCGAAGTCGATGTTGTTCACCGCGGTGGCGGCCGTACCGCCAGCCCCAGTGCCAGTGGTGGTGGTCTTCACATGCGTGCCGTTGTAGGCGTGTGCGTCGGCGTCCACATACCCGGCCACCTCGGTCGGATCGCTGGGCGCGTTCATCACGAGCGTCACCTGCACGGACGAGCCGCCGGCGAGCTTCGCCTCGCTGCCGTCCGCGGCCCGGCTCAGGTCAATCGCCACGGCCTTGACCTTGGAATAGTCGTAGGTGCCGTGGTCAGTCTCGTCCCCCACGGCGGGCGGCGTGCAGTCCTCCCAGATTGCGGTGTCCGTCAGGTCGCGGTTCGCTTCGTTGGCGGCCCCGGTCGGCCCGAACAGATTCAGGCCGGCGACCTTGGAGCAGTACACTTTCGGCGCGAACCCTTGGTCGATGGCCTGCTGCACGTTCACGCTGCTGAGCGTGCCCCGCCAGCGCGGCGTGCTAGCGTCGACCGCCGTGTCCGAGGCGGACGTGTCGGAGCTGAGGTAGTTCTCCAGCGAATCGTAGAGCACGATGCCGCGCGCGGTGGTGCTGGGCGTGGGCGTATAGCGCAGACGGTATTCGTACTGGCCGGCGGCCCGCACCATCACTTCGTTGTTCTTGCCGTTGGTCCAGTCGAGCTGGGTGCCGCCGCGCACGTGCTTCTCCAGGCCGGACGAGGCGACCGTGTCGAAGGCGATGGTGGTGCTGGCCGCCTCGTAGAGGAACGTGAAGTTTGTGTTCATGGTGTCGAGCTTGCGCATGGCGGCGCGCTCGTCGCTGCTCCAGTTGTCGCCGAGCGTGGCGTCCGACAATCCGGTCAGGTCGTCGTTGTCGTCGCCGTCGGCGATGCCGCCGTTGTAGGTTTCGTAGGCCACCACGTTGTGCAGGTCCTTGGCGTTGTCCTTGTAGCCGAGATCGTTGGCGTCCTGCCAGCTGATGTAGGAGTCGAACCGCAGCGTCATGGTGGATTTGCCGGCGTCGCCGTTGGTGTACCGCAGGTTGGTGTAGCCGTCCGGTGCTTCGGCTTCCACTTTCAGCAGCGTGCGTCCGGATCCGCGATAGTTGGGGTAGGCTTTCGCGGTGAGAATGGTCATGACGGTCGTGTCGTCTACGGCAGTGACCTTCACGCTGTCCACATCGGGCGTCACGCCGGTGGGCAGCAGGTCGTAGAAGGTGCCGCGCTGCTGCGGGGTGGCCCAGTTCTTGTTCATGTACTCCTTGCTGTAGTCGCCGGTCTCGCCCATGGTGACCTTGTAGGGGATCTTGACGCGGCCGTTGACGGCGTCGCTCGTCCAGTTGCCGTCGATGGTCTTGCTTTTGATGGATTCCATGGCGAATGGCGTCAGGCGCTGTATGGCTCTGGCGTGGCAGATGGGCGCTCCGGTCGTTGTGCCCGCCCATGGTGGTCCGGAACGTCCGAATGCGGTGTCGTAGTCGTAGTATTGTTCGTCGCTGTTGAACGGGTCCACGTTGAATTGGCCGTGGTAGCCTTCGAACTGCCACTGGTCGTAGTCGCCCCAGTAGGGTGTGCAGGAACCATAATCGTTTCCGGTGATCTGCCGCCAGTCGAAGCCGGCGATGCCTTTCTTGCCTTGCTCGATCTGGTCCTGCGTGCGCACCACCATCGTGTTGTAGTCGGTGAGCGTCACGTAGTCATCGCGCAGTTCGTCGGTTGTCGCGGTTTTGGCGTCGTTGAGTTTCTTGAGCAGCGTCTTGACATGATCGCTGGTCATGAGCGTGATTCTCACGCCCAGGTTGAGCTCCACGGCGGCTGCGGTTTTGGATTCGTACACGGCCTTGATGGCGATGAAATGATCGAAGGGGTTGAGCTGCCAGGTGGCTCCGTTGGCCATTGCCATTTCGTTGACGCCGCCGTCGGCATAGCCGAGGTTGCCGCTGATGGGTTTCCATGCGGTGGTCCATTGCTTGGTGTCGTAATTCCATGTGGCGCTCAGGCCGTAGAGGTGCAGTTTGTCGGAATCCTTGTTCTGGTAATCGGTCCAGGGGTCGCGCACGGTCAGTCCCCAGTTGCCGGTGTCGTCCTGCGCCCAGTCGTATACCGTCCAGCCGCGTGCCGATTCGCTGAACTCGACGTCCGATGTGTCGCAGTAGCTTGATTGTGTTTCCGAGCAGCCCGTGGGGATGGTGATCGAGTCGATGTAGAAGTCGTCGGGTTGCAGTTTGGCGTAGCCTTGCGTGGGGAGGGTCGGGTCGCCTTGGCGGTCCGGTTCGGTGCCGCCCTGTTCCATCTGGCGCGGGTATTCCTCGCCGAAGAGGAAGTTGTCGTCGATGAATTCATGGCGCACGGTTTTCTGGCCGTATTCGGATTGGTCGGTGGGTGCCGTGTATGACGCGCCTCCGCTCGCACTGCCCGCTGCTGTGGTCAGGCCGTAGGTCCGGGCGGCGTAGTGGTTTTTGAACATGGTGGGATGTACGGCTTTGCCGATGTCAAGTGCGGTAAGGCCGCCTGTGATGGTGCATTCGGTGGTGGGGTGGTCGAAGTCTTCGTAGTTCGAGTAGTAGTCGCCGCAGGATTTGTCGAGGCGGTAGATGTCGCCGTCGTATGCGAAGGAGTTGTTCTTGATCTCCTGGTCGGCGGTGTTGCTTTTTTCGGTGGTGATGCCGTCGTCGTCGCCGGTGACCTTGCCGGTCACGCTGTTCTCGAACGTGTAGTTTTCGTCGGTGGGCAAGGACTCGCCGTCATAGTAGGTGACCACGTAGTAGGTGTAGGTGGTGCCGGGCGTGATGCTGACCGTGTAAGGCCCCGGGTCCCATGCGTCGCTTATGGGAGTTCCGGCGGCGTTCAGCAGGCCGAGTACGTCGCCGCCCAGACTGTCGGTGATGGTGTCGGTGATTTCGGCGGTGCCCGGTTGGGCGCCGGTGGCGGAAAGCGTGACCTTCCACTTCACATAGTGGTAGCCGTCGATGTATGCGCCGCTGTCGACCCAGTCGCTGGGCAGGAAATCCTCGGTCTCGCCCACGCTGTCGTAATACTTGAAAATGCTGGAGATGGTGATGCCGGTGTCGTTGGTCCCGGTGATTGGCGGGGTGGTTTTGGTTTCGTCGCTGCCTTTGATGGTGGCGCTGGAGGTGATGGAGCCGGTGCCTTTGCCGGCGTAGTCCTTGTCTGGCTTGGTGTTTTTGTCCGGCACGTCGCCGGCGGTGGCTGTGTAGGTGACTTGGATGCTGAAGGTGTTGGCTGCCGGGATGTCGATGGCGTTGGTGACGACGTACTCGTCGGTGGATTCGTCGTAGGTGTACTGCAGTCCGGTACCGGTGTTGTAGTTGGGTGCTTCTGGGACGGGAAGCTGCGCATCGCCGGTGGGTTTGCCGTCGCGTCCGGTGAACAGGTGGGCGGGAATGCGCCATTGGAGGTCGCCTGCGGGGATGGTTTCGCCGCCGCCGGCGCTGGACTGGCCGGACGAGGTGAGATCGAACTGGGCCGTGGCCGAGAGGGTGTCGTAATAGCCGCTCGGCGTAAACGTGATCTGGCCGGTGCTCGGGTCGATGGTGCCGTTGCTGGACGACTTGATCCATTGCGCCGTCAGACTGGTCACGGCGGAGGTGGCGCCTTCGGCTAGTGCGGTGGTGGGGCCGGGGCTGATGATGACGCACAAAGCCGTGACGACGAACGCTGCGAGCATGGTTGACAACGCTTGCAACTTTTTGGCGGTGAATCGTAGCTGTGGGGTTCTCTCCATTGCTCTCTCCCTCACGTAGGCATAGCTCGTCAATGAGTAGTACCGCATACGTATGCACATCAGTATACATGGGAATACGGGGGATGCATATACGGCGATTATGTGCAAATGACTGAAAATACTTGGATTTGTTAGCGCAAACATGCAATCGGAAGGGGGATGCTGTGATTTCTCTTTCGAACTGTGGACATGCCGAGTAGAAAAATGACAACGTTCGCGGTACACTGTCAACGTGACGGAGGTCATGCAAACAATGCCGTGGTTCAGTTAGCAAACGAATGCAAGATTTCCGGAAAAACAAACGTCACATAACGCCAAGCGACGTGCATAACCCTCAAAGCTGAGCTATGCACCAGCTGACTGCAGAGCTGCACAAGCCGCACAACGGCAAACGGCTCAGCAACAACTCAACAAACCGCAAACGTCAAACAACGACGCACAAATCAACGGCAACGCGAACCGGGCTGGACCGCAATGGTAAGGCGGTCACGGTGAAGAGAGAGCACCGAAGCCCGTGATGCGTGCAGCAGCGCAAAACACAGCGTCGCAAGGCGGAAGTACAGGAGATGAGGTAACCGTGATTCGCGAACATCGCAGGGGAGGCATAACGGCTGGATGCAAGTCCGTATCCGCCGCGATTCTTGCCGTCTCAATGATGCTCGCCACCGCCGTAGCCGGTGCCGTCACAGCCCCTTACGCCGCCTACGCCGACAACGGCACGTCTCCTGCAGCCGCCGGAACGGCAGGCATTTGCGTGCCAGAAACCCATAATCTTGGCGACAGCACCGCCACGGGTGCCATGAACGACACCGGTGTGGCCACCTATGTGGGCCGCAACTTCTTCGTCGGCACGCCTACTACGGATGCCAACAAACTGAACGGCAGCGACGCACCTGGCCCCGACGGCTCGTACGCCACGGAAATCGAAGGTCTGACGGTGGTGAAGGGCGATGCGCTGCTTCACCCATTGAAGGGCTTCTTCTCCGTTGGCACTGTTGCGTTCGGCTCCCAGTTCACCCCGCCGGTCAACAGCACCGTGCTCGCCGTGGGCGGTCAGGACAGCGGGTTCAGCCAAGTCGCGAACGGCGCGAACGTGAAGACGATGGCTTGGGGCACCGCGGCTGGTCTGAACCAGAAGATGAATGCCTCGAAACAGCAGATTACGGGTTACAACGCGAAGCTGGCCGGTACCACGACCCAGGCATGGGGCACGAAAACCGACAGCGTGTATCCGTACAGCTACGAGAAGGGCAATGCCGGCGGTGCAAACACCCCGTACGTGGCATGGAACGCCGATGCGAACGGCACCAACGTGCTCGCCAACGTGAACGGCACCGACTACTCCGGCCAGACCGCCGCAAACGTGCAGCTGTCCATCGAGCTTGTAGCCATCCCACAAAACGGCACGGTGACCGTCTCCGACGCTCCAAGCATCAGCGGCTACATCCGTTACAAGTACGACAATTCCCAGTCGTTCTCCGGCTTCAATCACAGTGAGAAGCTGCTCACCTTCACCGGTGACGGCCAGTCCCTGCTGCAGTCGTTCACCATCGATGCCGACCTGCTGAACCAGATCACCAATGCACAAGGCGTGAGCTACTGGTTCCGCAACATCCCGGACAACGCTTCCGTAGTCGTCAACGTAACCGGTACGAACAGCGGAACCAACGTCGTGTTCCAGAACGGCTGGCGCTTCTGGTGGGGCGGCAACGCGAACGCCAACATCACCGACAGCGACGTCAAAGAAATCTCCAACGGCTACGTCAACGGCAACGCGAACGCCAAAGCCTACGCCCATGCCGCGCAGGCGATCATGTGGAACTTCAAAGCAATCCTGTCCGGCAGTACACTCACCATCAAGGGCGGCCAGAACACCGCGAACAACGACGACCCGGCCGCCGCCATGCTCGGCAGCATCCTCGTGCCGTACGGCAGCTTTGAATCGCACGTGACCACCAACGGCCGTGTGATGGTCGGCGAGGACTTCGGCATGGCCAACCCGACCGTGGCGAAGAATTTCGGTGCCAGCAATACGCCCTCCGCATCCATCATCGACATGGATCAGGAGCGCCACAACCTGCCGTGGAATGGCTCGTACACTTCCGAATGCTCGGTGATCGGCTGGCAGAAGGTCGATGCGGCGAACATGACCACGCCGCTGGAAGGCTCCCAGTGGGGCATCTACGCCAGTGCAGCGGATGCCGAGGCTGGAACCAACCAGATTCTGTTGGTGGCCGACAACGGCAATAACGATTCCGACGCCACTGGCGGCACCATCAAGGTGCGCAGCCTCAATCCGAACGCCACCTACTACATCAAGGAACTCAAGGCGCCGGCCGGCTACCAGGCGAGCAACAAGATCTACACCGTCACCACCAGCGCAAAGGGCGAAACCGTCAACTGGGTGAGCGGTACTGCCGATAACGGCGAAACCATCACCGACGGCAAGATCGGCAATACGGTCGCCGGCGCAAGCATCACATGGGCCAAGGTGGCTGACGGTAACGACAGCGGCACCGTAACCAAGGGTCTTTCCGGCTCCGAATGGACGCTCACCAAGAAGGCGTCCGCCGGCGAAGCTGCGGATACCCAATGGAGCATTCAGGACAACACGTATGCCGTCACCGGCGTGACCGTGACAGACAAGGACGGCAAAACCGTCACTGCGCTCACCTTGACCGAAGGCGACACCACCGGCCTGACCGCCAAAGTCACCCCGGCTGGTGCCAGCCAGTCCGTGACGTGGATTTCCAGTGTGCCGACCGTCGCCGATGTGAACGCATCCGGCGGTGTGATGGCCTATTCAGCCGGCCAGGCCACCATCAAAGCGTGCGCGGTCTCCGATGCGACCAAGTGCGCTCAGGTGATCGTGACCGTCAAGACACCTGCTGTGAACTCGATCGAAATCCGCGACGAGAACAACCAGACAGTCGAGGCCAGCGACACCCTCAACATGAAAACCGGCGGCGCGGTGAATCTGACCGCCGTGGTCGATCCGGCCAAGGTAAAGGCCGTGTGGTCGTCGTCCAATCCGAAGATTGCCACGGTGAATGCAGCCTCCGGTGTCGTGACCGGCGTGGACACCGGCACCGTGACCATCACCGCGAAGGCCGGCGACAAAACCGCCACCGTGAGGGTGCGCGTCACCGACGATCAGAACACGCTCGTCTACGTCAAGAAGTCGGTGGTTTCCGGCTGGAATGACGCTTGGCTGTACTACGGCGTGAAGAACACATCGGCGGATAAGTGGACGTTCGTGCATCTGGAGCAGAGCTGCAACACCGACTATCTGTATGCCGAAGTGCCGCGACTGGGCGGCAGCAACGGCTTCGTACTTCACGATGCGAACAACAATTCGAGCAGCACGAACTGGTGGCCGGGCGGCACCGGTAAGGACGTGATGTTCAACAACCGCACGATCATTGTGATTGATTCGTACGATGCGAACAACAAGTACGCGGAAACCGCGCCCAACTGCACGTATGTGGCCGCTTCCGCTGCTGCCGCGCAGGACGATGCTGCTCAGGCTGATGCGGCTGCGCAGGCGGCCGAGTCGTGGGCGCGGCTGGGCGGGCAGGTGCCCGGTGGCGAGAGCGCTGAGGCCGCAGGTTCTGCAGAGATGACTGTCGACAAGTCCGCTGACGAGGCCGAACCGGCCGACTCCGGCACGCTCTCCGACGGCCGCGCGCTCGCCGAATGCGGCATCGACAAGGCCTACCGTTGTGACATCAACGGTACTGAGGGCATCTTCACTGTCAACGACCTGACTGACGGCACATACACGTTGGTCGAAAAGACCGCGCCGAACGGCTACACGCTCAACACCACCGTGTACGAGTTCACCGTGGCGAATGGCAAGGTCACATGGACGGGCGGCAAGAAGCCGAGCATCCTGACCGATGGCACCGTAGCAATCGCGGACAAGCCCACCGAAGTCAAGTGGTCGAAAACCGACAACAAAACCGGTGAACAGCTCGCCGGTTCGCAGTGGAAGATCGCCGCTTCCGACGGTCGTACCGACACGTTCTGCGTGGCCGACAACATCGGTGGCCAATCTGCCGCAATCGATGGTTGCGACGGTACTGAAGTTGCGGATTCCAACGAAACCGCCGGCGCATTTACCGTAAAGGGCCTTGCGTTCGGCACGTATCACCTGACCGAAACGAAAGCCCCGGCCGGCTACGATCGCGTCGCCACGGTGTACACCATCGTCATCGATCAAAGCGGCACCAAGATCACCGACGGCAACGGCAATGCCGTGACGGCGATTGCGAACAGCGAGACGCCGGTCGACGTAACGATTCCGGTGAAGAAGTCCGTGAAGCACACCAGCTGGCCGACCGATGCGAACGGTGCGTTTGTGCCGTTTACGTTCAAGATCGCGGCGTGGGATGCGAACCAGCCCGGCTCGATTCCGGTGCCCAGCAACTGCAGTTCGCTTGACGATTGCACGATTGCGCTTGCACCTGCCGCCGGTTCGACAGGAGAGACTTCGGTCACCGGTACGTTCGGCAAGCTGACGTTCACCGAAGGCACGCTCGCCGATGACGCTGGTGCTGACGGTACGTACGCGAAGACGTACGTGTACCGGGTGACCGAGGTTGTGCCGGACGCCGCCGATCAGGTGAAGGACTTGCGGTACTCCAAGGCCGTGTACAAGGTCACCGTGACCGTGCAGCACAAGAAGGCTGAGAACGGTACGCTTGCCGGTCTCACGGTCAGCGCCGTGATGACTCGCGTGACTGACGACTTCGGTAACAATACTTCGGGGGACGCTCCCGCCGCTGCCTTTGTGAATACGAAGGTGCTGACCGGATTGCCTGTTACGGGCATCGATTGGACCGGAAGACTGGTGCTTCTGGTCGGCGGCGGATTCATACTTGCCGGCCTTGTTGCCGCCGGCATCCATCGATTCATCACTCACCGGCGAGGGGAGGAAGACGCCGAGTCATAACCGCGTTGTACACACCCTGAACCTCATCACAAATGTAAGAACCTTTACACAGGAGTAGAGAAAGGAACAACCATGAACTCCCTGTTCAAGAAGGCGATCTCCGGAGCTGCGGCTCTGGGCGTCGCCGTCGCCGGCCTCGCGCTCGGCGCCTCCTCCGCCTATGCGGCGGATGATCCCAACTATCCGGCAAACCCGACCACGGGTAGCATCACCATCAACCTGCCATCTAATAACTATGAGCACACTTTCAACGGTTGGCATCTCGCCTCGCTAACCAGCATCACGTACAAGGTCAACGATGATGGCACAACGAAGAGCATCAACGGCTTCCTCATCGACACCGACAACGACATGGTCTCGGCTATTGAGGGTGCAATGACCGCCGATCAGCTGGCTGGCTATAAGGCTGATGGCAACTACTACACCGCTAACGGCATCGACAACAACCCAATGGGTTATCTGGTCGAGAAGGTATTCAAGGACCAATCCGGTGCCGCGCTGAGCGAGCTGAATTCCCCGTGGGGCGGCGACAGCTCGCCACTGCGCGCGTTCGCCACCTCGCTGCAGGCGGAGCTGGCCAAGAACGGCGCACAGCCTGCCGACAAGACTGGTAACAGTGCGCTGAAGACCGGCGCGAACGAGAACCTTGAGCAGGGCCTGTGGTTCCTTGAGGACGCCACCAACAACGAGGAAGTCGCCAAGAAGGAGACCAACTCCATCCCGATCATCACGCCGACCACCTTCGCCGGTGCCGACGGCTGGGGCACGGTGACGCTGAAGAACACCACCCCGACCATTGACAAGAAGCTTGTTGATCCGGACGGCAATGGCGGTTACACGGACAACACCAAGCCCGACTACGCGGTGGGCGACACCGTCTCCTACGAGCTGACCTCCAAGATCCCGACCTTCACCGGCTACGACATCGACCCGACGCTGAGCACAACCTCTGGTAAGACCCGTGTCTTCCAGATCATTGATACCGCGGATAAGGCGTTGACTGTGCCGGCGGCTGCTGCTATCAAGGACGGCGACCCGGTTGTGTCCGTCAAGGTCGGCACCACTAAGCTTCAGTACGGCAAGGACTACACCGTGTCCGTCGCGGATTATGACGACGACAACAACCCTGCCACCGATGTTCCGGACACCGACCTCTATAAGGGTGGCCACGTGACCACCATCGATCTCGCCAAGTACGTGAACATGGCTGATGAGTCCACTTCTAAGACCACCGGCAAGATCGACGAAGGTGCTACCGTCACCGTGATCTTCCAGGCCAAGCTGAACGCCAATGCGAAGATTTCCGATGCGAACTCCAACGACCCGCTGGAGAACTGGAACCGCGACGACCTGCGCTACTCCAACAAGCCGAACGAAGTGAGCGACGCCCACAAGGTTCCCGGCAAGGAAGTTCCGGTCTACGCTTACAAGTTCGGCATCCACAAGACCGACAAGGCTGGCACCAAGCTGCCCGGCGCCCAGTTCGTCATCAAGGCTGGTGCGGACACCTCCAACAATGGCAAGTACCTCGGCACGTACACCAACACCGCCGACGACAAGTCCGGTTGGAAGTATGAGAACACCAAGCCTACGGCTTGCACCGCCGATCAGATCACGAATAATAGCTGCACCACTGCTGGTGTCTTCGTGAGCGACGCCGATGGCAACATCGCGGTTGAAGGCCTTGACTCCGGTACCTACGAGGTCGAGGAGATCGCTCCTCCGGCTGGCTACACCGCCGTCAGCCTGCCGAAGTTCAACTTCACCATCACCCCGACCACGGGCAGTGAGGAGAATGGCCACAAGACCATTACGGCCGTGACCAACAGCAAGGATGGTACTGATGAACGTATCACCCTGTCTCAGGACGGCAAGACCCTGAACATCTGGAACGCCAAGAACATCACCGAGCTGCCGAAGACTGGTGGCGTGGGCCTCGTGATGATTATCGCGGCCGGTGCCATGTTCATCGCCGCTGGTGGTCTGTTCGCTCTTCGCGCTCGCCGCAAGGCCTGACGTGAATCCTTGAATGATGCTGGCGGAGGTCTTCTCTCCTTCATTCCTTCGCCGGCATCATGTCCGCCTCTGGCGTGCGGCGCCGCTTCCTCTCCTGAGCGGCGGCGCACGCCAGAGGTTCTCTCATATCCGTGAAAACGCTATCTGTCCGTCAACGTTCATCAACAACAATCTGAGTAGCGCCAAAGGAGGTGATGATCATGACCACAGCAGTCGCAAGCACAAGCACAAGCGCGAACAGTCGTAACGGCGCGTCCAACGAAATTAGCGAAACCAATCAAACGGACGCCACAATCGGCGAAATCAACAATCAAAAGCGTGCAGTCAACAAGGCCAGCGAAACCGGTCGCGCAACCGGCGAAATCAACGATAAGACCAGCGAATCCAGCACAGGCACAAGCGAGGTCGGCGACACAACCAACAAACCCAACAAATCCGGCAAGCCCAACAACAGTCGTGACAAAGGCTCCCTGCTGTTCAGCATCCTGTCCGTAGTGTTCCTGCTGATCGGACTGGCCATCATCACTACTCCGTTCGTAATGCGCGCCATCAACGAATACCGGCAAAACAACACCGTGCAGCAGGCACAAAGCGAGGTCGCCAACTGGCCGTACCCGCAAGCCGAAAACAAGCTCAAAGCCGCGCGCGCCTACAATCAGAAGCTTGCCGCAAGCGGCCAGACCACCATCGGCGAGGTCCAGGATCCCTTCACCAGCAACGCCGGCCAATCCACCACCTCCGACGCAGACGATTCCCTGGCCGCCAAAGACACCGAATACCAGAGTCTGCTCGACGCCGGCCAGGGCGTGATGGGATCCATCCGCATCCCCGAAATCGACGTGAACCTTCCCATCTACCACGGCACCAGCGACGACGCTCTGGCCGTGGGCGCCGGCCACCTGTACGGCACTTCGCTGCCGGTGGGCGGCAAATCCACACATGCCGTAATCACCGGGCATCGCGGACTGCCCGGCTCGCTACTGTTCACCCGCCTCGACGAATTGAAGGTCGGTGACTCCTTCTACATCGACGTGATGGGCGAAACCCTCGGCTACAAAATCGACCGCATCAGCGTGATCGAGCCCAGCGACTCCAGCAAACTGCGCATCACGCCCGGCGAAGACCGCGTCACCCTGATCACCTGCACGCCCTACGGCGTCAACTCGCACCGACTGCTGGTTTCCGCCGTGCGCGCCGAAATCCCCAACGAGGTGCCCGCGCCCGATGAAGTGCACGGCCTGAACACCACGTGGCTGGCGCTGGGCGGCATCGCAGCCGCCGTGCTGGCGTTGGTCGTGGTGACGGTGTTGCTTCGTCGGCGGCGGCGGGGCGGCTGTGACGTCTCTCTTCAGGCGCGTCACGCCGCTCGCCGCGGCTGACGCTCTTCGACCCCCGTATGGCGGCCTCCCTGTTGTGTTGTGCGAATTTGACTCACTGAGCTCGCGTCAGTGAGTCAAATTCGCAAGAGGGAGACCACAAGTGACGAGATGAGTCGGGCTTGTTTCTTAGCGTACGTTCTTCCAGAGTAAATCTCGCATCATCTGGAAAAACGTATGCTTACTCTCGCTCAGCGTACGTTTTCCCAGATGAGAGGTCTTTTAGTCTGGAGGAACGTACGCTGAGTGGTTGAGATTGCGGGATTGACGGTTTTGATACTTGGGTTGCGTGGCTGGTCGGTGGGCTCGACTGGTTGGTGTGGCCGGTTAGTGTGGCCGGTTGTGCGGTTGGTCGGTGGGCTCGGCTGGTTGGTGTGGTGTTGCTTCGGCGGCGGAGTCGGAGTGGCGGTGGCATCTCTTTCCAGGCTCGTCACGCCGCTCGCCGTGGCTGACGCTCTTCGACCCCCGTATGGCGGCCTCCCTGTTGTGTTGTGCGAATTTGACTCACTGAGCTCGCGTCAGTGAGTCAAATTCGCAAAAGAGAGTTCCGCAAGGCGAGTGGGGGTGAGGGCCCTCAACGCACCGATATCTTGCAATCGTTGTCAATCTGAGATACGGTATGAGACGAACGGCTTAAGCATTGGCCTGTAAGACTGCTGGAAACTCAACGTAGAGCGGCTTCTAGGTAGTAATGCAAACGATGAGCAACTATAGAGCGTATAAGGAGTCTGTAATGACAGATGAACAAAGCAACGGTGCGGTTGCCGAGGCAGTGGCCAAGACGGGTGCAGAAGAAACTACAGTGATTGATATGGATACAAAGAACAACGTGGCGGCTGCGGCAGATACGGGGGAGTCTGAGGCGGCGAAGAAAGGTGTACAGGAGGCCGTGGTGATTAACGCGCTTGAAGGGGAGTCTGCGGTGACTGAGACGGCCGAGGCGACTGCGATGGCCGCGACGGCCGCAACAGCCGCGACAACCGCAACAGCCACGGCATATGCGGAAGAAGCTGCGCAATCCTCGCGGTCTTCCGAACCCACCCAGCGCACGGAAAGCGCGGCGCGACTGGCCCGCCCATTGATCAGGCTCGCCAAGGCGTCCGGCCTGGCCACTTCATTTATCGATCAGCTCGGCACCTACACCGAAATCAGCGACGAGGCGCTGATCGCCGTGCTCAAGGCCCTCGACGTGGACGCCTCGACCCCGGAAGCCGTCGCGCAATCCATCGAGAATCTTGAAGCCGCCGAACGCGCGCAGCTGCTGCCGCCCACCGTCGTGGCGGTCGTCGGCAAGAAGACCCGCATCGAACTGAACTGCGCTTCCGATGCGGACGTGAACGTCAGCATCAGGCTCGAAGACGGTTCGGCATTCACAGACTTCACCGTACTGCCGGACTTCAATGCCGATCATCCGGTGCTGACGCTCGATGCGGACCTGCCGATGGGCTATCACACACTGACGGTCGCGGTCGTCGCGCCCGACGACGCCCTCGCAACCACAGCTCCCGCCGCCACCGGCACCGCAGCCCCGGACACCCGCACCGGCACCGCCGCCATCATCAACGCCCCCGCGCGCATCCCGGTGCCCGAAGCGGTGCAGGAACACCACCGCTGGGGCTGGATGACGCAGATGTATTCCGTGCGCTCGCACGAATCATGGGGTGTAGGCGACTACGGCGACTTGAAGCGCATGTTGGCCGACGCGGCGCACAAAACCGGCGCGGACTTCATGCTCATCAACCCGATTCACGCCGGCGCTCCGATCCCGCCGCTCGAACCTTCACCCTACCTGCCGGAATCCCGCCGATTCCTCAACGTCACCTACATCCGTCCGCAGGACATCCCCGAATACGCCACGTTGAGCGCCGAGGCCCGTGCGAAGGTCGATGCCTTGCACGCCGAAGTGGCGCACCGCAACGAGGAATCCACGCCGATGGACATCAACGCGGCATGGGATGCCAAGCGCCCCGCCCTGCGCCTCATCTTCGACGCCGGCCGCAGCGCCGAACGCGAACAGGCATTCGAAGCTTTCAAAGCCGCGGCCGGCCCGGACCTCGACTCCTTCGCCACATGGTGCCTCTGCTTCGAGCTCTGGGGCGCGCCATGGGGCGAAAACCGCTGGTTCTTCGAGAAAACCATCGACGATCCGTCCGTGCAGGGGCTGGTCGCCGCCCACCACGATCTGTTCGAGTTCAACCGCTGGCTGCAGTGGATCGCCGCCGAACAGGTGACCGCCGCGCAGCAAGCGGCCATGGAAGGCGGCATGACACTGGGCCTCATGCAGGATATGGCGGTCGGCGTGCATGGCCTCGGCGCAGACGCCTGGGCCAATCCCGAGCGTTTCGCCACCGGTGGCGTAACCGTCGGCTGCCCGCCGGACTTCTACAACCAGCAGGGGCAGGATTGGGGTCAGCCGCCGTTCAATCCACGCTACTTGGAGGCCACCGGGTACCGGGTGTACCGCGAGATGGTGCACTCCATGTACGAGCATGCGGGCGCGGTGCGCATCGACCATATGCTCGGCCTGTTCCGCCTGTGGTGGATTCCGCAGGGGCTGGGCGCGCGCAACGGCGCGTACGTGATGTACAACCACGAGGCGATGCTCGGCGTACTCGCCATCGAAGCCACGCGCGCCGGCGGCATGGTCGTGGGCGAAGACTTGGGCACCGTGCCCGATTACGTGCGTCAGATTCTCGCCGAACGCGGCGTGCTCGGCACTGATGTCGAATGGTTCTCGCGCGAAAATGACTCCCCGAACGCGGGTGACCCGTACAAGGGTCCGGAAGAATACCGCAAGCAGGCGCTCGCCTCGGTCACCACGCATGATCTGCCGCCGACCGCCGGCTACCTGACGTTCGAACACGTCAAGTTGCGCGAGGAACTGCATCTGCTCAGCGAGCCGGTGGAAGAGTTTGCGGCGGCCGCGATGGCCGAACGTACCGCCATGATGAACCGTTTGGTGGAGAACGGCTACATCAGCCAGTCGGTTGCCGACGACGTGCCCGCCCACATTCAGGAAATCGTCGAGGCGCTGCACGCCATGCTCACCGATACGCCGTCACTGCTGCTGCAGGCCGCGCTGGTGGATGGCGTGGGCGAGACGCGCTCGCAGAACCAGCCGGGTACGTCCAGCGAATACTCCAACTGGCGTGTGCCGCTGGCCGACGGCGAAGGTCATGTGGTTGCGTCCGGCGACGTGTTCGACCTGCCGCGCGTGCAGTCGCTGGCCGCCGTGATGCGCGGCGACCGCAAGTAGCGCACGTTGCGCACGTGTCGCACGTAGCGCAAGTCACGTAAGTGACGTACGTAGCGCCGCAAGTAATGCAAGCTGACAGCGGCCGTACGTAAGCAAGTAACGCACGGCCGCCCGCCCGCCACGCCTACCGTACTTTTCGTGCGATTAGACTGTTTCCCTTCAGTTTTTGTAGGTCTTACCGTTCTTTTCGCACGATTCGATCGTTTTCCGCCGTTTTTGGCGGGGGTAATCGTACTTTTCGTGCGAATTTGACAGTTTCGCGGGCCTACTGTACTTTTCGTGCGATTCGACTGTTTCAGGTCCGTTTTTGCGGGACTTGCCGTACTTTTCGCGCGATTTGGTTGTGTGACTGCGGGGCTGTTTGCTGCGGATTCAGGCTGCCTTGAGAATGACGAACGATTGCGGCGGCAGCAGCAGCGTCGCGCCGGATGCCGTAACGCACACGTCGGGCGACGATTCCCAGCCGAGGCTGGCCAGTACCGTCGCGTTCGCGGCGAACGCTGCCGGAACATCGATGGTTTCCTCGTCGCGTCCCGGATTCATCGCAATCAACAACGATTCCGATTGGTCCGCAGCCGAACGGACGTACGCGAACGTGCGGCCGTCCGACGGCGCGGCGGCCACGTCAAACGCAGCGTACGAACCCAACGCAGGATGCTTGGTGCGCAACTTCAGTACCAGCTGAATCCAGTGCCACAGCGAATCCGGGCGCGCCTTCGCCTCGGCAACGGTCGGCGGCACCGCGCCGCTCGGTTCGTCCGCAGCCCCCGACTCGACCGGCAGATACAGTGCCTCCGCGCTCGCGACCGCCGAGAATCCGAGATTCGGCGCCTTCGCATCCCACTGCATCGGCGTGCGGCTGCCGGTGCGCACATAGCCGCCCTCCTTGGTGGGCAGCGGGCGGTAGCGCATGCCGATTTCGTCGCCGTAGTAGAGGAACGGGCAGCCCGGCATGGTGAACAGCATGCCGTACGCCACTTGGAGTTCGCGTTCGGTCAGTCGCTGGGCCGTGCGCAGGGTGTCGTGATTGCAGGTGATGAGGTCGAACAGTCCGCCGGCCCGTTCGGCGTCGCGAAGCTGCGGCAGGTACTGGTCGAGGAACGGCCTGATCGAAGTGCCGGAGTCCGCGTTGAAATAGCTGGCGTCGTTCTCATGGACCAGTGGCGTATCGGTGTTGCGCAGCAGCATGTTGTAGCCGTTCGGATTGCCGTCCCAACGCCAGTCGAGGTAGAAGTCCATGTCGAATCCGGCTTGCATCGACTCGTGCGGGCGGCCCCATTCGGATACGAACGCGGCGTCCGGAAACTCGGGGCGGATCTTCGAGAACAGGTACTGCCAGGTGCGGATGGTGAAGGGCTTGCCGTCGTCGTCATGCTTGACGAGGCTGTCGGCCATGTCCACGCGGAAACCGTCCGCGCCGCGGGAAAGCCAGAAACGCATCACGTTCAGCATCGCCTCGCAGGTGGCGAGGGCGTCCGGGCCCAGCGCCGGTTTCTGCCACGGGTGCTTCGGGTGCGCGAAACCGTAGTTGAGCGCCGGCTGGCATTTGAAGAAGTTCAGGATGTAGGTGCCGTCGCGTTCGGTTTCGCCGCCGATGAACGGCAGTCCGTCGCCGCCGGCAATCCACGAGTCGGTCCAGATGTAGCGTTCGGAGACGTTCTCGCCGCCGCTCAGCGTACGATCGGCCGGGTCGGGGCGGCAGGAGGCGCGGAACCACGCGTGTTCTTCGCTGGTGTGGCCGGGCACCAGGTCGAGCAGTACGTGCATGCCGCGTTCGTGTGCGGCGGCGAACAGGGCGACGAGATCGTCGTTGGTGCCGTATCGCGCGGCTACGCGGGTGTAGTCGCGCACGTCATAGCCGGCGTCTTTGAAGGGGGAGTCGAAGCATGGATTGATCCACAGCGCGTTGCAGCCGAGGTCGTTGATGTAGCCGAGTTTGCCGATGATGCCGGGGATGTCGCCGATGCCGTCGCCGTTGGAATCGGCGAAACTCTGCGGATAGATTTCATAGAATCGCGCTTCGGCAAGCCAGCTTGGGTGGGAGGATGAGGCGTCGGAAATGGTGTTTGCTTGAGTGTGTCGCGGTTGTGCAGTCATCGAAACTCCTTTGTTTTCGCGGGTTTTCGTCGGTTTGGCCCACTTGCAATACTACTGGTTTAGCAAATATTGCCAACGTATGCAAAAAAACGTGGTACACTTACAAACAACGATGTTCCGCAGCGTTGCAAACACGAAACATTTCAAGGCATAACCAAGATGATGCGAGCGTATGCAACACGATATCCAGTGATGGGTTGAGAACGTGTGCATCGAAACAGGAATTTTGGACGTAACAGGCCAAGGAAAGAGAAAGGATCGATCAATGATGATCAACTGGAAGAAGGCCATCGGCCTCACTGCTGCAGCCGCCATGCTGCTGCCGCTCGCCGCGTGCGGTGGCTCCGACTCCTCCAAGGGCGCTGCCTCCTCCTCCGAAGGTGGGGCCGTAACCCTGAAGGTCTGGGCTCCGCAGGAGGATCAGGACGGCGACAACTCCTGGCTGTCCCAGGTTGAGGCCAACTTCGAGAAGGCCCACCCGGAGTACAAGATCACGTGGAAGAACGACGTCGTCTCCGAGGGTGACGCCTCCAAGACCGTGCAGACCGATCCGGCTTCCGCCGCCGACGTCTACATGTTCGCTTCCGATCAGCTCGGCACCCTTCTTGACGCCGGTGCCATCGGCCAGCTCGGTACCGACGCCGCCGCTCAGGTCAAGAAGCAGAACAACGATACGGAAATCAACTCCGTCACCGGTTCCGACGGCAACCTGTACGGCGTGCCCTACACCGGCAACACGTGGTTCA
The DNA here is from genome assembly GCF_012932375.1 of Bifidobacterium olomucense. Classification (GTDB taxonomy): domain Bacteria; phylum Actinomycetota; class Actinomycetes; order Actinomycetales; family Bifidobacteriaceae; genus Bifidobacterium; species Bifidobacterium olomucense. Next base: position 121,478 of record NZ_JAAIIG010000006.1, on the reverse strand, counting down.
TGTACTACGACAAGTCCGCATTCTCCGAGGACGACGTCAAGAGCCTCGACGCCATGGTTGCCAAGGCCCCTGTCGCCTTCCCGCTGTCCAACTCCTGGTACATCGGCGGCTTCTACTCCGGCCTGACCCTCTTCGGCGAGAAGGGCAACGATGCTGACGCCGGCATGGTCTTCCCGAAGGATTCCGTGGACATCACCAAGTACCTGGCCGGCCTCGTCGCCAACCCGAACTTCCATGACTCCGCCGATAACTCCGGCCTGTCCGAACTGCAGGCGGGCACCGTCAAGGCCTACTTCTCCGGCACTTGGGACGCCGCCACCATCAAGAAAGCCCTGGGTGACAACTACGCCGCTGCCCAGCTGCCGACCTTCACCGTCAACGGCCAGACCAAGCAGATGAAGTCCTTCGCCGCCACCAAGGCCGCCGCGTACAACCCGAACGCCAAGAACCCGAAGGTCGCCGCACAGTTCGCTGCCTACCTCGGCTCCACCGAATCCCAGAAGCTGCACTACGAGCTGCGTCAGATTCCGCCGTCCGACAAGTCCCTCGCCGACCTGACCGCCGACGATCTGGCCGCCAAGGCCCAGTCCGACACCATGGCCAACACCGCCATCGTCCAGTCCGGCCTGTCCGGCATGAACGACTGGTGGACCCCGGCCGAAACGTTCGGCAAGGCTCTGGTCAACAAGGAAGTCACTGCTGACAACGCTCAGGAGAAGACTGACGCTTGGGTCAACCAGGTCGGCAAGTACGCTGAGTGACCTTTCGATGGTCAAACATCGATAATCAAACACTTGGGCGATACGTATACCCCCTAACTCCTTCGTGTCGCCCAACGCAACTTTCCCAACCCAACAACTCAAACCAACAACTCAACAAAACTGAATATCGAAAAACTGAACACATAACTGAACAGCCGAAAGGCACTGTGCTGGAGGTCCGTCAAAGGTACGCCAGTTGCGGGCGGATGATGGGAAACCGCGCATCCGCCCGCAATCCCCAGCACTTATCAGTGGTTTCATCTTCTTGTTTCTCCTCCTTCATTGCCAGGCAGAGCTCGGGCGACGTGCAAGCGATGCCCGAGCTCTCCGTGGGTTTAGCGGGAATCGCGTGTACCATACCGGCGACGGAGCCGCCAAGAGCGATGATGGGGGAATGTACCAATTAGCAATCGTTATTGTGAGAGGCGGTAGGGTGCGATGAGCACAGCAACCCTTTCCCGGCGGGAGATGAGGCTCCGCAAGAAAATGGGCGCCGATTACGTGGCTCCTTCTCCATATTCGGTGAAGGCCGCGCTGACCAACGGCGACGTTTTCACCAAGCTGTCCGCGGTCGTCTTCGGCCTCGGCAACATCGTTCGCAAGCAGTATGTCAAAGGCGTCGCGCTGCTGGCGCTCGAAATCGCGTTCATCGCGTTCATGATCACGAACGGCGCGAGCTACCTGAGCAAACTGCCCAGCCTGGGCACGCAGAAGCAGGGCAAGCAGCTGGTGGATGGCTTCTGGGTCTACATCGCCGGCGACAACTCCGTCATCATCCTGCTCTACGGTGTGTGCACATTGGTGGTGTGCGTGCTGTTCGTCTACCTGTGGACCATCTCCCTGAAAACCGCGTACAAGGCCGAATGCCTGATGCGCGACGAGGGCAAGGCGCCGAGCGTTGCGGACGATTTCCGCGCACTGACCGACCAGAAGGCCAATCAGCTGCTCATGTTCCTGCCCACCCTCGGCATTCTGGTGTTCACCGTGCTGCCGTTGATCTTCATGATCTCGATGGCCTTCACCAGCTACGATCACAAGAACCTGACCCTGTTCGACTGGGTCGGTTTCAAGAACTTCGCTGAAGTCTTCTCCAACAAGGGCGGCACCGTCAACGCCGGACTGTTCATGTCCGTGCTGGTGTGGACGCTGGTCTGGGCGTTCTTCGCCACCTTCCTGAACTTCTTCCTCGGCATGTTCTTCGCGATGATTATCAACCGCAGAACCACCCGATTCAAGGGATTCTGGCGTGCGTGCTTCTCGATGTCCATCGCCGTGCCGCAGTTCGTCTCCCTGCTGGTCATGCGTACGATGCTGCAGCCCACCGGTGCCATCAACCGACTGCTGATGGAGTGGGGTTGGATCGATTCCGCACTGCCGTTTTTCACGAACGCCACGTGGGCGCGCGTCACCGTGATCATCATCAACCTGTGGGTCGGTATTCCGTACACGATTATGCAGATCACCGGTATTCTGCAGAACATTCCGGCCGACCTGTACGAGGCGGCCAAGATCGACGGCGCGAACTGGTGGCAGATCTTCACCAAGATCACGATGCCGTACATCATCTTCGTGCTCACCCCGTACCTGATCACCACGTTCACCGGCAACGTGAACAACTTCAACGTGATCTACCTGCTGTCCGCCGGCAATCCGACGCCGGTCGGTTCATCCGCCGGCAAGACCGACTTGCTGATCACCTGGCTGTACAAGCTGACGGTCGATAAGAACGACTACAACCTCGGTGCCGTCATCGGCATCATGACGTTCATCGTGCTCGCGGTGGTGTCGCTGATCACCTACCGCAATTCCGGTTCCTACAAGAATGAGGAGGCGTTCCGCTGATGAGCAACCACAGCATTCAGAAGGCTGAATCGCACAGCCTCATGCACGATGCGAAGAAGCGTCGCATTCTGGGAGACGTGCTTTCGCACCTGTTCCTCGCCGTCATGGCCGTGATCTGGCTCGTGCCGATCGTCTGGGTGTTCGCCGAAAGCTTCAACAAGAACACCGCCCCGTACACGAAGACGTTCTTCCCGACCGAGTTCTCGCTGGACAACTACATAGCGCTGTTCACCGACCGGTCCGTGCTGAACTTCCCGAAGATGTTCATGAACACGTTCATTGTGGCCGTCTTCGTGTGCCTGATCTCCATGTTCTTCGTGCTCTCGGTGGCCTACTGCATGAGCCGTCTGCGCTTCCGCACGCGCCGTACGTTCATGAACGTGGTGCTGATCCTCGGCATGTTCCCGGGCATCATGGCCGTCTCCGCCATCTACTTCATCCTCAAGGCTGTGGGTCTGACCGGTGAAGGCCTGACCACGATCGCCCTGATTCTGGTCTATTCGGCCGGCTCCGGCGCTGGTTTCTACGTGATGAAGGGCTATATGGACACCATCCCGACCTCGCTCGACGAGGCCGCGATGCTTGACGGATGCACCCGTTTGCAGGTGTTCTACAAGATCATCATCCCGATCTGCAAGCCCATGATCGTCTATCAGGCCATCATCGGCTTCCTGACCCCGTGGCTCGACTTCGTGATGGCCAAGGTGATCTGCCGTACGCAGTCCAACTACACGGTCGCGCTTGGCTTGTGGCTCATGCTCGACAAGGAGTACATCCAGAACTGGTACGCGCGCTTCGCCGCCGCAGCCGTGGTGATCTCCATCCCGATCGCCGTCCTGTTCATCGTCATGCAGCGCTTCTACCAGGAGTCGATGTCGGGGTCTGTTAAAGGCTGACGCGTTAAGCGGGAAGTCCGGTGGACTTCCCGTAGCGTCAGCCTGAGCGAGGCGATAGCCGAGCGAAGGTCGGATTGAGTCTCGCCGAAGGCGAGTCCGTAATTGCTGGGCCGAAGGCGAGCCGTTAAGCAGGAAGCCCGGTGGGCTTCCCGTAGCGTCAGCCTGAGCGAGGTCCGTTCTTGCCGCACCTGACACACATACATAACTGAATGGCTCCCGCCGCATTCGGGAGCCATTCGTATATACATCAACAAAGGAGCTTCCCGTGCCGCAACCTGCTTCGATGGCAGTCGCCGATTGGACCCCGGCAGAGCCGGCGTTGCCGTGCCCCGACTACCCCGTGTATACGGATGGCGACCTCGGCGCGGTGCCGGATGCCAAAGGCACCACGTTCCGTGTCTGGGCGCCTACGGCCAGCGGCGTCACCTTGCGACTGTTCAAAACCGGTTCCTCCAACGAGGAGGCCGTGGTGAACGATGCCGAGGCGTTGGTGGGAGCCGATGCGCCCGCCGATGCCGACTCGGGTATCGCCACTCCGTTCGCCACCTATGAGCTCACTCCCGGCGCGGCCGGTACGTGGCTCGTCCGTTGCGACGGCGTCGGCCATGGCGTCTACTACGACTACATCGTGCGGTTCCCGGACGGCACCGAACACCGTACCGCCGACCCGTGGGCCCGCGCTGCCGGCGTGAACGGCCGCCGCAGCATGGTTGTGGACTTGCGTCTTACGGACCCGAAAGGCTGGGCCGAGGACCGCCGCCCGCACATCCCCAGTCATGATCTGGTCATCTGGGAAACCCACATCGGCGACTTCAGCAACGACCCGCACAGCGGCGTCCCGTTCGAACATCGCGGCACTTACCTGGCCTTCACCTACCCGAACACCAGCGTGGACGGCGACGGCGAATTCCCGACCTGCGTGGCCTATCTCAAGCGTCTCGGCGTCACCGCCGTGCAGATCATGCCGTTCTACGACTACGGTTCCATCGACGAATCCCTCTCCCGCGACGATCCCCGCCACGGCTTCAACTGGGGGTACGATCCGGTCAACTACAACGTTCCGGAAGGTTCGTATAGCACCGATCCGTTCGACGGCGAAGTGCGCATCCGCGAATGCAAGCAGATGATTCAAGCCCTGCACAAGGCCGGCATCAAGGTGATCATGGACGTGGTCTACAACCACATGTTCTCCACCGACAACTGGTTCGAGCGCATGATTCCCGGCTACGCGCTGCGCCGGCGCGAGGACGGCAGCTTCGCCGACGGTTCGGCCTGCACGAACGATGTGGCCACCGAACATCCGATGATGCGCAAATACATCGTGGATTCCGTGACCTACTGGGCGCGCGAATACCATATCGACAGCTTCCGCTTCGATCTCATGGGCCTGATCGACGTGGACACCATGAACGCGGTGCGCTCCGCGCTCGACCAGCTGCCGGGCGGTGCGTCGATTCTGATGCATGGCGAGCCGTGGGCCGCCCGCGAAACTGCGCTGGTCAAAGGCACGATTCTGGCGGACAAGCGCGGTATGCCGTACCTGAGTCCGCGCATCGGTATGTTCTGCGACTCCACGCGAGACGCGGTGCGCGGTCACGTGTTCTACCAGAAGGTGCCCGGCTACCTGACCGGTGCGGCCGCCGATTATGCGGACGACATCCGCCATGCCGAGGACGGCTGGCGCGGCACCTTAAGCGGCACCGCGGCCGTGGGCCAGCTCATCCAGTACGTGTCCGCGCACGACGATTTGACCTTGTGGGACAAGCTGTGCGCCACGATGCGCCCGCTGCCGGTCGAGGCCGACTATGCGGCCGAAGGCGAGCGCTGCGAAGATCTGATGCGTGCGAATCGGCTGGCGGCCGGCATCGTGTTCGCCGCGGCCGGTGTGCCGTTCCTGCTGAGCGGCGAGGAGTTCGCGCGCACCAAGCATGGCGTCTCCGATTCGTTCCGCAGCCCTGTGGAGCTGAATCAGCTCGACTGGCGTCGCGCGCAGCGGCTGAGCTCTCTGGTGGACCATTACGCGGCGTTGATCCGCTTGCGCCAAGGCAATCCGGCGTACTTCGGCGGCGCGCGCATGATCGTGCCCCGCGAAGACGAGGTGGTGGTGTTCCGCGTGGGCGACGATTGCGTGGCCATCAACCCCACCGGCGAGACGCGTGCGCAAGCCGCGGTACAGCTGGAAATGCCCGGGCCGTACGACGAGGTGTCCAAAATCGCGCCCGACGATTGGCAGCTTATGTACTGCTCCGAACCCGATGCCGCCCCCGCTGGCGTTGAGGATCGTCAGTTGCCGTTGCCGCCTTACAGCTTCACCGTGTGGCGGCGCTCGCGGTAGTGCTGGTGCTGGTGCTGGTTCGATGGTTCGATGAGGCCGTGAGACCTCTTCATGCATTATGAAAGGAATCCCATGCCTCACTATTCCGCCGTATTCTTCGACCTGTACGGCACGTTGGTCGATATTCGCACGGACGAATCGTCGGAGAGAGCTTGGACGGCCTTATGCGATGCCTTGGCGATCGAATGCGGCGCGCTCTACTCCTCGAACGAAGCGTTGCGTGAGCGATTCGAGACGCTTGCCGCTCCGGTTCGGGCCGCGGCCGAGAATGCGCACGGCGAATGGGGCGAACCCGATCTGCTGCCGGTGTATCAGGGGCTGACTGCGCGTGTGGCGTCGCGTTCGGCGTTGCGCTTGACACGTCAAGCCGGCGGTGCGGCCGGCATGCCAGGCGGTGTGGCGGGTGACACGGCGGACGGCATGGCGGACGTATCGGTCGCTGGCCGTCTTGCGTGGACGTTCCGCCGCGCCAGCACCAGTCTGTTGCGCCTGTACCCAAGTGCGCTGGAACTGCTGGGCCGATTGCAAGCCGCGGGATTGCGCGTAGTACTCGTCAGCAACGCGCAATCCTGCTACACCCGGCCCGAACTGGGGCTGCTGGGACTTGACGATGCGTTCGATCGCATCCTGATCTCCAGTGAAGAGGGCGTTCGCAAGCCGTCGCCGGACATCTTCCGTCGTGCGTTGGCCCGCGAGGGATTGCGGCCGGATCAGGTGGTGATGGTCGGCAACGATTCCGTCTCGGACATCGCCGGCGCCCGTGCGGCCGGCATCGACGGCATCTACCTGCGCACCGCCATCTCTCCGCCGGACGATCCAGACGTCTGCAAGGATGCCGTGTTGTCCTTAACCGGCGCTGATTATGCTGGAATCAAACGATTCCTCGGAGTGCAGTAAACGAATTATTCGGCTCCCCTCCCTGAGGGGAGCTGGCTCGCGAAGCGAGACTGAGGGGAGCGGCACGCAAACTGCATCCTTCAACAGGACGGAGGAGCCGAGCGCCGAGCAACAAAGGAGCATCCATGAACGAAATCGAAATGGCCCGCCAACGCAAGGCTACCGGCCGCGATCGCCGTCATAAGGGCCTGTCCGTGTTCCGGCTCAAGGTGATCGGCGCGGTCTTCATGGCGCTTTCCATAGCCTCCACCACGCTCGTGCCCATGCTGTTCGGCGAGCCGTCCGCCGACAATATGACCGGCCTGACCGTGGCCGTGATCTGCGAGATCGCCTCGTGGTGCGCGGTGCCGATCTACGCTTGGCTGCTGTTCGACGGCTGGCGTCATACGCGCAACGTCGGGCGGTATTGGGCGGGGCTGTTTATTCTCGCCGCGCTGGCCGGTATCCCGTACGGCAAGATCATGACCGGCGATTGGGGAGTGCCGTTCAGCATCGCGACTGGCTCGTCAGGCTCGTCCGGCGGCTCAGCTGCGTCGTTCTGGGTCAGCAATCCGGTGTGGGGCTTGGTCCTTGCACTGCTGGTGCTCATGGCCATCGATTGGCTCGCTAAGCATTATTCCGGGGTCGTGCGCTGGCTGCTCACCGTCGCCGTGATCGTGGCCGGCTTGCTGTGGAATCTTATTATGCGCGTCGGCGTAAGCCAGCGCGTGATGTACACGGGTGCGGTGACCCTCGCCTTCGTGCTGATCTTCTACTTCCTGGCTCCCCGCGAAAACACGATGATGTTCACCGCCGGGCTGCTGGGTGCGGTCATGTGCATCACGCCGGGCGTCGGCGTGGCGTTCCTGCACTACCGCAACGGGGAGCTCGGATATAAGCATTCCTGGACCAAGTGGGTGTTTTACGCGCTCTACCCGGTCATGCTCCTCATCGGAGCCCTGCTGTAGTTCGCCGAGGTGGGTAAGGAAGCAAGGCAACGTGAGTCTTGAACTTGACGTTGGGCCTACTGGTGTCTTGCGCGTCGTGGCGTGATGCCGTTCAGGGCGTTCATTCGTGCGGATTTGCGGCGGCCCCGGGTCTTTCTTTCCCGCTTACGGGGTGGATTCCCGTTATGGGAAGGTCTATCTGCATTACAAGGGGCTGATTCCCGCTGTCCGAAATACCTATCTGCGTTACAAGGGGCTGATTCCCAAGTAGCTTCGCCGGCGGAATGGCGGAACAGCGTTGGCATGGAGGCCGAATAGGGGTGTTTTTGCTCCAGTGCAGCCCCTTGTAACGCAGATAGGCTTCTGCGCCACCGGTGTACCTGCCCCTCGTAGCTGAGTTCGCCCCACAGTTGTTCCACGGTTGCCCCATGACCCCCGCCAAGACCCGCCGACTCCTGCTCATCCGAGGATGCCGCCCCCGAATTCAGCACCTGCATCACCACCTCAGCCGGGGTAAACCACGAATCACGGGGTGCGGACGAAAAGTTGGATGTTTGGCGTCCGGATTGGAGTTCGTGGTGTGAGGACGAGGCTTTTGAATTGTATTTCGGTGATGGGTTGACGTTGCGTGTGATTATTAGCGCGCTGCCGGTCATGCCGACCAAGTCGCCGATCGGCAGGTGGGGTGCCGCCGCGGTGGGACCCAGTCCGTTGCTGGTGTATGCGTGGTCCTGACGGTATCGCGAGGAGGCGGCACCGGATTGTCCCCAATGAGAAAACGGCCTGCGAACCATGTGAAATCACATTGCTCGCAGACCGTTTCCCTGCCCTCGTGAAAGCTTTACGCTGCCATATCGCCGAACGGCATATCGGTGCTGCGCGGCACCAGCTGCGCCTCCACCACTTCGTGCTGGTTGTCGAGCGGCTTGCCGTCGATGAGCTTCAGCGCCTTGGTGGCCGCGATCTTGCCCATCGCATACGGATCCTGCTTCATGGTGGTCAGGTTGATGGTGTCGGCGTAGGGGCTGTCGTCAAAGCCCACAATCGAGTAATCGCGCGGCGTGCGGTGACCGTAACGTTCCAGCTTGAGCACCAGCGGAATCGCCATCATATCCATCTGGCAGCAGATCGCGTCCGGGAATTCCTCCAGCGCCAGCAGTGCGGACAGCGCGGAATCGGCGAACGCCGGACCGCGCGGCACGGACAGCACCTGCCAGTTGAGATCGTGCTTGTGCTCGTTGTCCTTGCAAGCCTGGATGAAGCCGCGCGTACGGGCGTCGATCGAGGAGTTCAGCAGTGCCGCCTCCGAGCACGGGTACACGATGTGCTTATGTCCGAGGTTGATCAGGTGCTGGGTGGCGGTGTACATGCCGCGCTCGTCATCGATGCTGATGGAGGCGTCGAAGCCGGCCTCGGACGGGGTGTTGATACCGACGATCGGTACGTGGAGTCGCTTGAGCTGCTCCGCCTCGTGCGGGTCGATGGCGAACGACGCTGCGAACACGGCGTCCACGTTGCGGCGGATCGGCAGCTCGGTGAAGAACTCATGACGGTTCTCTTCGGTGTCGATGTGCTGGAACAGCGAAATGTCGTACCCGGCCGGATGCATCACCGATTCGATGCCGGCGAACGTTTGCGTATTGAACCAGCTGGTGATCTCCTCGTTCATCAGCAGCGCCACGCGGTTGGTGCGGCCGGACTTCAGGGCTGTGGCCGAGCGGGAGATGTTGAAGTCGAGTTTGTCGGCGATGTCCAACACCTTGCGACGGGTTTTGTCCGAAACCAGGTCCGGTCGGGTGAACGCGCGTGAGACTGTGGAGATGGATACGCCGGCGGCCTTTGCTACTTCGTAGATATCTGCCTTGCCCATGTGCCCTCCTCAGTTGATGAGACAGTCGGTCATCGTCCCGTGATGGTTGAACTGTCGTGATAATACGTCGTTGTGCTGTCAACTTATACCATTGTACACTGCAAACGTTAGCGAAACGTCGGATTAATGGCGGCTTCAATCATGATATTCTTGCGATAGTTACCCGTTGCGAACGTATGCTATTGGCGACGGGGTTACTCGATGGTGAGTAGGGGGTGCGGTGATGCGACGATTTGACGGAACGTTGCGGGTCGGCGGAGTGCGTCGGGTCGGTGAGACGCGGCGTGGGATTTTCCGTGGGGCGTCGATCAGGAAGTTGCGCAGGTCGTCGTGCGGGAGGCTGTTCGCAGGACTACCTGAGGTGTCGTCCGGGAAGTTGCGTCGAGCGTCAGGTGGGAAGTTGCGTAGGATGTTGCGCAGGTTCGCGGCGGCGATTGCGGCGGGCGCGCTGGCGTTTGGCTCGGCCGGTGCAGCGGACTTAGGTGCGACCGGCGCGGGCGCGACGTTGCTGGGTTCCACGGTCCCGCTCGCCGCTGCTGACGAATCCGAACCCGGCAGCGACGTGATCGTCATCGCTTTCCAGACCAACTGGAATTCCGTGGCGCGCGAATGCGCCGAAACGTACGGTCCGGAAGGCGTGGGTTACGTGCAGGTCTCCCCGCCGCAAGAGACCATCACCGGCAAGCAATGGTGGACCTCCTACCAGCCGGTCAGCTATCGGCTCGACTCCAAGCTCGGTACCGAAGCCGAGTTCAAAGCCATGATCGCAACATGCAAAGCGGCCGGCGTGGGCGTCATAGCGGACGCAGTCATCAATCACATGGCCGGCGCGGACCGTTCCGGTACCGGCGTGGCCGGCAGCCAGTTCGACGGTGAGGGTAACTTCCCCGAAGTGCCGTACACCGCCGCCAATTTCCACAGCTGCGTCGACAACGTCAGCAACTATCGCAACGCGAGCAACGTGCAGAACTGCCGTCTTTCCGGGCTGCAGGATCTCGACACCAGTCAGGAGTACGTGCAGAACAAGCTTGCCGACTATATGTCCGCGTTGCTGGACATGGGCGTGGCCGGCTTCCGCGTGGACGCCGTCAAACACATCGCCGCCGCAGACGTTGCGGCCATCAAGGCCAGACTGGCGGCCAAGTCCGGCCGTGCGGCGGACAGCATGTTCTTCGAGCAGGAGGTGATCGGCAACTCTGCGGAAGCCAGGGAAATCCAGCCCGCGCAATACCTCGCCACCGGCAAAGTCTCCGAATTCAACGTCAACGCACGGCTCAAGCAGGCGTTCGATAATGACATCAATTCCGCCAGCTTCGGCTTGGGAGGCATTGGGGCCAGCGCAAGTTGGGTGCCGTCCGACAAGGCCGCCGTATGGGTGACGAACTGGGATACCGAACGTAACGGCAGCGCACTGACCTATAAGGACGGTGCGAAATATCTGTTGGCCAATGCCTTCCTGTTGGCGTACGGGTACGGTCAGCCGCACGTTTATTCCGGTTATTACTTTGCGGATGCCGACGACGGTGCGCCCGGAGCTACCGATAATGCGGTGCCGGATATGACTTGTCCGGCGGGCGACGAGTCGGGCGACGACGTTTCGGGTGATGCGGCGAACGCTGCTGAGTCGAGCGGTGAGTCGGGCGGTGAGTCGGGAGCGAAGCGAAACGTCGCGCGAAATACTGAGTCAAGCGGGACTTGGCAGTGTGCGCAACGCTGGACCGCCATCCGCGGCATGATCGGCTTCCACAACGCGGTTGCCGGCAGCGAAGTCACGGATTGGGCGGAATACGGCGAAAACGTGGTCGGTTTCGGGCGAGGTGCGGTTGCGGATGATTCCGGTGATGCTGACGGCTCTGACGGTGCGGCTGCCGGCGATCGGGCCGCGGCGGGCAAGGCCGGCTCAGGCGTGGGGTATCTGGCGATCAACAACAGCGACGAATCGGTCACACGTACGTTCGCGACTTCGCTGCCGGCCGGCGTGTACTGCAACGTGTACGCCACAGGCGACTGTTCCGCCGCGGTTTCCGTCAGGTCGGACGGCACGTTCGAGGCCACGTTGCCTGCCGGTTCGGCGGTCGCCATCCACGTGGGCGCGGAGCGTTCGGGAAGTGCGGGCGGTGTTTCTGGCGGTGCTTCTGCCGGCCGGCGGACCGACCCGGCCGACCCGGATTGGTTCGTCTCCAGCGCGGCGGCGATGGTGGGTGCGCAACCTGCGGATCATGCGCAGATCGTGATGGACGAGGAGATGGTCGAGGCGATCGACGAGGCCAATCATTCCGCGGGATTGTCGGTGCTGGTGCTGGCCGGCGCGATACTGCTGGTCGTCGCCGCCGGTCGTGTGCGGAAGTCGTTCGCAAAACTTGAGTGAGACACGCTCAACTTTTTGTGGGGAATTTGGGAATAGAACTTGCGTCCGGGAAGTTGAGTGGTGTAGGCTCAAGTTTTGGAAGGTCCGAGAACCTGCCAAGGAATCCGCAACGGATTCCCGAGGAACTTGGGCGAAGAACGTAAGAACGAATAACAAACAAAAGGAGCACACATTATGGCACGTGCAGTTGGTATCGATCTGGGTACTACGAATTCCTGCATCGCAACGCTGGAGGGCGGCGAGCCCACCGTTATCGTCAACGCTGAGGGTGCCCGCACCACGCCGTCCGTGGTGGCATTCTCCAAGTCCGGCGAGATTCTCGTCGGCGAAGTGGCCAAGCGTCAGGCTGTGACCAACGTTGACCGCACCATTTCTTCTGTCAAGCGTCACATGGGCACTGATTGGACCGTCGAGATCGACGGCAAGAAGTGGACCCCGCAGGAGATCTCCGCACAGATCCTGATGAAGCTGAAGCGCGACGCTGAGGCCTACCTCGGCGAGCCCGTCACCGACGCCGTGATCACCTGCCCGGCATACTTCAACGACGCCCAGCGTCAGGCCACCAAGGACGCCGGCAAGATCGCAGGCCTGAACGTCCTGCGTATCATCAACGAGCCGACCGCGGCCGCTCTGGCCTACGGCCTTGAGAAGGGCAAGGAAGACGAGCGCATCCTGGTCTTCGACCTCGGCGGTGGCACCTTCGATGTCTCCCTGCTGGAGATCGGCAAGGATGAGGACGGCTTCTCCACCATTCAGGTTCAGGCCACCAACGGCGATAACCACCTCGGCGGCGACGATTGGGATCAGAAGATCATCGATTGGCTGGTCTCCGAAGTCAAGAACAAGTACGGCGTTGACCTGAGCAAGGACAAGATCGCTCTGCAGCGTCTGAAGGAAGCCGCTGAGCAGGCGAAGAAGGAGCTTTCCTCCTCCACCTCCACCAGCATTTCCATGCAGTATCTGGCCATGACCCCTGACGGCACCCCGGTCCATCTGGATGAGACCCTGACCCGTGCCCACTTCGAGGAAATGACCTCCGATCTGCTCGGCCGTTGCCGCACCCCGTTCAACAACGTGCTGCACGACGCCGGCATCTCCGTGTCCGACATCGACCACGTGGTGCTCGTCGGCGGTTCCACCCGTATGCCCGCCGTCAAGGAGCTCGTCAAGGAGCTCACCGGCGGTAAGGAAGCCAACCAGTCCGTGAACCCGGATGAGGTTGTGGCTGTCGGCGCTGCCGTGCAGTCCGGCGTCATCAAGGGCGACCGCAAGGACGTGCTGCTCATTGATGTGACCCCGCTTTCCCTCGGTATCGAGACCAAGGGCGGCATCATGACCAAGCTCATCGACCGCAACACAGCTATTCCTACCAAGCGCTCCGAGGTCTTCTCCACCGCTGAAGACAACCAGCCGTCCGTGCTGATTCAGGTCTATCAGGGTGAGCGTGAGTTTGCTCGCGACAACAAGCCGCTGGGCACCTTCGAGCTGACCGGCATCGCTCCGGCTCCGCGTGGCGTCCCGCAGATCGAGGTCACCTTCGACATCGACGCCAACGGCATCGTGCACGTGTCCGCCAAGGACAAGGGCACCGGCAAGGAACAGTCCATGACCATCACCGGTGGTTCCGGCCTGCCGAAGGACGAGATCGATCGTATGGTCAAGGAAGCCGAGGCTCACGAGGCTGAGGATAAGAAGCGTAAGGAAGACGCCGAGACCCGTAACCAGGCCGAGGCCTTCGCCTACAGCACCGAGAAGCTCGTCAACGACAACAAGGACAAGCTCTCCGACGACATCGTCAAGGAAGTCACCGAGAAGGTCAACGCTCTGAAGGAATCCCTGAAGGGCGAGGACACCGAGAAGGTCAAGACCGCTCAGACCGAGCTGATGACCGCCGCCCAGAAGATCGGTCAGGTGCTCTACGCCCAGCAGGGCGCTGAGGGCGCCGCCGGTGCGGCTGGCGCTGCTGGTGCTGGCGCTTCCGCTGGTTCCGCTTCCTCCGCTGACGACGACACCGTCGAGGCCGAGGTTGTGGACGACGATGACGACAAGGGCAACAAGTGATGTCCGAGTTCAATAAGGACGATTATCTGAACGACCTGCCGGACGCAGACGACTTGGCCAACGCCCAGTCCTCTGCGGCCGGCACGGCCTCCTCTCAGGGCGGTTCGGATACTTCCGGCGCTGCTGGTGCTGGCGAGAAGCCGGCGGCTGACGCGGCTGGCGCGGCTGACGCGGCTGACGATTCGGCCAAGGCTGAGGGCGCGAAGTCCGATGCCGGCGCTGCGAAGTCTGCGGCTGACGGCGAGAAGCCGGCGGGCGACGGTTCGGCTGATGCTTCCGACGACACCGCTTCCGACGACACCTTGACCCCGCTGGGCAAGGCCAAGAAGGAAGCCGCTGAATACCTTGAGGCTCTGCAGCGTGAGCGTGCGGAGTTCATCAACTACCGCAATCGCGCCACCCGCGAGCAGGAGCGTTTCCGTCAGCATGGCATCATCGACGTGCTGACCGCGCTGCTGCCGGCTCTGGACGATATCGATCGTATCCGCGAACACAGCGAAATGGACGACTCGTTCAAGGCTGTCGCCGCGAAAATCGACAAGGCCTTCGAGAAGTTCGGCGTGGAGAAGTTCGGCGAAAAGGGCGAGGAATTCGACCCCACCAAGCATGACGCGATCCTGCACAAGCCGGACGCGGATGCCGACAAGGAAACGGTCGATACCGTGGTCGAAGCCGGCTACCGCATCGGCGATCGCGTAATCCGCGCCGCCCGAGTGGTAGTGGCCTCCCCGCAAAACTAATCCCCGCTTTTAAAAAAGAGGGCCTTTCCGAAATTCGCTGACACATTGAGCGCAACGTTTTTCGGGCTTACGTGTAGCGAACGCAGACGTAAGTTAATCACCAAGTGAAGCGTGGGGCGATGGCATGCGTTGCGCCCAACGTACGTTGGTCATTGCACAGAGCGGGGAGTCGGGATATGCGTTGCTCGACTGTAAGCTTGGCCAAACGGCCTTGAGCGTGTCGAGCAACGCATATCCCGACTCCCCGCGGTCACCGCACTGAACCCGCGGCCCCACGCTGAAACAACGTTCCATTATTAACGGTCGACACTTCAACTCTTGAGAAGTTACCGACCAATCACACAGACTTTTACATATAACGAAAGGAGACATGAATGGCTGAGAACGAATGGCTCAGCAAGGATTTCTACAAGGTCCTTGGTGTCTCCAAGGACGCTTCGGACGACGAAATCAAGAAAGCGTACCGCAAGCTGGCGCGCAAATACCATCCGGACGTCAACAAGACCAAGGAAGCCGAGGAGAAGTTCAAGGACATCTCGGAAGCTTATGACGTGCTGAGCAAGAAGGAGGATCGCCAGAAGTACGATGCGATCCGTCAGTTCGGCATGGGCGGCGCTCGCTTCGCCGGCGGTTCCGGTTCCGGCGGTTTTGATGCTTCCGGTTTCTCCGACATTTTCGGTTCCATGTTCGGGGCGGGCTCCGGCATGGGCGGCAATGGCTCGCGCATTCGTTTCTCCACATCCGGCGGCAACGGCGGCCCCAACATCAACGACATCTTCTCCATGTTCGGTGGTGCCGGTGGTCCGTCCGGCGCGCAGTATGGCGGCGGGGCGTATGGCAATCCCGGCGGCTCGTACGGTTATGAGGAGGCACCGCGTCCGGAGCGTGGCGAGGATCGCAACTCCAAGATCAGCCTGACGTTGCGTCAGGCGGTGAAGGGCGCGACCGTGTCGCTGTCGGTGGACGGCAAGAAGTTCAAGGCCCATGTGCCCGCCGGCGTCAAGGATGGCCAGAAGATCAAGCTGTCGGGCAAGGGCAAGCCGGGTTTGAATGGCGGTGCGTCCGGTGACTTGTATCTGCATGTCACCGTGAAGGACGATCCGACTTTCTCGATGCGCGGTCATGATCTGGTTATGGACTTGCCTGTTACCGTGGGCGAGGCCGTGGCCGGCGGCAAGGTCGAAGCCAAGGATATCGACGGCAATCCGGTTACGTTCAAGGTGCCGGCCGGTTCCAGTTCGGGCGCGGAGATCAAGCTGTCCGGATTGGGTGTCAAGCATGGCAATGCGGCGGGCGATCTGATCGGCCGTGTGCAGATTATGGTTCCGGCCAAGCCGGGGCTGACGGTCAAGCATGTTGCCAAGGAGTTCGACGCCAAAGCCGGCGACTATCTGAGCCGGTGACGGATTGGGTTCTGGCGTATTGAGCGTTGGCGGTCGGGTCCTGGCGTATCGAGTGTTGGCGGATTGAGTGTTGGCGGTCGGCCGCGCTGACTTAGCGGTTGCGGCTCGACCGCCAACTCGTCCGCCAGTGGTCCGGTCATTTGATGTTCCAGCTATTGTCGGTTCGACCGTTGTGGATTACAGTTCGTGGATTTGAGGTTGATCCTGTAGCGGTTTGGCTGGTGGTCCGTCCGCCGGTTCTTGTCGTTGACTCGACCGTTTGGAGTGTGCTTGGTTCATGTATGTAAGGTTCGTTCCTTAGCGGTTTGGTTGCTGGCTTGACTGTTGGAGGATTGGTAGTGAATCGTTCGTTGGTGTTCCGTCCGTTAGATTTTATCTATTAGCGGTTTGGCCAGCGGCGGTGAGTTTGCCGGAATCCCGTTGTTCATGTTCAGCGGTTCGAGTGGATCGCCGATGCAAAGATTCACAGTTTGTATAGGAGGCGCATGATGGCCAGAGGAGCCAATCAGATGCGACAGTTGTACGCCATGTGCGCCACCGCAATCGTTTTGGGGCGTGCCGATCTGGACGGAGCCGACGAGGTTGGTTTCGACATCGAACTGCCTATTTTTACCGTCGGGCAAACGGCCGAGCTGGCCAATATGCATCCTCAGACGCTACGTCAATATGACCGTTTGGGGCTGATTCGCCCGCAGCGCACTGATGGCGGCGCCCGCCGCTATTGTTTGCGCGATATCGCCCGATTGGCTCGTGCTCAGCGTTTGAGTCAGGATGAGGGCATCAATCTTTCTGGCATCGCACGCATTTTGGAGCTCGAAGAGGAGAATCGCCAATTGCGCCGCGAGGTCAAGCGTATGCAGTCGGCTGGCGAGGATAGCGTTTTCGCCGCTGGTCGTGACGGCAACATCGTAGAGGTGCAGCGCTCTAATCGTGCTCGTCTGTGGCGCAATGCCATCCATCGGGAAGTTCGAGAACTTCCCGGCCGTTTCACCGCTTCCGGTGTGACTGGCGCTGGCGCGTCGGGCGCGTCGGGCGCGGGTGCCGGCTCCACCGATGGCACCTCTCGTTCCGACGGCATCTCCCCGTATATCGACGACTCCAAATCCATGGTCCTCTGGGGCTGGTGATGCCCCTCCGCGGCTGGTAAGAGTAAAACCCTCGGTGCTGCTGGCACCAAGGGTTTTGTGCCTTGGGTTTTGCAACTTGGGTTTTGCGATTTGGGTTTTGCGATTTGGGTTTTGTGCCTTGGGTTTTGTGCCTTGGGTTTTGCAACTTGGGCTTTGCGACTTGGCATCCTCGCCGGACCGATGGCCGTCTTCCGCATCCTCATTTCATCTCCTTTCATTTCATCTCTTTTTCGCGAATATGTCTCTCTTCCCTCGTCTCAGTGGTACATTTTCGCGAGGAACGGTGTGTTTCATAAGGGTTCTCCATACCCATACCCATACCCATACCCATTGGTGGTATGTACCGCCTTCGCGAATATGTCTCTCTGATTTCATCTCAGTGGTACATTTTCGCGAAGGATGACGAGCTCTTGGAGGTTGACTCTTTGGGACGGCGATCGCTTCTCATGTCTTCATGTCCGTGAGCGCCCTCAGCGTGTCTGGTGCGTGCTCTACCCACCCTTTCGCGAATATGTCTCTCTGACTTCGTCTCAGTGGTACATTTTCGCGAAGAGTGGTGAGATGGCCGTTGCTTTCGGCGCTGATTGTGGTTGGTGTCTATAACTGGGGTAATTCGGTTACAAGGGGCTGATTCCCGTATCTGGGAACCTCTATCTGCGTTACAAGGGGCTGGTACCTCATGCATCCAGCTCTATTAAGGGTCTCATGTCAACGCAATATGGCCGTTTTGGGGTCGGCTGTACTTGTCGAGCAGCCCCTTGTAAAGCAGATAGATCTCTCCCAACCTCCCAATCAGCCCCTTGTAAGCGAGTTGCTGCCGAGTTGCTGTCGAATTGCTGCCGATTTATCTCGTTAGTCATGTCTCAATACATATTCTCGACCCCAACGCGCGTTGCTCGCCGCCTCCGACACGACCGGCAGAACGATAGCCACCGCTGTCTCACGGAGTTGATGATATAGAAGTGGTTGAAATGGCCGTTGCTCAACTACGAATGGAGAAGAACCATGCTGCTTAAGGCCGTGTTCTGGGATCTGGATGGAACGCTTATCGATTCGGAGCCGCTGTGGCACGACGGCGAAATTGAAATCGCCCATGCCAATGGCGGCGAATGGAATGAGGACCTCGGTTGGCAGTGCTCCGGTACGCCGGTGCCCAGCGTGGCGCGACACATGATCGAGCGCGGCTGCAAACTGAGCGTCGAGGAGATCGACAAGCAGCTCAAGGATTACGTGTTCAACGCCGAGGTGACGCGTCTGCCGTGGATTCCCGGTGTGCAAGAGGTGCTGCGCTCCCTCAAGGAGGCCGGCATCCCCTCGATGCTGGTCACCACTTCGCCCCGGCGCATGGCGGAGAACATCATGAAGCAAGCGGATGGTTTGCTCGTCGGCTACGTGTGCGGTGATGATCCGTTTGAGCACAAGCCGAATCCTGCGCCGTACTTAGCAGCTGCCGCAAAGCTCGGCATCGCGCCTGAAGACATGGCCAAGTGCGTGGTTCTGGAGGATTCCTCGGTGGGGCTTCAGGCTGGTGCCGCTTCCGGCGCCACGTTGATTGCGCAGACCGGATGGATCCGTACTGATACGACCGGCCTCGGCCAGTTCGCGTCCATCGATTCGTATGACGGCATCGACGCCGCCGCGCTTGATGCTTTCGTGCGTCAGCGTCTCGGTGAGTAACGACGCTGATTGGTGTCTGTAGTTGTGAACGTCAGGTAATTGGCTGTTTGGCTGATTGCTTGACGTTTTTTGTTTGGCTGTTTGTCCGCTGCTATTCGATGAACGCCGATTGGTGTCGGGCAACAGTGAATTCTGATTACTGCGCAACGATCTATTGATGCTGGTGGGCCGGAATCATTTGATTGGCGCGGGTTGACTCACGCGAGTCAACCGACGTGCATGTCAACCGACGTGCATGTCAACCGACGTGCATGGTCACAGGCAGACCGTGCCCAATAATTGTGCAGATTTCTCTGACCTGTTGGTCTATGCTGTCACTTGTATAAGCCCCGCTGGTAGGGTAGTGGGCGGTTTCCATACGTGTGCCGCGCGCCCGCCCGCCCGCCGCAGCGTTCGGCGAGAACGGGACGAGTGGTGGTGCATGACCGACTTCGACTCATAGGAATTCCAGGAATCAGATGGGCTTTATCAACTTTATTCTTGAACTGCTGAAGGATCCGCGCGCCGCGATTGCCGGCTGGATTGCCATGGGTGTGGCACCGACTCTCGGCTTCATTTTCCTTATCGTTTTCATCGAAACGGGCGTGGTGTTCTTCCCGTTCCTCCCTGGCGACTCATTGCTGTTCGCCGCTGGTGTGTTCGCCGCTCCGGATGCGGCGACCGGCAAGGCTGCACTGCCGCTGTTCTGGCTGTTGCCGGTTGTTTGGTGCGCGCCGATTATCGGTGATCAGTGCAACTACTTCATCGGTCATTTCTTTGGCCGCCGCATCATCCAGTCCGGCAAGGTGAAGGCCATGACTCCTGAGCGTATCGCCAAAACTGAGGGCATGATCGAGAAGTGGGGTCCGCTGGCAGTGTTCTTGGGCCGTTTCTTCCCGTTCATCCGTACGTTCATGCCGTTCATCTCCGGTATTTCCGGCATGCGTTGGAGCCGTTTCACGCCCTTCTCGGTGCTCGGTGGTCTCACTTGGTCCACGCTGTTCACGCTGCTGGGCTACTTCTTCGGCAATATTCCGGCTGTGCAGGACCATTTCGAACTGGTGATTGTGCTGATTCTGTTGGTCTCGCTGACGCCGACGATCGTCGGTCTGTTCAAGGCCAAGTTCGGCAAGAAGAAGCCCGCCAAGGTGACTGATTCCCAACTGGATGCCATGGAGGATGGTATCGAGCATCTGGAGAAGTAGTCGTACGGTCCACAGCGACTTAGGGGGGACTCTGCTGGTCGGCTGGTTTACTGGGCGATTGGCTGGGTTGACTGACTGGCTACTGACGCTGGACGGCCGGTTGACTGGCTATCCGCTGACCGACCGACATGGGCCGACTGGCTGGCCGGTTGGCTGGCTGACGTGGGCCGACTAGCGCTCGCCAACTGGCGCTGATCGACTGACGCTGACCGACCGGCAAACCAACAACATGCCGGCGTGGTTATCCACATTTGTTGTGGATGACACGCCGGCATGTGCATAACTGGCAAGCTGGAACCACATAGGTCGTTTCAGGTTGCAGAGCACTTCGCCGATACGATTCAATCGGCGTATGAACAACAACAGCAATACTTCTTCTCGTTCGCGCGCAATGCAGCGCTCGCGGGATTCACGAGCCGCGGTGTCCTTCGCGCCGCCGCTTGATGTTCCGCTGCCGGATGATGATGCCGCCGCAGCCTCCGCCATCAGGCCTCCGGACATTGCCGCCGCAGTCCCGCGCTACTACACGCCGCCACCCAAGCCGGCAGCCTCGGGCAAACGAAAGCGGTCTAATACAGCGCCGGAGACCTTGCCCGCCACGGATACGGCATTGCACAATATCGTGACGATGACCGCCGGCCACGCAGGTGTGGGATCGAGCGTGCTTGCGGCCATGCTCTCGTGGGAGCTCGCCAATCGTGGATTGCGATGCGCGCTGGTGGATGTCGATTTCACTTCGGGATGCTTAGACCTGCTGCTGGGCGTAGAGCGCGAACCGGGTTTGCGATTCAATGAGGTCGAAGCTCCGCTCGGCCAGATCGAGGGCGAGGCGCTGCATTACGAGCTGACCGCATGGGAGGGTGTGCGTGTGCTGCCATACCACCCGTGGGATGGGCAAACTCCCGAATGGTGGGAAGTGCAGGCGGCCTTGCGCGCGCTGGCGCAAACGAATGATGTGGTGATTGTGGACGCAGGGCAAGGCGAGTTGGTGGAAGCGATTCCTGAGTTGCGTGACGCTGCGCAACTTATGGTCGTGGAATTGTCGGTACTTGGTTTGGCGCGGGCCAAGGCGCACAGGAATCGATTGGTGGCGTGGAAATGCGCAACACCGGATGTGGTGGGGATTGAGCCGCGAGGGGCACCGCGCGGCCGGGGCAATGTGGGCATCGGCGAGGCCGAGGATTATCTTGCGGCGGCGGTATTGGGTCCGGTACGACCAAGTGTGACTTTGTGCGGTGATGTGCTGGAAGGATTGGGCATTCGTACGGTGCCGAAGGGAAGCCGTAAGACGGTGGATGCTTTGGCTGATTTGGTGGAGCGTGCCGTACATCCGAGGTCTCGTGGCCGCGGCAATGGTGCCAGTCGTGGTCGTGGACTCGGCGGCAATGGTGTCCGTGAGAGTGGTGGCGCTTGGGATGATGAAGGCGCTTGGAGCGATGGCCGGTGAGGTGGTGCGCGGCCGTGATCGCAAGCGCGTGTGGCGGGGCGTGGCGTTCGGTTTGCTGCGCGAATTGGCACAAGATCCGCAGGTGACCGATGTAGCGGTGACGTGCGATGGTCGGGTATGGGCGGATCGTGGTACGGGGATGCGCGAGCATGTGCTGCAGGTGCCGTTTCGCAGTGCGCAGGTCGTTCGGGAATATGCGGTCCAGCTGTGTGCGCAATTAGGATGTCGTCTGGATGATGCCAGTCCCATAGCCGACGCGGCCAATGCGCAAGGCGTACGTGTGCATGCGGTGATTGCGCCGCTGGTGCCGCAGGGTGCCGCGATATCCATACGATTCCCAAAACAGGAAGTCATGACGCTGTCCATGCTGAGTCAGGCTGGACTGTTTCCGGCTGGATGGTTTCCGTTGATTACCGGTTTGGTGGCCCGTCGTGCCACGGTATTGGTCACCGGAGGTACCGGAGCAGGTAAAACCACATTGATTAAAGCGTTGCTTGGCCAATGCGATGACCGGGAACGCATCATCACGGTGGAGGAAGTGCGTGAGCTCGGCGATTTCGGCCACGCCAATCATGTCTCGCTGGTGGCTCGCGCCGCCAATGTGGAAGGTGCGGGCGCGGTAGGGCTTACTGATTTGGTGAAGGCCACGTTGCGTATGCGTCCCGATCGCGTGGTGTTGGGGGAGTGCCGAGGGGAGGAAGTGGTGGATCTGCTGCGTGCGTTCAACTCCGGGCATCACGGCGGCATGACCACCTTGCATGCGGACGATGTACGCCGTGTGCCGGCACGATTGATCGCCTTGGGGCTGCTTGCCGGAGTCTCGCCTCAAGCGTTGGCGGCGCTCGCGGAAGGCGCGTTCGACGTGGTGTTGCACGTGGAACGTATTCGTGGACGTCGTTGTATTACGCAAATCGGGCGTCTGCGTGCGAAGCCGGACGTGCATGCGCGGCTTCCCGCCGGCGGATTCTCCGATGGCCTGATGGGCGAAACGTTGGCGATGTGGGATGGAGTGCATGAGCCGCGTTATGCGTCGAATTGGGCTGATTTTCGTAAGGAGTGGAGCCTATGACGATAGCAATTGTCTGGTGCGCTATATTGATGGCGCTTGCGATGCTGATATGGCCTCGCCGTGGTTCCGGCTCCGAAAACAGTGCCGCACGATTGCGCGTGACTTCGTCAAAGTGGACTGGGAAGTCGCGGTCCGCGCATACGGAGGCATTGTCGGGTGACTCGGCGGGGAGTGTGCGGCATGTTGTGCGGCATCGTGCGCGGGATGGGCCGCTGCGTTCGGGCGCACGTTCGGACGCGCTTGACTCATGCATGTCGCGCGTGGGCGTCGCACAGGTGATCGCTGCCGTCATCGCACGAATGAACGGTGGCGGTACCGCGATGGAGGCATTCATGGAGCAAGGGTTGCGTCCGAGCGCCGTGCGCCGCATATCCGAGCCGAGATTGCGTACGTTGTTTGAGGCCCGTCGGTTGCCGGATGAGACCGCGCCGCAGTGCGCGCAGGTGGCTGCCGGAGTGGCGGGCGCGATAGCACTCAGCGAGAGACTGGGATGCCGGGCTGTGCCCTGCTTGCAGGCAGTGCTTGAAGCCTGGAGCCAGATGCGTCTCCTGCATGATTTGCGTGCGCAAGCGATGGCTGTGCCCAAGGCCACGGTCGGATTGCTGACCGCGCTGCCGGCCATCACGGTAGCGCTCGGCGAATTGATGGGTGCCAGACCGCTTTCGTTCCTGTTCGGTTCAAGGCAAGGTCTGTTGTGCCTGTTGTTGGGCTCCTGCTGCTATGTCTTGGGTCTGTTTTGGATGCGTGCATTGCTTAAAACCGTAGAGGGGTGAGGTGCGCCATGAGCCTAATGGCAATAGATTCGGCAATGCACGTGACATCTTGGTGTGCGGCGGTTGCGGCATGGCTATATGCCGCGAAACCGGCGAATGATACCCGTCTGCCGAAGTCAGCGGTTCGATCGGCATCGGCATACGACGTCGGCGCATCTGGCACCATGCTGATCTTGCATATGCTGCAGGCGGCTTTGCATCAAGGGGCTTCGATTCCCGGTGCCTTGGAGGCCGTGGGCACTGTTGCGAAAGGTGCTTGCGGCGGTGGTCTGGCGCGGGTCGGGGAGTTGTTGAATGCCGGTGCCTCTTGGCATGATGCGTGGAAAGTCGCGCTCGCCGGCGTGAAAGAGCCGGGCAGCAAGGAGTTGTCTGATCCGGGGCGTCCCTATGCGGGGACATCTCACACAGAGCTGGCGTTGCGCTTGGTTTGCGATGCTCTGGAATCCTCTTGGATGCACGGTGACGCTCCCGCGGCCCGTATTGAGGCGGCGGTGGAGCAATTGAGCCGCGACGAACGCGCACGCATAGAACGCGGCACCGCTAAGCTCGCCATACGTCTCCTTATGCCTACGGGCCTGTGTTTCCTTCCGGCATTCGTCTGCATCGGCGTAATCCCCTCCATCATTTCCTTCATGGTGTAGGAGCCGGTCTTGCGTAATGTCCCGCGACACGACGAACATAGTACCTGTAAATATATTAGTGCTCGTGCTCACTCGTACGGGAACGCATGATGATCTGTATTCAGCGAAAACCGCGAAGAGTCTCATTCGCGGGTATAAGGCTTCAGAACGAACAAAATTACGCTGAAATACATCTTGAAATACAGAAATAAACAAACGTTCTTTGATTTGAGTGATTAGCGATTGAAACGGATGCGGCTGGGCCTGCCATCTTAGTGCTCTCGCTCGGTTTTTTATCGTCCGGTCTTCTGCCTTTTCTGCCGGATCGATGACCCAACCAAATTGTTGCCCATGGTTATCCACATTTGTTGTGGATGACACGCCGGGGTGTGGATAACCGGGAAGCTAGAACCACATACCTCGTTTTCACTAGCTTTCGCAGACGCAATGCCGCACAGTGGAAGTACCTCGCGCGGGGCATCACATTCGCCAAACGGAGCAGACGCGACGCCGCGTCAGGCTCCGCAATGAAAGAAAGGAACGCCGATGAGCGATCTCATACCACTCACCGTCGGAAATCATGCCGCGGTCATTCCGCGCTTGCAGTCGCGTCTCGCCGAATGCAAAGCGGCGGCCAGCGAGCGCCTATGCCTCCTGGACGCCCGAATGCGTCTGCTGATGGCCGAGCCGGAAGAAGGTGCGGCCACAGCCGAATATGCGGTGGTATTGGTGGCCGCTACCGGTTTTGCCGCAGTGCTGATCGCCGTACTGAAGTCGGATGCCATCAAAACATTGCTGACGAATCTCGTCAAGCGTGCGCTGAACGTTGGGTGATCATATGACATACCGATGTTTTCGACAGTGGTTGGCCAGATTGCCGCCGGGATTCGAACGGGGGTCCGCCACCGCAGAGTTCGCTTTGGTGCTACCGAGCGTGGTAGCCATCGCTGGATTGATTCTGGCTTTATGCCGGGTGGTGGTCGTGTCTATGGATTGCCAAAGTGCGGCAGCCGCAGCCGCCCGAGAACTGGTGGTGTCTGATGCTCTGCCAGATTCTGGTGCAGGTTTTGGTGCAGAGTCTGGTGCAGATTCCGGCGGGGGAGGCGGAACGCACGGTGATGCCGCAGCAGTGGCGTCGCATGTTGCTGGCACGGAAGTGAGTCTGAACGTCGAGTGGGGGAGCCGGTCGGTGCGGGTTATCGCTGAATGCCCGGTCCTGCCGGGGCCGCTCGGGCTTACGCCGGTGAAAGTCAGTGGTGAAGCTGCCGCGATGAGGCAGTAGCGGTAATGGTAAGGGGATGCAGGTGATGAGGTCACGTCTCGAAGAAGGGTCGGGCACGATGGCGGGTGCCATGCTGGTCATGGTGGTCGCGGTGGCGCTCGCGGTGGCGGCTTGCGCGGGCAATCTGCTGATATGCCAGCACAAGGCGCGTTCGATGGCTGATCTCATCGCCTTTCAATCCGCGTATGCCTTGTGGTGGGCAGAGTCCGACCCGTGCGCGCTGGCGCACGATCAGGCCGATGTCAATGGCGTGCGTCTGACCGCCTGTTCGCTGAACGACGAAGACGTGCTGGTGACCGTCGCCGTGTCTACCATGGTTCCGTTCGTACCGCAGATTGAACAGTCGTCGCGCGCCGGACCGGTCTCGTGTGAGGAGCGGCCTATGAGTAGCTAATACTGGCCTCTGGCGGTCCATGGCGGTTATTCGCTAAGGTGAAGGCATGAGTGAACGTAATGAACGCCGTCGGGTCGTAGCTATGGTGGGCAACCCCATCTCAGACAAAGGCCGCGGTGCCAAAATCGATGCCGAGGTGCTCAGGCTATTGGAGGAAGCCGGGCGCATCCATGACTTCACGGTTATGGACCTCACTGGCACCAGTTTTGACGATTCCCTGCAACGGGCGCGCGAACATGCCCACGAATATGACTATCTGGTGGTGGTCGGCGGCGACGGCATGATTGCGCTTGGAGCGAATGCCGTAGGATGCAGCGGCAAGCCGTTGGGCATAGTCGCCATCGGTTCGGGCAATGATTTCGCACGCGGCCTGAAACTGCCGGTGAACCGTGTGGAGACCGCGGTGGAAGGCATTGTGGGTGCCATCGTGCGTGGCTCGCACATCGATGTGGATATGGGTCGAGTGACTTCGCTGCCGGGAGGCTATGCGGTTGACCCCATAGACCGGTATTACGCGGGCATGTTGTCTTGTGGCATTGACGCGAGCATCAACGACCGGGCCAATCATTCGCATCTGCCGAACGGTTCCGTGCGTTATTTCGCGGCGGTGCTTGTGGAGCTAACGCATATGAAGCGGTACGGGTACCACATCAAGGCCACGATGGCGGACGGCTCCACGGATGAGCGAGACATCATCTCGCCACTGCTGACGGTTGCCAATTCGCGGCATATCGGCGGCGGTATCGAGGTCTCGCCATACTCGTGCTTCTCGGACGGCGAGCTGGACTTGGTGTGGATGGACCACGTGCCCAATTTCGGCGAGTGTGTGCAAGCCATCGCGAACGCATATAACGGTCGTCTGCTGGCTTCAAAGGTATTCGGATGGGAACGTGTGCGCGAGATCGAGATCACTCGGACGAATGACGGTGCTGAGCCGCCGGTGCTGATGGCCGATGGCGAATACATCGGTCGTCTGCCGGTGCGGATTACGACCGAGAACCGCGCCTTGCGTGTGCTGGTGCCGCCGGCAGTGGCCGCGCAGGGCGTAGACGATTCGCAACGGACATGGAATGCCATCGTGCGTGACGGCCGTGCGCCTGAAACGGTGGATAGCCGCTCTCAGACGACTCAGGCGACTCAGACGATGTAGCTTTCGATGTGCAGCGTCTGCGCCATCACCTGCTTGATGGTGCAATCGCTGACGTCGGGATGCGAACGAATCAGCGAGATCAGGCCGATGATCAGCGTGAAGAACGTTTCATGAACGTTGGTGATCGGCAGTCCGTGCATCTGCTCGAAGTCGCGTACGGTGGTTTGGGCGATGTAGTCGGCGATGCGGTCCGCCGCGCGGTCGATGAACTTGATGTACAGTTCGGCGTTGCCGTCCTGAATCATCTTGTTCGAGAACGGGCTTTCGTCCGCGATCAGCGAGCGAAGCACGAGAACGATATCGTCAAGCGCCTTGTTCACATTGCCGGTCTCGCGTGCTGCGTTCCACTGTTCGAGCTTGGTGAGGATCTCGTTGATGACGTCATCCAACACGGCGTTCGCCACGGAATCCTTGTCTTCAAAATAGTGGTAGAACAACGAGCGCGTCATGCCCGCCTTGTCGGCAATGTCGGAAACGGTGATCTTGGAGAAGCCTTTCTCCAAGCAGATGCTTCGTGCGGCGGTGATGATGGCCCTGCGTCGGGCATCGCCGCGCTTCACGTTTTGATTCTCGTTTGTCGCGACGTACTCCGCCATGAGGCCCTCCTGACAACAACCATTGTTGACACTATGTTAATACTTGTGGAAGTCGTGGTGATTGCGCATGTTGTGCGCATTGCGTCGCTCGCATCGCACGCCAGAGTGACGCGCCGGACCAACGAGCCAGAACAGTCCGCCAAATCAGCCCACCCAAGCCAACACCCAAACCAACACCCAAACCAACGAACCAGACCAACCAAATCAAACCAAAGACTCCCGCGCATCGCGAATGTTAGTGAGGGCAAGGTAGGTTAGTAGCTATGGCACTTGCACTGTATCGTCGCTATCGTCCGGACACCTTCGAAGGCGTAATCGGCCAGGACCAGGTCACGGTCCCGCTGATGCGCGCGCTTGACGAAGGCAAGCTCACGCATGCCTATCTGTTCTCCGGCCCGCGTGGCTGCGGCAAAACCAGCTCGGCGCGTATTCTCGCCCGCTGCGTCAACTGTGCCAAAGGCCCCACCTCGCATCCCTGCGGCGAATGCGAAAGCTGCAAGGATCTGGCCACCGGCGGTCCCGGCTCCATCGACGTGGTGGAGATCGACGCCGCCAGCCATAACGGTGTGGACGACGCTCGCGAACTGCGCGAACGCGCCGGATTCGCCCCCGCCCGTGACCGCTACAAGATTTTCATCCTCGACGAGGCTCACATGGTCACGCAGCAGGGCTTCAACGCGCTGCTCAAAATCGTTGAGGAGCCGCCCGAGCATGTGATGTTCATCTTCGCCACCACCGAGCCGGACAAGGTGATCGGCACCATTCGTTCCCGCACTCATCACTATCCATTCCGCTTGGTGCCGCAGGAGGTCATGGGCCCGTATCTGGAGCAGATTTGCGCCAAGGAGGGCATCAAGCCGGAGCCGGGCGTGCTGAAGCTGGCCATGCGCGCCGGCGGCGGTTCCATGCGAGATACGCTGTCGGTGCTCGATCAGCTGATGGTCGGTTCCGTGGAGGGTGTCATCACCCATGATGCGGCCGTCGCGCTGCTCGGCTTCACGCCGGAAGCGCTGATCGGCGAGGCCGTTGACGCCGTGATCGCGCATAACGGCGAAGCGTTGTACGGCGTGATTCAGAAAGTGGTCGTCGGCGGTTTCGACCCGCGCCGATTCGTCGAGGATCTGCTGGCTCGCGTCCGCGATCTGCTGGTGCTCACGTTGGCCGGCGACCGCGCGGAATCCGTGCTGTCCGACACGGCTGAGGCTGAGGATATGGCCGATTTGCATCGTCAGGCGGGTGCGTTGGGTTTGGGTGCGCTCACCGGTATGGCCGAGATCATCAACGCCACGTTGGGCTCGATGACGGGTGCGATTTCGCCGCGTATGCGTCTGGAATTGTTGGCGGCACGACTGTTGGCCGGTAGCGAATCCGGATTCGCCGTCGGTGTTCCGGAGGCTGCCGGTGCCGCTGCCGGTGCGCCGGTGCGTAACGTTGGTGCTGCCGCTGGCCCGTCCGGATCGGCGGATGCCGCTGGTCGTAACGCTCAAGGTGGATTCGCGGGCGGTTCTCGCGGTGGATTCGCCGGTGCTTCGCATGGTGGTTTTTCCGGTGCGACGCGCAACCAGCAGACGGCACAGTCGGCACCGGCGCAGACAGCTCCCGTACAGTCGCCGTCCGTAGCCCAGCCGGCGACGGCACCCGCGACCCAATCGTTCGCCCAGCCGGTGTCCGCCCAGCCAGCCGGAACATTCGCCGGTCAGGCGGCAGGGCATGCCGCCAATAATGCTTCCGTTGATTGGAACAACGCCGGATTTGCCGGCGATGCGACCGGTCACCCCGGCTCGGCTGCACCGGCGACTGTCGCCCCACAGAGCACGCCCGCTCCTCAGACCGCGCCTGTGGCGGATAACCGATCGGTCGACGAAAAGTGGGATGCGGTCGTTGCCGCGCTGCCGGAAACCATTCGCGAATATGTGTCGCGAGACAAGGTGCCTACCGTCAAGTTCGGCCCGAACCGTAAGGGCTTGCCGTGCCTGTCGATGACGTTTGACCAGTCGCTCAGCCAGCATGCCTTCGCCTTGGCCGTGGATAACAGCGGCAAGAAGGCTGCGACCGTAGTGATGGATGCCGTACGCAACGAATTCGGCGCCAACGCGGTCATCGCGCCGACCGTGGTGGCGGCCAACGGCGAGCGGGTCGAATCCGTCAAGCGAATGAGCCCGGAGCAGCTGGCCAAGGTCAAGCAGCAGATCGCGATGGCCAAGGCCGGTCTTGCCGCGGCGAGCTTGGGCGGCGGTCTTGGCGGTGCGGCCGGAGTGCGTGCCGGCAGCGAGCCGAAAACCGCGAAGGCTTCCGGCGCGAGCCAGGAGGACGGCGGCGAAAGCCATCGAGCCGGGGAAACGGCCGGGGGTGCCGTCGGAGTTGATTCACCGGCCGAAGATCATCACGAACACCACAAGAAGCATGTGCCGGTACCGGATGTAAGCGACGGCATCGATCCGTGGGGGATTTCGTCATCTGCTACCGCATCGTCTGTCGCTGGCACGTCGTCTGTCGCTGGCACGTCGTCTGTCGCCGCGCCGCCCGCCAGCGCGCAGCCTGTGAAACATCCCGTGGAACATGCTGTGGAACAGTCCGTGAAACAATCTGATGACCCGTGGAACCAGCCTGTTTCCGTCGAACCGAGCGACGACCCGTGGAACCAGCCTGTGTCTTCCGCTTCTGCTGGTGCGGGCGATGACCCATGGAATCAGCCGGCACCGCAGCAGTCTCGTCCGATTGTGCAACCGCAGCAGTCGGACCAGTCGCAGCCTACGCCACAGACGCTGCAGCCGACTCCCGGTCAGGAACCGGACCCGTGGAATCAACCTATGCCTCCAGTCGGTCCCGAGCCAAACGATGACCCGTGGAACCAGCCGGCTCCCGTAGCCCAGTCTGCGCCCGCAAACGATCCGTGGAATCAGACTCCGAACGGTTCCCCGAATCACTCCGGGTTTGAGTCGCACCTTAAGCCGGCTGCCTACAACGTTGGAAACGCTGGAAACGCCGGAATCCAACCCGGCCCTGCGACCCAGTCCGCTTCCGAGCCGCAGGTTGACCCGGACGAGGATGAGTACTCGATGAGCGACCAGTCGCTCGGCGACGCCACGGCAATGAGCTTGGACGATTTGAAGGCGATGTTCGAGGTCAAGAAGGTGGAGGAGTTCGCCGCCGACGACCCGAGGAACCCGCGCAACGTGCAGACCTCCAAGTCGCTATAAGTGAGTCGCTGTAAATCTGGAGATCCGGGAAACCGGAAGTCTGGAAAGCCAGAGATCCGGGGAACCGGTAATCCGCCCTGCGCTCACGCCCTGCCTCCGCGCCCGACATTCAATCCAATAACCCTCGCAGATTTCACATTCCGTAAGGAGCAAAACCATGGCCTTGGCCTATGACGGTGCCATTCAGCGGCTGATCGACGCGTTCGGCCACCTGCCCGGAATCGGGCCGAAAGGTGCGCAACGCATCGCGTTCTATATTCTGTCCGCGCCGGAAGATGAGGCCCGCGAACTGGCCGAAGCCATCGAAGAGGTCAAGGCGAAGATTCGGTTCTGCGATATTTGCGGCAACGTCTGCGAGTCGAGCCCATGCCCGGTGTGCCTCGACCCGCGGCGCGACCGCTCGGTGATCTGCGTGGTCGAAGAACCCAAGGACGTGATGAGCATCGAACGTACGCGCGAATACCGCGGCCTCTACCATGTACTGGGCGGCGCCATCAATCCGATGGCCAACGTCGGGCCTTCGGATCTGAAGATCGCCGGTCTCATCAAACGGCTGGAAAGCACCGGTGCCGATGAGGTCAAAGAAGTGATTCTGGCGCTCGACCCGAATATCGAGGGCGAGGCCACCGCCAGCTACCTGTCCCAGCTGTTGCGACCGTCCGGCGTTAAGATCACGCGACTGGCCAGCGGTCTGCCGGTGGGCTCCGATCTGGAGTACGCCGACGAGATCACGCTCGGCCGCGCCCTCGCCGGTCGCCGCGAAGCCTAGTCGCCGACCTAACTGCTTTCGGCATAGTTACGTGGTTCGGTCATGAAATATAAGGAAAGCATCTCTGCAGACCGGCATGGCCTATATTCCTGCCAACATCAGGCTTTTTGACAGCCCGCTGTATGCGTGGGCCGTGTCCGTTCAGCCGCCTCGGTCGCCGCCGCTTCGGCCGCCGCCCCAAGCGTATCGTTGGCGCGCATGCCGCGGCGTTTCTGCCACGGCCACCACGCGGCGTGACGCATAATCAACGTGACCTGATGCCGTCGGGCCAGCCAGATGAACAGCCATCCGCCCAGTAGCGTCACGGCGGTGGTCAGTATGCCGATGTTGCGCCCGTCGTGGACGTCCGCCGGCTCCGGCGCGGGCAGCGGTATCGAGACGCGATGCCCGGAGATCAGCAGTCGATGCGTGTTCACGCCGTACGGGGTGCAGGTCATCAGCGTCACACGGTCTTCGCCCGGCACGATGCGGAGCTTTGACGTGTCGTCCGGCAGGATCACGGAGATGCGGTCCACCTTGTAGCCCAGCGTCTCGCCCATGATCTCGATGTAGAAGAAGTCGCCCTTGCGCACTTCGTCGAGTCGCGTGAACATCAGCGCCTGCACCAGACCGCGGTGTCCGGTGATCACGGAATGTGTGGAGGTGCCGCCCACCGGCAGCGACGAGCCGTACAGATGTCCGGCGCCGGAGGCCAGCGCCTCTTCGGAGGTGCCGTGGTAGATCGGCAGGTTGATGGACTGCTTGGGTACTTTGATGGTGCCCATCACGCCGTTGCCGGTGTCGAGCAGCGACTGGTATTCCTTGTCTTTGGCGGAGGCTGAATCCTTGCCGCTGGCGCGCGAGCCTCCTTGCTCGGAGGAGAACGGGTCGACGGCCTCGCCGAGCACCGGTTGGCCGGATGCCGCAAGTTTTTCGTTGTATTCGTGCGCGGCTTTGAGCTTGTCTTCCGCCTGTGGGTATGGCCAGCCGGCGACCGACTTGGCTGTGGTGGCTGTGGTGGCGGCCAGTTCGCGGTCGGATTCGAACTGCAGTGCCAGTGGGAAACATGCCACGCTGATTGCGGCGATCAGCAGAATGATGGTGATCGCGCGCATGATGAACAGGTTGCGCTGCAGCCGGCGACGTTCGGCTGCGATGTCGGTAACGTCGATTGTCTCGGCGAACGGCGTGGCTACGAAGGTTTTGCCGTCGGTTTGCTCGTCGGTTGGGTGAGTGGTCTGGCCGTCTGCTGGACGGACGGCTGAGTGGCTGGCTGGGTCGGTTCTCCGGCTGCCGGTCGGGCGGGGGCTTGCCGCATTCGACGCACGTACGCTCTTCACGGAGGTGTGCTTCCCCGCGGAACGTCGGTGAATCAATGCCATGATGTCCACTTTCCCTGATGATTGGTTTTCGAATCGGTCCCTGGTCGGCGCTGATGTTGCGTGGCCGTCAATGCCGTTGACGATGGGTCGGTACCGATGTAGCTGGGGCAAACGTTACTCCAAGGCAATCCCCGAAGTTTGGTGGTGCGATGACTGATGTCTGGACTATGCGCGGTTGGCGGAGCCGTCCGGCACCTGAGTTGTCTACAGGTTGTCTACTTTGTCCATGCCTCTGATAAATCGCTTTATAAAGGGTAAAGAAAGGGGGTGCGATGCTGCGAAAAAATGCGAAAATAACACGGAAATGCGAAAAAAGATTGTAATTTGCATAACAATTTGATAACAACATCGCTTTGTTTAACGCGTAAACAAAGGCGTAAAGCACTGAATTGATGCGAATGCAAAGGATTGCATAAACCTCGAATTTGACGAAAGCGCTTTCTTTGACAAGAGTGCGCAAGAGGGGTATTTCTGAAAGCAGCGGGGGAAGGCCCCTCAGAGGTTAAAGGGTATAGACGATGGTTTCTTTAGTGCGATGTTGCAGGGGAACTATCGACAAGAAGGAAGTTAGCCAGAGGTATGCACGGTAAGAACGCAAAGGCTACCGGATTCCGCCGTATCGCGTGGACGTTGCTCGCCCTATTGGCGGCGGTGGCGATGCTGCTGGTATGTTCCATGCCGGCTTCCGCGGAAGACACGGCTGGTGACGGAAGCAGCGATACGCAATCATCACAGTCCCAGAACGGTAACGGCTCCGGTACGTGGGCCGATCAGGCCGACGGCACCGCAACCGTAGTGCCCGGCACCACTGATACGAACTCCACGACCCCGTCCACTGACGGCAATACCGCCGACGGGAACGCTTCCGGTTCCGATTCCGGTACGTCCGGCAATTCGAGCGATGCTACGGACAATGCAAACGCAGATGACGCCACGTCCGACGGCACTGCTGCTGACGGTCAGCAGTCCGATCCTCAGGCCGTATCGCCCGCCGCAACCGGTGACTGCGCTGCTGTATCCGACTGGGATACGCTCGTCAGCTGCGTCCGCGACAATGTTCCCGCTGACGGCATCCTCGTCACCATCGCGAAGACCATCACCGCCCCGGCCAACAGCGGTCCGGTCACCATCGGCGGCAGTGTGACGCTCACCGCGGACGACGGCGTGAACCCGGCGCTGACCGCCTCCACCGGTGACGCACTCTTCATCGTAAACGGCAATCACACCCTTACCCTCGGCAAGGATGCCAACGATGCCAGCTTCTCCTACAAGAACGCCCAGCGCTGGCTCGCCCTGATGAACAAAGATGCTGCGGGCAATACCGGTACGCTTGTCATCAACAACGGTACATTCGACAACATCAAAACCCCGTTAACATACGACAAAGATAATCATGTGCGTAGCGACAACGGTGGATCGGTTGCGGTCAACGATGGTGGCACGTTCGTTATTAATGGTGGCTCGTTCAGCGATAACAGTGCTGCCAATGGAGGTGTGTTCTATCAGTTCTCCGGTTCCACCATGATTAACAATGCCACATTCTCCAACAACACCGCAAACGAAAAAGATGGCCAGATGGGCGGCGTCTACTACCAGAACGGTGGCTCCCTGACTATCAACAGCGGTGAGTTCAAGGAAAACAAGGGCTGGCGCGGTGGCGTGGTGTATAGCAACGCCGGCACTATCGATGTACATGGTGGTACCTTCGACGGCAACTCCTCAAACATGGCCGCTGGCGTGTTCATGCAGAACAGCAAAACTGATACCATGACCGTGGATGGCGGTACGTTCTCCAACAACAAGGCCGGTTCCAAGGGTGGCGTAATCCATAACAATGGCACGCTCACCATCACCTCGGCTACGTTTACCGGTAACCAAGCTCGTAATGGTGGCGGCGCGATCTCACAGGATAGTGGTTCCACTGCCATCGTTCCGAATCCCGTTACCGGTCAGTCGGTCATGTTCAAAGACAATGCACACACTGTAGCGGTAGATAATCAAGGTAATCTGAAGCAGTGCAACACCACCACAGGCGATACAGATGATTGTTGGAGGAACAATGCCGATGTTGGCGGTGGTGCCATCTACGCGTCCAGTGGCAAACTCAATATTCAAGGTGCCGTGACGTTTGACGGCAATTATTCCCGCGCCTGGGGCTATATGGATGGCGGTGGTGCCATCTATATAAAGGGTGAGCTGTGGGTGCAGAACGATGTCAAGGGTACCAAGCCTAAGTTCATCAACAACTACTCCGGTGTGGAGCAGCGCGGAGCTGACGGTACGGCGTATCGTGGCGGTGCAGGTGGTGCCATCTTCCTGCAGGAAGGCACCGTGCATAGTGAGCAGACTGACGAAACTAAGAAGTACACCTCCCGCGCATACATCCTCGGCGGCTACTTTGAGAACAATACCTCTGGATATCTTGGCGGTGCCATTTACACTGAGGCGAAAAGCGTGACCTATGTGGCCAAAGCTGTAGCCACCAAGAACACAGCCGGCCACTTCGGTGGCGGCTTGTGGCTATGCCCGTCCGGCACGGGTACCGCATCCAAGGGCGGCAATATCGCGTTGTTTGAAAACTCGGTCACAAATACCATTGATCCGAACAATTCCACCAATGGGTCTCCGTATCCCAATGACAAGGCATTCAGTGGAACAGCGCTGACGGCTTGGGAGACAGGTGGAGACAAAGACACGGACAAGGTGCATGGCACCGTAACCGATGGAGATGGTACGGAAGCGGGTGCCGATTTCGCCATTATGAACCCGATGTGGAAAGGCGAAATTGGGAGCACCAGTTTCCAGCTGATGGATACGTGGTTCACCGACCGCACAAAATCCGCAGTCGATTGGTATACGGATGGCACGCCTATCAAGTCGGCCAGTGGTTTCCAGGATTACTTTGCAGACCCGAAACCAGGTTGGCATACAGGCAATGACAAGGGTGGTACTAACCTTGCCGTCACCAAAACTGGCGGTCGTTATGGTGACGGGTCGAACACAAGTACCAAGATGACAATGGGTGCCACCCACACGCATGTCATCAATATGACCCGAACGAGTGACCCTTCCAAGGGCATCACCACCGGTATTGCGCTTAAGGCCACCAAGGCTGACGGCATGACTGATGAGGAGTGGGAATCTGCCAAGGCCGGAGCATGGAGTTCGGATGCTGTGCAGTTCACCAACAACTCCGCCCGTCTCTCTGGTGGCGCGTTCGCTACCAACGGTGATGTGAAGTTCTCCACGCCGTACACGGCTTCGTGGACCAAGGTAGACGCCAAGGACAAGAACCAGATCGGTGGCGCGACTTGGACGGTGAGCACTACTGGCACTGGTGCGACCAAGGAAGATGCGCTTGCTAGCGATAAGCTCGGCGGTCCGTTCAGCGCCGACTTCGACCCTGGCATGTGCGCCGCCGATGCGTCCGGCATCCTCACCGAAGCCGGCACGAAGGCATGGAACAACGGCATCTGCTGGAAGCAGGAGGTCACTCAGGATAAAACTACTCAGCAGTGGACTGTCACCAACTCGATGCGCATTATCGATAATCAGGGCGGCGACAGCTATCTCGGTGTCGATAACAACCCGGACGCCGGTGGATTCGACATCAACAACCTGCACAATGGCACGTACACGTTGGAAGAAACTTCTGCTCCGACTGGATATACGCCAGAACTGGACAACGGCTCTAAGAAGAAGTACACGTTCACCGTGAACAATGCCCAAGCGCAGTGGGACAACACCACCAACGTGGATAAGGAGATCGGTAACACCCGCCTGAAGGGTGTTTCGTGGGGCAAGGTGGATGTCGATTCCAAGAGCCAGGATTTGCCCGGCTCCGTGTGGACGGTGACGGAAATCAACGCTGACGACGGTACGAAGGTGAGCGGCGCTCAGCCGCACGAAGTGACCGACTGCGTGGATTCGGATACCGTGAACTGTGAGGTCGATAACAAGGACAAGGCCTTTACAGACACCGACGGCACTGTCGGCAAGTTCAATATCTTCGTGGATAAGGCCAAGGCCACCTACAAACTGGTGGAAACGAAGTCGCCCGATGGGTATTGGATGCCGACTGATAACACGTCCTACCGCTTCTTCAGCGTGGACGCCAACTCCGACGACAAGGTGCAGATCTACAAGTCGGACGGCAAGACTGAAGTGCCGAATAACGACATCACCAACACGCAGCCGAACGTGTCATGGTCGAAAGTCGCCAAGGACAACGGTGAGTTGCTCGCCGGTTCCGAGTGGGAGATTTACGGTCCGCTCGATAAGGACGGCAACCCGGTTAAGGATGCTAACGGCACCTCCATCGCCGTCACGGCCAAGGTGACGGACTGCGTAAGCGAGAACAACTATTGCGACACCCAGTCCAATGATCTGACCGGCGGCACGGACGGCACAGTCGAGAAGACCTACGCCGACGTCGATCGTGCGTCCGGCAAGTTCAGGGTCAAAGGCCTGAAGATGCCATCTGATGCGCACACTGAGTATACGTATCAGCTCACCGAAACCGAGGCTCCGCAAGGGTTTGTACTGTCCACGACCACGTACCAGTTCGTGATCGGACACAATCCGCCGACCTCGGATAGTGGATCTACAGGTGATGTGACAATTTGCACGCCGGAGACTTCGACTTCGTCGAAGGTGACTCGCGCCGCTGGGGATGCTTGCGCGCACGTGGCCGGCAACAAGATCGCCAATATTCGTCAGGTGACGGCGTTGCCGTTTACCGGTGGCGTGGATGCGCGTGAATGGCTGCTGTATGGTGGCGCGTTCGCCGTGTGCGCGGCCGTCGCTCTTGCACTTGTCAACGAATACCGCAAACGGAAGGGGCTTAACGGCTAGCCTCGCGGTTTCGCCTCCCGCACTCCCGCCGCGCCTGTTGTGTTTATGACGCAGCGTCAGACAGACATGTCTTACGGAGCGCATCGACTGATGTCTCCGACTCATCCAGAAACAAGAAACAAGAAGAACACAAACAACAGGAAGAAGGGTCTCATCATGAAGATGAGAAAACTATTCGCCGGCATCGCCGCCGCAGCCACCCTATTCGGCGGCTTAGCCCTCGGTGCCACCACGGCGAATGCTGTGGAGACTCCGCAACTGCCAT
The DNA here is from genome assembly GCF_012932375.1 of Bifidobacterium olomucense. Classification (GTDB taxonomy): domain Bacteria; phylum Actinomycetota; class Actinomycetes; order Actinomycetales; family Bifidobacteriaceae; genus Bifidobacterium; species Bifidobacterium olomucense. Next base: position 83,611 of record NZ_JAAIIG010000006.1, on the reverse strand, counting down.
ATCAGCCTTTGGCAGCCGGTCAGGTGGATAATCAGGGCAAGGTGACTGCAGACGCCACGTTCAAGTTCACCGCTGACGATGCTGACCAGTGGGGCATCAACAACAATCGTAAGATTGAGGCGTACAAACTGGCTGATTACTACCAGTACGTTGATGTCGATGGCAATGCAGTGTTCGGTGTGCAGACTGCTGACGCCGCCAAAGATGGTGTCTCCAAAGCCCTGAAGGTAGCCCTGGCAGACGTTACTGCAGATGCGAATGATCCTTACGCTGGCAAGGTTCCCACCAATGCCGACACTCTGGCATGGGCTTTGCAGTACGGTTACCTTGACCAGTCTGCTAACAAGCCGTGGACCACGACCGATGGGTCTAATCCGACCACCGCAAGCACCACCCGTAAGTTCGCCGATACGCTCAACAGTAACCTCAATGACGAAACGGCTCCTGTTGCGCTGGGCGATCCTACGGAGCTGTCTTATGTTCATGGGCAAGGCAATCTGAAAGCTGTTGCCAATGATCCCAAGTCGTTCACTGCTGATCTGCCAGCCGGTATCTACTTGTTCCTCGATGTGACCTCTTATCCCAGCGGGCACATCAAGGATGGTACTGAGAATGATGCTGCCACCAATGGCAAGGTTGTTGTCAATTCTGCGCCGATTATTCTTGCTTCCGGTCATCTGACCGCCGACGGCACCACCAATCCCGTCAACTATCTATACCCGCTTGGCGATCTCGATGCTGGTGACAACACCGTGGCCTTTAAGAACCACGTGACACCGATCAACAAGACCGTCGATGATTCCGATAAGACCGTCTCTACCGGTCAGACTGTGCGTTACACGCTGAAGAGCACTTTGCCTCTGACGACGGGTTATGATCCGACGACCTACGTCTACAAGTTGACTGATTACCCGGGCGCTGGCCAGACTGTTTACCTTGACGGTATCAAAGACGCTAATGGTCACACCGTGGCTAACTCTGAGGACGGTAGCGACAACGCAGCCGCCTATGACGTAAAGGTGTATGACACCAATGCCGATGGCTCGTTGAAGGATGAGGATCCGAACACCGATGGCGTGCAGCCGTTGAAGACCCTTGCCGCTGGTACGGATTTCGATTTGACGACCACCAGCACGGATGATGCTGCAACAGCAGGCGTGGATGAGAGCAAGATCATCGCTGGCGTTACCGATAAGACGACCAACTTTACGTTGGACTTCAGCAAGCTCATCCAGTCCGCCGATTACAACAAGACTCCGTTGTGGGGCAAGACCGTAGTCGTCACTTATGTGGCCAAGATCACTGGCGTGCAGGGGGATGTGCCTAACACCGTCGAAGTGAACGACAACAACACCAAGGCCGAGCACGGAACCAAGCTCACTCTTGGTCGTTTCATGTTCACGAAGACCGACGCACAGGGACTGAGCAACGCCGACATTAATGGTGCCACGTTCTATATCGAACCTGATGCCAGCGTAACCGGCAACAAAGCCGTTGCGTTGAACAATCCTGATTGGAGCAACCAAGCTTTGGTTGCGAAGTACGATAAGAACAATGATGGTCAGGCATCGGACGAAGAAATCAATCATGTGGCTGATCCGTGGACTGGTGCTGGCATCAACGAATCTGATTCCCGCGACTACAAGCGGCAGAATGGCATCGTGACGTTCTCTGGCCTGGCAGACGGCACTTACACCGTTACCGAAACCAAGGCTCCTGCAGGGTATTTGGGTGATGCCATCTCCGTTCAGTTCAACGTCACCATCGAGGGCGGCAAGGCTGTATCCTTCAAGGGCATCGACAAGTGGGGCTTGGCTCCTACGGTGAATGAAACTCAGGATGCTCAGGGCAACAAGGTGGAAATCACCGACTACAAGGTGAAGAACGTGAAGAACATCACCGAGCTGCCGAAGACCGGTGCTGCGGGCATCATCATGTTTACTGTGATCGGTGCGCTGCTGGCTGGTGCTGCGGGTCTGGTGTTCACGAAGTCTCGCGCCACCAAGCGTGCGCTGCGTCACGTGTGATGTAAGTACGCTGTAAGGCAATAGCCAATACAGAGTCTGTGGGGTATGCGGCCTAGCGCTGCATGCCCCACATTCGTATTCCCACATTCGTATTGCATTGGCACCCGATTCGCACGAAAAGTGTCCCCAGACGTTTTCGCTGCAACCTACGGAGCGCGTTCCTTACGAAATGTATGTCCGATCAACTGTTTGACATCCCGCAAAGATGCGGGCCATAGGCCGCAATATGTGCCTGACCAGAACTTCGGGCCGGTGGGCTGCTGTCTGCTCCGCCGGTCGTCTCAGCGTACGTTTCTCCAGAGTAGATTTCCCTTTTTCTGGAAAACCGTATGCTGACGGCTACTGAGCGTACGTTTTTCCAGATGATACGGGTTTTGCTCTGGAATAACGTACGCCACGGGTGTCGTGCGTATTGCAGATCAGTAGTTTGGACGACCTAGACGACTGCGTGACTTGCCTGACCCGGGCTTGGCTGCGTGATCCGGGTCCGGCTGGTCCCGGCCATCCTGGGTCCGGCTGGTTCGGTCTTCCCGGGTTCGGCTGGTCCGGCCGTCCTCCCCCTCATCGCCTCCAATCGGACTCAATCGGTCACAATCACAAACAAGGCCCGGCGGTTTGGGCCGGGCCTTGAAACAGGAGAGAGGAAGAAGAAGAGAAGAAGGAATTCAGTTATGGGGTTCCCTGCGGAAGAACCTCGCCGGTGCGCTTTCGTTTGCCGGTAGTTCATAGTAAACCGCGCGAACTTGCGAACAGCGATGGAGCACCCTCAAAGAATCCCCGCCAAAACACTGAAAATTCGCTGATAAAGCCGATGCCCAGGGCGCTGCCGCTCGCGCTCGCCCGAATTATGACAATAGCTCAATGGCGTGGCTGAATCGTGTGCTCATCAGCTCGATCGAAGATGAATCAATGTGCTGCATCTTCGATCGGTTAAGAGCTTGCGAAAGGCTGGAGCGCAGTGTGCTTCTCCACTGGTTAGCATATGTGTTACTCACCCCGAATACCGCCAATGCGTCATCAGTAAGTAGGGTGTTCGTGGTCACTTCGTTATCCCCACAGAAGGAAAGCTGATGGGAGTCTGGCATCTTTTCGTCATATGGTTCCGGATTCATGTCAAACGCTGGTGCCAAATGCCATGAACTCTGAATGCGAAGAAAACCGTGATTGCGCAGGTGATCATCGAGATTGCCGATTGCTGCGCCGAACATGGCGCGACGCCAGAGTTCGGTGGTGTCTGCACCTCTGAGCCGAGCATCCTCGGCAAGATCGATCCAGTCGCCGCCTTCCCCATCAGAAGCTTCTAGTGCTGTCATTGCGGACATATAGGGAATGCGTTTCGCGTGCTGAATATCCGCACTCGGAGTGCGATCAAAGCGTTGTACGAGAAGGACGGTTCGACTTCTTCCCTCGGAATCTTGAATCTTGATGGTCCGGTGCTGGGGAACTTGGATTCCTGCAAGTTGCGCGATATCAAGAGTCACTGATTCCCATCCAATTACATCCCAATTGTCGCCGTCCGGTTTAGGGAATTTAGCGAGCCAAAGTGAGTCCCCATCAACTACCGACGCTTTTGGCCGCGCTCCGCCGAGTGATCCGGTAGCTCGGTATAAACGGCGCAGAGCAATGTCGCTGATTTCCTGATTTTTCTCCACCGCGTCCGCTGTGTTCATCAAGTCGGGCAAGTTGGCTACAACAGGGACGCCTTCATTTCCTGCTACATAATCCCCATTGACGACGAATCGCACGGCCCCTTGACGGGTCAAATCGTTGACGCCAAACAGGTATTCTGGCTCGAAGACTCGCGTACGTTTGAGGCTCCGAGCGAATACTTTTCGCCCCCAACGGTCTGGGGCGGAATCGGAAAACGGTCCCAGACCGGAGAAATGAAATGAGGCCAGTGAGCGGGGCATAGAGGGGAAAAGGTCGAAGGAATCAGCGTCGGCGATATAGGAAGGCAGGTAGTGGAACAACAGTGTGTTGCCTGTTGCGTGCAGAGTACCTGCGGTTACCTCTTTACCTGTATCGAGAGTAATGCGCACATGGGCTTCTATTGTTGTCGACATGCTTTTGGCCTTATCTGCGAACGCGTTTGGGGAGAATTTCGCCGGCGCGGAGTCTTCCGAGATCGGTGGTGTAAGGGTCGCAGGCTTTTACCATGGCGTCTGCGAGTTGGAGCACGTGCGCAACACTTATCAGTGAATCGGTGCGTACTGCTTTGCCTTGTTCGATGTTGGCGACGGTGGTGGGGCTTACGCCTGCGCGCTGTGCCACGTCGGCAATCGTGAGAGAGAGCAGCTTGCGCTGTTGCATGAGTTGCTCTCCGATTGTGCGCAAATCGCGCTTTACGGCAGTAGGCACGTATTTCATATCTTCCTCACATCTCGATTATTATCAACAGCATAATATCTTTTTTCGCAGTTAATCACTAGTATTCTAGTAATTAATACGTTGATGGTGATGTATTGGATTGTGTATTGGACTGGGCGCTCTGGTGAATAGCGAGATGCGACAAGATGCGGTGGGCCGTACGACTGCAAGGTGCTGCAGCTGAACTTTGGTATGGGGATTCGGTCGTGCTTCCGGCGGCGCTTCCGGCGGCGTTCGCGTCCGTATGATGGGTGGGCGGTCATATGGCAAAGCGCGTGCTCCTTATAATCGTGCCGCTTACGTAGAATAAGGCGCAAACGTGAGGCAACGGTGGCATCGTAAACATGCGTCCGCGGCCTGAAACACAGCCCAAGAGAAGAACGAAGGACAGCAGTGGCTCTCATCGTGCAGAAGTACGGCGGCTCATCGGTGGCCGACGCGGAATCGATCAAGCGCGTGGCCAAGCGCGTCGTGGAAACGAAGAAAAAAGGCAATAAGGTGGCCGTGGTGGTCTCCGCCATGGGCGACACCACCGACGACCTCATCGATCAGGCGCTGAGCATCGACTCCAACCCGCCCGAGCGCGAGATGGACATGCTGATGACCGCCGGCGAGCGTATCTCGATGAGTCTGCTGGCCATGGCCATTCACGCCGCCGGCGATCGTGCCCACTCCTTCACCGGTCAGCAGGCGGGCTTCTTCACCGACGCCCGTTACGGCGCGGCCCACATCAAGGCCGTCAAGCCGGACCGTGTGAAGAACGCTCTCTCGATGGGTGACGTGGCCATCGTGGCTGGCTTCCAAGGCATCAACGCCAAGGGCGACGCCACCACGCTCGGCCGCGGTGGTTCCGACACCTCCGCCGTGGCGCTTGCTGTGGCGCTCGGTGCGGACATCTGCGAGATCTACACCGACGTGGACGGCATCTTCACCGCCGACCCCCGCATCGTGCCGGCCGCCAAGCGCATCCCGTACATCGGCTACGACGCGATTCTGGAGATGGCCAGCTGCGGCTCCAAGGTGTTGGCGTTGCGCTGCGTGGAATACGCGCAGCGATTCAACATGCCGCTGCACGTGCGCTCCTCGTTCTCGCACCGTCCCGGCACGCTGGTGGTGCCCGACGGCGTGGACCCGCGCACGCTGCCGAATCTGGACTAGCTCCGGATTTCGGATTCCACCCCTCGAATCATTCGTAATACAGATCACAAGACCACAAGATAAGGCGACAGACATGACTGAAGAAGAAGCGAAATCCATGGGAGACCTGTTCCCCGACCTGGGCCCTGAAGCCCCGGTGATCTCCGGCATTGCGCACGATCGCTCCGAAGCGCTGGCCACGGTGCGCGGCGTGCCGAACGAACCGGGTATGGCCGCCAAGGTGTTCACCGAGCTGGCCGTTGCCGGTGTGAACGTGGATATGATCGTGCAGGCCGGCGCGTCCGTGGGTACTGCGGATATCTCCTTCACCGTGCCGGAATCCGCCGTCAAGCAGGTGCAGGATACGCTGCTCGACAAGCAGGAGGAGCTCGGATACCATTCCTTCGACGTGAACACCAACGTGGGCAAGGTGGCCGTGGTGGGCGTCGGCATGAAGACCCACTCCGGTCTGGCCGCCAAGTTCTTCCAGGCTCTGAGTGACAAGGGCATCAACGTGCTGATGATCTCCACCTCGGAGATTCGTATCGCCGCCCTCGTGCCGCTCGACCAGCTCAACGACGCCGTCAAGGCGCTGCACACCGCGTATGGCCTTGACGCCGACCAGATCGAAGCTGTGGTTTACGGTGGCACCGGTCGCTGAGCTTGTGTGAATGCGTGTGTAGTCGCACGAAAGTCGCACGAATTCGCACTATTGCATGAGAAAGCCCTCCGCATGGAGGGCTTTCTCCTTTACAAGGGGTTGATTTCCGCTGTTCGGAATATCTATCTGCTTTACGAGGGGCTGTCCGACAAATACACAGGCCCGGAACATGGCGTAATGACGTTGAAATTAGGGACGAATATGGGCGTTATCGTTCCGGCGCAGCCCCTCGTAAAGCAGATAGACCTCCCGCTAACCGGATATCAGCCCCTTGTAAGCGAGAAGGTTTGTTGCTCTGCCGAAAGATATGGCAGAGCAACAAACCTTCTCGCATATATTGTTTGCCTATGCGCCGTTATTCGTGTGCTATGCGCACTTTTCGCACGATTTGGGTGTAGGCGGGGTGTATGAGCCTCTTGCGGTGTACTTTTCGCGCGATTCGGGTGCAAAGTGGCCGAATGTAGGCACGTGTGGGACGTTTTCGCGCGATTCGGGTGTGGGGTTGCTTGAATCTGGCCTGTTCTGCTCGCTTTTCGCGCGATTCGGGTGTGGGCGGTTCATACACCCCATTTGCGCCCGAATCGTGCGAAAAGCGCGAATTGTGCGCAAAAGTACGAATCGTGCGAAAAGCGCGAACCGCCACAAACCGCGTATGTGGTGCGAGGCTACTTCTTCGTGATGTAGCCGAGCGCCTTGAGCATTTCGGCGCATTCCAGCGCACCGCCGGCGGCACCGCGCAATGTGTTGTGTGCGAGGCCCACGAACTTCCAGTCGAAAATGGAGTCCTCACGCAGACGGCCGATGGAAACGCCCATGCCGCCCTCATAATCCACATCCAGCTTGACCTGCGGACGATCATCCTCGGTCAGGTACTGGATGAACTGCTTCGGCGCGTGCGGCAGTCCGAGCTCTGCGGCCTGCGAAGTGTAGTTCACCAAGCGGTCGATAAGCTCTTCCTTCGTGGCCTTCTTGCCGAAGTTGATGAACACGGTGGCGGTGTGACCGTTCAGCACAGGCACGCGAATGCACTGCGAGGTGATGCGCAGAGCCCCCTCGAACGGCACGATTTCGCCGCGCTCGGCGTCCACATGACCGAACACCTTGAGCGGCTCCTTCTCGCTCTTCGCCTCTTCGCCGGAGATGAACGGAATGATGTTGCCCACCATCTCGGGCCAATCCTTGAAGGTCTTGCCGGCACCGGAAATGGCCTGATACGTGCTCACCACCACTTCACGCGGCTCAAACTCCTTCCACGCGGCCAGCGCCGGGGTGTACGCCTGAATCGAGCAGTTCGGCTTGACGGCGATGAATCCGCGCGTGGTGCCCAGACGACGACGCTGATGCTCGATCACCGCGAAATGCTCCGGATTGATCTCCGGCACGACCATCGGCACATCCGGCGTCCAACGATGGGCGCTGTTGTTCGAGACCACCGGGGTCTCGGTTTTCGCGTAGCGCTCCTCGATGGCGCGAATCTGGTCCTTGGGCATGTTCACCGCGGAGAACATGAAGTCCACGTCCTTGGCCACGTTCTCCACGTCATCGCCGTCAAGCACCGTCATGTGCTTGACGAACTCCGGCATCGGCGTCTCCATCTTCCAGCGGTCGCCGACGGCCTCCTCGTAAGTCTTGCCGGCGCTATGCGCGGAGGCGGCGAGCGTGGTCAGCTCGAACCACGGATGATTTTCCAGCAGCGTGATGAAACGCTGGCCGACCATGCCGGTGGCGCCAAGCACGCCGACCTTCAACTTTTCGGACATATCAACCCCTTGGGTCAGATGGATGGGTGTTCACACGTAATCGTCAATCTTACGGAAACGCCGTGCCACGTGCCGCGTACTTCCGCATGATGGCCGGGGTCGGGCCGTCCGAAGCCCTCTGACCGGGAACCTCGCGCCCGTGTCTTCCGGTCGGAACGCTCCAGCCCCGCCCCATCCCCGACGTCCCGCCGCGCTAGGCTAGTAGGCATGTCGATCGCATCAGTGGAAGCGCAAAAACAGCTTGACCGTATCGTGGCCTTGGGCTACCCGGACGTGGCGGATATGAGCGCCGCCGCGTTCCGCGCGCTGGCCCGTCCGTTGATCTCCGCGCTGGAGCAGAGCGATCTGGGCTCGAATATTCTGCTGGTGCCCACGCGCGAGCTGGTTTCGCCGGAATCGCTGATCGCCCGAACCTCGATCAACCGCATGGCCGGGTTCACCACGATGCCCCCGCGCGACATCGCCAGCTTCCTGCCGCAGGACGGTTTCATGCCGCCGGAGGGTCCGTTCTACTTGGTGGTCGATCCGCATACCGGCACCTGCTATGTGAACCGTGAACCGGATGTGGCCCGCAAGCTCATCGATTCTGACGAACGTCTGCCGCTCACGCTGGAAGAGGGCCTCGCCATCGCCACCCAGCATCCGGAATGGCTGTTGGAGAAGAACGGCTTCAATCTGCTGGGTTCGCGTTCGGCGGACGGCCGTGTGCCGAGCATCTGGATGAGTCAGAATGCGCCGCGTTTGGGAGCCGTATGGCCCAACTCGCGCCATACATGGCTGGGTAACGCCTACTGCACCGCGCGTCGCGGCGTGAGCCTGTTCCGGTAGTCCCCGCTAGTCCCGCAGTCGTTGCTTGCGTGCGTTCGTTTCTCGGTAGAATGATGCCATAGTGCATCATTCGACGAGAGAGAAGAACAACGATGATTTGTCAACGATGTGGTGCTGTCAATAATGGGGGTAGCCGATTCTGCGAGCAGTGCGGCGCGCAGCTGCCGGCCGGTAGCGCGGCAGCGCAGCCGAATCAGCCGGGCGTGACCGCAAATCAGGTCCCGGCACCGGGACAGAACGCTGCTTGGCCGCCCGCTCCGGGGCAGGCCGCGTCCGGGCCGTCCGCGCCGATGCCGATGCCTGATCAAACGATGATCGACCATCCGCCGCTGCCCGGTACGTCAGGTACGCCCGCGCCCGCCCCCGGTACGCCCAGCGTCCCCGCGCCCGCCACAAACGCTCCGTACGCAGCCTCCGGCTACCCAACGAACTCGACAAACCCGACCGGCCCGTCCGCGACTCAGCCCACGACCCAACCGGTCCCGCCGTCATACGCAGCTACGGTGACCGCAGTTGCCAAGCGCGGCCCGAACAAGCTCGTCATCCTCCTGTCCATCATTCTTGTGGCCCTGCTCGTGGCCGGAACAACCCTGTTCTTTACCTACCGCGCGGAAATGTGGGGCGGCAAGGTTCTGCCGGATGCGGCGAGCATCGCCAGCGGCGTGACCAGCAAAAACGGCAAGAAATCGGTGGTCAAGGCGAAGGACATCACGGCGGCGCTGAAAGCCAAGGGCCTGAAGGTCAAAACCGTGCCGGTCTTCTCCGGCGAGGAGCGCGGCGCATTCCTCGGCTATGAGGGCGCTCAGGCGGGCGCTCGCGTCAAGCAGGGCTCCACGGTCACCGTGCAGGAGTCGGCCGGCCCGGGCGTGCCGAAAGACACCGTGGGCAAGGACGTGAACAAGGTGACCGATACGTTCGCGGACATGGGCGTGCCGGTGCACTACAAGAAGGTCGTCATCGCGCAAGACAGCAAGACGCCGGAAGGTCAGGTCGCCGTCACTTACCCGGCACCAGGCGTGGGATTGACCGAAGACGAGGAGAGCGACGGCATCTACATCGGCGTGGCCTCGAAGGGCGACGGCATTCCGGTGGACATCCTCGGCCAGGAGAAATCCGACGCGGTCAGCGCGCTGGAGGCGGAAGGCTATGACGTAACGCTCAAACCGCATTATTCGTCCGAACAGTACGTGGGCAAAATCTCCGGTTCATACCCGGCACCGGGCTCCGAACTGAGCTCCGGCGAATCGGTCACGCTGTATTACGGCATCGATAAAGACAGCAACATGGACGTGCTGAGCCGTGACAACTCGTATAACGGACGGATGGCCAGCATACAGGCCAGCGCGATGATCGGCATGTACTGCAAGAACGAGGTGAAGGACGCCTCCAAGGATTGCGTCACGCTGGAACAGTCGTCCTCCACCCCGTACGGCGGTACGACGTCCGACGATTACCAGTACCTGCATATCAAGGGCGAGGACGAAGACAAGGATCATCTCCTTGGTCTCAGTAATTTCTCGCAAGACATCAGCGGCGCGATGCTGTCCGCCGATCAGTACACGGATCCGAACAAGCTGCCGATGAAAAACCATCTGCTGCTCAAGGATTGGGGCATGTTCGAGCTGTACGCTGGCATGGATTTGCCGAACTGTGGCACGACAACCATGACCGGTTCTTCCGTAGGAGAGTATTGCATCGACGGTGTCTATAAAATGGCCGATTTTTCAGGCGGTACAATGACCCCGCCGGCCGGCGCCGAACATTACAGTGGTCCGACCGGATTGACCTACGAGATGAAGGATTTCGTGGTCTATTTCCCGGTGGGCTCCGATGTGGATTCGCTGGAATCGTCCGGCTACTTTGACGCCGATGAACTGGCGAAGGCCAACAAGGAAGAGAAGATCGACACCACCCGTCCGTTCATTCTGGTGCGTGACAAGAGCCTGTACGACTCCACCAGCGACCCAGTTGACGACTGGGCGCATCAGGTCGATCCGTTCGTGCCCACCAACAAGTCAGCAAACGGATATCAGAATGAGATGGAGCCGATGAAGCCGGCACCCAGTGGCTCGACCGTCTACTATCTCATGGAGCAAAACGGCGACCTCGACTGGGATTCCCTGCCGGACGCCGACGTGAAGGTTCCCGCATCCAAGAGCGGTGCCGATTCGTCCGATTCGTCCGATTCGTCAGACAAGTCCACGTCGAAGAAGTCGGCCAAAGACATGACCCTGCAGGAAATCCGCTCGACTGTGAGCGGCGGTGACTTCACGCCGATCGCCGGCAAGTACTGCCAGAAGGATAATTCCTCGTGCATCACCATCGACGACACCGGCAAGGCGACGTCGTCCGGTTCGAAGGACCTGTACATGAGCCCGGATGATCATACGGTGTCCAAGTTGCAATTGGCGGATGCGGATCCGAGATGGGTGCCCGAAGACGTCGGATTGGACCTTAAGGGGCCGGACAGTGACTACCAGTGCGGCAGCTACCGCGGCTCCGACGCGTGCTACAACGGTGACGAGTTTTTCTCTGAAGCTGAGATTTTCAAGCCGTTCGAGGTGGCGTACATACCGGCTGGCACCAGCTCCAGCAAGCTGGAAGGCCTTGCGGCATCATCGTATTCATCGTCGTATGTAGCGGGCAAAGCCAAACCCGACAGCAGTAAGGCCTTCCTGAAAATCATCTACTATCACATGAATGAGGCGCCGCTTGACGAGACGGTGTACTACCTGACCGAATAGTCGGCGAGCGGTGACGTGAGGGCGCACATAGCCTCATCAATCGCCGGCTGATTACGGCCACGCAAATCCCCTGTGCCGGTACTGTGAACGATCGGGTGTCCGCGGCCGCGCGCCTCTACACTGTTGAGGCATGACGAGCTTGCGATTCCGCGAAGACGGCAGCTTCCGCGTGCTGCAAATGGCCGACGTGCAGGACGGCCCCGACGTGCGCCCGGACACGATCCGCCTCATTCGTGAGGCCATCCGCGCCTCCGACCCGGATCTGGTGGTCTTCACCGGCGACCAGATCCGCGGCTACGATCCCGCCTATATCGACACCTTCCTGCGCCGCCGTGGCGAGGAACCCGGCGCTCGCGTCCGCGCCGTCACCGAGGTGGAGGCCAAGCTGCGCGGCATCAAACGCAGGCAGGTGCTGCGCAAGGCCGCGGGCAAGGCAGTCGCCAATACCGTCACCGATAACGACGCCAACGCACCGGTGACGATGGACGAACTTATGGACCAGACCCGCGAGAAAGTACGCCGCACGTTCGCCGGATTCCTGAGTCCGATTATGCAGGCGGGCGTACCGTTCGCCGCCACGTACGGCAACCACGACTTCCAGTGTGGCATTCTGGCCGAGGAACAGGATGATCTGTACCGCGAATTCCCGGGATGCATGAATCCGAAAGACAGTCTGGAGCCCGGTACGTTTGCGTTGCCTATTGAGGCGTCCGATGGGTCCGGCCGTGTGGCGATGGCCGTGATGATGGTCAATTCGGGTGACTACGCCGGCAAGCCGGAAGAAAACGACGCGCAATACCCGGCGTATGTGGTCAACTCGCGTGGCCTTGATCTGGCCGATTCGGATGGCTATGGCACGCCCACGCCCGAAGCGCTCGAATGGCTGGGCACAGTGCAGGATGAGCTCGGCGCGCGCAATGGCGACGGCAAACCGGTGCCGGCCATCGCCTTCCAGCACATTCCACCGCAGGAATTCTACGACTGCCTGAAGGAGGTGCCGGCTTGGACGCCGAACGCGGTGGAGGGCGCGCGTGCCTATGCCGGGCACTGCTATGTGCTCAATCATGAGATTTGCCGCCCGGGTTCGCGATTGGGCGAGGCGATCGGATGTGCGGACGAGAACGTAGGTGAGGTGGCGGCCCTCAACGCGGCCGGCGGGTATTTCGCGCTGTTCTGCGGTCACGACCATAAAAACGCCTTCGTCGGCCACGCGCACGGCATCGACTTGGGGTATGCGCCGACCTGCGGATTCGAGTGTTATGGGCCGAAGTCCCGATACCGCGGAATCCGTCTGTTTGAATTCCACGAAAGCAATCCGGCCGGTTACGTGACCCGCATGCTCACGTGGGGCGACTTGGTGGGCCGCTACTCCAGCAACGAGGTGCGCGTGTGGTTCGAGGACCACTGCATCACCGATGCGATCGGCGTGCGCAACGAATTGCGTCGCCCGCAGGTGTTTGCGGTATTGGCCGGCGCGATGAGCCTCGGCTTCCTGGCCATCGTCCGCTCGCTGATTCGCGGACGGTAGGGGCAGCGTACGTTTTCCCAGAGTAAATCCCGCGTCATCTGGAAGAACGTACGCTTATTCTCACTCAGCGTACGTTCTTCCAGATAAGGGGGAAATTAGTCTGGAAAAACGTACGCTAAAAACGTACGCTCTGTGCGGCCAACAAACACAACGCGCTGTGAGCGTCTCTCGCGAGTCGCTCACAGCGCGTTTGTCGTAGTAATCACGTTAAGTTGCGTTGATCACGCGCGATTGGGGGCGACTGAATGCGTCCCGCGCGATCAACGCAACTCACGGTTTGCGGTCCGTTACTTGATCCGTTACTTCTCAGTGCGGATGAAGGTACCCTTGCCGCCGTCGTTGGCCAGCAGCCAGTCAGACGGGCCGTCCATCGAGCCGCGCTTGACCATCAAGGACTGCGCGTCCTCAGGCAGCGATTCGAGGTCGGTGCCGGCCGGGTAACCGGTGAACGTGCCGCACGGGCTGAAACCGGATTCGGTGGCCTTGGACGTGTCGTCGATCTTGAAGGCCGAAGCATCGCATTCCAGCGTCACGGTGCCGTCCGAATTGGACTTGGCGGACTTGAACTTGCCGGTGAACTTGGTCTTGATGCGCGGGGCGGTGGCGGTCGGCTCGCCGCTCTTCATATCGGCCTCATCCACGGTGCCGGAGAAGTTACCCTTCTCGTCCAGCGAGATGGTGGTGTACGCGGAGCCGTCGGCGGCGATCGTGTAGGAGTACTGGGATCCGGCCAGATCGGAGAACACCTTCAGCGAAGCCGCGTCCGGCTCGTCGGACTCGGAATCCTTGGAATCCGAATCCGTGGAATCGGCGTTCGAAGCATCCTTGGACTCCGGCACCTTCACGTCCGCATCCGGCAGGGAATCCCAGTCCGGCTCGGTCGTTTCCACACGGTAGTAGGCCGTGGCGTCGCTCGGGGCCGGCTTCATCTTGACGATGCTGTCCCTGTTGCTGGAGTAGCCGTCGTACGGCAGGAACGGATTGGTGGTGTTGCCCCCGGCCTTGTACGGAGCAGTGGTGGTGTCGTACTGCGAGGGGTCACGCCACAGGATGAACGGACGGTCCGTATCCACGGCCTTCTCCTTCTTCGCGGCGGCCAGAGCGTCCGCGTCGAAGTAGCCCTTGCTGCCTTCCAGACCCTCAAGATCAGAGCCGGTGGGAACCACCAGGAACAGGTCCTGCATATGGTATTCGCCGCTGGTAGGACGGTTGCCGCCCACGCCGTTGGTGCTGTACATCTTGCCGTTGGACCAGTAGTTGGTCAGGCTCGGGTAGGGCATGAGTTCGAATGCGCCGTAATCCTGCGTGACCAGATAGTCGGCCTTCGTATTGCTGCAGTAGGGCTGCTGGATGGCGTCGCAGGCCACCAGATAATTGCCGTACTGGCCATAATCCGAGTAGTCGCTGCCGCCGGAGACCACCTTGTTATCCTCGATGGTGATGCACTTGCCGTCGTTGGTGCACCACTGGCCGTCGGCAGCATCCGTGGTGCCGAGCATCGCATCGCCATTTATCTCCGGCAGATCTTCGGCCTTGAACGCATCCTTTGTGCTCGTGGCGTCGATGCCCTCGTACAAGGTCACATCATCGCTGGAGCTCATTGTGGAGCCGGGGGCCGGGTCGGCGCCGGCCACCTTGCCCACGTACTGCTTGGAGGAGAAACGCTTCTTGACGGTTACGGTGTGGCCCTCGGATTCCAGCTGGGACTTGACGTCGTCCACGCTCTGGCCCATCACGTCGAGCGGCAGTGCGGAGCCGTCGGACTTGGTGGCCACGCCGAGGTAGATGCCCTTGTCGCGTTCGTCGTCCTTCACGCCGGTGCCGGCGGCCGGATAGCTGGAAACCACCGTGCCTTCGGGATTGGTCTTGGTGTCGGAGACGTAGACCTTCTTGTAGTGGACCGGCACGCCCATCTCAACGAACGTGGAGGTCGTCTTCTCGGCCTTCTTGCCGATGGTGTCCTTCGGCACGCCCGGGCCGGCGGATTCCTGCACGGTGACCGTGGAGCCGGCCGCCACGCGGGCGCCCGCCTCGTTGTCCTTATAGCCCACGAACACGCCGGAATCCTTACCGGAGAAGACCTTCTCGGTCTTGACCTTCAGGCCTTTGGCCTTCAGTGCCGCCGTGACGTCCTTCGCCTTGACGGCCGAGGTCTTCTTGCCGTTCTTGTCGGTGACCGAGCTGGAGAACGATGCCGGGTCGGGCAGCGACTTGCCGCCCCACACCTCGGCGCGGTAGGTCAGGAACAGGGCCACGCCGGCCGCGATCAGAGCCACCAGTGCGACCGCGAGAATGATGATCAGCTTGTTCGGGCCGCGCTTGGCCTTGGCCGGTGCCGGGGCCGGCTCGGTCACCGTTGCGGTAGAGGTTTCGGTGGCCGGTGCGTCCTGCGCGGGAGCCGCCGGTGCAGCCGGTGCGACGGGTTCTGGAGTCGGTGCGACGGGTTCTGGAGCCGGTGCCGGGGCCGGTGCGGCTGGAGCCGGGGCAGAGGAAGACAGTACGGTTGCGTCGTCCTCGACCGGAACGTTGGCGGACAGTATCGTCTCGTCGGATTCAGGTTCAGCGGCAGCAGCCGGTGCCGGGGCCACGGTTGCCGGCATCGGTATCGGCGGCAGGGCCACTCCGGACGGGGTGGGCACCGAGGCGCCGGCTGCCGGCGCGGCCGGAGCCGGAGCGCCGGCGAGCGGAGTGCCGCAGGTTTCGCAGAACTTGTTGCCGTCTGCGTTCTCGGTATGACAATTAGGACAGAGCATAATCAAACTTCCTTCTGTGCTTGTCTCTTCCGATAGTCAAGAATATAGCGACCTCAGCCGTTGCCGCTGGACTCGTGGGGCCGGCTGAGACGAGTCGGGTCGGACGGGTCAATCGAACGTATTTCGGACGAATCGTTGGGGTCATAAGGCAGCGACGTGCGGACATAAATCGCGCCCGCGCAAAAAGCTCGGCGATTACCGAGCTTGTGCGCGGGCGCAAGATTACAGGCAGAAATCGGTCAGCCGCGGACGTTGTAATCCGCAGACAGATCGTTCATGGCGTGCAGCAGCTTGTAGTAGAAGATGAACGGTCCCACGATGATGAACGCGCCGAGCACGCCCCACAGCCAGTATGTGGCGGCACTGACGGTGGGCGTCATGCCGCGGGCGGCCTGCTCCTCGCCTACGCGTGTGCACATACGGTGGAACCAGAAGAAGTATGCGATGCCAAGCGTCACCGGGCCCACGAGGAAGAACAGCAGACAGTAGTGCATGGTCTTCTTGCCGTCGCGGCGGGAGGCGATGAGGTTCAGGGACTCGCCGACCTCGCTCATCTGCCAGATGTCATAGATGCCGAGGGTGACTAGACCCAACAGGATGTACTTGAGCAGACCACGCTTGGTGCGCAGCTGGCGGGCCGGACGGGCGCTGTAGACGGCGGTGGGTTGCACCGGCTGTTGCGCGTACTGCTGCGGCGCGGCCTGGGGTACGACGGCCGCCTGCTGCGCGGGCCACTGGTAGGTGGGCTGCTGGTACTGAGGCGCGGCGTACTGCTGGGCCTGAGGCTGGGCCTGTGGCTGCGGCATCTGCGGGACCGGCGGAACTTGAGCGGCACCCGGTTGCGCATACTGCGGCTGAGGTACGGAGTTCTGCCCGCCATGCGGCTGTGGCATCGGTGGCATCTGCGGCATGGGAGGCACATTCGGATTAGTCATGACTAACTTCTTCCCTCACGGCGGAAAGCCTCGTGCTCCCCGCGCACGATTCCGATTCTAATGTCGAAAGGTAGCGAAAGCGGGAGTTTGCCATGTTCTTGAGATGAACGTGGCGAGACGGCCGGGTGATGTGGCCGAGCGATGCGGCTAAGCGATGCGATCGGGCGGCAGAGGTCGGGTGATTCTTGAGATTCTTGAGACAGACGGGGTGTTGGAATGCCCCGTCGCTAGGATAGAGGGAGCCGCGCATGTTACGTACACGTAAATTGTGCGACCGGAAGAGGCCGCAAGGCCATACAGACCAATTGTATGAAGGTTTTTCACACAGCAAAGGAGGAACAATGGGTCAGGATCAATCATCCGTTTTTGATCTCGCAGCGGTTGCCGCGGCGTCCAATGGGGGGAACAACGACCCGCTGCTGCCTCCGGCACGATTCATCGGAGACCCGCAGAAGCCCAGCCGCATGCCGTACAACAAGTACGCGGCTTACGACAAGCAGATTCCCTTTGATTACCCGGAGCGCACCTGGCCGGGCAAGCGACTGCAGCGTGCGCCGCGCTGGTGCTCCGTCGATCTGCGCGACGGCAATCAGGCTCTGGTCAACCCGATGGATTCCGAGCGCAAGCTGCGTTTCTGGAACCTGCTGGTCTCCATGGGATTCAAGGAGATCGAAGTGGGCTTCCCGTCCGCTTCCGAGACCGACTTCAACTTCATCCGCATGCTCATCGAGCGTGAGCTGATCCCGGACGATGTGACCATCGTGGTGCTCACCCAGTGCCGCGAGCACCTCATCCGCCGCACCTATGAGGCTCTGCGCGGTGCCAAGCGCGCGATTGTACACTTCTACAACTCCGTCTCCGTGCTGCAGCGTGAAGTGGTGTTCAAGAAGAACAAGGCCGAGATCAAGCAGCTCGCCACCGACGCCGCCGAACTGTGCAAGCACCTGGAAGGCGAGGCCAAGGGCATCGACCTGTACTACGAGTACTCGCCGGAATCCTTCACCGGCACCGAGCCGGAGTACGCCGTCGAGGTGTGCAATGCGGTGATCGGCGTGATCAAGCCCACGCCCGAGCGTCCGATGATCATCAACCTGCCGGCCACCGTGGAAATGACCACGCCGAACGTGTTCGCCGACGAAGTGGAGTACGTCTCCACCCATCTGGACGACCGTGACGCCGTGGTGCTCTCCCTGCACCCGCACAACGACGAAGGCATGGGCGTGGCCGCCACCGAGCTGGCCCTGCTCGCCGGTGCCGACCGCGTGGAAGGCTGTCTGCTGGGCAACGGCGAACGTACCGGCAACGTGGACCTCGTCACCCTCGGCCTCAACATGCTCACCCAGGGCATCGATCCGCAGATCGACTATTCCAACGTGCCCGAGATCCGCAAGACCGTCGAGTACTGCAACCAGATCAAGATCTCCGAGCGCCACCCGTACGCCGGCAACTTCGTGTTCACCGCGTTCTCCGGCTCTCATCAGGACGCCATCAAGAAGGGCCTTGAGGCCCGTCAGGTGGCCGCCGACCGCGCCGGTGCCGATCTGGACAGCTTCGTGTGGCTCGTGCCCTACCTGCCGATCGACCCGAAGGACATCGGCCGTACCTACGAGGCCATCATCCGCGTCAACTCGCAGTCCGGCAAGGGCGGCATGGCCTACCTGCTCAAGACCAACCACAACCTCGACCTGCCGAAGCGTCTGCAGGTGGAGTTCGACAAGATCGTCCAGAAGTTCGCCGACGACACCAAGAAGGAAGTCAAGGACGAGGACATCTGGCGTCTGTTCAAGGACGAGTATCTGCCGGTCGAGCAGTCCGGCATGACCGCGGCCGGTGTGGTCGTGGGCGATACCCACGACGCTTCGCTGGCTCCGTGGGGCCGTTTGAAGCTGCTCAAGGTGGCCATCAGCTCCGGCGAGGACGGTTCGGATACCGTGCTCAAGGCCCGCGTGCTCGATCGCGGCGTGAACGTCGGCGAAGATGAACCGGTGGAGCGCGAGGTTTCCGGCATCGGCAACGGCCCGATCGCCGCCTTCCTCAACGCCATCTCCAACTTCGGTGTGGATGCCTCCATCATGGACTACGTGGAGCACACGATGTCCGTGGGCACCAACGCCATGGCCGCCTCCTACGTGGAATGCCAGGTCGGCGATGCCGATGACGCGCAGATCGTGTGGGGCGTGGGCATCGATTCGTCCATCACCACCAGCGCCCTGAAGGCCATCATCTCCGCCATCAACCGTTCCCAGCGCAAGCGCTGAGTCGCGGCACGGCGTGGTGCGTCGTGGCGGCGAGTTCGGCGCGGCTCGGCACGGTGTACGTCCGGCGGCCACCAAGTGTGGTGGGACGTACACCAGCCGGCCCTGAGCGCAGTGTCCGGCCCTGAGCGCGGCGAGCGTGCGCATCCGCATCGGTGTTGACCATAAACCGCCATAAACCGAGAGCCCTGTATTGGCTGTTCATCAGCCAGCACAGGGCTCTCGTCGTTGTATTCGGTTCTTTGACATCCGTTCCCATGCTCAAGCGTACGTTTTTCCAGACTATATTGTCCTTCATCTGGGAAAACGTACACTGAAGGTGACTGAGCGTACGTTCTTCCAGATGAGAGGGAAATTAGTCTGGAAAAACGTACGGTGACGAGTCGGACAGTGGACGGTGACCCAGTAACCGGTCAGCCGATCACGAATTGCCGCCGTTACCACCGGTCGAACCGTCGGTGCTGCCGGAATTGCCGTTGGGTTTGCCGCTGTCGGTGCTGCCGGAATTGCCTTCGGTTCCGCTGTCGCCTCCGGTGCCGTCGTTGCCGTTGCCGGTTCCGTTGCCGTTACCGTTGCCAGAATTGCCCGGATAGTTCGGGCAGTCGGTGGACGACGTCGGGTCGTTCAGGCACTGCTGTGCGAACTGCTGCTGCTTTTCGGCTTCGGCTGCGGCCTCGTCGGCGGCCTTCTGCTGAGCCTCCTGCTCGGCCTTCTTCTGCGCATCTTCGGTGGACTGCTTGTTGCTGTCCGTGTTGGTCGAGGACGACTGGCCCCTGCCCAGACCCCACGTGCCGTCCGAGCCGCCGATCTTGCCGTTGTCCTTGGCGGTGGGGAACTGCTCGACATCCGTACCGGCCAGTGCCTGCGTCATATATTCCTGGAACAGATGCGCCGGGTAGCCGGTGGAGGAGACGCCGTAGCCGGAGAAGGCCGGCACCACCTGCGGGTTGCCGTCCGCATCGGGGTTCCAGATGGCCCACACGTTCATCAGGCTCGGCGTATAGCCCACGAACGAAGAGGCCATCTCGTCGTTGGCGGTACCGGACTTGCCGGCCACCGGGCGTCCCAGCGCGGTGCTGACGCCCGCCGCCGTGCCATACGTGGTGGTGCCCTGCATGGCCTTCTGCACGAGTGCGCAGTCGTTGGCGTCGAACACCTGCTCGTTCTCGCTGGGAGCGTTGTACAGATCCTTGTTCTTGGCATCGAGCACGCGAGCCACCATATGAATGGTGTTCTTCTTGCCGTTGTTGGCGATGGTGGAGTGGCCCTGTGCCAGATCCCAGACGGTCAGCGCGTTGATGCCGAGCACGTTGTACATCGAGTCGGCGTCGATGTCGCCCTGGATGCCGGCCTCATGCGCGATTTCGGCGGTGCGCTGCGGCGTCAAATGCTCGTTGATGTTCATGAACACCGTGTTCACTGAGTTGGCGGTGGCGTGGTACAGGTCGATGTTGCCCCAGTTGTTCTCCAGCGCGTTATTCACTTCTTGATCCAAGCCGGCGAAATGCTGGTGAGAATTGCCGTTGAACAGGGTATCGAAGCTTACGCCGGACTGCGCCGCACCCAGCAGCGCGAACGGCTTCATGGTGGAGCCGGGTTCGAATACGGCCTGATCGCAGTTGTTGAGCTGCTTGGTCAGGTAGTCCGAGCCGGCGTACACCGACAGGACCGCGCCGGTTTTCGGGTTGAGGGCTATGCCGCCGATCTGCAGCGACTCAGGCATGTCGTCAAGGCGGGTGTCGCCTATGGACTGCATGACGTCCTGCTTGTCCTTTTCGATGGTGGTGATGATCTTGTATCCGCCGGTGTCCAGATCCTCCTTGGTGAAGGCCTTGGACTGCACCAGTTCGCGCTCCACCATGTCCAGCAGATAGCCGTTCGCGCCGGCGTAGTCGTTCTGCTGGGCCACGGGCGCGGTGTCCGGGAACTTGGCTTCGGACTTCTGCTTGGAGGAGATGTAGCCGTCCTCGCTCATGATGTTGATCACACGCTTGAAGCGGGACTTCGCGATATCCGGGTTATCCGCCGGGTCCCACGTGGAGGGGGAGGGGATGATGCCGGCGATCATCGCGGCTTCGGAGAGCGTCAAATCCTTGGCGTCCTTATTGAAGTAGGCTTTGGCCGCCGCCTGGATGCCGTAGGAATTGCGCCCCAGATAGATCGTGTTCATGTAGTTGCACAGCACTTCGTCCTTGGATTCGGTCTGTGCGATCTTGATGGCCAGAATGGCCTCGCGAGCCTTGCCGGAGTACGTGGTGGTCTCGCCCAGATAATAACGCTCGGCATACTGCTGGGTGATGGTCGAGCCGCCTTGACGGGTGCCGGTGGTCACGTTGTTCCAGAACGCGCGTGCGATGCCTCGCAGATCCAGGCCCTTGTCGGTATAGAAGGTGCGATTCTCGGAGGCGACGATGGCGTTGCCGATGTAGTCCGGCAGGCCGTCGCAGGAGATGATTACGCGGTTCTGCTCGGCGTAGGAGCCGATCGGCGTGGTGCCGTCCGCGTAATATACGGAGGTTTTCTCCGCCAGCGCGAACTTTTCGGGCTGTGGAACCTCAGTGGTGGTGTACAGGTATGCGAATGCCGCGATGGCTGCGGCCACGCCCAGCGCGAACAGGCCGAAGATAACGCCCAGCACCCATTTGAGTACGCGATGCTTGCCCTTCTTGCCGCCGTTCTTCTTGCGGTTCGGGGCCCTGTGGCTGGTGGCTTTGTGGCTTGCCGCATGACGGGACCGGGTTGGCCGGCCAGCGGTGCCGGAGCCCTCCTGCGCGATGCGACTGCGGCTGGTACGGCCGGCGCCGGCGGCCGAATTGGAGCCGCTGTACGCTGTGCGCGGTTGGCGCATAGCGGGGCCGTTGCCGCCCGAATGTGCACGACGAGTATAAGAAGCCATGATGTCCACCGTAACCTTTGGCCTTGAACAATCGTTTGACGTGAGCGCAACCATGCTGGCTTTCCAGTGGTATTTTCCCTGAATTCTCACATTTGATTGTGGCGGCTGAATAACGGCTGGACGTGGGCTGGAGGGGGGTGCGACGCGCGTTGGCGACAACGCTGGTCCACCCGTCTCCATACACTTGGCCGAAGCCTCCACGCGGCGCTATGTCACCCAACTCCCCCAGGGCAGGAATGCAGCAAGGGTAAGTGGCCTCTGACGGGTGCGTGGAGGTTTTTCTATCTTTGCCGGAACGGTAGTGGTGGGGCCTGATGCGTCTCGCCAGACCGTAGGCTTGGCCGAACGGCCTTGAGTGTGTCGGGCGAGGCGCACCAGGCCCCACCGTGTAACTGGCACATGAGAATGTGCGGGTTTGGTCCCGGGCTCGCAATGATGCGGCCTACTGTCCGGGGCGCGGCCGTACAGTCGAACGTATGAATGACGCACCGCAACCCACCATCCGTGATCCGCACAAGCCGGCCGGCCTCGTCGGCGACGGCGCGATTCCCAAGCCGCCTACGCCGCCGTCTGCGCAACGGCATACGAACCAATCGTCTGACCCAATCGACCCGCTGGCCGCGCTCGGCCCCGACCGCAGCACAGCGTCCATCCATGCGAACGGCCCGCGGGTCTGGGGCATAGACAAGGCCCCCAGCACAACGGCTTCGGACGTCATCGACCCGAGCGCAACCTCCGCAGTCACTACAGCGGAACTGGACCGAGGCCTCGCCAGACTCGACCCGTTGACCGTGCGCCCACGCATCTCCAGCCGTGTGCTGTGCGTGGTGTTCGGACTGCTGTTCATCGCCGCGGCGTTCGGCGTGTGGTGGGGCTGCGTATGCACTGCCGCCGGTCAGTCCTATGACGAAATGGTGTATTCGGCGCTGGCGGACCGTGTTGCCGCATGGAATCAAGCGCTGGTGGGAGCGGTCGTCACGGACTCGGCCCGTCACTCGATGCTGGTGATCGGCGTGAGCGTGCTGCTGGGCGGCATCGGTGTGGTCGCGGCGTTGGTTCGTCGCCGTTGGTGGCTGATCGGGCAGCTTGCGGTGCTGGCGGTGCTGTGCCTGGCGGCCACGCGCCTGAAAGGACTGCTGCCGCGCCCGTTCCTGATCAATACGTCTTCGTCGCCATCGAACTCGGCCCCGTCCGGCCATACGATGCTGGCCGCGGCCGCCGCCGTGATCCTGCTGCTCGCCGTGCCGCGCGCCGCCCGCGCTGTGGCGGCGGTCGTCGGCGCGACATGGTCGGTGATGGTCGCGGTGTCCGTGATCGTCGGCGGTTGGCATCGCCCGTCGGACGTGGTGATGTCGATACTGTTGGTCGCCGGGCTTGCCCTGCTGGCGATGGCCTTCACGCGCACTTCCGGCATGGATGCGCCGGGACAGCGCGTCTCCTCGGTGAGCGTACAGATCCTCGGCAGCGTGATGATCACCGCCGGTCTGCTGCTGCTCGTCTACGCCGCCTACCTGATTTGGCAGGTGGTGCCCGGCCTGGGCATCAGCGCCAGCTGGGCGGTGGACGGTGCGGTGATCAGCGCGTTGACCGGCATCTGTGGCGTTGCGGCGCTCGCGTTCGGCTTGGTTCTGGCCCTGCGGCAGATCACGGCCGCGCCGCTGAGCCGTCTCGGACTGATCGGTGCGCCTCCTGCGCCGCCACAACGGTGAAATTTGGCAGTCGGGTATGATTCGTGAGTATTATGACGCCAGAAACGTCGTATGTTTCGCGGAAGAAGGCAATTGCGAAGGCCTGTGCAAGGTACGCAAGGTGATTGCGCATCGAGTGCGGTGATTGCAGTAACGGTGATTGCAGTAATAAGGAGTGGGGTATGGCTACCAAACTGGTGATTGTGGAGTCTCCGACCAAGGCCCACAAGATTGGCGACTACCTGGGCAAGGGGTACACCGTGCTGGCGTCGGTAGGCCATATCCGCGATCTTGCGCAGCCCAGCCAGGTGCCGGCGGCCGACAAGGCCAAGTTCGGCAAGTTCGGCGTGGACGTGAACGACGGATTCAAGCCGTATTACATTGTGGACGGCGACAAGAAGCGTACGGTCAGCGAGCTGAAATCCGCGCTGAAGGGCGCTGATGAGCTCTACCTCGCCACTGATGAGGATCGCGAGGGCGAGGCTATCGCATGGCATCTGGTGCAGACGCTCAAGCCCAAGGTGCCGGTCAAGCGCATGGTGTTCCACGAGATCACCAAGAACGCCATCAACGCTTCGCTCAATAACACGCGAGATGTAGATGGTCATATGGTGGACGCGCAGGAGACCCGCCGTATCCTCGACCGACTGTACGGCTACGAGCTCTCCCCGGTGCTGTGGCGTAAGGTGGGGCCCGGCCTGTCCGCCGGCCGCGTGCAGTCGGTGGCCACCCGTCTGATCGTCGAACGCGAACGCGAACGTATGGCCTTCAAGCGCGCGCCGTATTGGGATATCGTCGCCACGCTGGCCGCTCCTTCGGCCGAAGGTGATCGCGCTGAATTCTCCGCTCGCATGATCTCCTTGGGCGGCAAGCGTTTGGCCGGTTCCAAAGACTTCGGCGCTGACGGCCAGCTTACGCCGAGCGGCTTTGCGGACAATGTGCGGCAGCTGGACGAAACGAGTGCCGCGGCCATCGCGGAAACGCTCAAATCCGCCGATTTCACGGTGATGAGCATGGAAACCAAGCCGTATCGCCGTCGCCCGCAGCCGCCGTTCACCACCTCCACCCTGCAGCAGACCGCCGGCAACCGGCTCGGCATGGGTGCCCGTGCGGTGATGCGCGCCGCCCAAAGCCTGTATGAGAACGGCTATATCACGTACATGCGTACCGATTCGGTGACGCTGTCGCAGGAGGCCATCGCCGCCGCCCGCAATGCCGTGAGCTATCACTTTGGCGAGTCGTATTTGTCTGCGGAACCCAAGCAGTACGCCACGAAAACCGCCGGTGCGCAGGAGGCCCACGAATGTATTCGCCCGGCCGGTTCCCGGTTCCATGATCCGGATGAGCTCGCCTCGAAGCTTCCGGTTGACCAGCTGCGTCTGTACACGTTGATCTGGCAGCGCACGCTCGCATGCCAGATGGCCGATGCCACCGGCTCCACCGCCACCGTGCGCCTGTCCGCGCCGGCCGGGGCGAATGAGGGCGAGGCCGTGTTCCAGGCGTCTGGCACCGTCATCGAATTCCCCGGCTTTATGAAGGCGACCGGAGAGGGGCGTAAGTCTTCTGCCGGGTCTTCGGCCGCTGCTGGTGCGGGGGCCGCCAGTGCTGCGGCTGCGGGCGCTGCGGGGGCGGGCAAGTCCGGTGATGCCTCCGAAAGCAACGCCTCCCTGCCGCCGATGAGCGTCGGCCAGAAGGTCGAAGCGAGCGATATCGAGCCCGATGGCCACGAAACCCAGCCGCCGGCCCGATACACCGAGGCCACGCTGGTCAAAACGCTGGAAGCCAAGGAGATTGGTCGTCCGTCCACATACGCCAGCATCATCTCCACGATTATGGACCGTGGTTATGTGTATGAGCGCGGTCGTGCGCTGATCCCCAGCTGGTTGGCGTTCTCCGTGGTGAAGCTTTTGGAGCAGAACTTCCCGAAGCTGGTGGACTACCAGTTCACCGCCGAAATGGAGAACGGACTGGACCACATCGCCCACGGTGAGGAGAGCGGCCGTGACTGGCTCACCCGCTTCTACTTCGGTTCCGGCGAGGGCGCGGCGCGCAATGCCGACGAAGCTCATGAGGGCCTGCAACAGCAGGTGGCTCAGTTGGGCGATATCGATGCGCGTGCCATCAACACCATCAACATCGGCGACGGGCTGCATGTGCGCGTCGGCCGTTTCGGACCATATCTGGAAGACATGGAGCATCTGGACGCCGAGGGCAATCCGAAGCGCGCCTCGCTGCCGGACACCATTGCGCCGGACGAACTGACGGTTGCCGTGGCTCGTGATCTGATCGACAATCATTCCGGCGGTCCGCGCGAACTGGGCAAAGACCCGGTGACCGGCGGCACGGTGGAAGTGCGCAACGGTCGGTTCGGGCCGTATGTGGCGTTGGTGTTGCCCACGCCGGAAGGCGCCAAAGGCACCAAGGGTGCCAAGGAGGCGCCTCGTCCCAAGATGGCTTCGCTGTTCAAGACCATGAATCCGGAGTCGCTGTCGCTGCAGGACGCATTGCGGTTGCTGGGCTTGCCGCGCGAGGTGGGCCGTTACGAGGAGACCAACACCGAAACGGGTGAAGTCGCCGAGTACACGGTTGCCGCCAATAACGGTCGTTATGGCCCGTATCTGACCCGAACTGGAGCGGATGGCAAGTCCGAAACCCGTTCTCTGGGCTCGGAAGACGAGATTTTCACTGTGGATCTCGCTAAGGCGCAGGAGCTGTTCGCTCAGCCCAAGTACGGTCGTGGCCGTGGGCGAGGTGCCGCCAAGCCGCCGCTGCGTGAACTGGGTGCTGATCCGGCCACCGGCAAGAACGTGACCATCAAGGATGGACGCTTTGGTGCATATATTACTGACGGCGAGACGAATCGCACTGTGCCCCGTCAGTACACGCCGGAGACCATTACGCCGGATGACGCATTCCGGCTGTTGGCCGAAAAGCGTGCCGCCGGTCCTTCTACGCGTGGGCGCGGCCGCGGGGCGAAAAGCGGCGCTAAGGCGTCGGCTGCGGCGAAAGCGGCGCCCAAGGTGAGTGCCGTGGAAGCCAAGCGCGCCGAACGCCGTGCCGAGGTCAAGAAGTTGGCCGGCAAGGGATGGGCGAATACGCGTATCGCCGAGAAGCTCGGTTCCACCGCCGCCACCGTGAAGGCCGATATCGATTGGCTCACCGCCAATGAAGGCTTCACCCGTCCGCCGGTTGTGGCCGCCAAACCCAAGAAGAAGTAGCTTTTTTGGAGGGGGCGGAGCGGCACGTCGTGGTGCATTCGCCCCCCGTCGAGTCCTTTTTGCCCCCGTCGAGTCCTTTTCGCGCGAATCGGGTGCGCGCGTGGCGGGTACGCTTCTTTTCGCACGAATCGAGTGTTTGAGGCGGTTGATTCGGCTCCTTCGCGTATTGTTCGCGCGAATTGGGTGTTTGGGCTGGTTAATTCGTTCCCCTTGCAGTCTTTTCGCGCGAATCGGGTGCGCGCGTGGTGGGTGTGCCTCTTTTCGTGCGAATCGGGTGTTTGGAGTGGCTGTTTTGCCTCCGTTGCGTCCTTTTCGTGCGAAATGGGTGTTTGATGGGGGCAAAGGGGAGACAAGGGCAGGAAAGGGAATCCGTTTAGCTCGGTGCCTCACGCTAAGGTCGAAGGCATGACCGGTCTGTTTATTTCCTTCGAAGGCGTTGACGGCGTGGGCAAAACCACGCAGGTCGAGCGGTTGCGCGCATATCTGGAAGCTCAGGGACGCACGGTTGTGGTGACCCGCGAGCCCGGCGGCACTGCGCTCGGCCGAGCGATTCGCCAGATGCTGCTGCACGGCGTTGACGGTGGCGCAGCGGATATCGCCCCGCGCACGGAGGCACTGCTGTTTGCCGCGGACCGCGCGCAGCATGTGGCCGAAACGATTCGGCCGGCACTGGAGCGCGGCGAGGTGGTTATTACAGACCGCTACCTCGATTCCTCGTTGGCCTATCAGGCCGGTGGCCGTGAGCTTACGCTAAGGGAAATCAAGGATTTAAGCCTCTGGGCCACGAATAACCTGTTGCCCGCCCGAACCTATCTGCTGGATATGGATCCGGCGCTTTCACATAGCCGTCTCCAGCATGCGGAGGATCGTATGGAATCGGCCGGCGACGACTTCCAAAGCCGCACCCGTCAGGCGTTCCTCGATCTGGCAGCCGCTGAACCGACCCGATTCCGCGTGATCGACGCCAGTCAGAGGATTGAACAGGTCTGGGCCGCCATCGAAGCGGATGTCGAGACACTGCTGAAGGAGCTCGCATGAGCGTGTGGGATTCGCTGGTGGGGCAGAAGCCCATCGTGGATATGCTGAGCCGCATCGCGCAAGGCGACCCCAGCCAGCTTACGCAATCATGGCTGATCTGCGGCCCTCCCGGCTCCGGCCGTTCCAATATGGCCCGCGCTTTCGCGGCCGCCCTCGAAAGCCCGGACCATGGCATGAGCGACGAGCCTACGCGCATCACGCAGCAGGTGCTCGCCGGCACGCATCCGGATGTCACAGTCCTGGCCACCAATAAGGTGACCATCGGCATCGACCAGGTGCGTGACATCATCACGACTTCCGAGCAAATGCCGTCCACCGCTCCGTGGCGCATCATCATTATTGAAGATGTGGACCGCATGCTGGAGCGCACCACCAATGTGCTGCTGAAAGAGATCGAGGAGCCGGCCGAACGCTGCATCTGGCTGCTATGCGCTCCCAGCGCGCAGGACGTGCTCCCCACCATTCGCTCGCGATGCCGCGTGGTGAACCTCGCTGTGCCATCTCCGACCGCTGTGGCCGAATTCCTTACAGCGAACACTGGCGTCGAGTTGAAGATCGCCCAGCGCGCGGCCCGTCTCTCGGAGGGGCATATCGGTATCGCGCGTCTGTACGCCACGAACGAGCGCGTGATGTCCGACCGCGACGAGCTCGTGGTTGGCGTGCTCAATCTTGCCCGTGCCTCGGACGCGGTGCTTTTGGCCGGCAACCTGATCGATAATGCCAAGGGACAGGCCGAGACGGATGCCAACGAGTGGTCCTCCAGGCAGGAAGCGGAGTTCCGCCGAATCAACGGTCTTCAAGAAGGGGAGCGGATTCCGCCGAAACTGCGCGGCGCGTTCAATCAGGTGGCCAAGAAGGACGACGTCAAGCGATTCGCCACCCGCCGCACCCGTGACGTACTCGACCGTGCGTTGAACTCGGTGGCCTCCATCTACCGTGATGTTGCCGTGCTTCAGAACAATGCCGAAGACTCGGTCGGACTCATCAACCTTGAGAACCGTACGGCCATCACTGAGCTGTCCGTACGGCTGGACCGTGCCGGTGCGGTGGCACGCTTGGATGAAGTGGCGCGCGCTCGCAAGCGTCTGGCGGGCAACGGCAATCCGCTGCTTACGTTCGAGGCTTTGTTCTGCGCGCTGATTCCGTGAATCGAACTAGCCGATGGACTGCAGATGCAAGCCGTTCACACTCAAGCCGTTCGCATAGGACGTTTCGCATAAGACGTTTCACATAGGGCGCATAGGGCACAGCCATACGTTTCCTGGGCGGAAGGTGTTGAGTTTATGCATCGGCGTGCAGTATTGCCGCCAGAGACTCGGCCGCTGATTCGGCATCGTCGCCTGTTGCGGTGATCGTCACGACATCGCCTTGAGCAAGGCCTAAGCCCATGATTGACAGTATGGATTCGGCGGATACCGGTGCGGCTCCCGGTAAGGCAATCGTGACGGTGCAGCCAGAGGCTTGTGCCGCTTGCACAAGCCGGGCTGCCGGACGAGCATGGATGCCAAGGGGATTGCGGATCGTGACCGTACGGGTGATTGTCGTCATGAGAACGCTCCCTTGAGTGCCGGCGTATGGCTGCTCATTGCCGCTGATAGGTTCGTCAGCGGCAATACGCGCCTGTTTGGCGACGAGTATAGTGCCCAAGCCGGTGCTCTTGCCAATTCCTGCCAATGGAAGGTCGTTGACGCGGAAATCATGGATTCGGCGACCTCGGCGGTAACAGGGGCCGCGATACACTGGAGCGTATGAAGATTTCCGCTGATTTCACGGTGGTGCCTGACGATTTCGCCAAGGCGGCCGCGCCCGAATATCGGGCGGGCGGCGTTCCGGTCATCTCCTTCCCGTTCTATGTGGACGAGGTGAATCCGGAAGCCCGCTATCTGCACTGGACGTTCACTGATCCCGATTCCATTCCGGTGTGCGGTTTCGAATGGATTCACTGGACCGTGGCGAACCTGCCCATCGACGCACTGATGTTCGATTTCAATGACTCGCATGCGCTCGCCATTCCGCCGGACTTCTCCCGTCAGATGCCGGCCATGATTCCTGAAGCTGTGCAGGGCCGCAACTCTTCAGCCTCCAAGTTCGTAGGGCGCGACAACGACCCGGCTGTGATCATGCGATACAACGGCCCGCAGCCGCCGGACAAGGATCATGACTATTACCTGCATGTCTGGGCCACTCGCGAGCCGTTGCCTGGGCTGAATCAGGGATTCTGGATGAACGAACTGCTGCACAAGCTGCGTGAATGCGGCGAAAACCCGGATCAGGGTGGCATGTTCGTCACCGGCAAGGCGTGAGCCCCGGCGTTTACGGATATCCCGGGCATTCCGCCGTACGGACATCCCGGGCATTCCCCGTGTGGGCATCCCACCGGATGCTGAATAGATTTTTGAGTGCCACGAGCGCTTAACAGACAAGAAAGGACATGCACCTAACTATGGCCTGCACCACCATTCTGGTAGGCAAGGATGCGAGCTATGACGGCTCCACCATCATCGCCCGCAACGAGGATTCCGCGAACGGCGAGTTCAACCCAAAGCGTTTCATCGTCGTGAAGCCTGAGGAGCAGCCGCGCGAATACAAGTCGGTAATCTCCCACGTCACCATTCAATTGCCGGACAATCCGCTGCAGTACACCGCAGTGCCGAACGCCGATCTCAAGGAAGGCATTTGGGGCGAAGCCGGCGTGAACGAGGCGAACGTGGCCATGAGTGCCACCGAAACCCTGACCACCAACGAGCGTGTGCTCGGTGCCGATCCGTTCGTGGAATACACCCCGGCCAAGGGCGACGAGCCCGAAGTGGCCGGCGGCATCGGTGAGGAAGACTTCCTGACCATCGTGCTGCCTTACGTGAAGACCGCGCGCGAAGGCGTGCAGCGTCTCGGCGCGCTGCTGGAGGAATACGGCACCTACGAGATGAACGGCGTCGCCTTCTCCGACGCGGATGAGATCTGGTGGCTGGAAACCGTGGGCGGTCACCACTGGATCGCCAAGCGTGTGCCGGACGAGGCGTACGTGACCATGCCGAACCAGCTTGGCATCGACGAGTTCGACCTGACCGACGCGCTGGGCGATCAGGAAGATCACATGTGCTCCGCCGATCTGGCCGAGTTCATCGAAGCCAACCATCTCGATCTTTCTGTGGAATCGACCACGCCGTTCAACCCGCGCGACGCCTTCGGCTCCCACTCCGATTCCGACCACGTGTACAACACCCCGCGCGCATGGTCCATGCAGCGTTTCCTCAACCCGTACGACGAAGTCTGGGATGGTCCGGACGCCGATCACAAGCCGGAATCCAACGACATTCCGTGGGCTCGTCAGCCTGAGCGCAAGGTGACCATCGAAGACATCAAGTATGTACTGAGCTCCCACTATCAGGGCACGCCGTACGATCCGTACGGGCAGCTCGGCGACGAGCGCACCCGTCACATGTACCGTCCGATCGGCATCAACCGTCAGAGCCAGCTCGCCGTGATGCAGATTCGCCCGTACCGCCCGCAGGCCTCTCGCGCGATTCAGTGGATGGCATACGGTTCCAACCCGTTCAACACGCTGGTGCCGTTCTTCCCGAACGTGAACACCACGCCCGCCTACCTTGAAGACACCACCACGCGCGTGACCTCCGAGAACTTCTACTGGGCCAACCGCATCATCGCCGCTCTGTGCGACGGCGCGTTCCGCTCCACCTCCAATGCCGTGGAACGTTACCAGGAGAAGACCGGTGCGATGGGCCATCGTCTGGTGGCCGCCACCGACGAGCAGGTGGCCCGTCTGGGACTGACCTCAGCCGAGGCCGCAGCCGAATCGGCCGCCGAAGCCGAATTCGAGGCAGACAACGCCGATGGCGACGTGCAGCCGATGACTCCGGACGAGATCATCGCCGCTGTGCGCAATGACGAAGTCCGCTCGATTCTCGCTGCCGCCAACCAGACCATGGCCGACCAGCTCAAGGAAGAAACTGAGAAGCTGCTTGACTCCGTGCTCTACACTCGCAGCATGGAGATGAAGAACGGCTTCCATATGTCCGATTTTTAATCCGAACGGATCCGAATAGAAAGGCCTGAAATGACCACTATCGAAGACTTCACCAGCCAGTACGGTCTGGTCAAGAAGATCGACGCCTTCGGCTATATGAAGTATCTGGCCGAAAACCCGGACGCCCCGCGCAAGCATGGCAAGGTTGTGCTGGTCACCGCCGATACGCCGCTCAAGGCGTCCCGCGGTGAAGGCAAGACCACCACCACCATTGCGCTGATCGATGCGCTGAACAAGCGTGGCATCGATGCCACCGCCGTGCTGCGTCAGCCGAGCATGGGCATCACCGCAGCCGGTTCCAAGGGCGGTGCCTCCGGTGGCGGCAAGGCGTCCCTGACCCACCCGGAGCTCATCGACTGGGGTCTGTGTGGCGAGATGGGCTCCATTGAAGCCGCTCAGAACCTGCTCGTTTCCTTCGCGGAGAAGGCTGTGGACGAAGGCAAGCTGGACGAGATCCTCGTGCCGCGCGTCTCCGAGGTGCCGAGCCGTTCCCTGCGTTCCATCGCCGTGGATTACGGCAAGGGCAATGTGGCGGAGAAAATGGTGCTCACCCCGACCTGCGAGCTCATGCAGATCGTGGTGCTCTCCCGCTCCATGGATGAGATCGCCGAGCGCGTCTCCAAGATGATCGCCGGCACCAAGGACGGCAAGGCCGTGACCTTCGGCGAGTTCGTGGACCTGTGGCGCATCACCGGCATTCTGGCCGACGCCGTCAAGCCGGCCCTGACTGAAACCGTGAACGGCTCCCCGGTGTACGTGCATGGCGGTCCGTTCGCCAATGTGTCCATCGGCATCCCGACCCTGATCGCCGTGGAAATGGCGTGCGCCCTGCACGATGTGGTGATCGTCGAGGCCGGTTACGGCACCGACGCCGGTGCCCAGAAGTGGCTGGATATCGCCTGCCGCGAGTACGGTGCACAGTGGCCGTCCGCCGCCATCGTGGTGACCCGCGCCTCCACGTGGCGCGATGACGCGGATCTGGCTTGGCGCTACCCGTTCCATGTGGACCGTTTGGAGAAGCTGGACATCCCGGCCTTCCCGCTCATCAACCTGTGGGACGGCGAGGACGATCAGATTCCTGAGCTGCGCGAAACCGCAGCCAAGCTGGAGTTCCGTGACCCGATCATCGGCAACCTGTACCGCGATGGCGGCGACGGCCTTGCCGACCAGATCGATGCTTTCGTGGACGTGCTGGTCAACGGCTCCATGCCTCCGGCGCAGCACAGCCACAAGGGCATGCCGCTGATCGAGAACGTGAAGTGGGTTGCCGAGCATGCCTACGGCGTGCCGGCCGAGCGCGTGCTGCTCAAGGACGGCTTCTTGGATTCATTGGCTGAGGCCAACAAGCTGTGCCAGTCCGCCGGCATCTCGCTGGATGATCTGGCGCTGGTGGCGGTCAAGTCCCCGGCTACGATGACCGACAACGATCGTGCCCCTGAAGAGGAGCGCACCGTGACCTTGAAGAAGGTCGAAGTGCATGCCGGCGCTGGCCTGGCTCATGTCAACTTGACCACCAGCCTGACCACCCCGATGCCGAAGATCGTCTGATTCTGTCGAAAAGTGGGGTAACTCGGTTACAAGGGGTTGATTTCGGCATTCTGAAACATCTATCTCGCTTACGAGGGGTGCTTCAATGAGAAAACCCGGAGTACAAACGCTGCAATTTCAGCGGTTGTACTCCGGGGTACCCCATTAAGGAGCCCCTTGTAACGCAGATAGATGTTTCGAAAAGTTGCGATCAGCCCCTTGTAACGCAGAAAGCCTGCCAGCATGACGCTGACAGGCTTTTCTTGCACTTGCAGGCGAACTAACGGGGCCGCCAGCCGTTCAGGCTGTTCAGGCCGTTCGAGCGGAAACCCGAACGGGCTTTCCGCGGGGCAAATCCGAGCGGCTACGGCTGCCGCAAAACCGCGGGGCCCCAAGCGACGACTCGAAGCTCCCACCCTGAGCCGTTAAACGGAAAGCCTAGTGGGCTTTCCGTAGGCGATGCGAGCAACCGTGCTGCGAAGGGAATGGTGGCAATCAGAAATTGCCGCCATTCCAACCCCAATCGGTGGTAGCGGTGTAGCGGATGTATGTGCGATCCTCGGGGATGCCAAGCGTGGTGCTCAGCGCAGACATGATGGATTCGGTGAGTTGCTCCCATGCGGAGCTCGGCACGGAACGGCCGAACACATTCACCTCCACGTAGGCGGCGGGACGGGAGTCGTCGCCGCCGAAATAAATCGGCATATTGTCTTCAAACGGGCACATCAGCCAGCCCTCGGACTTGCCGGGCACGGCGGAGATGGCCTTGCCATAGGCGGACTTGAGGGCTTCGCGCTGCTCGTAGGTGGTGGCGATGGATACATGGGTGTGAATAACGGGCATGATGCCTCCTTGGCATTACAGAAAATACGACAATTACCGTATTCCAGTCTATCGTCTCTCGCCGCGGCTTTCGGTGGCTTCCCCGAAAAGCAACGGAGAGTTAAGGCATATGTAGGTCTGTACAGCAATACACGACAGGCGTGCAGGATGCCGAAGAGCAGTGGCACGTAGCAGTGGCACGTGCGCGCACGGGTGCAAAGCGGCGCACATGCGGAACATACTATGCATGACGCGGCATGACGCGTCATGCCGCGGCAACAGCATGACAAGATGCAACAGGGGGCGCATGAGAGGCCGGCCCGACCGGCAATGCATCAACGGCAGCGCAGGGCGTCGGTCAGGCCGATAGTGTTGAATACCCTGTGTGAGAAAACTGATTGAACAGCTGATGAAATTCGGCATCGTAGGCGTTATCGCTTTTATCATCGACTGGGGCATTCTGAACCTCTTGGTCGGCGTATTCCACATGCACAATGTGCTGGCCGCCACCATCTCCTTCATCATTTCGCTGATTTTCAACTATCTGGCGAGTATGAAGTTCGTTTTCAAGCATCGACCCGATATGGCCCGTTGGATGGAGATGCTGATTTTCGTGGCGGGTGCCATCGTCGGTCTGTTCATGAATGACGCGATCATCTGGATCTCCACCTATGGCATGAACCGCGATGCATTCGTCTCGCAGCATGCCGAGTATCTGCTGCGCACGAATATCGGCAAGCTGGTGGCCACCGCAGTGGTGATGGTGTGGAACTTCCTGATCCGCAAATGGTTGCTGGACGATACGCATACCAATGCGATGAACCGTCTGAAGTCCGCAGAGAACCGTCTGACCGCCGAGGAGCTGGAAGCCAAGTGGCAGCGCAGCTTCTCCCACAAGCTCGGCGTCTGGTCCTTGGAGCACACGCCTAAGGGCTGGCCGAAGTAGGAGCTTGTTAACACTGGGAAATACCATACGAGCTATGGCATTTCCCAGCAGTGAACAGCATGCCGGACGCATTGCGTCATCCAGCCCCTATCGGCAGAGCCGGGTCAACGTCGCCCCAGCAGCCGATGCCCCCGGCATCCCTCAAACACCCAGTACCCCCAATACACCCAGTACACCCAGTACCCGAAATACCTCCAAGACACCCACGAAGAAGCCCAACGGCCGTCGCCATATCGCGGCCATCGACGGCCTGCGCGCCCTCGCCATCATCGGCGTCGTCGCCTACCATACCCGTCCTTCACTGTTGCAGGGCGGTTTCTTGGGCGTCACCGTGTTCTTCGTCATCAGCGGTTTTCTGATGACCCGAAGCCTTATCGCACAATTCGCGCGTACCGGCACCATCTCGTACGGCGCATACCTGCTCAAGCGCGTGCGACGGCTCCTGCCGCCAGTCGTAGTGATTATCGCGTTTACCGCAGTGGGCTGTCTTCTGGTCGCGCCGAGCCTGCTGCCCAAAGCTCAGTCCGACGTGTTGCCATCGCTGTTCTTCGTAAGCAACTGGGCCTATATCTTCAGGCATGTCTCCTATTTCGCCGCCGCCGGTCTGCCTTCGCCGCTCACCCATCTGTGGTTCCTCGGCCTGCTGATGCAGTTCTCCGTACTGTGGCCAATTCTGCTGCTCGCGCTATGCCGCAGTTGCGCGTCGCGGAAACTTCGTGCTGCGGTTATCGCCGTACTGATCGTGGCCTCCACCGTGCTGATGGCGGTGCTGTTTGATCCGAACGCCACCGGCAGCCGCGTTTACTATGGTTTGGATACGCGCGCCGCGGAACTGTTGACCGGCGCCCTGCTGGCGGTGGTGTTGCCCAATGGTCTCGCGTATCGCTACCGTGACGCCGATCGTGGCGATGGCACTGATGCACAGGGTAGGAACGATTGGCACCGTCTGCTGAACAGCAATGTATTCGGCGGCGTGGCTTTGGCGTTGCTGATTATAGGATTCCTCGCCGTACGTTCGAATATGGTGTTCCTGTACCGTGGCGGCTATCTGGTTACCGCGCTGCTGACCGCTGTGTTGCTTGCGGTGGCGATTGCGCCCGGCAGCGTCATCGGCCGTGTACTCGCGGTGCGTCCGTTGCGATATCTCGGTTCGCGATCGTTTTCGTTGTATCTGGTGCACTACCCGTTGCTGGAGATGATGAATCCGGCGACAAGAACCACGCGTCTGGCTTGGTGGGAGTGGATCGTGCAGGCGTTGGTGTTGTGGCTCGCCGCTGAAGCGTTGTATCGGTTGGTCGAGCATGCGCCGCGCGCGATCGCCAGAGCAAGCAAGCCGGCGACGGGTGAGACGGCTGCGGCATCCGCGAAGTCTGTGCTGGAATGGCGTCGCTTGGCCGACATATTGCAATTCAGGACGGGACGGTCCGCCGGCATCGAGAAGGCTCGCGTCATTTGCCGTCGCGTTATCGTGGTGATTGTACTGCTGTGTCTGCTGCCGCTTGACTGGAACGGAATCGCTCAGGCGCGCTCCGCTCAGTTGCGTCCGGCAGTGGCGCGGTCCAGCGCGGTCAAGTCAAAGTCCAAGTCAAAGTCCGGCGACCAATCGAAACAGTCGAGCGATTCGGCCGATCACAAGCAGCACAAGAATGCGGCCAAGCTGGTTCCGGTGGCGGAGAAAGTCCCGGATAATCTCGATACGTCCGACTGGACGTACGATGCCTCCACCGGCGTGTGCAGCGCCGATCCGTTGCTGATCACTGATTCGGTGGCGATGGGTGCCACGGGTGTGCTGAACGTCACTTTGCCCAACGCCGTTGAGGACAATAAGATCGGCCGCCCGCTCACTGATTTCCCGGCCCTCTACCAACAGCATGTGGCGGACGGCGACGATAAAAGCGTGGTGATCGCGGCGCTGGGGGCGAACAACGCGAGTATCAGTACCCCCGAAGCGTTCGAGGACGCGGTAAAGGCGGTTGACGGCAAGCCCATATACTTCGTCACGGTTCGAGATCCGGCGATCAGTCAGGACTGGGTGAATCAGAACCTGCGTTCAGTGGCAGCTGAACACAAGAACGTCGGTGTCATCGACTGGTACGGGACCAGCGAAGGCCATAGCGAGTATTTCTATGACGACGGCACGCACTTGACCCGCGGCAGTGGGATGGGTGACG
The DNA here is from genome assembly GCF_012932375.1 of Bifidobacterium olomucense. Taxonomy (GTDB): domain Bacteria; phylum Actinomycetota; class Actinomycetes; order Actinomycetales; family Bifidobacteriaceae; genus Bifidobacterium; species Bifidobacterium olomucense. The sequence goes on along the minus strand of NZ_JAAIIG010000006.1, from coordinate 46,265 downwards.
AAGCCTACGCCACAATGGTGGTCAGCGCCCTGTGCGGGCAGTGACGTGCGGGGTCGCGCGGGCAGTGGCGAAAAGCGCCCAAGGTAATTGGACCGGAGCTGTGGTACGTAACTGCAAAATAACGATTCTCGGGATTACGTACCGGGCCTAGTTGGTACGCAGCCGCATAGACCCCGGATTCTCCACTTACGTACCAAACCGCGACATGGAGAAACCTTGGAATTCCGCCAATATGAATATTCGGCAGATGAAGCCGTTCGTTGTGGCTGTGGTACGTAACTGTAAAAAACGATTCTTGCGGTTTCGTACCAGACCTAATCGGTACGCAACCGCAAGGAGCCCGTACTTCTCACGCGGGCAGGCCGACCCAGAGGCTCAGCGCCCAAGCGGCCCAGCCCCCTCTCTCTCACACCGCGACTTCGGTAAGCGTCGGCTGCTCGGTGGAGCTTTTGATCTGCTTGAAGCCCACCAGCGCGATTACCAGCGAGGTGATGGCCAGGGTGGTCACCACCATAAAGCCGCCATGCGAGCCCATGCGGTCGATGAACTGACCGGCGACCGCAGAACCGGCCGAGGCGCCGATCGAGTTCATCGCACCCATCCACGCCATACCTTCCGTCAGACGCGAGGGCGGCACCAGATGCAGCATCAGCTGGTTGCCGTTGATCCACGTAGGGGCCTGGCACACGCCGATCAGCAGATAGATGATCATGATGACCCACAGGTGCTTGGCGAACATGAACGTGCCGATGCCGATGTTCACCACCGCCAAGCAGAAGTAGAAGCGCTTCCACAGCGGAATGGCCCAGTTTTTCGCACCGTACACCAGCGCGCCCATCAGCGAGCTGAACGAGAAGCACGCGAACACGAAGCCCGTGTACTGCTTCATATTCGATTCGGTGGCGAATGCGATGATCGAAATGCCGGCGGCCGACTGGAACGCGCCCAGTCCGAACCAGGTCACGCACACGGCGACCAGACCCGGCCCCCAGATCGATGCCTTCTTGCCGGAGCGGACATCGGCCACGGCGGCTTCAATGGCGGCCTGGATGGCGGCCTGATCGGTCACTCCCTCGCGCTCCATGCGGTGCCGGGCCTCCTCGGCCGCGGTCTCCACCTTCAGTGCCTCGGCCCGTGCGGCCTCGCGCTCGCGGTATTCCTTGCGCGAAATGCCCTCGGCGCGGGCCAGCGCGGTCTGCGACGGCGGCTCGGTGGTCAGTTCCGTGAGGAACATCAGCGCGCCGACGATCACGCATACGCCGGTGAACGAGAACGCCAGCAAGCCGGAAATCACCGCCAAGGTGGAGGCCAGCGGATTGCCGATCACCCACATGCATTCATCCAGCACGCCGCACAGCGAAAGCGCACGATTCGTACCTTCGCGGTCGCCCTTCAGAATCTTGGTCCAACGGGCGCGGCTCATCGCGCCCCACGGCGGAATCGCGGCCAGGAATGGGGTCAGGCAGTACAGCACCCATTCAGGCGCGCGGTTGGTGATCGACGTCGTCAACGCGATCGCAGCCGCGATCCACACGATAATCGTCGGAATCGAAACCTGACGCTGGCCGAACTTATCGGTGAGTTTGCCCAGCAGCGGGGTGGCCACGGCAAGTGCAATAGCTTGAATCGCAGTCAGCATGCCGGCCAGCGAGTAGTTGCCGTAGTAATGCTGCACGGAAATGGTGATGGTCATGCCCACCATCGGGAATGGCATGCACGCGATCACCGAACCGATCGAATAGCGTGCGGTGTGCGGAATACGCAGCAGCTCGGCGTATCCGCCAAAAACCTTATGTCCGACTTCCCTGATGGCGGCCGTGACGGTGGTCTTGTTGTCAGTGGACGAGTTATTGGACATAACAGCACTACGCTCCTTTCCGCTCCCGATTGGATGTCCCTCGCCGCCCGTGGCGTTGGTTGGCGAAGCCCTCATCGAATGATGTGTCTGTCCATGGTCGCGCAAAGTTTGCGTGGATTGAACTGGCTTGCACGAGTGATAGTCGCGGTTGCGTGCCCTGATCCGCAGTTTGACCTGCAGCCTGCCGCGCAACCGATCGTGGACCGAACCCCAGCCCGCATATTTGCGTCACGGCTACTCTATGCGGTGGCTCATGGTGACACGCGGTAATTACGCTATTCGAGGACCTCGTTTTTCGGAGGATTGTGTTCCGGTTTGAGGCGATGCAATGTGTTTCGGAGCCTGACCGTCCGCGTATAGTGGCCGTAGCCGTTCCGTTCGCATGTAAGGAGAGCCAACGATGACCGCCACCACCATTCATTTCGTCCGCCACGGCAAGGTCTACAACCCCGACCATCTGCTCTACGAGCGGCTTCCCGACTTCCATCTTTCGGACGTCGGCCGCCGCATGGCTCAGGCCACCGCCGCCTACTTGGCCAAGAACCCCCAGACCAACACCATCGCCGCCGTGTATTCATCGCCGCTTGACCGCACGCGCGAGACGGCCGGCGCGATCCTCGACGCGCTCAATGCGGTACGCAAGTCCCGTGGCGAGGCTCCGCTCACCCTCACCACCGACGAGCGGGTGATCGAAGCCGGCAACGAATTCCGTGGGCTTCGCATCGGCCACGGCGAAGGCGCACTGTGGAAGAACGGCAACTGGAAGCTGGTGCTGAACCTTTACAAGCCCAGCTGGGGCGAATCGTACCAGCATATCGCCGCCCGTATGGATGCCTTCGCGCGTGAGAAGGTCGCGCAGCACCCCGGCCAGCAGATCGTGGTGGTCAGTCACGAGTCGCCGATCTTCAGCTACCGTCATTATCTGGAGACCGGCCACCCGGAACACTGGATGTTCCTGCGCCAGACCGCGCTCGCGTCCGTCACGTCGGTGACGTACGACAACGAGACCGGCCGTGTGATGTCCATCACGTACGTCGATCCCGCGGCAAACGTCAAGTAACGACAAAACGCTGTGATTGCGGGCTTCTTGCGTTGCTGGTCCGCTGGGCCGTTGATTGAAGGCTGCTTGGCCGACGGTCGATTGTTGGCTGAGAGGCGCGTGAGCGAAGCCGGCCGCGCCGCATCACACTAAAATCATGTGGTGGATATGGCCGGCCGACCCGGTGAAGGGTGCGAGGGGCTCGAAGCAAAGGAGCATGTGATGACCATTGAACTCAATCGTGAAGCGATCGCTCGCGTGGCGGCATCGCCGGCGGTACATGAGGCCGCCGAAGCTGGGGCGCGGCTGATCGCCCTGTGGCCGTTGACCCAGGCCATGCAGATGGACAATGACGCCAAGTACGCCGAGAATCTGCAGGTGCGCGTCACTCGCGCGTTCGCCCGCATCCTTACCGGCGAGGACGTGACCGTGCCGGACGCCGAGTTCGTCTACGAGGGTGCCGACGAGATTCCCGGCCGTCCGCAGCCGATCGTTGACGCGCTGCTCGCCGCCAACGACGCCTACGATACGATGCTCGACTATGCCGAAACCGGTAACGCCGCGCTCGTGTTCGCGGCGGCCGAATCGTTGGGTATTGATTGGGACGCACGTACCGAGGCCGAGATACGTGGGGCGATCGATGCCGTTGAGGCGCATCTGAAGGCTGATGTTGAGGCTGATGTTGATGTTGAGGCTGAGGCTGATGGTGCTGGTGCTGGTGCTGATGCCGCTGATAGTGTCGAGTCCGATGCCGAGGAGCGTTTGGCTTCCTCTGCCGACGTTGCTCAGGTGGCCGGTCGATTCGCCACGGCGCTCGCCGTATGCGATGCGCTGTTGAGGGTGGTGGCCGGTGCCGAGGCCGTTGGCGCAGCAACGTCGGGTTCCGGTGAGTTGGATGATGCCGACGCCCGCGCCCTCGCTACCAAATCCTTGCCGATTCTGCTGTATGTCAACGAGTTGCGCGAGCAGTGCTCGGTTCCGCGCATCTGCCTGACCGATGATCGCATGCTTGCGCTGGTCAAGGCCCGTGCCGCCGCAGCTGCCTCGGGCGCGAGCACGCTGGAGGCCACTGTGGAACTCATCGCCCCACTTGCCGCCGCCGAGTGGACCAAGCATCGTGAAGACGTGCTGTGGGATCCCGCCGAAGCCAAGAAGAAGGCCAAGGAAGAGGACGAAAAGCGCAACAAGGAAGCCCTCGCCGCCAAGTTCGCCCACGTCAAGAACGACAACAAGGAGACTGTGGAGCTCTAGCAGCAGAACCCCCTCCTCCTCTCGCGAAAATGTACCGTTGAGCGCCGATCAGCGGTACATTTTCGCGAGATGAAACCATGTCCCGTGAAACGATGCTGATGAGTGTGCGAGGTGCAATAACACTATAAAAATTGGCCTCCGTTCGTGGATGAACGGAGACCAATTTGTTGTATCGGATCGGTTTGCGTCGAGCAGATCAGCTGATTGCGTTGGGTTTGCCGGCGCAGCGTTTTATTGCTTTACTGACCCTGCCAAGGTTGCTGTGCGGCGTTGTTGCCGGCGGGCGTGGCGTGAGGCGAGAGCACGGTGGCGCCGTCTTCCAGATCATCGTCATGAGTTGCGGCCGGGGCCGGGACAGTACTGGCCGGAGCGGCGGGTGTCGAAGCGGTTGGTGCCGGGGCTGCATATGCCGAGGAGAGCACGGTGGCGTCGTTGAGATCGTCGGACGGTGCCGCGGCGTTATTGGCAGTGGGGGCGGGTGCGGCCGGCGCGGGTGCGGCGAACTGGTTGAAATCAGGTGCCGGTGCGCTGGGAGCCGGGGCTGCTGCGCCGGGAACCGGTGCCGGTGCGCCGGGAGCGAATCCCGGAGCGGCCGGGCTTGCCGGAGCCGGACCCGAAGGGGTGCCAAACGGGAACTGCTGCGCACCGGGCTGGGCATCGAACCGTGCGCCTTCCGGCTTGCTGGGCAACGCCATGAACACGATATATACGATGCCGCCGGCGAGCATCAGCAGCCAGCCGAAGAACATCGCACCGACGCCGCCGGCCGCCATCGCGCCGTATCCGGACGAACCGGTCAGGCTGCCGATGCCGCCATATACAGCGGCACCGCCTCCGGCGAGCATAATGATGATGCCGAGCGCGGACGCACCATAGAAGATGGCCACCAGCCAGCCGGGCCGGTTCGTGTCGTGCAGACGGCGAACAGCCAGAGCGATGCCGGGGATAATTGTGGCCAGCAGCCACAGGTTGCTGATGAAAGCGAGATCTCCATCAGTGGCTGAGCTCAGTCCGCTGAGCACAAGGCTGATGCCGGCATTGGCCAAAGTCCACCACCAGAACTCGCTACGAGAGGCGCGTCCGGAGAACACCACGAACTTCTTCCAGAAACGAAGGAACGCCTCCGGGAAGGGGCAGTCATAATACGGCTGGTCGAGCGGCACTCCGGCACCCGGTGCGGGAGACGGAGAGGCGTTCGGCGCGGCGTACTGGTTGTAGGCCGGCGGCGTCTGATTGAACGCGGCGTTCGGAGCCGGCTGTGTGTACCCGGGCGCGGGTGCCGAGACGAACGGCTGCTGATTGGCGGGCTGTGCGTACGGATTGGCCGGCGTCTGCTGGTACGCCGGTTGTCCGGCGGGTGCAACGGGCTGCTGCTGTCCGTAGGCCGGCGGAACGGATTGCGCTGGAGCGGGCGTGCCATACTGTGGCACGGGTGGTACTGCGGTGTTCTGCGGGTTTGCGCCGTTTGGCGTGGGCACCTGAGGGATAGGTGCGTGGTTGGGATCGGTCATCGATTCCCCTTTCATAACAGACAGGTATCGTCCATGCCTATTCTTCCAGTCTTTGGGGCAAAGACCAACAATCATGGTGAATAATGTCTGAATTGCGGCGGGCCGTGTTGCGCGATCAATCATGAATCGCAATTGTTATCGAATCGATATCAAACATTATTGTTCGCTTTTGATCGTTTTTGGTATTCTTGCTTGCAGAATAGCGCATGCGGTCGCGGTGACGGGACTGAGGAAGCCAACGAAGCTTTCTGATGCGCGAACCGACAACAGAACATGCCAACGCAACCGACAATCTAAGCCGCATGCTCGCACTGCACAGTGTGCAATACCGGCGATTTGGGGGAATCATGAACTACGACTACAACTGCGATGCGGCGGTCGCCGACGGTCGAGACACCCGCGAGCCCCGCGAGGGCGAGATTCAGGACTGGGCCCTGCTGTTCGCCGGACTCGCCTGCTGAGCTTCTGCTCTCACAGAGTTTTCGCGCGAATCGAGCGCAAATCCAGCTTTTTGAGGCTGTTCTGCACACTTTTCGCGCGAAAGCGATACGCATATACGCGTGCACTCGTCATCTGGATTATTTTCGTGCGAATCGAGCGCAAAGGCGGTCTGGAATAGCCTGCTTTGCGCCCGATTCGCGCGAAAAGTGCAGTTGGAAATGGGCGTCCGGCGCGCGCGGCAGAATAGGGGATTATGACTGAAGCTGCAAACACCAAACCCGAACTTCCTGAGAACATTCGTGTTCGTTTCTGCCCGTCGCCGACCGGCACCCCGCATGTGGGCATGGTCCGCACCGCCCTGTTCAACTGGGCTGAGGCCCGCGCCACCGGCGGCAAACTGATCTTCCGCATCGAAGACACCGACGCCGCCCGTGACTCCGAGGAAAGCTACAACCAGATTCTCGACGCCCTGCGCTGGCTCGGCATCGACTGGGACGAAGGCATCGATGTGGGCGGTCCCCACGGCCCGTACCGTCAGTCCGAGCGCACCGCCATCTACAAGGACGTCGCCGCCAAACTGCTTGAGGCGGGTTACGCCTACGAATCCTTCTCCACTCCGGAGGAAATCGAGGCCCGCAACGTGGCAGCCGGCCGTCCGAAGGCTTTCGGCTATGACGGATACGACCGCAACCTCACCGAGGAGCAGAAGGCCGCTTTCCGTGCTGAAGGTCGCAAGCCCGCCCTGCGTATCCGCATGCCCGACGAAGACATCGCTTTCGACGATCTGATTCGCGGCACCATCGAATTCAAGGCCGGTTCGGTGCCGGACTACGTGATCGTGCGCCCGAACGGCGATCCGCTGTACACGCTCACCAACCCGGTGGACGACGCCATGATGGAGATCAACGTGGTGCTGCGCGGCGAGGATCTCTTGAGCTCCACCCCGCGTCAGATCGTGCTCTACCGTTACCTCGAAGAGCTCGGCATCGCCAAGACCACTCCGCTGTTCGGTCACATGCCATACGTGATGGGCCAAGGCAATAAGAAGCTTTCCAAGCGCGATCCGGAGTCCAACCTGTTCAACCATCGTGATGCCGGCTTCATCCGCGAGGGTCTGCTCAACTATCTGGCGCTGCTCGGCTGGTCCATCGCCCCGGACCGCGACGTGTTCTCGATGGACGAGATGATCGCCAAGTTCGACGTGCGTGACGTCAAGGCCAACCCGGCCCGCTTCGATCTGGACAAGGCCATCTCCATCAACGCCGAGCACATCCGTATGCTTTCCGCTGATGATTTCCTGCGTCGTTCCGTGCCGTACCTGCACCGTGACGGTGTGGTCTCCGCCGACTCTTGGGATGCGCTGACCTCCCGTGAGCAGGAGATTCTGACTGCCGCCGCTCCGCTGGTCCAGCCGCGCGTGCGTCTGCTGGGCGAGGTGGCCGGCATGGTAGGCTCCCTGCTTTCGACCGAAGGCTACATCGAGCCCGATGATGACGCCCGCAAGACGCTGAAGGATTCCGCTGGCGCTGTGCTCGATCTCGCGATCGCCGCGCTGGAGGGCGCTTCCGAGGACGGTTGGAAGGCTGAGCCGCTGCACGAGCTGCTCAACAAGGTGCTGATCGAGGAGGGTGGTTACAAGCCTCGTCTGGCCTTCGGCCCGGTGCGCGTGGCCGTTTCCGGCCGTCGCGTCTCCCCGCCGCTGTTCGAGTCCATGGAGATTCTCGGCAAGGATGTAACCGTGGCCCGTCTCAAGGGTTTGCGCGAGCACCTGTGAGTTTGACTGTAAGAGGCTTGTCGCTGGTGGTTTTTAGACAGGCCAGTCGATGAGTTATTCGTGAGAAGGTGGGTGTCCGTCATGCGACGGATGCCCACCTTCTTGTATATGCGGTCCTGTGCCGACGGGGGGTGGAATGCCGGGAGCTGCGTTGGAGGGCCATGTCTGATGACTTTGGCAGGGAAGGCGGGCTTGGAGATGTCTGTTCCGGGCGACACGGGAAGCTTGCCTAGGGCATTCCTTTCATAGTGCAGAAAGACGAGCTGTCAACTCAAGAGTCACAATGTGACACGCCGTAGTTGACGTTGGTGAGACGTTCCCGTATATTAATCATTCGTTGCGGTTCGCCGCAGCGGGCGGAAACGCCGATAACTTAAGCCCCCATCGTCTAGCGGTCTAGGACTACGCCCTCTCACGGCGCCAACACCGGTTCAAATCCGGTTGGGGGTACTTCTTCAAAAGCCTCGGCAGTATGCCGGGGCTTTTTGCTTTCTCGCCGAAACCGGGCAAGCGCACCGCCCGCGTTAATCGCATCCCGACACGCAAGGCAGGAGAACACCCCACCCCGGATTTAAGACCCACGTTTTGTCTATTAACCCATGGCTTGCGCGGGATATAAGACCCACGTTTCTTTACATAACCCGGATTTAAGACCAACGTTTTGACCCTTAATCTGACCCTTGATTCGACAAGAGAATTTTTCATCCAGAATGTAAGGCCCATCTTTTACCTATTCGACTCGGTTTACCCTGCTTCGTCCCGCTTCGCCTAGTTCTGGGCATGTACGTATCCCCTTCGATAACCGTTGCGCCGATTCTGGGCATATTCCGCCAGTTATTCTGGGCATACACGTGTCATACAGGGGATTCTGGGCATATCCATACCGTGAAAGTGGGCAAAGCGGGACTTTTGTGGTACGCGGATGCCCCGAACCAGTTGGGGCGGCTGCTTTGTGGTAGGTGAATGCCCAGAATAGAGGGCTGATTGATGGGACTGATGGAAGGGGACGATGAAGAGGGTCGATTGATAGGGTCGATGGAAGGGGATGATGGAAGGGGATGATGGAAGGGGATGATGGAAGGGGATGATGGAAGAGGTTGATTGATGGGGTTGACGGAGAGGGGGACGAGGGGAGGATGGGGAACCGGGAAGGACAGTGGGAGGACAGTGGAAGGACAGTGGAAGGACAGTGGAAGGGAAGGGTGCGTTGGTGGCTGAATCCATGAACAACCTTGCGACACGCCGAGGTTTGCGATCTCTGACTCGGTGTGTAATATATACACCTGTTGCGCGGTTCGCCGAGCAGCCAGTGAAAACTGAATATGCCCCCATCGTCTAGCGGTCTAGGACTACGCCCTCTCACGGCGCCAACACCGGTTCAAATCCGGTTGGGGGTACGACGAACAACTCTTCGGAGTTGCTACGCCAGCCAAATTGGGGTGTGGTGTAATTGGCAACACAGCTGATTCTGGTTCAGCCATTCTTGGTTCGAGTCCAGGCACCCCAGCCAATGAGCCCTCGCGAAATGCGAGGGTTTTTTGTTGCCTGAGAGGCTCTGCGAACGCCTCCATGCCGGAACGACATCGGGACTATAAACCCGGGAGGCGGTGTTACCGCGATGCCGCAACAGCATCAGCCTGATGTCTGAACGAGACCAAAACGAGAACAAAGGAGATCGAGTATGTCCGAGAATCAGCAGTCTGCTGTCCAGTCCAACGCACAGGACACTGCACAGGACACTGCGAAGAAGCACATGCCGAAGTGGGCTATCGCCCTCATCGTGGTGGTTGTCGTCGCCGTGATTGCCGTGGCTGGTGTATTCGGTTTCCGCGCCTATTCGGACGCTCAGTACAACAATGCCGTGGCTGCCTGTGCCACCGCCTCTGAAGAAGTGCGCAACGCTACCAACGACTACAACAATCTCGTTAACGGCGACGCCTCCGAAGCTGCTTCCCTCACCGAGAAGGACGTGAAGGACTCTTCCACGCTTGACGCGCTCAACAAGGAGCTGAGCGCCGAACTGCCTGAGTATGAAGGCTGCCTTGCCGACGACACCAAGGGCTACCAGGCCGCTACCGATAAGCTCAATGAGCAGACCGATTGGTATAAGTCGCACACTGCCTCTCTCCAGAAGGCCGTGGATGCAGTCAACGCTTCCAAGAAGTGAGCGATACTGACTGAGCAAGCGCTTCAACAATCGCGAAAGGCCGTCTCCCGATATTGCGGAGGCGGCCTTTCGCGATTATCAACAAAGTCGTTTACCGTTTCCCGGTCACCCAGCGGGCATCAGAATGCACATGCGGAATCATCATTACGATTACTGCAATCAAGCAGCCGATCATCACCATCAAAATAACGTCTTCATGACCGTGCGTCTGCAGCGTGGCCCCGGTCAAAGCGCCGAGTGCCAAAGCCAGCATCACGATGGCTCGACGGCCAAGTTTGGACTGTTCATGACCATGAGCGGACGTATCGGCAATGATGCCGGTCAGCGTCATCGTGAGTACTGTGGTGGGCAAATCCGGTACCGAGAGTTTGCGGGCGGTGGAATTCTGGATGCCCATAGCCGGGGCGAGCAGCACGATCAACAGAATAATATGCAGATCAATGTGCCGGGCGGTGGGGAAGTTCAGGCTGGGTTGCGAGGCGCGTACGATAGCCGAAGCGTCGGTGCCGCCCATCGATGGTTCTGGCGCGAAACGGTTGAGCAAGTAGATGCCAATCAGCGCGGCAACCACGAACGCCAGCTGAATTGAAGTCGAAACCAGCAGATGACGTGCGCGGTTGTCTCCAAAGTAATGAATAATGCGTCCGCCGATGAACGCGCCGATCATGAACGTGGCTAACGTGAGTGCGGAAGTCCACCAGACGAAGCCTTGCGCGTGCGCGAACGCGAAACCGAGAAATACGATGTTGCCGGTCACGTTGGCCACAAACACGTGCCCGAGCGCCAGATAACTTAAGGCGTCCACCAGTCCGGCGACGAACGTGAGAATCACCAGCGCCGGGGAAAGCAAGCCGTAGCGATCATTCTTGCGGGGAACCAGCGTACGTCCTGCTTCGGCAAGGTGTGAGGTCATGATGTTGGGGGCTTTCTTTCTATGTTGCGATTCTTCTCGACAATCCGAATGTGAACAATATCATGCCGTGTTCTCTAGTGACACGTGCGTGCTGCCGGTGAAGTGGCGGTACAGTGCTGTTTGTCGGCGTCGACGGAAACAGCGACGCCGAAGAAACGCACATGAATAATGTGGTGTTTGTGGGTGTTGGCGATTCCGTACGGCTGACGAGAACTGTACGAGAGTCGAAAGGATTCACCTGCATGGCCACCGTCAAGCAGTCTTCCGGAAACCGCTGGACCAGCGCAATCATTCCCGCACTGTTGATTCATATTCCGATCGGCACCGTCTACTGCTGGAGTGTGTTCAAACAGCTCATCGCCGATCAGTTGCATGTCAACGCCTCGGCGGTGGAGTGGGGCTTCTCGCTCGCGATTTTCTTCCTCGGTATGTCTGCGGCGTTCGCCGGACCGATGGTGGAGAAGGATATTAAGAAATCCGCATTGGTTTCGATGATCTGCTTTGTGGTTGGCTTTGCAGGTACCGGTGTGAGCATCGCCTTGGGATTCCTGCCGGGCGTGTTCATCTGTTATGGCGCGATTATGGGCGTGGGCCTCGGCGTCGGCTACTTGACTCCGGTCAAGAATCTGATGCTGTGGTTCGCGGACAATAAAGGACTGGCCACAGGCGTTGCCGTCGCGGGATTCGGCCTGTCCAAAGCCCTGGCGAGCCCGGTGATGGAATGGCTGATCGGTGCCGTGGGTCTTGTGAACATGTTCTATGTGCTCGCCGCGGTGTATGTGGTGATGATGTTCGTTGGATTCCTGCTGATTCAACGTCCAGCTGGTTGGACATACGATCCGGTCGCCTCGCATGTCAGCCGCGCATCGATTCTGAAGAAGCCGGTGTTCTGGGGTATTTGGATCGCGTTCTATATCAATATCACCTGCGGTTTGGCGCTGATCAGTCAGGAGAAGGACATTCTCCACGATGTGCTGCAGTCCTTGCCGCAGTATGCGTCGTTGGATGCTGCGGATTTTGCTGCTGCGATTGCCGGCGTGATTGGACTGGTGCTTGCGGTGGATTCGGTATTCAACACTGCTGGTCGCGTGGGATTCTCCGCGCTGTCTGACCATTTGAAGCGTCGCGAAAGTGTGTATCAGGTGATTTTCGTGATGTCGATCGCCGTGTGTGTGCTGCAGACGGTGACGGGCAGCATCGACAACGCACTGCTGTGGGCCGTGCTCGCCATGCTGTTCCTCGTTAACGCCGGCTATGGCGGTGGTTTCTCTACGCTTCCCGTACTGCTGGATCAGCATTTCGGCACCAAAACCGTGTCCACCACACATGGTTTGACGTTGAGTGCATGGGCGTTTGCGGGATTGTCCGGAAACCAGCTGGCGTCGTTTGTAGTGACGCATGCGCCGGATCAGTCGCATCGATATGCGGCACTGATTCCTGTACTGACCGTGTTGTTCGTCGTGGCGCTGGCCAGCATTACTGCAGTCAAGGTTGCGGGCAAGCGATCGTGAATCGCGCGGACAATATGCGGATGGCGCGCGGCTGATCCCGAGCGTGGCTTCGCGCATGATGAAGTGTGTGCCGGACGGCAAGCAGTTCTCGGCTCGGCGTCCGGCGGGAAGGGCGTCAAGGCTCACGCAATGGTGCTGCAATAATTCGCCGCGAATTCACTTGCGATTTGCTGGATGAGCATAGCTCGGTAACACGCTGCCGTTATACCTGTGCGTAATGCCGATGAGGCTAGTGTCGATGAGGCTAGTGTCGATGAGGCTAGTGTCGATGAGGCTAGGAAAAGGAATGATGATGCAGTCAGATAACAACCAGCATGAGTCGCATCAGAGTGATCCGCATTACGGTAGCGAATATCAGTACGACGTTTACATGTATGCCGAATATGGAATTGAGTGGTGACTAGCTTTTGATCGAAGCCCTGAAGAGGATGTGATGGGGGCTCAGTAACGGGGTTCTGATTGAGGGGCTTACAAGCGAGGAGTCTCTGGAGCCCCGAGTGAGAATTGGACTCACGACCTCTTCCTTACCAAGGAAGTGCTCTACCACTGAGCTATCGGGGCGATGATGCGCGGACAGGCTGACGTCCGTTAAGCAACTTGGAATACATTACACGGAATCGTGTATTACGCAAATCGGCGTTTGCGCGTGGCCGTTTTGCGGCTTTATTGCGCTCGGCATTGGCGCGGGCGTTTGCGGGGCGGCACGCGGGATGGCTCGCGGGATTCATAGGTGCGCAAGTTCATAGATTAGGTGCGCACATGAGCGTGATATTGGCCGATTTGCGTTTTCGTACCACTCGGGCGTGCCACGAAAGTGTGTTTCGGGCTGTTGTGTGTTTTTGTACCACGCAAATCCTTGGAATTCCGTGAGGTGCGGAAGCGCTCGTAGATGCTACCGCGGTACGTCCCCGCAAAAACGACAAAAATACGCGATTGTGTACACGCCTATGCAGCTCGTTGTGCTGCTTTGCAGGCTATTCGCAAGCTATGGGGGCTATGTATGTTGCGTCGCGGGTTATAGGGTTGTGATGAGCATGGAAAGAAGGTTTTCGGAAAACTCTGAAAACCCTGACGAGGATACGAGATTCGCAACTTCAGGCCGTAAGGCTGGCGGAATCGCAACGAAAATCGGCATACCGCCCAACCGTCTTACTTCTTAACTTGCCGCTCTTCTTCGGCGTGTTGCGGAAATCTTGCGGGTTGGAGTCCAACAGGTGCCAACCTCGGTACTGCTTAAACCACTGTACCCAGTGCAATCGTCAGATTGTGGAGGCGTGGTTGCGCACTTTGTCCAGAAATGCTTTGCAGCGGGCCTCATCGTCGTTGGAGGTACCTATGCCGGAGAGCACCAGTCGTTTGCGTAGCTTGATGCCGGTGAGCGCAAACAGGTTGTCGGTCAGCAGCTTGGTACCTCCGATTCCGGCGAAGCCCCACAGGAATCGGGGAGCGCGGCTGGTGACGATGATGTCGGCGGTACGTGGAGCCAGTCGCTTGTCCGTGGTGAACTTGGATGTGTACGAGAACGCGACTTTCGGTGTGAACACGCGTGCCTGCCAGCCGGACAGTAATGAAGGCATCTGTCCCCACCAGATGGGGTATGCGAATACGATGTGATCGGCCCAAAGCACCTCCTGCTGCGATCGGGTGATGAACGGGTCCTCCTCCATGCGCTTGCGGTAGCCGTATCGCAATACGGGATCGAAAGTCTCTTCGCCAAGATTCAGGATGTGCAGGGTGTTCCGGCCGGTGTCGACGCCACTTGCATAGGCGTCGCGGATTGCGGCGTGGAAGTTTTTGGGATCCGGGTGCCCGTTGATATACAGGATATTGGTCATCGTGTTCCTTGCTGAGCGAGCCGGGCGAGGTCATCGGTCGTTTGACGTTGTAGCGCATGCAGCTGGCCGATGTACAGCAGATCAAAGATCAGGCAGATTGCTCCCATGAGCAGGATATAGACGTTGAGGCTTTCGATTAGTCCGCCTAGTATCGTGGGGGCGAGCGTGCCCAGGCATTTGGCGATGGCCATCGTCATGGTTTGTCCGCGTCCGTCCCCGCGGTTCCACAGATGGGTGAGGAACAGCACGGACATCACGGCGTTCTGCGCGAATGCCGAGTACTGCGATGCCTCCACGGTGTTGTCGAATCGCAGATAGAACGCGAGTTGTGCCATCGCGCAGGTGATGAGCGCAAGCGTGGTGAACGCGGCGAAATGACGTCGAGCCGGCGCCGGCAGCAGCGCGCGCCCGTATCGCACCCATGCGACGATGATGGCGATATCGAGGCACGCCCATATCGCGTTGATCCATGTCTGTATGTCCGATGGGTTGGAGACGAAGCCGTCGAAGGTATACAGCGCCTCCCAGCAGATGTTGAGTCCCAGTGCGAACAGAGGCATGCCGCAGGTGCGCTCCCTGAAACCGTTACGAATCAAGCTGATGTAGGTCACCGACCAGCAGACGCCTGACACGGCCATCAGCGCTGGCTTGATCATCGCGATGCCCATGATGCGTTCACCTCCGTTCGTAGCGTTTCCTGCGTAGGTTTTTCGACATATACGCTAGTGGCGGGCGAATGATGCGGAGCGTACGTTTCTGGACGATCCGGCAGATAATTGACATGTGAAGACGAGATGTCCGCCAACACGGGGAATCTTTACATATGGCAGATCGGCAGGGCAGTCGCGGCAATCGGGATTTACGGGTCATACGCACCTACGAGTCGCTATTCGGAGCTTTTGAGCGGCTGATGGGTACCCAACGTCTGGATGACATCACCATAAGCGCGTTGTGCGACGAGGCTATGGTGCGCCGGGCCACGTTTTACTCTCATTTCTCGGATAAGAATGATTTCGTCGCGGCGATGATGCGCTGGATACAGCATCTGGCGATGGCGTCCTTCCGTGGTGAGTGGAAGAAACTGCGTGCAGATGGCGTGATGCCCGACCGTGCGATGCTGGCCGAGATGTATGTCCGTTGCAGTGTTGCACAGCTTGAGCGGCATCGGGTCATGCTGCTGGGCATGAAGCGCAGTGGTATGGTTTCGTACCTGCTGGGTTTCGCCACTAGTGCCGACGGATACGCGGCGCAGTTGCCGGGGCGGGCCGATTCCGGGTCATTGGGAGATATTCTCGCCCAATTGGGCGGTGGGGATACGCGCGAAGGCGCCGGCGGCGGTACTTCCGGAGGCGGTGTCTCTCCCGAGTTGCGGGAGCAGTTCGTCGCCGGCGCGCTGGCCCAAAGCGTGATGTGGTGGCTGGAAGACGGACACGGCATCGATCGGGAATCGTTCATCAAGCAGATGTCGCGGTTGATGCTGCGCGTCTGATGGTCTAACAGGTACGGAAGCGCGAGAGCCGGCCCCCAAGATACTCGGGGCGTCCGGCTCTTACTTCCATTTCCCCAGCGGGGGTGGCTTTGCTCGTAACCGTAATCAATAGTGTGGAAGAACAGAAGGAGGCTGACGCATCAGCTCCTCTTAGGCGTCACTCGAAGGCTCCCCTCGAAATTGCCGGTCCACTCTGGTACCTGCCAGTGCGCTATGAGAGTCGCTTGGGCTACTGAGATGGGAGGAGATGCTTGCGCACTTTTTTCAGGTAGTTCTTTTTGAAGGCACCTACCGGTCCGAAGAAGCGTTCGTCGGTGGCGGTCTGCTCGTGGTTCTCGTATTTGCGGGCGGTCAGTTCGATGGTGCAGATGAGATCGGCTACCTGCGCCAGCCGATAATCGGTCGGAGAACCTTTCCTGTATACGATGGCCTGCTTCGAGAGCGCGTATTCAACCGCGCCGCGGATAGCCTGGGTGATTAGACTCTGGCCTCCGTCGTAGTAAACCTTGACGGCATCGAAGCGTTGAAACAGAATCGAGATGGTCGAACACGGTATTGACGATGTCTCGTTTGATACGCATCCCGAGTTGTTCCAAGGTTGTGTATTCGGCTTTCCGGTAAATAAGCGTCACGTATTGCACCGGTAGCTTGTGGAGCATGGACATGAAGTAGGCGAGGAGTCGCTTGCGCTGGCTGATGGCAAGGCGCTGGTAGTCATCGTGTCCATTCAGTAAAGGGGAGGCGTGCATGGGGATGTCCGGCAATCCGGCGTTGCGGAGCAACTGCTCGTAATCCTCGAAAACGGGGATGACCGGATTGAACTGGTCGTGAAATACCAGCGTCAGCGCGTAATACTCGGACTGGAAGCCTTGTTCGCCGGATTCATCCGCGAAGATTGAGCCGTCCGCCATTGCACCTCTCCTGAAACGAAAAATGCCGGGGGATTCCCCCGGCTCATGGAAGTCTCACATTGCTGCGGACCTGTGTACTGGATACAGTACCAAATTCTGGTACGCACCGCAAAACGTGATTTAGTTGTGGAAAAAATCGGGGGAGAGGGTGGTGCTATGCCTCGGTGCGTGCCCAAGGAGACGAATCATGCACGTGGTTTCAAGGCGTGCGGTCGCCGCACCGCCTTCGTTGCTACGTCCACAGCGTGTCGCACTGCCAGCGCATCGACGGGGCTTCCGATTATTTGTGGGATGGTTGTGGTGGGGTGAGGATGCGCCATGTGCCGCGTCTGCCCGAGCCGATGCGCTCGATGATTCCGAATTCGCGTAGCGTTTGGAAAGCTCTTCGGGCTGTGGAGTATGACACATTCAAGGCGTCTGCTGCTTCGTGGTAGGTGATTGACGGATTCGTGCGAATCAGGTTGAGTAGCAGCTGTCCCCGAGAAGGTGCCTTTTCCTGCTCATCTTCCTGTTCATTGGAGTCGTTTACCTGTTCATTTTCATGCTCATGGGGGTCATGCTTGGTCTCATCGTGAGCAGGTAGATCGTCTTCGGCGGTGGTGTCCTCCACCCAGCGCACGGGGACGAACGCCTCGAACACGTCGGCGTCGTTGAGCCATTTCTCTGCCTCGGTCTCGAAACCCTCGGCGAAGCGCTTCGTGTAGTACTCGGGTAGCATGCCCGGCCACTTGTAGTATGCCTCCACGGGTGGTTTGTACTTCGCCTCGATGTACTTCCGGCTGGATCTGGGGCTTGTCTTCACTGAGATCGTGCCGAACCGTCTTCTCGCTCTCGCCATGTCCGCCGCCTTCGTGTGGAACGTATCGTGGATCGTCTGTGGGAGGGCCGTGGCCCGTCGGCGAACGACGTGAGGCTCGCGGTCCATCTCCCCAAGACCTCGACCGCCGGCTCCCGCGGAGCCGGTTCTCCATGCGGGGTGTTCGACGGGATGGCAGCGAACGCTCATATCCCTTCTGGAAATACGGCTTGTCGGGGAAAATGGCGTGAAGCGCGTCAACGCGTGAGAATGTGATGGAATTGTGATGGAGTAAGTGCGCCGGGAGGTCGGGGAAAACGCTTACTTAAACGCTTATCTACGACGTGAGAAACACGGTTCTACACGGCGGTTGACGGAACGGCGACGATATCCGCCCAACAGCACGAAAACGCTGCAATTCCGCCGTTTCCTTGGCATTTCGGCAACAAAAAAGGGCTTCCAGAAATCTCTGAAAACCCTGATGGCGGAGGATACGAGATTCGAACTCGTGAGGCTGTTACACCAACACGCTTTCCAAGCGTGCGCCATAGACCACTAGGCGAATCCTCCATGCTTGCGGTGTTTGCTTGAGGCAAGCTCCGTAGGCAACTTGAATAAAGTACCACAGGTTTTGGAAAAGCGCACGGTTGAGATGACTTCGGCGTGTCGCACTTGAATTGCGCATCCAAACATCCGAACATCCGAACATGAACGGACCATCCCGCAGCAGTGAATTTTCGGTGCCCCGTCGTCTGGCGCATCATCACGCGCCTTACGCTGTGAAATCATGTGGAATGTAGTGGTGTTTGCGGCGAACGTAGCGGAGGATACGAGATTCGAACTCGTAAGACGCTCGCGCCAAAACACCCGCCGCATCGTTCATCTTGCCGCCCGTCTTGCCGATTGCCGCTCCGATCGTTACGGTCTTACCTCTCGTCACACCCTCAGTGCTCAAAGCACCCGCCACACCCTCGCCACCCGCCACACCCTCGTCGCCTACCTTGCCGCCCGCCACCCCTCCGCATTGTCCGAAACCGTCAAATCCCGCTTCCTCCCATACCTCCTGGCGCTCCTCGTCTGCTGGCTGCCTTGGATCGCGCTCACCTGGCCCGGCTCCATGCGTGACGACACCGTGGCCCAATACCTCCAAGCCTCGGGAATCCACCGCTACTACACCCAGCATCCGCTGTTCGACACCTTGACATTCGGCCTGTTCTGGCGGCTCGGCGAAACGATCGGCGGTGGCTCGCCGCTCGTAGGCCAGGCCGTTTACACTGCGTTCCAATCCGTCGCGCTCGCCTCTGGTGCGGCCCTGCTGCTCTGCTATATCCGCAAACTTGGTGCCCCGCGCTGGCTCATCGGCCTCTCTTTGATCTATCTCGCCACCAGCTATGTGGTGGTCGGCTCGGTGACCACGATGGGCAAAGACTCCCTGCACACCGTCTTTTTCCTGCCGCTCGCCGTAGTGTTCGCTGAAATCTGCCTCACTCGCGGTCGGATTCTGGAACGTCGCCCAGTCGCAGCGGCATTCGTGGCTCTGCTGTTCGCTGCCGTCGTCTCCAAACGTACGGCTTTGGTGATCGTACTGTGCGCCGGCTGCGGTCTGTTGGCTGTGTGCCGAAAAGGAAAACCGCGATTCCGCACGTTCGCATGCCTCGCCGTCGCGTTGCTGCTCGCTCAGGGTGTCTGGTCGCCGCTTGCCGCCGCCGCGACGCACGCGAATCCGTCGCCCGGCCGTGAGGTTTGGGGCCTTATCACCCAGCCGGTCGCCCAGGTGGCGCACGAGCATCCCAATGATCCCAACGCCATCACTGAGCCGCAGCGCGCCCGATTGAACGCCGTCATGGACCTCGACCGAGCCGCGGCGGACATCAATCCGCACCGCACCAACGAGACGTTCGCCACCCTGCGGGAGCACCCGGCACCGACCGTCGGGCAGAAACTTGCGGCCCTCCGCACGTGGACGGAACTGGGACTGTCCCACCCGGCCGAATACGTCAAGGCTTATGCCGGGCCGATTCGCGCGTGGTGGGATCCGTCGCTCAACTTTGCATACCCCACTGATTCCGACTACTTGTTCACGCCCGGCTACCTAAAACAGTGGTCCACATTCCTGCCGCAAGGTGCAGGGGAAGCAACGCCGTCGGGAAGAGCGGAACGGGAGGCGATCGGGAAGTCAGAGGCCGAAGCAAAGGGCGCGCAAAAGGAAAGCAAAACCAACGAAGAACAAGCCGGGGTCCCAAACGATGGGAAAGCCGCCGCCCAAAGCAGCGCCGCCCAAGACAGCGCCGATCAAGACGCCGACGTGGCCGCCGCCGAACGCACACTTTCGCCCTTGATGGGCACGTCGCATCGGCCGCAGTGGCAGCGCAGCGTCTTGCAATCGGTGCGTCAGTGGGTGCGCGGCGGCAATCCGTTGACGGCGATGGCCCTGTACGTCACATGGATTCCGCTGATCGTCGGCCTTACGTTGCTGACGCAGGCCGTGGCGCGGCGTACGAGACGAAACAGTACGGGCGACGGATACGTCGCAGACGACGAGCGAAACGTAAGTATTCCTCATAACGCCAACGTCGATCGTCCGCACGCCATCTGCCGGTCCGGCGGCACCTCCCGTACCGTTGGTGACCGTAACCGTTGCGATCGTCATCCCGCCAATCCCGTCGCCCCGGCGCTCGCCGCATACGGACTGCTGTTCTTCACCGTGCTTTCGCTGTACGCCTCGCCGGAAGCGCTGTTCTGGTATCCGATTCCGATGTACTTCACGCTGCCTCTGTTCGTGGCGTTGCCGTTTGTGGCCGGTCGGGCGGACGGCTCGGCTCACGTGGGGATGCCGGAGTCCGCCGCGTCATCTCCGAACCCTGCCGCGCCACTGTCCGAATGATGACCAAAGGCCCCGCAGGTCTCGCTCAGGTTCGCTTGCAGTCCGTATGGTGAGACATTTTCGCCCTTAATTCAGGCCGTTTGCCGCTCTCAATACCTCGCAGAGCCAAAAAAATCAAGACTGTTGTTCCAACTTTTTTCTTCCTATCTTTAGGAAAGGTTTTTCGTCCGCGCGCGTTAGCGTGCCCTGAACGGTAAGAAACCTTACGAGAGGAAAGAAGAAGAGGATGGTTTCACGCGCGTCATCTGTGATCCGCCGCGTCCTGATGTCGGTTGCCGCACTGGTTCTGGCGTTGATTACCGTGATTGCGCTGGCCTGTGCGCCGGCTGCCTCCGGCACGACTGTTGCGCAGTCCGGTACGTTCGCGGCTCTCGGCCCGTCCGCAGCCTTTGCCGACGATGCGGCCTCCGGCACGTCCAGCGCCACCGATTACGACACCTGGACCGCCATCGCCGATGCCATTAACGGCCAGCTCACGGATGCCCAGAAGCAGTACGCCGACGGCAACCGCTCCGGTGCCGCGTCTGGCTTCTCCAAGGCCCAGAATTCGACCTGGAACGCCTCGAACTTCTCCAAAGTCGTCTCCGATACGCTCGGCCAGGATAAGTACACCGCGCAACTCCAGCAGTTCCAGCAGCTCACGCGCCTTGCCTACCAGCCGGACCATCAGGCCGACATCGACTCGACCGTAACCGCGCTCACCGCGGACATCACCGCATCCGGCACCACGCTCGACTCCACCGCCAACCTCGCCAAGCCGCGCGATTACGCCAAGGCCCGCACCGAGAAGACCGAAAGCGAACGCAAGACGCTTGACGCCAACAAGGTCAACAAGAACACCGGTAAGGGAGACAAGACCTGGACCGACGTGGCGAACGAGATGACGCCCATCCTCGATCAGGCGCTTAAGGATTCCCAGGCCGGTAACGGCCGCAAGGGTGCCGACGGTGTGAACAACGCCTACTACCAGTACTATGAGAAGCTCGGCTTCGAGAAGAACGTGATGAACGCCATCGGCGGCGACCGCGTCTCCAAGGTGGAATCCACCTTCAAGAAGGCCCGCTACGCCATGGTGGACGGCGACAACAAAACCGCAGCCCAGGAAATCGACACCCTCAAATCCATGCTCGTCGAAGACGCGGGCAAGCTCGACGGCGGCGCGGCGGACAACGTCAACGGCTTCATCAAGTTCGTGACCAGCTCCATCGGTCAGGCCTTCCTGGTCCTCATTCGCGAGGGTCTTGAGGCACTGCTCGTGGTGGCCGCCATCATCGCCTACCTCATCAAGTCTGGCAACAAGCGCTTCGTCAAGTGGATCTACATCGGTGTGCTGGCGGGCATCGCCGGTGCCGGCGTGGTGGCCGCGATCTTCATGGTGGCCTTCGGCGGCTCCGGCCCGCTGCAGGAGATCATGGAAGGCGTCTGCGCGCTGGTGGCCATGGCCATGCTGCTGTGGACCAGCAACTGGATGCTCAACAAGAGTTCCGTAGAAGCCTGGAACCGTTACATTCGCACGAAGACCGAAGCTGCCGTGGCCGCAGCCTCCACGCATGCCGAAGACGCTACGAAGACGACCTCCGGCACCGTGATTTCGCTGGCCCTGCTGAGCTTCCTCGCCGTCTTCCGCGAGGGTGCCGAAACCGTGATTTTCTACGAGTCCATCTATTCGATGACCCGCGATTCGCAGGGCATGTGGATCGGCGGCATCGCCGCGGCCGTGTTCCTGGTGATCATCTTCCTGATCATCCGATTCACGTCCGTCAAGATTCCGATCGGCCCGTTCTTCCTGGTCACCTCGATCCTCATGTCCGTGCTGGTCGTGATCTTCGCGGGCGGCGGCGTGCATTCGCTGATCGAAGGCGACGCGCTCTCCGGCATGTATCTGGAAGGCGTGCCCACCAACGATTGGCTCGGCATCTATCCGTACGTCGAAACGCTGGTGGCTCAGGCCCTGGCCGCCGTGGCCATGATCGGCCTGTTCGTGGTCGGCTTCGTCAAGCAGCGCAAGGCCAAGGCCGCGCTCGCCGCCGGCAGCGCCGCCAAGTCCGGCGAATAAGCCGACCGAGCGCACAAAACACAAGATTTGTTGACTACTCAACAACCCAACAATAGAGATAAAGGAACAGTTATGAAGAAGAACAAGCTGGCTACCCTGCTGGCCCTCATCGCCTCCGGTGCCATGGCCTTCACCCTCTCCGCTTGCGGCAACACCAACTCCGCCTCCAGCGACACCAAGTCCACCGACTCCTCCAAGACCGCTGACTCCAGCAAGTCCGATTCCTCGGACTCCGGTGACTCCGCCGGCTTCGAGGAAATCCCGATCCCGGGTGCCGACGGCAAGGAAGATCAGAAGGTCGGCCCGCTGAACGTGGCCGCCGTCTACTTCCAGCCGGTCGATATGGAGCCGGCCGGCATGGGCCTGTCCGCCGCCGAGTCCAACCTGCACCTTGAGGCCGATATCCACGCTCTCAAGGACAACCAGCTGGGCTACGCCGAGGGCGACTTCATCCCGAAGCTGACCGTTGACTACGTCATTCAGGACAAGAACGACGCCAACAACAAGCAGGAGGGTACGTTCATGGAGATGAACGCCTCCGACGGCCCGCACTACGGTGCCAACCTGAAGCTCGACAAGGACGGCGAGTACACGCTGACCTTCAAGATCCACTCCCCGGAGGAGAACGGCTGGATGCTGCACGTGGACAAGGAGACCGGCGTGACCGGTCGCTTCTGGACCGAGCCGCTTGAGGCCACCTTCGACTGGGATTACACCGTCCACCAGTGGTGATGCCATCGCCTGCCGCACAGCAGACGAATCGGATTAAATAACAACGGGCATTCCGCCGCCGTGAAGGCGCGGAATGCCCTCATCGCGTTTTGCGGCCGGCATGCATATCCGGCTTGCCGGCGCACGTAAGGAGAACGAATGCTGGGCCAATACATACAGGCACTGCCCGGAATGCTCGGACCCTGCCTTCTGGTGATGAGCATGAGCGTGCTGCTCACCGTGGGAGAAGGACGCGACAAACCCATCAGCGCCAACTGGCGGCTCTACGGCTTGCTCGCCGGCCTCGCCGGAGCGTTCGTCTTCGCCGGCCTTCGCGCCACCGCCATCGTGGACCGTCGCTCCACGGTGAACCTCCCGGCCCTGATCGCCTGCGTGATCTTCGACGTGCTCGCCATCGTGGTGGTGCTAGCCGCCCGCAGACTCACGCGCGACTGGCATCACCATCGCGCGGCCTTGCACATCGGCAACGCCGTCGCCGCGCTGGCCATCGCGACCACCACGTTCTATGCCACGCCGGACGTGATTCTGCAGCTCACCAACTTCGTGGAACCCGGCGATTCCCCCTTCACCTCCGACATGCTCCTGCGTGCGCTCGGCTTCCTGCTGGGCATCGGCACGGCAGTCGTCGTGGCGGCCATCTTCCGCACCCTGCGCTCCACCGCCGTACGCTGGTCGTTTACGCTGGCCGCACTGCTGGTTGTGATCATCGGCCTGATTCGTCACGCCACCGAGCTGTTCTCCCTGATGATGAAC
Organism: Bifidobacterium olomucense; assembly: GCF_012932375.1. Taxonomy (GTDB): domain Bacteria; phylum Actinomycetota; class Actinomycetes; order Actinomycetales; family Bifidobacteriaceae; genus Bifidobacterium; species Bifidobacterium olomucense. The sequence goes on along the minus strand of NZ_JAAIIG010000006.1, from coordinate 22,344 downwards.
ATGCTGATTCTGGTGCTGCACGGCCCGGCGTTCCGCACACTGATCCTGTTCCACAACCACATGCTGGAGATGGCGATCGCCCAGGCTGCCGTGTTCGTGATTCCGGCCGTCGCCTCCGTCGTCGCCGGCTTCCGTATGCCGCGCACCGGCGCGAACGAAGCCATCGCACGCAGCCATATCGCCTTCAAACGTCGTTCCAAATTCACAGCGTTCTGGAGCGTACTGGTCATTGCCGCGGTAGGCGTCTCCCTGATCTGGGGCACCGCCGAAGCCAACAAAACCCCCGAACTGACGCCTCCGGAAGCCTACTCGCTGAAGGACGGCGTAGCCACGATCACCTTTGCCCAGGTCGCGGACGGCCACCTGCATCGCTTCGAATACAAGGCCAAAGACGGCACCGTCATGCGTTTCATCGTGATCAAGAAGAACGGCGGCGCGTACGGCATCGGCCTGGACGCATGCGAAACCTGCGGTGACGCCGGCTACTACGAAAAGGACGGCAAGATCATCTGCAAGCGCTGCGATGTGGCCATCAACCTGGCCACTATCGGTTTCAAGGGCGGCTGCAACCCGATCCCGTTCCCGTACAAGGTCTCCCAAGGCAAGATCACCATTCAGACCTCGGACCTTGATCCGCTCAGTCAGAACTTCAAGTAAGGAGGTGAGCCGATGTTCTTCCTGCGCATGATTTTCCGCTCGTTCAGCCGTCAGCTGCGCCGCCGTCTGCTCATCGCGCTCACAGTATGCCTGTCGGCCACCGTATCCGTGGCCATGCTCGGCGTCGTGTTCGACGTGGGTGACAAGCTCAACGCCGAGCTGTCCACATACGGCTCGAACATCACCGTCCAGCCCAAGTCGGACGCCGTGGTGAACGATCTGTACTCCACCGCCGGCAACTCCACCGCCGATCCGACCGCATTCCTCAACGAATCGGACGCGGCCAAAATCAAGACCATCTTCTGGGCGTTCAACATCACCAACTTCGCGCCGCAGCTCAACCTGCACGCCGAAGCCACCAACGTGGACCCGGTTACGGAAGGCAACGGCTGGTCCGTGAGCCTGACCGACTACCCGACCCAAAAGAACGTGCCGGTGGTGGGTACATGGTTCAGCAAAACCCTGCATTTGGAAACCGGGGAGTCCACAGTCGCCGGCGTCAACGGCATGCGTTCGTGGTGGAAAGTCACCGGAAAATGGGCCAAGGACGATACGAACGAGGCCATGATCGGCACGGACCTCGCCAAATCGCTGGGTGTCAGGAACACCGGACACGACGATGAAGCCGCCGTACAGATCGGCGGCACGGTCACCTTGACCCGTGGAGACAAGTCCATGGACTTCAAGATCGTGGGCATCTACGACTCCGGTGACGACGAAAATTCGTCGATGTATGTGTCCTCCTCCAAACTGCAGGAACTGTCCGGACTGACGGACAAGATCGACAAGATCGAAGTCAAGGCCCTGACCACGCCGGAAAACGATCTGGCCCGTCGCGCGGCCAAGAATCCGGCCGCCCTGAGCCAGGAGGATTGGGAGACCTGGTACTGCACGGCGTACGCCTCGTCCATCGCCTACCAGATCGAAGAAGTGATTCCGGGTGCCGTGGCCAAGCAGGTGCGTCAGGTCTCCGCCCTGCAGGGTGACGTGATGAACAAAACCCGTGCGGTGATGATTGTGATGACGGTTCTTTCGCTGGTCGCCGCCGCGATCGCCGTGGCCAATCTGATGGCCGCTTCGATCGGCGAACGATCCGCCGAACTGGCGCTGCTCAAGGCCATCGGTGCCACGGATGGTGCGGTGAGCCGACTGATGCTCGCCGAAACCGCCGTGATTTCGCTTGCCGGTGCGATCGTGGGCGCGGGCCTCGGCTCGGGTGTGGCGCAGATCGTGGGGCAAGTGGTGTTCGGTTCGGGCATCACGATGCGTCCGATGGTGTTCGTGTTCGTGTTCGTGCTGCTCACGCTGACCGTGCTGCTGGCATCGGTTTCTTCGATTCGTTCGATTCTTAAGCTTCGCCCTGCGGAGGTGCTTCATGGCCGCTGATATGACCAATCGCAAGATGTTCTGGGCGATGATTGTGGGCGCGGTGTTCCGCCGCCGTTCGCGCGCGATCATGGCCGTTATCGCCTCGATGGTCGGCGCGATGACGCTGTTCTGCCTGGCCGCCATTTCGATTGCCGTGCCGCAGCAGATGAACGAGGAACTGCGTTCGTACGGTGCCAATCTCATCGTCACCGCCACCGGTGGCATGTCGGACGAGACCGTGTCGACCATCGAATCGACCGTGACCGGCGTGGCCGACGCGAAGGCCGCCGCCTACCGGTACGAGTCGGTGCGCATCAACTCGGCCCCCTACGTTATGGCTGGCATTGACGTGAACGAGGTGCGCAACCTGAATCGCCACTGGAATGTGGACGGCTCCTGGCCGAGCGAAGGCCGTGTGCTGGTCGGCCGTGACGTGGCCGACGCGCTCGGCGTGAGCATCGGCTCGACCGTTACGATCGGCTATCGTGGCGAGGATTCCGGGCAGCCCAACGGCGACGTTGCCGGGGGAGCTGGGGCTTCGAGTGGTTCGGCGGCGAGCGGCTCTTCCGAAGATAAAGCCGCCGGCGAAACCGGGCAGCAGACCCGAGACGGCCGCGTCTCCACCGATATTCTCGACACCTCCGGCACCAAGTTCCAGGTCGCCGGCATTGTGGACACCGGTGGCTCCGAAGACGAAATCGTGTATGCGGTCGGTTCGGATCTGACCACGCTGGCCGGCAAGCGCGGGCCGGACGTCATCGAGTTCTCGTCCGAGGCCAGCGAGGACCAGCTGAGCGGTCTGGTGAGCAAGCTGAATAAGCAGGGCGCTGCGGCTTCGGCTGGCTCGACCGGCTCGACCGGCGCGGCGGATGCTGTCACCTATCAGGCGCAGCAGGTCACCAAAATGACCGCATCGAACCAGCGCATCATCACCATGCTCAAAACCCTGTTCTGGATCGTCTCGCTGGTGGTCCTCGTGCTGACGCTGGTGGGCGTTTCCACCACGATGGCCTCGATCGTCTCCCAGCGTCGCAACGAGATCGGCCTGAGGAAGGCGCTCGGTGCCTCGTCGCTGTCCGTGGCGGCGGAATTCTTCGTGGAATCCGCGCTCTACGGCCTGTTGGGCGGTCTGATCGGCATGGGGCTCGGCTATGCGCTGGCCCGTGTGCTGTGCGCCCAAGTGTTTGAACGCACGCTTGACTTTAGTTGGGCGCTCGGCGTGGCCTCGGTGCTGCTGTCCGTCGTGCTTGCCATCATCGCGTCGATTCCGCCGGTTCGACGCGCCACCCGTATCGATCCCGCCATCGTGCTGAGGGAGGAGTAACCCATGCAGCTTGAACTCGACCATATTTCCAAGATCTACGGCGATCTGCATGCCGTGGACGATCTGAGCCTCACCGTGCCGGAAGGACAGTGGCTCGCCATCGTGGGTTCCTCCGGCTCCGGCAAAACCACGCTGATGAACATGATCGGCTGCATGGATACGCCGTCCAAAGGTTCGGTGACCCTTGAAGGCCGTCGCCTGGAGGACCTGAATGCAGCCCAGCTCGCCGACGTGCGTAAGAACATGATCGGTCTGGTGTTCCAGAAGTTCTATCTCGTACCGCATCTGACGGCTGTGGAGAACGTGATGGTCGCGCAGTACTACCATTCCGTCGTGGACGAGAAGGAAGCGCTGGCTGCACTCGACCGCGTGGGATTGAAGGAGCGCGCGCATCATCTGCCCGGACAGCTTTCGGGCGGCGAACAGCAGCGCGTGTGCATCGCTCGAGCGCTGATCAACTGTCCGAAGCTGATTCTGGCCGATGAGCCCACCGGCAACTTGGATGAGAAAAACGAGAAGATCGTGCTCGATCTGTTCCGCCAGCTGCACGAGCAGGGCACCACGATTATCGTGGTCACGCATGACGCGCTGGTGGCCAGCTGCGCCCAGCGCGAGATCATGCTCAACCATGGCGTGCTCGTGGGGGAGAAGTGGAACGACGAGAAGGCGCGCAAGGCGTATGAGGCCGCCGGCGGACGCCCCGCATCCACCGGTTCCACCGCCGAGGGCGCACAGTCCGGAGACGTGCCGATCGGCTTCGACGATCCCACCAAGGCCGCCAAAACGGGTGGCGAGGAGTAAAACGGATCTCGGCCTATCGTTGTGACGTGGGATTCGGGATCCAAGGAGAAGACATGACTGACACACAGGCATTGAAAAAATCCGCTACGCTTGCCGCCGCCGGTCTGGTGGTCGCCGGCGCGCTGCTGTCCGGCTGCGGAGAGCCGACCGCTACGCCGATGAACGACGAATACGCCGGCAATTCCGGCGAAACCGCCCAATCCCAGGAACAGCAATCGGAGTCGGGCGGCTCATCCGGTTCCTCCTCTGACTCTTCGGACAAGGCGGATACGTCCAGCACGACGAGCGACAAGAAAGACACTGGCAACTATGCCGATGGCACCTACTCGGTCAACGGCCAGTACGGGCCGGTGGGCGAGGACACCATCGACGTCCATGTGACCGTCAAGGACCAGAACGTCGAAAACGTGGAGATCGTCGGCCACCCGTTCACCACCATCTCCAAGAACCATCAGGACGCCTTCGCCAAGGCCATCAACGGCGTAGTGGACGGCAAGCCTCTGAAAGACCTCAAGGTAGACAAGGTGGCCGGTGCCAGCTGGACCTCCGAAGCGTTCAACAAGGCCCTTGAAGTTGCTCGGCAGGAAGCTTCCATTCAGGAATAGCGGTATCCCCGTGATGCGTGCGGTTCGTTAAGCGCCTTTTCTTGCCTACAAGGGGCTGATTCCCGACTTGTGGAAGGTCTATCTGCGTTACAAGGGGCGGCCGTTCCCTGCATTTCGCGCTCAAGACGTCCATTTGACCCCTTTTGAGGGAGTGGGTGGCCCCTTGTAGCGCAGATAGATGTTCCTGACGGCGGGAATCAGCCCCTCGTAAACAAGAAAGCCGGTTGTCGGCAGGATGCGACGATGCTTTCCCCTATGCCAATAGGGCCGGCCAGAGCAGTTCGGTCAGACGCTCCGGCCAGGAGCTGTCGGCAGTGGCCGACCGATTCTCAATGGCTTCGACAGCCACCAGCGAACCGAGAATGGTGGACAGCAGGAGCCGCTCGTCAAGACCGCGCCGGAACAAACCCTGAGCCATGCCGGACTCCAGAAAATCGTGCAGCCGACTGAGCCATGGCGTAATGACCTGATCCACGATATGCCGGAAGAATTCCGCATCGCTGGACAGCACGATGCCCACACTGTCCACATCGATATCGTTGTCGGCCACCCAATCGACGATGCAGCGCAGCATCTGTGTGAAATGCTCTTTGGTGGGGCTTAACGGCTCGATCATATCCCCGTCGGCCACGTACATGGCACGAATTCCGCGTATCAGCTCGTTGGCGTTGCGGTAACGGCGGTAGATGGTGGTTTTGGCCACGCCGGAGCGGCGGGCCACCTCTTCGATGGTCACGCCGCTGATGCCACGCTCCACCGCCACCTGCAGCGTAGCCTTCATCAGCTTGCGATCGGTCGCCACCCGTCGGCGCTCACCGCGGGGCGATGCGGTCGGCTTGTCGGTTGCGCTGACTGCGCTGACAGCCGGGCTCTCTGCAATTGTCGATGTCATCATACTTCTTCTCTCATTGCCGTTCTCATTGCCATGGGCTGCGACAGCAGCTCAGCTCAACACCTTCGTGCTTTCCACCTTGGCCACATACCACTGGTTGAAACGCACCAGCGGCTTCCTCAGCAGCAATCCCAGCAACAGCAGCGGCGGCATGAACGCCACCAGCCAGCCGGCGGCCTTCCAATAATCCAGGTCGTAGATGCCGGCGATGGCGGCACGCATCATCGTCACCGAATGGGTCAACGGCAGTGCGGGCGAAATCTTCGCGATGAAATCGGGCAACATCTGCACCGGGTAGGCGGCGTTCGCGCCCGTGATCTGCACGATCAGCATCAGCACGCCAATCGCCTTGCCCACATTGCCGAAGCTCACCACCATCGTGTACATGAACAGCGAGAACAACAGCGCTGAAAGCCAGCCGGAAAGCATGAACAGCATCGGATGTACGGCCTGCACATCGAGGAACAGCAGATCGCCGCCCAACGACACCGTGGCCTGTATCAGCGCGATCAATGCGAACACCCCGTAGTGGCCCAGATACAGCTGGTGGGGTCTTGGGTCTCCCAGTTCGCGTCGAATCCTGCGCGAGACCGTGGTCTTCAGGGTGACCACCATGAGCAGCGAGCCCACCCACAACGGAATCAACGTATAGAACGGTGCCATCGAGGAGCCGAAGTTCTCCACCGGGAACACGGCCTTGCGCTTGAGCTTGACCGGTGCGGCCAGTGTGGAGGCCAGCTCTTCCGGATCCGCGCTCAGCACATCCTTGACGGTGCTCATGTCGCCGCTGTCCAGGGCGCTGCTGAGTTTGCTGTTGAACTGTGAGAGTTCGCTGGAAGCATCGCGCAGCTTCTTCGAGACCTTATCCAAGGTTTTGCGCGCGTCGGAGAGCATGGTGCTGGCGTCGGTCGAGGAATCCTTGAGATCGCTCAGCGTGCTTTTCAACTGGGTTGCATTGGAATCCAGCAATCCTGCGGCGTCGGATACCGTGGCCGTCAGCGATTCGATTTGCGGGGTCACATTGTTGGCGAAATCGGTTTTGACCCCTTCAACGCTCGTTTTGGCCTGATCGGCCAGATTCTTCACTTCAGCGTGCTGGTTCTGGGCCTTCTGATCGCTTGCACGCACGTCATTCGCCGCCGAGCTCAGCGCGTTTTGCAATGCCTGCTGACGTGCGATGGACCGGTCCAGCATGCGTACGCTGACTGCGTCATCGCCCAGAATCGAAGCCAGCGTATCGCGAATCGACTGGTAATGCGTGATCTGCTCGCCCACGGCCGTGGCCTGACTGTCCAACTCACTTGCCACCGCTCCCGCGCCGGTGGAGACGTCGGCATACAGCGAATCGATGGAGTCGGATACCGCGCCGAAACTGTTGGCGCTGGTGGTCAGCGCGTCCTGCATGGCTGTGGTGGTGGTCTCCAACGCGCCCTTCACGTCACTGACACCTGTTTTGGCGGTGGAGATGTCCGTTTTGGCTCGTTCGGCGGAGCTGGAAGCCTGCTCGATCAGGTCGTTCGAGGTGTCGAGCAGCAACTGCGCCGATTCAGTAAGGGAACCGTAGGTGCCGAGCATGTCGGCCGTGTCGTCCAAGCGCGAGGCGAAATCGGCGATATTCGCATTGAAATTGGTCAGCTGATTCTGCGCCTGCGGGTCGTCGAGCTGATCAGCCAGCGATGAGGCGATTTCCAGCGCGGCAGAGGTGATGGTTTCGGCGAACGTGGTGTTGATCTCAGCAGCCACTTCATCCGCGCCCTCGTTGAGCAGGTTCGGTGCCAACGCGTTCTTCTTCTCGTTGCGATAGTAGGTGAGCTTGGCATGCTCCGCATCGGAGGAGAAGAAGGTCATCATGTCTTGGCTGAACGACTTCGGGATGACGATGGCCGCATAATATTTGCCGGATTTTGCACCTTCGATGGCGTCCGTCTTGGTCGTGATCGTCCAATCGAGCTGACTGTTGGCCCTCAGGGCGTTGACCACCTGATCGCCCACGGTCATTTTGATCGGAATCAGGTCGGATTTATAGCCTTCATCCACATTGGCCACGGCGAATTTGAGGTTCTTCATGTTCGAGAACGGGTCCCAGCAGGCGGCCACGTTGAACCAGGTGAACAGGCCGGGAATCATCACCAGACCGATCACGATGATGATGGACACCACGTTGCTGGTCAGGCGACGGACGTCGCCGACGAATAGTTTCCAGATCGTTCTCATCGTGCGTGCTTCCCTTCCTTCGTCTCCAGCAGTCCCATCAATCTCAGGGTCGGTGCCTCGTCGCCGATGCCGTGAGAGGGTGAGGCGCCGGCGGTGCCGTTGTCTGTGCTTGCGTCGTCAGCGTCGTCGTCAGCGACATTGGTATTGCCGTTGTCGTCGCCAGCAGCCGCAGCACCCGCTCCGTGACGGCCGGGGCGACGGCGGTACAGCATCGAACGGATCGATTCGTCCGGCAGGTTGCCGAGCTCGGTCTGCCGGCGGATCGAATCACGCATGAATTCCACGATCATCAGGAATCCGATGATGATCACCACCCAAGCCAGCCAGGTGCCCATGACCACGATCTTTTCGCTCGTGGTCAGCGAGAACACGATGATCAGTATGGCGGGCACTACGAATCCGGCGATGAGTGCGCCGGTCAGCAACTGCGGATAGCGACGCTGGAAGCTGGCGGCGCGACGTTCGATGCCACGGCGGTAGTCCTCATGGTTGGCCAGCGCGGCGATCGCCTGCGTGATGCGGTACTCGCTGCCGGACAGATGCACATCCTCGCCGATGATCATGTCGCTTTCCTTGATTTCGCGCGCGAACAGACGGTTGAGGTTCGCCAGACGCGGTCTGGCCACCAGTCCCAGCAGGAACGCGAGTACCGCGAAAATCAGCAACCTGCCGATGTAGTGGAACCAGTTGCCGCCGTAGAATCCGGCGATGGCTTCGCGCATCGCGTCAATCGAATAGGTGAACGGCAGCAGCGGGTAGATCGTGCGGAAGAATCCGGGCATCATCTCGATCGGATACAGGCCTGAAGCGCCCGGCACCTGCAGAATCACCAGCGCCACGCACAGGCCCTTGCCTACATGCATGAACGTGGTGGCCATCGCGAAGATGAACGACATGTACACCAGCGAGGTGATGACGCATGTCAGCAGAAATACCGGAATGTTCACGCACTGCATGCCGATGATGAGATTGCCGGTTCCGGTGACCAGCCCCTGTGTGGCGGCCAGTGTGGAAAGCAGCGCGAGACGGCCCAGATATCCCTGCGTCGGGGTGAGGTTTTCGATGCCTTCGTCGTCGGTCTCGATTTTCGGAATCACCACGAGCACGAACGCACCCACCCACAGGGCCAATGCGGTGAACAGCGGTGCCATGCCGGAACCGTACGAGCTCACCGGGTACAGCGTTTTCTCGCTGATGACGGTGGGGGAGAGCATGAAATCGGCGATTTTCGAGGCGTCGAGCTTGCCGTCTGTGTCAAGCAGCGAGCCGAGCGTGCTGGAGACGGAGAGCGCCCGGATGTCGGTGGCGATGGTGGCGAGCTTGTCCTGTACGTCTTGGAGCGCATTGTCCGTGTCGTTCAGCGCGGTGGTAGTGGAGTCGGCTGCTTTGTCCAACTGATCCAGCACCTGCTTCGACTGGTCGATAAGCGAGGACTGTGAGGTGATGCCGTTGGACAGTGTGGAGGCGGTGTTGCTCAAGGCGCCTAGGCCGCTGGTGAGCTGCGGCAGGGAGCCGGAGATCAGCGTATTGCGAGCGTCGCCTACCGCGGTGACCGTGGTTTGCGTAGTGGTGTTGAGATTGTCGGACAGGCCTTGCGTATCCGTGGCCGCACTGCCGATGCTGGTATTGAGCGTGTTCAGATTGCCGAGCGTGCCCGCCAGTTTCGTATTGCGGTCCTGCAGTTTGGTGATCACCGACTTGAGCGGCTCCTGATCGGCGTTCGGCAGGTCGTTCAGCTTGTCGATCAGATCGGCGTTGGCGGCGTTGATGTCTTCTGCGGTGTGGATGAGTCCGCCTACCTGCTGGTTGGCCGAGCTGATGGCGCCGGTGACGGTGCCTACGCTCTGGTTGGCCTTGCTGACCGCTTGGCTGAGCAGGCTGGAGCCTTGGTCTATGGTGCCGGAGGTGGAGGTGACGAAATCCGTGACGCTGGTTTGCGTGGTGCCGATGAGCTGCGATGCTCCTGCCAGACCTCCGGCGGCGTCGATGCCGAGCTTGCGTGCGTCTTCCAGCGCCTCACGCGCGGTACGTGTCTGCGCGGGCGTTTTGGCCAGTTCGTCATTGATTTTGGCGATGGCGCTGCGCGTGGAGGTGACGTCGTCCGAGGCCTCGTCCAGTGCGTCGAGCACCTTGGCTTTGGTCTGGTCGGTGCGGTTGATGGCTTTGTCGCCGGTTTCGTTGATGACGTTCGTCAGTACTTTGGAAACGGTGGAGACGAACGTGGAGTTGACTGTGCGGTCCAGTGTTGAGGCGCCGACGTCGGTGACTTTCGGGGCTACGGCGTTGGCTTTTTCGTTGACGTAGTACTCCAGTGTGGGACGGTCCTCGCCACCGGTCACGACGCCGGCGAGGTCGTCGGAAAAGTCTTTCGGGATGATGATGGCGGCGTATGCCTCGCCGGATTTCACCATATCCATCGCTTCGTCTTGATCGACGAAAGTCCAGCCGAGCTGGGTGTTCTGCTTCATCTGATCAACGATCTGATTGCCGAGGTTCTGCTTGCCGATCAGCTCGTTGTCGGTGCCGGTGTCGTTGTTGGCGATGGCCACGGTGATGCCGCCGGTATTGCCGTACGGGTTCCAGAAGCCCACGATGTTGTACCACGAGTACAGCGGTGGGATGAACACCATGCCGAAGAGAATCACCCAGGCGGTCGGCACCCTGAACAGGCGCAGGAAGTCGCGCTTGAGGACCTTTGCGATGTTGCGCACTCAATACCCCCGATTGGCCGGTTTACAAAAAGCTACGTTCTCCGTAGCGCTACGTTTAGCGTAGCGCTACGGAGAACGTAGCGTAATACCTTGTTGGGAGATGGGTGGTGCAATGGTGCGCCGCTGGACGTGTTGTCTAGTTTTGACGCTTCCTTATGCTCAACTGGCGATGGTACCGGTGCCGGAAATGCTTTCGGAGCCGCTCAGCTGACTGGAGGAGTCAGCGGAGCCGGAGGCGTTGCCGGAGTTGGAGCCGGAGTTGCTGGAGTCGCCAGAGTTGTCTGAGGAATCGCCACCGGATTCCTGATTGTCGGAACCGGGCAGGCTTGGCGCTCCGCCGTTCTGGCTGTTGCCGCCCTGGCCGCCGCCCATGCCGCCTTGGCCGGAGCCGCCGGGCATCTGCATCTGCTGCTGGCTGGATGAACCGCCGTTGCCGGCGATGGCTCCGTACAGCACGCCGCCGCCGAGGCCTCCCACCAGACCGCAGGCCAAGCTGATGCCTACCAGCAGTGCAATCGCCTTGCCGGAGAAGGTGCGTGCCGTCGCTTCGGAACCGTGCGGAGCTCCCGGAGCGGCGAATGGTGCACCTTGTGCAGGTGGCACAGGGGTGGCCGGCCCCGCCGGCGCGGTCCATGCCGGGTTGCCTGTGACTGCATTCTGACCGGCATAGCCATTGCTGGCCGCCTCGCTGGCCTTCTGCTGATCGGTGGTTTGCTGCGGGAAGACATTGGTGGTGTCGTTGTTGCTCATGATCGGTCCTTTCGAAAAGTCGTGAATAATCCGTGGAATGGAATCGAAGTGTTGTGGTTGTGAATAGGGGGGGCAGGGGGTCGTCGCGGCCTTACATGCTCCACGTGGTGGAGGTGCCGAACTGCGTATCGAAATCGGAGCGATCGATGAGATCGTCGCTGAGCGTGGTGTCGTCGCCGGTGGCCGAATCGGGCAGTGACGTACCGTAATCACCGGTAACGGTCACGGTGACGGACCCGGTGCCCTTGACGACGGTTGTGCCGCCGGCCACGATGGTCACGGTGTTGCCGTCGGCATCAACCACCTTGCCGCCGGACGCGACGTTCAGCGCGGACACCGTCGTGTCTTCGCTGACCACCCACGTTGAAGTACCGTCGACGTTCACTGTGATCGGCGCATCGGTGGTGGACGAATCAGTGGCGTTCGCGTTCTTGGCAATCGACGCGTTGCCGGTCCAAGTCGAGCCTTCCAGCAGGTTCAGCGTGACCGACGAGATCGTATCAGCGCTTACCGTGCCGTTGAGCGTCTGGTTGCGGCCGGTGAACACGACGGTCGCGCCGTTGGAGCCGGCCGAACCCCAGTTGTTCGAGTCGTTGCCGGCGACCGTGATCAGCGCCGCCTTGGACGAGTCGAAATCAAGCGTGGTGTTCGACAGGACCACATCCGCGGTGGTGTTCGTGAAGTAGAACATCGAACCGGACTGGATCGAGGACTTCAGTGTGGAGTCGGCGGCCTGGAAGGTCGCGTGTTCGCCGGTTGTGGATTCGGCGTCGCCTGACGTGGACTGGTAGATGATCACGCCGTTGGCGATCGGGTCGCTGGCCGTTTTGCCGGTGATGGTGCTGGTCAGCTCCGAATCCTTGATCAGGATGGTGTTCAGGCCCTCCATGCCGGCGATCTGCGAGCCGGTGGCGGTGCCGGTGACGCCGGAAACCTGCACGTTGCCGGTCGAATACAACAGCGGTGAGCCGGAACCGGCGGTGACGAGCTGGGAATCGGTGGCGGAGATCGAGCCGCCGCCGCGGTCGGTGGCGATGGTGGCCGAATGGTCGCCCTTGGTGGAGGCGTTGACGGCGTTCGCCAGAATCGTGCCGCTATAGGTGGCGTCAAGACCGCGTGAATTGTCGGCCGTGGTGTTGATGGTCACGTTGTTGGCCAGCACGGTGCCTGAGTCGGTGGCGAAGATCGCGTTCGAGCCGGAGCTGGAGGCGTTCAGCGAGGAGTCGGAGATGATGGTTTTCGAGCCTTCGCCGACCGTAAGCGCCACGGAATTGGTGCCGTAGAAGTTGTTGTTGTCGGCGTTGTCCGAGTCGCCGGATTTGGTCAGCGTGCCGTTGGTGATGGTCAGCGTGCCGCCGTTCTGCGTCAATGCCGCATTCTGGTCGGATTTGCTGGCTTCGGTGGTTTCGCCGTCGGAAGTGACCTCTTTGCCGTCGGCGGTGAGTGCGCCGGAGTAAGTGCCGGTGTAGTCGTAGCTCATGGTGTCGGCGCCGCCGCCTCCCGGCTGGCCCTGCACGGTGGCGTTGTTGGCGCTGGAGCTGGAGCCCCAGCCGAGCGTGCCGGCGAGCGCCGCTCCGGCCATGCCGTAGCCGAATCCGGTGATCAGGGAGATCGCCGCCGCTGCCGCCGCGGCCTTGCCCAGCGGCAGTTGCGCGAACCGACGGGCTTTGGTCGAGCTGCTGCCGCGGCTTGTGGCGTGATCGTGCGGTCCATGCGCGGATTCGCGTGCGGACGTCCGCCGCTTGCCGGACGAAATCGCGTTGGTCATGATGGTTTCCTTTCGTTATTGCGTCAACAGCCTTCCGCGCTTGCGGTGGAATCGTGCTGCGCTGTGATGATTCAAGTACACCGTTGCTTGCGCAACGTTGCCTTTGGCCGGGCGAAAGGACGGCTGTAATCTGCGGCAAGGATTTCTGGGTGATTCTTGGACGTTTCCTGAAAGCGCTACGGCGCTTGGGGTGGTGGCGATAATGCTATAAAGAAAGACATGCCGGACCGGCTGCGACGTGAGGAAGGTGAGCCATGAGGAAAGCGCAATCGATGGAATCGGCTGCCGCGGCAGACCTGGTTGCTGCGGAACTGGACGATACCCAATCGGACGTGGATGCGCGTCGTCTTCCGATTCTGGCGCGCGTCTACGGCGTGCTGGTCGTACTCGACGGCATATCCACGCTGCCCATTCTGGTGATCTCCTGCATCTATGCGGTCCGCGAGATCGCCGCCGGCCGCGTGCATGTGGATGCGCTGAGCCTGACATTCATGCTCACGGCACTTCATGCGGTGGTGCTGATCGTCAACGCTGCCTGCTTGACGATTTTCGGCGTTCTGCTGCTGCGCAACCGACGCCGATACGCCGCGCGTTGGGCGTACGTGCTCATGCCGCTCACCCTGGCCGACGGTATGCTGTCGTTGGCGTTGGAAGGACTGGGATGGAACATCCTTCTGCCCGGCATCCAGATGATCATCCTCATCGTGATTTCGGTAACCGCGGATCCGGCGCTGCGTGAGGAACGCCGGCTGCAGTGGGCGTTGCGCAGAATGGACGAACGCGACGATTATGAATCCGCGCTGGCCGCCGGCATGCTCGGGCGCGACCAGAGTGGCAAAGGTTATATCGCGTTGGACTTCTTCAATATTTTCTGGCTGTTCACCATCGCATCAGTGGGCGGTCTCATCATCGAGACCATCTACCATTTCGCGCTGTACCACGGTGAACTGCAGGACCGTGCGGGATTGTTGTGGGGACCGTTCTCGCCGATCTACGGTTGCGGTGCCGTGCTGGTGACCGTATGCCTGAACCGGTTGTGGAAATCGAATCCGTTCCTGATCTTCTGCGCCTCAGCGGTGATCGGCGGCGCATTCGAATACGTCACGAGCTGGTTCATGGAAGTGGCGTTCGGCATCACCGCATGGGATTACACCGGCCAGTGGCTATCCATCGACGGGCGCACGTCCGGCAAGTACATGTTCTTCTGGGGGCTTATCGGCGTGGTATGGGTGAGGTTCCTGCTGCCACGCATGCTCGCGCTCATCAACCGGATTCCGTGGAAAGTACGGTATTCGCTGACCGCGGCATGCGCCGTGCTCATGGTGATTGACATTGTCTTCACGCTGATGGCGCTGGATTGCTGGTACGGGCGCATGGCCGGACAGGTGCCGGATTCGCCGGTGGCCATGTGGTTCGCCGAACATTTCAGCGACTCAACCATGGCCGACCGGTTCCAGACCATGACCATCGACCCGTCCAAGGCCGGCCGCATGTAGTTTTTTTGTGGGCTCTGTCGTAGCCCAATTCCGATAACTCCAGCACGGGAACGGAACGTCGGGGTGCGGCATATGCGATGCCCGACCGTAAGCAGCTTTGGTGCATGCTACGCTTCGCGAGCATGCACCAAAGCGAGGCCGAGCGGCCTTGAGCGTGTCGGGCATCGCATACGCCGCACCTCGACGGCAACAGCGAATCGGCCGGCGATCACAGTCCACTGCACAGATCGTCATCCGGCGATCACAGTCCGTACTGTTCGTGTGCGAACTTTTCGAGCGCCGGAATCGAGCGCTTGACCTTCTCCGTGTCGATGCAGTACGCCATACGGAAGTATCCGGGAACGCCGAAGCTTTCGGACGGCACCAGAATCAGGTCGTATTCCTTCGCCTTGAGGCAGAACTCGGTCGCATCCTCCTCCAAGGCCTTCGGGAAGATGTAGAACGTGCCGCCGGGGCGAACCACGTCGAATCCGATGGATGTGAGGGCGTCATAAAGCAGGTTCATGTTCGTCTCGTAAACGGAGAGATCGCTGGTCTCATCAAGTACCTTCGCCACGCCCAGCTGGATCGAGCTCGGCGGGCAGTTGTGCCCGGTGCCGCGAGAGATCTGCCCCATAATCGGCACCAGCAGATCGGCATCGGCGGCCGCTGGATTCACCGCCACGTAGCCGATGCGCTCGCCGGGCAGGGACAACGACTTCGACCACGAATAGCAGGTGAGCGTGTTCGCGTAGAAGTTCGCCGGATACGGCTGGGTGTTGCCGTCAAAGACGATCTCACGGTATGGTTCGTCGCTGATCAGGAAGATGTCGTGGCCGTATTCGGTCTGCTTGGCGGTGAGCAGGGCGGCGAGTTTGGTGAGCGTCTCGGCCGAGTAGACGGCACCGGAGGGGTTGTTCGGCGTATTGATCAGCACGGCCTGCACGTTCGGGTTGAGCGCCGCTTCAAATGCCTCGAAGTTGATCTGGAAGTTCGCCGTGTCCGCGGGAATCACGGTCAGATGTGCGCCTGTGCCGTTCACGTACGGCATGTACTCGGGGAAGAAGGGGGCAAAGGTGATGATCTCGTCGCCCGGCTTGGTCACTGCGCGCATCGCATGGGCCAACGCGCCGGCTGCGCCCGTGGTCGGGAAAATGTGATTGCCGGTGTAGGCGGTGCCGAATCGGCGATTGAGTGAATCGGCGATGGCCTCCTTGACGGACGGGATGCCAAGCGAGGGGGAGTATCCGTGAATGGCGACCGGATCGCCGTTCGTATACAGGTCGACCATGGTTCTGGCGAAGTCGGGCGGGGCCGGAACGCTCGGGTTGCCGAGGGAATAGTCGAACACATTGTCGTAGCCGATTTCCTTGCCTCGGGCGGTGGCGTATTCGCTCAATTCGCGGATGACGGACTTGCCGCCCAGCATCGCCTTATATGCCTCATTGATCATGAAAGACTCCTTGCCGTTCGTTCGACACCGATATCTCCCTATTCAACCACCTCAGCGTTGGGTTGCGGCAGCGGATATCCGAGGGGCGATTCATCGGCAGACGCTGAGCGGTCGGTCAGCTGTTGGCGTAAGACGGGTCTCGCATGCCGTCAACGTGGACGATAGACTGACAGTGTTTGAACGATGAGCTTCACAGAAAGGCAAGGCAAATGGCCGAAGCTACTGCAAATATCGGCGTAATCGGACTGGCGGCAATGGGTTCCAACCTGGCGCGCAATCTGGCGCACCATGGCAACACGGTAGCCCTGTTCAACCGTCACTACTCCCGTACCGAGAAGCTGATTGCCGAGCATGGCACTGAAGGCAACTTCGTGCCGGCCCAGACGTTGGAAGAGTTCGCGGCTTCCCTGAAGCGCCCTCGCACTGCCATCATCATGGTCAAGGCCGGTGCTCCGACCGATGCTGTGATCGAGCAGCTCGAAGAGGTGTTCGAGCCGGGCGACATCATTGTGGACGGCGGCAACTCCTTCTTCAAGGACACCATCAAGCGTGAGAAGGAAGTGCGAGCCAAGGGCTTCCACTTTGTGGGCTGCGGCGTGTCCGGCGGCGAGGAAGGCGCGCTGAACGGTCCGTCCCTGATGCCTGGCGGCACTGCGGAATCCTGGAAGACCCTCGGTCCGATCCTTGAATCCATCGCCGCCAAGGTGAACGGCGAGCCGTGCGTGACCCACATTGGCACCGATGGTGCCGGCCACTTCGTCAAGATGGTGCACAACGGCATTGAGTATGCCGATATGCAGGTGATCGGTGAGGCGTACGACATTCTGCGCCGTGGCTTGGGCATGGATGCCGAGGAGATCGGCGACGTGTTCGAGGAGTGGAACAAGGGCGACCTTGATTCTTACCTCATTGAGATCACCGCCGAGATCCTGCACCACAAGGATGCCGAGACCGGCAAGCCGTTCGTGGACGTGGTGGTCGATCATGCCGGCATGAAGGGCACCGGCACGTGGACCGTGCAGACCGGTCTGGAGTTCGGCTCCCCGGTGGCTTCCATTGGCGAGGCTGTGTTCGCCCGTGCCCTGTCTTCCCACGGCGAGCTGCGTGAGGCCGCTCAGCAGGAAGGTCTGGCCGGTCCGAACAAGACCATCGATCTGGACGGTGAGGATCGTGCGGCGTTCGTCGAGGACGTGCGCAAGGCGCTGTTCGCCTCCAAGGTGGTTGCCTACGCTCAGGGCCTGAACGAGATTCAGGATGGTGCCAAGGAATACGGCTGGGATATCAACCTGTCCGAAGTGGCCCGCATTTGGCGTGGCGGCTGCATCATCCGTGCCCAGTTCCTGCTCGACCGCATCACCGAGGCCTTCAAGGGCGATAACCCGCCGGCCTCCCTGCTGTTCGACCCGTACTTCGAGAAGATCATCGGCGAATCCCAGGATGCATGGCGTCGCGTGATCGTTCGCGCCGTGGAAGCCGGAATCCCGACCCCGGTGTTCTCCAGCTCCCTGGCCTACTACGACGGCCTGCGCTCCAAGCGCCTGCCCACCGCCCTGACCCAGTCCCAGCGCGACCTCTTCGGTGCCCACACCTACGGCCGCGTAGACAAGCCCGGCGTATTCCACACGTTGTGGGCTGAGCCGGGTAAGCCTGAAATCGAAGCGTAGCTTCGTGATTTCAGGCTTAAGGACAGCCCTGTGGGCTGTCCGGCCGGCTCAGTGCTCGGTGGCTATGCCACCGAGCCAACATTGAGTCTCGCTCGTAGAGCGAGTCCGTAATTGCAGGGGCCGGAGGCGAAGAGGGTAAGCCTGAAATCGAAGCGTAGCTTCGTGATTTCAGGCTTAAGGACAGCCCTGTGGGCTGTCCGGCCGGCTCAGGCTCGGCGTCTATGCCGGCTTGGCGTCTATCGTCGTCCCGGTGTGCGTATCAACCGATTGATGCGCACACCGGGACATATTTGTATGTCCCGGTAGAGGGTTTTGGCTGATTATCGCGAACCGTGGCAAGGAATCCCTGGAATCCGAATACCAGAGTGAATAGAAATGGCGATATTCTGCCATTTATAATGCCGGGCACAACATGCGTTGCCGTCATTTTTGTCTCGGTTGTCTCAAAAAAGCCAAAATAGAAAACCGGGACACGTAAATCTGTCCCGGTTCCTCATAAACCTGGTTTTCACTGTACGGGGACGGATCCTGGCGATTGGAGATTGCAGGAATCGGCTCTCTGTGCCACTTCCGTGAGCCCTATAGCTTAACTATCGTCTCCTCGGTGGTGAACCAGACGAATTCCTCGGTGCCGCCGGTGTAGGAGGACGGATACTCCGGGTCGCCGGTCAATCCGGTGCCATCAGAGTGCGCGGCGAACATGTGTGCCAGCGAATCGGCCTTGCCCGCCCCTGCAGCGAAGAACCAGGTACGGCGAGATCGAGCGATCAGCGGCGCGGTCAGCGAGATGCGCAGCGGCGGCATCTTGGGGGAGTGGCTCACGCCCACAGTCAGGCGATCGGTCACTGACACTTCATGGTGACCGGAGGAGGCTGGGAACAGCGAGGCGTAATGGCCATCCGGTCCCATACCCAGAATCATCAGGTCGAATACTGGCTCCGGCCCCATCTCGCGGGTCAGCTCATCGGCATAGCGGCGGGCGGCGGCGTCCAGCAACGCGGCGTTGTCAGCGTCGGCGGCAGCTCGTACGTCGGCGTCTGTGCTCTCCGTATTCGCCATCACTGTAGCGATTTCCTCGGCGGAACGGAGGTCGGCGGGCATCTCATGGATGTTCGATTCCGGCAACTTGCCATCGGCCACCAGCTGGTCGAGCAGCAGATGACGCGCTTCCAGCGCATTGCGATCGGTGTCGTATGACGGCACAAAACGTTCGTCGCTGAACCAGAAATGCACGCGACTCCAATCAATGCTTGCGCTCAGCGGATTGGCAAGCACCAAACCCAGCGGCTGCGCGGCCGAACCGCCAGACAAAGCCACATCCACGCGCGTGCGACGGCTGCCATCCGCCAGTCGCTCATCCAGCGCATCAAGCAGCCCCAATACCAGACGCTGTGCGCCGGCATGAATCATCAAATCTTTATCAGGGTAAACAATCAGTGTGCGATTTGCCATAACAATATCCTTGGTCTGTTGCGCGGATTTCTCCGATTGCAGGTGTCAGTGGAGACGTTCTGCGCACAACGGCAAAAAATCAATTATTTTTCGATATTGTGCGAACACAAATCAACGATTATTGAGATTCTGCGCTGTTGTGCGGTCTGCTGCATCAAGCAAAACGTTGGGAATAAGCCATTTTTGTTGTGCGGTGTTTTGACTGTGGATTCAAATGTGCCGCACTATTCGCTGCCACAAGGGAAATCGACGAATAGTGCGGCACATTTGAATGCATGGCGAAATGACCTAGTGGCGAATCAAATCCCAGCCTTCATTGATGACTTCGGCATAGATCTCATCTGGGTCGATACGGCGCAATTCCTCAGTCAGGCAGTCTTCGATGGTGCGCATCGGCACGGAAATCGTTTGCGGTGCCTGCCCGGGCATGGAAATCAGCGCCTGATCTTCATACGGGCGCTCCAGCGATACCACACCGTCCGCGCGCGTCAGGTACACGCCGGTTACCGCTTCGGCGTCCGGTTCGAATTCGGTTTCAACGGGCACGTTGAGCTTCAGTCGCAGCCACGCGCACAGCATCTCCATCGGCAGGAATTCCGCCTTACCAGTTACCTTGACCGCAGTGATCGGCAAATGCGGCGGCTGGTCGAGCATCGCGGCGAGCATGGCGCGCCAGACGGTCAGTCGCGTCCAAGACAGATCGATGTCTTCCGGAGTCCAGTTGCGGCGCAGTCGTTCGATCGTAGCCTCGGGATTCGTGGAATGCAGGGCATCGGTGATACGGCTGCGGGCCATAGCGCCCATCAGATCCTTGGCCGGGTTCGACGGCGGGGTCGTCGGCCACCAGGCCACAACCGGTGCATCCGGCACCAGCAGCGGGATGACAAGCGTATCAGGATGGTTGATGAGTCCACCGCGCGGGCGCAGGATGATGATCTCACCGGCACCGGCATCCGCGCCGAATCGGACCTGTGCATCCAGATTGGAATCGTTCGGATCGGTGGGGCCGTCGGTCAGATCTACTGCCGGGTTGTCGCGATTCGCGGCGACTTCGGCGGCGACTTCAGCTGCGTTCGGTTCGCTGCCGGCGGTGCCGTTCGCGCCGGCAACCGGACGATACTCACGATTCGGCACGATGGCGATCACACGGCATGGATGCTCGCGGCTCGCCGAATTGGCGACTTCCAGCGCATGCTCAAGATTGTCGTCATCCGTGGCGATGAGTAGCGTCAGCACTCGTCCGGTGGCTGATTCGCCGCGTTCCTCGTGCAGTTGCTCAATCTTGTGCGCGATCTCACGGGTGCGGGTATTGGGCATATCGATGATCATGGCATCCTCCAGTGGCGTCCTTCGCGCGCCAGCATCTCATCGGCTTCGGCCGGTCCCCAAGTGCCGGCGCGGTAAGGCTGTGGCTGGCCGAGTGTGGACCAGAACTCTTCGATCGGGTCGAGAATCTCCCAGCTGAGGTTCACTTCCTCGGTGGTTGGGAACAGCGGCGGATCGCCCAACAGCACGTCCAGAATCAGTCGCTCGTATGCTTCCGGCGAGTTTTCAGTGAATGAACGGCCGTAGCTGAAGTCCATGTTGACGTCACGGACCTCCATTGTCGAGCCGCCCGGCACCTTGGCGCCGAATCGCATGGTTACGCCCTCGTCCGGCTGCACGCGAATCACGATGGCGTTCTTGCCGAGCTCACGTACGGCGGTCTGTTCGAACGGCAGGTGAGGGGCGCGCTTGAAGACCACGGCGATTTCGGTCACGCGCTTGCCCAGACGTTTGCCGCAGCGCAGGTAGAACGGCACACCGGCCCAACGGCGGGTGTCGATATCAAGGCGAATTGCGGCGTACGTCTCGGTGGTGGACTTGGGATCGATGCCCTTCTCCTCCAGATAGCCGACGACCTCATGCGAGCCTTGCCAACCTTTGGCATACTGGCCTCGCGCGGTATTGGAGGCTAGGTCCTTCGGCAGGCGGACGGCGGAGAGCACCTTGGTTTTTTCGGCCGTCAGATCCTTGGCGGTGAAGCTTACCGGCTCTTCCATGGCTGTAAGCGCCATCAGCTGCAACAAGTGGTTCTGGATGACATCGCGCGCGGCGCCGATGCCGTCGTAGTACCCGGCGCGGCCACCGATGCCGATGTCCTCGGCCATGGTGATCTGCACGTGGTCCACGTAGTTGGCATTCCAGATCGGCTCGTACATCGCGTTCGCGAATCGCAGAGCCAGCAGATTCTGCACGGTCTCCTTGCCGAGGTAATGGTCGATGCGGAACACCGAGTTCGGGTCGAACACCTCGGAAACCACGCTGTCGAGCTCCTTGGCGCTGGCCAGATCGTGACCGAACGGCTTTTCGATGATCACGCGACGCCATGCGCCTTCGCTCGAACGGGACAGGCCGGAGGCCGCCAACTGCTTGGAAACGACCGGGAAGGCGCGCGGCGGTACCGACATGTAGAAGGCGTGGTTGCCGCGCGTGCCGCGGTCGCGATCGAGCTCCTGCACGGTGGCGCTCAGTCGCTCGAAGGCTTCGGGATCGTCAAAGGTGCCCTGCACGAAGCGAATGCCCTTCGCGAGGTTCTCCCATGTCGATTCCTTGAACGGCGTACGGCAACGGGCCTTGACGGCGGTTTTCACGAAGTCGATGAAATGTTCCTGCGTCCAGTCGCGGCGGGCGAAGCCGGTCAGGCCGAAACTCGGTGGCAACAGACCACGGTTGGCGAGGTCGTAGACGGCCGGAAGCAGCTTTTTCTGCGCCAGATCACCCGTGACGCCAAAGATGACGAGGCTGCACGGGCCGGCGATGCGGGGCAATCGCAGATCGCGCGAGTCGCGTAGTGGATTGCTCCATGCGTTGGATTCACTCATGGTGCTCAGCCTAGTCTGTAGGGCCCATGATTCGCTAGAGGCGATATACGATATGGGCCGTCCGAGACCGCTGGATGGTGCGAGATGCGTCACAGTTTGGGGGAGATGGGCTGGGCGATTGGTGAAGCGGTAGACGTGTGATGACTGCGGTGGTCGCGCGGTGGCGGGTATCGGCGCTTATGTTGTCTCGTGTTGTCCTTCACCGACTCACGGTGTTCGGGGTTAAGTAAAGAAACGTGGGTCTTAAATCCGGGGTTGGGCGTTCTCCTGTCTTGCGTGTCGGGGCGTGATTAACGGTCCGGGCGTTAATCCGGTCGGGTGCTTGACTTTTCGTGTTGGCTTGTTC
>NZ_JAAIIG010000005.1 GCF_012932375.1 Bifidobacterium olomucense | reverse complement strand
GTACAAACACGCTCTTGAGTTCTCAAACCACCACCACGCCGGCAAGCGACCCCGAACCATCAAGGAAGCGGAGGCCCGCCGTGCCGAGCGGCAACAGATGAATAACTTACACGCACCACGGCAATCACGCAAATCAAGGCGCGCAAAAACCCCGGAAACCGGCATCACAGCGCGGTTCCCTCGGCGTGTCGCAAACAGCCATTCAATGCTGTTCTACAGCCCAGAATACTCCTGAAACCATTGCCCGGAAGTAACAACAACATCCGTTCACCGGCGTGTCAGGTTAATTCACCTTCCATTCAGAAGGTCAAACGCATCTGCCGCCAGACCACACCGCCATGCACAGAGGCGGACACACCTTCATCCAGAAAACCAAACTGTGCATAGAAGCCAACAAGCCGGTCCTTGCAGGTGAGTACCAGTCCTTCGCGCCCGCGAGCGCGAGAATCCTCGATCACCTGCCGCATCACCATGCTGGCATAGCCATGGTGCTGATACTGCGGCGCCGTGTCCACTCCGAAAATCATCTGCCATCGGCCATGCGGGTCGTGCTGTGCGGCGTCATCGTACATATCGTCAGCCAGATCCGGGCGATCGGTGACGAAGCCATTAATAAACGCGGCAATAGCCTCACCATCGGTCAGCAGCTTGGTCAGCAGCCAGAAACATTCCGGATATGACTGCAGCCGCACGCGAAGCGTTTCGCGACTGGCCGCTTCCGCCGGCGGGAAGCATTCCGACTCAATCGCATCCAATGCATCGAGATCGGCAACAGTAGCGTGACGAATCGTCCAGGTGTGCGGTGCAGTCATGTGCGGCGCAGTCATATTCGGATTTACTTTCTTCTCAGCTGATCAGATGACGTGATATTCAGATGACGTGATATTCCCTGAGCAATGTGGCGATGTCGCTGCCGTCGAGCTTCTTGAGCACCTTGCCCAGCACCGCACGTTCCACAAAGTTGAGCTTCATATCCGTTACCGGCTTGCCGTCACGTAGCTTGACCGTGGCGTTGAGCAGGTTGCGCACGTCGTAGACGCTGCCCCACACCTCCGGCACGCCACGATCCACGTCGAGCAGGGTGTACACCGCCTCCATGCCGGTGCGCATCGAGTACTCGGTAGTGAAAATGGTGTCACGCGGCGTTTCCGCGAACTGGCCGAGGAACGCGAAGTTCACAGCGCCGTCCGGCACCACGTCCGGTCGGTCTCCAGCCGCACGAGGCATGAAGAACGCGGTGATGTACGGCATCATCACGGGTACCGTATTGGCGTGCCTCTTGGCGAGCGCCTCGATTTTGTCGGTCGGCACGCCCATGTGGTAGAGCCATTCGGCGCAGATCTCCTCGCCGGTGCATTCGGCCATCGGCTTCTTCACGTAGTTGCCGGGCTTGTCCGGGAACAGGCCGTACACCCATACGCACAGCTGGTCCTTGGGCTGGTCGCGGAACTGCTGCTGACGGTTGAGGGTCCAGCTCAGCAGCCAATTCGAATCGGTCACCGTCACGATGCCGCCGGTGACCACATGGCCGGTGAACGGGTCGCGCTTGCAGATACGCTGAATATACGGCGGAATCTCCTTATCAAGCGTAGTGACCGTTGCGCTCATCCACTTGGTGGCCTGCGGGTCGGAGCAGAACTTGTCCGGGTGGCCGAAGCTGGGATCCTGCTTGGCGATGTTGCGCCACATATCCCAGCCGCCGCCCGGCTTCAGGTCCGGGTTCCATGCGGCCGGCGAATTCTGGGAGCCCATCGTGGAGTTCTCCACGCAGCCGCCGTTGGTGATGAATACCAGATCGTCTGCGGTCAGATCGATCGAGGACTTCTCCCCCTCGTGGTCCACGTCCAGACGCACGGCGAGCTTCTTGGTCGGCGAGCTGTACGGGTTGCGCTTGAAGACGCCGGAAATGGCCTGAATCTTCAGAATCGTGTCCTGGCCGACGCCGGTATGCTCGCGCTTGGGACCATCACCGCCACCGATGGCGAATTCCACGTTTTCCACCTTGGTGTTGTAGCGGAATTCCACACCGTGGCTTTCCAGATACTTGACCATCGGCAGAATCATCGACTCGTACTGGTTGTATCGGGTGAAACGCAAGGCCGAAAAGTCCGGCAGACCTCCGATGTGGTGGATGTAGCGCTTGATGTACAGCTTCATTTCCAGCGCGGAGTGCCAGTTTTCGAACGCAAACATCGTGCGCCAGTACAGCCAGAAGTTGGAGTTCAGCACTTCATCGTCGAAGAAATCGGTGATGGGCTTGTCGTACAGCTCTTCATCCGGGGTGAAGAACAGCTTCATGATCTCTTGGGAGGCTTTGTCGCTCAAACCGAACTTGCCTTGGAAGCCGGCGTCCTTACCGAGATCCTTGGTGGCGCGGCACAGCGAATAGTTCGGGTCTTCCTTGTTGAGCCAGTAGTACTCGTCCAGTACGCTCACGCCCTCGGTTTCGATGGAGGGGATCGAACGGAACAGATCCCACATGACCTCGAAATGATTGTCCATTTCGCGTCCGCCGCGCATCACGTAGCCGAGGCCGGGGATGTCCGCGCCGTCACAGGCGCCGCCCGGCACCGGCTCCTTTTCGAGAATATGGATGTGATCGCCGGGCATCTGGCCGTCACGCACCAGATAGCAGGCTGCGGACAGCGCGGCGAGCCCCGTGCCGATGATGTACGCGTTCTTCTGATCGACTCCGGCCGGCTTCTTCGGACGGGCGAAGGCTTCATAGTTACCGTTGGAATAGTACATGGCACTCCTCCTTTGGAGAGTACGTTGACATTGCGTCAACCCTTTGACAGACATCTTGTCGCATTATCGCTGAACTCGCTATAGACAATTGCCGGCGTTGTGCAACATTAGTTGTGCAACATTACACTTCATGTGACTTCTCCGCTGACTTCTCCCATCGGCCAACGCACGGGCTATCGCATCGGCTCATGCATCGGATGATGAATCAGGTCACGTTCGATCCACGCCATCACCAGATTCGCAAGACGGTCGATCTCGTCGTCCGTCAGCGCGCGTCCTTGCGGAATATGATGCCATTTCTCGATGCAGCCTCGGCAACAGGTGGCCGTCGCATGCTGGGCGGTGAATACCGGATGGCCGCGCCACGGCGTCTGACGGCCGTCATTCTTCGGTTCGGCGGCACCCACCCGATCGTGCAGCATCTCATGGGCGTGACGGTCGATCACCGCTTTGCCCTTGGACCGCGCATAGGCGCGGTCCTTATCGCTCAACACGAATTTGGCGCGAAATTGCGAATGAGACAAGCGCTCCAGAGTCTGCGCCACCCAACGTTGCCGTTGCTCATCATCCGAATCAGTCACGATTCCCATCGTAGTGCGCGGCCCATCGTCATAAGGAAACATCACGGCCACGCTACGACAATTACGCGGCCGGCAAACAGCTCGGCCCAAACAGAATCTTGATTTCGGCGAACAGCGACGTATCTCGTTTGACACGGAACCGGTCACCGAACGTCAGCATTTTGACGTTGCCCTGTTCATCGGCGATCGCCAAATGGACTTCGCAATACCCCGGATGATTGGTGAGTACCTGCCCCAGCTGCATCATTCGGTCGCGGGCCAAAGCCACCGGCGGCAACGTGATCACCAACGGACGTTCGTCTTCCGCCTCCAACGTAGGCACCTGCATTTCGGTGGCTCGCAGCGAAACGGTTTCGTCGCGCAACTCCACCTGCCCACGAATCTGCACCACGGCATCCACGGCAAGTTCGGCGGCCGCGGCCTCGTACACCTTGCCGAAGAACATGCACTGAATCGAGCTTTCCATGTCTTCGATGGTGACGATCGCCCACGGATTGCCTTTCTTGGACACACGCCGGTCCACGCCGGTAATCAGCCCGGCGAGCGTGACTTGCTGGCCTTCGCCCATGGTTTTGGCGCGGTCGATAAGGTGCGCGATCGACATTTCGCGCAAGCCGGCGAGCACCGCCTGCATGCCGGAGAGTGGGTGATCGGACACGTACAGGCCGAGCATCTCGCGCTCGAAGTTGAGTTTGGTTTTCTTATCCCATTCCTCGACATCCGGCACGTTCACGGAAGCGTCGCCCATGGCCTCGGCGCCGCCGTCCTCGTCGTCGGAGAACAGATCGAACTGGCCTTCGGCCTGCTTGCGCTTCAGGCTCACCACCGAATCGATGGCCGCCTCATGCACGGTGAACAAAGCGCGGCGGTTCGGATCGATGGAGTCGAACGCGCCGGCCTTAATCAGCGATTCGACCAATCGGCGGTTCAGGGCGGTCAGGGGCACGCGACGGATGAAGTCCATGAAGTTCACGAACTTGCCGCGCGAACCTTCGCGTTCGGCGATGATATCCGCCACGGCTTTCT
The DNA here is from genome assembly GCF_012932375.1 of Bifidobacterium olomucense. Lineage (GTDB taxonomy): Bacteria > Actinomycetota > Actinomycetes > Actinomycetales > Bifidobacteriaceae > Bifidobacterium > Bifidobacterium olomucense. Next base: position 208,935 of record NZ_JAAIIG010000005.1, on the reverse strand, counting down.
CACCCACGTTACGGATGGCACCGAGACCGAATCGCACCACGTCGCCGACTGCGGAGTATTCGTAGACCGATTCGTTGACGTCCGGCGAAAGCACCTGAATGCCCATGCGGCGCGCTTCGCCCAAATACAGGGCGGTTTTGTCTTTGTTCGTGGCCGCGCCCTGCAACAGGGCGGCCATGAATTCGACCGGATAATGGGTTTTGAGATACGCGGTCCAGTAGGAGATCAGGCCGTAGGCGGCGGAGTGCGCCTTGTTGAACGCGTAGCCGGAGAACGGGACCAGAATATCCCACACGGCGGTGGCCGCTTCCTCGGAATAGCCGTGCTCCTTCATGCCGGCAAAGAACGGCACCTTCTCCTTGGCCAGCACTTCGGGCTTCTTCTTACCCATTGCGCGCCTCAGCACGTCTGCCTTGCCCAGCGAGTAGCCGGCCAGGATTCGCGCGGCGGACTGCACCTGCTCCTGATAGATGATCAGACCGTACGTCTCGTCCAACACCTGCTTCAGCGGTTCCTCAAGCTCGGGGTGGATCGGCGTGATCTTCTGCAGACCGTTCTTGCGCTTGGCGTAGTTGGTGTGCGAATCCATCGACATCGGGCCCGGTCGGTACAGGGCGATCAGTGCGGAAATATCGTTGAAGTTATCCGGCTTCAACGTTTTGAGCAGGGATCGCATGCCGTCGGAATCGAGCTGGAAGACGCCGAGCGTGTCCCCTCGGGACAGCAGCTCGTAGGTGGGCTTATCGTCCAACGGGATCTTTGTGTAATCGATGGGCGGCTTGCCGTTGGCTTCGATGTTGCGCAGCGTGTCGTGGATCACCGTCAAGTTGGACAGGCCCAGGAAGTCCATCTTGACCAGACCCAACGTTTCGCACGTATGGTATTCGAAGGTGGTGGTGATGGTGCCATCGGTACGTTCCAGTAGCGGGCTGGTGTCCGTGATCGGCGCGCTACCCATGATCGTGGCGCATGCATGCACACCGGTCTGACGGATCAGGCCCTCGATGCCCTTGGCTTCGTCGGTGATGCGGCGCGCATCCGGATCGGAATCGTACATTTCGCGGAATTCGCGGGCCTCGGCATAACGTTTGGCGGCCGGATCGAAAATGTCGTGCAGACTGATGTCTTTGCCGCCCGTGGCCGCGGGAGGCAGCGCCTTGGTGACCTTCTCGCCCACGGAGAACTCGTAGCCCATGATGCGGGCGGAATCCTTGAGGGCCTGTTTGGTTTTGATGGTGCCGTAGATCACGCACTGCGCGACCTTGTCGGTGCCGTATTTTTCACCGCAGTATTCGATGACCCGGCCGCGGCCTTCGGGGTCGAAGTCCACGTCGATATCCGGCAGGGAGACACGCTCCGGGTTGAGGAATCGTTCGAAGATCAGACCATGCTTCAGGGGGTCGAGCTCGGTGATGCCCATTGCGTAGGCGACCATCGCACCTGCGGCCGAGCCTCGACCCGGGCCCACCATGATGCCGTGGTCTTTGGCCCACTGGATATAGTCGGCCACCACGAGGAAGTAGCCGCAGAACTGCATCTGGCAGATCACGCCGCACTCGTAGTCGGCTTGCTTGAGCACTTCGATCGGCGGGTTGCCGTCGTAGCGCTTCTCCAGGCCTTCTTCAACCTTCTTGAGGAACAGGGATGTTTCATCCCAGCCTTCCGGGCAGGGGAACTTCGGCATGAACGCGCCATCCTCGTGATCGTCGAACATCACGTTGCAGCGTTCGGCGATCCGTAGCGTATTGTCGCAAGCTTCGGGAAACTCCTTGAACAGGGCGCGCATGTCTTCGGCCGTTTTGATGTAGTAGCCGGTGCCGTCGAACTTGAATCGGTCGGGGTCGTCCAGTCGGGAGCCGGAGTTGATGCACAGCATGGCATCCTGGGCACCCGCGTCCTCGGCATGCACGTAGTGGGAATCGTTGGTGGCCAGCAATGGTGCGTTGAGCTTCTTGGCGATGGTCAGCAGGTCCTTGGTCACCTGGGTTTCGATGCTCAGACCGTGGTCCATCAGTTCGATGAAGAAATTGTCCTTGCCGAAAATGTCCTGGAATTCGCCGGCCGCACGTAATGCTTCGTCAAACTGCCCCAGTCGCAGACGGGTCTGGATGATGCCGGACGGGCAGCCGGAGGAGGCGATCACGCCTTTGGAATAGGTGGAGAGCACTTCCTTGTCCATACGCGGGTAACGCATGACACGACCTTCAAGGTTGGCCACGGAGGACGCTTTGATGAGATTGACCAGGCCTTCGTCGTTTTCCGCCCACATGGTCATGTGGGTGATCAGACCGCCGCCGGACACGTCGTCGCGACGCTGGGCTTCGGTGCCCCAGTGCACGCGCGACTTGTCTTGACGCGCGGTTTCCGGCGTCACATACGCTTCGATGCCGATGATGGGTTTGACGCCGTTGGATACGCAGTTGGTGTACATTTCGTACGCGCCGTGCATGTTGCCGTGGTCCGTGATGCCAACGGCCGGCATACCGAGTTCCGCCGCGCGCTTGGCCAGCGCCGGGATCTTCGATGCGCCGTCCAGCAGCGAATAATGCGTGTGATTGTGCAGATGTACGAAGTTCCCCGATTCAGCCATGCGTTCCACGATACCGCATAGACCTGTCGGCCATCCCGCCGATAACGTCGGTAACCGCCGACAGCACAATGTCCTCGACGCCAGGAAGCACTGGGAATATGCGCCGATTAATCGCCGATAGGAATACAGCTTGATGGTGTTGAGGGACTATTGAGGAACTGGGCGTGGTGCTTGTATTTGAGGCTCGGCTTTCATGGGGGGTTCATGGGGGTTCATGGGGCTGCAAGGCATGTCGTGGACTTAGTGCTCATGGTCGATGGCTCGCCCGTTTCCGGGCATACAAGGATGAGAACCGGCGGCGGCCGCACGACGAGGAGAAAACGGCCGGATTCCGGCATCGGATGTGCGCGGCATGCACGATCGCTGTCCCGGTGGTCTAGACAATCGTTTGACGAAGCTACCGGGACATTTTCCGCTGTCCCGGTTCAGCATTTCGCCTTGTTATACGGAACCGGGACAGTTTCAGGCTCCCGCAAGCATCAATCAGCACGGAACACGATCCCAGAAACGTTGAGATTTCAAGCTTCCTGATCAGGGAATATATACGTCTTCTCTTTACGTTCGTCCCGGTTCTGCAAAAAGAACCGAATCAAGCTACCGGGACAGTCAAATCTGTCCCGGTTCACGAATACAACGTTTATCTCAACAACCGTGCCAACAGGGAACGCACTTCACGAACATCGCTCAATGCAAGATGCCCCACTATTCACAAATTCCCACGAACATATACCGTGCCGCCGTCAGGGTGCAGCGGCGCTGTGTCAATGTGCCCCGATCTGACGGCGTTCTCGTGAGAACATTGGCATCACGGTCTGACTCATGGTGCTTCGGTTTCGGGTTATAGGAACCAAACGTGGTGTTTATGACTGGGGTTTGGCCTTGTGGCAGTAGGCGTGTCGGGGTGGTTTTAACACGATGTCGTGTTAAAGACCGTCGGTCCAGCCGTTCGGTGCCTGTTCGATGGGTGCATGAGGACGAAGACAATGCGCAAAAACGACTATGCCCCCAGCACCACGAGGCACCAGGGACACTTACCATCACAGAAAATCAATGATGCGTGCGACTTCAAGGCGCACCCAAGGAAGCGGTACAAAGGTACCGCGACTGAGGAGCAACGCCGAAGGCGCCACATCAGCTACTGAAATACTGTGGCGTGTGCGGAGAACATCGTCTGAAACCGAAGGCAATGCGCAAAAAACGACTGTGCCCCCAGTACAAAAGTACTGAGGACACTTATAGTCACTGAAAATCAATGATGCGTGCGACTTCAAGGCGCACCGAAGGAAGCGGTACAAAGGTACCGCGACTGAGGAGCAACGCCGAAGACGCTCCATCATTGATTTTCAGTTGAGTTTTTGGACTTGGTTGAACCCAAGCTCCACCGGCGTATCGCGGCCGAAGATGGACACGAGAACGGTGAGCTTCTGGGTAGTGGGTTCGACGTCGGAGACGACGGCGGCCATGGTGGCGAAGGGGCCGTCGGTGACGGTGACCTGATCGCCGACTGCATAGGAGACTTCGACGGTGCGCTTCTTGGCGGCGGCGGGCTTGTCGCCGGCCTTCTTGAGGGCTTCGGAAGCGATCATCGGGGCCATCATGGCGACGACTTCCTTGCGGGAAAGCGGGGCCGGATCCTTGGTGGGGCCGACGAAGCCAGTGACGCCTTCGGTTTCACGAACGATGCGGCGGGCGTTCTCGTCGGGCCACATGCGGATGAGGACGTAGCCGGGGACACGCACGCGGGTGATGACCTTCTTGCCCTTTTCGGTGTGCTTTTCGACTTCTTCCATCGGGACCTCGACCTGGAAGATCTGATCTTCCATGCCGAAGGAAGCAACACGGGACTCGATGTTGGTCTTTACGCGCTTCTCATAACCGGAGTAGGTGTGCAGGACATACCACTTGCCGTCCAGAGTGCGCAGGGACTTGGAGAATTCGTCAACGGCCTGCTGACCGGCGTCGGTTTCTTCGGCCTGCTCGGACTCGTTGATTTCGGTCTCGTCATCGTCAAGTGCGAGAGGAGCGTCAGAAGTGGACTGCGCAGGAGCTTTATCCGCGGATTCCTCAGTAGCAGGGGCGGCAGCCTCGACAGCTTCAGCAGAAGCCTCGGAATCTTCGACAGCCGCAGACTCAACAGGAGCCTCAGCAGCAGCGTCGTTGTTATCATCCGGCAACACGGCGTCGAGATTTTCGAGATTCAGTTCATCGCTCATGCGTATGTCCCACCTTCAGGTTCGTTGAATCAGCCGAACAGCCAGAGCGTGGCCTTGCCCAAACCAAGGTCCATGCCCGTGACCAGAGCCATCAGCAGCAGCACGAAGATGAAGACGGCCAGAGACCAGAAGAACAGTTCCTTGGCGGTAGGCGTTACGACCTTGCGAAGCTCGTCGATGATCTGCTTGATGAACAGACCGATACGCATGAAGACATTCGGCTTGACTGCCTTTTCACTGTTGCTCGTCTTAGCCATTTACGTACCTCGCGTCAGCTGCTTGATTGTAGAAACTTGGCAGGGAAGGCGGGACTCGAACCCACAACCTACGGTTTTGGAGACCGTTGCGCTACCAATTGCGCCACTTCCCTAGGTGATAATCCACCTCGGCGTTCGTTCCGTAGAGAACGGTTCGCCACGGCGAAACCGCCAAGTCGTTATAGTAACGGCTCCGGTGGATTATGGCAAATCGCGTGTCGCGCTCGGACGACATGTCGGGGACACGCGTTGAGCGTACGTTATTCCAGACTAATTAGTCCTTCATCTGGAAGAACGTACGCTGAGCATCGGTCAGTGTACGTTCTTCCAGATAAGTCAGGAGATACTCTGGAGGAACGTACGCTGAGGTGGTGTTGTTTACCGGTTTGGTCCAGCAACTGTGGACTCGCCTACGGCAAGACTCAACATCGCCCTCGCTCGGCTACCGCCTCGCTCAGGGCAAACCTACGGACAGCACACTGTGCTGTCCGTTCAACGGTTTGCCCATTCCTTCATGCGCTTCATGCCTTCGGCTAGGTCTTCGTCGGCTAGGGCGTAGGAGAAGCGGAGGTAGCCGGGGGCGCCGAACGCCTCGCCGGGGACGGCGGCCACATGGGCCTCATCGAGCAGCGCGGCGGCGAAATCGGCGGACGTGGCGCACACAGTGCCGTTGGGGCCGAGCGGCTTACCCAGCAGCGCGGTGATATCGGCGAACGCATAGAACGCGCCGGTCGGAGTCGGGCAGTTGACGCCCTCGATATCGTTCAGCGCGGCCACAATGGCGCGACGACGCACATCAAAGGCCTTGCGCATCTCGTACACCTCGTCCAGCGGACCGGACACGGCTGCCAGCGCGGCGCGCTGAGAGATGTTGGCCACGTTGGAGGTCATGTGTCCCTGCAGCTTGGTGGCGGCCTTAGCGACCTCAACCGGAGCGACCATCCAACCCACGCGCCAGCCGGGCATAGCGTAGGTCTTGGCCACACCGTTGAGCACCAGCAGCTGGTTACGGCATTCGGGAACGGCGGCTCCGATGTACGTGGTGTGAGCGTCATCGTAGTTCAGGTGCTCGTAGATCTCATCGGAGATGATCCAAATATGGTGCTCAACAGCCCAACGGCCGATGGCCTCCACTGTTTCCGGCTTCCACACCGCACCGGTGGGGTTGTTCGGAGAGTTGACGATGATGGCCTTCGTACGCTCGGTACGGGCTGCCTCCAGCGCTTCCAGAGAAGGCTCGAAATTCACGTCGGCACCGGCAAACACTTCGACCGGCACACCGTCGGCCAGCTTGACCGCTTCGGGATAGCTGGTCCAGTACGGGGTGGGAATGATGACCTCGTCGCCTTCGTTCAGCAGAATCTGGAAGGCCTCGTACACGGCCTGTTTGCCGCCGTTGGTCACCACCACCTGATCGGCGGTGACTTCATAGCCGGAATCGCGAGCCACTTTTGCGGCGATCGCCTCACGCAGCTCGGGAAGGCCAGGCGTCGGCGTGTACTTGTAGTTCTTCGGGTCCAGGCATGCCTCGGATGCGGCCTTGACCACATTCGCAGGGGTCGGGAAGTTCGGTTCACCGGCACCGAAACCGATGACATCCAATCCGGCGGCCTTCATGGCCTTGGCCTTGGAGTCGACGGCGAGCGTAGCGCTCGGTGCCACAGTGTTGATTCGGTCGGAAAGTGTTTGCCAATCAGCCATAGTCATGGTTCACACGATAGCCCGAACGTGCGATGTTGCCAAGGGTGGAGCGCCACGCGCAGACGCCCGCTACACCAACACGAGATTGTCGCGATGCACCAGCGGATGCGCGTATTCGGGGCCAAGGAACCGCTTGAGCTGTGCGGTATTGCGACCGAGCATCTGCGGGATCTCTTCGGAGTCGAAACCGGCCAGTCCACGCGCCAGATGTTCGCCGTCTTCGGAATCCACCCACACCGGGTCTCCTGCGGAGAAGTTGCCGTGCACCTCCAGCGCACCTGCGGCCAGCAGCGAGGCGCGTCCGCCGCGAATGGCTGCGGCGGCGCCGGCATCGACCATAATCGTGCCGCGCGGCTCGGCAGCGAATCCGATCCACAGACGTCGCGAAGAGCCGCGGGCCTTCACCGGAGCGAACACCGTGCCCACCGGGTCGCCCATCATCGCAGGACCGGCGTTCGAAGCGCAGGTCAGCACGGTCGGGATACCGGATACCGCCGCCACGCGAGCCGCCTCCAGCTTGGTGACCATGCCACCGGTGCCCACTTTCGAGCCGGAACCGGAAACCGTGATATCGCCCAACGCATCAATCACATTGGGTACGTATTCCACGCGACGCGACCCCGGCTGGGAAGGCGGCGCGGTATACAGCGCGTCCACATCGGTAAGCAACACCAGCGCTTCCGCACGTACCAAGTTGGCGATCAGTGCGGAAAGGCGGTCGTTGTCGCCGAAACGAATCTCATTGGACGCCAACGAATCATTTTCGTTGATGATCGGCACTACGCCAAGGTCCAGCAGTCGGTCCAACGTACGCTGCACATTGCGGTATTGCGTGGCGCGGATCGTATCTTCCGCAGTGATCAGAATCTGGCCCACGCGAATGCCGAACCTGCCGAACGCCGTCTCGTAACGGGCCATGAGCAGACCCTGGCCGACTGCCGCAGTGGCCTGCTGCGTGGCCACGTCGGCAGGGCGCGAGTCGAAGCCGAGCGGGCCGAAGCCGGCCGCGATCGCGCCGGAAGACACCAGCACCACTCGTCCGCCCATCAGTCGCACTTGAGCCAAGGCCGCGGCCAGCGCGTCCAGTTTGGCCGGGTCAAGGTGACCGCTCGGCTGGGTGAGCGAGCTGGAGCCGACTTTGACCACGATGGTGCCGGCTGCAGCAATGCTTCTGCGAACCTCGGCTTGGCTCGGTGTGCTCATGATCACTCTTCTTCTGTATCGGTATCTTCGTCTTCGCCGCGACCGAACAGACTGGTTTCGTCGTGGCGATCGTCGTCGATGGACGGATCGGCCCAGTGTCCGGCGGCGCGCTCGGCCATCATCGCCTCGCGTACGGCGGCACGGGCGTCCATCATCGCGTGATACTGGGCACGACGTTCGCTGTTGGAACGACGGCGGGAGCGCGGATCCTGCTCTTCCAGACGCAGATCCTTGCCGCGTGCGCCCAGGTTGGAGCCGTCGAGCATTTCCGCACCGGCGGAGATGGTGGGATCCCAGTCGAATTCGACCATGCGGGGGCCGCGGCCGATACGAATCTCGTCTCCGGGATGGGCGCCCTTGCGGCGCAGCTCGTCTTCCACGCCCAGCTTGGCCAGACGGTCGGCCAGATAGCCCACGGCCTCGTCGTTGTCGAAGTTGGTCTGCATCACCCAGCGTTCCGGCTTGGTGCCTCGCACCTCGTAGAACACTTCGCCATTGCCGAGTTCGCGACGCTCCACCGTGAATTCCAGTGCGGTACCGCCCTCGTCTGCACGACGGCGACGACGCGCCGCGGATTCCAACGGCTTAATCACCACGCGGGCCTCCTCTTCGGCCTGCTCGCGGTTGGCCACTTCCTCGCGCATCTCCTTGACCAAAGCGGACAGCGCGAAGTTGAGCTCCTTCAATCCCTCATGCGAAGCGGTGGAGATCTCGAAGACCTTCAGACCCATCGCCTCGAATTCCGGACGTACGAAATCGGCGAGTTCCTTGGCTTCCGGCACGTCGATCTTGTTGAGGATCACGATGCGCGGACGCTCGGGAATCGCGATGGCGCCCAGCGGCAGCTCCAGCTTGTCCGCGTAGAGCGCAAGCTCCTTTTCCAACGCCTGATAGTCGGACATCGGGTCGCGGTCCGGTTCCAGCGTGGCACAGTCGATCACATGGGCGATGATTTCCGTACGCTCGATATGACGCAGGAACTCCAGTCCCAGACCCTTGCCTTCGGAAGCGCCCGGAATCAGACCCGGCACATCGGCGATCGTGTACCGGGAATCGCCGGCGATCACCACGCCAAGATTCGGCACCAGTGTGGTGAACGGGTAATCGGCGATTTTCGGCTTGGCCGAGCTCATTGCCGCGATCAGGGAGGACTTGCCGGCCGAGGGGAAGCCCACCAACGCCACGTCGGCGATGGACTTAAGCTCCAGAATGACGTCTCGCTCTTCGCCCAGTTCGCCGAGCAGCGCGAAACCGGGGGCGCGACGGGTCTTGTTGGCCAAGGCGATATTGCCCAGGCCGCCGGCACCGCCCTGAGCCACGACCACGCGATCACCCTCATGACGCAGGTCGGCCAGCTGTGCGCCGGGATGCTTGGGCTTGCCTTGTTCGCCGCGGGCTTCGAACACGATAGTGCCGCACGGCACCGGCAGAATCAGGTCTGCGCCTTTGGAGCCGTCCTTGTTGTCGCCCAGGCCCATCGTGCCGCTGCCGGCCACGCGATGCGGCATGAACCGGTAATCGAGCAGGCTGGTGGCGTTACGGTCGGCCACGAAGATCACGGAACCGCCGTCACCGCCGTTGCCGCCGTTCGGGCCGGCCAAGGGCTTGTATTTTTCACGACGGATGCCGGCCGAGCCGTTGCCGCCGTCACCGCCCTTGACATGGACGGTTACTCGATCCACAAAATCACTCATATTGGTTACCTTACAGAAAAAGCCGCGTCCTTGCGGGCGCGGCTTCACAGCTTAAATGCTTAGATGCTCTGAATCGCTCAGGCGGCGATCACATCGACGACCTTGCGGTCGCGGCGGACGCCGAACTTCACGGAGCCGTCGGTGAGGGCGAACAGCGTGTGGTCCTTGCCCATGCCGACGTTGTGGCCCGGGTGGAAGTTGGTGCCACGCTGGCGAACGATGATGTTGCCGGCCACGACGGCTTCGCCGCCGAACTTCTTCACGCCGAGGTATTGCGGGTTAGAATCGCGACCGTTGCGAGAGCTGGACGCACCCTTCTTATGTGCCATGATTCATGGTCCTTTCTGTATCTCAGGCGATCGCCGTGATCTTGACGAGCGTCAGCTTCTGGCGGTGACCCTTACGGCGGGCAACACCAGTCTTGTTCTTGTACTTCTGGATGTTGATCTTCGGGCCCTTGGCCTCGTCGTTCACCACTTCGGCCTTGACGGAGATCTTGGCCAGATCAGCGGCGGCCAGAGTCACGTTGGCACCGTCGACCACGAGGGAGACCGGGAACTCCACGGTATCGCCCTTCTTGGCGTTGAGACGGTTCACGAGGATGGTATCGCCAACCTCGACCTTTTCCTGATGGCCACCGGCCTTCACAATCGCGTACATAATCGTTCCTTTTATGTTTTGGAAAGCTTCCTTGCCCAACACGCACCGAGCCTGCGGTCAGACACCGAGTTTCGAATTTACACCTACGCGCGGACTAACGCAAATGATTTTTGCCCGCGTGTCAAGTACGACACACCAGTCACCTTCTTCAGCGACTCCGGCCACGGTACATCAGCTTCTCTGAAGCCGTGGACAGAATCGCTGCCGCTCCTCGGTTACTCTGGCTGTTCCGGCTACTCCTCTTCCTCCGCGTTGTTGGCGGCAACGGCGGCGGCTGCGATCTGCGCCAGCTTGGCCTTGACGTCCGCGCTGGAGCCGGCCGGTTCCGGAGCCGGCGTGGTGCCGCGGCCATGCTTGTTCGTCTTGACGAAGGGGTCTCCGCCACGCAACGCATACGGATCGTCGTATTCGGCGCTGACCGTGGGGTTGTCATGCAGGATGAAACCGCGGCCCTTGCATGTCGGGCATTCCTCGGAGAAGGCCTCCACCAGGCCTTGACCGATACGTTTGCGGGTCATCTGCACGAGGCCGAGCGAGGTGACCTCCGCCACCTGGTGCTTGGTGCGGTCGCGCGCCAGGCATTCGATCAGGCGGCGCAGCACCAGATCACGGTTGGCGGGCATCACCATATCCACGTAGTCGATCATGACCATGCCGCCGATATCACGCAGACGCAGCTGGCGGGCGATTTCCTCGGAAGCCTCCAGATTGCAACGCGTGACCGTCTCTTCCAGAGACTTGCCCTTGCCGATGAAACGGCCGGTATTGACGTCGATCGTGGTCATGGCCTCAGTGCGGTCAATCACGATGGAACCGCCGGACGGCAGGTACACCTGGCGTTCCATGCCCTTGCGCAGCTGAGAGTCGATGGACCACTTGTCGAACACGTCCTTGCCTTCGTGCTCTGCCGGATCCCACTTGACCAGCTTGTCTTTCAGGTCGGGAGCCATGGTGTCCAGATACTCTTCGATGCGGTCGTAGACCTTATCGCCTTCCACGATGAGCTGGTTGAAGTCGTCGTTGAAGATGTCTCGCACCACGCGGATCGCCACATCCGGCTCGCCCTGCAGCAGCTTCGGGCGCTTGCCATGCCAGAACTCCTCGCGCTTGGCGTTGATACGCTCCCACTGGCGCACCAGAGACTCAAGATCCTTGGTGATGGCCTCTTCGGAGGCGCCCTCGGCCGCGGTGCGGATAATCACGCCCATGTCCTTCGGCGCGATCTTGGAGACGATGTTCTTCAGCCTCGAACGTTCGCGCTCGGACAGCTTGCGGCTCACGCCGGTCATGCCGCCGGAAGGCACCAGCACCAGGAAGCGGCCAGCCAGCGTGACCTGACTGGTCAGACGAGCACCCTTATGACCGATCGGATCCTTGGTGACCTGCACCAGCACCGGGTCGCCGGACTTGAACGCCAGCTCGATGCGACGCGGCTGGCCTTCGAGACGGGCCGCATCCCAGTTGACCTCGCCGGCGTAGAGCACGCCGTTGCGGGCCTGGCCGATGTCCACGAACGCGGCCTCCATGCTCGGCAGCACGTTCTGCACACGGCCGAGATAAATGTTGCCTACCGTCTGCACTTCCTGGATATCGGAGACGTAATGCTCGACCAGCACATTGTCTTCCACCACGGAAATCTGGGTGTGATGCTCCTTCTCGCGCACCACCATCAGACGGTCCACGTTCTCGCGGCGGGCCAGGAAATCCTGCTCCATGAGCTGATTCTGGCGGCTGCGTTCACGACGATTGTCGCGGCGGCGCTGCTTCTTGGCCTCAAGACGCGTGGAACCTTCCACATCGGTGATCTCGTCGATGTACTGCTGCTTGCGGGAGCGGCGAACCAGCTGTTCGGCCGGCTGCTCCTCGCTCGTCTCGGCGTTCTTCGCGCCGCGGCGGCGGCGACGGCGACGGGTGACGGTCTGCTCCTCATCGTCCTCGTCGCGATCGCGATCACGACGGGCCGCGGACTCATCGTCGGCGTCGGACTCGGCGACGGCATCCTGCTCGGCATTCGCGTCATTGGCAGCGGCATCGGCACGAGAACCACGACGGCGACGGCGACGGGAACGCGTGCGGGTGGTGTCGGACTCCTCGTCCCCCTCCTCTTCGGCGATCGGCGAGTAGGAGATGTCGTCGAGCTCAAGGTCCTCTTCAATCTGCTCGACTTCGGCGGCGGCACGTCGTTCCTGCGCGTTCAGGCGGCGGGAACGGCGGGAACGACGGGATTCGCCGGAATCCTCCGATTCGGTGTCGTCACGGCTGGTGCCGGCATCCGCATCGGCATTGTCATCGCGAGTATCGCGATCGGCTGCGGTACGACGGCGGTCGGCACGCTGCTGGCCGTCGGCATCGTCGCGATTGCGCGAACGGCGGGAACGACGGGACGTGCGGGATTCAGCTTCTGCCGACGCATCGTCATGATCGTCGACGTGAGCGTCGCCGTCATCACGATTGTCCTGTTCGTCAAGGTCACGAACATGGGAAGTGGGCAGCACCGGCTCCTGGAAGAGCAGCGAGGTCATCGGCTTGCCACGGCGAACGCCCTGATGGCCTTCCGGCAATGACTCAACCGCGTCGAACAGGCGCTCATCCGGCGACTGCTCGCGGCTTTCGCCATTCGTACGGCGGGAACGACGACGCAGTGGACGCTCATCCTCGTCATCGTCCAGCGACATGGGCGCACGGCGGGAGCGGCGGCGAACCTCACGATCAGCGTCCTCATCGTCGTCGATCAGCGCACGACGCGAACGGCGAGACGGACGCTCATCGTAATCATCCGTATCATCCACGTCGGCGATGCGGCGGCGAGACGGACGCTCGGTGAAATCATCCATGTCATCCTCAAGGGACACAGACGAACGAGTGCGGCGTGCGGAGCGGTTCGGACGATCCTGATCATCGTTCATATCAACCGCGCGACGCGAGCGGCGGCGAGACGGACGGGCCTCATCCGTCGTTTCGGCATCATCATCGGCAGCGGCAGACACCACATCAGCGAGTACGGGCGCTTCAAAAAGCGGGGCCCGCTCCTGCACCTGCAGTTCCAGCGAGGCTCCGGCGGCACCGGTGTCGCGCACTACGCGACGACCGCCGCGACGGCGACGCACCACGGGCTCAGCGCTCTGGGGCGTGCTCTGGGCAGCGTTCTGGGCAGCGTTCTGGGCACTGTTCGCACCCGCGCTCTGAGCGGCATTGGATACAGTATTGGTACCGGTTTCGTCGGAAACGAAACCATCATGATTATCAGTGGGCACAATGCTCCTCGCGGCGCGCTGCATCGCGACGCTTCGTCCAGGCCCATACGCGTAACTCACACCACGCTCTCACCGTGGCCGCGTGACAATACACGCCGCGTAAAGGCAACTTCGTCTCAAGTCTGTCCTGCGGGACGGCGGACACCGGCGCTTGCGTTGTCTCATTCTTGAGAGCCGCAAGGGGATCGACGCCATCGCGCACGCTGGGCGGTTATGCAGAACCACCGTCTTTCAGTATGCCACACATCGTGACGACGACGTGCGCGAAAGCGGACTTGGGTGATGTCGGACCGGACGAACCGTGCCGGATCGTTATTCACGCGCCAGTTCTCGCACCAGTTCTCGCATCGACCCTCACACCAGCCAGGAGGTCAGCAGATCGGCCATCAGCGTAAGGTCCGACTCGGGCACCTGCTCATCATGCTTATGCGCCAGCAGCGGGTCGCCGGCACCGAGGTTGACGGCCGGAATGCCGAGCTGGGAGAAACGGGCCACATCGGTCCAACCCAACTTGGCCAGCGGATCGTGGCCCGTGCGTTCCTTGACCAGTCGAACCAGATCTTGGGCGAGCGGCGCGTTAAGGCCCGGACGCGCGGACGACGATTCATCCTTCATCTCGATGCCGTAGCCCTCAAACACGCCGCCGGTAGCCACATGCTCGCCGTTGCCCAGTTCAGCGCCGGCGTCCGCGCCCATCATCAGCGCTTTGGCTTCGGCCAGCGACTTGTCCGGGGCGAAACGGTAATTGACATGCACACGGCACTCGTCGGGGATGACGTTGGTGCCCTTGCCGCCGGAGATCAGCGTGGCGTTGAGCCCCTCGCGGTAGTCGAGTCCGTCCACGTTCACGGTGGCTGGCTCGTATGCGTTGAGTCGGTTCAGAATCTCGGCCGCCTTATGAATGGCGTTCTCCCCCATCCAGGCTCGCGCCGAATGCGCGGCCACACCGTGGGTGATGACGTCAAAGCGGATCGTGCCGTTGCAGCCGCCCTCGATGCCGCAGCTGGTGGGCTCGCCGATGATGGCGAAATCACCCTGGATCCAATCGGGGTGGGTTTCCACGACCTTGCGCAGTCCGTTTTTCTCGGCGACTACTTCCTCGTGGTCATAGAACACATAGGTGAGATCGACTTTGGGATCGCTTTGCACGGTGCGGCCGTCCAGCACGGCAGCGAGGTAAAGCATCACCGCGTCCGAAGCCTTCATGTCCGTGGCGCCGCGGCCCCACAGCACGCGCTCATTCGGGTGGGCCTTGGCGATGTCTTCGCGGATCAGCGGGTCGCCGGGCTCCAGCCAGCGCGGCGGGAAATTGTCGATGACCGGCACGGTGTCGATATGGCCGGCAAGAATCACACGGCTCGGTTTGCCGAAGTCGGTGGAGGCGACCACGGTGTCGCCATGACGGCGGACGGTCAGATGGTTCTGAAGCGTGAGGAAAGCTTCAATCTCGTCGGCGAGCGGGCCTTCCGCATCAGAGACGGAGAAGTTTTCCATGATCTGGGTCAGCAAGCTGTTCAATTGCTCCGCGCGGGTGGTGTTTTGCGGCAAGACGATCGGCTGGGACGACCGGTCAGACGAAGCCGGCTGGTCCTGCGGCTGATCTGCAAAGTTCGTATTTGTCATGGGAACAGCCTACATCGAGGCGGCCGAAGTCACAGCGTACTTTTCGCACGAAAAGAGCGCTACACCCGGCCAAATCACCCGCCTAGCCCCCGATTCGTGCGAAAAGTGCGTTACGCACGACCAAATCACCCGCCCAACGCACGATTCGTGCGAAAAGCGCGCCCGCGCACACCGGTACGTGAGATTATGAAGCCGAAATCAGCGCTGTGTGCCACACTGGGGTGCGGTAGAGGGAGGCATCAGCAACAATATGACCGGTTTGATTAGCGCCATGCAGGGTTTCTGCGTCATTGGCATCGTGATCTTCGTCGGATACGTGGCGGCACGCATGCGCATCGGCGGACCTTCCGCGCAAATGGTGTTGAACCGCTTTTCCTTCTTTGTGTCCAGCCCGTGCCTGATGTTCGCGATTCTCTCCAAGGAGCCGATCTTCGACATCTTCCACCCGTCGATTATCGTGGCATTCCTCTCCGCCATGCTGGTAGGCATCGTGTTCCTCATCCTGAACCGCATGTTCTTCCATTTGAAGGCCCCGGACGCCACCATCGGCGCGCTGAACTCGCTGTACTTGAACTCCAACAACATCGGTCTGCCGGTCGCCACGTACATTCTGGGCAACGGCGCTCTGGTGGCCCCGATTCTGGTGATGCAGCAGGCGCTGTTCACACCGATCGGCCTGACCGTGCTGGACGTGACCACCAAGGGCAAGGTGTCCATCAAGGAAATCGCCAAGCAGCCGCTGCATCAGCCGCTGCTGATCGGTTCGCTGCTGGGCATTGTGGTCTCCGCGCTGAACGCCAAGCTCGGCTGGTTCCCGGTGCCGAACTTCATCTACGACCCGATCAACATGATCGGCGAATCCGCAGTGCCGATGATTCTGATGGCGTTCGGCATGTCGCTGCACGGCACCAAACCACTGCAGAAGAAGGGCGATATTCCGGCCATCTTCACTGTGGCCGTGCTGAAGAATATCGTGATGCCGATTATCGCGTTCCTGCTGGCTTACTTCATGATGGGCTTCCGCGGCCCGGAACTCTACGCCTGCGTGGTGCTCGCCGCATTGCCGACCGGCCAGAACGTCTACAATTACGCGGCCCGCTACAATGTGGGTCTCACTTTCGCGCGCGACGGCATTCTGTTCAGTACGATGACCAGCCCGGTGTTTATCGCGATTATCGCATTCCTGCTGAGCTAGTTCCCACGCATTTCGCGATAATCGCGGATGGCAAAGTCATACAGTCCGCAGCCGGTTACGTCCACGCGCGCGTGACCGGTGACAGCGACGGCAACGGCACCGGAAGCACGTGCGGCGGTAAGTCCCGGCAGGGAATCCTCGAAAATGACGCAGTTGCGTGGGTCGACGCCGGCCATTCGCGCGGCATGTCGGTAAGGCTCTGGGCTGGGTTTGGGCGGCAACTCATCGCTTCCGCTGATCGCACCGATGAACGCGCCGGCCGGTGCCTGCCGCAACACATTGTCCGCAATGACGCGAGGCGAGCCGGTGACCAGCACGGAGGGAATCCCTTCAGACGCAAGCCAAGTCAGCAACTCCCGCGCACCCTCCACCCACGGCAGACGCTCCGATTCCATACGCATGACTGCATCCGTCAGCGTCCGCACAATCTCGTCGGCCGGCAACGTAACGCCACGCTCACGCAACAGTCGGGTCAGTACCGGCAATGAAGCGCCCTGCATCGCTTCGGCGAGCGCATCATCCCAAGTGCCGCCGTATGATTCCAGCAACGCGCGTTCGGCGGTCACCCAGTACGGGTCGGAGTCGATCAGGGTGCCGTCCAAATCCCACAGCACCGCCTTGGACTTCCGCAATACGTCAACGACATGATTCACGGACACGCTCGGTCTCCCCTCTTCCCCGCATCAGCATGCTTGCGGTACTGTTTGCGCGACAATCCTGTAGTAACACCCTGCAACAACACCCTGCAATAACACGGATGGGATGGCCTCGGCATGCACCGAAACCATCCCATGATCGTGGCTAGCAGCCCAACGGCTGTACAACGGTCGGGCAAACAGTCACCTGCAATCAGTCCGCGCGCAGCACAGACTGATACACCGGCTGCAACTCGACGGATTCCAGCCCGGCCTGCTGCCCATCGACGTTCTCCATGCGGGCCGCCATTGCGGACTCCACGTTGACGTTCGCACCTTCCTTGCTCGGCGTGATGGTGAGCACCAGTTGGTTGCGGTGGTCTTCGAGCAGCTGCACGTATTCCTTAAGGCCGATCTCCCACACGTCGCCGTTGCAGAAGTTGTCGTCCACCAGCGTGCTGCCGCACCACAGCCAGCCGATATCGCCCGAATAGCGTACGCGCAGACGCATATCAGCCACGCCGTTGGCGGCGAGCAGATCGTCGGGCAGGTCGATCACGTAACGGGTATCGGAAAGCTTCTCTACGCTCGGGGTCACGGCAACCGGCTGGTACCGGACGCCCTGCCCGGCAAGGAACTCGGCAGGATAGGACGAAACATCAACGGAAGCTTCAGTGGATTCCACAACGATCCGTCCGTCCAGTTCGTAGACCGCAGCGCCATCGTTGGTGATGCTTGGCTGTGCGGCATCCTGGGAAACCGCCTCGCCGGCAAAGACCAAGGCGGTACCGTCCGCAACCACGGTCATCGAATCGGCTTTGGCCCGGCTCACGCAGACGATAGTCACCGTGTGACCGGCCTCGTCCGTAACCGGGAAGGTTTCCATCTCCGCGTCGGCCGGCACATGGTGCACAGTACCGTCCGCGAAACAGAACCAGCAGTCGTCCATGCCGTCAGGCTTGAGGAAGACGAAGGTGCGATGATCAGCGCCGACAGGGGCGATCACGGTGACCGGCTGTGCGGTGGCGGCGACAAGCGTCACGCCGTCAAGATCCATGTTGAACGGCAGGATGCAGTTCTCGTCGGAAGCCAGGCCGATGCCGTCGAACGTCACCGTTTCGCCGGAAGCCAAGGTGACCGACACCGATTCGCCGTGCTTGGCCGGCATGCTGGCGTGATCCTGGAAGTTGTTGAGGAACACGAAGCCGCGCTCGCCATCGGTGCGCACGCACCAACGCAGCGATTCCATATCGGTCGGGGCCACGGATTCCTGACCGTCCGGCACCGCCACGCCCAGCGGGCACAGGCGGTCGGCGAAGGCCAAGGCGAAGTAATGCACGGCCTTCATACGGCGGTAGGATTCGCGCGTCTGGCCGAATTCGCCGAGCGCCGCCTGGAAGTCGTAGGAGATCTTCGGCAGCTGGCTTTCGTTCAGGTAAATGCCATCACCGATCGGGTTGGAGCCACCCTGGAACATGTAGTAGCCGAGGAAATTGCAGCCGGACGCCATCTTGATGTTGGACATCGCGTCCACCGACTTCATCGGCAGCACGAAGCGGTAGTTGTAGGAGCTGAACATGCCGCCGCCCATCTCGCAGCAGGCGTAGGGCTTGGTTTCCGGCTCATAGGTGGGCGCGAATTCCTCGCCGCGCGGGCAGTCGTTGGAGTGGAAGTTGCGGTACACGTATTCGTCGGTGACCGGATGCTCGCCGGGGCCGGCATAGAACAGCCACGGACGGTAGGCGTAGCCGCCCCACAATGGCAGCACGTCGTCCGGCACCGGGGAGCCGCCCCAGCCGGTGTTGGTGTAGAACGGCACCGAAATGCCTTCCTCTTCGGCGATGCGGCGCAGCGCATGCACGTAGGCGAAGCCGTCGTGGCCGCCGGGCACCCATTCGTTGGTGATGCCGGTGGTCATCTCCCACGGGGAGGAGGAGTGCATGTACTCGTTGTCGAGCTGGGCGGCGACGATCGGACCGCCGTCCTTGAAGTACAGGCCGTCAAGCTGGGCGGCGACGTGTGCGTACAGGTCGCGGACCTTGTCGAGGAAGCCGGGGTCCACGGAACGCACTTCGTAAGGCTTGCCGTACATCCAGTCCGGGATGCCGCCGTTGCGCACCTCGCCGTGATCGAACGGACCGAGGCGCACGATGACCTTGAGTCCGTGCTTGGCGCAGAGTTTAATGAATCGGCGAATGTTGCGGCGGCCGCTGAAGTTCCACTGGTTCTCATGCTCTTCGTGATGATTCCAGAACACGTAGGTGGCGATGACGTTCACGCCGCCGGCCGCCATTTTGGCGAGCTGCTCATCCCAGCGCGAGGGGTCCATGCGCGAGTAGTGGAATTCACCGCAGACGCCGTAGAACGGCTTGCCGTCGAAGGTCATGTAATAGTTGGTGAAGTCCACGGCGGTGCCATCCGGTGCCACGCCCCAATCGTTGCGGGTGATGGAGAACGGTGTGATGGCCTTCGGTTTGAAACCAGTCAGGTCAAGGGTGTGATTCATGGGGATTACCTTTCGGAAATAAGAAAGTATGAGATGTGGGTGGTGGGAGCAACGGCTCGCCTCCGGCCCAGCAATTACGGACCTCGCTACGCGAGGACTCAATACAACCTTCGCTCGGCTACCGCCTCGCTCAGGCTGAGCCTACGAACAGCCCACCGGGCTGTTCGCTTAACGGCTCAGCCTTTGACCGATCCAGCCACCAGGCCGGCGACGATCCACTTTTGGCAGAAGATGAAGAAGAGGAAGACGGGGATCAGGGCGATGGTGGTGATGGTCATGAACAGCGGCCAATTGGTGCTGAACTGGCCCATGGCGTTGAACACCTGCAGCACCAGCGTCTGCTTCTCGGTCGACGAGATGTAGATGTTCGGGGTCATGAAGTCGTTCCATGTCCACATGGTTTCGAATACCACCACGGTGATCAGAATCGGACGAATCAACGGCAGCACGATCTGCCAGAAGATGCGGAACGGGCCCGCGCCATCCAAACGCGCGGCTTCGAACAGCTCACCGGGAAGACCGCGCATATACTGCACGATCAGGAAGTAGCAGAATGTTGCGCCGCCCAAGTAGAGCACGATCAGACCAAGCAGACTATCCACCAAGCCGAACTGCGCTTCCATCTTGTACTGCGGAATCAGCAGCGTCTGGCCGGGAATCACGAACGAAAGCATGAGGAAGGCACCGATACCGGCCGTAAGCTTGCTGCGCTTCTGCACCATGCCGTACGCGGCGAGCGCACCGATGATCACCATGAAGAACACGCCGACTACAGTCACGATCAGCGTATTGATCGTGGCCTGCACCACCGGCAGGTTCTCCAGCGCGTACGTGTAGTTCTCCAGCGTAAAGTGCGTGGGCAGACCGAACGGATCGGCAGCCATATCACCGGAGTTCTTGAAGGTGTTGATCACCACTACGTACAGCGGCACTGCACAAATCAGGGCGATGGCGATGACCACTACCGAACGGACGGCGGAGCGAATGCGTTCGCGTTGGCTCAAGGATAGTCCGCGGGCGGCAGGTGCGGCATCGGCCGGGGCCGCGGGAATGTGCTGCGTTGTCATGACAGCCTCTTTTCAATCAGCGAGGTGACGATTTGCTGCAGTGCCACGAGAATCACGCAGCACAGGAAGAACATCACGCCGAGCGCGGAACCTACGCCGTAACGGCCGGAGCCGATGCCGGTGACGATGATGGACTGGGTGACGGTGTAGGTGGCGTTGCCCGGGCCGCCGGTGGTGAGGGTGAACGGCAGATCGTAGACCTTGAGGCCGCCGGTCAGCAGCATGAAGATGGAGACGCCCATCGCGGGCACCATCTGCGGCAACGTGATGTGTACGAACTGCTGGCCGCGGGAGGCGCCATCCACTGAAGCCTGTTCGTAGAGGTCGGCCGGAATGGCTTGCAGGTACGCCAGATACAGGGTGGCGTGCCAGCCGACCTGCGCCCATACGGCGATGAAAATCACGCAGAACTTGGCGAGCGCCGGGTTGGAGAGCCACGGTACCGGGCTCACACCGAACTTGCCGAGGAAAGTGTTGACGGCTCCGGTGCCGAGCGGCGAGAAGATATACTGCCACACCAGGCCGAGCACTGCCATCGAAGGTACGGAGAAGAAGAAGAACAGGGAGCGTGCGAAGTTGCGTCCGAAGAACTTCCGGTTGAGGGTCACGGCCAGCGGCAACGCGATGGCGGTGATCAGTACGGTGGTGGCCACGGTGTAGAGCAGGGTGAAGCCGAGGCCGGCAAGCAGGGTCTGGTCTTGGAAGATCGCCTGATAGTTGGCGATTCCTACGAACTTGGCGTTGGCGAAATCGTAGCCGTCGTAGTCGGTGAGGCTGAAGACGATGCTCTGGAGGAATGGAATCAGTACGATGATGATGTACACCGCGAGCAGTGGCAGCAGGAATCGCACGGAGGTGAGGTTCTCCATGAGATTGCGACGTTTGCGATCGCGGGTGTGGGAAGCTTCAAAGTCCTGGACTGAGCCGGCAATGGCTCGGGCGGGGGCCGCGCCCGCCTCGGGAAGGGCGGACGCGGTGACTATTGCGGTTGCCTGTGACATGTCATTCACCTTCAGGACAGCGTCTTGAGCTTGGTATCCAGGTTGGCGGTGGCCTGAGCCGGGGTGATGGAGCCGAGCGCCACCTGCTGCAGCTGGGCGAAGGTTTCGGCGCGCAGGGCGCTGCGGCCGCTGGCGGGCCAGCCGAGCGTGTTCAGATACACGTTGCCGGTCTTCAGGTAGAGGTCGTACGGCTCTTTGAAGGTCTCATCGATGTCCGGCGTGTAGTTCTTGGTGGACGGGATCAGACCCATGTTGTCTTGGATGAGCTTCAGGCCTTCTTCAGAGGAGAGGAAGTCGAGGAAGGATTCGGCGGCCTTGAGCTTGGCTCCATCGATCTTGGCGTTGATGGCGTAGCCGGAATCAGCGGCACCGGGGGCGTAAGGCGTGTCTCCCTTATGCAGCATCGGCATCCGGCCGAATGCGAAGTTGATGCCGGCGTCCTTGAACGTGTTCACATCCCAGTATCCGGACGGCATAACGGCCAGGCGGCCGGCCGCGAATTCGGAGCGGACCTGATCGTCCGCGAGACCGGTGACTTCGGAGCCCATCACGCCGGCGTCGAACAGCTTGGCCCATTCCTTGTAGTACTTGGTGTAGCTCTTGGCGAAGGTGGAGCTGCCGTCGCCGATCTGCTGATCGATGCTCTTGGATTGCTTGGAGGAATCGTAGCCGATCCAGCCTTCCACCAGAGCGCCAAGACCCGCCTTGGGCTCCAGATACGGCTTCTCGACGCCCGCATCCTTCAGCGCCTTCAACATGTCGATGAACTCATCCCAGGTTTCGGGAATGGAATCGTAACCGGCCTTGGCAAGCAGGTCCTTGTTGTAGGCGTAGGCGTTGGTCCATGCGGTAATGGACATGGCGTACACCTTGCCGTCCACGCTGGCTTGGGCCTTGTTCGTATCGCCGATGCGCTCCATGAACGATTCGTTGGTCAGGTCCTTGGCCACGCCGTTCTTGACCAGGTCGCTCAGCTGCTCGGGAGGCGCCACATATACGTCGGCAAGCTGGCCGCCGGAGATGCGGGTCTGCAAGGTCTGCTGGTAGCCGGCCTGGGCACCGTTGGTGGTGCTGAACTTGACTTTGATGTCCGGGTTCTTCTTTTCGAACGCGTCGATCACCGGCTGGTAGACGTCCTGTGTATTGTTCGCGAAGAACGAGAGCTCCGTTTTACCGGATGCGCTGCCTGATC
Source organism: Bifidobacterium olomucense (assembly GCF_012932375.1). Lineage (GTDB taxonomy): Bacteria > Actinomycetota > Actinomycetes > Actinomycetales > Bifidobacteriaceae > Bifidobacterium > Bifidobacterium olomucense. The sequence goes on along the minus strand of NZ_JAAIIG010000005.1, from coordinate 186,144 downwards.
CGCAGCCTGCGAGGGAGGCGATCATGGCGATCGCGGCACCGGCGCCGACGATGGTCTGCCAAGTTTTCTTCATGATGGTTCCTTTCATCAGGGCATGCTTGCGCCAAGCCTGCTGGTTGGGGGATTGGACGCATATCACGCCAAAGGTGTATTCCAAAGCGACTGCCGAACTGCTTCGTTCTGGTTGCTGCTTTGCTGTTATTGATTTCATACTATTGCGCTATTCGCCTGATTTACCGGCATAAATTGCGCGCCAGTATGAAATTATTGCTATTGGCTATGGGTGATTGTCGGGCATAGCGCCGCCGACTTCACCGCTGGCTCAGCGCAATCAGCCGGGCAACATTTTCGGCCGCGCGCGCAAGGTTTCGCGGTCCATCGGCAAGCGCCTGCGCCAACGTGGTCGCTCCCGGAGCAATGCCGAATATCGCATCGATGCCAAGATCGTAGAGTGGGCCGATGCCGCTGCCTACATATCCGGCCAGAGCGATGACGCCGATATGCGGATTGCCCTGGCGCACGGTTCGCGCCACGCCCATCGGCGTTTTGCCGTATTGGGTTTGCGCATCGATGCCGCCTTCGCCGGTGATGCAGTAATCGGCATCTGCGGCCCTTTGCGCAAGCCGCACGGTTTGCGCCACGATTTCCACGCCGGATTGCATGCGCGCGTCGGTGAAGGCCAGCAATCCCGCGCCAAGACCACCGGCCGCGCCTGCGCCCGGAATGCGGGCCACGTCGCAACCGAGTTGATCCTTGATCAACGCGGCGTAATGGACAAGGGCCTTGTCCAACTGACCGACCATCGCCGGCGTGGCACCTTTTTGCGGACCGAACACGGCGGACGCGCCGTGCGGACCGGTCAGCGGGTTATCCACATCGGAGGCGATGAGGATCTCCGTGCTCTTCAGACGTGGGTCGAGACCGGCGGTATCGATAGTGCTCAGTTGGCTGAGAGCACCTCCCCCACGCTTGATGGCGTTGCCGCGAGCATCGAGGAATCCGACCCCCAACGCTTCGGCCATGCCGGCCCCGCCATCGTTGGTGGCCGAACCACCGATGCCGATGATGATGCGTTCGGCACCATCATCGAGGGCCGCGCGGATGAGCTGCCCAGTCCCGTAAGTGGTGGCGGCGAGCGGATTTTCCGTGGACTCGTCTACGAAACCGATGCCCGAGGCGGCGGCCATTTCGATGACCGCGGTTGGTGCGTCACCGTCAACCCCCAGCAATCCATAGGTCGCAAGTACGGGCCGTTGCAGCGGATCGAGCACTGTGGTCTGGCGCAAGGTGCCGCCGGTGGCATCCACCAGCGCTTGTACCGTACCTTCGCCCCCGTCCGCCATCGGCACCATGTCGTAGTCGGCATCGGGGAACACCACGGCAAGCCCGGAGCGGATGGCTTCGGCCGCCTCGCGCGCGGTCATGCAGTTTTTGAACGAATCAGGAGCGATGACGAACTTCACTTGAGCACCTCCCGCACAGCGCGTTCCTTGATATACCGTATGCCCATCGTTGTTGTGGACGGTACTAGTATCACCGACAGCACATGGTATATACAACTATCTTGAGGCCATAAAACCCAAGCAATTCACGGATTTATATGGTACAGGTACCATATATGGAGGGTTCAAGCAGTCGTAGCAACCAAGGCAGTCGAGCCAAGCAAAGGAGCCGAAGATGGACATCGACCCACGCATCGCCTCCACCATCGTGGAGAACATCAAAGGCGCGTTAAGCCACGACATCAACTTCTTCGACACCAACGGCCATATCATCGCCAGCACCGATCCTACCCGCGTGGACACCGATCATGAGGCCGCGCGGCTCGCCGCACGCACCAAGCAAAGCGTGGCGGTGGACGCCAAGCATCCGTTCGCCGGCGCGCGTGACGGCATCAATGTGCCGGTGATGCAGGGCGACGCGGTGATCGCCGTGATCGGCATCACCGGCCAGCGCGCCGAAGTGGAGCCGTTCGGCAACGTCATCAAGAAGATGACCGAGATTTTGGTGCGCGAAAACATGGAGCAGGTCTCCCGGTTCGATAGACGCATGATGGCCGCGAACCTCACGAATCTGTTGATCGCGCCACAGCCGGATACCGGGTTGATCGGCTACCTGACGGACACGTTGAGCGTGGATCTCACCGTGCCGCGTGTGGTGGCGGTAGGGCGGCTGCATGTGCCGCAGGAGCTGCGCAACAGGACCGTGCAGCGCGTCGGCACGGTACACAACGACATCACGCAAGACAGCACCTACGATATGGTCGATCGCCTTATGACAGATCAGCCGCACAGTCTGTATTCCATATACGGTGGCGAATTTCGTTTGATTCTCGCCGCAGACAGTAGCGTCGTCGGCTCCGGCACCACTGCGCATCGGGAAGTGCTCGACCGCATTTCGCAAGCGGTGTCCCAATCCACCGGGTATCCGTTGGTGTTCGGCGTCAGTGAGCCGGTAGACGCTATTGCCGACTATCGAGAAGCGTATCTGCAAGCGCGCAGCGCCGAATTATGGCTGGCGTTTCTGCATCGGCAACGCAACATTGCGGCCGGCGCGGAGACTGCAGTTGCAGTCGCCCCTGAAATCAGCACCGGTTACCCACGTACACTGGACTATGACGATTCCACGCTGGGCATGGCGTTGTGCGCGATCAAAGATACGACTGCCGAACGTTTCTCGAATCGGATTTTGGACGGCCTCACCGAGAAGGAGAAGGACGAGGCGGCTGTACTGTTCGACGCGTACACGCGGCACAACGGCAGCATCGGGCACACGGCCGAGGAGCTGTTTCTCCATAAGAACACCGTGCAGAATCGACTCAATAAAATCGCTCGCGCAACCGGTTACAATCCGCGTGATTTAGGCGACTACACGTTGCTGGCCTTGGCGTTTGCGCTGCGGCGACTGCTGAAGTTCTGGCGGACTACTCCATGATCAGCGCGGCACGCGACGCGCGGTACGTGACGCACGGCCTCGCTTACGGCATACGGAAGCGCCGGCTCCCCCTCGGAAGACAGGGAGCCGGCGCACAGATGTTCACAGGACATCACAGCACGTGACGATTCATCACCTCATCGGTGAACAGGTTGGCCTGGATGTGGCTGGGGTCTGCGCCCAGGGCTTCGGTGAGGAAACGTTCGGCTTCCTCGCGTTCGCCGCGGCCGATGTTCGCGAGTCCCATCAGGTATTCGCAGTGGACGCGGTTCATCTTCGTGTAGTCGTTTTCGAAGATGAGGAAGTCCGGCAGGGAGACGGCGAAGTAATCGATCTTGACCTGATCGTCGAGGTGCTGCTCACCGTAGTCCAGCAGACGGTAGAATCGGGCGTTGGCCGGGCCTTCCTCGCCAAGCGCCTTGTGGGCGAGACCTTGGAAGAGGATCATTTCGGCGGGCTGGTCGTTGTAGTACATCGCGCCCTTCACCTCGTCGGGGCCGATGGTGGCCTGACGGAATTCAGCGCGGGCCGCTTCCTCGTCGCCAAGTGCGCGCTCCACCACACCGAGGTAGTAGTGGATATCGTTGTCCTTCTGGCCTTCGAGCTTGCCTTCGCCCAAGTTCTCGGGGTAGACGAGCGTCTTGACCAGCAGTTCCTTGGCCTTGGCCCAGTCGCCGGCCGCCATCGCATCCTTGGCGAGCAGGGTCAGTGCGATGCGGTACTGGCCGGTGATCTTGCCTTCGCCGCCCTCCCACGGGTGGAAGCGGCGCTGGCTCATCAGCTCGTAGGCCTTGGCGTAGTTGCCGGTCAGGTTGAGCACGGTCAGGTATTCGATGAACAAGTCGTCGCGCTTGGCCACCACGTCGAGATGCTTTTCGAACTCGGTGAGACGCTGGGCGTAGGTCCAGCCGATCTTGCGATGCAGCTGGTCGGTTTCCAAGAACACGCGGGCATCGGATTCGTCCAGTGCGTAGGCCTGTTCGATTTCGACCTTGGCAGCCGCCGCGTCACCGCGCTTGTTGTAGTAGGCGAGCGCCAGATTGCGGTGTACGGTCGGGAATTCAGGGTCAAGATCGCGCGACTGCTCCCACAGGGCGATGGCTTTGTCGGCCTGCACCTTGTCGTAGTAGAGGCAGCCGAGGTAGTACGGGGCCTTGGCGCCGTCCACCACTGCGATGGCCTTCTCAAGCGGCGCGATATCCTCCAGCTTGTTCGGGAAGCAGTAGTCGCTTGGCGCGGCCTCGGCGGCCTCGAACGCGGCCTTGGCACCAAGATCACGGCCCAGTTCGGCAAGATAGTAGCCTTCGTAATACTTGACCATCGGCTTCGACTGATCGGCTTCGGCAAGCAAGTCCAGCGCCTCCTCATAGGCACCGAACAGCGCATAGTCGCGGGCGGCCTGCAGATAGTTTTCGAAGAAGCCGCGCATCAGACGCTGCAGTTCGGCCGGCTCTCCCCCGGCGAGCACACGCTCGTATCCGGAAACGAAGTCGAACTCATCGATGGCGAGGTTTTCGGCGAGCGCTGTCGCGGCCTCGTCCGTACGTCCGAGCTTGCGCAGCACGTAGGCCTTCAGGCCGCGGGCCTTGATGTTCATGGTGTTGCGGGTCAGCGCGTTGTTCACGTATTCCAGCGCGTCCGCGAAGTCGCCTCGGCGGGCGGCGATGGCGGCCATGTAGAAGAAGGCGCGTTCCTTCTGCGTATCGTCCCAGGTGGCCTTGAAGAAGGCGTCGAACGCCTCGTCATACCTGCCCTGCAGGAACAGGACCAAGCCAAGGTTGTAGTGCGGCTCGGAATCGTACGGCTGGGTGTTGTGCTTGGTCAAACGCTTGATTGCCGAGCGGAAGTGGGCTTCGGCGCAATCGAACACACCGCGGCGCAGCTGCAGACGGCCGTACGCATTGTTGATGCGGGCGTCTTGCGGGTCGCGCTTCAGGCCTTCGAGGTAGTACGGGTCCGGCATGTAGGTGGCGTGACGGTACTGTTCCAGATGCAGACCGGCGAGCAGCAGCTCCTCGTTAGTGGCGATCTTCGCCGGTTCGTCGGCGGCCTTGGCCGGCTCCGGCAGTTTGTCGATCTTCTTTGGTTGCGGGGTGTAGTCGATGAGCACGGTGCCGTTCGCGTCCGCTACGGTGGCGGTGATTTCGGTGGCCGGAACCTCGCCGGTTTCGAATTCGGCGCGGACGATGTCGTTCGGGCTGATCGTGCCGGTGTAGGAGTACAGCGTCTTGCCGCCCTTGGTGGTCACGGTGACGGTGGCGTTCTCATACACGCTGGTGGCGTACACGGTCACGCGGCCCTGCCCGGCCTTCAAGCCCTGAGCTTCGATGCCTTCGACCTCGCCGGCGGCACCGAACGTGTCCTCCGGGCCGATCTCCAGGTTCACGGCGGCCTTGATGGACGCGTTCTTGACCTGGCCCACGGCCTTGTACGGCATGAAGTACTGGGTGAAGGTCTTGCCTTCGTAGGGCTTCAACCAGGTGAAGTCGGGCTGGTTGTCGGTGAAGACGCCGGTCATCAGCTCCACGTACGGGCCGTTGGCGTCGGTCAGGTTGCGGTCCCAGGCGCGGCCGAAGTCGCCGTTGCCCCAGGTCCACTGCTTCTTGCCGGGGCTCACGTGGTGGTCGGCCACGTGCAGAATGCCTGCGCCGACGCCGAAATCATAGCCGCCGACGAAGTTGTAGTCGGAGTGTGCGGCCATGTAGCTGGTCGGCACCGGCACGTTCTTGTAGCGGCCGATGTCCACGCCGCGCGAATAGTCATGCTTGTAGTAGGTGCCGGTGGCGATCGGGTACCGGGAGACGTCGCGCTTGCCGTGGTCCATGACTGCGGTTACATCCGGCGGCATCACGGTTTTGGTGTGCTCGTTGACCGGTACGGCCGGGTTCGCCCACCACAGGAAGGTCTGCGGCAGTGCGGTGCCGTTGTACAGCTGTGCGGTGATTTCGATGTAGGCTTTGCCGGGATGCAGGGCGATGGTGGTGACCACCTGGGTGCCGTACATCTGATCGGTGTCGTGGCAGAGCACCGCCTTGCCGCCGTCCGGCAGGTCTTTGATGTCGTAGTCCACCGGCGAGTAGGTGGTCGGGCGGTGATGCTGCGGCCAGTTGAATTCGATGCCGCCGGAGATCCACGGGCCGGTCAGGCCCACAAGCGCCGGCTTGATGACGTCGTTACGGTAGACGAAGTCGTAATTGTTGGTCTTGTCCTTGGCGTACTGGATACGTCCGCCGAGTTCGGGAAGCACGGTGATTTCGAGGTATTCATTCTCGATGATCACGGCCTTGTAGGCCTTGTCGCGCTTCTCGTCGCTGATGGTTTCGATCACCGGGTATGGGTAGACGCGGCCAGAGCTGCCCTGGTAGACGCGCTTTTCGATGAACTGCGGGTTCTTGTCCGCAGCTCCGATCCCGTAGGTCGGGATAGTGATGACGGTGTCCTGAATGGTAACGGCCATGATTGCTCCACTTCGTTGTAGTGTTTACCGTTGTTGCGTTCTTCTTGACTCATGCGAGCCACAATCTTTTGATTGATTGCCTTTAGTCTATGGCCGAAAATATCGTTGACATCTAGAGTAATTGTTCTTCAATATGAAATAATTGCTATTTGACTGGCGCGGTTGCAAAGTAGCGGATCGATGCGGCCCGGCGCGGCTCAGCGCAACGTGACGTGGCTTGGCACCACGTAACGCAAGTCAACGTAGCCCAAAGCCAGCACAAGGAGGCGGCGATGAAGCCGGCGGAACATGGCATAACCAATGAAGGTTCGGAATTCTATATCTACACACCCAGCAAAACGGCGCTGCGCACGTTCCTGCATCCGCTGCGCGCAGGGTTCTTCCATTACGAGGCCGGCTACCGGCAGGAGCGCAGCTCGTTCGACAGTTTCCTGATTATGGCGATCCGCTCCGGCTCGTTCGACGTGGTGTCGAAGTTCGGCGAAAGCGCACAGCATGCCTCTGCCGGCGACTTCGTGCTGGTCGACTGCTACGCCCATCACTCCTACAGCACCGCCGAAGACAGCGACGTGCTGTGGCTGCACTTCGACGGCCCTACCGCGCGCGCCTATTACGAGCTGATTCACGAACGACTCGGCTCGGTGTTCTCGCTGCGCGAACCAGGATACGCGATCACCCAGTTGACGAAAATCTACGAAACGTTCCATATGGCCGCGCGTATTTCGGAACCGTTGATGGCCAAGTACATCACGGATGTGCTCACCGAGTTTGCGCTGGGCGCGGACGACGCGGCGTCGGCTCCGGTTGACGGCGGCTCAGGCTCGGCAGCGTCGGCCCTCGGCGGAGCCTCCGGACTCGCCGCCCGCCGAGGGCCACATGCCATCGAAAGCGTGCTGGCGTATATCGCCAACCATTTGAACGAGCCGCTGACCGTGGGCGAGCTGGCCGGACTGGTGTACATGAGCGAATATCATTTCATTCGCGTCTTCAAAAAGGAAACCGGCTACACGCCGTACGCCTACGTGCTGGACGCCCGCATGCATGCGGCGAAATATCGTCTGATCAATTCGGATATCTCGCTGCGCCAGCTCTGCGAGGAATGCGGCTTCACCGACACCAGCTCCTTCTGCGCCGCATTCAAGCGTAAAACCGGCCTGACCCCCATGGAGTTCCGCAAGCACAGCGAAATTCGACGATGACAATGGCTTACATCATCCTATTTGACTATGGTTCACATTATAATACACAATAATATGTGTAATTAAATCATAGTTGATTCTGATGTTTGGCGGTGATTGGGATGGATATCAAAGAACGCGCGGAGGCACTGCGCGAAGTTGCTACTCCGGGCTCTCGTATCGGATTGACGGAACTGTCGCGCTCGAATGCTTGGCGTAAGACGTTGGCCGAGCGCGGCTTGCTGGAAATCGTCGACCGTACGGACACGGCCGGTTATCTGGTGTCCGTGGAGTCACTGAACGAAATGTTGGATGCCATTAATGCATTGGAATCCGAGGTCGAGCGATTCACCATGCAGCAGATGTTCATTGCGCGCGGAGACAAGGAACAGTGGAAGACCGGAGCTGACCTGTCCCAGTCAGCACAGGACAGTCTGTCCAAACGTAAGGAGAAGGTGCGCGCTTTTCTCGATGGCGGTCAATGATGGCTATCAGCAACGCACTTTTAGAGCGGGCCATTGCCATCATCGCATCGGTTCGCGGATTGCAGATGGATCCGGACACCCTCGCTGATGATGTGATTCTGCTTGCCTACGTATGGCCGGATGAGGACGAATTCAAAATCGCTGTTGCGTCCGTTCACCGCGCTATGACACAGCTCACGGAAGGTACGGTAGAGGGCAGCGAACTGAAATACGACTTCGCCGGCTGGAAGTCGTTCCACTTCCAACACCGGCGAGGACAGCAATCCCGCGCCGATATGCGCATCGTATACATGCGCACCGCCGACGGCATCCGAGTCAAAGGCTTCGGCAATCGGCACCTGCCCTCCGACATCTACCGGCGTTTGGCCCAGCTGCAATAGCCATTATCCAATCTCAACTAAGGACCAGAGATGAAGCGATACACCACACCCGATGGCACACCAATCACCGATAAGATGATTGAGGATTGGGCTCAAGAAGCCGAAGACGGTTTCCCAAACTCAACCCTTACCAGAGAAGATGATCCATTTCCGATTCGGCAGACGGTCACACGGCAACCGCAATCGTCGGCACCTCTACCGTAACGCGGCCGCCAACTCGTTGAGACGGGCGGCGAAGCGGGGCCAGTCGGTTTTCATGGCGGTCAAGAGCTTGCGGTTGGGCACATCGTTGATCGGCACCCAGCAGATCTCCTTGCTTTCGTCGTCGTTGGCTTTCGGCTCAACGCGGTGACCGGGCTTCTCGAATGCGAACACGGTGGTGTACGCCCAGTTGCCGTGGTCCTCACGGTAGGAGCCGACTACTTCGATATCCTCAGGCGTGATATTCGCCTCTTCATAGCTTTCGCGCAGCGCGCCTTCGATCGGCGACTCACCGTCTGCCGTGGCACCGCCGGGAATACCCCAAGTGCCGCCTTCCGCACTCCATGCGGCGCGATGCTGCATCACCACATCCGTCACCTTGCCGGTGGTCGGATCGCGACGGGCCAGCAGGATGCCGGACGCGCCGTTGGTGCCCCAATGCTTGCGTCCGCAAGCGCAGTCCACCCAGCCATCGCCGGGCTGATGCACATTCTCCACAGGCGGCAGGTTATCCTTGCCTGCCGCCGGAATGCCGGCCGCGTCCGCCGCCTCAGGCGCGTTTTCACCGCGCTGAACGTTCCACAGATCAGTCCAATCCACGCCGAGCTCGCGGGTCAACTTGCGGAGCAACGGCAGGCTGATGCCGATGATGCCATGCGGATCGCCTTCGATGCCGTCGATGAACGCGCCGCCGAAGCCTTCCAGCGTAAACGATCCGGCCACTTCCAGCGGCTCTCCGGTAGCGATGTACCGTTCGATGTCCTTGTCTGTAAAATCGCCGAACTTCACAACGGCATGGCTTGCACCACGCGCCACACGACCGGTGGCGAAGTCGATGACGCAGTGTCCGGTCCACAGTTCGCCGCTGGCTCCGCGCATTCTACGCAAACGTTCACGTGCGACTTCAGCGCTGTGCGGCTTGCCATAGCATTCGCCGTCCAGCAGGAACATTGAATCGCAGCCAATGATAAGCGGTCCGACCGTAGCGCGAGTGAGTCCCGGCTGCAGCGCAACGATATTGGAAATCGGCTCGGTGACGGTTGGCATATCCACGCCGGAAAAGTCGCGGGTGGTAGCGATACGGTCCGAAGAGTAGTCGATGGACTGCGCTTCAGGCACGGCGGGGGCAGGCGCGGCGGACGTACCGGCAACGTTTGCATCGGCCCCGGCGGCATCCTCGGTCTGTACTTCGGCGGCACGCAACGGATACGCAATCACACGCTCACCGGTTGCGGCAGCGGCCGTCGCAGCCACGTTACGGTAGGCTCGATGGACGGCCTGGGCCTTGGCCTCGGCCAGAATCATCACCCGCTGATCGACGGTCAGCTCATCCACCGTCACACCGGCTTCGCGGGCGGCGGCCTGAAGCGCGGCGGGCTCGTCCACATGCGAGACGCGAATCGTGGGGCAGATGCCGGCTGCATACAGCACATCGCGGCGCGGCTTGGACTTGGACGCAAGAATCAGCGGAATCGACATTCAGCCCTCCTGGGTTAGGTTCACTACCTTGCATTGTATGAATTGGCGCGGGCAATGGCGAATATGTGCAGCAACCGCCAGCACAAACGGCATTAAGTACGCGGACCGACCACATCGCCCGACCACATCGCCGCGCAGATAATGCCTATTCCCATGCAAAAACGGGCTGTATCTGCGCAACTCCCGCCACCCCGACACGCCCGGGTGAAATTTGGTGCAACGATTCGCGCGTCTCGCACGTATATACCTGTGAACGCAGCGAAAAGGAGAGATGGTCATGGGGTGGTTCACGGTGGCGAGACGAGGCGTCGGCGGGCGTAACGGTACGTCCGCCGACGCCGCCGAAACCCGAGCCGCGACCGACCGTCGGCTGATTCGCGCAATTGTTCGCCACGGTTCGCAGGAGGCGGCCGATCAGTTGGTGCGTGCGTATTTCGATGACGTGTGCGCCTTCATCTGGCGCACGACCGGCGACCGCGATCATGCGCTCGACCTCACGCAGGAGACGATGATCGCCGCCTTGCGGGCGCTGTCCACCTATGATTCCAGCAAAGCATCGGTGCGCACTTGGATGTACGCCATTGCCTCACGCAAGGTGATCGACGCGCGGCGGGCGAATCGCATCCGCATTACGCCGCTCGACCCGCAGGATGGCGATGCTGGCAGTGCCGTTGGTGACACCGTTGGCAACGCCATCGCCAATGGCACTGCGGCACCCGTCGCCGGAGCCCGGCAGGCGCGAGACCCAGCCGAATCGCAAGCCGATGCCGATCTGCTGGCCCGCATCGAAACGTTCGTTTCCCGATTCGACGCCGGCACCCAAGAAATCTTCCACTTGCATACGGCTGCAGAGCTTACGTTCGCGCAAATCGCGGCAGCCCGCGGCGAGCGCACGGAGGCCGTGAAGGCCCGTTACTACCGACTTATTCAAGCGATTCGAAAGGAGTTCGGCGATGAACGAGCAGACTGATCGCAATACCGCCGCGGACGCCATCAACCATGCCGCCGACCGCGGCGACTTTGACATGATGGAATCCCGCATCGCACGGGCCGTGGCGGCACGCGCGGCGGCTGCGGCCGCCACAGACAAAGCCACCACCGTCAATACCTCCATTGCTAGCGCTCTGGCCGTCTCGCCACTGCAGCGTGAGCAAGCGATTGCGGCGGCGGTTCAAGCGGGGGCACCTCAGCGCGTCACCCTGTGGTCCACACTGCGCGAGGCACGCGGCTCCCTGCGTCTGCGGGACCTGTTCTTCGGCTCATGGGACTGCGTGGCGGTCGCCTTGGTGATGACCGTAGCCATCTGGCTGATTCCGTTCCTGCGGATGCTGTCCGACGGCGCGTACGTCTTCGCCAACCCCGGCACCCTGTACGCGAGCATGTTTCTGGCCGCGCCGTTCCTCTATGAGGCCACGCATCTGCTGGTGCGCTGGCGCGAGCACGAGCAACGCACCGACGAACTGCTGCGTACGATGCGATGGTCGTTCGTTCGCCTGTGCGCGCTGCGCATGCTGGTAGTGGGCGCGGTTGCAGCCACGCTTATCGTGGCGTACGGGCTGTATATCAACGCGATTGGCATAAGGATGGGATTCATTGGCACAAACGGCATAGCCGACAATGCGGCGGGCACGCCACATGCGACCGGACTCATCACAGCGACAAACGGCCCAACCTCCCGGTTCTCGCTGATGACACTACTGGGCGTGGCCTTCAGCGCGCTGTTCCTTTTCGGTATCGCGCAGCTGGCCGCGGACGTGCATTGCTATTGGCCGTGGTCGATGGTTGTAGTGCCGGCCGCGTGGGTGACGTTAGGCGCGGTGTTGCTGATCTGGCACGATGCGCTGGCCCCGCTCTTGACCGGCCTGCCGCCGATGGTCGCGCTGATCACCGCTACAGTGACGGGCATCGCTTACTTCATGGCGATGAACCGTTTCGTGCGGTTCTCCCCTGCCGTCGCACGGTTTGCGTAATCGTCAGGTCTGCTTCACCAACTTGGCATCCATTCTCGTCGTCTCTTTCTCTCTCCTCCCCCCAGTCCCCCCAGTCGTCTCCGCCGACAATTCCCCGGCAATCATGGCGCAACGTTTCATTTGTCGAATCACCCCACCCAGCCCGAAAGGACCTACCATGCTCACTGTTGACAACGTATCCAAGAAGCTTTCCGGCGAAACCATCCTGCATGACATCAATCTGGAGTTCGACCACGGCGTCTACGGACTGCTCGCCCCGAATGGCGCGGGCAAGACCACGTTGATGAAGCTTATGACCACACTGCTCTTCCCCGATTCCGGCGCAATCCGATTGGATGGCGAAGACATTACGGCCCTTGGCGAACGGTACCGCGGCCAAATCGGCTACCTGCCGCAGGATTTCGGCTACTACCCGAACTACACACCGCGCCAGTTCCTGCGCTATATCGCCGCACTGCAGGGCATGCCGCGCGCCGGGCTGGACGAGCGTATCAATACGCTGCTGGACATGGTAGGGCTCGCGGATTCCGCGAACAAGCGGATGCGAACGTTCTCGGGCGGCATGATCCAGCGCGTCGGTATCGCGCAGGCACTCGTACATGACCCGCGCATCCTCATCCTCGACGAGCCCACCGCGGGTCTCGACCCGAAGGAGCGCGTACGCTTCCGCAACATCATCCACTCGTTCGCCGCCAATCGCATCGTCATCCTTTCCACCCACATTGTCTCCGATTTGGAAACGATTGCAGGCCATATCGTGATGCTGCGCGACGGCACGGTGTTCGCCAATGCCGCGCCGGCCGTCATCTGCAAGTCGATGGAAGGCCGAATCTACGAGGTGCCGGCGGGCATGCCGCTGACCGGAGGACAACGTTTGCTGTCCGAGGTGCAGTACGGCGGCGTGACGCGGCTGCGCATCTACTCGCCTACTCCCCTCGCCGAAGCCGTGGGCGTACCGGCACCGGGTCTTGCGCCCACTGGCCCGGTCATGGTGGCGCCGAATCTCGAAGACGCCTTCCTGGTCATTTACGGAGGCTGAGATGAGCGCATTGCCATTACAACCTGAGGCGCGTTGGGCACGGCAGCGTCACACCGACGACCCCGACAATGATTCCCGTAAGTCCATTGCCGAGGTCAGCCCGCGGAACAGCAGCGGCACCGCGCACCTGCATCCCCTGCGGTTCACCGGCACCGAACTGGTCAAGATCGCGCGACTGCCGCTGGTGTGGGCGTTCATCGCCGTGTTCGCGATGGTCAACCTTATGTTGGCCGCGACCGTGCCGGCGAACACCGTCGCGCTGCACAACTACGCGAGCGCCGTCGCCGTAACCATCGGAGGCAAGGTCGGCCCCGACTTCAGCCGAAAACTGGCGCGAGTCAACACTACTGATATCAGCAAGTCCGGTAATGCCGACGTCACCGGCGATACCGGTGCCGGTGACGGCAGTACGGCAGCCGACGCGCTCGGTACGTCGTCGGCTCAGTCAGTCGTCGGTCACGCCACAATCGTTATCAATGCGCAGATTCCCACAGACTCAACGTTGACCACAGACGAACTGCACCGGCAACTTACGGCCGTGACCAAAGGCACGACGAACACGCTCGCCTCCTACGATCCGTCCAACTTGCGGGAGGCGATACTCACGCAGGTTGACGGCGACCCGGTAGCCACTTGGCTGATGCGACACAAGTATGACGCTTACGCCGCGCGCGTGACGCACCTGGCCGCAACCGGAGCGGCGATGGACCTTGCGGCCGGTACGGTCACCGATGACACGTTGCTGCACTGGTTTCGCATGACCGGCTACCTGTTCTTTGAGACCTGCGCTTTGGCGGTACTGCTGATGGCGCTGGCGCTCGGTTCCGAACGCACGTCCGGCACCGAGCAACTGCTGATGGCCACCCGCACGGGCCGGCGACTCGCGGCACCGAAAATCGCGGCCGGGCTCATCGCCTCGGCGGTAGCGTATCTGCTGCTCGTGGCGGCGATTGTAGGGCCGTATCTCATGGTGTTCGACGTGCGCGGCGTATGGAGCGCGAGCGTGTCCAGCCAGTTCAACACGGTGTTCGGGCAGCAGCCGTTCATTACGTGGTGGGATCTGACCATCGGACAGTATTTGTTCGTGCGGCTGGCGCTGGGATTGGTGATTACCTTGTGCTTTGCGCTGTTCACGGCGGTGTTGGGATTGCTTATCCGCAATACGTTCGCGGTGGCGGGTTGTGCGGGAGTGGCGGTACTGCTGGCGATCGGGCTCGTGAGCGCGGCACATTCGCTGGGATTGCCGTGGCTCGCGTGGGTTGGCGGATTCAATCCGGTGGGTGTGCTGCTGTTGCGTGAACAGTGGTTCACCGAACTCGGACTCGACGCGCCGACCGCGTTCTGGGAGACCGGCGTAACCGTGTGCTCGCTGGTGTATCTTTCGGCGTTCGTGCGGCTGGCGCGACGTTCATTCAATCGTAAAGACCTGAAATAAGCAAAGGAGCCATCATGACATTGTTTGCAGCGGAGATGCGCAAGATCTGGCGTCCACTTCCCGTACTGATTCTCATCGCGATGGGCGCATTGTGGACACTCGTCGGCATTCTGCCGGCCTTCAACGCCTACACCGACACCGACCGCGCGGGCTGGACGGCACTCAACCTGGACAGTGAGCGACGGCTTATCGACCGTTATGGCCCGCTTACCAATAAGGACACCATCGACAAGATGAAGGCTGACATTCCCCGTCTCGAAAAGCAGGCGACGCTCGATATCCAGTCGCATCCGACCGAGGCCAAAACGCTCGGAATCAACGATTTCGCCGGTTATGAACGCTGGTACGACTCGATTGCCAGCGGAACGTTCTACCCCACCGGCGCGCCCAATACAATCACCGACGGCAGGACTGCGACCGGCGCGAGTACAGCCGAAAGCGCCGCCATCGACGCCGCCAAGCGGGCGAAGGACCCGACCGAGCACATGACCGAGGAACAGCAGCGTGCGATAGGCGAGGCCGACCGCGTCATCACCGAGGATTCCGAGGCGTTGCAGGATTTGTACAACATCAGCTATCTGATGGAGCACTTCCCCATCATCCAGGCCGATGCGCAACACAACCTGACCAATTCGGTGGAAATGCTGCGGTCCACCGCCAGTACCGATCATCCGATCACGGCATTACAGAAGCAGTTCGAGCATGATTACCGGGCGGAGGTGGAAAACGGTTGGTCAGTCGCGTCCTTCGGCGGCTGCGCGACTACGAGCATCACCGGTAAAACGGTGACGAACGGGTCGGGCGGCGAGGCCGGCGGCAGTGTCGGCGACGGCAAGGGCGAGGCCGGCGATGGCGGCGCTGCGGACGCCAATGGTTCCGACTTATCCAATACGGACACCGCAAACGATAGCGGCAATAACGGCTCCGACGCCGCAGACGACGCTCAGCTTGGCACCGGATGCGACCCGAATGACGCTTCGCTCGGTTCGCAGTCGTACCGCGTGCCCGGCACGATGCCCAAGGCTGTGACCGAGCGGCTGGCTCATTATGCCGCGAATCCCGGCCAATCCAGCTACATCCAGTACAACATGGTGGAAAAGACGTGGACGTATGCCTTTGTGATTGCCGCGTTCTCGGTAATCGCCTCCGCCGCGATGACCGTGCCGGTGATGGTACGCGACCGCGGCCGGCGCATGACGCAACTGCAATGGGCCTCGCGTTCCGGCCGTGCCGGGCAGCATGCACGCGTGACAGCGATGGCGGTCAGCTCGCTGATTATCGGATTGGTTTCACTGGCCGTGTTCGGCATTCCGCTGGCGGTGATGCTGCGCGACTTCCTTGCCGTGCCGGTATTGAATCTCAATTCGAACGTTTCTGTTGCCGGAATCTCGTTCGAATATATGTTTGGCGTGCCGATCGTACCGTGGGCCTACTGGACGTTCGGGCAGTATCTGGCGCTTATCGGTGCGACGGTGCTGGTGCTGACGCCGGCCGTGACGATGCTGGGCGCGTGGCTGTGCCGTTCGATGCGGTCGATCATCCGTATGTTGCTGGTGATGGTGCCGCTGCTGTCGCTCGTGCTGCTGCCCGCGCAGCTCATCTACTTCCCGAATATGTTCCTGATGGGCAACTGGTTCACCAACCGGCTGACCGTACCCGGTTTGGAGGCATGGATGCCGTTGGGCGTGCTGACGTTGGCTGTGATGGTGTGGGCGTTCTCGACGTTCCGGCTCAGTCGCCGTGAGCTGGTGCGAGACTGACCGGCCGCATCGGCTCTGCAACCGGCGCGGACCAATGCCGGCTAGCGCGAAACGTCACTAAGTATGCGGCCCGACCATGGCCCCGCATACTTAGTGACGTTTTTCATAGCGAAACAGACACTATCTATGCGGACGCTTCGTTCAGCCGCATACATAGTGTCTGTTTCGCGAATCTGCAGCGATGAGGAGGCCGATCAGGAGTCACACCGACCGATTCCTCTGCCCTAGCGCCGTTCGACCTCGACGCCCTTGGTGTTGATGGGCAGGTGCAGCACACGCCAGTGGCCGGATGCCAGCTGGGTGGCGGCCACCTGATCGATGGTCTCGCGCGCATTGCCGTAATGCAGCACAAGCACGCATGGGCCGGCACCGGAGACTGCGGCAGCGTAGCCCTTGGCGCGGAACAGCTCGATCAGTTCGGCGGACGGCGGCATGAGCGGCGCACGATACGGCTGGTGCAGTTTGTCCTGTGTGGCGGTGAAGAGGAGCGCATTGGCCTGTGCGGCCGCCGTGGCAAACGCGGCGGGAGTCACCTGCGCGGCACCAGCTGAACCTGCGGCGCTCTCGCCCAACGCATCAGTGCCTCCCTGAGCCTCGGCCTGTGCAAGCACCACCGGATTCATGGCCGCGGGCAGCAGACCCACGCGGGAGACGTTGTACACGGCATCCTTGTACGGCAGTTCCTTCGGCAACGCGCGGCGGGCCTTTTCGGTGGACAGCTCGTAATCCGGCACGAACACGGCCGCAGTGATGGCCGGATCGACCGGATAGTTGACGGTGTGGAAACCACCGTGCAGCGGTTCGCCACCGGGAATGGCCACCGAGCCGACGCCTTCGGCCGTAGCGAAGTCCCAGGAGACGGTCAGGCCGCCGAACACAGCCGGGGCCACGTTGTCCGGATGGCCTTCGATCTGCGCGGCCATGTCGAAGATGGCCGGACGGTTGAGATCGCCGGGCTGGGCGAAGGCCGCCGCCGCCGCGATGCCGGCCACGATGGCCTCGGCGGAGGAGCCCATGCCGCGGGCCTGCGGAATGTTGTTCGTGGCGTCCAGTGTGAAACCGAGTCGTCCCAAACCAAACGTGGCGCAGGCGCGGCGGAAGGTGGAAACCACCAAATGGGTTTCGTCGCGCGGCAACGTATCCTCACCCTCACCGTGGATGAACACGTGGGCCACACCATCCGTGGGATCGGCGTTCAACGTGAACGTGAGCTCGTCATGGTAGTCAAGCGCCAAGCCCACGGTGTCGAAGCCGGAACCCAAATTGGCGGATGTGGCGGGCACGCGCACGCGCACCTGTGAACAGATTGGATTCATGTAAGTCTCTCCTTCAAATGGGCTCCGGCCAGTCGCACAGCACAAATTGAATCGCACTATGTGCGATTGCTATCGCTGTTCGCTGCTACTGAAAGCCACCGGGCTTTCAGTCCAGCACGCGCAGGATGGACGGTTCGCCGGTCACAAAGTCGAGCTGCTGCACGGCTTCCACGGTCTGACGCAAGGTCACTTCATCGGTCAGGTGGGTGACAAGACGCAGCTGCTGGATTTCGCCGTCGTAACCGGGATCGGTCATCGTGGGCTTCAAATCCTGGTTCACACCGTTGATGGACACGCCGTTCTTGGCGAACTCGGCGGCGATGGCAGCCAGCACGCCCGGCTTGTCGTGAATCAGGAATCGCACGGCAAAGGCGGCGCGAGAAGCCTCGATCGGGGCCTTCTTCAGGTTCTTGTACAGCGGGATGGACGGGCCCGTGCAGCCGGCGGCGATATGACGGGCCTCGGTGACCACGTCGCCCACCACGGCGGAGGCGGTCGGAGCGCCGCCGGCGCCACGGCCGTAGAACATGAGGTCGTCGGCCGCCTCGGCCTTGACGAACACGGCGTTGAACGAGCCGTGCACGGAAGCCAGCGGATGCGATTCCGGAATCAGCGCCGGGTAAACGCGGGCGGAGACGCCGGCCTCGCTGTTCTCGACCACGGCGAGCAGTTTGATGACCTTGCCCTCGGCGGTAGCGGCGGCGATATCGTCGGCGGTGATCTTGGTGATGCCTTCGACGGACACGTCGTCAATGGTCACGGAGGTGTGGAAACCGAGCGTGGCCATGATGGCGGCCTTGTTGGCGGCGTCGTAGCCTTCGATGTCACCGGTCGGGTCGGCTTCGGCGTAGCCCTTGGCCTGAGCGTCCTTCAACACGTCGTCGAACTGGAGGCCCTTGGTGGTCATTTCGTCGAGAATATAGTTGGTGGTGCCGTTGACGATGCCCAGCATGCTGGTCACCTTGTCGCCCACGAGGGACTCACGCAGCGGACGCAGGAACGGGATCGCACCGCCTACGGCGGCTTCGAAGTAGATGTCAACGCCCTTGGCTTCGGCGGCGGCGTAGATTTCCGGGCCGTACTTGGCCAGCAGCGCCTTATTCGCGGTGACCACGGAAGCGCCGGATTCGATGGCGGCGAGCACGAACTTGCGGGCCACGGTGGTGCCGCCGATCAGCTCGATCACGATATCCGAGTTGGTGGCCACGCTCATCGTGTCGGTGGTGACGATGGACTGGTCGATCCACGGGAACTTCTCGGTTTCCTTCGGATCGAGGCAAGCCACACCGGTCAGTTCGATCGGGCGGCCGATACGAGCGGAAAGCTCGTCCTTCTGCTCGACGATCAGGCGGGCGGTCTGAGAACCGACCGTGCCGGCACCCAACAGACCTACGCGAATCGGGGTTTCGTTCAGTTCTGCCACTGCAAATCCTTCCAAAAAGCTGTACTATCCACGGCTATTGTACGGATGGATTCCTACAGCGTTCCAAACGTGCCCGGAAAATTGCGGATTTCGTAGTATTCCGACCTCAAAGCACCCATTCCAATGGGTATCTCGTTTACAAGGGGCCGATTCCCGCTTTTCAGGAGACCTATCTGCCTTACAAGGGGCACCGAATATGAAATATCCCGAGTACATTCGCCGCCATTGCAACGTTTATACTCGGGATTTCGCGTTTTAGGAGCCCCTTGTAAAGCAGATAGGTCTCCGGAAAAGGCTTTAACCGCCCCTTGTAAACGAGATATGCCGATATGTCTCACACACACCGAGATATATCTCGTTTACGAAGTTGCGGGGGCGGGAGGCAAACTACCGCCGCTCAAATCACTCGCTCACGTCGAGGGCGAGCAAGTCGTCGATGGTCTGGCGGCGCAACATCACGTGCGCGCCGCCTTCGCTCACAGCCACAACGGCCGGGATCAGCGCTTGATTGTAGTTGGAGGCCATCGTGCGGCCATACGCACCAGTGACCGGTACGGCCAGGATATCGCCGCGGCGAAGATCGGCGGGAAGCCGCACCTCATGCACCACGATATCTCCGGATTCGCAGTGCATGCCGCATACGCGAGCCAACATCGTTTCGTCGGAGCCCTTGCGATTCGCCAAGCGCGCGGTGTAGTCGGCGCCATACAGGGCCGGTCGGATGTTGTCGGACATGCCGCCGTCCACGGACACATACACGCGTTCGCTGATCGGGTTGCCGGCGGAATCCTTGGGCGCATGATCGCCTTCACCGCTCAGATGCACATGCTTGATGGTGCCCACACGGTACAGCGTCACGCCGGCCGGAGCCACAATATAGCGGCCCGGCTCGAAGCTGATGGCGGGTGCCGGCATGCCAAGTGCGCGGTTGGTGGCAGCCACGGCCTCGGCCAGACGGGTGAGCTCCACGTCGATGTCCATCGAGTCCTCGCCGTCCGTGTAGGCCACGGAGTAGCCGCCGCCAAGGTCGATTTCCGGCAGCGTGAATGCGTCCGTGGCATACAGGGTCTTGCGCAGCAGCATCATGCGCTTGGCAGCCTGAATGAAGGCGTCCGCGTCGTGGATGTTGGAGCCAATGTGCGAGTGCGCGCCGACCAGTTCAAGTACGTCCTGGTTGGCCAGAATGGTCTTCAACACGGCGATGGACGGGCCGTCGGCAATGGCCGTCATAGCTTGGGCCAATGCCTTGTCCTTGTCGGAAACCTCTTCGTGAGAGAGGTCGTACGGGTATTTGACGTCGTATTGCAGCTTGCGTTCGCGATGCTCAGCCGGAGCCGTAGGGTCGACGACCGGGGCGATGCGCGCATTGGTGGCTGCCGGCGTCACGTCGGCGAGGTTGTTCAGTACCGTATCCAGCACCGAAGCATCCGCTCCAGCCGACAGCAGCGGCACGCCGAACTTCTGGTCCTCGTGCGCGGTGGAGATGTACTCATGGCCGCCCGCATGGACGCCCACGGTAACGCGCAGCATCACACGGGCGCGCTTGCCGAGCTTACGGGCGATGGCGGCGATGCGCTCCGGCTCATTCGGCTCGTCCACCACGATTTTGGCGAAACCTTGTTCGATGGCGAGCGCGATTTCCTCGTCGGACTTGTTGTTGCCGTGCAGCACCAGACGGCGCCCGGGCACGCCTGCCGCGAGGGCGATCTTCATCTCGCCCATCGTGCAGGTGTCCACCAGCATGCCTGCGGCGGTCACCAAACGCACGATTTCCTTGGAAAGGAACGCCTTGCCGGCGAAGCTCACATGCGTGGTGGAGTTGTTGAATGCGTTGGCTGCGGCGCGCACGAAATGATGCGCGCGCTCGTTCACCTCATCGGCGTCGATGAGGTACAGCGGTGAGCCGAATTCATCCAACAGCGATTCAGCGGTACGGCCATGGAACGTAATGGCACCGGTTGCCGGGTCGATGGCAGTCGCAGCCGGCCAAATTGGAGTAATAGGCATAATTCATCACATCTTTTCAGGACGGACAGTCCAGCTGAGCCGTCAAACGGACAGTCCAGTGGACTGTCCGTAGGCGAAGGGAGCGGCTATGCCGCGAGGGGAATCCGAAGGATTTCTGTCCGTAGCAGCGAACAGCGATAGCGTCGTGAGCGTCGCGGAATACTACGATGGCCGCTAGGCCATCACATCTTCTCGGGAGCGGAGACACCGAGCAGGTCGAGGCCGGCGGCGATCACGTCACGTACGGCATCATTGAGCTTCAGGCGGGCTGCGGCGCGATCCGGCTCCGGGGCCTTGGCGATGCGCACGGACTCAGCATCATCACCGCGGGCCTCCGGATCGGTCAGCTCCATCGGCACCACGCGCTCCACGTTGTACCACTTGTGGTAGGCGGCGGCCAGATCCTCAAGATAGTGGGCCACGCGGTGCGGGGCGCGAGCGTCGCCGGCCAGGGTGAGCAGAGCCGGCCACTGGGCAAGCGCGGCGAGCACTTCGCCGTCAGCCTCGGTATCAAGCAACGAAAGATCAGCACCGTCATACGAAATACCGGCGGCCTCGGCGTTGCGGTCCACATTGCAGGAGCGGGCGTGCGCATACTGCACGTAGTAGACCGGGTTGTCGTTGGAGTGAGAGGCGAGCAGGTTGAGGTCGATGTCCACCGGGGAGTTGTAATCGGTGCGAGCCAGCGAATAGCGGGATGCGTCCACGCCGATGGCTTCGACCAGATCGTCGATGGTCACGACGTTGCCGGCGCGCTTGGACATGCGCACAGCCTTGCCGTCCTTCAGCACGTTGACCAGCTGGCCGATCAGGATCTGCATGTTCTCGCCGGGCTTGTCGCCGAAGGCGGCGCACATGGCCATCATGCGGCCAATGTATCCGTGGTGGTCGGCACCAAGCATGTAGATGGCCACGTCGGCCGGGTCGGTGGCACGGTGGCGCTTGTTCCAGTAGTACGCGATGTCTGCGGCGAAGTAGGCGAACTCGCCGTTGGACTTGATAATCACACGGTCCTTGTCGTCGCCGTGCTTGGTGGACTCGAACCAAGTGGCGCCATCCTTCTCGTAGATGTCGCCGCGTTCGCGCAGCACTTCGATGGCACGCTTGACTTCACCGTCGGAGTACAGGCTGTTCTCATGGAACCACACGTCGAAGTTCACACGGAAGTCCTTCATGGACTTGCGGATCTCGTCGAACATCATCGGCACAGCGCGCTTGCGGAATTCTTCGCGCACTTCGGAATCGGATTCGCCGATCGGCTCGCCGTCGGCGTTCAGTCCCTGATCCTCGTGCTGCAGAGCGGTCAGATCCACACCGTCGGCCTTGGCTTCGGCCTCGACGCGGCGTGCGATCTCATCGATGTAGGCGC
The DNA here is from genome assembly GCF_012932375.1 of Bifidobacterium olomucense. Taxonomy (GTDB): domain Bacteria; phylum Actinomycetota; class Actinomycetes; order Actinomycetales; family Bifidobacteriaceae; genus Bifidobacterium; species Bifidobacterium olomucense. The sequence goes on along the minus strand of NZ_JAAIIG010000005.1, from coordinate 163,711 downwards.
CCTTGTAGCCGTCGAACGGGGTTTCGGTCTGGTAACCGGCCTCGCCGAGGTTGTTGTCGTGCGCCCAGGCGGCGACCAGCGACTTGGCGAAGCGGTTGATCTGCTCGCCGTGATCGTTGAAGTAGTATTCGCGCACTACCTTGGCACCATTGGCCTCAAGCACGCGGGCCATAGCGTCGCCGGTGGCGGCCCAGCGGGTGCCGCCAATGTGGATCGGACCGGTCGGGTTCGCGGAGACGAACTCAAGGTTCAGGGTCTTGCCGGACAGGTGATCGTTGCGGCCGTACGTGGAGATGCCATGCTCATCAGCCGGCGCGTTCAGCACCTGATCGACCACGGCGGCGGCGGATGCGGAGTCAAGAGTGATGTTGATGAAGCCGGGGCCGGCCACCTCGACGGACTTGATGCCGTCGGCCTCGACGAGTGCGGCGGCGAACGGCTCGGCCAGATCGTGCGGCCTCATGCCGGCCTTCTTGGCCAGCTGCATGGCAATGTTGGAGGCCCAGTCGCCGTGGGCGCGGTCCTTCGGGCGCATCACGGTCAGCTTTTCGACGGGCGGAATCAGCTCGTCAGTCAAATCGCCGGCTTGACCGGCTGCGACGAGGTCGTGGGCAATCTTGGAAATCAGTTCACTTAACGCTTCAGGGCTCATTCTTCTAAGAATACCGAGAACACAGACAGTGCCTGCTGATCGCAGCGAATATACATACCGCCGCATCGACGCTTTCCTCAAGCCATTGCACCATATATAGGCTCGCCGCACATCTATACATACCGACCGACGGTATGTATAGTGTGAGACCGAACATCACAGACAATCCACCGGAAAGGAGCCGAGCATGGCGCGCAATGCACATCCGGAAGTCACCGAGCGGCGCATTCTCGAAGCCGCGCGCGAACTGTTCACGGAAAAAGGCTACGAGAAAACTTCCATCCAAAACATCGTGGACCGACTCGGCAATCTCTCCAAAGGCGCGATCTACCATCACTTCACATCCAAAGAGGCCATCCTCGACAAACTCAACGACACGGATTGGGACTACAGCCAAGCCGCGCGCGACCGCATCATGGCCCGCACCGATCTCAACGGCTTGGAGAAAATGCGCGAGCTGTTCAAAGTCACCATAGATAATAAGGACCACCGGAAGCTCAACGAGGTAACGATCCCCCTCCTCGACGACCCCACCACCCTCGCCTCCAGCCTCAATTTCTGGGCCGCCGAGCTGCCCAAGCACTGGCTACCCATCATCGAGGAAGGCATGCGCGACGGCTCAATCCCCACCGAATACCCGCAGGAAGCCGCCGAACTCATCTCACTGCTGGCCAACTATTGGCTGCTTACCCGTTTCTGCCCGCCAACGCGAGCCGAGCTCAGACATCGCATCCAATGCCTCGCCACCATGCTCAATGCCATCAACGTACCGGTTTTCGACGACGAGCTCATCCGCCAAACCTGCGACTTCTACGCCCAACTCAACGCACAGAATCCCGAGCAGACCCCACATGACTGACCTCCGCGCTTCCCACACTCCCCTCCCTTCCCACACTCCCCGTACTTTTCGCGCGAAAAGTACGTCCCAAGCCCTCAAAACCTCTCCGAAACAGCCAAATCGTGCGAAAAGTACGCTTACCGCCCCGAAAACGCCCGTTTCGCACGAAAATCGCGTTTCAGCCCCCATAAACCCGCCCAACGCGCACGAATCGCGCGAAAAGTACGCATCGCCGCTCCTCAGCCGCGATTTCATTCTGCTCGTCGCCGGCCAGGGCATCTCGCTGTTCGGCAACCTCATGCTGCGCTTCGCCATGGCGATGTGGGTGCTGGACCAAACCGGCTCGGCCACCGTGTTCGCATCGATTCTGGCCATCTCCGTCGTGCCGACCATCATTTTCTCCCCGTTTGGCGGCGTATTGGCCGACCGCATGAACCGCCGCACCATCATGGTCGCGCTCGATGCCATCTCAGCCATACTCGTCCTCGCAAGCGCACTCACGTTCGCCGCCATCGGCTTCAATCTTGTGGCCATCGGTACCATGCAGGTACTGCTCGCGGTGCTCGGCGCATTCGAAACTCCAACCGTGCAGGCCGCGCTCCCCCAAATGTTCCGCGAACACGGGCAGGGCACCTTGCGCAAAGCCATGGCCGTGGTCAATCAGGTGCAGCAGCTCGGCTCGCTGCTGCCCAGCTTCCTCGGCGGCGTGCTCTATTCGCTGACCGGCATCCGTCCAATGATGATCATCGCCGTCGCAAGCTTCGCCTCGGCCGCGGCCCTCGAACGCTTCATTCGGTTGGCGGCACCCGACCGCGGCAACGAGAAACTGCCCACGCCGGTCGAGGATCTCAAAACCGGGATCCGCTTCCTCGTCAAAGACCGCCCGAATGTGTTCGCACTGTTGCTGTACGCGGCCGGACTCAACTTTGTGATCATCGGCAATGCCGCAGTCGGTTTCCCCTACGTGATTCGCACGGTGCTCGGCTTCGATGCCACGGTCTACGGCATCGCGGACGGTCTGGTCGGCGTTTCAGGGGTGATTGGAGCGTTCGTCGCCGGCTTCTTTGCCGCACGACTTACGATGCGCAAGTTTCCGGCCGCGATGGTCGCGCTGGCAGTGTCGTTGCTGCCGCAGGGCTTGGTATTTCTGTTGCCGGCATCCGCTTGGGTCAAGTTGATTGTGCTGGTTGGCTTTACGTTCGGCACGATGATCGCCAGCTGTTTCTCAAATCTGATCGCGTTGCCCACCATTCAGCTCAATACGCCGGATGCGATAACGGGCAAGGTGATGGCGATGGTCGCGGCCATCAGCATGTGTGCGCAACCGTTGGGCCAGATGGCGTACGGGTGGGCATTCGATCACATGCCGGTCGCCGCCGTGCTGCTGATTTCGGCGGCGCTGCTTGGTGCTGGTGCAGTTGTTTCGGTGCCGCTTTCCAAACGATTTGAGGATGAGCAGGGGATCGCAAGAAACAATGGCCCCTTCCGGAAGAAGGGAGCCATCACGTAATCAATCCGTCGGATCCGACAGATCCGACGGATTAGTCACCCCGACAGATTAGTCGAAATCGGCGCCGAGCGCTTCAAGCTTGCCGCGGAAGTCGGCATAACCGCGATCAATCAGCGAGATGCCCTGCACGTTGGACGGGCCCTTGGCCGCCAGCGCCGCGATCAGGTGGGAGAAGCCGCCGCGCAGATCCGGCACGTCGATGTCGCGGCCGGTCAGCGGAGTCGGTCCGAAGATCACGGCGGAATGCTTGTAGTTACGCTGCTGGAAGCGGCACGGCAGCGAGCCGAGGCACTCGCGATACAACTGAATCGTGGCGCCCATCTGCACGAGCGGCTTGGTGAAGCCGAAACGGTTCTCGTACACGGTCTCGTGCACGATCGACAGGCCGTTCGCCTGAGTCAGAGCCACGACGAGCGGCTGCTGCCAGTCGGTCATGAAACCGGGGTGTACGTCGGTTTCGATGGCCACCGGCTTGAGGTCTCCGCCCGGATGCCAGAAGCGGATGCCCTTGTCGGTCACGTCGAATTCGCCGCCGACCTTGCGGAATACGTTAAGGAAGGTCATCATCTCCGGCTGGGTGGCACCCTTGACGAAGATGTCGCCGTGGGTGGCGAGCGCGGCGGAGGCCCACGAGGCGGCCTCGATGCGATCGGTCAGCGAGGTGTGCGTAAAGCCCTTGAGCTCCTTGACGCCTTCGATGCGGAACGTGCGGTCCACGTCCACGGAGATGATCGCGCCCATCTTCTGCAGCACAGCCACCAGATCCATGATCTCCGGCTCGATCGCCGCGCCGGACAGCTCGGTCTTGCCCTCGGCGAGCACGGCAGCCAGCAGCGTCTGCTCAGTGGCGCCTACGGACGGGTACGGCAGGTGAATCTTCGCGCCGTGCAGACCGTCGGGAGCGGTGATGTGAATGCCGTCCTCGTGCTCCTTGTCCACTGTGGCGCCGAGTTTGCGCAGCGTCTCCAAATGGAAGTCAATCGGTCGACCGCCAATCGCACAACCGCCCAATGCGGGGATGAACGCCTCGCCCAGACGGTGTACCAGCGGGCCTGAGAACAGAATCGGAATGCGGGAGGAGCCGGAAAGCGTATCCACGTCCGCCACATCCGCCAGCTGCACGTGGGAAGCGTCGATGGTCACAACACCGTTCGCGCCGTCCACATCCACGTCCACGCCATGCAGACGCAGCAGATCCGACACCACGTGTACGTCACGGATTTCCGGCACGTTCTTCAGCACCGACTTGCCCGGTGCCAGCAGCGCGGCCACCATGGCCTTGCTCACGAAGTTCTTCGCGCCACGCACCTTGATGGTGCCGTTCAACGGCTTGCCACCCTCAACATGCAGCACATCATTCGTATCCACAGCCACGCCACTCTCCTATATACGGCTTGCTCTTACTGAGATTGCGGTTCAAAAACGCTAGTGTCTAGTTTGCCATAACCCATGTGCGCACTCGGTGAAATGCGCCGGGAGCCAAACTCGGGAATTTTGGCGAGCCTACGAGACATCGCGAAGACATCGCGAAGACATCGCGAACGTCACCGTCGCGGGCATCACCTTTGCTTCTCCATAGCCACCATATTCATTGTTATCTACGTCACATATTCTGCCGAGACTTTCTCCATACCTCTACGCTACGATGCAAGGCAGGGCAATTGACGCCTAGGCCACAAGCAAAGGAGCATTTATGACCACCGTCGCCGTCATCGGCTGCACGCACGCCGGCACGTTCGCCGCCACCTCGATTCTTGCCGAACATCCGGATTGGACCGTCCACGTTTTCGAACGCAACGGCACCCTGTCCTTCCTCTCCTGCGGTATCGCATTGTGGGTGGGCGACCACGTCTCCGACCCGAAGAAGATGTTCTATTCCTCCCCCGAAGCGCTGGCGCAGGCCGGTGCAACCATGCATATGCGCACCGATGTGACGGCCGTGGATCTTGAGGCCAAGACCCTCACCTATCGCGCTCTGGAGTCGGATGGCAGCGATTCGTCTAGCGAAGAGACGCTCGCATTCGATAAGCTCGTGGTGACCACCGGCTCTCGCCCGGTGATTCCGCCGATTCCGGGCATCGACAGCCCGCATGTGCTGCTGTGCAAGAACTGGGACCACGCCATCGCCATCAAGGAGAAGGCGAAAACCGCCAAGTCCGCGGTCGTGATCGGCTCGGGCTACATCGGTGCCGAAATCGCCGAGCAGTTCAGCCTGACCGGCGTGACGACCACGCTGGTGGACGGTTTGGACCGCCCGCTGGCCAACAACTTCGATAAGGCCATCACCGATCAGGTGGCCGCCGCATTCGAGGAACACGGCGTGACGCTTGCGCTCGGCCAGAAAGTGGTGGAATTCCGCGACAATCCGGACAATACCGTCACCGTGGTCACCGAAAAGGGCGAGTACACGGCCGAGATGGCAATTCTCGCAGTCGGCTTCCTGCCGAACACCGACTTGCTCAAGGGCAAGGTGGATATGCTGCCGAACGGCGCGATCATTGTGGACGACTACATGCAGGCCTCCGTGCCGGACGTGTACGCCGCCGGCGACTCGGCCACCGTGTTCTACAACCCGACCGGCAAGCACGACTACATACCGCTGGCCACCAACGCCGTGCGTCAGGGTCTGCTTGTCGGACGCAACATCGAAACGCCGACCGTGAAGTATATGGGAACGCAGGCCACTTCGGCCGTACAGCTGTATGATCTGTCTCTGGCCGCATCGGGTCTGACGAAGGCCGGTGCCGAGCGCCGCGGGCTCACGGTACGCGAAACCGAGCTGGTGGATGACTACCGCCCGGACTTCATGCTCACCACCACGCCAGTCACCTCGATCCTGACGTGGGATCCGGAAACCCGTCAGGTCAAGGGTGGCCAGTTCTGCTCGAAGGCGGACATCTCCGGTGCCGCGAACGTGATCTCCATGGCGATTCAGGCCGGGTTCACTGTCGATCAGCTGGCCAACGTGGACTTCCTGTTCCAGCCCAACTTCGATAAGCCGGTTTATTACGTGGGTGCCGTGGCCATGAAGGCCGCAGCCGAGTAGATCGCAGCGTTTCACCGCTCTGCTTGAGCTGTTCCTGCCGTTTCGGACGCCCCGACCGTCCTGCCGTTTCGACGTTCCGGCGTTCCGGCACGGCCTCTTTGCGAAAAAGGCGCGCTGACCATCACTCAGCGCGCCTTTTTCGCGAGAAGACCCGAACGGTGAGTCTATGGAGTCTATGGAGTCTCAGAGGCCTCAGAGACTCCATAGACTCCATAGTCACAGCCCCATTCCTCGCCCTTTCGCGAATATGTACCACTCACTGTTCGTCAGTGGTACATATTCGCGGGGGATGAGGACGGGGACGGGGACGGGGACGGGGACGAGGACGAGGACGAGGACGACGAAGACGTCCGTAACGGTGTCAGAGAGCCGCCTTGATCTTGTGGGCCAATTCGGCGTCCCACATGGCTCCGGTGGCGGACATCACCGAATCCGCGCCAGCCTGCTTGTACGCCTCGTAATCGGCGGGCGAAACCACACCGCCCACGCCATTGATGGCGAAATCAAGCCCAAGACGCTCACGCAACGCAGCCAAGCGACGCACCATTTCCAGGCCGGCACCCCGAATCGCGCTGCCGCACACGCCGGAACGATCGCGACCGGCACCCGGAAGCGCCTGATTGCCGTCCTTATCCACCAACTTCGCGGAAATCGTGTTGATCGTGCTGAAGCCCTGCACGGTGCCACGGCCCACGGTGGAACGCACCATCAGCTCCAAATCATCATCGCTGGGAATAAACGCCAGCTTGATCATCAGCGGCGTATCGCCGATTTCCTGTTTCACGGCCTCCGTAATGCGACCCACAAGCAACGGGTTATGGCACAGCAAACGGTTATGTCCCTCATTCGGGCAACTGGTGTTCATCACCATCAGCTTCGCGCCGGTTTCCTTGACCAATCGGGCCGTAGTGGCATGGTCGGCGATATAGTCCTCCTCGCTCATGCCTTCCACACGAGAACCTTGGAAACTCGGCACCAGCACCTGCCCCGGGCCGGCCGCGGCAATGGCGGCCCTCATATCCGGCTGCCAGACGTCCGGATCCTGCGAGGGCACACCGAAGCTGTTGGAGATGGAAATCGGCAGCTCATAGTTCGTATCCGCCAGCACGCCTTCGTCCAGCTCAGCGCTGCCGGGGGTCAGCTGGCCGTCCGCCGACTTCGGGTGCACGGCCAGCACATTCGGGAACGGGTTGCAGCCCCACGCACGCGAACGCACGGTTTTGTACGTGGCCAAATCGAATCCCATACGGAAAGCCGCTGTGGTGTAACGACTGTTGAGCAACGGACCCGCGGGAATACCGAACGCCAAATTCACCGGCTGCCCCAGGAATGTGGAGGCCGTTGTCGAGGAGGCATTGGAGCCGGAGCTGCTGCCATCGGCTACAGGCAAAACGCCCTTCCCCTCCAGCGCAGCGGCGAATGCTCCGAACGGGCCACATGCATAGTTGTCTTCATAGGTGCGGTTCACATCGTAGAACGGCTCGAAATCACTCATGAATCAACCATAAGCCACCGCCGGCCAGCCCACGCCCGATATCTTCGTTGTCGGAATCACCTCAGGCGAAATCGATGCCTGACCAGCCTCAAAATCCTCATCCGATCATCGCCGCAGCGAACGAAAGCACCGCCATCACAGCGTTGATCACCACGAAAATGATGAACGTCGGGCACGCCCACGCCGCGTAAGTGCCCGATACGCTGCGATTATCGCGACGATATTGCCGCAGGCCCCGCCCCCAGAACGCAAATACGATCAACGCCCCAATGACACCGATCAGGGCGAGCGCGATCGAATATATAGCGTACCCGGTGCTGTCAAGGTAGCCTGCCAGCCACGTATCGATCACGCCGGAAAGAATCGCATTGTTGAACACGTGCAGCGCGATCGACCAGATCAGCGAGTATTCCATGGCCACAAAGCCTAGAATCAGGCCGAACAGGAAGGCGAAGGTCCCCTGCACCACGTCATCATGGAACAGGCCGAACGCCAGCGCGGACGTTATGATCGCAAAGTTGCGGCCGAGCGGCTTCAGCTCTTTCATCAGCACGCCGCGGAACAGCACTTCCTCACAGATCGGTCCAACTAAGCCGATATACAGCCACATGCTTACGGTCACCGCGGATTCATTGATGCTTTCGGAGGTGGGCGAGGCCAGATCGGCACCGACCATCGCGAAAGCGAGCTGCACCAATGTCACCACGCCTTGCACGCCGAGCCCCAGCGCAATGAACGCCAGGAACCATAAAGGACGCATGCGACCGCCGCCGTACTGGCTGATGCGCCCACGCTGATTCGGTTCGCCATACGTGTCCACATGACTGCCACCGAGCCAGAATTCGCGGGTGATGATGTCGCGGTGGCGCATCAACAGCAGGAAACCGAATGCCGTAATCACGGATACCAAGCTGATAATGCCATCCCAGCTGGTGCCGAGGTCCTGTTTGCCGGTCACCGAAGCGGCGATAAGCGCCACGATGGACGCGGCGATGGCGCCGACGTACATCATGCCTTGATACGCCAGGGTCAAGCCCATCGCGCGATTGGTGACTTTGCGCCGCCACGTCCGCCACGCTTTGCGCAGGTCGATCGGCTGAACCGGCACTGCAGCCCAGTATGGAATGTACGTTTGCGGTTGCGCTTGGGATTGCAGCTGCGGCTGAGGTTGATAGGACCGCGCCGGACCGTAGGAATACGCCGGGACCGATGGACCGACCGGAGCAGACGAGCCGTATGGATTCGGATAGTAAGGCTGACCATAGCCGTACTGCGGCGCGGCAGCATACTGTCCACCACCATATTGACCGCTATCGTAAGGCCCGGCACCATACGTACCGGCGTTGTACTGTGGGTTGCCGTATTGCGGCGAGGGCACAGGCTGCCCGTACCGCTGTTGGTCTGGCTGCACAATAAAGTCGAGCCCCTGAGAGCGCGATGGCTGAGGCCGGCCAATACGTTGGTTGTGAGCCGATGTTTCTCGCGACATGTTTGGTAGAGGCGACTGTTGATCTTGGTTGCGCTGCGCGCGTTGATTCTCCTGCGAATCCCACTGCGAAGGCTGTGCCGGAGCCGGTATCTGCGGTTGCCCGGATTGCTGCTCGTTCATGCTCATGCGTTCCAACCTATCCACTCTTCCTGAGCGAATCGTGATGATGTCCGCAGATGTCCACGAGAGACTCCTACTAGGATGGTGCGCATGAGCGTTGAGCAGGGGAAGGACACAACCTCGCCGGTTTTGGTGGCGGCTGTGGATAACGATCGTATGGCGCTGTTGGCATTGCAGGGGATTTTGCCGCAGCTGATGTCTACCGCGCGATGGATGTGGGGCGTAGGCACGGCCGATGAAGCGGTGCGAATGGCACTGGATCCGCAGACTCGTCCACGAGTGCTGATGGTGGATATGTCACTTGGCGATGCGACTGGCGTCAGCGTGTGCCGTACGATTCGTTCGCGCACGGATCGGGTGCTGTTGCTCGGCATCACCGCGTTCACCGTGGAAACATACGCTGAGCGCATTGCTGCAGCCGGGGCGCAAGGCATCGCATCCAAGGCCGATATTCCGCAGTTGGCGCAAGCGTTGCGTACGGTCGCGGCCGGCGGCACGTTTGTTCCGCCGTCTATGCGCGCTGCGGCATCCGCGCCATTGCAATTTCATACGGCGAGCGACGCACACCGTATGCTGGTGGACGGCACGACGGCCAACCATGGCAACGGAATGGATAACGACGGCCGCCCAGCACCTAAACTCGGTGCCAAAGAAGCCGAGACACTGCATCTGCTCTCCCGCGGACTGACCTACGATCAGATCGCCGCCCAGTGGGGAGTCACCGCCTCCACCGTCCGAACCCACGCCCACCGAGCCGTAGACAAACTAGGCGCCCACTCCCTAGCCCATGCCATAGCGTTATGGCTGAGCCGTTAAGCAAACAGTCCAGTGGACTGTTTGTAGGCTCAGCCTGAGCGAGGCGATAGCCGAGCGAGGGTAGGTCTGAGTCTGGCCGAAGGCCAGTCCCTAATTGCTGGACCGAAGGGGAGCCGTTAGGCAAACAGTCCAGTGGACTGTTTGTAGGCTCAGCCCGAGTGAGGCGATAGCCGAGCGAGGGTAGGTCTGAGTCTGGCCGAAGGCCAGTCCCTAATTGCTGGACCGAAGGGGAGCCGTTAGGCAAACAGTCCAGTGGACTGTTTGTAGGCTCAGCCTGAGCGAGGCGACAGCCGAGCGAAGGTGGGATTGAGCCTGGCCGAAGGCCAGTCCTTAATTGCTGGGCCAAAGGAGAGCCGTTAAGCAAGCGGAATCTCCGCGCCGAGTGTCCATGTACCGTCTTGGGCACTGGTATTGAGCGTGCCGCCAAGAGCCTCGATGGTCGCGCGCTGCATGGTCAGACCGCGACCTTGACGATGCTGATGCACCAACGTCTGCGATTCGTCGGCGATCATATTGATTTCATTGATTCGGATGCCTTCTTGCGTGATGTCGATGAACAGGCTATAGGCCGGTTCGTCATCATTCAAGGTACGACCGGCACCGTCATCCGATTGGTCCTCCAATGCGCAATGCCGCACGATATTGGCGTATATCTCTTCCAGCAGCCCCATCGTCGCCCGTTGCACGGCAGCAGATACCATCACCCCCGGTACCGCGTGCAACCGACTCACGCCATGCAGCCCCAACATGCTCATCGCGCGATCCTGATCCTCTACGTATTTTTCGACGTGCGCATCGATTGGAGTCCGATCGGCTGCGGATGCCACAGATTCGGCCTCAGTCATATCAGCCATATCAGCCATATCCGAAACCCCGGCCTCATGATCGGCCCCGAATGCCTCTCCTGAAACGCCCGCTCCCGCGACACCCGCGCGCAGCTCCTCCAGCTCCCGCTTGCCGTTGAGCACATCGATTACTTCATGCACACGGTCCAATGCATGATGCGAGCGCGCGTAGATCGCGTCCAGCAATTCGGCGTCGTCATCCATGGCTTTCGCACGCCATGCCAACATCGCGATGGTGGACATGTCGTTGGCCACCGAATCGTGAATCACATGGGCTAATTCCTGCTCACGGGTGATGCGCCCGAGCAACAATTCGGTGCGTTCGGCGCGCGCGTCGGCTTCGGCAGTGCGCCGGAATGCGGTGCCGAATACGCGCAGAAAGCCCAACACCATCAGGTCCAACGCCAGTGTTGCCACAAACACCACCAGCGAATACTGCGGCAACGCCGCTTCGGCATGCGATGCAATCGTCATGCCGTCTTCGGCCATCGTTTGCCGATTGAGATCGTTCAGCGCCTCGATAACACCGCGGATGAGCCCGCCGCCCAGCGAGGGGAAAGCGAACCAGGCGGCACCGATGCCGTCCAGCACCGCATAGCCCACCTGCATACCGATCGCCGGCCAGCGCGGCAACGTATATCCGATGCACAGGAACGACGCAATCAATAGGAAATCACCGGCCGTCCACCACCCCGGATGAGGCATTGCGGAGGCGATCAGGCACAGCACCGGGCCGATGATGCACAACGTACGTGGTGCGAACGGCAGCATAGCCACCAATACCAGCCATCCAAGCGCAAACAACATCTGCAACGGAGAATCCGGCGGCATGATGATCAGCGTTACCACCATCGCCACGCCGGTACACAGGCTTGTTTTCTCCAGAAAATGCGGCTCGCGGAACCATACCATCCAGCGACGCCACATGGCTCGTGCGGCGTCAAGTCCGGCACGTGCCTCACTCACCGATTGCGCCGACTGCGCGGATTGCGCGGACTGCGTCAATCGCCCCGATCGTCTACCTACCATCAGCGCCGCCCCAATCCCCAGCCTGCGCCGGGCCGGTCGAATCGCGTACCCAGCGGATTGCTGGGGCCAATCATCAGTGTGATCGAGATGATGACCGACATCAGCAGCGCGCCGAAGCACAACAGCATCGCCACGACCATGGTCTGCGCGAAAGCCGACGACGATCCATCACCGGACACATTTCCCACCACGACGGAAACAACCACTGCAATCAAACCGACAAACTGCAGTAGCGTGGGCAACACCACCCACCAGCCACGTCGATTCTCGTCGTGCAGACGACGTACAGACAACGACAGATTCGATACAAACAGCAACGCCTGGGGTACCAGCTGCGCGTTGTTGGCGAAATCGTCGAGCGGCGAACCGAAGACGCCGTCACTGCCGGCATTGCTGATGCCCATCAACATGCCTATGCCATACGCAGCATAGGCAAAGCCCATATTCAGCAGGATGAAGAGCAGCTGGGCCCACCAGTATTCGCCACGGGACGCCCGACCGTGAAAATAGAACGTCTTGCGGAAGAATCGCACGATGGCTTTGCCGAACCCGATGCCATACCACGGCGCCCACAGCGGCGGGGTGTCCGCGTTGCCTTGCCCGGGCACCGGACCTGTCACATAAGGATTAGGAAAGGATCGGCCCGCCACGTACGGATTGCCGTTCGGTCGTACTGCGCCATGATGAGAACTGTGCGGCCCCTGTGGAATCCGCGGGTCCTGCGGAGCGTGATCACCATCGTTCATCGTCAATCCCTTTCTCGTTACGCTCCACTCAACCGCAAATACCCGTTCCCGTCCAGCGGAGAGGCGCTTCGGTCAACATCTGTGGACCGATCGCGCCGGAACACCTGCCGGACTGGATATGGTTGGGTACAGCACAGACCAGAACGAGAGGAGTACGGCAATGGAGCCTGAAGAGCCCAAAGGCAGCGCGCACACCGCGGGCAGTGCCGCCAACTTCACAGCACCGATCGACGCCGGCTGGCGACCGTTGCCACCGCGAATACGCACGGTGTGGCTGATCAACGAAGCGATTGAAACCGGCATATGGCTGGCGGTCTGCGCCGTAGTCGCCATCGTATGCGTTGCAAACGGCTGGTGGGGAGTCTGGCAGCGGCTTATCGTCGCATTGGCGGCAACCTATGCGGTGTTGGATCTTGCGTTTCAGCCGCTGCAAACCAAGTACCTCTACGCCTTCACGCGATTCCGTATCGGCGAGCGCGATCTCGCCACTCGCAAAGGTTGGTTGTTCCGGCGCTCCATCACCACGCCATACACACGTGTGCAGCATGTGGACACCAAGCAGAATCCGGTGCAACGGCATTTCGGTCTGACCACCGTGGTGGTGCACACGGCGGCCGACGAGCATGAAATCGCCGCGCTGGACACCGCCGAAGCCGAACGCATGGTGGCGCTGATCACCGAACGTGTGGCCATGGCAAAGGACGATCTGTGATGGCAGACGGTCAGTACAGCACATCCGTGGGCAGCAGCAGCCCGGCCGGCGACCGGCCCAACAGCCAATCCAACAGCCGGCCCAACAGCCAATCCAACGGCCAGCCCGTCACCGTTTGGCGCATGCTGCACCCGGCCGGGCTCATCGTGGCGATGGTTTCCTCAGTGCGCGGCATCATCGGTCTGTTCATCACGTTTCTGGTCATTCTGCGCCGGGAGTTAAGCGGTACGATCATCGTGCTGGCTTTGGCGTTGGCCATCGTCGCCGCGCTGATCCCTCCCATCGTCGAATGGTCGACCACCCGTTACCAGCTTGGTTCGGACAATCTCTCGTTCACATCCGGGCTGCTGTTTCGCAAGCATCGCACCATCAGCTACGGCTCGATCCATGCCATCAACAGTTCGTCACCGGCGTATCTGCAGCCATTCGGCGTCGTACAGCTCACCGTTTCGGCGGCAGGTGCGGCAGATGCGGATATCCGATTGACTGCCGTGCCTGCAGTACTGCAACTGGAGCTGGAGCAGTTACGCACGCGGGCACGCACAGTGCAGACCAGCGCAGCGCAGACCCACACAGCGCAGACCCACACGACTGTCACGTCACCCAACCGCAACGCGACCTATGATCCCGCCTACACAGCCGGGCCCATTGCGTGCGTCGGCAAGTCCGCACCGTCCGCGGACTCGCGTGGCCGGACTCCGGTGTTTCGCGCCTCGGTGAAGGATATCCTGCTGTCCGCCATCACCGATCTCGGATTCTTGGCAGCCGCATTCGTGGTATACGGATTCATACAGCAGATACAGGAGATTGTGCCGAAAAGTCTGGTACGTCGGGCCGAACAGTCGGTGGGCGACGCATTGACAGGCGGCGTACTGTCCGTCGTGATGCTGGTGTTGGTCTGTGTGATGACGCTGATGGTGGTGAGCATCGTCACCTCGCTGCTGCGATTCTATGGTTTCGAAGTGTGGCGTCGCGGCGACGATCTAGTGGTGGTACGGGGGCTGTTCACACGCCGTACATCCACGATTCCGATCAGTCGAATTCAGACGGTGATTATCCGGCAGTCGCTGCTGCGCCGGCCGTTCGGCCTGTGTTCGGTGGGTTTGGGATTAAGCTCCTCAACCGGTGAGGGAAACGAAGAAAACGCCATTTCCGCAGCCCGTATTCTACCGGTGATTGGCACGCGCCGGGTCTATACGGTGCTGCACGATATGCTGCCGGAATGGGACGTGCGGGAACCGGATTCCGCACATGGCCTGACAATCCGACATACCGGCCGCGGTCTGCTGCGGTATTACCTCACGATGCCAGTGATATCGACGTTGGCTGCGATGGCATTGGTCTGGCTTGGATCAAATGCCGCCGCGGCAACCGCATGGCGTACATCGCTTGCTTTGCCGGGGCTCGGATGGCCCTGGTGGCTGTTATTCGTACCTTTGGCATGCGGATTATGGCTGGTTGCCTGTCGTTGGCTCAAGTGCCGGGAAGAGGGGTATGCAATTGCCGACGAACACTTGCGCAAAGTCGGGCAGGAATCCCCGTCCGCGCCCGTCCAACAGACCCTCGACGCCTCCTCCTCGCCTGAGACTGCACCAGCACCGGTCCGTGACATTGCCGTGCTGCCGAATCGCATAGTGGTTTCGGGCGCAAGCACATTGAATACATTCATGATGGTGACCCGTCGCTCGCGCGTGCAGTCGTTCAAGCGATCGACCACATTGTGGCGTGAGCCGCGCGGCATCTTCAGTGTGCGGATGCTGTTGTTCGTCATGAACGGCATCAGCGAGCTGCGTTTCCTGTTCCTCGATCGCAAGGATGCCGAGACCCTCGCCCGCTGGTTCGACGGACAGTGAGCGGTCGAGCGAAACCAAACTTACGACAAAGGGCCTTCCGGTGGACCCGGAAGACCCTTCAGTCGATGCCGATAATCGGCCGATGATCAGTGCCGATTACTCAGCCGATATCGTACTGGCATCAGTGACGCTGACGCTTGGCGACGGTCAGCACCACCACGGCGATGGCAGCGAGAATCACCACGGCAGCGGCGATAATGGCCACATTCGTACCAGTATTGCTCAGCTTGTTCTTGGCGGTATTGGTAGTCGTGTTGTTGGCAGTGTCGCCCTTGGCAGTGGTATCGCCCTTCGGTGTGGTCGGCTGCGGCTTAGCCTCGGCCTTCTTCACAGTCACGGTAGCGGTGACGGGGAATTCCTCGCTGCCGACCTTGCCCTGCACCTCGAACGTACCGGCCTTGTTGATCAGCGCGGCATCATATGCTTCCCACTCAACTGCGGCGGGAACCTTATCGCCGTTGGACCACACCACGTTGATCTGTGCGGGCAGCTCCGGCTTGGTGCCGACCGTGGTGGTCAGCTCGAACTGGCTCTGCTCCACGTTGGACGGGGTGGCAGGCTCCACAGTCACCTTCAGGGTGACGGTCTGGCCTTCCACCGTGCCCTTCACGTCGAAGGTGCCGCCTTCGCGCTTGGTGTAGTCGGTGAACGTGTTCCACACGATGGCTTCGGTGGTGTCCGAGCCGCCGTCGCTCCAAGAGACCTTGGCGTTCTTCGGGAACTCGGCGGACGGATCGGTGCCGGAAGGCGTGGTCAGCGTGGTTTCGCCGTCAACCACCGCACCGGTGACCGTGGCGCTGTGCACGGTGACATCAGCCTCAACCGTGCCGTTCCAGCCTTCAACGGAGCCGAGCACCTTGACGGTCTTGTCCGCGCCGGAACGGTTGGAGAAGTCCACACCGTTGGTGTTCCACGTCACGGCGACCTGCGTATCAGCAGCGCCGTTCGACCAGTGTGCGTTCACGGTTGCGGGCAGCGTCGGCACCTTTCCGGCTGCGGTTTCGGCAGTCGCGTTGTCAACGCCGGTGATGGTGGCCTTCACCACGGTCACCTTCCACGTAACGGCCTTGCCTGCGGCGGTACCGGTGAAGGTCTGATCGCCGGCCGTCTCGAAGGAGGCCGCGTTCGGATCGGCGTCGGCATTCCAGACGATGGTCTCGTCGGACTTGTCGCCGTTGGACCAGGTCGCCTTGACGGTGGCCGGAATGGCCGGCTTGACGCCTTCGCCAACGGTGACCTCCTGAGGCTGGGCGATACCGGTCACGGTGGCCGCGTTCACGGTCACATGTGCGGTGAGCTTGAAGCCTTCCGCGGTACCGGTCAGATCGTACTGGCCACCCGCACGGTTCTTGTAGTCATCCTTGGATTCCCAAGTGATGGTTGCGTTGGTGGTGTCGCCGTTGGACCATGCCAGCTTGGCGGTCTTCGGCAGCTTGGAAGCCGGGTTCGTACCGGAGTCGGTGGTCACTGCGGTTTCCGTGGTGCCGTCGGTGAACGTGGCGCCTGTAGCCTTGGCGGGGTTGACGGTCACCTTGATGGTCACGGTCTGATCGGACTGGCCGTTGGCCACGCCCTTGACCTCGAAGGAACCACCGTTGCGGTCCTTCCACGTGTTCGGCACGGCGGCCCAAGTCACCGGCACATCCTGACCCTTCTTGCCGTTGTCCAGATCGGCCTTCACGGTCGCGGGCAACTGCGGTTCGGTGCCGGATTCCACGGTGATGGCGGCCGGGTTGTAGACCTTGGTCACCTTGGCATCCACCACGGTGACCTTCCACGTGACGGGCAGACCCTGAGCCTTGCCGGTGAAGGTCTGATCACCCAGTTCGTCGAAGTTGGCGGCAGACGGGTTCTTGCCGGCGTCCCAGACGATGTTCTCATCGGTGACGTCGCCATTGGACCAAGTCACCTTGGAGGTCGGGATGGAGCCGAGTGCGCCGCCCTTGACCACGGTGGTCGTGGCCGGGCTGGCGGCCTTGGTGGCGGTGGCCGGGGTGACGGTGACCTGTGCGGTGACCGTCTTGCCGGTATCGCCGACCTTGCCGTTCAGCGAGTAGGTGGCACCCTCGCGCTTCTTGTAGGAATCGTTGGCATCCCATGTGATAGCAACATTGTTGTCGAAGCTGCCGTTCGACCAAGCGACGGTAGCGGTGGACGGCAAGCTCGGCGCAGTGCCGGAAGCGGTGGTGACCTTGGTGTCGCTGTTCGCGGTGACGCCGGTGATGCTGGCGGCCTTGACGGTGAGCTTCAACGAAGCGGTCTTGCTGGTACCGGCGACGGTGCCCGTCACGGTCAGCGTGCGCTGCTTGCGATCGGCGTTCCAGTTATCCGGCACATTCCACGTCACGGCAGCCTGGCCGGCGGTGCCGTCATCGTACGTCACGGATACCGTAGCCGGCAGGTTCGTCGGCTTGGCGGTGCCGGATTCCACGGTGATGGCGGCCGGGTTGGTGACCGACTGGATGCTGCGCAGTCCTGCGAGAGCCTCTTCAGGAGTCTGCGTGGTGCCGGTGGTATTGCCGTTGCTCTGAGCGATTTCCAGCACGGTGACAATCGCACCTTTCCAACGACCGCTCGGAACCACGGACACGCCAATGCCGGCGATATCAGCATAGGGGAACACTTCGGTCAGGTAATGGCCATAGCCCTGACGGTAATAGGCCAAGTCATCGGCGGAAGCGTTCGGATGTTCGATTTCGTAGTTCAGCTCGCTGTACCACGAATCAACCGGGTTGTACGAGTTATAGCCGAGGAAGCCGATAGCCAAGGCCTCCGGGCCGAAATAATACGTTCCCATAGGATTGCTGTAGTTGCCGAACCAAGACGGGCGACCATTCGTCATATTGTCATGGGACAACGGTGTTTGGGGGTTGCTTACCGCGCGTTGTGCCATCTCCTCGGCACGCGTTTGCGCCCACTTCATTACATCGCTGTTGACCTTCAGCGCCGACACGGCAGAGCCGTCGGCAACGCCATCCGGAATCTGACTAGCGGTCATCGAGGAATTGTTATCGGCCTTCTGAGCCGCGGCAATCTGTTCCTTGGTCAGTGCGCGGCGATCAGTACGAGCGCGCAAGGCATTCAGGTCCTGCACGTATTTCAACGCCTGCACTACATTGGCATTGGCGCCGGCGTCCGTGCTCAGGCTTGCATCCGCCGCCTGCGCGGGCAGCACGCAGAACAGCATGGCAAGGCTCGCCACGGCAGCAGCGATTCCGGCCAATCGTCGTGTGATGTTCTTCGACATCGTCTCTCCAAACTTATGTCATGATTTTCCCGGCCTAAACCACATCCGAGAGCATCGTTGCATACAGGGAAAAGTATAGGTCTTCCCAACGATAGGCAGAAGGGCCGTTCCCCCGAGCTTCAGTCCAGCCCAAGCAAACCCACAAACCCAGCTCAAACAACAAAGGTGATGATGGTCAGCAACCATCATCACCTCAATGCAAAAACCAAACGATCGCAAGCTAAATAATGCCGCGATCAGCCAACAATCAAAGACTTGCCTTACGGCAAGACTCAATCCTTACCCTCGCTCGGCTACCGCCTCACTCAGGCCTCACCTACGGACAGTCCACAGGACTGTCCGCTTCACGGTTCCCCTTCGGTCCAGCAACTAAAGACTTGCCTCACGGCAAGACTCAATCCTTACCCTCGCTCGGCTACCGCCTCACTCAGGCCTCACCTACGGACAGTCCACAGGACTGTCCGCTTCACGGTTCGGCCATCAATTACGGACTCGCTCTGCGAGCGAGGCTCAATGTTGGCCTCGCTGCTGCCGTAGCTCGGCGCAGGCCCTGCGGAAAGCACACCGTGCTTTCCTGCGGCCTGATCGCGGCTAAATAATGCCGCGATCGGCCAACGGGCCTGCCCAATCAGAAGTTTCCGGTTCGCGGGCGGACTGGATTTGCTCTTCCGGCCAGTGCTTGGCGGGAATGGTCTTGGGCTTGAACGGGAACTTTTCGGCGCGCATCTTCTCGTAGGCGGCGATATCGTCCTCATGCTGCAGCGTCAGATCAATGTCGTCGTAGCCGTTCATCAGACGCCAACGCACGTAATCGTTCACCTCAAACGGCAAAGTCACATCGCCGCAAGTGACGGTGCGGGTCTCCAGCGAGACGGTCATCTCACGGCCCGGCTCCTCTTCGAGCAGCTTCCACAGCAGCTCGACGGATTCCTGCGGCATGATGGCGGCCAGCACACCATTCTTGGCGGTGTTGCCGTAGAAAATGTCGGCGAAACTCGGCGCGATCACCACGCGGAAACCGTAATCATGCAGGGCCCACACGGCGTGCTCACGAGAAGAGCCGATGCCGAACTCAGGGCCGGCCACCAGAATCTGGCCTTTGCCGGCATATTCCGGCTGGTTCAGCACAAAGTTCGGGTCGCGGCGCCAGGCGTAGAACAGGGCATCATCGAATCCGGACTTGGTCACGCGCTTCAGGAACACGGCCGGAATGATCTGGTCGGTATCCACATTGGAGCGACGCAGCGGCACGCCCACACCGGTCAAAGTAGTGAGTTTTTCCATAATCAACAGTCCTTTACAGATCGGCGGGAGACGAAATCGTACCGCGAATGGCGGTGGCGGCGGCCACAGCCGGCGAAGCCAGATGCGTGCGCGAGCCCTTGCCCTGACGGCCTTCGAAGTTACGGTTCGAGGTCGAAATCGAGCGTTCGTTCGGCACCAGCTTGTCCGGGTTCATGCCGAGGCACATCGAGCAACCGGCGTTACGCCACTCGGCGCCGAAGTCCTTGAATACCTTGTCAAGGCCTTCCTTCTCCGCTTCCAGACGCACGCGGGAGGATGCCGGCACGACCAGCACGCGGTGAATCGAATCGGCCTTGTGATGGCCCTTCATAATCGCGGCGGCCTGACGCAGATCGTCGATGCGGCCGTTGGTGCAGGAGCCGATGAACACGGTGTCCACCGCGATGTCCTTGATCGGCATGCCGGGCTTCAGGCCCATGTACTTGATCGCGCGCTCGGCGGCGGAACGCTCGGTGGCGTCGGCGATCGTGGCGGGATCCGGCACGTCGGCGGTAATCGGCAGACCCTGACCGGGGTTGGTGCCCCACGTCACATAGGGTCCGAGCTTGGTGGCGTCGATATCCACCACCTTGTCGAATACGGCGTCGTCGTCGGTCTTGAGCGTCTTCCAGTACGCCACGGCCTTGTCCCACAGCTCGCCTTCCGGCGCGTGCGGGCGGCCCTTCAGGTATTCGAACGTGGTCTCATCAGGCGCGATCATGCCAGCGCGGGCACCGGCCTCAATGGACATGTTGCACACGGTCATGCGCTCGTCCATCGTGAGGTTGCGAATGGCCTCGCCGCGGTACTCAATCACGTAGCCCTGGCCGCCGCCGGTGCCGATCTTGGCGATAATCGCCAAAATGATGTCCTTGGCCGTGGCGTCCGCCGGCAACTTGCCATTGACGTTGATGGCCATGGTTTTGAACGGCTTGAGAGACAGCGTCTGCGTGGCCATCACATGCTCCACCTCGGAGGTGCCGATGCCGAACGCCAGCGCGCCGAACGCACCATGGGTGGAAGTATGCGAGTCGCCGCACACGATGGTCATGCCCGGCTGGGTCAGACCCAGAATCGGGGCGAAGGCGTGCACGATGCCCTGATCGGCGTCGCCCAGCGGGTGCAGTCGCACGCCGAATTCCTTGCAGTTCTTTTCCAGCGTGGTCAGCTGCAGTGCGCTGGTTTCATCCGGATTCGGACGATCGATATCCACAGTAGGGGTGTTGTGATCCTCGGTGGCAATGAGCTGATCGACATGACGCGGCTTGCGGCCGGCCAGACGCAGACCCTCGAATGCCTGCGGGCTGGTGACCTCGTGCATCAGCATCAAGTCGATGTACAGCAGATCGGGCGCACCGTCGCTGCCCTTGCGCACCAGATGATCGGCCCAGACCTTCTCGGCCAGTGTCGTTCCCATAGCGTTTCCTCCAAAAAATTCCGCGCGAGGTATTGTGTTCGCGCCTTGTTCGTGGTAATAGCCTAAGTGGTCCCGATAGGGGCGGCCATGCACAGGCCGGATATTGAGATACCTATAAAGCAGGGGTAAAAATACGTTGCTTTGTCGTCGCGCTGCCGACGCTCTATCGACAGACTGCCGACGGATTATCGACGGATCATCGATGTCAATCGTACCGAGATCGTCCTATCGCAACCCGCGCACGCGCATGATCACCTCGTGAGACACTTCCTCGATTTGGTATTTCACTATGTGAGATGGCATAATCGCCTCTATTATGACTGATTCCGAAGAAGAACCGCTTGACAACAATTTGACCGCCCCCGAACAGGGCGATACGACAGCCTCGAAGGACGACGGAGAGATTCATTCCGGCGTCGGCGTACTTGACAAGACCGTGAAGATTCTTGATGCGCTGGAGTCCGGCCCTTCCACCCTGGGCCAGCTGGTCGCCGCCACCGGCCTCGCCCGCCCCACCGCACATCGTCTGGCAATCGCACTTGAGCGCCATCGTTTCGTGCTGCGCGATCAGCACGGTCGTTTCGTACTGGGCTCCCGTTTCGCCGAGCTCGCCGCAGCCGCCGGCGAGGACCGTCTGCTGACCGCCGCCGGCCCGATTCTGCAGACCTTGCTGGACCGCACCGGCGAATCCGCACAGATTTACCGCCGTCAGGGCGATCAGCGTGTGTGCATTGCCGCCGTAGAGCGCGCCTCCGGTCTGCGCGATTCCATTCCCGTGGGTGCCATGCTGTCCATGGAGGCCGGCTCCGCTGCACAGATTCTGCTGGCCTGGGAGGATTCCGACCGTCTTCATCAGGGACTGCGTCACGCCAAGTTCACCGCGACCAAGCTGGCCGCAGTCCGCAAGCGTGGCTGGGCCGAATCGGTCAACGAGCGTGAAGATGGCGTGTGCTCGATTTCCGCGCCGATCCGCAATGCGTCTGGACAGGTCATTGCGGCGATCTCGATTTCCGGCCCGACCGGGCGTATGGGCGCCGCCCCCGGACGCCGTTACGCACCGCTGGTGATGGCCGCTGGCAAATACCTGACCGAGGCGTTGGTCAAGGCGGTTCGCTGAACGGCTGATTCGGTTGATCCGCCCGGTTCGGCGGCTCTGCGGATTCTACTGATCCGCCCGGTTTTGCTGATTCGCCGAGCCAGCACGGAATACCGTTTCGGACATACATTCAGATATGGAATAGCGAAGGGAGCGTGCCAGTTTTTGGCATGCTCCCTTTGTCAATGGCATCGGAAATGAAGCAGTTCTGCCAGCTGGTGGCTGCGAGGCTTCAATAATCTTGCTTATGAGCGGCGGCCTGCCAGCGTTTGGCATAACAGCTTCGCCCACACCATCGCCAGCGAGGTTTTCCTGCCAGTTTTGACAGCCGACCACCGCAATGGCTATGCAGTTACTTGAATAATCCGGTCAGCTGGCTCCACAATGATGGTCTGCGCAACAGATCGTCGCCTTCACCTTCACCGGGAGTAGCCTGATTCACGGCGTAGGTATATGCGCGACGCGAGCTGGGCTTGCCCACAAGCTCACCGAATTCCAGAAGTTGCGTGCGCGGCTCATACGGATGGCGAATGTCGAATTCGATCAACCTCACGGCGCGCTTGGCCGGGGCCGGGCCATAGGTGTTGAACCCGCACGTGGGCGTGGCGGCCAAAAGCAACCCCTCATACTCGCCCACGAATCCATTGCGATGGTCATGACCGGCAGCCACACCTACGTAGCCTTCACTGTCGTGCAATACCGCAAACTCCTCTGAACGGTCCGGGCAGGAAATGCCTTCGCCGAGGTAGCCGCCGGGCTGCACACGCTCATCATCCAAGGTGTAATAGGTATCCGCATGATCACGATAGCCTTGCATGGCAAAGGCCGCAGTGGCCGCCACCGGCTTGAGCACCTGGTAGTACTCCGGCAGCGGCATATGTTGGAACACCACAGATTTGGCACCGACCAATCCCGGCACCTTGCGCAGGAATTCCATGGCCGCCGTCGAAGGCGTACCGAAACCGCCGCCATGCACATAGTCGCCGGAATCCAGCACAACCAGTCCAAGAGCGACCTTCGAGCCACCCATATCCATCACAGGCAATGCGAACGTGCCCGGCTCCTGTGGGTTGGAGGTATATATGGTCTGCTGGGGCAGCACCGGCTCCCGGGCATTGGCAACTTCCGGCGTTTCTGGCGTTCCCGCCGCGATCGATGGAGTCGACGGGTTCACGCACCCGGGCAGTTCACGGTAGATGGCGTCCAATTGCGCATTGCTCAGGCCGCACTGAAAATCATGATTGCCGTAGGTTATGGCCCACGGAATGCCGCGAACGGCAAGCGGTGCCGTCAACTGTTCGGCAGCTTGACGCACCAAAGCGCGAGTTTGTTCCAGCGCCGATTCAGCGATCGGCTCTTCGCTCCAACGGCGTTTGCGGAAGGATCCTGCGAACGCCGGATCATAACCGGCGATCTGATTGCCGGAGAAGATCACCACATCAGGGCGAGCGGCATCCAAACTGGCTTCAAGAAGGGTAATCGTGTCTTTGGCGATTTTCGGCCCATCCTGCACATCCGCAACTTGCAGCACACGGAATTTGCCGGAATGGTGGAACTGCAAACGTCCCAAACGCGCGGAAATAGAGACCGGTCGGTCGTCATCCGCATCGGCGGGCCTGATGCGGGGTTTGGTCGACATTCCTTCTGGAGCACGCTGCATTTCCGTCATGCTCACCACTGTAGCTGTTTCGACTTGCTTCCGCCGCATCGTTCGCGGACGCCTCAACACGATTGACGCATCAGTGCCACAGCGCTGCCGATTCCACAGTGTTCCCATGGATGGTTGATCGGAGCGTCTTGCGCTATCCGCCCACCGGGTGTTCCACTGAACGGCGGAGCGTTCGCAACTGCTCATTCACCGGAAAGCACCGATTTCCGCAGTGTCTTCAAAACCCGATCAGACCGCGCTACTCACCCTTCTGAGGCCCCTTATTCCGAGGCACGTCTGGCCGATCAGACCGTTCACACCACCTCATTCACAGCAAAGCACCGATTTCACCGCTGCATGCCGGTTTGCCATGAAGCCCCAGTTCCACGGCATCCGCCACGACCGATCGGGTCATCCGCATCGCCCATCCGCCGCGCAACGCCGAGCCCCACCATGCCTCATGACCGGCTCATCAAGCTTTTGGCCCTTTCCCGCTTACAAGGGGCGGATTCCCGCCATCCGAAACACCCATCTGCGTTACAAGGGGCCGCCACCCGAGTATCCCGAACCGCCAAATGCCGCAAAACGGCATAACGGCGGTGACGCATAGAGCCAACAGGAGGCGTTCTCGTCCCGACACAGCCCCTCGTAACGCAGATAGGCCTTCCTCGTAACGCAAATCAGCCCCTCGTAACCGAGTCTGCCCCCACAGTTACTCCGCGTTCTCTCGCTAAGCCCCGTTAACTCCCCAAATCCGAGGATAACGAACACGAATACGGGACCAGCACCGATTAGGATGAGCTTCACACCCACATTCCCTGGGGGACGGGTGAAGCACTTCATGCCGCTCGCCCACACGGCGTGTTCGGCGGAATGGAGCCATCCACGAGACGTTTCCCGCATGCGTGACGCATGCCCTATGCATGAAACAATATTTCACACTCGCCGTGGAGCTGGCCCGCGCGGCCGTTCTGATCACCCTCACCGTTACGGATGCGCTCCGTGGAAACCCGTCTTTGATTCCCGACGCCTTCGACGCTCGCGCCGCCTCCGCCAAGGCCATCCATAATCTCGGCGATGCGGCCTCAGCACGACCGAGACCCACACGATCGACGGGCAACAACTTCACCACACGAAGTCGCGGCCGTGCTGACCGGTCTAAAACACCATAAAAACCTATAGCCCTATAACCCCAGATTTTCACCTCGCCCATCGGCGCACAAACGAAAAGGCCCGCCGGAGCGGGCCTTTTCTTCTCAAGAACAACTACTGGAGCAGAATCTCTGCACAACATCATCGTTGTAACGGTAAGTCTTTCCAATGCCCGTCCAACGTAACAGTCCTCGTGACCATACACTACTTGTGGGCTCTGCTCTGTTCAGTTGTTCTTGTACCTCATAATCTATTCACCACAGCAGATTCCCGCAACCCGCACACCGGCAATGTTCGGTTTTTATCGCAACTGTTCAATCGCACTTCGCCGCCCGCCGCAAACGAGCAGAAGCGTTCAATTCGAACCCGTATGATGTTCACTCATGTGCGATTCCGCGAATCCAACGGCGTGTCGCACATACAACGCCCTTCACGCCCCACCAAGGCAATCCAATATGAACGGCTCCTGAATTTTGAGCGTTCACTAGGTTTCCGGCCACAGCAAAGCTTACGATATAGGCTATGGCACAGATATTTGACGCACCCTCAAAGGCAATTCTGCGAAGCCAAATCGCAGAGCATATTGCCGAAACCGACAAGAACGACCGCCGCGTCGATAAGGAAGGCGAGGCACCGCTGCCTCCGGACCGCTTCTTCGACCGCGAACTGAGCTGGCTCAAGTTCAACCAGCGCGTGCTTGAATGCGCGGAGAATGAAGACCTGCCCCTGCTCGAACGCACCAATTTCGCCGCGATTTTCGCCTCGAACCTCGATGAGTTCTTCATGGTCCGCGTGGCAGGCCTGAAGCGCCGCATCGACTCGGGCATCGCCGTGCCGTCCGCCGCGGGCCTGAGCCCACGCCAGCAGCTGCGCGCCATCAGCGAAACCGCACACCGTCTTCAGGATGAGCACGCGCACTACGCCATCGATGTGCTGCTGCCCGCACTGGAGAAGGAACATATCGTTCTGCTGACGTGGGATAAGCTCACCTCCTCCGAGCAGGAGCGCCTCTCGCGCTACTACCGCCAGCAGGTGTTCCCCGTACTCACCCCGCTCGCCGTGGACCCGGCCCACCCGTTCCCCTACATTTCCGGCGGCTCCATCAACCTTGCCGTGATCGTGGAAAACCCGTCCTCCGGCAAGTCCCACTTCGCCCGCGTCAAGATCCCGGGCAACCTGCCGCGCCTCGTGCCGGTGGACGATATGACGGACGAGGAGTCCAAGGACGAGCGTTACGGCTTCATCACGATGGAGAAGCTCATCGCCGCCCACCTCGAATCCCTGTTCCCGGGCATGATCATCAAGGAAGCCCGTTCCTTCCGCGTGACCCGTAACGAGGACATCGACGTGGAAGAGGACGACGCCGAGAACCTGCTCAACGCCATGGAGAAGGAACTGCTGCGTCGCCGCTTCGGACCGCCGATCCGTCTGGAGATCACCGATTCCACCAGCCCGTTCCTCTCCCAGCTGCTCGCCGACCAGCTCGGCGTGAGCCAGGACGAGGTCTACCGCCTGCCGAGCCCGCTGGATATGACCGTGCTCTTCGAGCTCGGCGGCGTGGATCGTCCGGACCTGAAGTTCCGCCCGTTTGTGCCGACCACGAACCGTCAGATCGCCGAGGTCGAGTCGAGCCGTGCGCAGGACATCTTCGCAGCCATCCGCGAGCGCGACATCCTGCTGCACCACCCCTACGACTCCTTCTCCACGTCCGTCCAGGCCTTTCTGGCACAAGCTGCTGCGGATCCTAAGGTTCTGGCCATCAAGCAGACGCTCTACCGCACCAGCTCCAACTCGCCGATCATCGACGCGCTGATCGACGCAGCCCACGCCGGCAAGCAGGTGCTGGCACTGGTGGAGATCAAGGCACGCTTCGACGAGGACGCCAACATCGCCTGGGCCCGCAAGCTCGAACGCGCCGGCGTACACGTGGTGTATGGCATCGTGGGTCTGAAAACCCACTGCAAGCTCATCGAGGTGGTGCGTCAGGAGGCGGACGGCCTGCGTCGTTACTGCCACGTGGGCACCGGTAACTACAACCCGAAGACCGCGCGTCTGTACACCGATCTGGGCTTGCTGACCTGCGACCCGGTAGTCGGCCAGGACCTCACCCGACTGTTCAACCAGCTCTCCGGCTACGCACCGAAGTCCAGCTTCCACCGTCTGCTGGTGGCCCCGCGTACCGTACGCACCGGCCTTATCCAGCGCATCCGCCGCGAAGAGGACGCCGCCCGCGCCGGCAAGGAAGCCTGGATCAAGATCAAGTGCAACGCGATCGTGGACGAGAAGACCATTGACGCGCTGTACCGCGCCTCTCAGGCTGGCGTCAAGATCGACATCGTCGAGCGTGGCATCTGCGCGCTGAAGCCGGGCGTTCCGGGCCTGTCGGAGAACATCCGCGTCCGTTCGGTGCTCGGCCGATTCCTGGAGCACTCCCGCATCTATGCCTTCTGCAACGCAGACGGCCCGCAGATCGGCGAGGGTCCGGCGTCCGGCCCCGAGGTGTACATCGGTTCCGCCGATCTGATGCACCGCAACCTTGACCGTCGCGTGGAGGCTCTGGTGCGCATAACTGCTCCGGAGCAGATCGACGAACTGATCAAGTACGTGGATCTGCAGATGGCCGATTCCACCGTGAGCTGGCATATGCAGCCCGATGGCACTTACGTGCTGCACACCAAGGACGACGAAGGCCGTCCGCTGGTGGACAGCCAGGAGTACCTGATCCGCAAGCACACGCGTCGTCGCCGTTCGCATAACTGACGCCGTTCGCATCCGCCACGATCGGCTAGGCACGGAAAATCGCATTTCGTTACGCCAATTCTTCTCTCACCAAAGAGGGATCGGCGTAACGAAATGCGATTCGAATCGTCACGTTAGCGTCCGCACAGAAGCGCACCCGCCCTCAGTGTGAACGTTAACGCAAAACGCTGCTACACTGTTTCACGGACAGATAGCGATTGATGCCCGGTTTTCCGTATTCATACGGGGGCCGGGCATCGTCGTTTGGTAAGCACAAACTACGTAGCGGCAGTTGGTTTTGCCCTACAATGACCAGTGATGGGTACCAACACAATGAGACATATCGTAGAGGCTGCCGGCGGTATCTTGTACCGTTGGAAACCCGGCTATGCGCCTGCGGCCAGCAACGTTGCATCGACTTCCGCACCATCAAATAACGTATTGCACTACATCGAGCTGTGCATCGTGCACCGACCGAAATACGACGATTGGAGTTGGCCGAAAGGCAAACTCGATCCGAACGAGTCCGCCCTGCACGCCGCGGTTCGCGAAATCGGCGAGGAAAGCGGACTGCCGGTCGCGCTCGGCCCGTATCTGGGCGACGTCTCCTACCCGATGTCCGAAGAAGGCAGCAAACATCGTCACACGAAAGATCTCGCCAGCGACAGCAAACACGTACGATTCTGGATGGCCACGCCTATCAGCGCCGCCGACGACGCCAAGCGCACGAAGGCGTTCGGCCCGGTGCACCGCGCGGACGTAGGCGAGATCGACCAGATCGTATGGCTCACCCCCGCCGAGGCACGCAAAAAACTCACCCATTCCACCGACCGCGACATTCTGGCGACGTTCGTGGACCGTGTCGAAGAGGGAGCGCTCAACGCCGTACCGCTGCTTATCGTGCGCCACGGCAAGGCCGAGGCACGCAAGATGTGGAAAGGTACGGACGCGAACCGGCCGATTACGCCTCGCGGCGCCGCCGCCGCATATGCGCTGAATCACGAGCTCGCCTGCTTCAATCCCACCCGTCTCACGACATCGCCGTGGATACGTTGCATGGAAACGCTGCAAACGTACTCGTGGCAGACCGAACGCGAAATGGTTACGCTGGATGCGCTCACCGAAGATGCGTACGCCGATAATCCGGAAGGCGCGTGGGATTGTTTGACTCACGAAATCGACCTGATGCTCGCCCGCCGCGAACCTACGGCAATCTGTATGCATCGGCCGGTGATCGGCGGCATGTTTGAGCAACTGCGCGGATTGTGCGTCTCTAATTCGCTGGCCAAACGATTGATCGTCAAAACGCCGTTCATGCCGACCGGTTCCGCTGTGGTACTGTTCATCACTCCGGGCACCACGCCTTCCATCATCGATATTCAGAAAGTGCAACCGCTTGTCTACTAGACCCGCTTCACCTGACTCCTCCAATTCGTCGGCGGCCGCCGCTGCGGCGCATGCTTCGCGCGCCTCAACGGTCGGCGGATTCGGCCCGGGCTTCGGCTCGCTGCGTGCAGCCGGAGGCTCGTTCGGCCCGGCGCGCCTGGGATCATCACGTCCGTCACGCCCGGCACAGCTTGACCCCGGTGTGGCCGACGGATTGGCCGGCGGCATGGATCCGCAGGCCATGAGCGAAATGAGTCACCTTTCCGCCGCCGCGTTGCTTGACCGCGTGCGTCACAGCGAGGATCCGGAAGTGGTGCAACGCGTGTTGACGCTGGTGGAAACGGTTGGCGTGGACGAAATCGCCGAGCTATGGAGCGACGCCGAACCGGATTCGTTGCCCGGCGTGCTGTGGCGACTGTACATGTTGCGCACGTGGATGCGCTCGAACCGTGACGCAATCGCCCGACTGTGGCGACTGGGCGAGCCGGTGGCCACCACTGCTTCCGCCATCGCCGGAGTAGATCAGGCACCTACGGAAGACGACATCGTGCGACTGGCCGATTCGATTCTGTCCGGTGCGTTTGTGGGCGATTTCGCCGTGGCGCTAGAGCGGGCGGCCGCCTTTACTGATGTCGTGGCGTTGGGATTGCGCGTGGAGGCACGGCGCATGGTCTCTCGGGCCGACGCCAATGGCGGTTTCGCCTCATCTTCCGACGAAAAAATAGTGCGGACCAAAGCCGCTCGCCTGATGCATACCAGCGCCAACCTCATGACCACCGCGAAGGCTTTCCAGCACGGTGCCAATCTCTGGCGTCGCGGACGGCTGGAGTAGGCCGGAGCGCTTGGAGGCATCAGGACGCGGGTCGGCGTGCCAATATCAGTGCGCACGCTATACTAGGGATTCGCGTCGGGCCGTGCTTAAGCCCCGGGCTCCATTTTTTGCCGCCGCGAGCGGCCCTTGCGCCGACAGGCGCTTTCGCGGTCCGACGCTTTCTTTTTTATCATCCTGCGTCTCGCACCATGCGCAGGTCCCGAGCCAACGGCGGGTCAATCAATGGCGACGAGGAACCGTCAGGCTTCAAATCGAGCAGCAACGCAAGTACCGATATAGAAGACGCAGCGGACCACGCCTGAGGATGACATGCAGCTGGGTATGGTGCAGGTCTTCGTTCGTCACCGCCGCACCAAGCATCCCCTGAATAGAGTTCGGGAATCTGGTAATCAAATGCGGCTGCGGCGCGTACCAATCCTTCAGCTACTTGCACCGCTTCGTCATGATAGCCTTCCGCACGTAGTCCATTCATGATGATGGCACTGTCATGGGCCCACACGGAACCGCAATGATAGCTTTCTGGCCAGTAGCCGCCAGCCGACACACTCATCGTACGCACGCCATATCCCGAAAGCATGTCATCGCCGGTCAGTCGGGCAACGACATCCTTTACGCCATCGTCGTCCAGAATGCCAGTGCCGAGCAGATGGCCAATATTGCTGGTAAGCGAATCGACCGGACGCTTGTCTTTATCCAAAGCAATCGCCGGATAACGGCCACGACCATCATCCACCCAGAATTGCTCATTGAACCGCATCTTCAGCTGCGCAGCCCACGACCGCCATTCTTCGGCTCCAGGAAGCCCGAACGTTTCCAACAACTCGGCTCCTTCCAAGGCTGCCTGATAGGCATATCCTTGAACTTCGCACAAGGCTATAGGGCCATCCGCGATGCGACCGTCGTTCCAACGCACGGAATCCCCAGAATCTTTCCATCCTTGGTTGCTCAAGCCGTGACCGGTCCGGTCGACGTACTCAAGGAATCCGTCGCCGTCGCAATCACCCCAATCCCGCAGCCATGCAAGCGCCGCCTGAAGATTGGGAAGCAGCTCACGCACTTCCTCCGTTGGCGCGCCCCAGCGCAGAGCTTCACCGAGCACGATAATCCAAAGCGGCGTGGCATCGATAGTGCCGTAATACAGCGGCGGAAGACTGAGAGTACCCGCGAACGTGCCTTGAGACACAAGTCGCTCACCACGCAGTTCATGCATGATTTTTCCCGGTTCAGCATTGCTCTGTACATCATGTTCCGTGGCTTGGAACCGAGCCAATACACGCAGAGTGTCCATCGCTACCGTGATATCCAACGGCAACATGAAGCGCGCCGACCACAATGAGTCTCGCCCGAACAACGTGAAGTACCACGGTGCTCCTGCGGCAAGAAACACATGATCGGGATCGTCCGCAATAGTCATGCGAAGGGCCGCCAGATCCTGTAACGACGTATTAATCCACTGGCAGACGCGCCAATCCGCTCCCGTAACACGCATGTTCGCCCAAGGACATGGCGTTATGGCTGCGGCAACGGGAGCGACACGATTGGGTTGCGCCACAAGGTCCCATGAGAGCCGCACTTCACCGTTCGCCGGAACCTTACAATGCCAAGTCAAGGTGACCGCGTGAGCATGCCATGACACATCGTCAACATGATCAGCACGCACGGTATATGCATTGCCCTGATCATCAGCAACATCAATACCGTTACCGGGATCGATGTTTATCTTGATGGCGTTGCGCTCCAAAGCGGAAGACCGCGCACCGCCTTTAATCTCTTGCATCGTTGACATATCAGGGACAACAGTGACACGAACCGGTAGTTGGACATCATCATCTCTTCCGGATTCAATAACGATCTGCTGCGTCATCCCCCACGTCTGCACATGCTGGGAGACCGTCACGCGAAAACGCGGGTCGGCCGTCGGTCCTTCCAGCGATCGGGGTACTGAGACAATCAATGCCGTATCCGCACTGTCACGGGATACAGAAATCGGCGTCGGCACCTCGCCATTGACGTCCAAGACGATGGCTGAAATCAGTCGCACATCACCCATATAGAATCCGGTTGCCGACGCACCGTCAACAACACCGTCTTTGCCCATCCACAATTGGCATGGAGCCTGCAGCAGAGCCAATTTATCATGCAACCAAGGCTGCAGCGTCTTTGCTGTATCGCACATAATTGTTCCTTACTTTGTTATTCCCAAGTCCAGCAACGCGATTGAGCTACTGAACTTGTCCCCGCACTGATAACACAAGCAGTATCTCTGACGCCACCGCTCAGCCTTTAACTGCACCATCCGTAACGTTCATGATGCGTTTTTGGAAAATGAAGAACAGAATCGCCACCGGGACAGTCATTATGGCGGCAGCCGCCAGTTTGAGCGGATACTGATTGCCCTGTCCCAACTGCCCACTGGCCAACGTAGCTACGCCTCGTGTCAGCGTTGCCATGGAAGCCGACTGCGTAGAGATGATGAAATGTGAAAGCTCATTCCAAGAGCCTTGGAACGACAAGATGGAAATCGTAACGATTGAAGGTCTTGCCATCGGCAGCACGATAGACCAGAAGATTCTGAACGTACCGGCACGATCCACCATGGCTTGTTCCTCGACACTGCGCGGAATCGACTCGAAGAAGTTCTTCATGATGAACACGCCGCCAGCATCCACTAGCAGAGGGAAAATCATGCCGGCATAAGTGTCATAGATACCGAGACTTTTGATGACCAAAAACTTGGGAATCATCAACGCCACACCCGGCACACTCATCACAGCGACCAGAGTTAAGTAGATCAGGTTCCGCCCAGGAAAACGCAGACGAGCCAATGCATATCCAGCCAATGAATCGAAAAACACACGGCCGACCGTCACGCACAGGGTGACAATCAGTGAATTCTTGAACCATAGCGGAAAATCAGAATGGAGAAACAGCTTGCTGTACGCAGCTGTGGTCCATACCTGAGGTACCAATGACACCGGATTCATGGAGGCGTCGGCGTCAGTTTTAAAAGAGGTGCTCACCTGAATAACGAATGGCATGATATAGATCAGCGCAATCACGATCAGCACCACGTATAGCAACATGCCTGAATCACGCAAACGTTTCCACCATTGCTGAACGCCATTGCATATCCGCGCATCAGACAAACTGTATTTGCTCATTTGCCTACTCCTTAACTCCGCTCAAATCGTTTCTCTATCAGTGACCGTCGCATGTTCGCGGATGGAAGCCGGCAACGCCTTGGTTTTCGTCATGGCTCGTGCTTCTTCCTTCATCTTGTCGTAGTAGGCACGCTGGCGTTTAGACATCGTACGTTCGCGCAACACGAACCGCACCACTGCAGACATCACGATGATGACCACGAACAGAATGAACGATATTGCCGCGCCCTGCCCCCATTTCTGGTTTTGGAATGCAGCGGAATACGAAAGAAACGCAGGGGTTATGGTAGTTTTCGCCGGATCGCCTTTGGTGCCGGTATAGATTTGGTCAAATACCTGCCACGTACTCACCACACCAAGAATGATGACCGCGAATATCGTAGGCTTGAGCTGCGGCAACGTGATTTTCCAGAATCGTTGCCACGCGTTAGCACCATCCATGATGGCGGATTCTTCAGTATCGTTGCCGATGGCCTGCAACGCGGTGATAAACATCAGCATGAAAGTACCCGATGTGGTAAAGATGGCCATGAGGATAATGGCGAACATAGCTATGGAAGGGCCGGCCAGCCAATCCCACCATGTGATGCCGAGAAAGCCATGCTGCGTGAGCGTGGCCGGCCCTTGTTTCACACCGAACCAACCGAGTATTACCTGAATGATGCCACGCGGATCATTGAACCAATTTGGACCTTTGACACCGAACCAAGACAGTACCGCATTGACAGATCCAGTGGAGCTGAAAAGAAACATCCATAGCACGGTAATCGCCACGGAGCTGGTGACCGAAGGAAAATAGAACGCTGTCCTGAAGAAGCCACGAGCTTTGAGAATCTTACGATTCAACATTACCGCCAGCGCCAAGGACAGCATGGTCTGTAGTGGGATGACCAGCAATGTGTACCAGAGGTTATTGCGCATCGCAGTGCCGAAATCACTTTGCGAAAGTCCCGGGGAAACCAACACTTGCTTGTAGTTGTCCAATCCCACGAAATGTACGTTGCCGAAGAATGGGTTGCCACGTCCGCTCCAGTCGGAGAAGCTCACCCATAGCGCCATCACGATGGGCACGAAAAGAAACAACCCAAGAATGATGATGATCGGTAGGCAGAAAAGCCAGCCAGAAACCGTCTCGGATGTTCTGCGGATACTAGTGTTCGGCCTCTCGCGAGAGGAACGACGTGTCACCTTAGCCATGAAACTTCCTTCGTCTCCATGCTGCGAACGAGGCTTCAGATGATCTTGCTATGAGGGTGCATCCGAAGCACCTACGTTCGCAGCTGTATTACTTGACGATTGCTTCGAGATTCTTTTGCGTCTTGTCGAGGATGGCTTTAACGTCTCCATCCTTCAAACTGCCGACCTGAGAGTTGAAATCGCTAATTACCGTGGAAATATCTTTGTTGTTGGGCACACCTACCGCATAATCCAAAGCGTCAGCGAATGGCGTAAGGTCGGGATACCGCTGTTTCCATTCATCTGTCAAGCTCTTCTTGGCGGGCATCACGCCGAACGCTTCAGAGAAGCTCATCACTGTGTCTTTGCTGGTCAGGTATTCGACCAGATTCAGAGAATCCTTCTGGTTCGGACTGTCCGCGGCAATGCCCCAAGCATTGGTGAACAGCAGGGTCTTCTTACCGGATGGGCCTTCGGGCAGCGGCACAAACTTGTAATTGATGTTCGGGTAGTCTTTCTTCATGCTACCGGTCAGCCAGTTGCCCTCAATGGACATGGCGGCCTTACCGAGACCGAACGCCTCACCTCCCCACCCGGCATTGAGATCATCAGCGAATTTGGCACTGCCATTGTTCAGCATCTTCTTGACCTCCGCCAGTCCGGCAATGCTACCTTCGGAATTGGCAATGGCCTTGGTGCCGTCATCGCTGACCAAACCGCCGCCAGCCTGCTCCATGAATACGCCGATACGCGCGAATTCACCGCTCATGGTCAGACCTACATGATCGGACGTAGTGAGCTTTTGCGCTACGCGTTCCAGATCATCCCAGCTTGTCGGATAATCAGCGTCGGTCAAACCAGCTTCCTGCCACATGTCCGTGTTGATGACCAACTGCAGTGTGGAAACGTCTTTCGGAGCTCCGTACAACTTGCCGTTGTAGGTGAACGATTGCAAGATGTTGGAGTAGTAATCATCCTTATCCTTGAGCAAATCGCCATAAGCGAGCAGCGAACCATTCGAAGCGTAACCGGCAACTAGCTCCGGAGAGAGGTAGAACACATCCGCCGGCGAGCCTGAAGCGAAGCCTTGGGAGAGTTGCTGCCCGATATCGCTGGAAACCACAACACTAGTTTTATGTCCGCTCTTCTTGGCCCAAGCGGCTACCGCATCCTTCACCGCATTATCTTCGGCATCGCTTGACGACCAGATCATCACGGTCATCGGCTTCGACGCATCCGATGTGAGGTCATCAGCGTCGTTGACCTCAGCATTGCCTTCCGAAAAACCACCGCCACCGCATGCGCTCAACATCGCCAATGCCGCGATGCTTGCCACACATGCAGCCAATCGTCCTTGTTTCATTGTTCGCTCCTTAACCTTTCACTGCTTTGTGATACGGATTCGCTACATGCCGGCTTCGCAGTGACATTCGGTGTCGAGGAAGTCCGCACGTATTTTTAACGTTATAATTTTTTTTCACGACACAATGCCTACTTGCTTTTGGTTTAGTTAGGTTATTGGCGTGTCAATTATTTTAACGTTCGAATTCGTGGTTATAATGTAACGCACCATCGAAAACCTGTCAACATACGCGTGGCGCACCGATGCGCCGCAACGAGAGGAGCAGATTTGCCCGATTCACTCCTAGTAACCATCAAAGACGTGGCAAGAGACGCCGGCGTCTCCGCGCAAACCGTATCCAACGTCATCAATACCCCTGAGAAGGTGCGACCAGCCACACGCCAACTCGTGCTCGCTTCCATACAAAAGCTGGGATATAAGCCCAACGCCTCTGCACGCCGGCTGCGCACCAGCCGCAGCAACACCGTGGCGTTAGGCATCCATGCCGGAGATTCGCCAATCTTCGACCGTTTCTTACATGCTTTGGCTGCCGAGACCGATACACGCGATCTGCGCATATTGCTCTATAAAACCGATACTCCAGCGGATGAAATCACCCACTGCGAGTCCCTGCTCGCCACTGCCGACGTAGACGCTTTTATTCTTACCGATGTGATATTCAACGACCCACGACCGAACTGGTTGCGCGATCATCATCAGAACTTTGCGCTGTTCGGCAGACCTTGGGGCACCGACGTCAACGACCCCACAGTGGCATGGGTCGATGTAGACGGACGTGACGGCATCCGCCGTATGACCCAACACCTCATCCTTCACGGGCACCGCAACATCGCATTTATCGGCTGGCGCGAGGATTCCAGCACAGGACAGGACCGACTGGCCGGCTGGCGCGATGCCATGACCGCCGCGCGAATCCGCACACCCGAGCAACTCGAAACACTGTTCGTGCTCACCGATGATGACATGGCATCCGGGCAGCAGGCTTACCAAGTCCTGCAGCGATCTAACCCAGACATCGACGCCGTGGTATGCGTCAGTGACACAATCGCCGCAGGCGTGTATATGGAGACACATGGAGACATCACTATCACCGGGTTCGACGACACTCCAATCTCACGTTCCCTGAACTTCTCCAGCGTTGCGCAGCCATTGCGCGATATCGCTAAAGCCATCCTCGACTCCATCCAAAACCAAAGCACTAGTCGCAGTATCGATACCATATCGACGCATATGCTGCTGCCGCCACAGCTCATCATCCGCTGATTGCAACCAAATATTGCACAGTTCACCGTCCAAGCACTCCAATCTACTAATCAATACCCCTGAATCAATTGACCAACACAACACAATCCAGCACAGGAGCACGCATGAATTCCTTTCCCCGTCTCTCCACCAACCCCAAAATGAATCCGGAGTCCACCATCCAAGCAGACCATTGGCGTATCGGCATCCTCACGGAATCGCTGATACGACTGGAATGGCAAGACGACGGTCATTTCGAAGATCACGCCACACAGATGGTCATAAACCGACGCTGGACTGACACCACTCCCCGCTTTACCCAAACCATCCGCGATGGTCTGCTCGTCATCGAAACCCCCGCCTTGCGCTTGACCTATGACATGCAGCCGTTCAGCAAGGAAGGCCTCAGCATCGTAGTCAAAGGAATATCCAACTCGCAGATGAACACATGGCACTACGGCGATGACCAACATGGGAATCTACATGGTACCGCACGCACACTGGATGCCGTCAACGGACCAACCGCCTTGGATCTCGGCGTAATTTCTCGCGATGGATGGGCAGTACTGGATGATTCTGCCTCTAACATCATCACAGAAGGCTCTGAAGCCGAAACCGTCGACGGAGAAGCCAACCCATTCGGTACATGGGTTGTTTCGCGTCACTACAACGGCACCGACCTTTATTTCTTCGGCTACGGACATCGTTACATCGAAGCCATTCAAGATTTCTACCGACTGACCGGACCAGTCCCTCTGCTCCCGCGATTCGCGTTAGGCAACTGGTGGAGCCGCTATCATCGGTACACCGAACAGGAATACCTAGAGCTTATCAACCGCTTCGAGCAGGAAGGACTTCCCTTCACCACCGCCGTAATCGATATGGATTGGCATCTCGTGGACGAAGTGGACCCGAAATACGGCTCCGGATGGACCGGTTACACATGGAATCGATCGCTGTTTCCCGATCCGGAGCGATTCCAACGCACCCTACATGAGCATGGGCTCAAGACCACGCTCAACGTACATCCGCGCGATGGCATCCGGTCATTTGAAGAAGGCTACGAAGAGGCGGCCAGACATACAGGTCTCGACCCCGCACAAGGTGAACCTGTAGAGTTCGATCTGACCAGCCCACGGTTCATGAACGCATATTTTCAGTTGCATCATCGGCTTGAAAACATGGGGACCGACTTCTGGTGGATCGACTGGCAACAGGGCGGTGTGACCAGACAGAAAGGTCTCGACCCCTTGTGGATGCTCAATCATCTGCATTATCTGGATTCTGGACGAGACGCGCGCTGGCCTCTGACTTTCTCACGGTATGCCGGCCCCGGCTCACATCGATACCCGGTCGGATTCTCAGGGGATACGGTGGTTACGTGGGAGTCTTTGCAATTCCAGCCATATTTCACCGCTACAGCTTCAAACATAGGCTACGGCTGGTGGAGCCACGATATCGGCGGTCATATGTTCGGCTACCGCGATGAGGAGCTGGAAGCCAGATGGTACCAGTTGGGCACGTTTAGCCCCATCAACCGACTGCATTCCACTAACTCACCATTCAACGGTAAGGAACCTTGGAACTTCCGCACCGAAGTAGAGGCGGTAATGGTCGAAAGCCTTCGGCTTCGCCACATGCTGCTGCCTTATCTGTACACGATGAACTGGCGCGCCGCTGCCGAGGGAAGGCCGCTGGTCGAACCGATGTACTGGCAAGCACCCGAAATTCCACAAGCATACGAGGTCGGCCAAGAGTTCCGCTTTGGCACCGAATTGATTGTGGCACCAATCGTCACCCCGGCCGATCGAGACGTGCAGATGGCCAAAGCCAATGTATGGCTGCCGCAAGGCACATGGTTCGACTTCTTCACCGGACGACGATACGAATCGCTGACGGCTTCCGGCCGAAGATTCGAGGCATGGCGTCCGCTGGATGGCATGCCGGTGTTTGCCAAGGCCGGTGGCATCATACCTCTGCAACCGTTGGATGAGCTCAATGGCACACTAAACTCAGTGCAGAATCCCGCACACATTGAGCTATTGGTATTCCCAGGAGCAGACGGCACATTTGACCTCAAAGAAGACGATGGCACCAATCAAGCAAAACCGGAGGAAGCCGCCCTGGCGTCTACCTCGATGACTCTGGAATGGAATGATGTCATTCATGAGGAAACGGGATCGTCCCATGTCGTACCGCGTTTCACCATCAATCCGATCGCGGGCAACTGCCAGGCAGTGCCTCAATGCCGAACATGGACCATTACCTTCCGAGGCGTGAGCGACAGCACGCTGAAGGCATCAGTGGATGGCATACCTGTACAAGTACGGACCATCTACGATTCTGATACGTTCAGTTTGTCTCTGCGCATTGCCAATGTACCGATTTCCGCAATGCTCACCATCAGTGCACCCGGCGGAATGTCCCTCGCTGAAAATCCGGTCATCGAGGATGCCTTCCAAGTACTCTATCGAGCGCAGATTGATTATCTTGCGAAAGAACAGGCTTACGCACTTATCCGTGATCACGGCGTCAAAGCATTGAACGCTCTGCATACACTGGAACGCACCAATGATGATTATCCGCGACATGACTTCGATAACGCGCACATGCCTGAAGCAGTAATCCAGGCCATTGCCGAACCTCTACTTCGCGAGTAATACCGCTTACCACTAAGGCGAGGCCGCTCGCAAAACGTACACCAATCCAGACTTGGTATACGTTTTGCGAACAGGGTTTTGCTGCGGGCCCCTCCGTTCAGCAATATCTGACTCGCCTACGGCGAGACCCAGCATCACCTTCGCTCGGCTACCGCCTCACTCAGGCCGTCACTACGGACAGCACACCGTGCTGTCCGCTTAACGCTCCGGCCCACGCCGACAGGCGCTTTCGCGGTCCGACGCTTTCCTTTTTCCTCTTCATATCGGCGTGAGATAGTTCACAGAAACGGGCGTTTTCAGCGGGCTTTCAGAAAGTGTTGACCACGTCTTAAGTCCCAACCTATTACCCTCGTTGGTATATC
This sequence comes from Bifidobacterium olomucense, assembly GCF_012932375.1. Taxonomy (GTDB): domain Bacteria; phylum Actinomycetota; class Actinomycetes; order Actinomycetales; family Bifidobacteriaceae; genus Bifidobacterium; species Bifidobacterium olomucense. The sequence goes on along the minus strand of NZ_JAAIIG010000005.1, from coordinate 123,795 downwards.
AGGGGTTTTCGCAGCGTCTTGCCCGTTTCCACGGCGACGCAGATATACGCACGTTTTCATGAGGGGGCACATCTATGAAGACTCTCACCCGCACGGCCATCGCCTTGGTGGCCGGATTAGCCATCATTGGCGACGCATTCCTGCTGTTCGTCAAACCACATCTGGCTCAGCAATCCACGTCCGCCGGCTTGGCGGCAGCTGGCACCGAGTCTGGCGCAGGGTCCACGAATTCCAGTGACGCAGGTGCCGCTGACGGCAATTCCGCCGGCTCTCCGGACGGCACCGCCTCGGACTCGTCATCGGACTCATCGGACTCATCGGACTCATCAGACTCATCCTCGGCCCTCACGGACGGCACTTACACCAGTGTCTCCACGCCGAACGAATACGGCGAAATCCAACTTCAGGTCAAGGTTTCTGGAGGCAAAATCACCACCATCACCACGGTCAAGGTTCCCACACACGGCCGTTCGCAATCCGTCAACGCCCAAGCGATACCCGAGCTCACCGAACGCGCCATCAGTGCGCAAAGCGCGGACATCCAGTTCGTCTCAGGAGCTACCGAAACCTCCACCGCCTTCGTCAACTCGTTGCAAGACGCCATCAACCAAGCACTCAACGCCGACTGACGCCAGTTTACGATCATGCAAATCCGCGGCCTACGCCGCCTACACAGCTCAACTCCGATTCAGCAGATCCACTCATGACAGTCATTCAAGCCCGGGTCATCCATGCGATGACCATTCCTTTCACGATCCAACTGGCAAGCGACACCGCGAGCGCCGCACAGCTTGCCACTCTCATCGACACGGTGACGCCCCGCATCGCCGACTTTCTGAGGCAGGTCGATGCCACCTTCTCTCCCTTCCGCAGTGACTCACAGGTCACGGCGGCCCGCCACGGCGACTGGTCGCCCCTGCTCGCCGATGCGTCGGACCGTCATCTGCCGCAATCCGCCGCTCAAGGCCAACTGCCGTCACGGCGCACTGGGATCACCCTCGCGCCCGATGGCACCCGACGCACACAGTCGGCGTTTGCTGAAGTCTATGCCCTTACGGAACAGGCCAAGCAGCTCACTCATGGTCATTTCGATCCGATGCACGTCGGCGCATACGATCCGACCGGCATCGTCAAAGGCTGGGCTGTCGAACGTGCGCACGAACAGTTCCTGATGCCTCTCATCAAGTCGGGCCAATGCGATGCAGCGGCACTGGGCGGCGGCGGAGACATCCAGACCGCTGTGGCCGATACCAGTGATTTCACGTGGAACATCGGCGTGCAGGATCCCAGCAACCCGCACGGCACCGTACGCACAGTCACCATGCGCAATGGCGGCATCGCCACCTCCGGCACCAGTCAACGCGGCGAACACATCACTCGCAGCACATATGACCTCACCCAAGCCACGGTTATCGGCGATCATCTCACGTTCGCGGATATGTGGGCCACCACCGCCATCAGCGCTGGAGAGCGGACGTTCCGCGAACTCGTGGCCGCGAACCCTGCCGCTCAGGCCGATCTCATGGCCGTGTTCGTCCGTGCCGATGGCACGGTCAGCGAACTGAAGCCGGGGCGCTCGACGTCCCCATCGACCCATCGACAGCCCGATCGCTCATAAGAATCATCAAGAATCATCAGGAATTCAGGAATCACTTATGAAACGTTTCACATCCAATATCACCCTGGCTTGGGCAGTAGCGCTGTTCGTCATCCCCCTGCCGTTCCTGGTCGCATTGTCGACCGGATTCCCCGCACTGTACTCCTACACATTGTTCGGCGCCGAGCTAGGTGTTGTGGCTTACACCTGGATGCTGGCCGCCGTGTATTTGGCTTGCCGGCCGCGCTGGGTGGACCGCACGGTGGGTCTGCCCCACATGTACATGATTCACGGCGTCCTGGCCATACTGGCCATCGCACTTGCGTTCTTCCACCAAGCCCTGTTGCCCGGCGCTGGCGCGCTGATCGGTCTGACCGGACACGCCGGCCTCTACCTGTTCACTGCGGTTGCAGTGTGGTCATTGGTGTTCATGGCCGGATGGCTCACCGCTCGCGTACCCGTGTTGGCCACGATCAAGCGCGCACTGGAGCGAGTGTTCCGCCATGAAATGAGCGTATGGCTGCATCGGCTCAACATCGTGGCAATCGTGTTGATTGTGGTTCATGTGCATGTCATCGACTACATCGCATCCATCAAGCCGTTCATCCTCTTGTTTGACGCTGCCACAATCGCCGTTTTCGCCTACTACCTGTGGAGCTCGGTGAACCGTCGAGCCTTCGCATGGCGCGGCCGCGTGGTTTCAGTGCGTCCTCTCGCCGATCGTGTGATCGAGCTGCGCGTAACGCTCGACGGACGCGACAACGCTCAGATTCGCTGGAATCCCGGCGATTTCGCGTTTATCGCATTCCCTGACAAGCATGGCATGCACGAGTTCCACCCGTTCTCGCTGACGAATTCCTACCCCGCGTCCGGCAGCGTTGCATTCGCCGGCACTTCGGCCGGCATCAACACTTCGGTACATACCATCTCCACAGCGGACACCACCGTCACCCTGCCGCATCCTGACTCACCCACCATGGCGTTCGCCATTCGTGCGGACGGCGACTTCACCTCACGTATCGCTTCGCTCAAACCCGGCGACGTCGTGCGCATCGTGCCGCCGTACGGCCGTTATGCCGAATTCATCCGGGAACACGACAGTCATACGGCCGGCATCAGCCGAACGTCAGTTCAACAGGGCCACGGCTCCGGCACCCCCGAATCACGTACGCCTTTGGTACTGATCGGCGGCGGCATCGGCATCACACCGTTGCTCGGCGCGCTCTCCGCCTATGCGGACGGCAATCGCCCGGTCGATTTCCTGTATACCGTTCGTTCCGACCGCGACTTTATCTATCGCAACGAACTGGAGCAGTTCGGACGCACCACACCAGCCACACGCGTTCGCCTGCAAACTGGACGAGCCGATGCGGCTGCAATCACATCGATGATTCGTCCGGGTGCCGCTTACCTCATTGCCGGCCCCCAGCCGATGATGGAAGCCGTGCGCGACATCCTGCGCGGGCATGGCGTGGCCGCGGATGACATCTATTACGAACCGTTCTCGATGTAACGGATAACAAGATCGTTTCGTACGAATATGGCGTGCGCTTTTCGCACGAACCCAATGGCATACGACCCTTGCCCTACCGTCGAGCGATAAGACGCTATGCTGATTCGGCGGGTCGGCAATCATGGACTACGCTTAGGAAGCATGGAACTTCACGTATTGAATCACCCGCTGGTCGAGCACAAGCTCACCGTGCTGCGCGACAAGAACACCTCCTCCGCCACCTTCCGTGAGCTCGTCTCCGAACTGGTCATGCTGGAGGCCTACGAAGCCACCCGCAATCTCGACGTGGTGGACAAGCCCATCGAAACCCCGGTCGCACCGATGATCGGCAAGCACATCGCCGAGCCTCGTCCAATCATCGTGCCGGTGCTGCGTGCCGGACTGGGCATGCTTGACGGTATGACCAAGATGATCCCCTCCGCCGAAGTCGGCTTCCTCGGCATGAAGCGCGACGAGGAGCACCCGACCCAGCAGATCACCTATGCGAATCGTCTGCCGGACGACCTCACCGGCCGCCAGTGCTTCCTCATCGACCCGATGCTCGCCACCGGCGGCACTCTGGTCGCCGCCACCCATTACCTTGCCGAGCGCGGAGCCAAGGACGTTACGGCCGTGTGCATCATCGCCGCCCCGGAAGGCATCAAGTTTGTCGAGGAGCATATCGACCCGTCCATCGACTTCAAGGTCGTGGTGTGCGCGGTCGATGAGAAGCTCAACGACAAGTGCTACATCGTGCCGGGATTGGGCGACGCCGGCGACCGCCTCTACGGCGTCATCGACTGATGGAGCGTATACCGACTTTCCTCAGCACTCGACGCACCTTAGTGCGTCTTCGGCTTCGAACGTCGGTCTCCGCACACATCAGTCGATTCCGCAGAGGAATAGGTTGAATACGTGCCACACGCGTTAATCAATTCCTCAGTTACTGGAACTGGCGTGTATGAGAACTGACGTGCGCCTTCGGCTTCGAACGTCGGCCTTCCGCACACATCAGTCAATTCCGCTACATAATTGATTGATGTAGCGTATCAGCTCCGTATAGAAACGCCCCAATCGTCAGCGTACGTTTTTCCAGATGTATTTCTGCTTTATCTGGAGGAACGTACGCTGACTGTGTCTCAGCGTACGTTCCTCCAGACGACAGTGTTTTTAGTCTGGAAAAACGTACGCTACGGCAACAGATACGGCATCTCCCTTACCCCTGATCATCTTTTTGATAACGATGAACTGATTCACCATGCAAATTGACATTATTGCGCCGGGGCGCGTGAAAGAACGGTACCTGCGCGACGCCATCGACGAGTATTCCAAACGACTGTCCCGCTACTGCAAACTCAACATCATCGAAGTGGCCGACGAAAAGACTCCGGACCGCGCTTCCGAGGGCGTGGAGCGGCAGATCAAAACCAAGGAAGGCGAGCGCATCGCCAAACATCTGCGCGACAACGCCTATGTGATTGCGCTGGCGATCGATGGCAAGCAACTTTCCAGCGAGGAACTGGCCGCGAAAATCGACGATCTGGGGTTGCGCGGCACCAGCCATATCCAGCTGGTGATCGGCGGATCGATCGGCCTTGACGATGCGATTCTGCGACGGGCCGACTTCAAGTTGAGCTTCTCGAAAATGACCTTCCCGCATCAGCTTATGCGCGTGATTCTGTTGGAACAGATCTACCGTGCCTACAAAATCAACGCCGGCGAGCCGTATCACAAGTGAGCCGCAAAGAGGCGGCAAGCGGCACAACCCATCACTATCCCCGCCGCATCGATGCACCCGCGGTGCGGTAATTACCGCACGGTATGGTAAATCCCCCACGGTGTGGCATTGCACATCGCATTGCACATCCGCGGCACATCCGCGATATGCCGCCATTGTGGTGGCCATACCGCCATTTTCCATTACTGCGTGGTGGGAGATTTACCACACCGTGGAGTCTCCCCGCCCACCCCGGCATGACGGTTGGGTGGGCGGGGAACAGGGAACCGCACCGCAGCTCAGTTACTGCGCGTCGGGCACGAACGCCTCAAAAATATGACGGTCGAAATAGCGGTCGCAGCGGGCAAGCTCATCGGAGCTGCGCACCGTCCAGGAAACCGCGGTGGCACCCATCGAACGAGCCAAACGAACCTGCGGCAACGAGCCGCCCGTCCAGTCGTACGCCACAAAATCCGGGCGCGACAGCCAGTCGAAGGTCAGCAGACCGGCACCCCATTCCGCCGGACCGTTCTGCGCCAGCTTCGCCGGCCAGCCCAGCTGGCCACGGCACACTTCAGGATGGTGATCCTTGTACCAGTTCACCGCACCCGGATGGAACGATTCGATAACGTATGCGCCGTCGTACTCGGCCAACAGCGCATGCCCCTTCTCCATCAGCTCCTGCTCGCGCGCGCCCCAAATGTGATTGTTGCTGAATTTGTATTCCACGATCAGCGGCGCGCGGCCTGCCACCACCGCAAGCACATCGGAGAACAGCGGCACATGCTGGTAGTACCCTTCAGGAGCAGCGGACGGCGTGACGACCAGCGGCGGCTGCGCTTCGGCACCCGGCAGCGGCTTGGCCCTGAGATCGCCGGATTTGCCGCCCGGGAACAGCGGGATACGGGTCAACTCGTCATAGGTCAAATCCTCGACGCGACGCGGATCGCCGGCAACGCGCAGCAAATCGGCATCATGCACGACCACGACCTGCCCGTCAAGAGTCAGTTGCAAATCAAGTTCGATACCATAGCCGGCCTCACAGGCGGCGGCGAACGCGGCCAGCGAGTTCTCCGGGGCCAGCGGACCATCCACATCAGCCGAACCATAGCCGGCCTTCAGTGCCATCTGCCGCGCGAGCGCCACATATTCCTTGCTTTCAGACATCGACTCATACGTCATGTCCGCCTGTGCGCTGACCGGATTATCTCCCTCGTAATCCGCTACGTCATCGACTCCTACCAAACCCGAGCCGGCGTCATGCAAACCACGGTGGGCATACCAGACGTCGGAGATGGAGGGCACAAAATTACGACGCTTATCGTTGAACGTACGCGGGGCGACGGCCCATACGGCAGCACCTGCGGCAACTACGCCGGCGAGCGCCGCATTCCTCAAGAATTTCGACATTACGATCCTTCCGTTGCGGTGGTATCAGATTACCGCCGCTCGACTGTTCACGGGGAGTGTCGTCCCATGAATGTTCAGTGAATTCGCCTGGCCGATTGTCTTCGCCGCTCACGGCTTACCGCGCTCACAGCGCTTCAGCGAGCCACTGTGGGGTGAGCGGATCAGACGGGTCGAGTATGCGGTCGTTATGGTTGGCGGCAAGTGGTTCCCAACTGAAGTCGGCAACAAGGTCGGCGGCGCGGCACGGTTCGGGAGTCGTCCGGAGACGCAGCAGCCATGCGCAGTATCCGATGATTTGCTCCGGGCAGACGCCCCGCGCGCGCAACGCTCCCATGTCCAGCGAGCGCTCACGCTTGGCCAAGCGTCGTCCGGCCGCGTTGTCGATAAGCGGCAGATGCGCATAGGCGGGGTGAGCTGGCGATTGCTGATGGGCGGCCGTGCCTCCGTATTCTGGCTGAAAACCGCCGGCGAGGAGGCAGTGACGAATCCACATTTGCAAAGCAGTGGAGCGCAACAGGTCTCGGCCGCGTACGATGTCGTCCACTCCCATATCCAGATCGTCCACAACAACGACCAGCTGGTAGCCGAACAACCCATCGGCCCGGCGAATTACTGAATCTCCCACCTCGCGCGGCAAATCGTAGCGTTGTGGCCCATAGATGCGGTCGTTGAAATAAGCGACGGTTCCAGCAATTCCTTCATCAAGCGGACTCCCGGCTTGTTCATCAGGTTTTCCCGCGGCTTGTGCGGCGCCAGGCGTTTCAACGGTGCCCTGATCAAACGCCACACGCCCATTCGGCAGCTCTCCGCTTTCGGGCATGGCTATACGGATGGAATGCCGATCGCCGCGAGCCAGTCGCGCACGGACCTCATCGGGATGGTTGCGCAGCAGTCGGCGGCATGTGCCGGGGTACACCATGAAACCGTCGCCCTCGTTCGGTGCCGACGCGGCGCGGAGATCCGCCCGCGAGCAGAAGCAGGGATACAGCACGCCACGCAAGCAGTCCATGGCGTATTCATAGCGCTCGGTACGCCGAGATTGGTACATCGGCGAAGATTCGTTATCCCAATCGAGCCCCAGCCAACGCAGGTCGTCCATCATGAGCTGGTCGGCACCGGCAATAACGCGCGGCTTGTCCACGTCTTCGATGCGCAACAGCATACGTTCTCCGCGAGCGCGCGCGGACAGCCACGCCCCCAGCATGGCGTAGACATTGCCGATATGCATACGTCCTGACGGCGTAGGCGCGAATCGTCCGGTCATGGCTTTCCCTTCGTGTATGCAATATTCGCAGCTTCCTGACACAGTATTCACCGACATGTACCCGACCTGTATTGCCGTCCGCGTCCCTCGGCCGCAAACGTTTTGTCGGCTATCTCGCTTACAAGGGGCTGATTTGGGGGCTTGCGGAACATCTATCTGCGTTACAGGGGGCTGCCGCGGAACGATAACACCCATATTCGGCCCTATATGCCAACGCCGTTACGCCGTTTTATGGGCCTATGTACTTGACTAGCAGCCCCCTGTAAGGCAGATAGATCTCCCACTGTCCGGAAATCAGCCCCTTGTAAGCGAGATACCGTATCGAGATAGCATATCCGGCAACAAAAATGGTGGCTGCGGGAATCCGCAACCACCATTTGCAACAATCCGGATGACGTGGGGCAGGGGCAATCATGCCACTACCAGCATCAATCGGACCGGTGCCATCACCGTCACTTGTCGGCCGTAACGTCGTCCACGTTCACATCCGGGTCGTCGCCGATGATCTGGTCGCTCGCCCAAGCGGAGAGCTCCAGATGCTCGCCACCCGTGTGATCCACCAGCACGGTGTCGCCGTCGTGGACCTTGCCGGCAAGCAGCATACGCGCCAGCTGGTCGCCAACCTCGGTCTGAACCAAGCGGCGCAGCGGACGAGCACCGTAGGCCGGATCGTAGCCGGTGTTGGCCAGCCACTCGCGAGCCGAATCGGTCACGTCGAGCGTGATGCGGCGATCCGTCAGACGCTGGGCCACACCCTTGACTTGAATGTCCACGATACCGCCCAGCTCCTCGCGCGTAAGCGGGTGGAACATGACGATATCGTCCAGACGGTTCAGGAACTCGGGCTTGAAGTTCATGTGGACCGCGTCCATCACGGCCTTCTTCTTGGCGTCCGCGTCCATGTCTTCATTCACCAAGAACTGCGAGCCAAGGTTGGAGGTCATGATCAGGATCGTGTTCTTGAAGTCCACGGTTCTGCCTTGACCGTCGGTCAGACGACCGTCATCAAGCACCTGCAGCAGCACGTCGAAGATTTCCGGGTTGGCCTTCTCGACCTCGTCGAACAGCACCACGGAATACGGACGACGGCGCACGGCCTCGGTCAGCTGACCGCCCTGCTCGTAGCCCACATAGCCCGGAGCCGCGCCGATCAGACGAGATACGGACGCCTTCTCCATGTACTCGGACATGTCGATACGCACCATGGCCTTCTCATCGTCGAACAGGAAGTCCGCAAGCGCCTTGGCCAGCTCGGTCTTGCCCACGCCGGTGGGGCCGAGGAACAGGAACGAACCGGTCGGGCGGTTCGGATCGGAGATGCCGGCACGCGAACGACGCACCGCATCGGACACAGCGGCAATGGCTTCCTTCTGCCCGATCACGCGCTTGCCGAGGTAGTCCTCCATATGCAGGAGCTTCTCGTTTTCGCCCTGCATCAGACGGCCCACAGGGATGCCAGTCCAGTCGGACACGATCTCAGCCACGGAGTCGGCGTCCACGCGGTCCGGAACCATCGGTTCCTGAGCCGGATCAGACGACCCCGCGTCCTTGGACTCGGCGTCCGCGTTCTCGGCGGCGGCGAGCTCCTTCTGGATTGAAGGAATCTCACCATAGAGAATCTTGGAGGCTTCGGCCAAGTTGCCCTCACGGGTGAACTTATCCGCCTGCACACGCAGGTCGTCGAGCTTGGCACGCAGATCACCGACCTTGTTATGACCGGCCTGTTCCGCATCCCAACGCGCCTTGAGGCCGCTGAGCTTCTCACGGGTATCCGCGAGTTCGGCCTGCAGCTTGCCCAAGCGTTCCTTGGATGCCGGATCCTCAGCCTTCTTGAGCTGCATTTCCTCCATCTCAAGGCGGGTCACCTTGCGCTGAAGCTCATCAATCTCCTCCGGGGAGGAATCAAGCTCCATGCGAAGGTGCGCTGCGGCCTCATCCACCAGATCGATGGCCTTATCAGGCAGCTGGCGTCCGGAAATGTACCGGTTGGACAGCGTTGCGGCGGCGACCAGCGCGTCATCACCGATCGTGACCTTATGGTGCGCCTCGTAACGCTGCTTCAGACCACGCAGAATGGCGATCGTATCCTCCACGGACGGCTCACCCACGTACACCTGCTGGAAACGACGCTCCAGCGCCGGATCCTTCTCGATGTTCTCGCGGTACTCGTCCAGCGTGGTCGCGCCGATCAGGCGCAGTTCGCCGCGGGCCAGCATAGGCTTGAGCATGTTGCCGGCATCCATCGAACCCTCGGCGGCACCCGCGCCCACGATGGTGTGAATCTCATCGATGAACGTGATGATCTGTCCGTTGGCGTTCTTGATTTCGTTGAGCACGGCCTTCAAGCGCTCCTCGAATTCGCCACGGTACTTGGAGCCGGCCACCATCGAACCCAAGTCAAGCGAAATCAGTTTCTTGCCCTGCAACGTAGTCGGCACATCGCCGGCCACGATACGCTGGGCCAGACCTTCGACGACTGCGGTCTTGCCGACGCCAGGCTCGCCGATCAGCACCGGGTTGTTCTTGGTACGACGGGAGAGAATCTGAATCACACGACGAATCTCCTGATCACGGCCGATCACCGGGTCAAGCTTGCCTTCCTTGGCGGCGGCGGTCAGGTCGGTGGAGTACTTCTCCAGAGCCTTGTACGATCCTTCCGCATCCGGGCTGGTGACTTTCGCGCCACCGCGCACGCCGGGGACTGCCTTGCGCAGGGACGCTGCGGTAACGCCGTTCTTCTCCAGGATTTCAGCCGACTGGTTCGGCTTGCTGGCCGCGATGCCGATGAGCAGGTGCTCGGTGGAGACGTATTCGTCGCCCATCTGTTGCATTTCCTTCTCGGCCTGGGCGATGGCGGCGGTCAGCTGGCGGCTGGCCTGCGGCTGCGAGGTCGTGGAGCCGGATGCGCTCGGCAGCCCAACCAGCGCGTTGCGCACGGCGGCACCGATGGCTTGCGCATTGCCACCTGCGGCTTCAATCAGCGAGCGCACCACGCCGTTTTCCTGACGCAGCAGCGCATCCATCACATGCAGGGTCTCGACCTGAGCGTTTCCAGCGGCGGACGCACTCTGAATCGCGTCGCCGACGGCCTCTTGGGCCATGGTGGTGAACTTCTGTTCCATGATGTGTTCCTCCAAAGTCTTCTTGTATGTCTGCCGACGAGCGGCTGCTGCGCACGCGGCTCGCGGAAATCGGTCGCACAACTCATGAGTTTGCGCAACCCAAACCCGCGTTCCCGCATGTCACGCCGTACCCGCAAGCAGGCATTCGTGTCATGTTCTGATTCGTTCAACCGACCTAAAGACCATTCTATTCCCAAAACTTGAGTGAAGGTGACTCAAGTTTCACACCCCCTGTCGCACGCATCTCCGCCCCTCTCCCCTCCCCACACACTTTTCGCGCGAAAAGTACGCAAATCGCGCCACACGAAGCCCATTTGCGCACGAATCGCGCGAAAAGTGCTCAAAGCGCATCCCACAACCACACGACGCGCACGAATCGCACGAAAAGTACGTAAAGCGCGCCACATTGCGCACCGTTACGCGCAACCATGAACTAGTGCCCCTATCCTATACTTTCGCATGGTTTGCTTCTCGCGCTTTCCGCCCCATCACACTGCGGAGTGCGCGACTGTGAGAATTGGTGGAATTAAGAGAAGAACATGATTTTCCAATCCGGCGCACTGCTGCTCGCCATTATCGCGCCCTACGCGCTCAAACACCTGCACATCTTCGGCGAGCGTGATTACAAGGTCGCTCAAGGACTGGTGTTCAATCTGACGCTCCCCTGCGCCATCATCCTTTCGTTCGCCACCAACAAGCACGACATGCGCATGCTGTGGATCGTGCTGTTCGGCTTCTTCGCCTGTGCAATTCCACTGTTTATCGTATATTTCGGTTCGCGCGGCGACGAGCGCAACTACCGCGCCTTCCAGATGCTCAACGCTTCAGGCCTCAACCTCGGTGCATTCTGCTTGCCGGTGGTGCAAACCTTCATGGGCGCATCGGCCGGACTGCCCATCATCATGCTGGACATCGGCAACGCCACTGTGGCCACAGCCGGATCACTCACCATTACGCGCACGTTGCTCAAAATGGATGACAACTTCAAGTCACTGCCGCTGAGCTTGCGTCTGAGGAACATCGCCCATGATTTTCTGGGGTCGATTTCGTTCGACATTTACATGCTGATGCTGGTATTCATGTTCCTGCACATCACGATTCCGCAGCCCATCGTGACGCTGATCACCCCGTTCGCCAATGCAAACGCCTTCTGCGCCATGGCCATGATCGGCCTGATGATGGAGATTCCAGACAATCGCAAGGACCGCTTGGAGCTGTTGAAGGTGATTGGCTGGCGCGCGGTGTTTGGCGTGATTATTGCAGTGGCGGCGTGGTTCCTGCTGCCGTTCGATATGCGCATCAGGGAGATCATCGTGCTGGGCGCTTTCGCCCCGATCACGATTTTCTCCACCAAGTTCACCGACTCGCTCACCGGCAATGCCAAGCTCGCCGGATTCTCCCTGACCGTGACGGCGATCATCTCGCTGGTGGTGATGACCGTGCTGCATGCCCTGCTGCCGGGTGCGTGAGCGCGGTTTCACAACCACCGGAGCCATTGGAATCACCGGAGAACAGCGTCCCTTCATTGTTTCCACTCGAATCCTCACTATGTCTGCGACGTGTTCGTCGAGCCGCGTACTTAGTGAGGGCCAATAATGAAGGCCAGAAACGCAAAATCGTCATTATGCATGCGCGCACTCCGTCGAGCCGCATACATAATGACGATTCATGACGAGTCACCGTATAAACGATGACTCCCGATCAGACCGCTAGGCGCGCACGATCACGTTGCGCAGGTCGCCGATGCCCTCCACATGCACGATGGTCTCATCGCCCGGATCGAGGTGGCCGGAGGCGTTCGGCGTGCCGGTCATGATCACATCGCCCGGCAGCAGGGTGGAGAACGAGGAGATCGCGGCGATCTGCTCCGGAATGCCGTGAATGAGGTTCGCGGTGGTGCCGGACGCCATCGGCACATCCTCACCGTTCAGCGTGAAGGAGATCTTCGCGTCGCGCCAGTCCAAGTCGTCGCGCATCACAATCCACGGGCCAAGCGGGCAGGAGGTGTCGAAGCCCTTGGCACGGGTCCACGTGGGGTCGAGTCCCTGCAGATCGCGCAGCGTCACATCGTTCACGCAGGTGAAGCCGAGCACATAGTCCATGGCCTTCTCCACCGGCACGTTCTTGGCGATGCGACCCATCACCACGGCCACTTCCGGCTCGAAGTTCATGTCTTTGGAGCAGGCCGGGTACACGATCGGATCGTCCGGACCGATCACCGAGGTGGACGGCTTGGTGAAGATCACCATGTTCTCCGGCGCATGCGCGATCTCGGAGTGGCCGGCCTCGTGCATGAACTGAGCATGGGCCTCATAGTTCTTGGCCAGACCGTAGACCTTGGAGGGAATGACCGGGGCGAGCAGACGAATGCCGTCGCCATCAACCGGATATCGATTGCCGGTGGGCTCGACCTGATCGCCGGCCAGCGGGTGACCGTTGAGTTCGATGAGATAGTCTTTGCCGTCGGACGGGTCCTTCTGCACGAAGGCGTAGCGCGGCGCATCATTCATAGAAAAACGTGCAAGTCTCATAGCTCTCAGCCTACTACGACATGCTCCGGCAGGGCATCCAAACCATTCGTCAGGTTGGTGTACATGTCGTCCGTATCGTCATCCCAACTGTAGGAATAGTCGTACTGCCCGCCGCGATCCATTTCGTTAACCATTTCGTTGACGGCGTACATCGATCCGCCGATGATCGCAATGGTAATGATGATGCCCAGCACCGTATTGATGATGCTGATTACGATGCCGGCAATGGCCAAACCTCGCCCTTTGCCGCCCTGCTTTTTGATCTGGTTCAGGCCGATGATGCTCAGCACCAGACCCACGATCGAGAACAGGAACGAACATACGAAACCGGCAATGGCCAGTCCGTTGTACTGATTGGCGTTGCTGTAGGCGCCGTACGCCGGGCTGTAAGGCGGCGCTCCTGCACCGTACGCCGGACCGTAGCCGGATGCGCCGTACGGTTGCTGACCTGCATACCCGGGGTATGGCTGGCCGTACGCCGTCTGGCCGTACGCTGGCGCTCCGGCCGCATTGTATTGCGGCTGGCCATACGGCGTCTGCGGCGGCACGGCACCCCCGCCTGGGTACGTGGGAGGTTCTGGAGCCGGCGGCACGGCACCCTCACCGACATTGAGGGACGTATTCGGCTCTTCATTCGCAGTAGAGCCCGGGACAGGGTTCGGATTGATATTCGGAGTGGTTGGCGAGTCGGACATTATCGCTCCTTTGATTGTGTCGCGTCTTACACGCGCCTGCACGCGCCTTGCATGCCTCTGATGAGAAGACGCGCCCCTTCTACGCACGCGCTACACTGTGCGCTACCTCCATGGTACCCGCGCCACCCCGCACACGCCCGACTTCTGCGGCAACCTATCGCGCAAGCACCGCACACAGCAGACCGCAACACACGCACACAGCAGACCGCAACACAATAGGCCCATCAAACCCCGCATAATCAAAGAAGGCTTGATGACGCATCGACCGCTTCGGCGCCTTGTTCCAGCGCCAGTGCGATCATCGCGTCCTCAAGCCTTCTTTCACCAGCCGTCAGCCCTTAATTCCCGGCAGGATTCCCGGCAAGGGAGTGCGGCATGCGACGGTAATCAGCATGCGTCGGCTGACTCACCGGTCACTTGGCGAGCAGGGGCGCGACCTGCTCCTCGTACGCGGTCAGAGCCGTATCGATCACGTTATGCATGTCGTAATACTTGTACGTACCCAGACGACCACCGAACACGACCTTCGGCTCGGCCGCAGCCTTCTCCGCATACCTCGCGTACAACGCCTTGTCCGCATCCGTGTTGATCGGATAATACGGCTCGTCGCCACGCTCCGCGAACCGCGAGTACTCCTCCCACACCACGGTCTTCCCATGGTTCTGCGAATCGTAGCGCTCCGGGTTGAAGTTCTTGAACTCGATCGCGCGCGTGTACGGCACGTCCGCGTCCGAATAGTTCATCACCGGGCAGCCGAAGTGGTCGTCCTCGTCGTAGCGCACCTCCTTGAAGTCCACCGTGCGCCACTTCAGGTCGCCCAGCTCGTAGTCGAAGTAGCGGTCCACCGGGCCCGTGTACACGACCGGCACGCCCGCGGCCAGCAGCGCCTTCCTGTTGTACGGCTGCGACTCGTCGAAGAAGTCGGTCTTCAGCGACACCGTGATGCGCGGGTCGTCGATCATGCGCTCCATCCACGCGGTGTAGCCGTCCTTCGGCAGACCCTCCCACGTGTCCTTGAAATAGCGGTTGTCGTAGTTGAAGCGCACCGGCAGGCGCTTGATGATGTCCGCCGGCAGGTCCGCCGGATCCGTCTGCCACTGCTTGCCCGTGTAGTTCTTGATGAACGCCTCGTACAGCGGGCGGCCGATCAGCTGGATGCCCTTGTCGTTCAGGTTGGCCGGATCCGTGCCGGCCAGCTCGCCCGCCTGCCCGGCGATGAGCCTCCTCGCCTCGTCCGGCGTGTAGGACGCGCCGAAGAACTGGTTGATCGTGCCCAGGTTGATCGGCAGCGGGTAGACCACGCCGTCATGCGTCGCGTACACGCGGTGCACGTAGCCCGTGAACTCCGTGAAACGGTTCACGTACTCCCACACACGCCTGTTGGACGTGTGGAACAGGTGAGCGCCGTACTTGTGGATCTCCGCGCCCGTCTCCTCGTCGAAATACGAGTACGCGTTGCCGCCGATATGATCACGGACATCGATGATATGCACGCGCGCGCCCGCATGCTCCACCGCCTGCTGCGCCACCGTCAAACCAAACAGACCCGCACCAACAACCACCAAATCGGGGTACGTGTTTTCCGCCATGTTATATACCTTCCTTGTAAGAACAAGTATTGCGCGATGATGGAGCGACATGGCCGCCCACACACATCATGTTCGCCCTATTTTACCGAACAAGACCGATGTGCGTTTTCAGCCTAGGCAACGCAACCGAATCCTGTGAACGAGCCCTAATCCCGCTTGAACAAGTCGCGAGTGAACACCTTCTCGGGTACATCGGCCAAATCATCATTCCAACGATTGGCCACAATCACATCGGCAGCGTCTTTAAACGCAACCAAATCATGCGTTACCGCGTTGCCGAGGAATTCCGGCTGGTTCCATGTGGGCTCATAAATCAACACATTGAGGCCCTCTCCACGCAGTCGCTTCATCACGTCCTGAATGGCGGACTGGCGGAAGTTGTCGGATCCGGACTTCATCGTCAGACGATAAACGCCCACCGTCGGCTCTTCGACGCCGCACACGCGTTCGATAATCTCATCGGCCACGAAATCCTTACGGGTCCGGTTGGCGTCCACGATCGCCTCGATAAGGTTCTGCGGCACGGAGGCGTAGTTGGCAAGCAGCTGCTTGGTGTCCTTCGGCAGGCAATATCCGCCGTATCCGAACGACGGGTTGTTGTATCCCGGTCCGATGCGCGGGTCCAGGCATACGCCGTTGATGATGGCGCGGGCGTCAAGACCGCGAGCTTCGGCATACGTATCCAATTCGTTGAAATACGCGACGCGCAACGCCAGATACGTGTTGGCGAACAGCTTGATGGCCTCGGCCTCCGTGGTTCCCACCACCAATTCCGGAATGCCGCGGGTACCATCCGCATTCTCACGGTCTTTCTCCCGCGGATCGGCACCGTCGGCGAGCAGGCTCACGAACTTGCGGGCCGCCTGTACGGCTTCCTCATCATCCTGCGGAGCGCCCGCCACGATACGGCTCGGATGCAGATTGTCCCACAGCGCTCGTCCTTCACGCAGGAACTCAGGGCTGAAGAGAATACGATGATCATGCAAACGTTGACGCAACTGGCTGGTGTACCCCACCGGAATCGTCGATTTGATGACGATCCACGCTTCCGGTGCATGCTCACGCACCGCTGCGATGGCAGCCTCCACGCTGGAGGTGTCGAAGTAGTTGCGCCGCTCGTCATAGTTGGTGGGCGTTGCGACAATCGCAAAGTCAGCACCCGTGTATGCCTGCGCCGGATCCAGCGTGGCATGGAAATTCAGCGGGCGCTCCCCGGACGCATTACCCTCAAGGAATGCGGTGATCTCCTTATCCACAATCGGGCTTTTGCCCTGGCTGAGCATCGCTACTTTTTCCGGCACAATATCCAACGCATGCACTTCATTATGCTGGCTGAGCAACAGTGCAACGGATAGGCCGACATAACTTGTTCCGGCAACTGCAATCTTCATCGACGCATTCCCTTCATCAAGAATTCAATTAACCTGTATCAATATAGTCACGTTACCAAACCAACGATGACTCGTTCAACGGCTTGACCCCGACATGCGGGCCGAATATCAAACGCACATCAGCCGCATATCGGGGTCACGGAAAGCACCGAACCGGAATCATCCGAATCATCCGCGGAAATACCGCTCCCACCACGAAGGTGAGACGAGCGTGGCGAATTCCTTGCGATACGCCGACTGGTACTTACGCCAGTTGAAGGCGAGACGAGCGTACAACACGCTGACTTTGGCCAGTCGCGTGAACGCGGTAAGCGGCCGACGCCACAACAGTATGCCGGTGTTGGCTTCTTTATTGACGAACACCGCGGAATCCATACGCGCCATAACCTGCCAATGTTCGCTGGCGTTCTTGGCGACCATGTCCAGCCCGTCGAGCGCGTGCTCGACATCGGGAGCATGTCGCGAAATCACATGCCCTGCTTCGGCATCATCGGCATACCAATATGCATGCTGGGGTTCAACGTAACCATCGATCACGGTGTGCATATTGCGGCGCGGCGGACGCAATTGATTGAGCAGCGCCTTGACACCGCTCGACGCCGCGCTTTCCGCTTCAGCACGGCTCTTGACCAGAAGCTCGTCCGGAAGTTCATCGAACGGCACCGTATGCGTGTCGTCTTCAGCGGCACGCGCCGCGCGAATCTCCGGCAGTCTGGTTTCGAGGATATCGCCGATGTGCTCAGCCCCCTGCAACACATCGCTGACCGCCATTTGATGCAAGGTGACTGCCGAGTAACGCATCTTCACGGCGGCCGACATGGAGGCGCGCATCATTTCACGGAACAGATCGCCGCCCCACGGCAGTCGGGAATACAACAGGCCCATGATGAGTTTGTTGCGTACGTGGAAGTACGCTTGCCAGTCAAGAATGTCGTCCTTGTCTACAAAGGACTGATGCCACAGGCACACGCCAGGCACGGTGACGGTTCGGTAGCCGGCCTGTTGCGCACGTACGCCGTATTCGACGTCATCATTCTTGATGAAGAACGGATAAGACAGTCCGACCTTGCGAATCGTCTCGACCGGGATCAGGCACATCCACCATGCGTTGTAGTCGGCGTCCGTACGCTTGTGCAGGTACCGCGTTTCCAAGAACGGACGGGCGGCCAGATCATCGAACTTCGGCGTACCTTCGGCCGTGGTCCAGAACACGCGTTTGCGGTTGAACACCTCGGCCAAAGCGCACAGGCGCGTCGGCTCGCTCAAGAACAGCATATTGCCGCCGACCAGCGTGGGCTTGGCACAATGGTTGGCGAATGCGATGGCACGCGAGATAGATTCCGGTTCCAGCACCGTGTCGTCGTCCAACAGCAAAGCGTAACCGCTTTCGTTGTGCTGTTCGACCTCATACATACCTCGTGCGAAACCGCCGGAACCGCCGATGTTGCCTTGACGGATGACACGCAGCTTGTCGCCGAGCCGCGACTGGACCTCAGCGTATCCGTCCTGCTCGGTAACCAGCTTGGTGCCTTGATCCACAACGTAGATGGCATCGATCAGGTTCATATCCGCCATGTTGGCAAGCAGGTTGAACTGGCGAACGCACCATTCGGGCTTGTTCATCGTGGTGATTGCCAGCGATGCAGTGAGATTGCGGTTCGCCGGCACGTCGGCGAGCCACACGGCGTCGGACAGTACGACCGGGGTCGAGCCGACTGCCGCAACCTCGAACCACAGCCATCCGCCTTCATGCATACCGCTGATCGGTACAGCGACTTCAACGGTGTCCGGCGACGATTCCGGCGTCACCGCCACTGTCGAAACGACGTGATCCTGCGCGCGGCTGTCCGAACGATGCACGGTGATCACGGCTTCTCCGCTGACCTGCATCCGCAACGTCACGTTTTGCACGTTCGTCCATTGCGCCCAATACGCGGCCGGGAACGCATTGTAATAGCTGCCGGTCGAGTAGACATGACCCGCCGGGACCTCCAGAGCAGTGCGATCCTTCACCCACGAGTGGAGAATCTCGTTGGCGACTGAGGAACCACCGGCACGCCCGCTCCCGTAGATGGGAGCGGCGGCTATGCGGAACGATTCGTCTAATCCGACATCTCCCGAGGGAAACACCACTCGCCAGATCGTCTCTTGCTGTGACTTAGACATGAGAACACCTTACGGTCAATACTTACCAACTACCATGAGCGAATTCGTTCAGCACTCGTGCCGGCAATTGCGGCTCAGGTACCATACGCGGCAACCCCAAACCTACTCTTTGTGGAACTTGTCGCTGAACGGGTCGGAGAAGGTCTGCATCTCCACATTTTGCTCGCCGTCGGCAGGCGTGATGCGGATATAGTCATGGTTGAGCAGCGCGTATGGATCGCCCTTGTCGTTGCGAATCACGAAACTGCAGGCATTGTCGCCCGTGGCCACGGCCACCATGTCCGTGAAATCGGGATTGGTGGGGCTCGGCGTACGCAATGAGGTGAACAGCTTGAATTCGCCACTGTTGAACAGTGTGAGCGGCACTTGGAACCGCACCGTGTGGTGCCCATGCTGCTTCATCTTGAACACCTTGGCTCCGGTGTCGTACGTGATGCCGCCTCGACGGATGTCGTTCATCGAGATGGCGAGGTAGAAATCACCCGGCTCGTCATACTGATATTCCACGGCGAATTCGAATACGTCATCGCTGGTGAGTATCGGCTTGGAGACGGCGTAGGTGCGCAGCAACGGGCAACGCTCGTTGAGGCCTTCAGGATATTCGCCTTTGGCTACGGCTTCCTTGGCTTTGCGTTCGTTGTCCTTCTTCTCCGCTTCAAGGTTCACCAAGGTGTACTGGTCGGCCACGGACTCCTTATCGCCGATCACCGCCACTTCGCCGTCCTTGATCATCATGGCGCGAGTGCAGTATTTCTTCACCGATCCCATATCATGCGTGACCAGAATAACGGTCTTGGTGGGGTCTTTGCTCACCTCACGGAAGAAGTTGTCACACTTGCGCTGGAACGCTTCATCACCCACGGCAAGCACCTCGTCGAGCACGAGGATGTCGCCCTGTGCCTTGATGGCCACCGAGAACGCAAGACGCACCTGCATGCCGGAAGAGTAGTTCTTGAGCTTCTGATCCATGAACTCTTCAAGCTCAGCGAACGAAACGATGTCGTCGTACATCGCGTCGATTTCGTCATGGGTGAAGCCGAGCAGACAGCCGTTGAGATACACGTTCTCACGGCCGGTCAACTCCGGGTTGAAGCCGACGCCGAGCTCGATGAACGGCACCAGCTTGCCGGTGACGGATACGCTGCCCTTGTTCGGGTAGTAGATCTTGGAGATGATTTTGAGCAGGGTGGATTTGCCGCCGCCGTTACGCCCCACAATGCCGAAGAATTCGCCCTGATGCACCTCGAAGGAGATGTCCTTGAGCACTTCCTGCTTCTTATAGCCCTTGATGCCCTTGGTCCAGTTGATGAACGCCTGCTTGAGGCCGGTGGCCTGCTCAGTGGGCAGCTTGAAGTACTTGTTCACATGATCGACTTTGAGCACCACGGGCGTATCCGTATACGCCAGTTCGCCCGACTCATGCTTGGCGAGGCGCGGATCCACGATGGATGCAGCCGTCTGGTTCGTCTGTTCGCTCATCACATGACCTCCGCGAATTTCCTGCTGTTCTGGCGGAATACGTGCACGCCTATCCAGATGAGCGCCACGGTCAGTCCCAACGGAATCAACGGCACCCACCAGGAGCCGAACTGATTCCACACGGTAGGTTGCGTCTCCGGGGCGATGAAGTTGTGACGGATGTCCTGAATGGACTGTGCAATCGGGTTCAGCAGCTCAAGTCGTGCCAGCTTGGCGTAGATGCCGCCCTTGTCAGTCACATAGCTGAGCGGGTAGATAATCGGCATGCCGTAGAAAATCATCTGCTGGAGCACTTCCCAGATGTGGGCTATGTCGCGGAAGTAGGCGTACATGGTGCTGAAGATGAGGGCGAGCGCCAATGCGAGAATCCACAACTGCAGCACACTGAACGGCACGAGAATCACACGCCAGGTGAAGTGTACACGGTTGAAGAGAGCGAAGATGAGCACCACCACGTAATTGATGCCCAAACTGATCATTGACCCCATAGTGGCGGAGACGACGACAATATAGTTGGGGAAGTGAATCTTGCGCAAAAGGTCGCCACGATCGACGATGGATCGCAATCCAATCGAGGTGGCCTCAGCCACGAAGTTCCATGAGCAGATACCAAGCAGCAGCACCACCGGATAAGTGGGCGTGCCATCGGACATACGCAGGAACTTGGCAAACACCACGTACATGACAGCGAATAGCATCAATGGCTTGAGCACCGACCATGCGACACCGAGGAACGAGCCTTGGTAACGGAGTTTGAAGTCGGTCTTTACCAGTCCCCGTAGGACGACCATCGCATAACGATATCTGTCCTGTATTCGTCTCTTCACTGTATTCACGGCGCTACATCCTATCAGTCGGTCGATATCATGCTTGCACCGCCTACGCACATGGGCGACATCGCCACCTCACGAAACGGCGCGTATCCGTTCTTTAGTCTTTAAATATACCGGTTGTCAGTTGGCCATAGAAAAACAAAAGAAGACGGAAGCCTTGTCTCAAATGCGGCCTCCGTCTCCTTATGCCGGGACTGGACGTCAGTCCATGTCCAGATAACGCTTCCAGTACTCGATCGAGGTCAGCTCGGCGCGAGCGGCGGAATATTCCTTGCGCAGACGTTCGATGTTCTTCTTGTAGTACTTGAGGTCACGCTCGTAGCGCTTCGTAATGGCGGCGTAGCGCTTTGCATCCTTGACGCGGATGGCACCCTTCTTGTTGTACCAGTCGATAACAATCAGGTACTTCTTGCCATGGATGGCACCGGCGGGGTATGTCCAGCCAAGCACGGGAATGACCGCGTAGCCCTTGCCCTCGTTCTTGAGGAAGCGCTGGCCGTTATTCGTAGCGTAGTCTTCCAGACGCTGCACCAGAGTTCGCGGCTTGTCGCCGTCCACCAGTTGACGATCGATATCGCGCAGGTCGAAGCCGTCGAGACCCAAATCCTTGGCCTGCTGCTGCACTTCGGCGAACGAGAACATCTTCTCCTTGTTCTTGTTCGCCTGCATGAAGGCCTTTTCCGCAGCGCCTTTCTGGGCAATGAACTTCGGACCCTTCAGGAAGTCCTCAAAGGCATCCAAGCACAACTCGGCGTTCGAGTAACCGAATTTCTTGAGCTCAAGACGGATGTTGTTATGCAGCTCGTACATGAAATCGGAGTGCAGCGCGAAACCGGTAGTGCACTGGGCGATCATCGTGTTACGAGTGGTCTGGTAGCGCTCCACGGCAGCGTTGTAACGCACGTGGAACGACATATGCCAGATGCACAGGCCGTTCATGGTGATGAGTTCCTTGCCGCAACGCACGCCATATTCGGCGTCATCGCAACGTACGAACACCGGCAGCGGTAGGCCGTTCTCCTTGATCACCTGGATCGGGATGCAGCAATACCACCATGCGGCATAGCGCTGGTCGGGATCGATTGTCTTAGGCAGACGGAAGGTCTCGTTGTAGACGATGTCATCGAACTTGGTCAGACGCAGCGGAGGCTTGGCCGGGGCGAATGCACCCTTCGGGGTCATATAGCCGGTGTCTTCCCACTGGTCCTCGCCGATCTCATAGTTGAGCATGGCGCCGCTGATCATTGCGTCCTTGTATTCAGGCTTGAGCAGACGCAACAAGTTGTAGGTACGCTTGATGCTCTCCGGGGAGACGGCCACATCGTCGTCCATCAGCAGGATGTTGGTCGCTTCCGGCGTCTGCTCCATGGCTTCGATCATGCCACGGGTGAAGCCGCCGGCACCGCCCACATTCTGATTAGGACGAACATGCACGTGTTCGTCGCTCAGCTTGTCAACATCCAGCGTACGGCCGTTGTCGATCACATACATATTGAAGTGATCAGCGATCTCTTCACCGGAGCCAAGAATCTGATCCTTGACCAGACGAATGTTGTTCTCGATGAAGCTTTCCTTCTTGAACGTGGTGGTGGAGAGCACGAACTCGACCGGGTTGAGGTCGCCGTTGTATTCCACCGAGTAGTAGCTGTTGCGGATGGCGACGCAACCCTCGGTAGTGATAGTGAAGCCCACCAACACAGTCTCATCATCCACAGCAAGTTCGAGGTCTACATTCTGCCAGTCATCGGAGGCCGGCAGATCGGCGGTCACGGACTTGACCGGCTCCGGGTGTGCCGAAAACACACCGCCCTTGGTCTGCAGCACGTGAGCAGCAGCCCCCTTGAGCTCCAAATGCAGGTAGAACTTTGTGGCAGTCGTGTATTTCAGCAGCTTCTGCACAGACAGGGAATTGAAATACGTCGAGAAATCGTATTCGCCCTTGGTGCTGAGTAGCCAAGAACCATCCGCCGCAGCTTCATTCTCGATAACCGGCCCCTCTGCCTTGCAATACAGGGAAGGATAGCTCAGCGAGCGCGGGTTTCGTTCCAAGAGAATATTCGCAAATTTCAACGTGGACATGTATTACCTAACGGTTCGAACGTACAGCAATCGCAACTATGATACCCTCTGCCGACGATATGGCCGTCTGCCAAACGACGGCGAACGTCCCTCCCAACAAGAAACCCTCGGAAGTTGCCATTCATGATGAGTCTCGTCATGCACCCCATCATGAGGCTCTCGCACACCTTCATCCAACTCCGAGTTATAGGCAATAGATATGGCATCTTTCTCTGATGTCTCAGCCGATCAAGTTCCATTCGACCTAGGTGTGGGGCTTGTTCCAGCTGATGCGGGTGTTGGTTCGGGTTCGGTGTCCTCAGATCAGGGGGAGCTGACGGGTCTTGGCGTGGTTCATGGGGCAACCATGGGTCAAACTCGGTTACAAGGGGCAGATACACCGGTCGCGCAAAAGTCTATCTGCTCTACGAGGGGCTGAGCCGAAACGAAAACACCCATATTCGGATCTATGCGTCAACGCCATTCCGCCATTCTGCCGTCAAAACTACTTGGACATCAGCCCCTTGTAACGCAGATTGACCTTCCTCATAA
This sequence comes from Bifidobacterium olomucense, assembly GCF_012932375.1. GTDB lineage: Bacteria > Actinomycetota > Actinomycetes > Actinomycetales > Bifidobacteriaceae > Bifidobacterium > Bifidobacterium olomucense. The sequence goes on along the minus strand of NZ_JAAIIG010000005.1, from coordinate 99,899 downwards.
CAACAATCCACCCCTCATAAGCAAGAAAGAAAACCGAAAAGCATGCAAACACCACAAAAGATCCCATTAGGTCATCATTTGAGATAACACTCGAAAAACCGCGACCGGAAAAGGGTGCCGCGAGCCTTCTCATGGCAGGAACGCAACAGAGATCAGACCATTTCATTCACCATGAGTCTCATCATGGGACTCATCCGAACGATGCTCCGTCGTATCCGTTGTAATAAACGGCACCACCAGCCACAACAGCGAGCAGAACAGCAGTACGTACGAGTATCGTGCATTATGCCGAGGCGTGACAAAAACAGTAGCCAATGAAATCAGCAACGGGGACGAATAGATTAGGTTCTTCGTTCGGCGCAGCACCACGCATAGTCCGATACTGAGCAACGGAATGCACACCGTATATGTGGCCTCGCTCATCAGCAATCCCAGCACCGGAGTCTTCGACGCAGCCGTATACAACGACTTCGCTATTCCTTGGCCCTGATTCGGTTCTGTGCCATCGACATACTCTGGAAGAATGGTCTGAGCCGTACCGAACTCTTCCCAACCCCGACGCACGTAGAAACCTTCATCATATACAGGACCGAGCTTGAAATAATCACCGAGCCAGCTCACCGAATTGAGGTAATCCGCGGGATGGGCAAGCCCTTCCTTGACCCAGACCACCATGAAGTCAGCTAATTCTTTGCTGGTGGCGTCTTTGTTGAAGCAATCTCGGTCCTTGACCGGATTTGCATTTGTCCAATCGTAACCGGCATCAATGATCTGCTGTGGATCGCACACGATAATGGTCTCAATAGCCTTCTTATGCTGCGCGTCCATGGAATCGCCATATTTATCCAGCACAGTGAAAGCCTGCTGCAACGGAATGGCAAGCATTTCTTGTCTACCACCTTTGGCGATATGGAGAGCAGAAAACGCATAGGAGTTAATGCCCATCACAGATCCGAGCGTCGCCACGATAATCAGTATGGTAAGCAATCGTTTCCGGAAGAACACCAGTACCAGCATCATGACGGCCAAAATCACATACACATTGATTTTTCTGGTTTCCGCGCATAGTACTGCGAACACAATCATCAGCGCGACCAAACCAACACCGATCTTTCGATTGGAACGTATACGCCGCACGTACTCAACGAACAGCACCATCCAAACGATGATGAACGGCATCGCCGTAATATCCTTGACAACAGAGGCGGGCAGACGGCCAAACACAGGATTCAAGCTAAGGAACAACAATGCCGCCAAGCAGAATTTCCAGCTCATCCCCAGACGTCCGCCAAAATAACCCAGCATAACGCTGAAAGCCATCGCCAACATCACAGCCTGCAGCAATGCCAATAGGCTCAGTCCCAAGCCCTCATTGCCGATAGATACACCGAACTCATCAAAAAAGCCATACAGGAGAGTCTCCAGTCAAGGATGGTGGTCGCTCATAGCATACCCTGGCAGCATCACTCTTCTGGCAGGGTCCCACGCCTCGCCAGTGCGATACCACATAATCTGAGCCACCGTATCCGCAGCTATATTCGACGGTGCCATCAGCCATAGCCAAACGGACCACGGGACAAGCATCACCACGGTCATAATCGCACAGCGCGCAAGAGAGAGACGCGAAAACAGCCATCTGCCAAATCGTGCGACATGCCGGAAACCATCTCCCGCACTGCGAATACGATTCATAAATGCATCGGAAAACACTCGTTCCGAAGTTTCCACATCTAAGCTCATCGCTGTAGTGTCGCCGGCGAATCGCAAACCGAGCCACAGCACAAGAGCCGCGGACAACACACATATGGGCGCTATGCCAATCCAACGCAACAGGAGATACCCGTAGTACTGGCCAGTGGCATCGGCGGGAGCTACCGCAGCAGGTGTGTATCCTATATCGCTCACCAGCACCGGTATGGAATTATCTGCGGTGTAAGTACCAGCCGGCCCGACACCGTATGGAGGCCATACGACACTTAACGCCACCAAAGCGCCAATAATAGACGCCGCGATTTGCCCAGTTCTCCCCAACATTCCGAACCGAGATATCGATACCAGAGCCCATCCAATCAAGGCTATGCAAGCCACTGCAGGACCAGCCGCCCCTTGAGCCCCGATATTGCCGAATACGTCAGCAAATACATCTTGCCAACTGCGGGAGAATACAGTGGGATCACTGTACGTGGCAGGAAATGCCGCAGCCGCGACAACGCCTACTACGACCGCGATCGGAATCTGAAAGCGCTCCCAACCATGCCGAGTGCTATCGGTACTTGTCATCGTATGAATTCTCCGTCGCTATTCGTATTCAGCATTGCCGTATTGCAAGGATCTTGATAGGAATTAACAGCTATCGCACGCCATCATGCCTGGCGAGAAGGCAGCTCTTCCTGTTCAGGATCAGCCCACAGCTTGCGCGCAGCAGGACTGTATTCAATTTCTTTGGTGCGCTCCAATTGGTCCTCAACCAGACGACGATGGATACGTAGCAGTTCGGAAATGATGAGCAGCGACAACGACAGCACCATCCAGATAAACAGCATGGCACCGACCAACAGCGACTGAATATGCCCATGGCCCTGGCCAGCGAAGAAGAACATCAGATAGCGCACGAAAATCGCGAGCGCTAGAATCGCTGAGATGGCGGACGACCACTTGAACACCGAATGTGCACGGAACATGAGGAAGCAGCGGATAATCGCCCCGGCAGACTTACCCATGTGCTCGAAGATATTGTGGAACAGGCGTGATTCACGCGTCTTCTTGTTCGTGGTAATCGGCACGGAGGTGATGGCGATGCGCTTATTGCCCGCCTGGATAATGGTCTCCATGCAGTAGCTGAATTCCGTGACGATATTGAGCTGGAGCAGCGCCTTCTTTGAATAGGCACGGAAACCACTGGCCGCATCTGGGATATGAGTGCCGGCCGCCTTGTTAACCACCCAGGAGCCGAAGTGCTGCATCATCTTCTTAAATGCGCTGAATTCGGCAATCTTGGAGGTCTGGCGATCTCCTACTACGATATCGGCTTTGCCGGCGAGAATAGGTTGCACCAGATCGCCGATCTTGTCGCTCGGGTACTGGTTGTCGCCATCGGTGTTGACCACGATATCGGCACCATGCTTCAACGCATAGTCCACACCATCGCGGAAGGCACGGGCAAGCCCCATCGTGCCGGTATGCGTAACCACATGTTTGATGCCAAGGCTCTTTGCCACTTCAACCGTACGGTCGGTGCACCCATCATCGATGATCATGACTTCAATCTCGTCGATGCCGGGAATCGACTTGGGCATCTTTTCCATGACCAGAGGAAGGGTCTTCTCTTCATTGAGACAGGGAATCTGGATGAACAACCGCATGAAATAATGTCTTTCTTGTTCGCTTTTCTTGCCGCTAACTTTCTATTATGTATGTAGACGATGGACATAGCCGTGACAGGTACCCAGTGCATATATCGTCCAAAATCGCACATTTCTTATATATGCCAAAGCACTGTGCACCTGCTCATGCCCGATTCCACGCTCAGTGTGCTACAGCCTGATCTTTCGGCTTCTTCAGCGATTTCAGCAGGTCAATATCTACCACTTTGGCTGCGAACAGCAGACCGACATACACCGCGTAAATCACTACATACAGCGCGGCAAGAATCAGGAAATTATCTACCGACATCACATGCGATATGGCAAACAGCGCTATCCAAATCACCACATTGATGCCGATGACCTTCCATGTACGGATGGTCATCAGATTCATCATGCGACGGCGCACCTCCAGATATGAGAGCGTCATAACTACAAACGTGCTCACCATGCTGGCCGCGGCGATGGCGGTGATGCCGCCGAATTTTGCACTCACCACAAAAATAGGAATGACCAATACCAGCGAAACGATGGATAAAACATCCGAAAAACGGGTGTCCTTTTCCGCGTTGAGCACCATATTGAAGATTACGGTCATTCCCATAAAGAAGCTCGACAGCGCAAGGCAGGAAAGCGCCGGAGCCGCAACGGTGAAGGCGGGCTTATAGAATGTGGAGAGCAGATCGCGGCTGGTCGCGGAAATCACCACGGCCATCGGGAAGATGAATCCGAACGCCACCAGTACCAGCGACTGAGCTTTACGACTGGCCTCTTCCGCTTTGCCATTCGTGATCAGACCAGAGACGACCGGCAGGATGATCACGGCGAACGCCTGCAACAGATAATACGTGGTCTTACCAAAATTCATGGCACCGGTGTAATAGCCGGCCATCGAATCCGGCTCGACCACGGATTTGACCACGAGCGTATCGGCACTGAGCACCAGTGAAGCCATGATGAAGAAGAACGAGAACGACAGCACGCCGTGTGACACTTCACCGAATCCAATGCGATCGGTACCGCTCGCGCGCAGTTTCGGCCAGATCGGCACCAGCAGCGCCAATCCCAGCACGATGGTGATCATCATGGCCGAGAAGTAACCGACCTCCACGCCCATGACCGGGTCATGCGGGAACACGAATATGATCAGCGGGATAACGCCAAGTTTGACAATGGGATAGAACGTGGCGAGGAACGCACTGTATTGGAAGCGCTGCAGACCGTCGTTGATACCGAGCATCATCACATACAATCCATTGGAGATCGGCAGGAATGCGGCAAGCTTAAAGTAGAAATCAAGCGATGAATCGCTGAAGATCATACCGAAAACAGGCGCGCCAAAGAAATTGATGGCAAAGAACACCGCCACAATAATCGCTTGAAAAGCGAATGTTTTGACGATGACATCAACCACATTGAACTTGCCGGAGGAAATGTTGCGGGCCAACGACTGACGAGCGCCATTGCTGGTGAACATGTACTCGAAATCCAGCACGGTGATGATGGTGCCAACCACGCCATATGCCGCTGCGGATGTATGACCACCGAGATAGTAATGAATCAGATATCCGCTGATGAAGAACATCAGGTTGCTGATCAGGTTCAGAACTAGGCCTTTACGCATGCCTACTTTCTCCATCCATATTCAACAGAGCGCAACGGTGTTACTCCCGATGCTCGATAGCACGGGAACGAACGCCATCGGCACGAAGCAAAGCGATATACAACGGCACAACATACAACGACCATACGATGTATCGAGATGCGGTGGGCTTCAGCGGTATGGAAATCGCATTGGGAAGCAACGACAGCAACGACCAAATCAGCGGCGCTCCGAGCATCAGGCGCGCTCTGATGTCTCTTCCCCTTCCGCGAATCGCACAGAACAGCAGGAACAAAGGCATGATGAACGACCAGACAGCCGTGTAGGTGAACAGTCTCAGCACACGCGTCGATGACATATACCGCCAGATGCGCCTCACAGTTACCTGCCCCGATTCATTCCCCTGGTACTGGGACATCTGGGCAAACGAAGGACTGATCGCATTATCGCCCTGAATCAACATTTGATTGGGGATGCTACGGGAGTCAGCGCGGAGCACATCTAATGGCAGCGGTCCTGTTTCTTTATGCGCCGTGCGCCGGAGTGAGAACCACCCTGATTCCAAGGAAACGAAAGCATTGATATAACTATCCGGATGGCGCACGCCTTGCTTCAGCCATACCGACGCATATCGGCCGATATAAGACGGATCCTTGAGCGAAAGATGCATGACCGGATCGGCAAGGTATGGATTCTGTACTTCCTTCATCCGGTCCACAGACACATTGTTGAGAGCATCGATGATATGGCGTTCCTCATCCGTCACATCGTCCGGATGGTCAAGCGCATAACGCGCGGTCATCTGCATAGGAACCACAAGAATCTGATTCTGATCTTCGCGATGAATGTTCCATATTTTGCCGGTAACGGCGGGGAATACCGTATGCACCAGCAGAATAACGACTACAGCCACCGTGGCCGCAACTCCACGCAATGCCGTCATCGCCACCGGTTGCCGCTGCGCCGATGGTCCGGCATTCTCATCCCCACGTGCCACGAACACCAATCCCAGCAATGACAATGCGGTGATGTAGAAACCGGTCATAGTGGTGAGGGCGGAAAGTACAGACAATATCACAAAGCCGACGGTGAACCATATCGAGCGCAGAGAGCGTAGCCGCTGACGGCAGGTTTCGATATACATCAGCAGCCATGGCATAAAGAACACAGCATGCAAACTGTCTTTGACCAACGACATGAAGAAAATGGGCAGGAACGGAAAGATCGCATAGAACACAAACAATGCCATTGCGCTACCAAGCGGAGCCCCGGCATGCCGCGCATACACCACGCTGGCAGACAACACAACGCACATGGCTACCATCTGCAACAGTACCAGTATCGTAAGTCCTGCTTGATAGCCACCGAACCATAGTTCACCAGCTTTAGCAAATCCGCCGAATACAATGGTGTCGAAAACCGGATGATGTGCCGAAATCACGCCGGAAGGTTGGCCCAGTGCCGCAATGCCGTAGAACTGTGCGATTTCGTCGCCGGTGTCATACCACATCAGACCGGGATACAGCCACTTGATATAAGGCGACCAGCATAACAGCATCAGTCCGGTGAGACATACGGTAAGGCAACAACCACGAAAACCCGCACTACGGCGGGCCCACCATGACGGCGTGCGATGGGACAACGAACGCGAGTCCGACGAGACGCCAGCGTCTTTGGAGTTCAGCCTGACCGAATCATTCGCGCGCAATTGTCCACGTGCAATCAACAGTTCACCGATCAGGCAGAAGAGCAACAGCATCACGAATAACTTGCCGGCACGAAGCCATAGCGCAGCGTCCAATGGCCCGATGGACGCATACACCGCCGCCCGATCGGCGATCGCGATCACACCTGCGCCCAGCGCGCATAACAGTGTCTGCGCTACCGTCGGCGGACGCAGTATAAGACCAGATCCACCACCCAATGTGAGCTGCATCGGGCAGGGCCCGCCTACGATCCAAGCCGGATTCGCCGGATTATCAGACATATGACGCGCACTCATTGACGATCAACTCTCGAATTGATGGCGGTCGACTCATCGGTCACCACAGAACAGACCCTGGGTACAGCCATTATGCGAAAACGGAGAACGCGACTCTCGCCATCGTGAACATCTCAGGATTGGTATCCATAAGCTGGGAATAACGCCCCGTCATGAATACCGAACCGATGGCCAGCAACAGCGTAAGCAGACATAGAAATGCCCCGACCCGGTACGCAACGCGGTTATCGAACTGCTCTTCACTTCGCCCCCAAGCAATCAGCGACAACGTACCGCCGATAACGAACAAATAGCCGAAGTCGCTGAGATAACGCGTGGTAAGCGTGGCCACGAGCACGTCTATGAACAGCACCGCGACACCCATCACCAATGATGCGACCGCCAAAACCACTACATCACGGTCCACTGCCTTGCGGACACGTTTCACCAGCAGCGCCAGCGCGACGAATCCCAGAGGAGCCCAGAACAACAGACCACCGGCGCGAGGCTCAACACCATAGAAGCCTTGATAGTCGCCCGCGAAATACGGTGTATTGGACACGACGGTCAGGAACGGGAAAGATTCGCGGACGCTCGCCGGAGAGAGCAACCCTTGCCAGATCGCATACGGGAAACGCGCGATTCCTCCCACGGTCGCACGCATGTCATGTCCGGTCAGCTGATAGGCCGCTCCGAACTCCGTGTAGCTACCGAATCGAACCTTGTTCCACCATAGGAACGGTAACGCAGCCAACAGTGAAGGCAACGCCACGGCGAACGCGTTGATCAGCCATATACGGACTGTTCGTCCTATGCTCCGCTTCCTGGACCTACGATCTTGTCCATCAATCGCCCGGAACAGAATAATCGGCGCAAGGAACACAGCAATGCACATAGGCGGACGGCACCCCACGTTGAGCCCAATGAGTACGCCGCCGAGAGCAATAAGCACCCAATACAGCTTGCCTCGTTCAAGCAACGAAGCCTTCATCCACAGGCAAATAGCTCCGACAATGAGCGACAGTCCCGACACAATAGGAACGGCGTAGATTGTCGACATGAAGGACAAGTACATGGTGGGCTGAACCGCGCACACCGCCGCGAGACCGGCCAATGCTTGCAATGGCATTGGCACATTGGCACCCCAACGTTTGAACAGCAAACGCACCAGAGTGATGCTCAGCAGTGCCAACACAATTCCCAGCAGCAATACGACTTTCCATGGTGCCAGATCATTACCGGTCAAGAGCAGGTACGGGATGAAGAACAGCACGCACGGCAACACACCGAAATAGGAATAATAATGGCCGTTGAAATATACGAAATCAATAAGATAGGTTTCGCCGCTTTGCTGATGGGCGGCAATACGCGCATCATTGTCATACGGGTTGGCCATCGCTTGCAACGTATCGGAAACAGGGTAATCCAACCACGTATGGCCGGACACTATCGAACGGGCGATCCACTGGTACTCAAAATCCGGTGGCCATGTGCTTGTTCGCAGCGACTCCCAAGGACGGGTGATAAAGGTCACTGCACCCACCAAGAGAACGCCCAACACTGAGGTGCCGATCCAATAGAGTGCACGTTCTCGATCGGTGGTAGCAACCCAATGCCTCCGCAGTCGTGGTGCGCTAGCAGCGAAGAATATGATGATCAGATACACGGCTATGCGAATGGGGTTGACCATGAATGGTCTGGGCACATTCAGCTGCGGTTCTCCGCTCAACTGGAACACCGTTCCCACCGGAGAAGTCACGTGAATGACGAATGCCGTGGATTGGCCTGCCAAGCGCATGCGGATCCACTGCGATTGCGGCACCTTGCCGTTCAAGCTCGTTTCAGGCAGCAACTTGGCAGCCGAATGCCCGGCATCGTTGGTCTCGATGCGAATTTTGAGCAGTCCGTTGCCGCTGGCCGTCCCTACGGTTTTCGTACCCGGGTGCGACGGATCTTCCATACGCGCACGCGGGGCATCGGCATTGACAAGCGGTATATGCACATTATCGACGTGGATATCGTCACGCTGGAAATCGAGGGTGGCAGTATCGGCGTCGGTGACTCGATACGTGAAATCACCTATCTGCTCAAGACCTTCGCCTACGCTGACCGTGGTCTGAACTGGTTCGTAATTGCGCGAAGTCCAAAACGCGAGGTTGAACACAAACACCTCGCAGAACAGACACAATATCAATGCGATTGCGCACCGCTTAATCGTCGAATTCACATTCTTCTCCCACTCATCTTCACAGCCATGACGTAGAACGGCATGCCGAACACAGTCGATGCCGTACATGATCGGCCTCTATGCTAATCGATAATAGCCGTTCCCTCAGGCCGTAAACAGTGACACGTTCCAAGGAGACCAAACACAAGACCAGCATCTCGTTTATTGTGGTGTGCATGTCTGAACAGATCGAGACTCCAACCATCGCCGTACTTCTTCCTTGCTATAACGAAGAAGTGACCATCGGCAAGGTCGTGCGCGACTTCAAAGCCGTCCTGCCGGACGCCGCCATCTATGTGTACGACAACAACTCCACCGACCGTACCGCCGAAATCGCTACGGCTGAAGGCGCGATCGTACGTAAGGAGCCTCGTCAAGGCAAAGGCAACGTGGTGCGCGCCATGTTCGAGGATATCGATGCAGACGTATACGTGATGGCGGATGGCGACGACACGTATCCCGCGGACGCGGCTTCGGCCATGGTCGCCAAGGTGCTTGAAGGCTACGACATGGTTATCGGCGACCGTTTGAGCTCCACGTACTTCCAGGAGAACAAGCGTCCGTTCCACAACTTCGGCAACCGTTTGGTGCGAGATTCGATCAACGGACTATTCCATGCGCACGTCACCGACATCATGACCGGCTACCGCGCCTTCAGTTTCACGTTCGCCAAAACGTATCCCGTGCTCTCCCGCGGTTTCGAGATCGAGACCGAAATGACGATTCATTCGCTGAACAACAACCTGCGTCTGTTCGAAATGCCGATCCAGTATCGAGACCGGCCGGCCGGTTCAGTCTCCAAACTGGACACTGTGGGCGACGGCATCAAGGTGATGAGCACCATTTTCCGCATGATACGCGAATACAAGCCTCTGCCGTTCTTTGGCGGCATCGGCTTGGTAATCGGCATCATCGGTGCCGTGCTGTGCGGCATGGTCACGATGGAATTCATGCACACCGGCGTGGTGCTGCGCTTTCCTACTCTTATTGGTGCCACCATGCTAGTTATCGCCGGACTACTGCTCATTGCCACCGGCATCATCCTTGACGTCATCGCCAAGAACAATCGCAAGGCATTTGTTGTGGACGCCAACCGCTTCGCTTATATGAAGCGCCACTGACACAGGCAATTCCTGCATATTTTTCTCCCACATATTGATTGGCGGCTCTGCGCTCTTTCTTCAACGAAGAAACTGAACGCAGGGCCGCCAATCAATTCATCATGCCGGAATCACGGCACTTGCAGCAGATGCCGCTGGCAGCGCTGATACCACAGACCGCTGTGCCATTCGTCCGATGTCGGTCCACCATTCTTGGAGAATCCGCCAAGGCGATAGTATTCGTCGCGCAACGCCAATAGCATCACGTACTTCTTAGCCGCACCGTTACGTGTCCACACATCACCACGAACGCAACGCTGACGCCAATAACCATCAGACAAACGCTCCTCATCATGCGTAGGACCACCCAAACGGCCAAAACCACCATGCGCATTATACGAATCACGCAAATTCAACAACATCACATACTTCTCAGCCGCACCGTTACGCGTCCACACATCACCACGAACGCAACGCTGACGCCAATAACCATCAGACAAACGCTCCTCATCATGCGTAGGACCACCCAAACGGCCAAAACCACCATGCGCATTATACGAATCACGCAAATTCAACAACATCACATACTTCTCAGCCGCACCGTTACGCGTCCACACATCACCACGAGCACAACGCTGACGCCAATAACCGTTGCTCAATCGCTCCTCATTACCGGTAGGGGCACCTAACCGGGCATAGCCTCCATGCGCGTTATACGAATCACGCAGATTCAGAAGCATCACATATTTAGTAGTGGTGCCTTTCACCCAGATATCCCCGTGCTGGAAATGCTGTCGCCACCAGCCGTCGGACAAGCGTTCCTCATCTGCTGTGGGGTAGCCGAGCACGCCATGTTCATAATGACGGTTCGCCCATTCCTTGCGCAGTTCGCCGGACGTGTAATGGGCACCGGTGGACGGTGTCCAGGAAATCGCACCCCGCTCGAAGTTCTGGTAGCAGTTCTGTTTGCCCGCAGACCAGTTGCACACCTCGTTGGCGATTGGATTTCCAATAACGCTTTTCGATCCGCCGATACGTGCCCATTCCTCGCCCATGGCTCCCTTGACGGGATAGGTAGGTTGGCTGTTGGAGTTGCCGCTGTTGGAGTTACTGTTATTCGAATTATTGGAGTTGGCCACTGTCTTGTAGCCGAACGCATTCAAATCCACGGTGCCGGAGATGCCGTTGATGTGGCCGTCGCTGGTGTACTGCCAGAAACGGTCGTTGGCCGAGACCTCGAAGCCGGTACGGGCGCCGTAGCTGGCCACCCAGCGGGTCTTGGACCAGATGTTGTTGTTCTTCAGCGCGGACTTCAGGTACGACGTGTACGAGTACACGGACAGGTTGTTGTAGCCGGCGGCCTTGAGCTTCGCGTACCAGTTGTTCACCGCGCCGTTCCACGTGTTCGGATTGGTTGGGGCAGTGTGGCCGTTCCAGCTGCCGGTCCAGTCCTCCAGATCGTAGAACACCGGGAAGCTCAGATCGCTCGGCCGCACGCCGGCCGCACGCAGCTTGGCTACGGTGTCTTCACCTTCCCAGTTACCCGCGTTCGCGGACTCCGCATAGGAGAACCAGTACACGCCGAAGGGAATGCCCAAACGCTTGCATTCACTGATATTACGCTTGGCTTGACCGTCAATCGCGTTGCCCGAGCCAAATCCCAATCGAATGATGGCACCCTGCACGCCATCGGCCTTGGCCTTCGCCCAGTCGATAGTGCCCTGCCACTTGGAAACATCGATGACGCCCTTGGCCTGCTGTGCGAACAGCGCATTGTCTACATCAAAGAAAGCGGACGTGCCGTTGTAAGTACCCCAATGAGCACCGTACTGGTTGCCGGTGAAGTTGGCCGCATAGACGTGAGGCTGGGCCTGAGCGGAGCTGGATGAGCGGAAGGCGGACGGGTTGGCAGTGGCGTCAGGAGTTGTGCCGGCATCAGAGCCGTCACTGCTCGCGCTGTCTTCAGCATTGTCGGTCGTATCGGGCGTGCTGTTGTCCGCGGAGTCATTCGCATCCGCATTGCTGGAGTCAGTGCCGTTTGTTCCGGCCGAATCATTGTTGTTTCCGGTATCCTGCCCTGCAGCAGCATCCGGAGTTGCGGTAGCATCGTCGTTGCTTTCCGCACCGGCATTACTGTCCGCAGCAGCGCCACTGTCCCCGCTGGTCGCGTTCGCATCCCCGCCGTTCGCGGCCACCGCGTCCTTAACTGCACTGGCGTCCACCGGAATAAACGACTTGCCATCGGTTTTGGCCAACGGATCGGCAGGCGTATCCGCAGTGCCGACGATGGCGGGATCAGTGACCGTCGTGCCGGTTTCGATATCCTTGACTTCGCCCTCGGCAGTCACGGCCAGTTCTTCGGAAACTACCGTCGCATCATCGGGAATATCGGCACTCACCTGAGCGGGCAGTTCAGCACCGGGGTTCTCCGGCATGGCATTCGCGGCTGGCGTTTCCTGATCGGCGAGATGTATGGTGCCGTCGGACGACGTACGGGAGCTATCCGCAGCATCAACCGTATGGTCGGCGACTGTTTCACCAGCATATGCCGAGTCGACCGGCAACGCCATGGTCAAGCCAACCGCAAGACCGACGGCGGCGATCCTCGTTATAGCGGTTTTCAACGATGCAGTGCTATGCGATGGTCGTAATGACGCATCGCACGCGTCGGCATTATGGCGTCGCATCAATAATCCTTCGTCTCTCAAGCCATCATTCACCCAGCATCACGCTGAGCTATCCCGACAGTGATTTTAGTAAGGAGTAAGGATGCAGACGCCCCTCCTGCAACGCTTTGCGCAACAATCGTTGCAAGGGCTTCAACGCCAGATTATCCGCGATCAACGCAAGCGGCAGCGACGCCGACAGCGCACCGGCACACCGGCGCACCGTCACATCAGTCGCAGCAGCACCGACGTCGCGGCCGTCGCACCGCCGCACCGATCATCACACCGAGCTGGCGATGGACTTGATGTCTACCGGGCAGGTGACCTGGCTCTTGAGTTCGTTCAGCGAGTCGAGGCCGGCGGACGGGTCGGAGGTGCCGGACTTATCCGTGCCGTTCGAAGTACCGGATGACTCACCGGTGGTGCCGGACTCGCCGTTGGCCTGCGACCTGCTCTCCGCCGGGCATTCGTCGGTGACCTTGCCTTGCGAACCGGTTTCGATGCCGTCGGCGTTCACAATCGGCGTGGTTACGACGTCCAGCGGCTGCGCGGCAGTGCTGCTCACGCGCACGGTGTAGGCAATCGTCAGTTCCTCGCCGGGCGCAATCCACTGCTGGTCAAACGTCACGTACTGGCGGTCGTACAGGGTCGCGGTATTCGCATGCCACGTATCCGCATCGGCCTGCACGGCGGTGATTTCGCCGCCATAAGGTGCCGTGAGCACCACGCGGTACTTCATGCCGCCCGGAACCGGGTTGTTTTCGTCACCGATCACGAATTCCGGCAACGACGCCACCTTCGTTTCGGTAAGCGTGTTCTTCATGGTGAAGGTCACCGTGTATTCGTCGCCCAGCTGATCTTCGGTGTACTGTCCCAGCGCCGTGTTGTTCACCGCGGACGAGATACGGTCGTCGATAGCGCCCGTGTAGAGCGCATTCTGGCTGGCCAGCACGTCGCCGCACGTCTTGGTGACCGTGGTGGCAGTGCGCAGATACCAATCCTGCTTGCCCATCTGCAACTCAGACAGGTAGATGCCGGCCTGCGGCACGGTATCGTCAGCAGACAGCTCACCGCTCGACTTGTCATCGATGATGCCGGTGCTGATCAAAGCATCCTGTTCGGCTTCGTCGGCCATCCAGAGCTTGAAATGGCCGTTGGCGCTGGTGTCTCGCACGGCTTTCAGCAGGCCCGAAGCGGTGGAGGCGTTCGCGTGGCCCAGCACGTGGTTCATAATGGACTGGGCCGCTTCAGAAACGTAGTTGTTCTGGTCGGTGAAGTCCGGGTGATCGATGTACAGGTCCGATAGCAGGAACGGTACCGTGGTCGTACCGTCCAGCACACGACCGTCCGAAAGGGTCACGCTGCCGGTGGCACCCAGCAACGACTGCAGGAAGACCGGGTCCAATGCGAGGACGCCGGCGACGTTCTTGTCTGCATTGCCCTTCTGGTTCAGCCACATGTACTTGTTCAGCTGCGCCACACGCTGGAACTCAGGGTCAATGGTGGTGGTGGCAGGGTACTGGTCGAAGGTTTTGCCGAATACGTCACGCTCCTGGTACACGGTATCGTCCAACGGCTCGTCAGGAATGTCCCAGTTGATGGTGCTGGCGAAATCGCCGATCGTCACCTTGCCTTTGTCGGCCGTCACGGCGGCGATCGTACCCACCATGCCGCCAGCGGAACGCAACTCGGCCGGGTTCTGCACCAAGATCAGATACGTACGTTCGCCGTCTTCGCCGAGCAGTTGCGGCAGCAAATTGATCAAAGCATCGTATTCGCTCAGCATCGAATCCACGGTCTGCAGCATGGCCTTTTCGGCGTTGAGCATCGCGGCCACCTTGGCCACGCTCGGCGTCTCGACCTTATTCAGCTTGGCGATCTGTTCTTTCAGATCCGTATGGGTCTGCGCCACGATATCCGGCATGTCCATCAACGCGCTGACGTCCACCGAACCGTTCTTCATCGAGAAGCCCTGCAGACGTTTCGACAGATTCAGCAAATCGGTGAACGGGCCGTTGACCAGCGTATCCACGGAAGCCAGCATCTCGCGCGCGGCGGTAATGTCTCCACTGAATCGCGTATGGTCGCGGAAGAAGTCCCACTGCGGACCGCTCAGCTCCTCATTGAGGGCGTTCGTGGCGGTGACCAGATTATGGGCGGCGTCACCCAGACTGACGTCGCTGCCACAGCCAAGCGCCGAATTCGCCAGACTTTCTGCGGACGAAAGCACCTTCTGACCATCGGTGTACATGCGCGAAATCGAAGCCGCGTACAACGTACCCACACAGGTGAAGGCGGCCAGCAGCGTAAGCAACGTGACGACAATCGCTCTGGCCCACACCGGCGTGCGGCTGACCAGCGAGCGCGCGCCGCGGCCTACATGCTGGGGGGATTTCAGGTTCTTCGGGGCGGGGCTTTGCGCGGTGCCGAAGCTGCGTCCGCCGTTGCCAGCGCTGGACGCACCGGACGTGCCAGACGATGCGCGGCGAGGACGGGCATTCGACATCACCGATTCCAGCCCCTTCAGCCCATTGGACCAGCCGTCGCGCTTTTTGTGACTTGCGCCCTTGTGCTCCGAATGTCCTGAAGTGGATCGCATATACCTACCTGCCTGAAATCTGCTCAGATTACACCATATATAGCGTCATCAGACGCATATCACTGTTGCCAGTGTACCGAGAACACCGAAAATAGTGGAAACAATCGGCTCAGAAAGCCGAAAATGCACGCATGACCACCACATCATTCCCAGCATGCTCTCAGACTCCATTGAGGGGTATAACAGTATTGCGCAAGAAAACAGTCACGAAGCGCGACAATAGTGAAGTCGTATTGATTCGAATATTCGGCTTAGGAGAACGGGAGAGGTACACACATGTTCGTCCTCAGCAACGCCTGGCGGGCCATGACACGTTCCAAGGGACGCACGGCTCTGACCGCGTTCATCACGCTGGCAGTCACGTTCGGCACGGTTGCCGGACTGGCCATCGTTCAGGAACACACCACCGCGCATACCACTGCATATGAGGCGCAGGCGGCTACACTGGCCGTTCGACCATCCGCCGCCACGTGGAAAAAGGTCTCCGCCACGGATTCCTCCACGACCAAGTACTACATGACGTGGAACACGTACACCCCGTACGCCACCATGATGCAGACCGCAGGCATGACGCTTGACTCCACGAGCCTCACGGTGACCGAGACGGTGCCGGCACGCACTACCGGCAAACTCAAGGCGCTTGACGGCGACTCGCTGGGTTCCGCTTCCGACGACGCAACCGGCGGCAAGCTGCTGTGGCGTTCGTTCGGATCCGAAAACGCCGTCAAAGCCAATGATCTCGGATCGCTCAACATCACGGACGGCAAAAGCCTGAGCTTCGATACGCAGTCCTCCAGCCCGGATACGACCGGCGCGCTGATCTCCGCCGCATTCGCCAAGGCCAATGATCTTGCGGTGGGCGACACGTTCAAGGTGGCCGCCGCCTCCAGCGCCTCCACCACTATCGAGCTCAAGGTGCGCGGCATCTACCAGTACACGTCCGAATCCACTACGGAAAATCCGGTGAACGCCGCCCGCAACCGCGAGAACGTGATCTACACCAACTATGCAACGTTCTCCGCCGCCGATCTCGACCCGCAGGCCTACGACTCATCCGCAGCCGGCTGGAAGCTGCCGGATCTTGACGTGGTCTTCTCCGTCACCGACGCCTCGACATACAAGACGCTGGTTTCCACGTTCAAGAAGTCCAAGCTGCCGGAATCCGGATATGTGGTCTCCTCCCCTTCGCTGGAGAAGTACACCAAGTCACTGGAACCGTTGGACGCGCTGGCTTCACAAGCCAAAAACGGCGTGATCGTGCTGCTTGTTGTGGGTGGCGTGCTGCTGCTCGCACTGGTGATGCTGGGAGTGTGGACCCCGAAGCGCAATGACGAGATCGGCATGGCGCTGATCTCCGGTGTGAGCCGCGGCCGCTTGGGATGGCAGTTCATGCTGGAAGTTATTTTCACCACGTTGCCGTTCTACGTAATCGGACTCGTCGCCGGTGCATTCGCCGCCAAGCCTATCGGCGTGGCTCTGGCATCCGGTCACGCCACCGCCGTGACCAGCGGATTGATCTGGCAGATGGTCTGGTGCGGTTTGGGCACCATCGTGGTGCTGGCCATCCTAGCGGCGCTCCGTCCCGTGTTCTTCGGCGCGAATGCCGTGTTCGCATCCGAAGGCGATTGGGGCACGGTGAGCGAGGCCGACGCAATCAACGCTGCCAACGAGACCGAAACCGGCAGCAACACGACCACTACAACCGACGAAACCGACGACGACGCGGAGGCGAAGGCATGAGCGAGAAGCAGCACGATCAGGAATCTGAAGTCATTGAGAACACGGCCGCAGAAGCCGCCGCCGACTCCGCCAACGATTCCTCCGACATCGCAGCGGTTCCGGCCGATTCCGTACAGTTCAGCGTCACCTTCGACGATGACGATAACGATGATGCGGATCTCGATGGCATCGGCGGTAGCGACGCCGGCAACAGCATTTACAGCGCTTTGGCCGCCGCGGAATCAGACGATAACGATGGCGACGCCGCAAACGACGTGGCCGCGACTGACGCATCGGACGACGCTACGGATGAATCCGCAGCAGAGCAGCCCAGTGAAGCGGAAGCCGATGCTCTTGCTTCAGCCACCGCTTCCGCCGAAGTCACCGAGCGCAACGCCCAGCGCGTGAACGAAACCCTTGCCTTGGCGAAGCAGGACACCGCCGACGAACTGGATGCGCACGCCGATCAATCGGCCGCCGGCTCTGTCACGAAAGCGGCACCGGCCATGACGCTCGCCTCGCGCATCGATCGCGTGCTGGTGGGCGGCGGCGCGGACGACGTCTTGCTGAAAACCTACCCGACCTTTGCTCTGAACAAGGTGACCGTGTCCGGTGCCAAGGGCAAGGTCAACGTGCTCGACAGCGTGGACTTCGCCTGCTATGCCGGGCATGCGTATGCGGTGCTGGTCACCGGCGATCCGGATTCCGGGCTTACGGCGGACGCCAAGCGTCGCGCGCTTATGGGCGTTATGACCGGCCTGACCCCGGTGGCTTCCGGCGCGGTGATGAACAAAAGCGCGAATATCGCCGAGCTGGAACCGGTCGAGTTGCGCGGACACCGACTGGGCATCGTGCCGCAACGGTATGCCGTGCAGCCGGCATTGGACGCCGAGCAGAACGTGCTGTACGCCATGGAAGCCTCGAACCGCAACTTCCTCAAGCCCAAGCCGGTGATCGCACGCGAGCTGCTGGCCAAGGTGGGCTTCAGCGAGGCCACCAGCGGCATCCCGGTAGGCAAGCTGCCGTTGGTGCAGCAGCGCCTGGCCGCCATTGCACGTGCCATCAGCACCGAGGCGGAAGTACTGATTCTCGACGAACCGACTCTCGGCTTGGAAGGCGACGATGAGGTGACCGTGTTCGCCACGCTTGCCAAGCTGGCCCACAGTGGGGATCCGAAACACTGCGTGATTGTGCTCACCGAATCGCGTGAAGTGGCCGAGGCCGCGGATACGCTTTTCGAGATCTGACATGATCTGAATCTGACATATCGAGCGCGCGGGCATTCGCCGGCACATGTAGTTAGGGCGGGGACACCGGAATTCATCGGTGTTCCCGCCCTATCTGCGTTACAAGGGGCACATTCCCGCCTCCAGAAACATCTATCTGCGTTACGAGGGGCTCCTCCTCAAGTAGAGGACACCAGAAAATGGCGAAATCACGTTCCCAAAGGGCATTTATACCTCGTGTTTCATCATTTGAGAGCCCCTTGTAGAGCAGATAGATGTTTCTGGAGGCGGGAATGTGCCCCTTGTAACGCAGATACACCCAGATATGTTCTTGTGCATGCCCGCTGAGCACCCATCTCGCGCTAACCTAGCGTTGGGAACGTTAGCACGGTTATGGAAGCGGGCAATAATGAGCGGATATATCCCTACAGTCCAGCAGATCGACGAGCTGCATCACCAGCTCGCACCGTCCGAGGAAGCATATGAGCTGGTACATACGCATTGCGTGATCGTAGCCACGATAGCCCAGCAGATCGCGCGTCGGCAGAATGCGCTGTTCACCCGCCGATGCACGCTGCCGAAGGACGCACCCGAGTGGGGCGTTCCGGCTGCCGCTACCGTCGCCGAAGACCAAGCAGCGCGATCCGGTGATAGCGAGGTGGCACCGGCCGCAACCCCACATAACGCTGCAACCTCCTCACCCAGACCGAACTATCTGGTACCGCCCACCGCAGGAGTCACCGGAGGCCAGGTACCGCCTCGCTTGCTGGACGAGCATCTGGTGCTGATCGGCGGTCTGTTGCACGACATCGGCACCTATAAGGTGTTCAAGCATGACGGCACCGACGGCGAACCGTTGAAATTCAGCGGCAAGAAGTACATCCTGCACGGTCTCAAAGGCTACAAGTGGCTGCTCAAGCAGGGCGTGGATGAGTCGATCGCGCAATTCTGCCGCAATCATACCGGCGTGGGTCTGACGCGCGAAGACGTACTGCGGCAGGATCTGCCATTGCCGCCGGACGACTATGTGCCGATGAACCTGGAGCAGGAAGTGGTGATGTATGCCGACAAGTTCCACAGCAAATCGGTGCCGCCGAAGTTCCTGACCGTAGACGCCTACACGGCACGAGCCCAACGATTCGGCGAGGAAAACGAGCAGCGATGGCTGGAACTGGTGGCCAAATACGGTGTGCCCGACATTCCGGCGCTGGCCGAAAAATATCAGATGAGGATGATCTGAGGATCTGAGGAAATTCCTCCAGTCAAAAGTGCGGCACGCCCCGGTACATTGGTATATTCGGGCATCGGGTATCTGGCAACGGCCATACACACTTCACGGGGTATCCGAAATGCCCCTGCCGACCGTCGCATTATTCGAAGGATCGATTGACCAACCGTCAAGTTTCCTGTTGTGCATGCTGCAGCAGACCTCGCCCGGCATCACACACCGGGCATTCACGCACCGGACGTCCACCCGGCGGTCCGACGCTCAACAATCGCAATCAACGCAATCAACGCAATCAGATCGAACGTAATCAGATCGAACGCAGACGGAAGGTGCCGTTACGGTTGGAGGCCACGATCATCTGGTCGTTCTCCAAATCGATCCAGTCGCCCTGATCATAGCCGGACGAGGACACCACTACGCCAGCGGGAGCGCCATTCTCGTCTTCCAGCGCGCGGTAGCGCATCACACGGTAGTCGGCTGCTTGTGCACCGCGGCCATACTCGTCATAGATCTCCACAACGCGCGGGCTGGTCACCTCGCGCCCGGAAGCGCGCAGGGCCACCAACTGGTCTTCGGACTGGATCATGCAGTTGTAGCTGGACTTGGGATATGCCTGACGCAGCTCACGCACTGCCTGTGCCACGGCTTCGTCCAGCGGAAAGCCGAAGCCGATGTACTCCAGAATCACCGCGAAGAAGATGGCGGTGTCCGAACGGCCTCCGGTGGAAAGCAGTACGCTGTGGTCCACCGGGTAGGAGCGATTGGTGACGATGTTGCGGCCGTTGGCATCCGAGATATCGCCGTTGTGAATGAAGCTCAGACCGTTGGCATAGAACGGGTGCTGGTTTTCCATAATGAGCGGCAGGTTGGAGCTGGCCAAGCGCAGATGCCACAGCGCGCCGCGCGCCGGCTCGTTGGCCAGAGCCTCGAACGTGGAATCGTAGCGGGCGGCAATGGTGGACTTGTAGATTTTCGTGCCGGTCTCCGGAGTGGGGGCGCCACCGTCACGAATGTACGGCGTTTCAGCAGGATCAGAAAGTTGGGCTACTCCCCAGCCGTCATTGTGGATCTCGGACAGCTCGCGGAAGGCCGCAACGTTCTCCGATCCCAAAATGGCGTTCAGGCTCAGGTTGAACCCTGCCGTGGCGTATCCCAATAATCTGCACATGGTATGTCAACTTACCGGAGCCATAATTCGACGTGCGGCAAGCGCTATAGGCGTTGCTTATAGACCGCTTATCAGCGGCGTGACCATGCCGAAAGCGCGAAAGCAAAACCGGCGCGACGATGATTTCGGAAACGGGAGTCGCTGGCTGCCCGACCGTTGCGGACCACGCCGCCCACGCTCACTGACGACGGGATGCGCCGTTCGGCACACGTTTTGGAACGCTCTTCACATCCTTGACTTTCACGGCTTTCACGCCCCGCGGATCTTGCGCAGACTTCGCGTCCTGCTCGCTCATAGCCGCATCGAGCTCCTGAACCAACCGGCTCAGACCGGCTGTGGTGTCCATCGGATCGGGAATCGCCGCCGGGTCCGCATGCGAGACGCCTATACCGCCAGCGCGAAGCCCGGAGGCAACGCCCGCAGCCCCAGCCACACCGCCGGCAAAACCGGCACGGACGGCCACCGGCTCGTCAACACGCTTCAAGCGCGGAGGCCGCCTGGTGGACACGAACAGCGGCTGCACCTCGACGAGCGGATTGTATGGCGCCAAACCGAACCACTTGACTGGAGAACCGGCCATACGGCGAATCGCATACTTGGCCTGCAACGAAAGCGCGCCGCGCGAAGACACCTTGGATTCCGGCATCAACGCCTTATGGATCAGCACATACCGGATCGTGCCGATGTCCGGATCCGCGTCCACCTTCGGATAAATCGACTTCTGCTTGGGAAGCTCGCCGGTTTTCGACAGGTCATGCATGATCTGGTGAATATACGCCGGCAGCGACTGGGATACCTTGAAGCCCAGCCTCATACGCACACGGTAGATGAAATTCGTACCGAAGCTTTCCACCGTGTACTCGCGGGTGAATGGCTCGTCGGTGGTCTCCACACTGACCGCCCACCATGCGCGGGCACGTTTGGGATGGTCGGCGAAAATGGAGAAAAAGATATCCGTATCGAGCCGCTTGGTCTCCGCATCGGACGTCAGATAGACGATGTTGTCGGCAAAATAGGGGATGCGGAAGTCACCGTGCAGCTTGTCGAGCGCAGGCAGGAAATCGTCCGGCCGCATATGGCGTCGTTGCGCCCGTTCGAGGCGCGTGCCCTGATCCCACGTGTACATGACGAACAGAATCGCGCAGGTCAGCAGCAATGTGAACCAGCCGCCGTGCAGGAACTTGGCCATGGATGCGAGGAAGAACATGATCTGGATGGCCAGAAACACCACGGTGAACGTCACGGCCACAAATCGCCGGCCCGCATACCAGATATAGACGGCGAGCAGCACGGTGGTAGTGATCATCGTGATGGTCAAAGCCAGTCCGTAGGCGGCGGAGATATGCTCGGAATCCTTGAAGATGGCCAACACGGCAAGCGTGGCCGCGCACAGCACGCCGTTGATCACCGGAATGTAGAGCTGGCCGCGCGTACGAGCCGGGTAACGCACCTGCAGATGCGGCATCCAGTTGAGGCGAGTCGCCTCGGACACCATGGTGAACGCACCGGTGATCAAGGCTTGCGAAGCAATCACGCCGGCGGCGACGGACAGCGCCACGGCCACGTATCGCACGTTCGGATGCATCATCTGGAAGAACGGATTGAGCGTGGCCATCTTGGTGTATGCGGCATCGTCACGATGCGCCAGCATCCATGCGCCCTGGCCGAAATAGTTGCAGACCAGCGCGATTTTGATGAACGGCCACGTGAAGTAGATATTGCCGCGTCCCACATGGCCCATATCGGAGTACAGCGCCTCGGCACCGGTGGTGGCCAGGAACACCGTGCCCATCACCGCAATGCCGGCCGCATTGTGCGGGCTGAACAGGAAACGCACCCCGTACACCGGATTCAGCGCCGCGAACACGGACCAGTCATTGTTGAGGTTGCCCAATCCCACGACGGCCAGGAACGTGAACCAGATCAGGACTATGGATCCGAAAACACGCCCGATGGATTCGGTGCCGCGCGACTGCACGGAGAACAAGATCACGATGATCACCACCGTGATCATCAACGTCAGGCTTGGGTTGTCGTCAAAAACCTGCTCCAACGGCGGCAAGGTCTGCAAGCCTTCCACTGCGGAGCTGATGGAGACAGCCGGAGTCAGCACCGAATCGGCCAGAAACGCGGCACCGCCGAGCATGGCCGGAATCGCCAGCCATGCACCATGACGGCGAATCAGGGAGTACAACGCGAAAATGCCGCCTTCGCCGTTGTTATCGATGCGCATCGCGATCAGCACGTACTTGACCGTGGTGATCAAGGTAATCGACCAGAACACCAGCGAAAGCATACCGAGCACGGCCTCGCGGTCCACGTTGTTGATGCCACCCTGACCGGTCAGGAACGTCTGCATGGTGTACAGCGGCGAGGTGCCGATGTCGCCGTACACCACGCCAAGCGCCACGATGGCCATGGTCCAAGTGATCTTGTCCGGGCCGGACTGCAGTTTCGCCCACCACCGTCCGAGACCTCCCTTGGACCATGCGGAAGCGATTTTCCGCGCTTCTTTGTATTCCTCTTCGCGCTGCTTGGCGAGTGCCGCACGCTCCTCCTTGGTCAGGGTACGACGAGATACCTTGGGAGCGTTGGTAAAAGTATCCGCCCTGAGCAGGGCCTCTTCTTCTTGTTTGGCTGTGGTTGCCTTGGTCGCCTCTTTCGGGGCGCGCGAAGTCCGTTTGTTCGACTCGGCCATACGTTCAGTCCTTTGCGCGGGACCAACCCCACCCGCGACTTCCCTTCGTTGCTTACCTCAACACATCCTGTCACGCTTGTTGCCGAATGCCATCGTAGACCCGTAACGAAATCGTCACAACTTACAGCACTACGGACGGCTGTCGAGTTCGCTGGAAAGGCCGTGCATAAGGTCACGTAGGGCAACGCTCGATAGGCCACAAAACAAGTCGCGCACACGCACACAGTCACACGCACAGTCGCGCACGCACGGCAGCCGACGTCAGACGCCGTCAGATGCCGTACACCGTGCGGGTGGTGTTGCGTGTGCCACGCGCGACCGCGGCCACCGGCAGGTCAAGCGTATCGGCCATGGCACGCAGCGTGTAGGGAATCATATAGGGCGCGTTGGTGCGACCACGGTACGGCATCGGCGTCAAGTACGGTGCGTCCGTCTCCACCATCGCATGATCGAGACCGACGATGCGTAGGGATTCCCGGATTCCCTCGTTGCCTTTGTAACTGACCGTACCGGAGAAGCTCAGGTACCAGCCCTGTTCGCGCGCGATCTGCGCCATTTCGGCGTCGCCGGAGTATGAATGGAACACCGTGCGTTCGGGCGCGCCATCCGCCAGCAGGGTCTCGATGACTTCGCGATGCGAATCACGGTCGTGGATCTGCATCGGCAGGTTCAGCTCCTTGGCGAGCGCGATATGGGCGCGGAACGCCTCGCGCTGCAGCTCCTTGGCTCCCTCGCCGGTGCGGAACAGGTCCATGCCCGTCTCTCCGATGGCCACCACTTGTTCGGGGTACTGCGTTGCCAGACGATGCACTTCGGCGAGCGCATCTTCGAACGAGGTGTCATGCCAAGGCTTGTATTTGAGTTCGAGACCGTCCGGACCAGGCACGCCGCGGTGACCGTGCAGCACGGATTCGTTGGGATGTATTGCGAGCGCCGCGTGCACATTACCTGGATGATCGAGGGCCATCTGGACGGCGGTCATCAGGTGCGGCAGCTCGCAACCGCAGTCGATGATACCCCTAACACCGACTTCTTGTGCTTGGGCGAGCAGTTGGTTCACGTCGTAGACGGGTACTGGCGCTTGGCCTTTGGCCTGTGCTTCATGGTCCATGGCACGCGCGAATGGTACGACGGATGCCACATGGGTGTGGTCGTCGATCACGTACGCGTCTTGCGGCAATGGTTCCGGAGCCGGTGCCCAGCTGCGGTCACGATGATGTTTGCTCATGACTCCCCAGTGTAAACATCCCCACCCCTCCCCCATTCCTTTTCCCTTCTTCTCTCATCCTCACTCACCCCCACGCTCCCCTCGCGAATATGTACCACTCACCACCGCTCAGCGGTACATATTCGGGAAAAACGACGGCATCGTCCCGATAGACCCCTATTCGGGAGACTATAGACACCTATTCGGGAGACTTGAGACCCCACCTCGCGAAACCCACCTCGCGAAAATGTACCGATGACTCTGACTCAGTGGTACATATTCGGGAAAAGAGACGCTACATATTCGGGAAAAGGGACGCTACGAAGGAAACAACACAAAACACCGGCAACTTACCGCCAGCAGCGCTCATACGGCAGGCCGGTGAGATGCTCGACTACCGCTTTGGTTTCGGGGGTCACGGCCGCTTTGGAGCCGCCGTTGCGCAGTCGCGTGATCTCGGCCAACACTATCGAATCGGTGTGCTTGTTGATCACCAGATGGGCGGAGATGATCCAGCAAATGATCATCGCACAAGCGAACCACCCGAGCAGCACCGCCCCCAAACCGATGCGTGCACCCGACGACTGTGCCGGCAGCGTGGCGTCAAAGCCCACGGCACCCAGAATCACACCTACCGCGATGGTGCCCACTCCCGAGCCCAATTGGCGGAACGACGCCTGAATACCGGAGAATGTGGCGGAACGATACCGTCGCGTGACGATCTGGTCGATGTCCGCGATGTACGGGAATACCGCCCATGGCAGGTATCCGCACAGGGATTTGAACGCGAAGAACCACAACGCGCCGGTCACCGCGAACACGGTCCATGCCGTCGCAGACCACACATCCACCAGCATCCATGCGGCGAACAGCCAGCCCACGCCCGCCAAGCATCCGAAGAAGTTGATGGCATAGAGGCGTTTGGGGCCGATTTTCGTCATGGCCCAGCCGAACACCGGCATCAGCGGCAGGGAGACCACCGCGCAGCCGAGCAACAGCGAGGCGAACGCGGCCGTGTGGTTCCAGTTGTAGATCACGAAGAACACGAAGGTCTGGCCGAACACGTCCATCGAGACCTGCACCAGCAAGTAGATGGACAGATGTTTGCGAAATTCCTTGATGCGCAACGTGCTGGCGTATTCGCGCAGCACCTTGCCGGCACGCCTCATCCAGCCGGCCGCGCCGATATGCCCTTCACGCACCTCGCCGCGCGCGTAGGCACCGAATCCGGCGGCCTCGGGACTCATCTCCCACGTGCTGCGCCAGCAGGCGAATACGGCAAGCGCAAACAGCACGGTAGTGGTGATCGTAAACGTCATGTACCCCACGGGTGTGGACTCGCCGAACGCCGCGAGCACCGCACTGCCGACCACGGGGATGGCCGTGCCCGCGCATGTGGAGATGAACAGTCGCACGGTGGACAGTTTGGTACGACTGTTGAAATCCGGCGTCATTTCGCCGGGCAACGGGTTATAGGCGGTCTGAAACGCCTGTGCAAGCACCACCCAGAACACGTAGGCGGCCGCGTACCCGACCACCGGCAGTCCCGGAGTCCACAGGAAAATGCCCAGCAGAATCAGCGGGCCGATAATCATGAGCAGAAAACGACGACGGCCGAACCGGCGGCCGATGTCGTAACGATAGAGGTTGTCGTCCAGCACGCCGAACAACAGCGCGGCCACGGCGCTGATCAGTGCGCTCAGGCCGATCACCGTCTGAGCGGTGGCGATGGACATGCCGCAGAATCGTGTCCAGAACAAGGACAGGTAGGTGGCGACGATGGTGAGCTGGCCGCCACCGTAAAAGTCGCCGACACCAAAACCGATGGCTTGGCGCAAGGTGACTTTGCGCGGCTGATCACCGGCCAACGCCTCACGCAACGCCCTGCTGGTGTCGTCTGACATGATCGCCTCCCGACTCTGCGTACGAACTGGGTAACGCTGGCAACGCTCGCTTTCGAGTCTTCAATGGTGCGAGACTTCAGTGTAGTGAGTCAATGTGTCCGATCTGTACGACGTACGCCTGTGCGACGTTCGCCTGTACGGCACCCACGACCTACATACGTTTGCTGATGAACTTGGCCACGGTGTCGATAAGGAAGCCGCCGATCGCGACGACGATCATCACGATCACCGCCTTGCCGAACGCACCGCCGAACGACTGAAGCATGTCCGCCCAATCGACCGCGAGCGTTGCGGCGGAAGCCAATACGATGTGCTGCATGAGAGATGCTCCTTAGATTCCTGAGATGATTTGAGGGTGACTTACGACGATGCTTTTGCCCGAGCGATTCGAGCGCGCACGTGCGGTCGGCGATGGGCGGTCCGGCTAGTCGGCAACGTCTCGCCGCTCCCCTACCGAACGCCGCACGATGATCGACGTGTCCACCAGCGTGACCGTGTCCGACTGCTCGTCTTCGTTTCGTACGCCGAGTTCCGTCAGCTTCTCCATCAGCTGGGCGTCCGACGGATTGCGGAACGCGCCCGGATCACGGCCGAGCAGCAGACGGACCGCCGTCTGGCCGAGCTGTGCGCGCGGAATACGGATGGAGGTGATCGGCGGGGTGACCACCGGGGCGATCAGCGTGTTGTCGAAACCGATGACGGAGACGTCTTCCGGCACGCGCACGCCGTCCGCGGTCAGTCGCAGCACGATGCCGGCCGCGATGAGATCGTTGTAGGTGATCACGGCGGTCGGCTTGGAGCCTTCCAGCGCCAGGGCCGCCTGATAGCCGCCTTCTACGGTGGCATGCACCGGACCGATCTGGTTCACGCGAAAGCCCATGCGCTGGCCTATGTCATGCAGGCACGACCAACGTGACTGGTTGGCCCAGGATGCGC
This sequence comes from Bifidobacterium olomucense, assembly GCF_012932375.1. Classification (GTDB taxonomy): domain Bacteria; phylum Actinomycetota; class Actinomycetes; order Actinomycetales; family Bifidobacteriaceae; genus Bifidobacterium; species Bifidobacterium olomucense. Next base: position 72,275 of record NZ_JAAIIG010000005.1, on the reverse strand, counting down.
CCGGTCCCGCCACATAGGTCACGGCCGTGTGATGATAGCGTCGCAGCAGACCCAACGCACGCACCACGCCGATACGCGGGTCCGGCACCACGCTGGGCACGCCATCCACGGGTCGGTTGAGCACCACCAGCGGCATCTGCTTGGCATAGTTGCGGATGAAGTCGATGCTGGGCGCGTCCGAGGCAAGAATAACGCCGTTTACCTTGCCGCTCAGATGGGTGAGCATCTGTTGGGTGCGCGGCTGAGATTGGCCGGTTTCGATGATGCTGACGGCACTGTCCGACTCCATGGCCGTCACCTGCGCGCCTTTGAGGATCTGCGAGGAGATGCCGTCGGCCGTGTCCTTGACCACCATCGTGATGATGCCGCCGCCGACTGCCGTGCGTATGCCGTTGGCTTGCGTGCGCGGCTGAGTCACGCCGCGCAGCTGCGGGGATTGAAGGGTGGCGGAATCGCCCGGGCCAGCGTGGCCGGCTTGGCCGTTATCGGCGACGGCACCGGCCTCGCCAGTTGCGGCAGTTGCGGCGGAATCGCCACCGAAGCCAGTTGCGGCAGACGCACCATCGGCATGCCGACGTCGTGGATTAGGACGATAGCCGAGTTCAGCGGCCACGGCCCGCACATGTTCCACGGTCTGGAAGTTCACGCGGCCGGGATTGCTGAACACACGGGAGACGGTGGAGATGGCCACGCCGGCCGCATCCGCCACGTCGCTCAAACGTACGCGGTCGGTCGCCTTGCGCTGTACCATCATCACCCCTTTCCCCTCACATGTGCTTGATCTTCAACTATAGCGAGATATAGCGAGGCTCCCCCTGCCCGAGGAAAAGCTGTCGCCATAGACGACTGAGAGCAGCGACCTTGCGGTCAACGCTCCTCTCAGTCTCACTTGGTTCGGCAGCTCCACTCAGCCAAGGGGAGCCGGTAGTCAGAACAATCAGGCCTGCTGATGACGCTCGGCGAGCTCGGCCTTGATCTGCTTGAACTTCTCCTCGGTGACCGGGTAGAAGAACATGATGGCGGCGGAGATCACGAAGCCGATCAGCGGCACGAGGCCGGCGGCGAGACGCAGGTTCTCGGCAACGGTCGGATCCTGGGCCACGTTCATGCCGGACTTGTAACCGGTGAAGGCGAGGATGGCCGGGCCGAGCCAAGAGGTCAGGGCGCCGAACATCTGACGGAAGAAGCTCAGGCCAGCCATGGCGGCACCGTCGGTGCGCTTGCCGGTCTTCCACTCGTAGTACTCAACGGTGTCGCCTTCCATGCCCCAGACGTAGTTGCCGCAGAACTGGGCACCGATGGCGTTGAGGGCGAGGCCCACGAGGGACAGCCACACGTTGGTGACGAAGATGAACATCACACCGCCGAGGATGCCGAGTGCGCAGCCAAGGTACCAGCCGCCCTTCTTGCCGAGGTGACGGGCGATCACCGGGCCGAACGGGGAGGCGATCACGCCGATGGAAGCGTTGATCAGGGTGACGAGGGTGGTGATGAGGGCCAGAGTGCCGGCGTCGGCACCGTTGGCGAGCACTTCCTTGGCAATGATCGGTCCGATGGAGCCCACGCAGGTGGCGATCAGGTAGAAGCCGGTGGCGAAGCACAGGATGAGCAGAGCCGGGTTCGTGAAGATGGCCTTCAGGGTGTCAACGAAGGAGACCTTCGGCTGGGTCGGCACATCGATCTGCTCGATGGTGGTCTTGTACAGGAAGACGTAGATCAGAGCGCCGACGAGGCAGAAGATGCACACGATCGGGAGCATCAGCTTGGCGAGAGCAGCCTGATCCTTGACGTTGTTGATGGCCGGAGCCAGAGTGAAGGTGACGATGAGGCCGAACAGGGCGCCGCCGACCATACGGGCGGAGGAGAGGCGCTGACGCTCGTTCTGATCCTGGGTCATGGCACCGAGCAGTGCGCCGTAGGGCACGCCGCCCAGAGCGCCGAGCAGTTGGTACAGCAGGTAGGTGACGATGGCCCATGCCACCTTGACGCCCATCTCAGCATTGGCTGGGATGGTGTACATCAGGCAGATGGCGACCATCATCGGCACACCGAAGGCGACGACCAGACGGCGGAACTTGCCGTTCTTGTTCGGCTTGACGCGGTCGGCGTAGTTGCCGGCGAGCAGGTACACAACAGCCTGGAAGAAGCGGGCGAACAGGAAGATGTTGGCGGTGGTCACCGGGTCGATGCCCATGTAGATGTAGTAGGTGGCCAGGAACATCGACATCATACGCCAGCCGATGTTGTTGGCAAGATCGCCGGAACCGTAACCGACGATGTTCAGCCAAGTCAGCTTCTTCGGCGTCTTCTTGACTGACTGCGCTGTTGCAGTGCTCATATTCGAGAACTCCTTAGTTCTTTTTCCTTGTTTTCCGTTCTCAAGGGAACGGCTCGCTCCCCAAGGAGCGATGTCGCCGCCGAAACGACGACAAATCTTGTTGCTAGCGCATCGAATCGGAGGGTGAGCACGAATCACCCTCCGATTGCGTGCGCTGCTGTCCCTTACTTGATGAGGCAGGGCAGAGACGGGCTGGACTCGGCGGACATGCCAATCGCGTTCACCGCGATCACCGAAGCCGTGTAGTTGCCGGCCGTGAGCCCGGAGACGCTCTTGGCTTCCTCGGAACCTTCCGCCTTGACCACCTTGACGGTGTTCTCGGTGAGGTTGCGCAGGGTAAGCACGTAGGAGGTGATCGGAGTGCCGCCGTCGGCCGGAGCCTTCCAGGTGACGTTCATCGTGTCGGCGGTGGAGGTGACGCCAGGCTTGTTCGGCTTGGCGGGCACGGCAGCCACGATGATCGGATCGCTCGGCGCGCTCGACGGGGAGACCTTGTCTTCACCGGTGGTGGCTTCGATGGTCACCTGATAGGTGCCACGGGCCACGTTCGCGAACGTGTAGGCGGTGGTGCCGGTCGGCGTCCAAGCGGTGCGCTTGGGCAGGTCGGAGGCCGGATCGACCGGGGTCAGGTGGATGTTGGCGCCGCCCTTGCCGAAGCCGGAGCGGGTGTCCACTTCATCCCAGGAGACGGCCACGGAGCCGGATTCCACGAGCAGCTCGGCCACCGGAGCCTTCGGGGCGGGCAGCAAGTCGTCCACCTCATTGGCGTCGGCGCGGCCCACCTTGAAGGCGGCGGACGTGGCGCTTTCGCCCTCGCCGATCTCGTTGCGGCCCTGAACGGTCACGGTCCACTCGCCGGCCGGCACATCCGCGATCAGCGCGTGGGTGTCGGTGCCGTCCACTGTGGCCGGGATGACCTCGCCGTCGGCGTTGGTCAGGGTGAGCGTGGTGCCCAGAATCGGCGAGCGGCCGTCGGAGGCGAACGCCCAACCGACCTGCACGTCGTGGGCCTGCACGGATACGGTCACGTCCGTAGGCTCGGACGGGATGGCCGGCATGTGGTGATCGGCGTACACGGCGATCTCCACGAGCTGCAGGGCGTACTCGTCATGCTCGTTCGGGTTGGAGCGCAGCTTGGAGGCTTCCAGCTTGACGAAGCGCACGTTGCCCACCGGAGCGAAGTCGAAAGCACGTGGCTTGCCGTTGGCAGGCAGCGCATAATCATGCTTGTCAACGACCTTGGTCCAGGCGTTGCCATCAGCGGAAACGGAGATGGTGAAGTCGACCGGGAAGCCTTGGCCTTGGTTCGGGTCGAAGGCGCGGTGGCCTGCGGCGAATTCCTGCACACCGCCGACGCCTTCGCCTTCGCCGTGGAAGGCTTCGGCAACGGTACCGCCAGGGTTCTCGCCACGTGGGGCAAGTACAACCTGCGCCACGGCGGTCGGCTCGGCGAGCTTCAGGGAAACCCATTCGCTGTGGTTCTCCTTGGTCGGCTCGCTGGACCAGCCGAAGTGGTTGTAGTCGGCGTTGAATTCGCCGTCCACCAGGGAGGCGGCGGTCCAACCGTTGCGCTCGGAGGAGGAGCTTACGCGCACAGTGGCACCCAGCGCCTTGTTGGCGGCCTGGCACTTGCACGGCATCTTGCCGGCCGTGAACTTCACGGTGATGGTTACCGTGTCGCCGTTTTCGCCGGTGTATTCGATCTGGCCGGTGTAGTCCTTGCCGGATTCGAGGCCGGCCACATTCACCGTGTAGAACAGTTCCTGCTCGTGGCGCAGGTTGCCGGAGAGACGCTCGAAGCTGATGGAGCCGTTGGCGTCGTCCACCACGCGGGCGGTCCACTTCTCGCTCAGGGCGCCACCCTCCTGCTTCAGGTGCAGGCAGTGCTTGACGTTGCGGGAGACCCAATCCACGGTGCCGAGGTCGATGTTCGGCCTGCTGGAGCCGATCTTGGCGGGAGCCGGACGGCCGATCCAGCCGAGGAAGTTGTCTTCGGAGAACTTGAGCTTGCCGTTCTTCACCACGCTCAGCGTCTCGATGAGCTTGGATTCGTAAGTCTCCACCTCACCGGGCACGTGGATGGTGATCGGCAGTTCGGTGAACTCGCCGTGGTCCACGGTGATGGTCTTGGAGTCGGATTCGACTTCACGAACCGTGCCGTCCTGGGTGTTCTGGGCGGTTACCGTCCAGCGGACTTCAAGTTCGGTGCCGTCGATCTCCTCGTCGTTGTAGACGAGCAGCGTGCGCTGGGAGGCGGTGCCGAGCTGGTAGATGCGGTGCGGCAGGCCAAGGCGCGGCTCCTTGTCGAACTCCTTGTCGAATGCCGCAACATCCGCGTAGGAGTTGGCGAAGTAGCGGTAACCGTCACCCTCGATCCAACGCGCGTCGCCTTCTGCGGTCGGGTCGAACTGCGGGCGCAGCAGCGCCTTCGGGTTCAGGCCGTGCTTGGTGTGCTCCTGATCCAGCTCAATAACCTTCTCGATGTTGTCGTAGATGAACATCGAGAGGCAGAACGGCTTCCAGTTGGCCATGCGCGTGGTGCGCACGCCACGGGTCACGCGGCCCACTTCGCGTCCGAAATCGGCGCGGGAGATGGTGTCCGGATTGCCGTTGAGACGGCCGTGATAGATGTCCTTGATCGTGCCGTCTTCGGCGTACTGCGGGATGCCTGCGGTGGAGACGGAGAACTCCTCGCCGGCGCCGAGCGGCAGGTCACCGTCGATCTGGTACAGATCGTAGATGTCGGGCGCGGAGGTCATGCCGGAGGGGTAGCCGCCGAAGTAGTGGCGGGAATCCTCGTTGGTGATCGGCTTGTTGAAGCCGTCGTTCATCACCAGACGGGTCGGATCCTCACGGTTGGCCGCAGCTTCCAGCGGCGGGATGAGGATTTCGGCATCGTTCGGGTTCCAGGCCTCGTTGGTGGTGGACCACAGCACGATGGACGGGTGGTTGCGGTATTCACGCACCCAACGCTCAACCCATTCGGTGTAGTAGCCGATGGCCTCATCGGAGTAGTTCAGGTAGTACGGCGGGTCGAGGGACACATTGGAGGTGGAGCCCGGGTTCCAGAAGGCGGTCTCTTCCTCCAGCAGCATGCCGGTCTCATCCGCGTGGTCCATCAGCACGTGCGACGGCACGGAACGGATGTGGTTGCGGATGATGTTGCAGTTGGCGTGACGGTAGGCGTCCAGCCAAGCCTTGGCCATCTCGTCCATCGCATGGTTGTCGTCGAGGATCACGCCGTAGGAATCGCCGATCTCGTTGATCAGATCGCGGTCGCCCTGGTTGAGCAGGCACAGGGAGTCGCCGCGCAGACGGATCTTGACGCCGTTGATGATGTACTTGTCGCCTTCGCGCCAGAACTGGCGGAAGCCGAAACGATCGGAAAGTTCGTGAATCGGGGCGGCGTCTGCCGGAGCGGAAGCGGCGGCGATGGCGGCGTCCACGGTGTACAGGAACGGATCGGTGCGGGACCAGTAATGCGCGGTCGGCCAGCCCTTGACCAGCTTGACCACGGTGCTCTTACCGGCTGCGACGTGCACGTCGGCAGGGTCAAAGGTGAGCGCTGCGGTTTCGACGTCACCCTTAAACGGATGGACGGCGGCGGTCAGCGTCAAGTCGGCATCCTCACCGGTGTGGTTGACGATGGTGACGTTGACGGCGAGCTCGTCGTCGGACGGATCGGCGTTCTTCTTGAGGTCAGGCATGATCTGCAGGTCGTCGATGCGAAGCTTCGGCTTGGTGACGATCTCCACGTCCTCGCCGATACCCACACGGCCCACGATGTTCTCCACACCGAATGGGAAAAGCAGACGGTCCGGGCCGCCCTCGGTGGCCAGCGCATCTTCCGGCAGGGCCTTGACGGACCATACTTCGATACGGATTTCGTTGGCACCGGGCTTGACCACGTCATTGATGTCGAGGTCGTACGGCAGCAGGGTCATCAGGTAGCCCTTGGTGGTGAGCGGGCCGACGGACTGGCCGTTGACGAACACCTTGCCGAGCGTGGCGAGGGCGCCCACATGCAGGAACACATCTTCGTCAGTGATGTTTTCCGGCAGATCCACGGTCTTGACGTACACGCCGCGGTGCAGGCCCTTCTCCCATTCAGCCGGGTAACCGGTGGTGCGGCTCAGCGAATCCCACCAAGTCGGCACGACGATGTCATAGCGCTGTTCCCCGCCGTTCGGGTAGAAGTCCCACACGCCATTGAGGTTGAGCCTCATTGCAGTCCCTTTCTTGCAACACCTTGCATATCCGGGCCGAAACCTTCTTCGGTCCGCCGGGTCATCCCGGATCACGAATCACAAGATAGGACCTTTGGCGCGTTTGCCGTTTTTTGCCACACTTGTTTTGCTTTTGTTTGCCATTATTTGCCATTTCTTGCCACAGCGGACGGCAACGATTCAACGCAACGTTGCCACTCTTTGCCAATTCAGCGGAATCTGCTTATTTGTATGATTTGGACGGCCGCACGCAGGTAAACTCTGCTTTCGGAAATGGCAAGTCGGTGATATGCGTTTTTGGCCGATCCGCCCCTACCCGCGACGCGGAGGGCACAAATCACGCGCATAGCAGCACCGGTTCGCCATCAGGTATCGTTCAGTTCAACATCGGAGTGTCTGCACATGTCTCGTTTATCTCGCGCGCTGAAGATTCGCACGATTACGGCAGCGGCCGTCGCCACCTGTCTGGTCGGCGTCGCCGCCGGGTGCGGCAATACTTCCGGGACCGCCGGCGCGGACGGCACCACTGAAATCACGCTGTGGACCTGGCAGTCCACCATCAACGACTTCGTCACCGCCTTCGAGAAAACCCATCCGAACATCAAGGTGAAAGTGACCAACGCGGGCGCCAACGAAGACGAATACATGCAGCTGACCAACGCGCTGAACGCGGGCAACGGCATCCCCGATCTCGTCTATCTCGACTTCAACGCCGTACACCAGTTCGCCATCTCCGACCAGTTGCGCAACGTAAACGATTACGGCTTCGACAAGATCAGCGGCGACTTCACCGAAGCCGCGCAGAACAACGTGACGGTGAACGGACAGCCATACGGACTGCCGATCTCCTCGGGGCCGATGGTGATGTTCTACAACCAGGACGTGTTCGACAAGGCGGGCGTGGAATCCGTGCCCACCACATGGGATGAGTACCGCGCCGCCGCGGAAAAGATCGCCTCGCTGCCCGGCGACGCGCACATCACCAACGACACCGGCGACGGCGGCTTCATCACCTCCATGCTCTGGCAGGCCGGCGCTCAGCCGTTCAGTGTGGACGGCACCACCGTAAGCGTGAATTTCAACGACAAGAACGTGAAGAAATTCACCGGCATGTGGCAGCCGATGCTGGACAGCAAACTCATCGACACCTCCACCACCGGATGGACCGACGACTGGTGGCGCAAGCTGGATGACGGCTCCATCGCCACGATGCTGACCGGCGCATGGATGGTTTCCTCCATGCAGAAGAACCTTTCGCAGACCAAAGGTTCGTGGCGCGTGGCACCCATGCCGCAGTACGCGGCCGGCGAACATGTGAACGGCGAAAACGGCGGAGGCGCGCTGGCCATGCCGAAGGGATCGAACGACGCCAAAACGCGCGCGGCGTACGAGTTCGCTCAATGGTTCGCGCATGGCGACGGCGTGCAGGTGAATCTTCAGCAGGGTGGTCTGCCGCCGCTCAATTCCGTATTGTCCGATGCCGATTGGCTGGACGAGAAGGATGCGTTCTTCGGCGGTCAGGCCACGCATCAGGTGATTGCTTCGGCGTCGAAAGACGTGACCACAGACTTTGAATACCTGCCGTACATGGCCTACGCGAATTCCATCGCCGTCAATTCGATCGGCCAGGTCTACCACGGTAAAACCACGCTGCAGAAAGCTTTGGTGCAATGGGGCGATGCGCTGAAAACCTACGGCCAGCAGGAAGGCTTCACGGTCAAGTAGGGGCATCATCTGACAGATACGAAAACGGCCGGTGACGGTTCGGGAGTTCCCCGGATCATCACCGGCCGAATCATATCGGCACATCGTACGGCTTATACCGCACGGCTCACATCGCACGGCTCACATCGCACGGCGGCGTCGGAAAGACGCTCCCCCGACGCTACCCACGGAATTACACAAGCAACTGCTACAGCACCGAACGGGTGTCGTTTTCGTACGAGTTGCGCCCCTGGCCGGTGGCCGCAGTGGTACCACCATCGACCGGAATCACAACGCCCGTCAAATACGCCGCATCATCAGAAGCGAGGAACAGCGCCACTCCGGCGCAATCTTCGGCGCGGCCGGTACGCCCCAGCGCCACACGGTCAAGATAGGGCTTCACGCGCTTCGGGTCACTCCAGACCTCCTTGTTGATATCGGTCTCGATGAATCCGGGAGCGAACGCGTTCACTCTCACACCCTTGGCACCGTAGTCGAGCGCCACGCAACGCACGAAGCCGTTCATCGCGTGCTTGGTGGAGTTGTACGCCGTCTGGCCCCAATCACCGCGTAGACCAGACACCGAGGTATCCACCACGATGTTGCCATGCGATTCGATCAGATACGGCAACGCCTCCTTGGTCAGGTAGAACAGTCCATCCAGATTCACGGAAAACAACTTGTGCCAGACCTCATCGGGCACATGCTCCACTTCGCCGCCCTCGAAAATACCGGCATTGGAGACCACAACATCCAGATGACCGAACTCCTGCACCACGGACCGTACCAGCTCCGCCACCTGTTCATGGCTGGAGACATCGGTGATGTGCGTGTGGCCGTTTTCGTATCCATGAACCGTTTCATCAAGCGGCTTCTGACGCCGGCCGACGGCGACCACGATCGCACCGTTATCGAGGAATGCTCGGGTGATGGCACGTCCGATGCCGGTGCCACCGCCCGTGACAATAACGACTTTGCCTTCGAAATGATAGGCATTGCTGGTCATGACGCCCCCTCACATGCCGCTGATCCGACTGCGGCAACAGTATCCATACATACGGGCCCAATGTATCTCCATACCCGCTTGCCGAAATTTGCCGTCACATCGCCGAGCCTGCCTTGCCGTCATTTGCCAACTTCGGCCCGGAACCCGGGTGAACGCGTTATCTGTGCCGTCCGTGTTATCCACAATTCGAGTTATCCACAGAAGCTCGAACCACATAGGTCGATTCCGGTGGCGCACACATCCGACGCCCGTTAGTGTGGCACCATGAACGCGGTGCCAGCAAGCAATACTTCTACGAACGTATTCGGGCGGTCTTTCCCTACGCCGCCGCCCGGCGTATTCGGCGATGAGCCGCCATACGAACGCCAAGCCGAAAACATCTATGCCACAACGCCCGATCAGGCGACCAATGGCTCACGATGCAATGCGTCATCGTCCATGGCCGACAATCTCGCGCAGCAAAAACGCGATATCACCAGACGTTGCACCGAAGCCGCGCAGCAGCACAAGAAGCCTCTTCTATTCGGCATGACCACATCATTGATGCTTCAATCCGTGCCGATCCCCAGTGATTGCAGCATCAGCGCAACTGCATTGCATACCGTGTCGAGTTCTCATCGCAAAAGGGTAAGAACAGTCTCCTCACCAACAACACCTCATGTCTGGAAGCCGCTGGGAATGGCCCGGAATGTGCATATCAACAGATACGTATACGCACTCGATGTCATACATACGTGGGCGCAGCTGGCGGCATATTGTTCGTTGGAATCTCTCATTGCACTCGGAGATGCAATTATTACCGCAATAGCAAGAAAACCGAGCCTGGCACAGGGGCGAAGCCCGGAAACCATTTTGAGCGATATGGCGGAGTGCATCACAGCAATGCCGAAGTTCAATGCGAAATCATCCTGTCTGCTCGCACTGCAGTTCATGGCACCACGCGTGGATTCTCCGAAAGAATCGGAAATCCGAATTACGACCACCAAATACGGTCTGCCGCAGTCTGTCACCAATTACGTGGTTCCAGGAGTCACCTTCAAGAGCGGCACACCCATAACAGTGGATCTGGCATGGCCTGACTTCCGTGTCGGAATCGAATACGACGGCGACCAACATCGCACGGACCGAGCACAATGGCGCCGCGATCAAGAGAAACGAGAGAAACTGCGGCACCACAACTGGGTGATTATTATCGCGACGGCCGCGAGTCTGGCGGACGAGCCATCCCGAGCTGAACTGTCCTACCACGTCGCCAGGCAACTCGCACTACGAGGAGCCGCCTTCGACTTCAATTTGACCGAAACACCTCTTTCCCGGCATAGGCGACGGCGATAAGTCTTTCATCGTCGTTCGGGCGGACGATCGATACAGTCGTCCGTCCGCTCATCCTTCCGATCATCCGCCCGTACGCCTATCCATCCCTCCGTCCCTTCTCCATTTTCTCCACTCAGCCACCCGCACGCCTGTCCCTTCTTCCCTCCCATTCCTCCGCTCATCCAACCCTTTCTCCGCTCATTCACCCCTTCATCCGCTCATCCGCCACTTCATCCATCCATCAAGCTATCTACCTATCCTTCACCCATCCACCAACCCAGATATCCGCTCATCCTTCCGGACATCCGTCCGCACGACTGTCCCTCTCTCTCCGCTCATTCACTCCCCTTCTCCATTTTCTCCACTCAGCCACCTGCACGCCTGTCCCTTCTTCCCTCCCATTCCTCCGCTCATCCAACCCTTCCTCCATTCATCCGCCACTTCATCCATCCATCAAGCTATCTACCTATCCTTCACCCATCCACCAACCCAGATATCCGCTCATCCTTCCGGATATCCGCCCGCACGCCTATCCACCCCTCCGCTCATCCACTCCCCTTCTCCATTTTCTCCACTCAGAGCCACCTGTCCCCTCACCTCTCCATTCCTCCGTCCATTCATCCCTCCGCTCATCCTTCCGGACATCCGTCCGCACGACTGTTCCCCCATCCCTCCCCGCCCCTTTCTTCCATCCCTCCCCGCCCAGCGGGCATCTATTTGTCTCGGTACGTTAGGCAATCGTTTGACGGCGCTACGGGGACATTTTTTCGCTGTCCCGGTTCGAGATTTTGCCTTGTTATTCGGAACCGGGACAGCTCAACCTCCCATAGACGACTATCGGCGCGGCACTGCATTCCCGAAAACGTTGAAATTCCAAGCTTCGCGGTCGGAGCTCATCCGCGTTTGCCTCTTTGCATTCGTCCCGGTTCCGTCAAAAGAGCCAAATCGGGCTACCGAGACAGCCGAATCTGGCACGGTTCGCGCATAAACCGGTTGAATCAGCAACCGAGACAACAATCACGCATCCGGACAGCTTTCCTATGCTTGCAACGTATCAATCTCCCAAGCACAGAACGAGGCACTATGCACCGACCTACCCGCAAAAAGAAACCCGGCGGGGGGAGCCGCCGGGTGAGAGAGAAGAGAGAAGAAGGGTTCAGTTATGGGGTGTCATCGGATCAACCGTTGACATGATCTAGTTAACCGCCGCTTCCTTGGCAATTTGATGTGCTTTTCTGGGAAATATCTTGGCAAAATGTGACGGGTTTGTGACATCACCCAACATTGACTGCCTCATTGTCCATCTGTGCCGCACAACCTTCATTCGCCGCACCGCCCCCGTTTTTGCGAAAAAGGTACGCTGAGCATCAGTCAGCGTACCTTTTTCGCAGAACGGGAAGACGCAACAACCGGGAACACAGAACCCAAAAGCGGGTCAAGAAACCCAAAAGCGGCACAGAAAACACAAAAGCGGCTCAAAGAACACAAAAAATGGGGATACGGAACCAAACGTTACATGGAACCGCATCCCCGGGAATCCTCGGGACACCCCAGGCATCCCTAGACTATTCGCTACTTGGCCTCCTCGGCGGCAAGCTTGGCCTTCTCGGCGGCCAGACGCTCAGCTTCGGCGGCACGGCGGGCAGCCAGCGCTTCATCGAAACGAGCCAGCTCCTCCTCGACGGCCTCGGCAGGAATCTTGGCGAAGATCGGCGTGGGCTTGGCCACAGGAGCGCCCACTTCGATCGGCTCGCTCTTCCACGGGTGTACCGTGGCACCCAGCTCGTAATGACCGGTGATAATCGGATACGTGAAGCCGGACTTGTCCAGATCCTCGACCTCCTGCAACTCGGGCAGCGGCGAGAACATGCCAGTGCCGCCGAGCGCCTCCCACACCTTCTGCGAGGAGTGCGGCAGGAACGGAGCGAGCAGGTGGTTCGCATCGGAAACGGCCTGTGCAGCCACGTGCAACACGGTGCCGAGGCGAGCCGGATCGTCCTTAATCTTCCACGGCTCAGTGGCGGAGATGTACTTGTTGATATCGCCGACCACGCGCATCGCTTCGGCAAGAGCGTGCTTCTGATGATGAGTCTCGATCGCAGAGCCGACCACGTCGAACGCGGCGGCGGTCTCCTCCAGCAGACCACGGTCCTCATCGGTCATCGAATCCTCATCCAGAGCCGGAATCTGGCCGAAGTTCTTGGCGATCAGGTTGGCCACACGGTTCACCAGATTGCCCCAAGAGGAAGCAAGCTCTTCGTTGTTGTGGCGCACGAACTCAGCCCAGGTGAAGTCGGAATCGGAGGATTCCGGACCGGCCACGGAAATGTAGTAGCGCACGGCGTCCACCGGGTAGCGTGACAGAATATCCTTGACGTAGATCACGATGCCACGGGAAGAGCTGAACTTCTTGCCTTCCATGGTCATGAACTCGGAGGCCACCACCTGCTCAGGCATGTTGAGCGGACCCATCGGGCCGGTTTCGCCACCCTTGGAACCCTGGCCGTTGTACGCCAGCATCTCGGAAGGCCAGATCTGGGAATGGAAGGTGATGTTGTCCTTGCCCATGAAGTAGTAAGCCGGGCAGGACGGGTCATTCCACCACTCGCGCCACTTCTCCGGATCACCCTGACGGCGGGCCCATTCGATGGAGGCCGACAAATAGCCGATCACGGCATCGAACCAGACGTACAGCTTCTTGTTCGGGTTATCGATCCAGCCCTTCACCGGCACCGGAATACCCCAGTCGATATCGCGGGTGATGGCACGCGGCTTGACTTCCTTGAACAGGCCGAGGGAGAAGTTGATGACGTTGGTACGCCAGCCTTCACGGGTCTCCAGCCAAGCTTTGTTGGCTTCGGCGAGCGCCGGCAGATCGAGGAAGTAATGCTCGGTCTGCTCGAAGCGCGGGGTCTCGCCGTTGATCTTGGAGACGGGGTTGATCAGCTCGTCCGGGTCGAGCTCGTTGCCGCAGGCATCGCACTGGTCGCCGCGAGCGCCGTCCGCACCACAGATCGGGCAGGTGCCTTCAATGTAACGGTCGGGCAGGGTACGGCCGGTGGACGGGGAGATGGCCACCTGCTGGGTGCCCTTGTAGATGTAGCCGTTCTTCAGGCACTGCTTGAACATCTCCTGCACCACATGCTCGTGATTGCCAGTGGTGGTGCGGGTGAACAGGTCGTAGCTCAGGCCGAGATCGCACAGATCCTTGGCGATGACGCGATTGTATCGGTTGGCCAGTTCCTGAGCGGTCAGGCCTTCCTTCTCGGCTTCCACGAGAATCGGGGTGCCGTGCTCGTCGGTGCCGGACACCATAAGCACGTCATTGCCCTTCATGCGCTCGTAGCGCGCGTAAACGTCGGAGGGCACACCAAAGCCGGCGACGTGACCGATATGACGGGGGCCGTTCGCATACGGCCAAGCAACATTCACCAAAACATGACTCATAAACCCTGATTATCCGGCGCGGCGGCGACAGCGGAACCTTACGCTTTCCACCATCCTCAGCCACAGTTATCCACCGTTCCAACGCGGAGCCTATCAGCCCGGCCAAAGTTATCCACTTATCCACCGTTTTCACTGATGCAGTGGCGGCAGACGCCGGCATATGCGTATGGTCACAGACATGACTTACACAATCCGTTCAACGAGGAACCGGACCACAACAACGGCAAAGCCGACGCGATCAACAAGGCCAGCGCAATCAGCGCCGCCCGCCTACCCACGGTTGCGTTCACATCCGGCGAGCCCAACGATTCCGCCAATTTTGTTGACCAAGGACTTGCCCGGTCCGCTCAGTCTGAATCGGCTTGCCGAAATCGGGACCGTGCACAAGCTCGACGAATCTGCCGGATACTGGGCCGAACATGCCGACACGTTATACGGACGCGCACGCATCGTGGCGAAAGTGGTGCCATTCGGCACGGTACCCTGCATGATGACAGCCGCATGGGTGTGGCTGAACGGCATCGACTTCCCGGAAACCCTCGATGTGATCTCCACCTCGCATTTTCGCACCGCTTCCGTCGGTCGGCGTATCCGTGTATTTAAACGGCTGACGTTGCCTGAGCAGATCATCAAAATAGGAGGGATGCCGATTACCACACCGGCACGCACGGCTTGCGATCTGGTGATGGTGCCGAACGATATTCCCAGCCCGTCGCTGACCAACACTCTGGTTTGCCGGCTGATGTCCGCGTACGCGTTCCAGCCGAGCGACTGTTTGCGCATTATCCGGGAGCACCGGCACCATAAATTCGCCGGGCGCGCACGATTGTTCTTTGAATCAATCCAGCGGGAGATTGACGATCGGCCTGAGGCTGAAGTTGGGTCGGAAGCCGAGCTTGGGTGTGGGGCCGGGACTGAGTCCGGGGCTGCGACCCAGACTGAATCTGGGATCGGATCTGAGCTCGCAGGTGAGAGACCTGAAGCATCGGCCGCAAACATTTTGGCATTGCTGGATCAGCATTGAAGCGCTGTTCGCAGAAGCGTCAGCAGAAGTTTCAAAAGTTTCAATAGAAGTCTCAATGGCGCGAAACCAAGTCGGGAAAGCGCAAACCACACCGGCGCAGAAGCATCCCAACATAAGCAGACGCGAACTTGGACGAGTCGCGGAACCGCCAATTTTATTCATCTCAGCGAGGACCGCACATGGCAGAACAGCGTACATTCGGACCGCACATGTTAGGACTATGCATGTTAAGACCACGCATGACGGCATGGCACACAACAATCGACAGCGCACCACCACGACGCGCAAGGCATCGCCGCCATGCGAGGCATCGCGCCAACCATCGTCTGGCAAGACTCCGGCAACAGCAGCGGTTGCCCCGTCACGCCGCCGGTCATACCGCCAACCAGCGATATATCAACGATATGACGGCGCCACCGGAACCACCGTTGGCCCTGACACCGGCCGTGGCGTGTTCGCCAGACACCGGCGAAGACGTACTCTGGCATATCGCCCAGCACGTTCCCGAATTACGGCGATGGCTGGTGGCCAATCCCAAAGCAGGGGCGGCGCTGCTCGAATACGTCTCACAAGCCGGCGGTCCCGGCGTCAGACAATCACTGGAAATCCTGCTGGAATCTCTGGAACAGGAGTGAGCGACCGAGCAGCGGACGGCCGCCAATGTACAAGCAAACGGCAACCGACAATGCGCGACATACAATCGACTGCCGCGCAGTCTTCTCTGCTTATCTTTATCTCTCGGGCTCGGCCTAGACCTAGCCTAACCCTTGATATCCAGCACAGCCTGATAGACCTGCTTGCGGTTGGCCAACGAACCGTCGGCCAACGGATGTTCCTGCACCACTTGGGCGATGGCGTCCTTGATACGCACGCCGTCTTCCAGCGCCCGGTCGATGGCAAGCACGGCCATATCCTCCACGCTTAAGCTGTTAGGCGCTGCGGCTTCGGCCTCTTCGTCCGTGGCGCCGCCGATCACCAGCACCATCTCGCCGCGAGGCGGATTGTCAATTACGCTCTGACGAATATCGGCGATCGACCCTCGACGAATCTCCTCATAATCCTTGGTCAACTCACGGCATAGCGCCATCGGACGAGCAGGACCGAACGCGTCCAATACATCGTCCATCGAGTCGGCGATACGGTGCGGGGTCTCGTAAAAGACGATGGTGCGACGCTCACCCAGCAGCGTGCGCAGATACTGCACACGCTCGGAATGTTTGCGCGGCAGGAATCCCTCATAGCAGAAACGGTCGGTAGGCAAGCCGGAAAGCGCGAGGGCATCGAGTACCGCCGAGGGGCCGGGCGCACAGGTAACGGGCAGTCCTCGTTCGATGGCGCGACGCACGATGGCCAGACCGGGGTCATTAATGGTTGGCATGCCGGCATCCGAAACCACCAGCACCGTGGCACCGGTTTCCACCTGATCGAGCAGACCGTCGGCCTTGCTGCGTTCGTTGTGATCGTGATACGCCACCACGCGACCGTTCACATAGACGCCAAGACGGCGTGCGAGGTCGTAGAGACGGCGGGTGTCTTCGGCGGCGACGATATCCGCTTGGGCGAGCAAGGCTTTGAGCCGGTCGGAAGCGTCGCCGACATTGCCGATTGGCGTGGCGGCAAGCACTACGGTCCCCGCCGGGATGGTTACCGTAGTTGTGGGTGTGTCAGGGGTGTTTGCTCCTGCTGGCTGGCTGAGCGGCTCGGCTGCTTCGGTCGTACCGGCATCGACAGCTTCCTCACCATAGGCCATCACACTGGTCAATTCGGACCGCCCGGTCTCGGGCACAGTTTCATTCGCATTGTCTGCCATGTTCTCTGCGCTTGTCATATCTCCAGTATCACCCACCCCACGGAGTTAATCGGCTCTGCTCGATGACTTTCTCACGTCTTTCCGGCGGCTTCCCACAGCTTTCCGGCTTACAAGGGGCTGATTTCCGCTTTCGGGAAGATCTATCGGCTCTACGAGGGGTTGTCAGAGATGGTTCCGGCGTGTATTAGCGCTCCACATCGCCGTTATTTTGAGTAAGCGCAGCCCCTTATAACGCAGATAGATCTTTCAGAAAGCGGAAATCAGCCCCTTGTAAGCGAGATACGCCATCACTGAGCGACGATCATTGCGAACATGCGGGCTTTCAGGGCTATAGGAACAGGCACCAAGCCGACAGCTCAGGAATTCGGCGTTGTCCGGAACGTATTCCATCCCCTAGAGTAAAAGACCAAAACGCAGGGTTAATAGACAAAACGTGGGTCTTAAATCCTAGGTGAGGCGTTCTTCCGACTCACATTCGGGGTTATAGGCCAAAATGTGTGTCTGTTTGGGCTTGTCGGGCCTTGGGATGATTGCAGGGGCATCAAGCTCGTCCGCGGAAAAGAAAATGGGCCGCTCGCGGTGGAATGAATGCAAGCGACCCAAGTGGAGCTGACGGTAGTCGAAACCGCGACCTCTTCGATGCGAACGAAGCGCTCTACCAACTGAGCTACAGCCCCTTGGAATGTTGCCTTGCTCCGCAGGGCAACTCGCATAAATATAATACGGGGTGTGGCCAAACGCAATTTGACGCGAAGAGGTGTCGTCGAGGCAAGTCGAGGCAAGTCGAGGCAAGTCGAGGCAAAGCTCACGCTTCCAGCACGTCAAGCACTTTCTTCTCGTTGTACAACGCGAATACGATGCCGCCCAAACCGCACAGCGCCGCGGCGCATACGGCCGCAATCCGGTACCCCGCGCCGGAGGCCATGCCGATGGTGGATACGCCGGTGAACAGCAGCATCGCCACGGATTGCCCCATTTTCATTGCGAAGGTGCGAGCCGCGTAGAACATGCCCTGACGGTCCTGACCGGTCACGCGCGAGCTGGCATCGGCGATGTTCGCCACAATCGCCTGCGGCAGAATGCCGAACGCGGCCATAGGAATCGCGCCGACCACCGAAAGAATCAGGCCCTGAGCCATCGCCGGCAGGAAGCTCAACTCCTCCGAACCAAGCGCGCCGGCGAATGCGAACGCGCACGTGAAGATCACGAACGCTACCAGCAGCAACCTTTTCTTGCCAACGCGGTTGGCGAGAATGTTCACCGGCATGTAGAAGAGCACGGAGACGCCGGTCATCAGCACGAAGTAGATGGTCGTAGTGGTTTCGGGCAACTTCAGCAAGCTCGTGACAAAGAACGGCAAACCGGTCTGGAAAGTGGTGATGGCCACCCAGTAGACCACGTCGGAGCAGACGAATTTGCGGAATTCGCCGTCACCGAACGTCTGCTTCAACGATTCGATGGTGGATTCCGAGGTCGGCTGCGAATTGACGTATTCCTTCTCTCGAATGGCCAGCGGCGGCACGAGCATGCAGATGAACGCCACGGCGGCCATGATGGTGAAGGTCACGCGGATGGCGGTGATGCGGCCCATCATCGGCACGAACGCACCCCAAATCACCGGTGCCACGTAAGCGATCGCTGTGCCGAACACCCACGTGAAGGAGATGGCGGTGGAGATGGTGAGCTGCTGTTTGGAGTCATGCCCGAGTTCAGCGATCAACGCATTGTATGGCGTGCAGTAGAACGTGAGGGCGATGTAATATCCGATGACGGTCACGAACAGGAATGCGCCGTTGATCCAACTCGTGCCGTTGATCGGACTCCAGAACACCAACACGGTGACGATGGCAAGCGGCGCGGCCGCGAACTTGAGGAACGGCATACGCCGGCCTTCCTTCGCGCCGCATCGGTCGGAGAGGGAGGCCACGGCCGGGTCCACGAAGGCGTCAAAGAAACGAGCGAATGCGGTGATGCCGCCCACCACGGTCACGATGCCAAGCACCACTAGTCCCTGCGGCACGAACACAGTCTGGCCTTGGGAGATGGTCTCTTGGTCGGGTTGGTAGAAGTACACCAGCCAGTTGGAGATGATACCGGACAGCAGCGCCCAGCCGAACTGACCGATCGCAAACGCCCACACTTTGGCAATCGGCAGGTCTTTGATGACTGACTTCCCCGCAATGCCAGACGCACCAGACACACCGGACGCGCCGGCCATACCAACCGTATCGGCATCGGAAATTCGAACAGAACCACTCACAGCCAAACCTCCTTGTTGACGCTGCGTCAACATCAGTGTATCACTCAGCCTTCTTACGACATTCACCCCAAAACCAAGCCCCAAACCCCCGTACACAACCATGAGATCACATCTTCAACCCTCACCCTACCCATCTCAGATCCCACACCCGTCAGCGTACGTTTCTCCAGAGTAATTCCGCCCCATCCGGAAGAACGTACGCTCAGCCGACCGTAACGTACGTTCTCTCAGAAGACCGGCGATACAGTCCGGAAGAACGTACGCTGCGCGCACCAAAGGCACAACGGCACCAAACCCGTCGGAATAAGATGATCACATGACCACTCTCGCCGAGCAGCTCCCCCATGTCGCCGCATTCCCGCACGCGCTGGGCACGGGGCTGCTGATTCACACCGAGCATCCCCTGAGCGAAGCGGCTCGTGGACGAATCGGCTCGTTCATCGAACGATATGAGTCGGTGTTGTCTCGGTTCAGAGAGGATTCGACGGTCGCCCGGATGCGCGCCGCCCGGCACGGCGGCACATTCGTTTTCCCCGATTGGTGCGCCGACCTGTTCGATCTGCACGACCGCCTGTTCACGGCAACCGGCGGCGCAATCGACCCGTGCGTAGGCGAGGATTTGATTCGACTGGGATACGACGCATCATATTCGTTCGTCGTCTCGCCCGACGCTTTCGGCTACGACAGCAGCGACGATGCTTTCGTCCGATCCGATACGCTCGACACAGCCGCCGCCCAACACTTCGGTGACGCAATCCGTACGAAGGCAGAACGCGAATGGCATCTGGGGGCGATTCACGGCCGCGCGGCATGGGTCAATGACGTGACTCGAAACGGCGCAACGCTGGTCACACACCGTGCGGTCGCGCTTGACTTCGGTTCGTGCGGCAAGGGGTACTTGGTGGATATGATCGCCGGACTCTTGGCCGACGATATCGACAGAGTCGATGAAGCCAACCGCTCTCAGCCGACCTCGATGGCCGCTCACGATCATCCCGACAGCGAAATATCGCCAGCCCTGGAACGCCGGCAGACAGCCGCAACACCGGGCGCAGGCCAGTGCAGCAATCCCAACTATGTCATTGACGCGGGCGGGGATCTACTGGTGAACATCGCCGAACCGCTCACGATTGCACTAGAGGACCCGTCCGATGCAAGCCGGGCGGTCGGCACTGCCGAACTGCGGCACAGCGCTTTCTGCGCGAGCGCGCCCAGCCGTCGCCATTGGGGCGAAGCCGCCGGACATCAGCTTCACCATCTGCTCAACGCCATCGATGGACTGCCGGTCGACGATGTAGCAGCTACTTGGGTTGCCGTTAGCGCCGCATCATCCGCATACCCCACCGCGGTCGCCGACGGATTGGCGACCGCATTGTTCACCACACCGGCCAGCCGTCTCAGCCACTGCTTCGATTTCAACTGCGCAATACTCAACGCCGATCGCACCGCCACGCAATCCGAAGGCTTCCCGGGCAACGTGTTCACCCGATAATCATCATGGAGGCCCGCATTACACAGCCAGAGGCCTCCCGCTACGGACTTGCCGTCGAGTTCGAACCGCGTCACAATCCATCGCGCAACCGAATAGCGATTCTCTGCCGATAATTAGCAAGCCATAAGCAATCAATATATCTGAGCCGCGATTTGACCGGCACTCACCATATATATTGAGACTCACCGAGGTTCATTGGTTGGGCAAGGACCTCGCAGGGGGAAATTCAAAACATCGAGCACTGGGGGACTTGTATCCAGCTATGGCGCGCAGACGCCATAAGCAGTCGTTCTTCTCGACGAATCAGCGACGGATCAACGGCGAATCAACAACGAATCAGCAAAACCCAACTCAATCGTTCAGAAAAGGCATGTATGACTGGCTATACCGCAGGGGCACTCTCTCTCAAAAGCCCCAAAGCTATTGCCGCCGCAAGAGGGGGCATGGCTCAATACGTCGTCCAGCGGCTGCTGCAAGCGCTGTTTGTAGTCTGGGCTGCGTTTACGCTGAGCTTTTTACTGCTGTATGCGCTGCCCGGCAATGCGGCTACGCAAAAGCTGCAGACGTCAAGCTACATATCCCAAGCCCAATATGAGCAATTGGAGCACTACTACGGTCTTGATCAGCCGCTTCTGACGCAATACGTCAAGCAGCTCACCGGCATTCTTCACGGCGATTTAGGCATCTCCGTCGCAACCGGAATGCCGGTATCGCAACTTATCGGCAATGCTTTGCCGCAGACCCTCGGACTTACTCTATTGGCGTTGCTTATTGCAATCACTCTGGCTTTTGTGGTCTCCACTTTGGCTACAGTCTCCCGTTTTGCAACGGTACGACGCATATGCTGGGCGCTGCCGGCCATAGGCTCCTCCATTCCAGGGTTCTGGATCGGCCTTATTCTCCTGTGGCTGTTTTCGTTCTCCCTGCATATTTTCCCCGGAGTAGGCGATGGCAGTTTTGCCGCGATGATTCTGCCGGCCGTGACCTTGTCGCTGAGAACCGGCTCCCTGATCGCCCAAGTGCTCACCAACAGCTTGGACAAAGAGTGGCACTCGCCGTATATGCAGACGGTGCGAACCGTCGGATACGGGCGTTTGGCGGCGCTCTTCCAGCAAGCGTTGCCGAATGCATCCATCTCAGTAATGACGGTGATCGCCACTCACATCGGCGAACTGCTGGCAGGCACCGTAGTGGTGGAAACCGTATTTTCTCGCAATGGCATCGGACGAATCACGCAGGTGGCGGTCACCTCGCAGGACATGGCCGTAGTACAGGGCGTGGTTATTTTCACCGCCGCCGTATATGCCGGCGTCAACCTCGTGGTGGATCTGCTCTACCCACTTGTCGATCCTCGCATCCGCAACAGCTCGCGAAGGGGAAGAAAATGAAGCAACCGGACACCATCGCAATCCCGTTGAAGGTACAACGCGTCGGGCAACGCACCAAAACGGCCACTCTCTCCTTCCCGCGGCATTCGCGGATCTTGGACGCATTCGTCGGCAACTTCCGTCAGCCATCCTTGGCGATTGCCGTCGCGGTACTGCTGCTCGTCTTGGGCTGGGCCATCAAACCGAGCCTCTTCACCCGATTCGATCCGATTCAAGGAGACGCCGCCGAACGATTGGCCGCACCGAGCGCTCGTCACCTGTTCGGCACCGACCAGCTTGGGCGCGATGTGCTCTCCCGCATGATCTATGGTGCCGGAGAATCGGTTCGCGCGGCACTCCTCGCTATTGCGATAGCTTTGGTCGTCGGTTCGCTGCTCGGACTCATCGCCGGACTGTCCGGCAGTGTGGTCGATAGCATCATCATGCGCGTCGTGGATATCCTGCTGTCCATTCCGGCGCTGCTGCTCTCCATAGTGGTGGTTACCGCGCTCGGATTCGGAACGACGAAGGTGGCCATCGCCGTCGGCATCAGCGGAATCGGAGAATTCGCAAGAGTGATGCGTTCCTCCGTATTGAGCATTGCGTCTCGCAAATACATCGAATCCTCATATGGGTTGGGCCTCGGACATGCTCACGTGGCGTTCACGCACGTATTGCCTAACGCCTTGTCAGCGGTTCTCGCATTGGCTTCGATTTCCTTCGGCAACGTCATCCTGCAAATCGCTTCGCTGAGTTTCCTGGGGTACGGCAATCCGCTGCCGGCCCCGGAATGGGGATCCATTATCGCGGACGGCAGAAACTATCTGGTTTCGGGATGGTGGCTGATTGTGCTGCCCGGACTTGTGGTTATCGCTGTTGTGCTGTCGGCCAATCGCCTCGGGCACGCATGGAATGACTGAAAGGAGTGAATCATGACAGCTCTGTTACAGATCGAAAATCTTCATCTCACCTATCATGACTCGCAGCAGTCCGTTGAAGCGCTTCAAGGCATTTCGCTTGACGTCCAACAGGGGCAGACCGTATCGGTTGTGGGAGAGTCCGGCTCAGGCAAATCATCGCTGGCGCACGTCATCTTGCGCACGCTGCCCGATGCGACCACGGTGAGCGGAACTGTGCTGTTCCAGGGACGCAACGTACTGGATTTCAAGCCGAAAGAAATCACGTCATATCTCGGCTCGGATGTCGGATATATTCCGCAGGATCCTGCCGTCGCATTGAATCCGGTCCGCAAAATCGGCGCACAGCTGATCGGCGTATTGCGGCTCAGGAATCGCATCACCAAGGCTCAGGCAAAGCAGCAGGCGATACAGCTGCTGACCGACGCCGGACTTCCCCATGCCGAGACTCTGCTGGAGAAATATCCGCATCAACTCTCCGGCGGCATGCTGCAACGAGTGCTGATCGCCATAGTGATGGCGCTGCACCCCAAGCTACTGATCGCGGACGAACCGACCAGCGCACTCGACGTCACGGTTCAGCGGGTGGTCCTTGACTGCTTGGATCGATTCATCCGCAAAACCGGCAGTGCGATGCTATTGATCACCCACGATCTGGCCGTAGCCGCCGAGCGATCCAGCCGCATGGTCATCATGCATCACGGGACGATTGTCGAGCAAGGCGAGACTTCCGCGCTGCTGAACAATCCTCAGGATGAGTATTCCAAGCGCCTTATCCGCGCCGTTCCCAGCATGGATAGCGAGCGTCTCTTGTCGTCCGATCCATATGTCCCGGACGATGAAGAGGCCCTGCTTGAAGTCAAGCATGTCAGGAAGGCGTTCCCGGGGAACCACAGCGCGCCTCACGTCGCTTTGGATGACGTATCGTTCAATATTCCGGACGGACGGGTGCTCGCGTTAGTGGGAGAATCGGGGTCCGGGAAAACCACGACTGCACGAATAGTCGTCGGCACCGAAAAACCCGACAGCGGATATGTGCAGTTCAAAAACACCAAATACGCCGGACTGAATAATCGCGATAGCCGACCCATTCGACGCAAGATCCAAATGGTGTACCAGAATCCATACGCTTCGCTCGATCCTCGGTACTCGGTGCAGCGGCTGCTTGATGAAGCCCTGACGGCATCCGGCAACAAGGACAGCGCGACGCGACGTGCGCAGATACGTGATCTCATCGCCGATGTCTCTCTGCCGAACACCGTGCTCGACCAGAAGCCAGGTGATTTGTCCGGCGGGCAGTGCCAGAGAGTCGCCATCGCCCGGGCTTTGGCCATGAAACCCGACTTGATGGTGCTGGATGAGCCTACGAGCGCACTGGACGTCTCAGTGCAGAACGACATCCTGCACCTGCTTCATAAAGTTCAGGTGGAGCATGACATGGCGTACCTGCTCATCTCGCATAATCTGGCGGTCGTCCGAATGCTCGCGGATGAAGTCATCATCATCCATGATGGCCTCATTGTGGAACAGGGCGAAACGGATCAGGTACTCGCCAATCCGCAGCATCCTTACACCCAACAGTTAGTCTCCTCCATTCCGCGCTGGCATCGTCACGTCAATGTGCCTTCGTCATTGACGTGACGACAGAGCCGATCGCGGCCAATACATACGAATACTTACGCAGTACTTACGCAGTACTTACGCAATTTACAACGACAATTCATTCCTACGTACAGAAAGCAACACCATGACTTTTCCGACTTCCCTGTTCGCGTCCCGCACCAAGCGATTGCTCACCGTCCTTGCCGCCGGCACACTGGCATGTTCACTGGCCGCCTGCGGCAGCGCCACAGCCGCGCAATCCGCCACCGATCAGACGCTCACCGTCGCATTGGACGGAACCGTAAAGTGCCTTGATCCATGGCAGTTCGATGAACCGGCTGTGCATAACGTGCTGCGGCAGGTCGTGGAAAGCCTTACCGCTTTGGACACGAAAACCGGCAAGCTGCTCCCCGCCTTGGCCGAAAGCTGGGAGTCCAATGCAGACGCGACGGCATTCACCTTCCATCTCAAAAAAGGCGTTCACTTCTCGGACGGCGAGGAGCTTACCGCCGAAGTGGTCAAAAAGAACTTCGATCAGGCCGCGACCTATCCGCAGGGCGTCAGATCCAGCAGCTACTTCGCCAACTACAAAAGCACAACCGTGGTTGACCCGCAGACCGTCACCGTGGCCTTCAGCAAACCGAATGGTTCGTTCCTGAATCACACGGCCAGCGATTTCCTCTCGATTCTCTCCCCGAACACCATAGCCCAGTCCGCCGAAGCGCGATGCGCCGCAGGTGTGGTGGGAACCGGCCCATACACATTGGGCAAATACACGCCGAATCAGGATGTGACCATCAACGCGAGGAAGGATTACGACACCAATCCTTCATACGCAGGGCATACGGGCGAGGCATATATCAAGACAATCGTGTTCAAGCTGGTGCCTGAATCGAGTTCCCGTCTTGGCCTGTTGACTTCAGGACAGGCACAGGTCGTGCAAAGCATCGACCCGCAGGATTTCCAGTCCGCCGAAGGTTCAGGGGCGACAATCGTGCCCGTCACCACGCCCGGCGTGCCGCTCCGTCTGCAGGTGAACGTCAAGGAGGCGCCGTTCACGGACCAATCCGTGCGTCAGGCCGTTTCATATTACTTGAACCGTGACGAGATCAACACCGTGGCTTTCGGAGGCAAGTCCGAGCCCGCCATCAGCCTGTTGACCAAGAACGTTTCCGGATGGATCGATCTTTCCGATGAGCTGAAATACGATCCCTCCAAGGCCGACAAGCTCCTTGAAGACGCCGGCTGGAGCAAGAACAGCGACGGCATTTGGGAGAAGGCCGGCAAGCCCCTGTCGTTCCACATCACCAAAGCCAGCCCGTATACGCTTTCCCAGAAGCTGCTGGAGCTCGTGGTGCAGCAGCTCAACCAGAACGGCCTGCAGGTGGATTTCGCAGACTACACCGGTGATTATTCGGAGGTCACCGGCAAGCACAAGTACTCCATCCTGTTCGCGAACACCACCGATATCGATGCGGACGTACTCCGCGGCCAGGTGTCTCCCGTGGACGGCGGCAATCGTTCGAATCTGGATGCCGACGACGATCTAGTCGCGCCGCTGTCCGAACAGAACGCCACCACCGACGACACTGCCCGGAACAAGATTCTGCAAGACGTGCAGAAGGAAATCGTGGAACGCGGTCTGCAGATCCCGGTCGCGTATCTCGTGCAGTTCTATGGTCTGAGCAAGGGAGTGCAGGGCGTTACCTACGATGCGGAATCTCGCCTGAACCTGTACGACGCGAAACTCGCGTAAGGAGCTTGGACCTATGAGCGCCTCCCATTCGTTCAGCCATCTGCCGCAAGAGGCACATAACCAGACACATCACCGCGAGCACGCGACGATCAAGCGCGGCAGACCCTTCTACGGAGTTTCCGTAGGCGTGGCCATGCTGGACTCGACCATCCCGCACCCCCTCGGGGACATCGGCAACGCGACCACATTCCCTTTCCCGGTGCATTATGCCATCGTGCAAGGCATAGGTCCGTCCGATATGATCGCCCCGAAATCCGAGAAAGTCCGAGAGGGGTTTATCGACGCCGTCAACACGATGGCCGGTCAGGGCATTGCAGTGGCAGGCACATCATGCGGACTAATGGCGAGATACCAGTCGCAGATCGCCGATCGGACCGCCATTCCGGTAGCTACTTCAAGTCTGCTGCAAGTGGAATTGGCGCTCAGGCTGCTCAGATCAGATCAGAAAGTGCTTGTGGTCACCATCGAACAGCATGGAATCGATGAGGAACAGCTGCTGGAAAGCGGCGTCCCGCAGTCTGATTTCGCACGGGTGAGGGTCGCCGCTCTGACTGAAGCGACGTATCTGCATGGCGTGATCACGTCAGACACCGACGACTACGACGTCAGACGAGCCAGCGATGAAGTCTTGGCCGGCATCGACCAGGCACTGGCATCGGACGACAGCATCGCCGCCATCGTGCTGGAATGCACCAATCTCGCTCCGTTCTCCGAGGATATCCGGCATCGCACAGGCCTGCCGGTGTGGGATGCGGACACCTTAATCCAGTGGCTTCATTCCGCAGTCCAATGACGTCTCATGTTCTGACGTTTAGACGTTCTGCGACTTACGAACAGTTGCCATACACACAGCTGCTAGAGAAAGACTTTTTGACATGACCAAGCGATACCTCGTCATAGGCAATGGGATATTAGGCGCGGCCACCGCCGCAAGACTCGCATCACGCGGCCAGCAGGTGACTCTGCTTGACAGCGGCTCTCCGGAAGAGACGGCGTCGGCGAGATCATTGGGGTGGATCAACGATGCCGCCGCCACCTCCCCCGCATATCACACGTTGCGCACATTGGGACGATTGAGGCTGGCCCATGAGCAGCTCCGATCCTCGGCGTCCTGGTACCATCCCTCTGGACGACTCGATTGGGGCAGTTCGTCGGACCGTCAGCTGCTGCCGACGACAACCGTGGCTGTTTCACGTGAATCAATCGATGCTGAGATCGCACGTTTGGCGTCTCAAGGACAGGATATATATCCGATTTCCGCTCAGGAAGCCCAGTCGATCGAGCCGACAGTGGACTGGTCCCAGGTGCGGGGAACGGTACTGTACGAGCCGGAGGATGCGTGGGTCGATCTCCCGTTGCTCATCCATGAACTCAATGGCGTCGTGAAGCAGCATGGCGGGCAGATCGTCCCGGCCCGCGTCAATCGTCTGCTCACCGATGAAAATCATGTGGTGTCAGGCGTGCAGACCGTTGACGGCCAGACCATTGACGCAGACAATGTCATTGTCGCCGCAGGATCGGCGACCACGAAACTTCTCGAACCGATCGCCGACATCCCCGAGTCATCGAATATCGGCGTCACGATAACCACCGAACCGGTCGACAATCCGCCACGGACACTGTTGCGCATACCTTTTGCCGGAGTGAGGCCGGATTCATCAGGACGACTGGTCATCGTGGCGAGCAAGCTGGAAGAACTCGTCGATACACCGGGACAGGCCGTACCGGAAGAGGCGGTGCGCACATTGCTGGATGCAGTAGGCAACGCCCTGGAAGGCAAGCCAGAACTGCACGCCGCAAGCGTGAAGGTCGGCATCCGCCCCATTCCCGCAGACGGCTATCCCGTAGTCGGCACCATTCCCGGCACCAATGTTTCCGTCGTCTTCACGCATAGCGGGGCCACGGTCGGCTTGCTGTTGGGACAGCTGTTGGGAGACGAGCTGGTGGACGGCAACGAGTTCCATGTGCTGGACGATTTTCGACCGCAGCGGTTCGCGGCGAACTGACGCGCCGGCTTCCCCTGTCCGGCTCTCCTGTCCGGCTCTTCTGTCCGGCACCCGAATTGAAGGCACTCCGATATTCACATCGAAATTCATATCAATCATCGGTTCGATGCGTTCCCGCATCGACCGGCGCAACAGCGAAGGACAAACCAATGACGGATTATGGCACCCTTTTTCCCACTACCACAGCGGATTCCGCCGAACAATACCTTGAACTAGCACAGGACGCGGAACGTTCGATATCCCAATATGCCCATACCCACGCTGACGGCGTGTATTGGACGACGGAGCCGAATGCGCCGTTGGATCTATCCCGATACCACGGTTCCACCGGCATTGTGGAGTTTTACGCCAATCTGTATCAGGCGACAGGAAACTCCACATATGGCGAGATTTTCGCCAAAGCCGCCCGGTTCGCGGCACTTCACTGGCGGGATATTCTCCTGCCAGACAATGTTGCGGCATTGCAGCGGCAGGAATCCCTGCCGGAACTCGGCAAAAGCGTCGACTTCGGCGTAGGAGGCGTCGCCGAATCACTCAGGCGAGCATGGTATGCCGTATCCCAGGATCCCAGCGCCCAAGACTTCGACCAGGACTTAAAGAACACCATCGAAACGGCTCTGGCACAGATCGCGCAATGGTACCTTCTCATTGCGGAATCAGGCGAAAATGGGGTGCACTGGGCGAATAACAGTGCCCAACTATTCGATGGCGGCATCATCGAAATTCTGATTGACATCAACGCCATTCTCCAATCTAATGAGATCACCACAGTGATCGCCGCCGCCGGACGCGAATTCCTTTCGCACGGAGTGCGTCAACCTGACGGATCCTTGGATTTTGACGCATTCGCACAGATCGCCGAACGCAACTACTGGCGCGACAAGTATTATGAATCGCTGACAGGCGATGCTCGAACGGGCGGTTTCGTCGAACCTGCCACCATTGCCAACTATCAGCGGCTCATCGGCTCTCACCGCCCGAATTTTTCGTATGGGCCCGCAGGAGCAGGTTTTACGCTGCTGCGGCTGTACCACGAGACCGGCGATCGTTCTTATTTGGACGGCGCAAAGCAGGCCGCCTTGTTCCTCACCAATCATGCCGTGTCCCAGGCCAAAGGCTTCCTTTCTCCGCACGATCTCAACACAGGCCGCGATCTGTTCTATGCGGGAGAATGCAACGGCATTGCCGGCACCGCAAAGTTGTTCTTGTCGCTCTACGCATTGACCGACGACGAATCGTATCTGGATACGGTCAAGGGGTATGTTGAAGGACTCGAATCCATCGGCGTTCCCGAACATCAATCTCCAGGGTTGTGGAATAACGTATGCCAATGCTGCGGACATGCAGGACTTGTTCATTTCTTCCTGAGCCTGAACGAGATCCATCAAGACGAGCATTGGCTGGAGCTCGCCAATCGTGCCGCTTCCGTGCTGCTCGGCACCGCGAAGGTAACTCGTTCCGAATCTGGGGATCAAGCGATATGGCCTATAGCATGGTCCAGGCTGAATCCCACTCGCATAGGGCGTCCGATCGGATTGCGCGACGGTGCCGCAGGCGTAGCTTCCTCACTGCTTGAACTGTACCTTGCAGACAAGGGCGAGCATCTTCCCCGCGCTTATGACGACATTGGTTTCTGGAAATAAGGTCGTTGACGCCTCATGGTGAATACTGAACCTGCCCGTTACGGCTCCTTGAGCCGATCTCACCAGTAAGCGGAAGTCACATGTCGAACAACATGTCGAACACGGTCAGCGACAATGTCGGTTTGTCCAGAAAATTCGATGCCGGGACGGCGTCGTCTGTTCTCGGCACGGCAGCCGGCATAGGATCCTATGTTATTTGGGGCTTCCTGCCGGTTCTTTTCAGCAATCTGAATGCGGCCGGCTACGAAAAGGTGATCGTTCAGAGAATACTGTGGACAACCGTTCTGTCCATAATGTTTCTGGTATGTACGGGCAGGATCCCCAATCTTGTCAGGCTTGTCACTGACAAGAAGCAGCTTGCCGCAACCATCATCTGCGCATTATTGCTCGGAGCGAATTGGCTGACTCACATATATGCGATATTGTCCAATCAGGTCACCGATGCCGGCATCGGCTATCTGGTCAATCCGTTATTGACAGTCGTTCTCGGCGTGGTGGTACTTAAGGAATCCTTAACCCGAACACAGTGGGTAGGGTGCATGGTGGCCTTCGCCTCCGTATTGCTATCGGGATACGCCAATGGGCACATTCCGATAGCGGCGGCTCTGTTGCCGATTACCTGGTCTCTCTATGGTCTTGTGCATAAGCTGGTTCCCAGCATTGTCGATTCACTCACATCGTTCTCGGCTGAAATGCTGGTGCTCGGCGTGGCAACATCGGTATATGTGTTGGCCGGCGGAAGAGCCATGCCCGTTATCTCGGGAATACCCGCTGGCCAGTGGGCGCTGTTCGTATTATCCGGACTACTGACTTTTGCGCCCTTGGTACTGTATAACTTCGCTCTTTGCCGCACCATGCTGACCAATCTTGGCATCACCCAGTATCTTTCCGCGATCATCCAAATTTGTCTGGGCGTACTGTATTTCAAGGAGCCGCTTTCGGCCGGCAGCGCAGCAAATCTCATCCTGTTGGTCTGCGCGCTCGTCATATTCGCAGCCGGCGGCGCAAAGCACGCGGGAGGAGACGGCAAGCCGTCGCGCCGTGACTCCATATAAAAATCCATGAAGTTTCGACAAGCGGTTGAGCCACATACCGGTGCATCGCTCGTTGAGGTATCGGGGGTACCGCTGGTTGCCCTCCGGTCACCGCATGCCGGCACCCGCAGCGGCAATGGCACAGCGGCAGAGCTACATGGCAGACCAACCGACCCCGATGCCGCTATCTCGCTTACGAGGGGCTGATTTCGTGGCGGCGGAAGGTCTATCCGCGGTACAAGGGGCTGCTCGCCGAGTATTCACACGCCCAAAACGGCGGAACGGCGTTGGCGTGAAGGCATTCGCACCAACGTTTGCATGGGAGAAGAGCCCTTTGTAACGCGGATAGACCTTCCGCCGCACAGCAATCCGCCCCTCGTAAGCGAGATAGCGTCACAAGCAATCAGTCGTCATCCACATCACCAACCTTGAGCTGGTGCTCGTTCTGCGGTAGATCGGCCAAGGCTGCACGGATCTTGTCCGCTCCCACACGCTCCAGCAGATCTATGGCTCCGATATTGTCTTCCAACTGGGAAAGCTTGCTGGTACCCACCAACGTGGAGGCCACCTGCGGATTGGACAGGCAGAACGCAATGGCGAGCTGTGCGGACGAAGCCCCAAACGATTCGGCCAGATCGCGGAAACGGCTCATATCTTTTTCGGCGGCCTGCATCATATGTGACGGCCCCAACGGACGCTTGGCATCTTCGATGCGACGTCCAGCAAGCACACCCACCGCAAGCACATTCGATGCCTGATACGCCAAGTCGAATTCCTGAGCTACCTTTACCAGCTCCTTGTCCTCGGCCATATTTCGGCTGATAGCGTTGTAAGGAATCTGAAGCACGGTGGGTTTGGGCATGCCCTCACGATCGGCGAATTCGCAAGCGAATCGCACCTGCTCGGGGGTGGCATGGTTGATGCCCCAATGCTTTGCCAACCCAGCTTCAATTACGTCGGCCATCTGTACCACGATGTCCATCATCATGTGCTTGGCGCTGTAGGCGTTCAGTTGATCGACACGCTGATAGTAAAAAGCCGTATCCGGATTTTCGATGACCAGATCCGCGTAATCAACTTGGGCACGCGGCAGCGATTCCGCAAGCTGAACCTTGAACCGTGGGCGAGGACCGCCATACCACAGTTTCTCGGTATGGATGTAATCCTCACGCTTGATGCCTGCAGCCTCGCGCGCAAAACCGAATCGAATATCCGTAGTGGAAACCCGCTCAAGTGAATTCACCGCAGAGGTGTAGTGCCCCACGTCAAACCAATTCACACCATGTTTGACGGCATACGACAGCAGCTCCTCAATCTCATCCTGACTCATGCGGTCGTAAATGTGGTACGACCCCAAACTGATGGCTGAGACCTTCAATCCACTGTTGCCCAATGTGTTGTACTGCATTGCAGTCTCCTTCCGACGAGAAGTTCGGCCCGCGCTCATACGCGGATGCCATCATTCTATTTGTTTATATGTAAACTGTTTATCACTGAACTGTTTAACGCGCAACAGCCACTGATATACTGATAACCGCAGTGCAACAATCGCAAAGGACGACCATGGCCCGCCAACGGCATAACAACAAACCAGAAGCAGAACTTTGGTCTTTTCTCGACGAAGCGACCGCTAAAGTACCGCCGTCAATTCCCGAAGTCCACGCCGACGCCATGATCACCTGTATGACATTGCGTCTCGCATCGAACTTTCTGCAGGAGGACTTGGCCGAATCTCTTGCCGATACGGGACTGAATGCCAGAGAGTTATTGATGTGTCTGTTGCTGTACACCGACGGCGAGCTGGAGTTCCGCACCCTGCTGTCGTACATCCCCATCAAGAAAGCCACGGCTTCCGTTACGGTAGACGGATTGGTCAAACGAGGCGACATGCTGCGTCGAGAAAGCCCCATCGATCGCCGCGTAGTGCTGCTGTCGCTGACCGATCAGGGCAGGAAGCACTTCCAGCACGCCTTCACCACCTACAATTCCCGAGAACAGTTCTGGAGCAGCGGACTGACCAGCGAGGAAGCCGCTCAGCTGGTCGCCCTGTTGCGCAAGATCGTCGATCACGGCAGGGAACGCATGCAGCAGACTGACGCCGATAGTGAAAGTTGATCGACAGTCCCTTTTGAGGTCAGACCTCAGCCGCAGCCGGCTCGACCGACGCCGAAGCGCGGCCGAGCCAATCGATCACATCAGCAGTACTGGCAAACCCGTCACGCAAACACCGATTTGAACGGCTGCGGATTCTCCGGATTAGGAGCCAGCACCGAGGAAATCAGCTTCCGCGTGTATGGCTGTTGCGGATGATGCAACACCTGTCCGGTAACACCGGATTCCTCCAGCTTGCCATGATGCAGCACGATGACGCGATCAGCCATCTGATCCACCACGGCCAGATCATGCGAAATGAACAGGCACGAGAACCCCAACTGTGCATGAAGCTGCTTGAGCAGCTCCAACACCTTGGCCTGAATGGTCACGTCAAGCGCGGAAGTCGGCTCATCCGCAATAATCAGCTCAGGATCCAGCATCAACGAACGTGCGATGGACGCACGCTGCCGTTGCCCACCAGACAGCTCATGCGGATATCGATCAACGTAATCCGGGTCCAATGACACCGCTTCCAGCATGGTCCGAACCTTGCTATTGACCTCCTGATCGCTCATATGCGGTCGATGGATGCGCAATGGGGCGGCCACGCCTTCGCCGACAGTTCTGCGGGGGTTGAAACTGGTGCCGGGATCTTGGAAGATGAATCCCACCCGTTCACGCAATGCACGCATCTCTCGTTTCGACGCACCCACAACACTGGTTCCCAGCAAACTGAGCTCACCTTCCAGCTCCCCGCCAAGCCCAATAAGTGCGCGACCGATAGTGCTTTTACCGGAACCAGATTCGCCCACTAAGCCGAGAATCTCCCCACGATGAATCTCAAACGAAACATCCTGCACCGAGTGGATTCTCGATCCGAGTCGGCGGCCCTTATAGAACACGTTGATGTGATTCGCTTGAACCACAATGTCGTTATCGATATCGTTTCCATCGACGTCCGTAAGCCCACCCGAATCGGCGTCACCATCTTCTACCTCCAGTTTCGGCACGGAGGCAATAAGCTGCTTGGTGTAGGGATCACGCGGACGAGTGAACAGATCTTCGACGGACGCTTCTTCCACCACACTGCCGCGGCGCATCACCACTACACGCTGTGCGATATCCGCCACAACCGCCATATTATGACTGATCATGAGCAGCGCCGCCCCGGATTCGGCGCATTGCCGTTTGAGTAGATCAAGAATCTCCAGCTGAACCGTCACATCCAATGCGGTCGTAGGCTCATCCGCAATGATGAGTTTGGGATGCAAAGCCAGCGCCATGGCAATCATGATGCGCTGAATCTGCCCGCCGGAAAACTCCATCGGATATTTCTTAACGGCGGTTTCAGGATCCGGAATATCCACTTTCCGCAAATATTCCAAGCACAGCTCGTCTGCCTTCTTGTCATCAAGGCCATGCTCCGTCAATCCCAGTCGGAATTGCGCACCTATGGTGTACACCGGATTCAGCGAAGACAACGGCTCCTGGAACACCATGCCCACAATGCCGCCACGCGCAGCGGCCAGATCGCCGGCGGAAGCCTCGACCATATTGCGTCCGTCGAGCATGATTCGCCCACGAATCCGACAATCATCACCGAGCAGCCCCAATATGGCGCGAGCGGTTACCGACTTGCCACTGCCGGACTCGCCAACAATCGCCACACGCTCACCGGCTTCAACGTTCAGGTTCACGCCTCGCACAGCATGCACCAAACCGTTGTCGGTCGGGAAATCAATTTGCAAATTAGCAATATCCAGCAACGACATCACTTCGCCTCCTCTTTGGCGGCTGCGCCAGATGCTGCTCCGCGAGCCGTCTGCTCACGTTTGAGCAGCTTGGCAATGGAAGGTGCCTTACGCGACCGCGGGTCAGCGACGTCATTAACTCCTTCGCCGAACAAGGTGAATCCCAGCACGATAATGATGATGGCCACGCCCGGGCAGATCGCCGTCCACCACACACCGTTGCTCACATCGTTCATCGACTTGTTGAGGTCGTATCCCCATTCCGCCGCCGCAGTCGGCTCGATACCGAATCCCAGGAACCCGAGCGAAGCCAGCGTCATCACGGCGTCTCCTGCGTTCAACGTCATAATCAACGGTACGGTACGCAGCGCATTGGGCAACGCCTCATGGAACAGCACCCAAAGGTCTCCGGCCCCCATGGCTCTCCCCGCTTCGACAAAGCCTTCGCTGGACAGGCGGCTCACTTCGGTACGCACCACGCGGAAATACTGCGGAATATACACCACACTCAACGCGACGGCGGCCGAAAGCAGTCCCGGCCACATACCAGCTTGACCGCCACTGATTACCAGCGAGACCACGATCGCGAGCAGCAGAGTCGGGAACACATAAATGGCATCACTGATAGTGACCAGCACCTTATCCAAAGGACCGCGGAAGTATCCAGACAATGCGCCCAGCGGAACACCAATCACAATCGGCAGCACCACGCCGAGGCAAACGGCCAACAGTGCGGTGCGCGACCCCCAGAGCACACGGCTCAGCACGTCGTATCCGGTGGAGGTAGTACCCAAAGGATGCACAGCAGATGGGGCTTCCAACACTCCAAAAGTCGCTCCGTCAGCTCCTTTAAGCTGCGCGAATCCATACGGTGCCAGCAGCGGCGCGAACAGCGCCACCAGCACAAACAGCACGATGAACGACAATCCCGTAACGATCAGACCGCGCTGTGCGCCATTGCTTTCCGCAATCTCACGAATGATGGGAAGCTTGATGAGCCGTTGCCACACACCCGCCTGATCATTGCTTTTTGCATTTGAAATCGATGTCATGGACGATGCTCCTAACTGCGGATTCTGGGGTCGTTGATCGCCACCAGAATGTCGATCACACAGTTCACCACGGATACGATGATTGCCATCAGCACCACGATGCCCTGCACGGCAGTGAAATCATGGTTACTGAGATACTGCGCAAGCTCGTAGCCCAAGCCATGCCAGTCGAACGTGGTTTCGGTCAGCACAGCACCGCCGAGAATCATGGCGATCTGCAGACCGGCCACGGTCAGGATCGGGCCAAGCGCTGGACGCAAGGCGAAACGCTTGTGTATCGTCTTCTCGCGTATGCCGCGGGCTCGCCCCGCCAATGTGTAGTCGCTCGCCAAGGTGGACACCATTTGTGAGCGCACCAGACGAATGAACACGCCACCGGTGATCAAACCCAGAGATACCGCGGGAAGCACCGCATGCCTCAACACGTCGAGGGTCATCGGGGCACTTCCCAAAGAAATGGCGTCCAACAAATACAAGCCCGTGGCACCTTGGGCGGAGGTCAGCGTCAACGCCGTGTCGCTGGATGCCCTACCGGATATCGGCAACATCCCCATCCAAGAACCGAAGACCAATTTGAATACGAGACCGAGGAAGAAAATCGGCGTCGCGTAGGAAATGGCGGAGAACACGCGCAACACAATGTCTTGCCAGTGATCCTTGTGCACCGCAGCCACAATGCCCAGAGGGACACCAATCAGCGCCGCAATAATAATGGCAAAGATGCCTAGCTCCAGTGTAGCCGTACCGTTCTGACGGAAAATGTCCAGCACCGGACGGTTATCGGAGAACGTGACGCCGAAATCGCCACGCACCAATTGCCCGAGGTATTCAAAGTACTGTACGATAACCGGCCTGTCGTAGCCGGCTGCATGCTTCATCTGCGCGAGTTTGTCGGCGGAAAGACGACCACCGAGCGCCGCCGTAATCGGGTCGCCCACCAGCCTCATCAGGAAGAACACCAGCGTGACGAGAATCAGCGCGGTCGGGATAATCAGCAGGATGCGTATCAGCGCATACCGCAGCAGTTCCGCGGCACGACCGGACAACCCCGATGTTTTTGCCACTTTGACGTCACCGCTTTTCGCATTGCTTGATTTCATTGGTCTCCTTGAATTGCCGTACGGGGTGCATTCGCGGTCATATCGTCGCAAACACACCCCTTACGAACATCACAAGCCGTACTTGCGGTTTACTTGCTCAGCACACCGAGACGGAACTTGAACGAACCGTCCAGCGTGTTATCAACACCCTGCACGTTGGTGCCGGCCACAGCGATCTGCTGGCCCTGCAACAGATCGAGGTTGGAGATATCCTTAGCCACTTGCTCCTGCACTTGGGCGAGGATCTCATTGCGCTTGGTCTTGTCCGCTTCGGTTTTCTCGGCGGCAAGAAGTCGGTAGACGTCCTCGTTCTCATAGCCGTTCTGCAGGAAGTTGCCCTTGCCATAGAAGATGGACAGGAAGTCGTCGCCGTCGGAGAACTCACCGCTGCCGCCCAACTGGAAGATCGGGAATTCGCC
Organism: Bifidobacterium olomucense; assembly: GCF_012932375.1. Lineage (GTDB taxonomy): Bacteria > Actinomycetota > Actinomycetes > Actinomycetales > Bifidobacteriaceae > Bifidobacterium > Bifidobacterium olomucense. The sequence goes on along the minus strand of NZ_JAAIIG010000005.1, from coordinate 34,913 downwards.
GGTGGAATACTTCTTGGCATAACTCGACCATTCGGTGGATTGGATGGTCACCTTGAACAGACCGGAGGACTCAAGCTGTTCCTTGATCAGCGCGTATTCGTCGGCACTGCTCGCTCCGTAATGATCGGTGTTGTACTGGATGTTCAGGTTGACCGGAGTCTTGACGCCGGCATCGGACAGGCGCTTCTTGGCCTTGGCAGCATCCGGACCTCCATTGCCGTCGCCGTAGAGCTCCTTGAACGGCTGGGTAGCGCCAGTGATGCCATCCGGCACATTGGAATACAGCGGAACATAGGTACCCTTGTACACGCGGTCGGCAATGGCCTGACGATCCACCAGATCGGCGATGGCTTGACGTACGGCGAGCGCCTTGGCAGCATCCGGCTCATCGGATTGTGCGCCATAAGGCATGGTGTTGAAGTTGAACGTAAGGTAGCGGATGGAACCACCAGGCGCGGAATGAACCTTCAGCGAACTGTCCTTGCCCAAGGTTTCTATGTCCTTGGCAGACAACGTGTTCCAGGCCACATCGATATTGTGCTGCTGGATATTGAGTTTCAGGTTGTCTTCGGACGAGTAGTAGTTGACCATTACGGTGTCGGTTTTGACCTTATCGATCACTCCGGAATAGTTAGCGTTGGCCTTGAGCTTGGCGGCCACGCCCTTGGAGTAGCTCACCAGCTCATATGGGCCGGAGAAGCCACGTCCCTTGATGATGTCATCAATGGATGTGATCTTATCTGCGCCGAATACCTTGGGATCAACGATGGCGGCGTCGTTCGCGGTCAGAATGCCGGGGAAAGTCTGGTCATTGGCATCGTTCAACTCGCAGTCGACAGTCAGGTCGTCCACGATCTTCGTGGACTTGAGCGCCATCTTCATCAACTGGGGACCATTGGGGTCGTTGATACCGGCCTGACGATCCAGACTGAACTTCACGGCTTCGGCATTGATCGGATTACCGTTGGCGAACTTCAGCCCCTTGCGCAACTTGACGCGATAAGTGGTGGGATTGACGAACTCGCCAGATTCCGCCAATTCCGGTTCCGGATCGCTCGAACCAGGCTTCTGATTCATCAGTTGCCCGTAAATCTGAGTCATCAGCATTACAGATCCAGTGTCCGAGGCCCCTGCGGGATCCAGAGCAGACACCACATCCGTGGTGCCGATCTTCAACGTATTGGCATCCGATGCGGACGTCTGATCCGTGGACGCATGCGCACAACCGGACAGGCCCATACCTATGGCCAGCAGCATCGAAACCGCGGCCACTATTTTGCGCTTCCCCATGATCGCTTCCTCTCAGTGATGGAGTACCGCACTCCTATTTGTTTAGGTATGAACAGTTTAGATTTGAATAGATTAAGCGCTTGTAACACATCTCATTCAACGAAACGCATAGGCGAAATACGCAAAAGCGAACAGTTTGCGCAGCACCTCGCCGTCACTTTGCGCGAACATTGCGCGAGAAAGATACATTCGATATCGGGATGACACCGCGTTCAACGCTTGCGGCATGAGAACAGTCGCTGGGAGCAGCATTTTGCAATACGCCTTTGCACTGCAATAGAAACCCAAGAAATGAATCAGTCCCCAATGCCGCTATCTCGCTTACGAGGGGCTGATTTCGTGGCGGTGGAAAGTCTATCCGCGGTACAAGGGGCTGCTCGCCGAGTATCCCACACGCCCAAAACGGCGGAACGGCGTTGACGCGAAGGCATTCGCACCCACGTTTGCACGGCAGAAGAGCCCTTTGTAACGCGGATAGACCTTCCGCCGCACAGCAATCAGCCCCTCGTAAGCGAGCTCGTAAGCGAGATAGACGCACACCGTGGTACACAACCGCAAATTCAGCGAAACTGCGGTTGTGTACCACTGCCCCATCGAGGACCACAACGCCCGGTACCGCAAAACAGCCAATGTTCGCGGTACTACTTTGCATAAATCCTCAATTTGCGGTTGCGTACCATTTCCCCGTGGCACACAACCGCAAAACAGCCCACATTACAATTTCATCCCACATTCCGGCACATGAACCGAGCTGATTGACCCACACAGCCGCAAGGCGCACCGAGGAAAGACGCACCCGAGCAAAGGCGCTGAGCCGTCAAACGTATAGTCCAGTGGACTAGTGGACTATCCGCAGGCGAAGCGAGCGGCCCTGCCGCGAAGATCGCACGTAGCGCGACACGGTACGTCGCAGCGGGCAGCAACGACGAGGACACCCCATCATCCAGCGAGCGTGAATTGGGAGTTGTAGAGGTCGGCATAAAACCCTCCCGCCGCCAACAGCTCTTCATGGGTGCCGCGCTCGATCACGTCGCCGTGGTTCATGACGAGAATCATATCGGCGTCGCGGATGGTGGAGAGGCGGTGTGCGATCACGAAGGACGTGCGCCCCACGGTCAACGCGTCCATGGCTTTCTGGATGAGCTCCTCGGTACGGGTATCGACGGAGGAGGTGGCTTCGTCGAGAATCAGGATAGGAGCGTCCTGCACCATCGCGCGGGCGATGGTGAGCAGCTGCTTCTGCCCCGCGGACAGCGTGGATTTGTCGTCCAACACGGTGTCATATCCGTCGGGCAGCGACTGGATGTAATGATCGAGCCCCACCGCACGGCAGGCGGCAACAATCTGCTCGTCAGTCACACCAGGCTTGGCGTATGCGATGTTCTCACGCACGGTTCCGCGGAACACCCATGTGTCTTGCAGCACCATCGAGAACTGGTCGTGCACATTCCACCGCGGCACGCTCGCGGTATTCACGCCGTCGATGGAAATCGAGCCGCCGGAAATCTCATAGAACCGCATCAGGAGGTTCACCATCGTGGTTTTGCCGGCACCGGTCGGCCCCACAATGGCCACTTTCTGCCCGGCCGCAACAGAGGCGGAGAAATCGTGGATAACCGGCTTGTCCGGCTCATAACCGAACTGCACATGACTGAATTCCACGTCGCCGCGCACGGGTTGCACATGCCCTTGGGCGTCATAACCGAGCAGCTGCGCACGCTGGGTGGCCGGCATCGACGCACCGCGACCGCCGTGTCCGTCAACCGCAAGATCAACCCCAAGATCGACTCCAAGCTCAGCCTTGGTCGGCTCTTCCGCCATCTCCGGCTCCTCCAGGAAGCCGAACACACGCTCGGCGGCGGCCGCGCAACGCTGCAGGTTCTGGAAGGCCTGTGCGAACTGGGAAAGCGGTTGAGTGAACAGGCGAATGTACATCATGAACGCCACGATCACACCGAATTCGATCTGCCCGTCCATGGCGAGCGCCGCGCCCACCACGCATACCACTACGTAGCCGAAGTTGCCGATGAAGTTCATCAGTGGCATCATCAGGCCGGACAGGAATTGCGATTTCCAGCCGGATTCATACAGGTCCGCGTTGTACTGTTCAAAGCGGCGAATCGAATCAGCCTCGCCGTTGTACGCTTTCACGATCAAATGCCCGGCGTACATCTCCTCCACATGGCCGTTCACGTCGCCCAGGGCGGCTTGTTGCTGCGCAAAGTACTTTTGCGAGGCCTTCATAATCACCATCATCAGCACCAAACCGATCAGGCTTGCGCCGATGGCGCACAATGTCATGATCACGTTGTTGTAGAACATCATGACCAGCGCACCCACGAACAGGGTGACCGAGGTGATCAACGAACCCAGGCTTTGTCCCAGCGTTTGGCCGATGGCGTCCACGTCGTTGGTGATGCGCGACAGCACGTCGCCGTAGCTGACCTTGTCGTAGTATTTGAGCGGCAGCTTGTTGATTTTGACCGAAATCGATTCGCGCAGCCGCTGGGCCGTACGCTGGGTGACGTTCGCCATCATCCAGCTCTGCACGTAGCTGAGCACCGCGTACCCCACGTACAGGGCGACCAGCAGCCAGGCGATGCGGCCGACTGCCGCGAAATCGACCGAGTTCGTCACCGGACGTCCGTTGACGACGGCCGGCAGCCCCTTGACGATCTCGTTGGTCATGTCCTTGAGTTTGTCCGGCCCGATGATCTGGCAGACGGTGCCGGCCGCACCTAAAATCAGCGCGATGATGATGACGGGAATGTAATTGCGGCAGTAATCCATGAGCTTGCCCATGACTTTGCCGAAATCAGCGGGCTTTTCGACCGTGCGCCCTGCGCCCGGTCCGTGTCCCATAGGTCCTCTTGGCATTGGTAAGTCCTTTCGTTGGCTCTTGTGGTCAGGCCATCAGCTCGGCTTTGCTGAGCTGGGATTCGGCGATCTGCTGGTAGACCTCGCAGGTGTCCAGCAGTTCGCGGTGGGTGCCTTGACCTACCACGCGACCGTCGTCGAGTACGACGATGAGGTCGGCGTTCATGATGGTGCCGATGCGCTGCGCCACGATGAGTTTGGTGGAATCCTTGGCCTCACGGGCGAGCGCCTCGCGCACTTCACGGTCGGTCTTGAAGTCCAAGGCGGAGAACGAATCGTCGAAGATCAGGATTTCGGGATGGCGATAGACGGCGCGGGCGATGGACAGTCGCTGCTTCTGGCCGCCGGACACATTCGAGCCGCCTTGCGCAATCGCCGCGTTGAATCCGCCGTCCATACGGTTCACGAATTCGCTGGCTTGGGCCACGTCCGCCGCCGTCTTGACGCGATTCATCTGTTCCGCTGGCATCGTGGCGTTCTCTGCGGCCCGGTCTGCGGCGATCAGTTCAGCTTCGTGCTTGCGACCGGCGGCCGTTGAGGTATCGGCGATCTCGACATCGACGGTTTCGCCCGGCTCGTCGCCGTAGCTTACGTTGGATGCGACCGTACCTTTGAACAGTACGGAGGTCTGCGGCACGTAACCGATCTTGTCGCGCAGGGTTTTCAGGTTGTAGTCGCGTACGTCCACACCGTCGACCAGCACCTGACCTTGGGTGGCGTCGTAGAAACGTGGTACGAGATTGATGAGCGAGGTTTTGCCGGAGCCGGTCGAGCCGATGAACGCCACCGTCTGTCCCGGCTTGGCGCTGAAGGTGACGCCTTCCAGCATCGCCTCACGGGAATCCGGGTAGGTGAAGCTGACGTTGCGGAATTCGACAGTGCCTCTCTGCCCGGTTTTTGCCACGTCGGCTTCGGTTTTGGTGCCGTTTTCGATGATCGGTTTGGTGTCGAGCACTTCAAGCACGCGTTGCGCGGATACGTCGGCACGTGGCCAGAGCACGAACACCATGCTCATCAGCAGGAAGCTCATAATGACCTGTACGGAATAGTTGGAGAACACCACCATGTTGGAGAACACGGTGAGCTTGTCCGTAAGTTCGGCCGCGTCGATCAGATAGGCGCCGATCCAATAGACGGCGAGCATCAGGCCGTTCATGATGGTGTTCATCAGCGGCATCATGACTGCCATGGTCCGGTTGGTGAACAGCTGGGTTTCCGTGAGCTCCTTGTTCGCTTCGGTGAACTTGGATTCCTGATAATCCTCGGCGTTGTAGGCGCGTACGACTTTGAGACCGGTGAGATTCTCGCGGGCCACGAGGTTGATGTTGTCGGTGAGCTGCTGCATCGCCTTGAATTTGGGCATAACCATGGCCATCATCACTGCGATGGCGGCCAGCAGGATCACGACGGCGATGCCGGTGGCCAGCGTCCATTCGAAGCCCTCGCCCGCGATTTTCATCACGGCCCAGACGGCCATGATCGGTGATTTGACGATGAGTTGCAAACCAATGGTGATGAACATCTGAATCTGCGTGATGTCGTTGGTGGAGCGGGTGATCAGGCTCGCAGTGGAGAAGCGATTCATTTCGGCCGGGCCAAACGATTCGACCTGGCGGAATTCCAGGGAGCGCAGACGTTGGGTGAACGAGGAGCCCACACGTGCGGCGATATAGCCGGTGACGACCGCGCAGGCCACGGAGCCCAGCGAGATGAGCAGCATCTTGCCGCCGGCGATCCAGATGTCGGCCATCGCACTGCCCGGCGTCTCGACCAGCGTGGTGATGTCGGACATGTAGTCCGGCAACTTCAGGTCGAAGTAGACCTGTCCCACGATGGTCACCAGTGCGAGCAGCATCTGGCCTATCTCCGCTTTGGAGAGATATTTCATGATGCGAAGCATTGTGTTTCCTTTGCGATGAGTTGTAGCCGTAGGCTCACGCGCCGCTCCGCCGATTCCTCGTACCGAGGGGGCCGCCAGCTGTCGTTGGCGTACAGGGAGAGACCTCGCAAACCAAATTACTTTTTACTATTTATTACTTACACTGTAAGATATTATGCGTGACGGTACGACATTCGGTTATTCACCATGGGCGAAATACACAACCGGGCTACCACACCGCGCACCAAGTGAAGGCAAGCCGCCGCAACGGCCCGGCGGCCGGACGTTACGAATTTCCGGAAACCCGCTCGAACGCCTTGCTCACCTCTTCCGGCGTGGGGCGCGGCTGGCCGGGCTTGCAAATCAACATATACGTAGAGAATTCGCGGACCAGCTCGACGAATTCACGGGTACGCCGCTCCCCCATCTGCGAGAAAATCCAGCAGACAGCATCGCGCATTTCCTGCATATCCTTGCGGCCGCGTTCACGCCCGGCATCAGTAAGCTCCACGCGCACCGCGCGGCGATCATCGGGATCCACGGACCGTATGACCTGGCCTTTTTTCTCCAACGCTGAAAGCACCGCGGAGATGCGGCCGCTGGTGACGTTCATGGCATCGGCGAGCTGTGAAGGAGACATCGTGCCCTGATGCGCCAGCATGCGAATCACAAACACCTCGCCGGCGCCATGATTGAGATCGCGCTGCATCCGGGACCTGTGGCACCACACATCGCGCCACAGCTCATCCACCGCTTCTTCCTCATAGCCCACGGCACATCTCCTTTGCCATACATGGCCTCGTCACACATAAAACGAACGCAGTCAACTGCGCGCAGTGTTCACGACCGATACCACTTTTACGCCATATCGCCCGCAAACCATCACCCATAATATCTCACACTATAAACAATTTATTGCCGCACACCCCACAATCAAACTCGTCTACAAATTGCACAACATCCAGAGCCATGCCATCGATGCCGCGGAACAACAGATCAGCCTCAGTCGACTGACTTCCAACAGACTAGCCGAACTGTAACCGTACAGCCCCACGCACATAGCGCACGTCCGCAAGAGCATAGAATTATTGCACAATTCGGCACGAAACGCCGGAAAGTATGTGATGCAAGCCACAGAAATCACTCAATGACTATGCAGCAATACTGATGACAGCTACACTTGTCTACAAGACAGCGCCGATGCTGTCGCCAGACAAGGGGGATGGTCATGAGGGGTATCAGTCTTTGCAGCATTGCAGGCTGCACACACGAGGCAGAAGAAGCGGGCATGTGCAATATGCATTTCACGTCGGCATTGGTGCATGGCGCATTGCACTACACCACCGCCGGTCGGCCGTTGCATAGCTGAATTTCCCTCTTTGGAATCGGCCCCTCAAACGGACCGTTTCGTGCGTTTCGTGCGTTTTCACGCACCCTCTTCACGAATATGTACCACTGAGTTCGTCTCATCGATACAAATTCGCGAAGAAGATGGGCCCGCGTTCGAGGACGCCAAGATTCAATCTTTATGAACCATTGCGAATATGTACCGCTGACGTCAACTCAGTGGTACATTTTCGCGAAAGAGAGAGCGCGCGAAAGAGAGCGTACTAAAAAGTCGCGCACAAATATACGGGGGAGCAACCCCTTCTTCAACAACCTTACCGGCCCAGCGCCTCTTTCAGGTCGCGGCTGCGATAGTGCTCGCGTAGCGCGCAGTAGCCGCCGAACACCGCCAGCCAGACCAGACCGGCGATGGCCGGACCGCGCGTATCGTCCGCCAAAAACAGCGTGCAGTACACGAATACGAAGAACGCGATGGCGATGGTATTGGTCACACGCCAGGCCGGCATCACGAATCCGTCGGGGATGAAGTCGGCGGAGCGACGGTACTTGCGGTGGGCGATCATCGTCAACGTGTAGATGAAGATGATCACCGCGGACGACGCGGAGGCGAACAGCACGAATGCGCCGGAAACGCCCGGAATCGCATTGATCACCGGGGAGAGCAGAATCAGTGCCGCGGACACGAGAATCGCACGAGCCGGCACCTGACGTTTGGACACCACACCGATTTTCTGGAAGGTAGGCGATTCGGAGTCGGCGGCCAGCTGATAGAGATGGCGGCCGGCCGAGTACAGCAACGAGTTCAAGGCGGAGGACGCGGCGGTGATCACCACGAAGAACACCAGCGCCGCGGCCCAGTTCAGACCGGCGTACTGGAACACCATGATGAACGGGGAGGCGAAGGAGCCGTCCTTATTCGGCTTGAATGTAGTCCACGGCACGATGGCCATAATGGCCAGCAGAGCGCCCACATAGAAGATGAGCACACGCACGATGATCTCGTTCACGGCTTTCGGCAGCACCTTCCTCGGGTTCTGCGTTTCGGAGACGGTGACGCCCACGAACTCGATCATTTCGTAGGCATAGAACACCATCTGGAAGCTCATCAGGAACGCCAGCCACCCGTTCGGCGCGATGGAGAAATTATTGGTGATGTTGTCGAGCCCCGCATGGCCTGCCGGCGAAACGCCATCCTGACCGGTGATCTGCACGGCGTTGTAATGGTAGCCGATCACCACCATGACCACGGCGGTGGCGATCATCGCGCAGATCAGCGTGATCTTGATCATCGAGAACCAGAACTCCGCCTCGCCGAACGCTTTGACGGCAATCAGGTTAATAGTCACCAACGCGGCCAGGAAACACAGCTCGATCAGCCATTTCCAATGCGAAAGATCCATGCCGAATGTGTCGAAGAACGTGATGAAATACGTGGACACGGCCGTGATCTCGCTCATGCCGATCAGCACCAGCACGATCCAGTACGACCATCCGGCGAAATGCCCCCATCCGTTGCCCAGATACCGGGTGATGAAGTTGATGAACGTGTGTTGGCTCGGGTCGCGGTACATCAGCTCGCCGATCGCACGCATCAACAGGAACATGATGACGCCCACCGCGATGTACACGAACACGATGCTCGGTCCGGTCAGGGAAATGGACTTGCCGGATCCCAGGAACAGACCGGTGCCGATGGTGCCGCCGATGGCAATGAACTGCACATGACGATTGTTCAGTCCGCGCGCCATTTCGTTGTCTTTGTCGAGATGCTCGACGGATGTCAAGGCACTGTTGGCCTGACCGCTGTTGTGACTCTCGCTCATCAACTCACCTGCTCTTTCCGTAACAGGTTCAAACTGTATCATCGGCACCTACGCTAAAGACCGGCCAGTTCAGCCATATAATGTGATGATACGGTGATTATTTCGCCGAAAAGTTCAATTTTGTCAGAGGTAATTGAACTTTTCGGGGATAATAGGCAGTTTCGATGCCACCCACCCATCATTCCACGCTTTTCAGCGACGACACCGGGTCGATTCGATCAAGCACCGGATTGGTAAGCAACTGCACCAACAGCGCGAACGCCAACGTTACGGCAGCGGCGATCGCATAGCTGTACCACCGCACGGTCACCGCGAAATACAACCCCGGCATATTCAGCGCAGCCGTCAGCAGTCCGCCAATCCAACGGCCGAGCGGCAGCCCCACGGCGATGCCCATCAACGTCAAGATCAACATCTCGCGGTTCACATACGTATGCACTTCACGATCAAAGAAACCCAACACCTTGAGCGTGGCCATCTCGCGCACCCGTTCGGAAACGTTCGTATTGGCGAGGGTAAACAGCACCACCAATGCCAGCGCACCGGCGAGCGCGACGATCAGCGCCACCACCGCACCCATCAGATCGAAGCTGAACCGGCGACGCATATCCGCCGTACTCGTCACGCTCAATACGTCCTGCTCCTTGGCAAGCCGGTCCGCGTAGTCGATCTGATCGTCGTCCGAGCCGACGAATTGCGCGAATATCGCGTTCATTTCCACGCCATTGACTTCAGTCGCCGTATAGTCACGTGAGTTGGACGCACTGTCGGCACCGCTGCCATCGCCATCGGATTCGTCGGCCGAACCGGAACCCTCAGTGCTCCCGCCGAACACTTCCCGGTAATACTCGGACGTCATATACACATCCGCACCGATTACGGACCGGCTGACGGCGTACACGCGGACCGTTTCGCGCGCGGCGTCGCCGTTCTCCAACGCCACCTTGTCGCCGGCCTCGACGCCCATCGCATTCGCCGCACTCAGCGAAACGATGATGCCGGATGACTCCGCATCCGCACGACCCGCACGATCCAGCAGGTCCGTACGAATCGTCGTACCGTCCACCGACGAACGGAAGTCGGCGATGTTCGTCAACTGATCGGCGTACGGCACCGTGATCAGCTGCACGGTTTCGGATTCGCCAGCACCGCCGGAATCGGCAATCGTAGTGATTTCCCCGCTTTCCACGCGCGCAAGCGTCAAGGCACCGGCGGCCGGCGTGGTCGAGTCATTGATTGCGTTGCTCTCCAATAGCCGCGAGCGCACCGGGCTCAAGGCGTCGTGATCGGTCACGACCATCAGGTCGTACCGATACACGTCCTGATATTGCGTCACCGGCAGCGCATCCACCGTATCGTTGATGGCCAGGCCGCACACGATCAGCGCGGTGCAGCCGGCCACGCCACCGACCGTCATGAACAGGCGGCCCTTAAAGCGGAACAGGTTGCGCGCGGTGACCTTGTTGAGGAATTTCATGCGCCGCCACAGCGGCCCGATGCGTTCCAGCAGCACGCGCGAACCGGATTTGGGCGACTTGGGCCGCATCAGTTCGGCCGGCATATGCCGCACCTCGCCGCGGCATGCCACGATGGTCGCCACCGCGACGCCCACCACGAACAGCAGCACGCCGGCCGAACCGTACGCCCAGTCGTAGAGCAATGTGACGCCCGGCACCACATACATGCCTTCCAACACGACGAGCAGAAACGCCGGAATGCCCAGGAAGCCGATGAGATCGCCCAATCCGCCGCCGATCAGACAGGCGAGCAGCGCGAACAGCACGTAGCGCGAGGCGATCAGCGCGTTGCCGTAACCGAGCCCCATGTATGTGCCGATCAGTCCGCGATCCTCCTCGACCATGCGGGTCATCGTGGTCAGGCTCATCAGCACGGCGACCAGCAGGAACACCACGGGAAACGCGCGACCGATCGATTCGATGGAGTTGAGATCGGATTCCAGCGACGAGAACGTGCCGGCCGTGGACCTCGTGTTCACATACCAGCGGGCCTGTGGGATGCTGGATTCCACCGAGGCTGCCTGCTTGTCCAGTTCGGCTTGGGCCTCGGCGATCTGCCGGTCGGCTTTGGCGCGGGCGTCCGCGATGCGCTGGTTCGCCTCGTCGATAAGCTGCTGCCGGCGGGCCTGTTGCCGCTTGGCTTGGATTGTGGTTTCGATACGTTCGCGGACCGCGCGGACGACGTCGTCATACCGGTCGGTAAAGGTGTCGAGTGCGGAGGCACCCTCGACTTCCAGCGATATGGCAGTGTAGACGGTGCCGCTTACGCCATCGGACGGCAGGAAGAACGTGTAGTCGGTGGTGGCTGAGCTGCGGAACGCGCCCGCCGAGTATCCTTCCGGATTCTGCAGGTCGAGCGGGTCCAGCACGATGCCGGTGATGGTGAGATCGGTGGGGAAAGTCGGAGTCGAGTCGTCGCCCGACGACTCGTTGCCGGCGTCGCCCGACGCCGTCGCATCATCTGACTTGTCCTTTTCGGACGAAGCGGATGCCGCAACCTTGCCAAGCGCAACGTTCAGCCGATCGCCGATCATAAGTCCGCTGTCCCGCACGAATTTTTTGGTGACGGCCACTTCCCCGGACTTGACCGGCAGTCTGCCTTCCTGCAGATACGGCTGGTTCATGCCGTTCGTACCGATTTCGGTCAACGTCACCGACTCATTGCTGCCGTTCACGGTGACGGTCGCGGCGGCGGAGCGTTCCGTTTGCACCCGTTCGACGCCATTGACGGCCTTGAGCGCGGCGGCGTCGTCATCGGTGAGGCCAAGCGTGGAAACGATCTGGATGTCGTAAAGCCTTTGGCTGTCGAGAAACCGGTCGGCACCGCGGAACATATCACGGCAACCGGCATAAATGCCGGTAAGCACCGCCACGCCCAGCATGGTGATGATGGCGATCGAGGCGAATCGCTTCCAGTTGCGCGCCCACATGCGCAACATGTCCTTGGCGAACGCGCCTGACATGCCGAAGCCGGGGCGATGGTTCACGGATTGTTTCACATGGTATTTCACAGCGCGATTTCGTTTCACGGGGTGTTTCACGATGTATTTCACCGCCTCACCACTCGATATCCGCAATCGGTGTGGGCTGAGCGTTGATTTCTTCGCCCACCACCCTGCCGGACCGGAATCGGATCACCTTGTGCGCCATTGGCGCGAGCGCGGAATTGTGCGTGATGATCAGGACGGTCATGCCCTGCGTTCGGCAGATATCCTGCAGCAACTGCAACACTTCCTTGCCGGTCTCGTAGTCGAGCGCGCCGGTCGGTTCATCGCACAGCAGCAGCTTCGGTTTCTTGGCGATGGCGCGGGCGATGGAGACGCGCTGCTGCTCGCCGCCGGAAAGTTGCGCAGGGAAATTATCGAGTCTTTCCCCCAGCCCGACCTTGCGCAGCGTCTCAGCCGGATCGAAGTGATCCAGGCAGATCTGGCTGGCCAATTCCACGTTCTCCAGCGCGGTCAGATTCGGCACGAGATTGTAGAACTGGAACACGAAACCGATGTCGGTACGACGGTATGCGATGAGTTCGCGGCGGCTCAGGCCGGTGATATCGCGACCGCCGACCACCACGCGGCCGGACGTGGCGGTATCCATACCGCCCAGAATGTTCAGCGCCGTGGTCTTGCCTGCGCCCGATTGGCCTAGGATCACCGTCAACTCGCCCTGATCGGCGGTGAAGCTCGCCTCATCCAACGCCCGAATCGCCGCGGAACCGGACGCATACTCCTTGACCACATGATCGAATTCGATATACGCCATCGCACACCCCTTGTACGTTTCGGACGTTTCGGACGCTTCGGACGCTTCGGACGACGGCGAACGCTTCGGACGACGTCGCGCACCACTTCGCCTCATGTATTCAAGTCTATAGCGTTCGCGAGGAGGAGTTAAGTTGAGTTTTCCCCCAGTGGTCTCCGACGATTTCCCGATGCCCCCGACCGCAAATCAGCCAAAAATAGTTGCGCCCCAGAATCGCATGGTCCGAATCGAGGCAACACGCTGCCACATGATGCACAGCAGCATAAAAAATGCGACGGGTCTTGAGAAAAGGGGAAAACAAGACCCGCCGCAAGAATATGAACGGCTAAACCGCCGTTATCGGCTCAGCCGACCGTGAACCATGCCGCGTGGGACGGCGGAACCGATCGTCCATCATTAATATGGGTGCCCATCAGCAGCTCTGCATCAGAGGGCAACTCAACGGGATCAGTACCGAAGTTGACCAGCACATGCAGTCCGGTCGGACGACTGTAATGCAGCACAGCCGGATTGTCATCATGCCAGATCATATCCAAATCGGATTGGCAATACGTCCGGCGCAAGGCGATGGCTTTACGATACATGGTCAGGAACGAATCAGGCTCATCCGCCTCTGCGTCTGCGGCAAATCTGCCATACCAGTCAGGCTGCGGCAGCCATGAACGACCGGTGTTGTTAAAGCCGAAAGCGACCGATTCCCGCTCCCACGGCAGCGGGATACGGCAACCATCACGACCTCGCATGGTATGACCGCTGCGTTCCCACTGAGGATCCTGCAATTCGTCCTCGGTCAAGTCAAAATCCTCGGGCAAGCCGAGTTCCTCGCCTTGATAGATATATGCGGTGCCGGGAAGGCCGAGCATCATCAAGGTAGCGGAGCGAGCTCGCTCGGAAGCTTCGACAGGGTTGACCTGTGGCATCGTGCCAGCAGATGTAATCCATTCATTCAAATCGACATCCGCAGGCAAACCCAGCCGAGTCGCATGGCGAGGCACATCATGATTCGACAGTGTCCATGTCGGAGCACCATCGACCGCACGGAAGCCCCTATACGTGCGTTCGATAACCTTGCGGTACTCGTCACGACCCCAATATGCCTTCAGGAGCGAAAAGTCGAACACGCCGTCAAGTTCGTCCTTGCGCGCGTAATCAAACACGCGCGGAGTGAAAGGACTCCAAGTTTCGCCGATACTGTAGCGTGCAGGAACATACTCGTTCATGACTTGACGCCATTCACGATAGATATCGTGCACCGCGTCTCGATCCCAAAGCGGGTCGCTGCCATCGTCGGCCTGCGGCGAGACCAACGTTGGATCGGGCCTGTCCCGCAATGGTTCCGAAAGATCTTTGGACAAGCCATGCGCCACATCGATACGGAAACCGTCAACGCCCCGGTCCGCCCAGAATCTCAACGTGCGGCGAAAATCCTCATGGACTTGCGGATTTTCCCAGTTGAGATCCGGCTGCTCCTTGTCGAACAGATGCAGGTAATACCATCCGTCACCGCACGGTTCCCAAGCGCTGCCGCCGAAATTGCTCTGCCAGTTGGTCGGAGGCAACTCGTGATGGTCTCCCCGACCCATCCTGAACACATACCGGTCACGGGCCGGCGAGCCCGGTTCCGCAGCGAGCGCTTCAATGAACCACGGATGTTTGGATGACGTATGGTTGGGAACGATATCCACCAGAATACGGATACCGTGTTCGTGCGCCGAAGCAACAACCGCATCGAAGTCCTCCAGCGTTCCCAAACGAGGGTCCACGTTACGGTAATCGGCCACATCGTATCCTCCATCCACCAATGGCGAAGGATAGAACGGCGAAAACCAGATTGCATCTACGCCAAGCTCCACAAGATGGTCCATACGCCGGAGCACACCGGGAAAATCACCGATGCCATCGCCATCACCATCCATGAACGATCGAGGATAGATTTGATAGACCAAAGCCGTATCCCAGAAGGATGGGGCTTGGCGAGTTGCAATCGTCATAATCACTGCCTTTCAGAGAGCACGCCGTTACGCCGCGACCATCAGCCCTTGACCGAGCCGGCCAGCATGGCGCGAATGAAGTAACGCTGCAAGACGATGAACAGAATCATCGTCGGTGCCATAATGAGCAGAGCACCTGCATTCAGCAGCACTACATCAGTCTGGTACGTGCCGACGAACGACTGCAAGGCACCTGCCATAGTGCGCTTCAGCGGATCGTTAATCAACACGACCGCCAGCAGGAACTGATTCCACGTGGATAGGAATGTCAGAATCGCTAGCGAGGACAGTGCCGGCAGCGACAGCGGCAATTGAATATGAATGAACGTACGGAAATCGCCGGCACCATCGATGGATGCGGCTTCCATAAGATCACGCGGCATCTGCTCGAAATGGGACCGCATCCATACGATTCCGAAAGACAGGTTCAAGCCGATCAATGGCAGGATTAGCGCCCAACGGGTGTTGAGCAAACCCAGACCATCCATCTCATAATACAGCGGAGTAACCAGAGTCTCGAACGGAATCGTCAGACCGATCAGGAAGATGGCGTAGATAATGCCGCGTCCTGGAATACGCAGCTGTGCAAGGGCATATCCGCCAAGTGCCGAGCAGAACACCACCGTCGGCACAACAACCAGCACAAGAATAGTGCTGGATTTGAGCAACGGCAGAATATTGGCCATGTTCCACGCATCTACGAAGTTCTCCCAATGGGGATGCGCGGTGAACTGGATTCCTTCCGGCATAGAACCCTGCGGCTGGATGGCCGCGGAGAACATGCTGAAGAACGGCAGGATCGAGAACAGAATCATCACGACCAGCACGATGTTGCCGGCCGCACGAACGGAAAGCGGCTTCTTCATGATTAGGCCTCCTTCTTTCCTTCAATAAGACGCTGCAATGGGCCAACAACCAACAGCACCATAACCATCAGCACCACGGCGAGCGCCGAGGCCAGACCCACACGGCTTTGCTGGAAGGCGAGGCGGTAAACCTGTACGCCAGGCACCATGGTTGAGGTTCCCGGACCTCCCTGGGTTGACATGAACACCACATCGAAGCTGGCGAGCGCGGCAACGATGGTCATGGTGAAGCAGACGCTGATCTGGCCACGCAGACCGGGGATGGTGATGGCAAACAACTGACGCCACCAACCTGCACCATCCAAAGAAGCGGCCTCATAGAGAGACTGATCAATCGCGCCGATGCCGGAGAGCAGAAGCACAATGCAGAAACCAAGCTGCAGCCAGCAGCCAATCACACCGACTGCATTCAATGCAGTGCTCTGATCACCAAGCCAAGTATGTGCGAAACCGCCAAGATGAACCGCTTTAAGCATCTGGTTGACAGTGCCGTTATCCGCAAGCATCCAAGTCCAAGCCACAGCAGCTGCGGCGCCAGGGATAACTCGGGGCAGGAACAGGCAAACTTGGGCGAAGCCCTTGCCCATCTGCGACTTCACGTCTTTAATCAGCGCAGCGATAATCAGGCCGAGGCCAACGGGGATGATGGAGAAGAAGATGATCAGATAGAACGCATGGCCGATGCTGCTGAAAAGTTCGGAATCCGTGAACACACGGATATAGTTGCCGAAGCCCACCCAAGTACTCGCATCAATGCCGTTCCAGTTGTAGAACGAGTACCAAACGGTCTGAATGATTGGCCACAGCTCAAACATCACATAGAACAGCAATGCCGGAAGAATGAACAGGTATCCGCGAATGGCCCGCTTGATCTGTTCCTTACGCTTATTGGCGGCAAGCTTCCCGTCGATTGACGACGCTGCCGGTGCGGATTGTTGATGAGCTGACGAGCGCTCCGCCATACGCTCTCCAGCAAGAAGCTCAGAAGACATTGCCGTCTGCTTTCATGTACCGTTTCGTTTCCACTGGGTGTTTTGCATAGAGGGTGGCCAGTCGGCCCTGTCGAGCCAACCGGCCACTTACACCGTGTATGGTCGATGCCTGGCCATACACGGCAGCTAGTCAAGCAATCGATTACTTGCCAAGCTCGTCCGCGTACTTGGCCTGAATCTCAGCACCGAAGTCGGCCGGCTTGAGCGAGCCATCCACGAGCTCCTGAATGGCCGGAATCAGAGCGTTGGCCTGAATGCCAGCCGTCGAGTTAGAGATATGCGTCGCGGTGTTGCCACCCTTGATGAAAGCCGCATAGGTATCCAGCACAGATTGCATAACCGGATCGTCGCTCTTGGCTTCACCTTCGCCCAGCGGAGCATAACCGTTGTCGATGGCGATCTGACGTGCTTCGTCAGTGGTCAGGAAGTTCAGGAATGCAGCCGCAGCGTTCTTGTGCTTGGCATTGGTGGGAATACCGAACGGAGTGGCACCATCCAGTGCGCCGCCGGCACCCTCGCCTTCGGTCTTCGGCGGCACGGCGATGAATCCGGCATCCTCACCAAGTGCTTCGGACACGGACGACGTATACCAGTTGCCAGCGGGGAAGAACAGGCCCTCACCCTTGGTGAAGCGCGCCAGCGCCGTAGAGGAATCAAGTGCGTTCACGCCATCGGGGAAGTATCCCTTGCTGGCCCAGTCGGCAATGTACTGCGCAGCCTTGGCGGTTCCGTCGGTGTCAATAGTTGCGCCGTCACGCTGCTGCGTCCATGCACGCACCGCATCGACGCCATTCTCATTAATGATCAGTCCGTCGATGAGATGAATAATGCCTGCATCCTTGGAGGAAGCCATCATCGGCTGAACACCCGCATCCTTAGCCTTCTGCAGATCCGTCTCGAACTCGGCCACCGTCTTCGGAGCTTCAGTGATGCCCAGTTGCTTCGCGATCTTCTTGTTCCAGAAGATGCCGGTCATCGTGAAGCCATCCGGCACGGCGTAGAGGTCGCCGCTGCCCAGTTCACCGGAATCCGTGAGACGGTAATTGACGGTCTGGCTGTCCGGAATATTCCAGTCGTATAGCTTGGCATATTCTTCAAGGTCAACGACGTGCTTGCCACGTACGGCCGAACCCATGTCGGTGATGCGCGCCACATCAGGCGTCTCGGACGCAGAGATGACACGCGGACCGTTCTGAGCGCTTACGTTGTCGGGGTCATAAGTGGCCTTGATGGTGATGTTCGGATACTTGGCCTCGAACGCCTTAATCAGGGCATCATCCATAGCCTTAAGACCAGCACCGTCCCAAAGTTTCAGCTCAATCTTCTCATCACCGAGGTCCTTGCTGACCGTTTCAGTGTTTGCATTGGCATTGGAGCTGGAAGCACCCGGGCCGCAGGCGACCAAGGTGGAAGCCATCGCCGTAACGGTGAGCAACGTTGCCACTTTCTTGAGGGAGTTCATTATTGACCTCTTTTCCTTCAACGCTTATGCGTCGTTGTCTTCCTTGACAAACACCAGCTACTCGTGGCCTCCGATTCCCGGAAACCAACTCAGTAGCTAAGCGTTTATGCACAAAAAGCATAAAACAACAATGCTGTTTCTGTCAAACCCGTTCGAGACACGCTGCTTTTTTACAGTTTTTCACAACAAAAAATGTTGGAATTTCAGCGTTTTTTAATCCGACACGCCATATGGAGATCTCTTCGCGTTTCAATAACCAAAGCGCTTAGCTACAATAAGGGCATTGCGTCATTCCGTACCAGTTTTGCAAAGGAGCATTCTTCATGATTCTTAAGCCACAGCAGCAGGTGGAGCGCTGCAAACGAGTAATGAAGGAACGCATCGAACCTCGAATCCACCCGGTACTCAGCCACTGCAACGTGCAGGCGTTCGCCAATCAGGGTGAGCCTGAACCTGCCGACGAGTTCCTCGCCCGGGCAGAACTCGGCGAAGTCCCGTTCGAAAGCGTGCCGTTCGGCGAACCATGGGGTACTTCTTGGGGCACGACATGGTTCAAAGTGCAAGGCCATATTCCCGTCGAGGAGGCTCGCGGACGAGCCATCGAACTCGAAGCTCATCTCGGTTTCCTCGATGGTCCTGTCGGCGGCCAAGTAGAGGGCCTGGTCTACCGTCCAGACGGCACCGTCATCAAAGGCCTTCACCCTCGGAACCATTGGGCTCCTCTCATCTCGGCAGATGGTAAACGCGACGCCGTAATTGACGACAACGGTGATTTCACGTTGTACGTCGAAGGTGCCTACAACCCTATGATCCCGGCATTTCCGCAAACCACTTGGGGTGCCGGCCCCACGGGCCGCGCGGACGTACGATACGAATTCCACGGAATCGATGTATGCGCCTACGAGCATGAACTCGCCGAATATTACATGGATCTTGACGCTGTCAGCATGGCCATCGAACAGGTGGATCATGACTCGCCGCGATATTGGAAGCTCGCCAAAGCGCTGCAACGCTCACTGAACCGATTCGATATGCGCGATCTCAGCACGGTCGCTGCCGCACGACAGGCTTTGGATAAGGCGATCCATACCCCGACCGGCGGCTCAGCGCTGCATCTGGCAGCAATCGGACATGCACACATTGACTCAGCATGGCTGTGGCCCACACGTGAGACGAAACGCAAGGTGGCCCGCACCGTCTCCAACGCGCTTTCCTTGATGGACCAGAACCCCGACTACCTGTATGCCATGAGCTCCGCCCAACAATACGCATGGCTTGAAGAAGCCCACCCCGACCTCTTTGCCCGCATGAAACAACGCATCCAAGAGGGACGATTCATCCCCGTGGGCGCCATGTGGGTGGAGTCCGATGGCATGCTGCCCAGCGGCGAATCCCTGATTCGTCAGATTTCATACGGCAAACGGTATTATCGCGAGCATCTGGGATGCGACACCAAGGTGATTTGGCTGCCAGACAGCTTCGGCTATACCGGCTCATTCCCGCAAATCGCGAAAAGAGCCGGCTATGAATACTTCCTGACGCAGAAAATATCTTGGAACGACACCACGCGGTTGCCTCATCACTCGTTCATGTGGGAGGGCATCGACGGCTCTCGCATCTTCACGCACTTCCCTCCCGCAGACACCTATGGAGCCGAAGTGAGCGCCAAGGAACTGACCTATGCAGAGCATAATTACAAGGACAAGGACATCTCCTCGTCCGGAGCACTGCTGTTCGGTTACGGCGACGGCGGCGGCGGAGTAACCCGCGAGATGGCCGGCCGCGTTACCCGATACCGTGATTTCGATGGCATGCCACACACGGAATATCAAGCGCCTGAAGCATTCTTCAGCGAGCTCAAGCAAGAAATCGCGCGGGAGGCCGGCGACGAATTCCCCGTGTGGAAAGGCGAACTGTATCTGGAACTTCATCGTGCCACGCTTACCGCCCAGCAGGAGATGAAACGCGGCTGCCGCCAGACCGAGTCGCTGTTGCGTACCGCCGAATATCTTGGTCTGCTCGCTTCGCTCGTAGACCAAAAGTACGAGTATCCGCGCACGCAGCTTGACGCCATCTGGAAGACGCTCCTGCTCAACCAGTTCCACGACATTCTTCCCGGCTCGGGAATTGCCTGGCTCTACACGCAAGCACGTGCAGAGTACACGCGCGACATGGAGGCACTGCACAACATCATCGACGCCGCCAACGCTGTGATTCGACGCGCACTTCCAGATGCTCCGGTCATCGGCTCCGGCAAGATCGTCCCGTTCGCCGCGCCGCTTCCGGCGGCAAACGGCGCTTCGCAATGGGCCACCGTTCCCAATGTCTCCGGCAATGCCGACCCCGTCTCCGTGAGGAACGGTTCAGACGGCTCGATCGTGCTCGACAATGGCCTCATGAGCGCCACGATCGAGTCGGATGGCACCATATCGTCGCTATGGGATGCCGTAGCGCAGCGAGAAATCGTACCGTCCGGCACGAGGCTCGGCCGCTACGAGCTGCTGAAGGACGAACCAAGCGTCTTCGACGCATGGGATATCGAGCGTGACGCTTTCCTCACGGCCCATACGCCCACCGGCGGCTATGTTGAATCCGTCGCTACGGAAAAGGACGGCACCGCATCCGTTAACGCTCGTCTCACATTCGGCAGCAGCGCCATCGAAACCACGATCAGCCTACGCCCGGGAATCCGTCAGCTTGATTTCCACGCGCATGTCGCTTGGCACACGCAAGAACAATTCCTCAAAGTTGACATCCCGACAAATATCATCGCAAATCGCGCAACCTATGACTGCCAATACGGCACCATCGAAAGACCCGTGGTCAAAAACACGTTGCGCGACGAAGCGATGTTCGAGAATTGCAGTCATCGGTTCATCCATGTATCCGAACCCGGATATGCGGTCGGCGTGGTGAACGGTTCCACTTATGGATCCGACACCGCTCCCCTGCAATCTGACGGACACGCATGCGGAACCATGGTTCGCCTGTCACTGCTCAGCGGCCCCTGCGCCCCCGACCCCCAAGCCGACCAAGGCGATCATGATTTCAACTGGTCTGTAGTACCTTCCGACGGCATGCTGCCGGCAACCATTGCCGCGGCATATATGCTGAACGCGCCAGCCATTACCGACCTTGTGGCGACACTTCCGCCGGTTGCCCTTGAAATCACCCAAGGCACACCGATTATCGATTGGATGAAGCTGGCGGATGACGGATCCGGCGATCTTATCGTGCGCGTGTACGAAGCTACCGGCGCACCTGCAGCCGCAACGTTGCACGTCAATTCTGATCTACTCGGCCCAGCCACCATCGTTGAGACCAACGAGCTTGAGGAAATCGCACATTACGATGGCGAGCCCGTTGCCCTGGTTACCGACGAGATTCATCCAGACGATGAGCAATACGCCGAAGGCGCGCAATTGGTGTTTGGGCCGTACCAGCTCGCCACGCTCCGGATACATCGTGCTAACTGACAGGTGAAAATAGGAGACGCCTGAACTTATTTTTGTGTGGCGGCCTCAATTGGCCGAGCAACCGAGGCCGCCACACAAATAAGCCAATCGGAATTGCAGGAACATATCAATCCGGTTCGAAGCATAATATTCTAGTACTGGATTTGCCGCCGACGGCAAATCCCTTCTGCACCACTACCGATCGCACAGCGACGTTGAAAGGACCACGATGAAACGCGCAACCATCGCCGATGTGGCAAAACTCGCGGGAGTTTCAACGTTCACCGTATCTCGCGCGTTGCATGGCAGAGAACGCGTTGCTGAATCCACTCGTCAACGTGTCGTCGAAGCCGCCAAAGCACTGAACTACACCACTTCCAAGTCGGCTGCGGCTCTGGCCAACGGCCGCACACAACGTATAGCACTTCTTATCAGCGAGTCACTCAGCTCATCGTTTAACGGACATATTCAAGATGGCCTCTACGATGTTCTGCGCCCCGCCAATTATGACCTTCTGGTATACCGTGCCGGAGGCGACACCGAACGCGCTGATTTCTTCCAGCATCTACCAGCAGACCGTAACGCCGACGCGCTTATCGTATCGTTTTCCGTAACCGACGAAGAACAGCGAACGGTAACATCCATGGGCATGCCAATCGTCACCGTGAACGCATTGAACAATAAATTCACACAAGGCTCGGTCAGCATTGACGATATCAAGGCCGAAGGCGAAGCCGTACGCTATCTTCACGCTCTCGGCCATAAACGTTTTTGCTTCGTCGACAAGCAGGAACATCTGTGGGGCGTGGATCACCGCATTCTCGGATACCGGCAAGCCATCGACGAACTCGGCCTTGAGGACTGCGGCACCCTCACCATCGACAACAATCCATATCGGCCGGCACGCAGAGCCGTCGCACAGCTGCTGGCCATGCCGCAGCGTCCGACAGCCATTTGCGGCTGGTCAGATCAATATGCAGAAGCGATGCTGGTCGAGCTGTTCCGATGCGGAATCCGCGTGCCGGATGAAATCTCGGTAATCGGCTTCGATGCATTCGAACCGTACCGGATGCTCGGGCTCTCTTCTGTGGAACAACCCGCGCGCAGAATTGGTCAAATCGCCGCGGAAAAAGCGTTGGCTCTCATCAACGAAGAAAAGCTCGACGAACCACACACCGTGGTACCTACAACCATCCTTCCCGGCGAAACCACCGGACCATGCCCGGAAGATTCCGACGCCTGAAGTTATGCGTCCTTGATGAATGCTCAATAAATAACGACAGGAACACCCCGCACCCGACACAGGAGTCGTCATGTTTGCATCATTGACCCATACCCAGCCGTTTGTTTCGCGCGCGATCAACGCCGAGAATCCGAACGGCGAGCCCGGCAAAGCCGCCATGGCGGCAAGCGCGCTCGGCCCGTCGCGCAAAGGGTCGCCGTGTCTGCGCAACATCGCGCCCGGCGCAACGGTGACTCTCGCCGATATCGACGGACCGGGCCAGATCACCCATATCTGGTTCACCGTGGATGAAAAAACCACGGACGCCGACTGCTATGTGCTGCGCGATCTGGTGCTGCGCATGTACTGGGATGGAGAGACCGAGCCAAGTGTGGAATGTCCACTGGGTGATTTCTTCTGTTGCGGATTCGGTCGTGCGGCAGTCGTCACGTCCGGTCCGGTGGTGGCGTTGCCGTCGCGCGGCATGAACTGCTATTGGCCGATGCCGTTCCGCCGTCACGCCCGCATCACGGTGGAAAACCAGCACGCCAATCCCATCAAGGACCTGTTCTATCAGATCGATTACCGTCTGTATGACGACGTCGCTTCACTGACCGGCGCGGCCGACGACCTGCTCACCTTCCACGCACAGTGGCGACGTCAACCCATCACCCAGCCTGCGCAGGACTATGTCGTGCTCGACGGCGTGCGCGGCTCCGGTCATTACGTCGGCACTTACCTGGCGCTGACCACACTCGAACGATACTGGTGGGGCGAAGGCGAGTTCAAGTTCTACATCGATTCGGACACCGACTACCCCACCATCTGCAGCACCGGCACCGAGGATTACTTCGGCGGTGCATGGAGTTTCGCCCGGCAGGAGCATGGCCGCACTGTCGAACAGTGCTACAGCACGGAGTTTCTGGGGTACCCGTATTACTCGCAGCACGATCCGCTGATCCACAGCGATTACCATGACGACGTCACTCCGCCGCAGCGTGGCCTCTACCGTTGGCACATCCCCGATCCGATCGTGTTCCGCGAGCGGCTCACCGTCACTGTGCAGCAGATCGGCTCGGCGGCGTGCGGCGCTTTCGAACGTCAGGACGACGTCGCTTCGGTTGCGTATTGGTACCAGAACGAGCCGCACGGCAGCTTCCCGGCGCTGCCCGACGCCCGCGCACGCCGGCCGCGCTGAACTCGGAGCGTACAACAATCATCCTCATATCATCTCAACAGGCGATGCATACCGAGCGAAAACGCGATGTCCGACATCATCAGGGCATACAATGGCGGACATTGCGCGCGGCCGACGAACGGAAGGCCGTGCGGCAAGTCCCGCGTTTGATCGGCTCACGATCGAACGCACGCGAGAATCGAGAGAGAAGTCATGAGCAAGACTGACGCGTCCAAGAAGCCGCGCGAAACCGACGACGTGCCGGTGCCGGCAACGCTGCGCAAATCCCTGAAAAATCGTCATATCCAGCTGATCGCCCTCGGCGGTGCTATCGGCACGGGTCTGTTCTACGGCTCCAGCGAATCCATCGCGCTGGCCGGTCCGTCCATTCTACTGGCCTACCTGATCGGCGGCCTTGCGATCTTCACGATCGTGCGTGCATTGTCCGAAATGTCCGTGGAGGATCCGAAAGCCGGCGCATTCAGCTACTACGCCACCCGGTACTGGTCCAAGCGCGCCGGTTTCATCTCCGGCTGGAACTATTGGTTCAACTACATTCTGGTTTCCATGGTGGAGCTCGCCGTGGTGGGCAGCTTCGTGAACTACTGGTTCCCGGCCATCCCCACTTGGGTTTCGGCGGCTGTGTTCCTGGTTTTGATTACCGCCGCGAACCTGCTCGGCGTCTCCAAGTTCGGTGAATTCGAATTCTGGTTCGCGATCATCAAGATCGTGGCCGTGATCGCCATGATCTTGGGCGGTCTTGCGGTGATCATCTTCGCCCTGCCTACCGCTTCCGGCATCAAGGCAAGCTTCGCCAACTGGTTCACTGTAGGCGACGGCTTCTTCCCGAACGGTCTGATGGGTCAGGCTTCCGACGGCTCCTGGACCGGCCTCTTGATGGCTCTGGTCGTGGTGATGTTCAGCTTCGGCGGCACCGAGCTCATCGGCATCACCGCCGGTGAGACCGAAGACCCGCGCACCACGATTCCGCGCGCCACCAACGACATCATCTGGCGAATCCTCGTCTTCTACATCGGCGCTCTGGGCGTGATCATGGCCGTGGTGCCGTGGAACACCATCGATGGCCAGTCGAGCCCGTTCGTGCAGATCTTCGATTCCGTGGGCATTCACGCAGCCGCCGGCATTCTGAACTTCGTGTGCCTGACCGCCGTGATGAGCGTCTACAACTCCGGTCTGTACGCCAACTCCCGCATGCTGTACTCGCTGGCCAAGCAGGGCAATGCGCCCGCATACTTGGGCCGCCTGAACTCGAAGGGTGTGCCGGTCGCCGGCGTATTGACTTCCGCTGTGATTACGGCGATTGCCGTGGTCGTGGTGTTCGTGTGGCCGCAGTTCGCGTTCAATTATCTGATGTCGATCGCCACGATCGCCGGCATCATCAACTGGACGATGATTATGTTCACCGAGATGAAGTTCCGCAAGGTGGTTGCCGCGGGCGGCGCTCCGGAAGATACCGAGCTGTCCGGTAAGTCCGGTCAGGCGGCGCTGGATGCGATTCACTTCAAGCTGCCGTTCGCCAAGGTGACCCCGTGGGTGGTGCTCGCGTTCTTGGCTTTGGTCGTTGTGCTGATGTGCTTCTCCGCCAGCTACCGTATCGCCGTGATCGCCGGCGTGATCTGGCTCGCCATCCTCTTCGTGGCCTACCAGCTCACCCAAGCCAAGAAGTGATTACGCCTTCAGGCTGATTCGCCCTTTCCGCTCCCCTCGCGAACGAATGGCCCCTCGCGAACGAATGGTTCCTCGCGAACGGATGGTTCCGCCCCCTCTCTCTCGCGAATATGTACCACTGAATTGGTGCCAGTGAGTCATATTCGCGCAATGACTGGGATCATTGCGCGAATAGCTGGGAATAGTTGGAACTCTCTCGAATAGCTGGAGTCTTTCGTCGCGAATATGTACCGCTTAGCGTGTCTCAGTGGTACATATTCGCGACGAAAAACCTCACCTCTGCGAGGAGAGACGAGGTGAGACGAAGAGGGAGAGAAACGAACTCGTCCTCTCCCGAATATGTTCCACTCACCAATTGTCAGTGGAATATATTCGCAGGGCGGAAACAGCTGAAACAGCTGAAGCAGCCAAGACAACCACAGCAACCAAACGACCGAAACGAAAAATCCGGTGATTATCGGCTTATGATCACCGGTTTTTTGGTACTCCGGCTCGAATGAGTTTGGACTCAAGCCTCCAAGGCGACGTAAGGTCTTCGAAAACGATGTGAACCACCACCGTTATCCCTTGCTCCTTCAAGTCCTGCTCACGTCGGCGTTCGTACTCCATTTTGGCTTGCAAACTGGCACGATACCGATTGCTGGTATCGGCGTATTTTTCCATACCATCAAACTCCGCCACGATAATTCGGCCATCCGCCAGTTTCCAGCAAAAATCAACCCGATAAGGCATTGCCGGATTACCGGGATTATCGAATTCCACCTGCAGTAACGGTATTGCGAAATTCCGATCTACGATGCAGCCTCGCATCATAGACTCGCCACCATTTTCACTTCGAGGATCCACGTACTGCAACAATTTGTTGACCAGTTGCTCAGGGCAAATACTCTGCGCCGCTAGCGAGCGCACCTCATCAACCGTCGTCAATGACTTTCGCATAGCGGAATCGAATAGCGCTAAAGCCAGGGGAAACTCAAAACCAGAACAATCGAGCAACATTCGAGCCGGTGAAGTAAGCAGTATCCCCTCCCGCTCGTACGCCACGATCTGATTCATATAAATGCGGTTGAGATGGAACTCGTCTTTTCGGCTCGCTCCACTACGGGAGACAATATATACGGCCCCATCGTGCAATGTGTAAGAATGCTCCACACCATAGAGGCAGGCCGCACTGAGCCCTGTAAAAACCCACTGAGGATGAAGTTTTGCGAGCGCCCGAATGGTATGAAGGGACCGTTGCTCGTTATTCAAATCATTCCAATATCCCCGATCGGCGTAAAGATTGCAGTATGGGGAAATCAGTTCACCGCTGCGACGCCGGCGCAATAACGCCTGACGCTGCGCACGAGTTCTCCCGTATACGCAACGTCCTTCTTGTTCCGCCGCTCTCAGCATTGAGAACACCTCATTGTGCTTTTTCATATCGCAACACTAAAAGCCACAGATTCGAAGGCGCAAGCCCAACCAATAGATGTGGATACTGTGACGCACAAACTACCGATGTGGATAACTTCTTTTGATTATCCCAATTGTGGATATCCTTGCCATCTCACCGAGTTCGCTATCCATCCATTCGCTACTCATCCACTCACTGCAACACCCATCCACTCACTGCAATACGTCACCATTCTCCTTTCCCCACTCGCGAATATGTACCGCTCAGCCACGTTCAGTGGTACATATTCGCAAGGGGACGGATGGAGGCCTCCTCCCACCTTCCCTCTCCTCCTCCACCTCCCAACCTCGCGAAAATGACTCTCTAACGGTGTATCAGCGGTACATATTCGCGGGGAGAGGGAGGAAAGAGCGGTTGCGATATTGGCTCAGCGCTTGAGATCGTTGGCGCAGCGCAACACGTTCGGTGCCGCGAACGCTGCCGGATCGAGGCCGTCGGCCGCCGTGATATGCCACGCCACCGCTTCACCGGGCAGCAACGTGACCATGCCGCCGTCGATCGTCGCGTCTTCATCGACCTTGTCGACCATACAGAACACGTCGCGAACGTACGCATGCGCCGTCACCGTCAGCTCGTATAACCGTCACCCACAGCGGCAACTCTTGCGTCGAGCGGCGTACGGTCGAGCCGCTGATCGATCACGTCGGCCGGGTTGTAGATCACGCGCGCGAATCCGCCAGCAACCGCACCGCCGTCACCACCAGCCGCAACCGGCGTCGCAACGAGCATCTCACGCGACGCATCGCCGAACGTTGCAACCGCTTCATCAAGCGCCAGCGTCACATGCCCCGGCTCGCCGGCTGCGAACGTCACGTCGAACGACTGCGACGCAAGCACCGTGCCGTCGAAATCACGACGTTCCACGGTCCACGTGCCGACCCACGCCGCAAGCGTATCGTTCGCGATTACCAGCGCAAGATGATCGGCCGCGACCCGCCGCACAAACGCCACAAATACCGTAGCTCCCCTGCGCCGTCAAGACATATGCGCTACTAAATCGGTTTATCGATCGCCGTCACTACTCTGGATATCGTCATCATGCAGTGACGCAACTTTCATGAGGAGAGTCGATGTCAAAACCGACCATCGAGCACAACATCACCGACGATATGCCCAACATCACCTCGCCCACAGCCGACAATCCCGAGTCGCACACCAGCGACGATCAAAATTGGGCCGATTCCGTACCGCCGGACACCCCATGGTCGTTCACCGAATACATCAACACCTATCGCAAGAACGCCGGACACCCCGTCCACATCCTGCTGAGCTTCTTCCACGGCTCCGGCAAACAGCTCACCATCTCCACTCTTGCGCTGATCGCCAAGCAGTCGCCGTGCTGGGTGCTGCCGATCGCCACCAGCAACATCATCAACATCATCACGTACCGCGACCAGCACAACCTGAGCGAGCTGTGGATCAACCTCACCGTGGCGCTCGTGTTCATCCTGCAAAACGTGTTGAGCACATGGACCGTAGCGCTGCAGTTCGGCCGCATCAACCGCAATATCGAACGCAAGCTGCGCGGCAGCCTCATCGTCAAGCTGCAGCAGCTGTCGATTCGCTTCCATAACGAGACGCAATCCGGGCGGTTGCTGTCCAAAGTGATGCGTGACGTCGAAAACGTCGAGGTACTGATCGACCAGACCTATCGCAGTTTTCCGATTATCGCGCTGGACATCACCATCGCGGTTGTCGTCACCGCACTGCACAGCCCGACCGTGCTGCTGTTCTTCGTACTCACCGTGCCGACGACGGTGATCGCGATTTACTGCTTCCGCAGACCGATCCGCGAGTCGAACCATGATTTCCGCTCGCAGATGGAACAGACGCAGGCGGCCGTCGCCGAGATGATTGAAATGATTCCGGTCACCCGCGCGCACGGACTGCAGCACGCCGAGATCGACCATATGAGCAAGCGGCTCAACCACATTCACGACACCGGCCTCCGCCTCGACGTGGTCAACGCGTTGTTCGGCTCGACGGGCTGGGTTATCTTCCAGGTGTTCCAGCTCGGCTGTCTTGCGTTCACGTCGTATCTCGCGTTGCATGGACGCATCCAGATCGGTGACGTGGTGCTGTTCCAAACGTATTTCGCGCAGATCGTCAACTCCATTTCGTCGCTGATCAACCTGTACCCGGTGCTCACCAAAGGTATGGAATCGGTGTCGTCGATCGGCGAGATTCTGCAGGCCGACGATGTGGAGCGCAACACGCGTGACGTGGAGCCGGAGCGGCTGCGCGGCGATGTGGAGTTCCGCCATGTGGACTTCCGGTACAGTCCGGAATACCCGAAAGTGCTGCACGACTTTTCGCTGCACGTGCCGGCCGGCCAATCGCTTGCGTTCGTGGGCGATTCCGGGTCCGGCAAGTCAACGCTGCTCAAACTGCTGATCGGATTCGGCGTGCCTGAAGCCGGGTCGGTGCTGGTGGACGGCATCGACTTGAAGGAGATGGATCTCGACGCCTATCGTCGGCAGATCGCGGTGGTGCCGCAGAACACGATTCTGTTCTCGGGTACGTTGCGCGACAATATCATCTACGGACTCGGCGATGTGGATGACTCCGAAGTCGAACGGGTCGTGCGGGAAGTCGGGCTTGACGATGTGGTCGCCGAGCTGCCGAACGGCTTGGATACCCAGCTCGGCGAGCATGGCGGCACGCTTTCGGGCGGCCAGCGGCAACGAATCGCGATTGCACGAGCGCTGATTCGTCACCCGCGCATCATCATCTTCGACGAGGCGACGAGCGCGCTTGATTCGGCGTCCGAACGTAAGGTGCAGGACGCCATCGACCACATGATGGGCCAGTGCACGACGTTCATGGTGGCGCATCGTCTGTCTACGATCCGCAACGCAGACCGCATTGTGGTGATGGAACATGGGCAGGCCGTCGAGGAAGGTACGTACGACGAGCTTATGGCCGCACGCGGCAAGTTCTACCAGCTCAAGACCATGCAGGCGTAGAGCGGCGAGCGCACCGTCGTCCCGATTCGTCTCGTCGCCTCCTCTTTTTCTCTTTTCTCTTTTCTCTTTTCTCTGCGAATATGTACCACTGACATCGACTCAGCGATACATATTCGGGAGATTAGATCGTCAACTTGGATCATCAGCAATTATCACCATTCCGGCTTTCCTTTACCGTTATCTTCCCGAATATGTACCGCTCAGCAACCGTCAGCGGCACATATTCGCGAAGGGAAATCTCCCTTTTTGGAAGTTTGCCTCCCAGAAGTTCGCTCCCTAAAAGGTCGGATCTCTCTTTCCCGAATATGTACCACTGACATCGACTCAGCGATACATATTCGCGAGCCAAGGAGATTCGAGAGCCGGGAACTTGGGGTCACAACGATATGGGAACAGCGGAATAGGGTCGAAACACGCGCTCGGTGACGGGGATGTGGAGCATCAACATGGTGCCGTAGCCCAGAATCACCACAAGGAACAGTCCCGACGGCATCACGAACCAGCAGCCGACCACCAGCGCCACGAACACGACATCCACCGCTACCAACGCGGTCGTCGCAACAATATGGGAGACACCGAAGATAAAGGCGTTCTTCAACGTGCCGACCACTGTGTTCTCAAAGCGCGCCTGAAGCGCGAACACCCATTCGAAGCCGATAATCCAGAGTATGCTCAACGCGAATTTCGGAATGAGCAACGGCGTGATCTGCAAGACGACCCACGCGTATGCCAGTCCGATGAACACCGCAAGAAACGGCAGCCATAACAGCGTGGATTGAGCGAAATTGACCTTGAACGCCTTGCAATAGTTAGCGAAGACGCCGCGGCCTTCGCCCTCCTCGGACCGACGGCAGGCATCGTGGCCGGCGGTGATTGCCGCGCCGATCGTGATGATCGGCAGCGACGTGACCAGCATCAGGAGATTGATGAGCACGCCGTCCACCAGATTGGTCCAAGCGCGCATGAACGTGGAGTCAGGCGCCAGCCAGTTCACGGAAATCACACTCCTCTCCCCTGTTTCTCGCCCTGTTTTTCTGGAGAAACGTACGCTGACGGTCGCTCAGCGTACGTTTGTCCAGAACAGGGGTGATTTGCTCTGGAGGAACGTACGCTGAGTTGTGGTCAACGTACGTTTGTCCAAATGATGACTGCTGATCAGCCGCTAAGCCTTAACTGCTCCGCCTACGGCCCTGCAATTACGGACCGGCTCTACGAGCCGGACCCAGACATACCTTCGCTCGGCTATCGCCTCGCTCAGGCTGGAGCTTGCTGGAAGCCCACCTGGCTTCCAGCCAAGGGTTAACGGCACTGGCCGTTAACCCTTTACAGCTCCAGCCATAACCCCGCTCACGATGTACTTCTGGCATACGAGATAGAAGACGATGATGGGGATGATCGCCAGAACCAGACAGGCCATCATGGCACCCATATCTACCGAGCCGTAGCCACCCTTCAGATACTGCACAGCGACCGAGATGGTCTTGTACTTGCCCAGATCGAGGGTCAGATACGGCAGCAGGTAGTCGTTCCAGATCCACATGGCTTCAAGAATGGCCACCGATACGATCGACGGTTTCATAATCGGCACTACGATCTGGAAGAAGATGCGTGGTACGGACGCACCATCGATCATGGCCGCTTCCTCCAGTTCGGCGGGGATGCCTTTGATCACGCCGGTGAAGATGAACACCGCCAAACCGGCACCGAAGCCGAGGTACACGATGCACAGGCCCCACGGGGTGTTGAGCTTCAACATATCGGCGATCTTGGAAAGCGTGAACATCACCATCTGGAACGGCACGATCATGTTGAACAGGAACAACGTGTAGAGCAGCTTGGCCGCCCAGTTGTTCACGCGCACGATCCACCATGCGCACATCGAGGTACACACCAGAATCAGCGCCACCGAGCCCACGGTGATCAGCAGCGTCCAGCCGAAGGACGCGAAGAACTGCGTGGTCTCAACACCGCGCGTATAGTTCTCCAATCCTACGAACGCCTTGCCGGCAGGCAATGAGAACGCATTCTTGGAGATATATGCCTTCTGTTTGAAGGAGTTGATCACCACCAAAACAATCGGGAAAATCCAGAAGAGAGAAACGACGGTAAACAGCGCGGTCCACACCGGACCATGCTTGACGGGCTTGTTCTCGTTCATCAGGCTGCCACCTCCTTGCTTGTCGTGAGCTTGTTCTGAATCAGCGCGATCACCGCCACCAGAATGAAGAACAGCACAGCCTTCGCTTGGCCGACGCCTTCCCATCCCATACGCCCGTAGAAGGTGCGGGTGATGTTCAACGCCAGGCCTTCGGACATGTTGCTCGGGGCGCCGTTGGTCAATGCGAGGTTCTGGTCGTAGAGTTTGAAACCGTTGGTCACCGTGAGGAAGGAGCACACGGTGATGGACGGCATCATCAGCGGAATGATGATGCGGAACATGGTCTGACGCCCGTTGGCGCCATCCACGGCGGCGGCCTCCAGAACGTCGGTGGGCAACGCCTGCAGTCCGGCGATATAGATGATCATCATGTAGCCGATCTGCTGCCAGCACACCAGAATGACCAAGCCCCAGAAGCCGTAGGAGGCCTTATAGGTCAGGGCGCGCCCCCAATGGGCGAGCACGCCGTTCAACAGCAACAGCCAGATGTAGCCCAGAATGATGCCGCCGATCAGATTCGGCATGAAGAACACCGAGCGGAACAGCGTGGAGCCCTTGATGGCCTTGGTCAGCATGTAGGCGATGGCGAACGCCACCACGTTGATCACGATGGTGGTCACGATGGTGAAGGCCGTGGAGAAGCCAAGCGCGTGCAAGAATTCCTTGTCTTTCAACGCTTTGCTGTAGTTCTTGAGCCCCACCCATTCGCCGTCGGTGACCGTGGTGAACTCGCAGAAACTCAGGTACACGCCCATGATGAACGGCACCAGAAAACCTATGATGAACGCGGCGAACGTTGGCAGCGCGAACAGCGCCCACCATCTACGTATCGCCTTACCAGCCATGTTGATCATGACTCTTTCCTCCTCCTTGAGTCCGCAGCACTACATCGTGCGCCGTAACGGACATCGGCTATGCCAACCACCCATGCGAGCCGGATGTACAAGCTCGTTTTCGTTCGGCCTACGCTCATGGTAAACGTCGGCAACAAGAATGTCAAACGTTGTCATTTATTGCGTTTCACACAGCGTAAAGCATTAATTGCAGTCAGCGTTTTCTGGTAATAAATCGGCTTTATTCCAATACTTTAATGTTGCCAAATCCCTTGTTGCAAACGTTTGTAATACAATCGTTGTCATCGTCGCAGTCCCATAGCAGCACCTGTATACTGAACCACAGGTTTTCCTGTTGTCGCCCGCGGTATACAAAAGGATCAGCATGTCTACGAGCATCCAAGACGTCGCCGAGAAGGCAGGCGTCTCCATCTCCACCGTCTCCCGCTCCTTCACCCGACCGGATTTGGTCTCGGCCAAAACTCGCGAACGGGTGCTCGCCATTGCCGACGAACTTAACTTCTCGCTCTTCCGCTCGGCCGCGGCCCTGAAATCGGGCCGTTCGCTGCGCGTCGCCGTGCTGATGAGCGGCCATATCCGACTGTGGTTCACCGCCTCGGTGATCGAAGGCTTGAACGAGGTGCTGCACGCCGAGGGGTACGATATTTCGATTTTCCAGATTTCCAGCATCGAGGAGCGGCGCAACTTCTTTGAGATGCTGCCCGTACGCCGTAACGCCGACGCCGTCATCGTCGTGTCTTTCGATATCGACAGCAAGGAGATCGCCCAGCTGTCGTCGGTGGGTGTGCCGATCATCGGCATCAACACGGCCGAATCCGAACAGCACGGATTCGCGGCGGCCGTCAACATCGACGACCATCAGGGCTCCACGCTGGCCGCACGTCACCTGATGAACCTTGGCCATCGCAACATCGCCTACATCCGAACCGACCGTGAGGTCTCGCTGAGTTTCTCGGTGGGAGGGCGATTCGACATGTTCATGGACACCTGCCGCAAGGAAGGCGTCGAGCCACAGGTCATCGTCTGCAAGGTCGATTCGGATGGCCGCTATCAGATCAGTGATGTGGTCACCCAGCTGATGAGTTTGGAAACCATGCCCACCGCCATCGCCTGCCAGGAGGACGGCATCGCATTGCCGCTGCTATTCCAGCTTGAACGCAACGGATTCTCAGTGCCCGGAGACATTTCGGTGATCGGCTACGACGACAGTTTCTACACCGACGACATCGGACTGACCACCATCCGTCAGAACCCGGTGGACATGGCGCGTATCGCCGCGCACATGACGCTTGATCTCATCGAAGGGAAACCGGTTCACGAACCGTTCCGCACCCTTCCGGCGCAGTTGACGGTCCGCGCCTCCACATCGCGCGTCCGCTGACTGGGCTGTGATTAACCGGTCGAGCCGAAGCAACCTAGATCATCTCCCCCCAGCCCAAGGCGACCTAGGTCGCCCCCCGTCCAAACCCAAGGCTGATTTAAATCAACACGAAACAACCTAAATCACCCCAACCCGAGACGCATACACAACAACCTGACGCACCCCTCCCAACACTCACCACCACCCTGCACTCCACCCCACCCCCCACAAACCACCAGCACACACGCCGACCACTCAACCACACAAACACCC
>NZ_JAAIIG010000004.1 GCF_012932375.1 Bifidobacterium olomucense | reverse complement strand
ACATCTATTTTTACATATAGTCAACCCTCATATGTCCTTACTCGCGGAGTCTCTACGGAGGCTCTATGTTTCTGTCGTATTACTCCACGTTTGCATCTGCCATTTTTTTATTTGTCTTTTTTTTTTGATCGATCCGGCCACCACCGAGAGCTACACGAGCCTTATCGTCGGCAGCGTCAGATGTGTATATGGGACAGGCGGGGTTCGTATGGGCGAAAGCGGCGGGGGACGGCGCGTGCGGCTTCGGAACCGAGGCGGGGGACGGCTTGGCCGCACTGGCTTCGGTTGCGGGTGTTGTTGCCTGTCCTTCGCTTACGGCGGTGTTCTCGGTTTCGGTGACAGTCTCGTCGGCCATGGCCAGCTCCTTAAAGCGTAGAGTGAGTAAGCGGAAGCGTCTTGTCTTTGACGATCAGCCGGATGTTTCGGCGGCAAATCATCAAGTCTTTGACGCAACCCTCACCTATTATATTGATTTCGTGGCTAAAGGTGCATCAATATCAGGATTCCCGGAGTGGCTCCCCTCCGAACGTGTTGTGGAGCAGCGTGTTATCGACACGCTTCGTAAGGTTTTTGAGCTCAACGGCTTCATCGGCATTGAGACGCGAGCGGTGGAAACCGGCGCTTCTTTGCTGAAAAAGGGCGAGACCAGCAAGGAGATCTACCTGCTGAGCCGTCTGCAGGAGGTCGGTCATGAGTCGGACACGCCGATTGAGGACCGGCTGGGTCTCCATTTCGACCTGACCGTGCCGCTGAGCCGGTATGTGGTGGAGCATTCCGGAGATCTTGCCTTCCCGTTCAAGCGTTGGCAGATTCAGAAGGTATGGCGTGGAGAACGTCCGCAGGAAGGCCGTTTCCGTGAGTTCGTGCAGGCGGATATCGATGTGATCGGTGCCGGTGATCTGCCGGACCATTACGAGGTGGAGTTGCCGCTGGTCATGGTTGCCGCGCTGGAGGAGCTGCGCGCGTTCGGTCTGCCCAAGGCCACCGTGCATGCCAATAATCGCAAGCTGTCCGAAGGCTTCTACCGTGGATTGGGTCTGACGGATATCGAAGGCGTGCTGCGTGAGATCGATAAGCTCGACAAGATCGGCGCCGACGAGGTGGCCAAGCTGCTGGTCGAATCCTGCGGCGCCACCGAGGATCAGGCTCGGGCATGTCTCGAACTGGCCGGGCTGACTGCCGCCGACGGTGCCGAGCTGGCTTCCAAGTTCGATGACCTGTGCGCCGCGCACGGCATCGCTCAGGAGTCCGATGCCTACGTGCTGGCCCGTCAGGGTCTCGACACTCTTGCCATGATCGTGGACGAAGCCGCGGCCATCCGCCCCGGCTCCGTGATCGCGGACCTCAAGATCGCCCGCGGACTCGACTACTACACCGGTTCCGTCTACGAGACCTTCCTCGACGGCGCGGCATCGCTCGGCTCCATCTGCTCCGGCGGACGCTACGACAACCTCGCATCCCAAGGCAATCGCAAGTATCCGGGCGTGGGTCTGTCCATCGGCCTGAGCCGACTGGTCTCTTATATGTTGCACACCGCTGGCGCACACGCCAGCCGTGTCTCGCCGGCCGCCGTGCTCGTGGCCGTGTGGAACGAAGAGGATCGTCCGGCCGCCAACCGTATCGCCGCTCAGCTTCGCGCCCGCGGCATCGCCACCGATGTGGCCCCCACCGCCGCCAAGCTTGGCAAGCAGATCAAGTACGCGGACAAGCTCGGTATTCCTTACGTATGGTTCCCGGCCTCTGCCGCAGACGGCGAGGAAGGCGCCGAGCCGGCCGGTGACGAGGTCAAGAACATCGTCACCGGTGAGCAGGTGCCCGCCGATTGCACGTCGTGGGAGCCGGATACTGTGGTTGCCCAGCAATCCGTCGAAATCTGACGTATTCGAGCCTTTCGAATCATTCGAGTCAAATCGAGGAGAAACAAGATAATGAGCCAGACGGCTTACAGAACACATCATGCCACTGACGTGACCGAGGCCTTGGTCGGCCAGAAGGTCACCCTCGCCGGTTGGGTCGATCGTCGCCGCGACCACGGTGGCGTTGCCTTCATCGATCTGCGCGACAACACCGGTCTGGTGCAGGTCGTCATCTACGACGAGGACATGGCCCGCCCGCTGCGCTCCGAGTTCGTCATCCAGGTCACCGGTGAGGTGCGCCTGCGTCCGGACGGCAACGAGAACACCCATCTGGCAACCGGCAAGATCGAAGTCGTGGCCGAGACCATCGAGATTCTCGCCAAGTCCGACGCCCTGCCGTTCCAGGTGTCCACCGCTCTGGAGAACGAGTCCGAGAACAAGCTTCCCGGCGAGGACGTGCGTCTGAAGTACCGCTACCTCGACCTGCGTCGCCCGTCCATGCAGCACAACCTGAAGTTGCGCTCCGACATGGCCAAGGCTGCCCGTCACGCATTGGAGGAGATGGACTTCACCGAGGTGGAGACCCCGACGTTCATCAAGTCCACCCCGGAAGGCGCTCGCGACTTCCTGGTGCCGGCTCGTCTGGTGCCGGGCTCTTGGTACGCCCTGCCGCAGTCCCCGCAGCTGTTGAAGCAGCTGCTGATGGTCTCCGGCGTCGAGCGCTATTATCAGCTCGCCCGCTGCTACCGTGATGAGGACTTCCGTGCCGACCGTCAGCCCGAGTTCACCCAGCTCGATATGGAGATGAGCTTCGTGGATCAGGAGGATGTGATGGCCATGGCCGAGAAGGTCATCGCCGCCATCTGGAAGACCGCCGGTTACGAAGTCCAGCTGCCGCTGCCGCGCATCACCTGGCAGGAAGCCATGGATAAGTATGGTTCCGACAAGCCGGATCTGCGCTTCGGCAACCCGCTGGTCGAGCTGACAGAATACTTCAAGGGTACGCCGTTCCGCGTGTTCCAGGCCCCGTACGTGGGTGCCGTGGTGTTCAAGGGCGGTGCCGCGACTCCGCGTCGTCAGTTCGATGCTTGGCAGGAGTGGGCCAAGCAGCGTGGTGCCAAGGGCCTCGCTTATGTGGTCTTCGCCGAAGACGGCGAATTGAAGGGCCCTGTGGCCAAGAACCTGTCCGAAGAGGAGCGCAACGGCCTGCGTGAGGCCGTGGGTGCCGAGCCGGGCGATGCCGTGTTCTTCGCCGCCGGTTCCCGTGAATCCTCCCAGCTGCTGCTGGGTGCCGTGCGTGTGGAGCTCGCCCGCCGCGAGGGTCTGCTCGACCCGAAGAAGTTCGCCTTCACTTGGGTTGTGGACTTCCCGCTGTTCAAGCCCACCGACGATCCGGACGACGACGATGTGGCGGTCGGCCACTCCAAGTGGACCTCCATGCACCACCCGTTCACCATGCCGAGCAAGGATTGGATCGACAAGTTTGATCAGGATCCCGAGCATGCCATGTCCGATTCCTACGACATCGTCTGCAACGGCGAGGAGATGGGCGGCGGTTCCGTCCGTATCCACCGCGACGATATTCAGGATCGCGTCCTGAACGTACTGGGCATCTCTCCCGAGGAAGCTCAGGAGAAGTTCGGCTTCCTGCTTGAGGCCTTCAAGTATGGTGCTCCGCCGCACGCGGGCATCGCTCTCGGCTGGGATCGTACCGTGTCCATCTTGGCCGGTGCCGACACCATCCGCGACGTCATCGCCTTCCCGAAGGCCGGCGGCGGCCGCGACCCGCTGACCGGTGCCCCGGCTCCGATCACGGACGAACAGCGTGCCGAGACCGGTGTCGATTACGACCCGGACGAGGACGAAGACTGAACAGAAAACTGGATAACTGGATAACTGGATAACTGGATAACTGGATAACTGGATAACTGGATAACAGAGCGTTAGCTGCGTTGCTCCTTGGTCGCGGTACCCTTGTGCCGCTTCCTTCGGTGTGCTTTGCGTGCCATACGCGTTATTCAGTTTTCTACGAACACTCAGCAATGGGCCTTGCATGGTTTTGAACCGTGTAAGGCCCATTACTTATATGTATGACTGATATGTATGTCGGCCGCTCCTTATGTCGTCACGTTATCATTGGTCTCGGCCGATATGGCGGAGTCTGCAAGAAAGGCGTGAATCATGCAGCCAACAATGCTTACGATGCATGGGATCACCTTTGCATATCCGGACGCTCCGGAACCCCTGTTTGAGAACGTTGACGTGGCGTTTCCCGTCGGCTGGACTGCCGTAGTGGGAGACAACGGCATCGGCAAGTCCACGCTGATGGCGATCGCGCGTGGTAACTTACGGCCTGATGCAGGAACCGTCGCGCCTGATCCGTGACGGATGATCATCGGACACTGTCCGCAAGACACGGCTGTCGCACCGGATAATTTGGAGGATTTTGCCGTTGACTGGTCGCCTGATGCGATTGCCATACGCGATGACTTGGGTGTGGCAGACGACTGGCCGTACCGGTATGCGCAGCTTTCCGGCGGACAGCAAAAGCGATTGCAGATTGCTTGCGCGATGGCGATGCGACCGGATGCGCTCATCCTTGACGAGCCGACGAATCACGTCGATGCCGCGGCGCGTGAACACATCATTGCCGCGATACGCCGATATCGGGGCATAGGAGTTGTGGTTTCGCATGATGTGAAGTTGATCGATGCAACGTGCATGCGTTGCGTGATGTTTGAACGTCGCCATGTGAGTTCGCGCAATATGACGGTGGTAACCACACTCCGGGGCGGATACTCCGAGGCCTCGCAGCAGGTTGCGCTACGAGACGGTGCGGACACGGCGCGTGCGGATGCGCTGCAACGGGAAGCCGATCGTCTGGCAGCCGTGAAAGCGCAACGGTTCGCCAAGGTTCAGCAGGTGGAATCGAATAAACAGCACGGTGAACGTATCGATAGGCGGGATCACGATGCCCGTAATCGCCGGCAATTGGCGAAGATGACCGGGCTTGATCGGGGCGTGACTCGCGCCTACAGCCAGTTGGATGGGCGTCTTGCCGCCGTGAAGCGACAAACGGAAGAGATGTCGTCGCCGGCCAAACGATACGAGGGCACCATTTGGATGGATATCAAGCCGGCGCATTGCCGCGAGATTGTTCGGCTCGAACCGGGTCTGATTCGGTTTGGGGAAACGGACGAAGACGACGAACCGATGCCGCCGCTGTGTCACGCGATTCAGTCCGGCAACCGCATTCGCCTATCGCCGTCTGAGAATGGCGATACGGCGACAGGGCTCATGATTCCGGCGATTTCGATCGGTCCACGCGATCATGTTGCCGTGACCGGACCGAATGGAGCCGGTAAATCGTCACTGGTGGCCGCGATGCTTGCTCATGCGGTTGACGTACCACGCCTGACTATCGCGCAGAACACTACGGATGAGGATCGGAACGACGCCATGAATCGATTGTTTGCGCTACCGGCCGAGACGCGGGCGCAGGTGTTGAGCGCGTATGCGCGGCTCGATGCGAACCCGGACCGGCTGCTGGCCTCGGGGCGGCCGTCGCCTGGGGAGCTGCGTAAGCTGTTGCTGTGCTTGGCGCTGCCGGCCGGCCCGCAGCTGATCGTGCTGGATGAGCCGACCAACCATCTTGACTTGACCTCCAAAAAGGCTTTGGCACGGCTGCTGACCGAATATCCGGGCGCGTTGATCGTGGTCTCCCATGACGAATGGTTCTTGGAACTTGCGGGCTTTGGACGATAAATCGTTATGCGATGACAAAGACCCATAGATAAACAGCCATAAACAATACATATAAGGGGAACGGTGTTGCCTCATCGTGCCATCGCTATATTGCTGTCAAAGGTGAGGTTCCCCGTGAACAGGGAACGACTGAAAGCCAGCGGCACCGTCCTTGACCTGTCCTTGGTGATAACCAGTGGATTTGCGAAGGTGTGCCGCCGGATGCCATAAGTGTGAGTGCAGCATGAGGGGGATGCATATGACGTTGGAGATTCTGGACTGGCATGACGGGGATCTGCTGGCCAAGCCGGTGTTCGACAAGCTCAATGCACTGGTGGATGCCGGCGTGCCGGAGTCCAAGATTCTGGGCGTGACCATCAATACGGACGAGGAATCGGATACGGACCTGTGGTGCCCGAAATACGGCATCCCGTTCGAGATCACCGGCAACGTGGTGGTGGTCCATACGCACAAGACTCGAAAAGCACCACCGGAATTCGCCGCTGCCTTCGTTACGGCGGATACGCGTGCCGATCTGAACGGCGTGGTCAAGCACACGTTGGAGGTGTCCAAGGTGAGTTTCGCGCCGATCGACGCGGCAGTGGAGGCCACCGGCATGGAATCGGGCGGCATGTCTCCGATTGGACTGCCGGAAGGCTGGCCGCTGCTCGTGGACCAGCATATTCTTTCGATCCCGAAACTGTATCTGGGCTCCGGCATCCGCCCGTCCAAGCTCGTGGTGGACGGCTCGATTTTCGCGGACATTCCCGGCGTGCAGTTCGTCTCCGCGCTCGGCAGACCTCGTGCCTGAAGGGTCTCGCCACATGACCGTAAACCGGGGGAGTTGAGCGCGTCTGCCGCGCGTCTTGGTATCTGTCTCATATAGTGAACGTTCCATGTCCGGCTGGTGTTATTTCGGTAACACAGTGCCGTTATACTGGCCGCTTATGTCAGAGAAACAAGAAGAAACGCGCCCTGTGACGCCGCTGGTGCCGGGCAATGAATCCGCAGGCCGACCGCTTGTCGAGCTTACCCACGTCGAAAAGCACTTCGGCGATCTCCACGTCCTCAAGGACATCAACCTCAAGGTCACCAAGGGTGAAGTGCTCGTGGTCGTAGGACCTTCCGGTTCCGGCAAATCCACGATGTGCCGCACCATCAACCGACTGGAAACCATCGATTCCGGCGACATCCGCATCGACGGCAAGCCCCTGCCTCAGGAAGGCAAGGAGCTGGCCAGCTTGCGCGCCGAAGTGGGCATGGTGTTCCAGTCCTTCAACCTGTTCGCCAACAAGACCATTCTGGAGAACGTGACGCTCGCCCCCATCAAGGTGCGTCATATGGACAAGAAGGAAGCCGAACGGCTTGCCATGGATCTGCTGGATCGTGTGGGCGTTGCCTCTCAGGCCAACAAGATGCCGTCTCAGCTTTCCGGCGGCCAACAGCAGCGTGTGGCCATCGCCCGCGCGCTCGCCATGCGCCCGAAGGTGATGCTGTTCGACGAGCCCACCTCCGCCCTCGACCCGGAAATGGTCAACGAGGTGTTGGACGTCATGGTCGAGCTTGCCCATGAAGGCATGACCATGATCTGCATCACCCATGAGATGGGCTTCGCTCGCAAGGCCGCCGATCGCATCGTGTTCATGGCCGATGGCCAGATTCTGGAGCAGAACACGCCGGACGAATTCTTCGAGCATCCGCAGACCGATCGTGCCAAGGACTTCCTCTCGAAGATCCTCACCCACTGATTCCGGGGACGATAGCGAGGAAGCAAGGGAAGAGACGATACGAATATGACTGTTACCAATACCATGAAACGGAGGGTCATGCGGGTGGTCGCCGCACTGGCCGCCGTGGCCTGCACCATGTCGCTCGCGGCATGCGGCCAAGACGAGGCGGGCAAGATCCGCATCGGTATCAAATTCGACCAGCCGGGGCTCGGCTTCAAGAAGTCCGGCACCTATGTGGGCTTCGACGTGGATGTGGCCAAGTACATCGCCAAGAAGCTCGGTTACTCCGAGGATGAGATCGTATGGAAGGAAGCCCCGTCCAAGCAGCGTGAAGCCATGCTCCAGAACGGTGACGTGGATATGATTCTCGCCACCTACTCGATCACCGACGAGCGCAAGAAGGCTGTCTCCTTCGCCGGCCCATACTTCGTGGCGGGTCAGGATCTGCTGGTGCGTAAGGATGATCAGTCCATTAACGGCCCCGAGGATCTGAACGGCAAACGTCTGTGCTCCGTAACCGGTTCGACCTCCGCCGCCACCGTCAAGGAGAAGTTCGCCTCCGAAGTGCAGCTTATGGAACAGCCCGGTTACGCCGAATGCGCGACCGCCCTGTTCTCCGGCATCGTGGATGCGGTGACCACCGACGACATCATTTTGGCTGGCCTCGCTTCCGCCTCGCGCGGCAAGCTGCGCGTGGTCGGCAAGCCGTTCACGCAGGAATACTACGGCGTTGGCATCAAGAAGGGCGATACGAAGCTCGCCACCAAGATCAACAACGCCATCGCGGACATGATTCAGGACGGCTCTTGGAAGAAGGCCGTGGCCGACAACACCGCGGGCACTGATTACACGCCCGATGTACGCTACAACCCGCCCACGCCGAGCGAGGGGGAGGACGCCTGATGAACGGATTCCTGGAACTCTTCAGCCAGTACGATGTGCTGGGTGCCTTCTTGGTCAACAT
Organism: Bifidobacterium olomucense; assembly: GCF_012932375.1. Taxonomy (GTDB): domain Bacteria; phylum Actinomycetota; class Actinomycetes; order Actinomycetales; family Bifidobacteriaceae; genus Bifidobacterium; species Bifidobacterium olomucense. Next base: position 283,711 of record NZ_JAAIIG010000004.1, on the reverse strand, counting down.
CGAGCTGACGCTATGGAGCGCGTTGTTCTCGCTGGTGCTCGGCGTGATCCTCGTAGTCATGCGCATCTCGCCGATCTCCTCGCTGCGCGCGGTGGCCAGCGCCTACGTAGAGCTGTTCAAGAACCTGCCTCTGACCATCATCATGGTGTTCATGGTGTTGGGTGCCTATGCGCAGCTCAAACTCAGCTTCTCCGATTCTTTCGCTACGAACTTCTTCTGGCTGGCCGTCACGGGCCTGAGCCTCTACACGGCGGCATTCGTGTGTGAATCGTTGCGTTCCGGCATCAACACGGTGCCGCTCGGTCAGGCCGAAGCCGCACGTGCGCTGGGCTTGGGCTTCATGCAATCCGCCACCGAGATCATCCTGCCGCAGGCCTTCCGCGGTTCTGTCGCGCCGCTCGGCAACACACTGATCGCATTGCTCAAGAACTCCACTGTGGCCGCCGCGGCATCCGTCTCCACCGAGACATCGTCGCTGATGAGCGAGATGATCGAATTCCGCCCGGACGTAATCATCCAGATCTTCCTGATCTTCGCGTTCGGCTATGTGATCCTGATCATCCCGATCGGCATGCTCACCACGTATCTGTCCAACAAACTCGCCGTGAGGAGGTGACGTCATGGCCGATACTTCGAATTCCGTGCTTTTCGACGCGCCCGGTCCCAAGGGCCGCCGTATTATCCGCACCGCCAACTGGGTCGCCGGCGTCATCGTCGCCGTGCTTGTGGTACTGGTCCTTCTGCGCCTGCACAATCCGCCGGACGGTGAAAACCAGCTCAGCTGGGAGCTGTGGAAGCCCGCTGTGGAGCGTGAGGCGTGGACCGATTTCTATCTGCCGGGCCTGTGGATGACCGTCAAGGCCACAGTTGTGGCCGTGATCGGTGCAGTGATTTTCGGTCTGGTCTTCGGCATCGGACGACTGCTGCCGAACCCGCTGGTACGCGGCGTATCCGCCATTATCGTGGAGTTCTGCCGTGCCGTACCTGTGCTGCTGCTCATGATCTTCTTCTGGCGTTGGTTCGCATTCGCCGGTCTGCCGAGCCCCTCATATTGGGCCGTGGTGCTCGCCTTGGTGCTGTACAACGGTTCCGTGGTGGCCGAGTTGGTGCGTTCCGGCGTCGGCAACCTGCCCAATGGCCAACGTGAAGCCTCACTGGCTCTAGGTCTGACCGAATCACAGTCCCTGATGGAGATCGAGGTGCCTCAGGCCGTCTACGCCATGCTGCCGGCCGCCGTGACCCAGCTGGTGGTGGTGTTGAAGGATACCGCGCTCGGTTCAATCATCATGTACACCGATCTGCTGCAGGAATCGCGCCGACTCGGCTCGATGTACTTCAACATCCTGCAGACGCTGGTCATGGCCGCGGTGATCTACTTCGTCGCCTGCTGGCTGCTGTCGCGTCTTGCCGAATGGCTGCCGGAGCGTATGCAACAGCGTACGGCCGCACCTGCCGAACCTGAACCGGTCGCGCCGATCGCCGCCGGCGACGCCTCCAACGTGAACCAGATCGCCGTGGCCAAGGAAGTCGAGGAACTGCCGTTCGGTGGTGCGCCGCGCAAGTACCATGTCCATCACCGTGGCACCAACGCTTCGATTCGCAACTGGCGCAAGACCAAGTACGAGCAAGGGTATGATCCCACGCAGCCCGACTCGCAGATCGATCCGGAAACAGGCGAGTTCCCGGCGTTCCTTAAGGCCGAGCAGAAGCGCAAATCCAAACCCGCCAAGCTCAATGGCGGCGAGGAGGATCACAACGGCCACTCCGGTCACGTCGACCCCATGCCGAAGATCGAGCGCACGTTCAAACACGGCAACGACATCGGCAAAGGCCACACGAACCTCGGAGGCCACTCCAAGATCTGACGGTCTGAGCTAGCCATGCGCTAGGCCGGCACGAAGAGTTCACCGAGTGTTTGACTGGCGCGTGCGCTACGTACTTTTGCGGAGGATAGGTTGGAACACATGAAGCTGTTCCGCAACCTATCCTCCGTTTGCGTATGTGCGCTTGCAGTATCCGTAACATTGCCGTTGGGACTTATGCCGATCGTGACTCCGGTCAGGGCCCAGGCCGCGCAAGCTGCTCAGTCCATGCCGGTTGCGTCGGGTGCCACCGAGACCGATCTGCCGGATCCCGACTGGGTCTCATTGCTGTCCGACTACGAGAAACACTATTGGCAGGCTCCCAAGGACGCCTCCCACGGCGGCAAGGTACTCGACGTTCAAACCATGAAGATGGATCAGGATCTTGCCGTTGAGATCAACCATCTTGGTGCTGAACACACCGATGACAATGGGTTGAACAGCCAACGCAAGCGCGCCCTGATCGACTCCGACCTGCAAGGCGAGGAGACCATGCCGGACGCCCTTGGCCCGGTGCTCGGTACCTATATGAAGGAAGGGTTCCAGCAAGGCAAGCTGGGGTTGGTCTCCGACATCTTCACCTTCAATGTGGCACCCACATTCCAGACCAAACGCGCGGCCATGCATCCCAGGCCGTATCTGGACCGGTCCCGCAGCACGTTCAACGGCACCAATGATCTGGCTGGTCTGCCCGCCACGCTTGACATCAAACAGGCCCCTTCCTGGGGAGACCACATTCCCGGCTATTCCACCCTGCAGAAAAACAGCTCCTACCCCTCCGGTCACACCACTGCCGCCTACTCATGGGGTATCGCGCTGGCCGGTCTTCTGCCTGAACTCGCTCCGCAGATCATGGCCCGGGCCTCTGAAGCGGGCAACAATCGCATCGTGCTCGGCGTACATTATCCGCTTGATATCATGGGCGGGCGCATCGGCGCTTCGGCACAGAACGGACAATACTGGCATAACGAATTCGCCGCGTCCATCATCCCCGCCGCCCGTCAGCTGCGCGATTATCTGACCGAGCGGTGCGCGGCGGACGGTCACGGCTCCACATTGGCCGAATGCATCGCCAAGCTCAAAGCCAACGGTACCGGCGGTTACGCCAATGGTTTCCTTGATCCGGTGGCCACTGAACCGGTCGAAGACCAAACTTCGGCCGTACGCGTCTACACAGCTCGTATGACGTACAACTTCCCGCAAAACATGTCCCAAGCCGGCAAGGATTTCACGGCACCGAAAGGCGCGGCGGACGTACTGCGCCTCGCCTATCCGCAACTGCACGCCGACCAGCGCAACGCCATCCTCAAAGCTACCGCGCTCGACTCCGGCTACCCATTGTGGCAGTCGAGCGAAGGATGGCAGCGCATCAATTGGGCCAAAGCCCTGTGTGCCCGCGTGACCCTCAACGAGCAAGGCGATGTGATCAAGGTGGAGACCGCCGACCAGACGGCGCTGAGCGGCCCGGAAGTCGTCAACGCGCAGTACGCCGACAGGGGCGATCATCCGGCTTCCGACGCGCTCGCCGGTGAACACTCCGCGCTCGCCGCTGGCCCAGACCTCGCCACAGTGCATGTGGCTCAGCGATACGCCCTGATCGTGACGGGCGTCGCGACAGCGGCCGCTGTACTCATCGGAGTCGCTGTTCCCGCCGTGCGCCGTCGCCGTAAGTAGAGCGGACAGTTGTCTTTGGGGTGTCTTTGGGGATGTTTTTTGGGAGTCGCGCCGCACGGTACCGTTATTCGGTGAACTGCAGGGTGGCTGGCACGGTTTCCGTTAACGGATCGCCATATGCGCGCGCGGTTTTCGGATATGTGATCTGTACGCTGATGATGCTGTCCGCCGAAACGCATTCCTTGATGTAGTAGATGTCGCCATCCTTCTCATAACTGACGTATATGGACGGGTCGGCATTGAGCTCGTAGGCGATGTCCACTCCGGCGCGGGCTTTGAGCTCGTCCAGCTCTTCGGCTGCCGTACGGCCGGGATTGGTGGTGGTCCCGGCCAGAATCTCCACTCCTGATCCCTCGAACGTGAACCCCGGACTTTCATTGGTGCCGCCGACCTCTTGGAAGTTGTCCGGAACGCTGATGGTGAAATTACGCTTGGAATACGGCTTCAACGTGGAGGAGGGCGGCTCGGAATCATCGGAATCAGAGGAGTCGGTGGATTCGCCGTGTGTTTTGGAATCGTCGGAATCGTCGGAACCGTTCTTCTTCGCGGAGTCTTCGGAATCGGCGGACCGCTTCTTGCGCTTCTTCGACGATGATGAATCGGTCGAATCGGAGGAATCGGTCGAATCGGAGGAATCGGAATCAGATGAATGTGAGGAGTCTGACGCATCGCCGTCGGAAGTGCCGGACGAATCGGAGTCGGTGGATTGCGAGTCCGTCGTCTGCGCTGATGATGTTACGTTGGACTTGCTGGTGAACGTCGTCCACAGCAGCACGGAGGAAAGCACCAATGTCGCCACGCATAGGACGGCAACGATAACGACGATGATGGTCGTTTTCCTGCGCGTTGTGTGGGGAGAAGGCCCGGCGGTGGCGGACGAAGCCGGAGCATCGGGAGCCGGTGCCGTGGCTGACGTGCGATATGCAGGTCCGCTGGCGGCATAATCGCCCAAACCCGGCATTACCGGTATCGGTTGCGTTGGGATGCCGGATTGCTGAGGATATGTGGATGATGCAGGCGGTGCCGGCACGGCCGTGGGCTGCCCGTTCGACGCATTCGTTCCGTACATGCCGCCTGCCGCATCGATTGAGGCGATTAACGGTCCACCGCATTCGGAACAGAATTGAGTGCCTGGCTCACAAGGCGTGCCGCAATGAGGGCAGTTCATATTCGCTCCTTCGGGTTTTAAAGACATCCCATATCCACGCTCGGATTACGCAACCCATACGATTGCTCCCGATCTCCATTCTAGGAGTTTTCCGCAAGCCAAGTCCTGTGATTATTCGCAGTGAATGAGGCGAAAGGCGGTACAATCGCTTCCATGGTCAAGGATGACAAGAAAACGTCGCGTGATGGCAGAACCGGCAAGGTCGGCAAACCTGGCAAGCAATCAGGCAAACGCATCGACCGTGCGCTGAAACAGGCTGAAGACCGCATCGGCATGATCGAGGAAAGCGAGACCGTGGCCGAACGGCTCGCCAACGCGGCGAAATCCAGCGAACTGCTGAGTGCCGTATGGTCGTTGCCGCCCGCGCAACGGCTTATGTTCCATCATGGCATACGGGTACAGGATGCGGACGGCGATTCCACTCCCGGATTCGACGGCGACAAGTTCGACGGCGAACGGTTCATCGATCTGAGTTCTTCCGAGATCGCCCGCTACCAACGGCTGATGTACGCCAATGGCGTCAAAGGCTCACCGCGTCGGCTGCTTATCGTGCTGCAAGGTATGGATGCTTCAGGCAAAGGCGGTATCGTGCGCCACGTGTTCCGGCAGGGCGATCCGATGGGCATCCACTACCATGGTTTCGGCAAGCCTACGGCCGAGGAACTGGAACACGGGTTCCTGTGGCGCGTGGAGCGCGAGCTGCCTGACCCTGGCTGGATTGCCGTATTCGACCGTTCTCATTACGAAGATATCGTTATGCCGCACGTGTACGGCACGTACCCCGAGGACGTGTGGCGTGGACGGTACGATCTCGTCAACGCCTTCGAACATGACCTTGCCGCATCGGGTTGCGCCATCATCAAGATTTTTCTCGTGGTCAGCCGGGAGGAACAGAAGCGTCATTTCCTGAGTCGTCTCGAAGATCCCACCAAATATTGGAAATTCGATGTCTCTGATCTGGATGCGCGTGAACGCTGGGATGATTACATGGACGCATGGCAGGAGGTATTCGAGAAAACCAGCACGGCCGCAGCCCCGTGGTATCTGGTGCCCGCCGACAATCGCTGGTATTCCCGGGCCGTGGTCTCCGAACTGTTGCGCACCACGCTGAAGAACATGAACATGATCTGGCCGCCTCTGGAGGCAAACGTGGACCCGGCTGAAGCCCGCCGTCGCCTCGCCGGCGCGTAGACGCGCGGGAAAGACCGCAGCATGGGAGGAGCCAGGTATGGGAAAGGGCGTGCGGAGACGCGTGTGGAGACGTATGGGGGGAAAGAGAGATGTGCGGCCCGCTAGTAAGCTAGGCAATTATGACTGACGAGAAGGATTATGGCTCTTTGGGGCGGCTCGCCCCCGAATGGGACGGCGACGAACGTGAACGCAACCTTACGGCCGACGACATCTACGAACGTTTCTTTGATTGGGTGGCGGACGTCAAGGGCATCGAGCCGTGGCCGCATCAGGAGGAGGCCATCATGGACCTTCTCGCCGGTGACCATGTGATCCTCAACACGCCCACCGGCTCCGGCAAATCGCTGGTGGCGCTCAGCATGCATTTCGCCGCCCTGTGCACCGGCCGCCGTTCCTATTACACGGCCCCCATCAAGGCGCTTGTCTCCGAGAAGTTCTTCGATCTGGTGGAAGTGTTCGGCCGCGACAACGTGGGTATGATCACCGGCGACAGCCATATCAACGCCGATGCGCCGATCATCTGCTGCACGGCTGAGATCCTCGCCAACCAGGCCTTGCGCGAAGGCGTCCATGCGGATGTGGGGCTTGTGGCCATGGATGAATTCCACTACTACGGTGACCCGGAGCGAGGCTGGGCCTGGCAGGTGCCGCTGCTGACCCTGCCGCAGACCCAATTCCTCCTGATGAGTGCCACGCTGGGCAACGTGGATGCCATCGCCAACAAGCTCGCCGACCTCAACGACACGCCGGATGTGGATGTGATCGCCGACGCGCCCCGCCCGGTGCCACTGAGCTACGAGTACACGCTCGACCCGCTGGAGAAAACCGTGGAGCTCGCCTTCCGCAACGGTGAAACTCCTATTTACGTGGTCCATTTCTCGCAGGATGCCGCGTTGGAGACCGCGCAGGCGCTCGCCTCCACCGGTGTGTCGAGCAAGGAGCAGCGCGCTGCCATCGCCGAGGCCATCAAGGGTGTGAAGTTCACCACCGCGTTTGGCAAGATTCTGCAGCGGCTTCTGCGTACGGGAGTCGGCATCCATCACGCCGGCATGCTCCCGCGTTACCGCAGACTCGTCGAACAACTCGCCCAGCAAGGCCTGCTGCCGGTGATCTGCGGCACGGACACGCTCGGCGTGGGCATCAACGTGCCGATTCACTCGGTGGTGCTCACCGCCTTGACCAAATTCGACGGCACCAAAATGCGCAGACTCAGGGCGCGCGAATTCCATCAGATCGCCGGGCGCGCGGGGCGTATGGGCTTCGACACCGAAGGTTTGGTGATCGCCGAAGCCCCCGAATACGAGATCGAGAACGCCAAAGCCGTGGCCAAGGCCGGGGGAGACCCGAAGAAACTCAAGAAGATCAAGCGCAAGAAGGCGCCTGAAGGTTTCGTCACCTGGAACCAATCCACGTTCGACAAGCTTATCGACGCCGCCCCGGAAACGCTGGTCCCGCACCTGAAGATCACGCATTCGATGGTGCTGAACGAAGTCGAGCAGGGTGGCGACGCCCGGGCGCGCGTCGACGACCTCATCGACGACTCCGCGCAAAGCCCCGAGCAGAAGGAGCATTTGCACCAGCGCGCCGACGAGATCTTCCAGACCCTGTTCGATACGGAAGTCATCGAAACCGAAGACCGCGCTGATGGCGGCAAGAACTACTACATGACGCTCGATATGCCGGACGACTTCGCTCTCGACCAGCCGCTCAGCCCATTCCTGCTGGCAGCGCTCGAACTGCTCGATCCCGAATCGCCCACGTATGCGCTCGACGTGATCTCTATGGCCGAAGCCACATTGGAAGACCCCAAGCAGGTGTTGCGCGCACAGGAGCGTCAGGCGCGAGACAAGGCGCTCGCCGATATGAAGGCGGACGGTCTCGACTACGACGAACGCATGGACAAGCTTCAGGAGATCACCTACCCGAAGCCTTTGGAGGATATGCTCACCGCTGCGTTCGATCAGTATCGTCACGACGTGCCATGGGCCAACGACTACTTCCTGAGCCCCAAATCCGTGGTGCGCGACATGGTGGAGACCGCTTCCGACTTCACCGGTTACATTGCCCGATACAACATTGCCCGCTCTGAAGGTACGTTGCTGCGTTATCTGTCGGATGCCTACCGCACGCTGGCCCGCACTGTGCCGCCCGAGAAACGCGACGAGCAGCTGAAAGACATCATCGCTTGGCTGCGTGTGCTGGTGCGCTCCATCGACTCCTCGCTGGTGGATGAGTGGGAGAACGCCGGTGCCGATTCATCCAGCGCGTCCGAGGCGGCTGCGTCGCTTGCCGCGCCGGGCCGCCGCGACGAAGTGGTCGAAGACCGTCGAGGTCTGACCGTGTTGGTCAGGAACGCGCTGTTCCGCCGTGTGCAGCTCATGGATTTGGACGATCCCGATACGTTGGGCGCGCTCGACAAGGATTGGGGCTATGGCGTACACGAGTGGGAGGATGCGCTCGACGACTATTACGACGAGCACGAGTATGTGGGCATCGGCGCGGACGCCCGTTCGCCCAAGCTGTTCATGCTGGACGATACCCATGAACGCGACGAGCATACGTGGAAGGTCCGCCAGATCATCGACGACTCCGATGGCGACCATGATTGGGCCATCGAAGGTGTGGTTGATCTGGACGCCACGCAGGAAAGCGGCGAAGTGGTGTTCTACGACTACAAGGTCGGCAATTAAGCCGCGATTGCATCGAACGGATGTTCGACCGATGTCGTACAGTGATGAACATGACTGAGAATGATCTGTTTGGGGCCACGGATGCGCCGGAAGGCGTGACCCGTCCGCTTGCCGTACGCATGCGTCCGCGCACGTTGGATGAGGTGATCGGTCAGCAGCATGTCCTCGGTGAGGGCAGCCCTCTGCGCCGGTTGGCCAATCCGGCCAGCCGGGGGAGTCTGACGGCCCCAAGTTCGGTGATTCTCTTCGGCCCTCCCGGCGTGGGCAAAACCACACTCGCCACCATCGTGGCAGGGCAGTCCGGCCGCGTGTTCGAGGAACTGTCCGCCGTGACTTCCGGCGTCAAGGACGTGCGCGATGTGCTGAGTCGCGCCCATGAAAGGCTGGTGGCCTCCGGCAAGGAGACCGTGCTGTTCATTGACGAGGTGCATCGGTTTTCGAAATCCCAGCAGGATGCGCTGCTGCCTGCCGTGGAGAACCGCGATGTCACCTTCATCGGAGCCACGACCGAAAATCCCAGCTTCTCCGTTATCAAACCATTGCTGTCCCGATCGGTGGTCGTCAAGCTCGAATCCCTTGAGCCGGACGAGCTGACGGAACTGGTCACTCGGGCGATAGCCGATGAACGCGGACTGAGGAACGAGGTCAAGGCCACCGATGAAGCCGTTGCGGATATCGTGCGCATGGCTGGGGGAGACGCGCGCAAATCGTTGACGATACTGGAAGCCGCGGCCGGTGCGCTCACCGGTGACGCGGCCCGCAAAAAAGGCGCTCGCCGCCCGATCATCACCCCCGAAGTCGTCTCCAAGGTGATGGACACCGCCACGGTGCGATACGACAAGGACGGTGACGATCATTACGATGTGATCTCCGCGTTCATCAAATCGATGCGCGGGTCCGATCCGGATGCCGCCATCCACTATCTGGCTCGCATGCTTAAGGCCGGTGAGGATCCGCGGTTCATCGCCCGGCGCATCATGATCGCCGCAGCCGAAGAGGTGGGTCTGGCGGCTCCTCAGATACTCCAGGTCACCGTGGCGGCCGCACAGGCGGTGGCATTGATCGGCATGCCCGAGGCGCGCATCATTTTGGCGGAAGCCACCATCGCCGTGGCGACAGCCCCCAAATCGAATGCCAGCTACAACGCCATCAATCAAGCGTTGGCGGATGTGGACGCCGGTCGTATCGGCGCGGTGCCGCTGTACCTGAGGAACGCGCCCACCAAGCTGATGAAAGAGTGGGGCAACCACGAAGGCTACCGGTATGCGCACGACTGGCCGGGAGCTGTGGCTCCTCAGGAATACCTGCCCGAAGAGCTGCGCGGCACGGAATACTATCATCCGAACGATCGCGGCTATGAGCATGAGGTGCGCCAGCGTCTGGCCAAGATCCGTCCTATCCTGCATGGCGACAGTCAGGTGGGGGATCGGGCGCAAACCCATGCGGGAAACCTTCAAGGTCAGCAGGGACAGCTTCCGAAGCCGGGAGGGGAGTAGTATAACGGATTGGTAACAGGAACGTAGGTGAGAACGCTCACAACGTTCCGTGATGAGGAAACAGCGGCGTTCGCTCACCGGTGGTTTGTGCGGGCGGACAGATATTCGATGAAAGGCGGGCAATGGCGACCATTTTCATTGTGGACGACGATCAGGCAATCGGTGAGATGCTGTCTTTGGTGTTGGAAAACGAAGGATTCCGGACCGTGACCTGCATGGATGGTCTGCGGGCCGTGGAAATGTTCCCGACCGTCCAGCCGGATCTGATTCTTCTCGACGTCATGCTTCCCGGACTCGACGGCACTGAAGTGGCCCGTCGTATTCGCGAGACCTCGAACGTGCCGATCATCATGCTGACCGCCAAGTCGGATACGCTCGATGTGGTGGCCGGTCTGGAGGCCGGAGCCGACGACTATGTACCCAAGCCGTTCAAAGTGGCTGAACTTCTGGCGCGCATCCGCGCCCGGTTCCGCATCGCACGCCCTGTGGCGGCAGACGGTGAGGAGAGCGGCGGCAATGCGAATGCGGCTCGCGGTGAGACAAATCATCTGGACCGCGGTGCCATCGTGATCGATAGGCTGGAGCACACCGCCACCAAGCATGGCAAGGCTCTGAACCTGACGCCGATGGAATTCGAGCTGCTGTTCGTACTGGCTGCCGCGGCAGGCGAAGCCATCAGCCGTTCCACGCTGCTCAAGAAGGTGTGGGGGTACGAGAACTCCGGCGATACCCGTCTGGTCAACGTGCACGTGCAGCGTCTGCGCGCCAAGGTGGAGGATGATCCGGAGAATCCGCAGATCGTGCAGACGGTGCGTGGCATCGGCTACAAGTTCGTAACGCCTGAAGCCTGATGTGATGGACGCCGTCAAGCCGCCTCGCCGCTTCAGCTTTCGTCGCCTGCTGCGCCACGGACGCGCCGAAGTGCGTCGGTCCCTGCAGGCGCGCACGGTGTCGATGACCGTGATCGTGACCTTGGCCGTGGCCATCGTGTTCTCCATGGTCTCGATGGTGTCCGTACGCTCCTCGGTGCTCACGCAGATCACCTCGCAGTCGCGTTCCGACTATTCGAATATGGTGCAGCAGGCGCAAACCAGCTTGGATGCGGCGGATGTGACCACCACCGTGCAGATTCAGCAGCTGGTCAACGATCTGGCCTCGGCGATGCAGTCGGACGGCTCCTCGAACTTGGTGGGGGTATACCTGTGGAGTCGGGATTCCAGCTCGGCCCGTTCGATCATCCCGGTGTCGACCGAACCGAGCTATGAGCCGTTGATTTCCGACGACATGCGTTCCGCCGTGGCTTCCGATGTGGACGACAACGTGTTCTACCAGCCTATCGAGCTGCCCATCGAATCGCCGATATCGGTCAACGGCAGCGGCACGCCCGGTGCCGTGCTCGGCACCACGCTCGAATTCGGTGTTGCCGGCAATCTGGAATTCTTCGCCATCTATTCATACACGTTGCAGCAGCGTTCGCTGATGCAGATTCAGCTTACGTTGTTGTTGGTCGGGGTGCTGCTGAGCATCGCCATCGGAGTGGTGATGTGGCTGACGATCCGCGGCATCGTGCGACCGGTGGAGTATGTGGCGACCGCTGCCGAAACCTTGGCCGGCGGCGATCTGGACACGCGTGTGAGCGTGAACCGTAATGACGAGATCGGTGTGCTGCAACGCTCGTTCAATGCGATGGCGGATTCACTCAATCAGAAAATCAATGAGCTTGAGCAGGCGACCGTAGCCCAGAAACGCTTCGTGTCGGACGTGAGCCATGAGCTGCGCACGCCGGTGACCACTATGCGTATGGCCTCCGATCTGCTGGAGATGAAGAAAGACGAATTCGATCCGGCCGCCCAGCGTACTGTGGAACTATTGTCCGGCCAGATCAGTCGCTTTCAGGATCTGCTCGCCGATCTGCTGGAAATATCCCGTTACGATGCCGGATACGCCGCGCTGGACTTGGTGGAAACCGACGTCAGGGAATCGATAGAGACCGCTGCCGAACAGGTGTCAGGTGTGGCTGCCGCACGAACGGTGCCGATCCATGTCGATCTGCCGAACGTACAGGTATTGGCTCGGATCGATTCTCGCCGTGTGATCCGTATCGTACGCAATCTGTTGGCCAATGCCGTGGACTTCGCTGAAGGCAGACCAGTGGAGGTTCGTCTGGCGGTCAATCGTAAGGCTGTGGTCATCAGTGTGCGAGACTACGGCGCGGGCATGGACGCGGGACAGACGCCGCATGTCTTCGATCGTTTTTGGCGCGGCGACCCCTCCCGCTCGCGTATGACCGGCGGCACTGGTCTGGGATTATCTATTGCGATGACTGACGCGCTGCTACATCATGGCACGATTCGCGTCCGGTCCGTGAAAGGCTCGGGTACATGGTTCTTGGTGATGCTGCCGCGCGACCCCGACAAAGGGGAGATCTTGGATGCTGAGCTGCCGATGAACTTCGCTTCGGAGCGCAGCGACCAGATGGGTGTGATCGGCGGATTTGGCGTGGCCTCCAGCAACGTGGTGGTCGAGCGTGAGGAATCACATGACACGATGATGGGACGACCGCTATGAGGGGAAATCAGCGCAATACACGCATCTGGCGTCTGGCTGTCACCGTTTTGACCGTTATGTCCTGCTGCATCGGTCTTGCGTCTTGCGCCAGTCCATTGGGGCTGCCGGTTTCCGGCCTGGTGCAGACGCTTTCCCCTGACGAGCAGGAGGCGCAACGTGTCTATACGAACCCGGAGGGTCCCGCACAGGATGCTCAGCCGGAGGAAATCGTTCAGGGCTTCTATGATGCCATGCCCGCCGGCGTACAGTCCGACGGTTATCGTGTGGCTCAACAATTCCTCACCTCGTCTGCGGCAGGTGACTGGAACGGTGACGCTTCGGCCGTCATATACACCGGCACTCCCGACTTCCGCCGGCGCGCCAACACAATGAGCGCTCCACAAGGGGCCGAAAGCTCGTTGATCGTCGAAGTGAGCCTGCAAGTGGTCGGCACACTCGATGCGCATGGCGTATATACGCCTGACGACTCTGCGAAAACCAGCAAGATCGCCTATACGCTCATCAAAACCAAGGGCCAGTGGCGCATCTCCTCGCTGGAGAACGGTGTGGTGATCTCTTCGGCTGATTTTGAACAGATCTTCCGTCAGGTGTCCGTCTATCAGGTGAGTTCCTCCGGCAATCAGTTGGTGCCGGACGTGCGCTGGCTCAGCTGGCGCAATTGGCGTGTGCGTGCGGTCAGCGAAGTGCTGTCCCGCGCCTCCGACTGGTTGTCGGGGGCGGTTGTGCAGCAGGATATGCATGGCGTGGCAATCACTGCGGATAGCGTGCCGATACATAATGGCACGGCTGTCGTGACCCTGAACCAGGCGATGGGTTCATTGCCGAACGAGGTGCGTGCCATGCTCGTGCATCGTATTCGTTTGACCTTGGGGGACGGCAATGCGCAATACTCGCTTAAGATCACCGGTGACGGCGTGGACTACTCGGATGCCGACGAGGACGTGCAGCTTGACGTCAATGTACCCAAAGTGAATGTGTATACGTTGACAGGCGGTCATGTGGTCTCGCTCGCCAGCTCTAGCCCATTGCGTGTGGGAGAGGCGTCCGGTTTCGATGATGCCGAAGGGTTGGCGTTCTCCACGTCCGTGGGCGGCGCCGTGCTGCGCGGTGATGACGTGGTCGAATGCCTGACCAAGGATGGAGCATCATGCGGGGAGATGTTCGATGGCGCGCCCATGCGTTCGATCACCGCAGGTTTCGAGGGTGAAGTCTGGGCAGTGAGCGCGGACGGCCGCAATCTGTATGTGCGGCAAGGCAGTAAGGAATCCGAGCTGTCGATGCCGTGGCTGGCGTCGGACAGCTCGGTGACGGCCGTCACCGTTTCGCCGGAAGGCTCGCGTCTGGCAGTGGCCATTTCCGGGGAGACGATGAACGGCGTAGTGGTCACTGGTGTGGTGCGCAATGACGACGACATGGTCACCACACTGGCCAGAACGGCTGCTACGGTCAGTGTGGCGAAGAACGTGTCGCTGTTGACCTTCTACGACGACCTGAGTTTGGTGTATATCTCAGTGCCGCAAAACGCCAACGGCCAGCAGGAAGGGTATCGGCAGACCGCTCCCGGACCTGCGAAAACGCAACGTTTGCCGAATGACCGCGTCGTTGCCTTGGCGGCCGGGCAGATCAGCCAGTATCGCCGGCTTGCAGTGCTTGATGATCTGGGCATTGTTCGTTCTGTGTCCGGCTCATTGGACGGTTCGTGGTCCATCGCCGATAGCCAGGTCACCGCGCTGGGCGCACAGTAGTCGAGGCTGTGCCGATCAGGTGCTCGAACCAGTGGCTATCAGTAGCTGCGCGACATACGTATTTGGCGGCATGACGAGCGTGGAACACGATAGGGCGGCAGTTTCCCTGTACAAGAAAACGGTCTGTAGGAGCGATGCCGTGCCGCTTATCGTTTCCCTACAGACCGTTTTCTTCTATACACCTGTAGCTACAGGTGCGGCGGTGTATGCCTGATACGATTGCGATCAGATGCCGCCGTATTCCTTCTTGAACAGTTCGGCCGGCACTTCGGAGTTCAACGGGACCTCGTAGATGAGGTACTCCATGTTGAACGGGATGTTGAACAGGTGGCGGGTCACGCCATACTCCTCCTTGGTGCCCAGGAAGTTGAAGTTGTCCGGGCATTCGGGTTCCCACTTGGCCAGCAGCTTGGCTGCCTCGCCGATGTTGGTGGCCACGCCGGCCAGCGACTTGACGCCCTCCACCTGCTTGATGATCAGAAATACGGTATCCATAGTTCACCTTTCTTGTACATTCCTGCACATGGTCGTTGTTCGGTGGTGTGTTATCTATACACGGCAGCTCTGCCGTTCGGTACTCGGACGGCGAATGCCTCCGTGCAGCCACTCACTATTATGACGTGCGTATGTGATGCAAAACGGCGGTTTGATGCGGTTTTGAAGGACTGTTATCAAACTGTTATGGACCCGTTACCAAACTGTTATCGCTCACGATTGAACATCGAGAACGTTCACACCATACTAGAGATTGTCGATGGAAAACATCAAAGAAGCTCCATCAATGTGGATGAACGATCATCCAGTAATACTGCTCGAGGAGGAGTACACACATGAAGAATTGGAAGAAGGCTATTGCTCTCGTTGCTTCCGCTGCCGCTCTGGTCAGCGTCGCCGCTTGCGGCTCCAGCAACTCCGGCAGCAGCGATTCCGGCAAGAAGGTCGTCGGCTTCGTGGCCGTCGGTCCTGAGGACGGCTTCCGTACCGCTAACGAGAAGGATATCCAGCAGGCCTTTGCCGATGCAGGCTTTGATCTGAAGTACTCGCCGACCCAGCAGGGCGACCAGTCCAAGCAGATTCAGGCTTTCAACAAGTTCGTCAACGACGAGGTGGATGCCATCATCCTGTCCTCCACTGAGGATTCCGGTTGGGATGAGTCCCTGAAGAAGGCCGCTGAGGCTGAGATTCCGGTCTTTACCGTGGACCGTAACATTGATGTCAAGGATTCTGCTGCCGCCAAGGCCGTCGTCTCCCACATCGGCCCGTCCAACGAATGGGCTGGCGAGCAGGCCGCCGAGTTCGTGAACAAGAACTTCCCGGATGGTGCCAACGGCTTCATCCTCGAAGGCCCCGCCGGTCTGTCCGTGGTGAAGGATCGTGGCTCCGGCTGGGACGCCAAGGTCGCTTCCAACATCAAGGTGCTGGATTCCCAGTCCGCCAACTGGTCCACTGATGAGGCCAAGACCGTGACCGCCGGCCTGCTCGACAAGTTCAAGTCCGAGAATCCGCAGTTCATCTTCGCCCAGAACGATGAGATGGGCCTCGGTGCCGCTCAGGCCGTGGACGCCGCCGGACTCAAGGGCAAGGTCAAGATCATCACCATCGACGGTACCAAGAACGCTCTGCAGGCTCTGGTCGACGGTGACCTCTCCTACGTGATCGAGTACAACCCGATCTTCGGCAAGGAGACCGCTCAGGCCGTCAAGGATTACCTGGATGGCAAGAAGATCGAGAAGAACATCGAGATCGACTCCAAGACCTTCGACGCCACCAGCGCCAAGGAAGCTCTGGACAACGGCACCCGCGCCTACTGATCGACCGAACAGTCGTGCAACGCAACGGGCGTAGTCCGCACGATACTGCGATAACTCAACCAAACAGACACTGATGGTGTACGAGGAAACGCCTCGACAAGCGTTTCCCGTACACCATCACTCATGTTGGGCTCAAATATCACAAAACGATAACATCCCTTTTTCCGAATAAGGCAAAGACATGACAGAGAAAACCCCTATCGTCGTGATGAAAGGCATCACGATCGAATTCCCGGGCGTCAAGGCTTTGGACGGTGTCGATCTGACGCTCTACCCGGGCGAGGTGCACGCCCTGATGGGCGAGAACGGCGCTGGCAAGTCCACGATGATCAAGGCTCTGACCGGCGTGTACAAGATCAACTCCGGTTCCATCGTCGTCGATGGCAAGCCCCAGCAGTTCAACGGCACGTTGGACGCGCAGAACGCCGGCATCGCCACCGTGTATCAGGAAGTGAACCTGTGCACCAACCTCTCCGTGGGAGAGAACGTGATGCTGGGTCACGAGAAGCGCGGACCTTTCGGCATCGATTGGAAGAAGACCCACGAAGCCGCCAAGATCTATCTGGCGCAGATGGGTCTGGAACATATCGACCCGCACACTCCGCTGAGCTCCATCTCCATCGCCATGCAGCAGCTTGTGGCCATCGCCCGCGCCATGGTGATCAACGCCAAGGTGCTCATCCTCGATGAGCCTACCTCCTCCCTGGACGCCAACGAGGTGCAGGACCTGTTCAAGATCATGCGCAAGGTGCGCGACTCGGGCGTGGCCATCCTCTTCGTCTCCCACTTCCTTGACCAGATCTACGAGATCACCGACCGTCTGACCATCCTGCGCAACGGCAAGTTCATCAAGGAGGTCATGACCAAGGACACCCCGCGTGACGAGCTGATCGGCATGATGATCGGCAAGTCCGCCGCCGAGCTCTCTCAGATCGGTGCCAAGAAGGCCCGCCGCGAGATCGCTCCCGGCGAGAAGCCGATCGTCAACGTCAAGGGCCTGGGCAAGCGCGGCACCATCAATCCGGTGGATGTCGATATCTACGCCGGCGAGGTCGTCGGCTTCGCAGGCCTGCTGGGCTCCGGCCGTACCGAGCTCGGTCGTCTGCTGTACGGCGCCGACAAGCCGGATTCGGGCACTTACGAGCTCAACGGCAAGAAGGTCAATATCTCCGACCCGCACACCGCACTGAAGAACAAGATCGCGTACTCCACCGAGAACCGCCGCGATGAAGGCATCATCGGCGATCTGAGCGTTCGCCAGAACATCCTCATCGCCCTGCAGGCCACGCGTGGCATGTTCAAGCCGATTCCGAAGAAGGAAGCGGACGCGATCGTCGACAAGTACATGAAGGAAATGAACGTGCGCCCGGCAGACCCGGACCGCCCGATCAAGAACCTCTCCGGTGGCAACCAGCAGAAGGTGCTCATCGGCCGCTGGCTGGCCACGCATCCCGAGCTGCTGATTCTCGACGAGCCTACCCGCGGTATCGATATCGGTGCCAAGGCTGAAATCCAGCAGGTCGTGCTCGATCTGGCTGCCAAGGGCATGGGCGTGGTCTTCATCTCCTCCGAGCTGGAAGAGGTGGTCCGCCTGTCCGACGACATCGAGGTCCTCAAGGATCGTCACAAGATCGCAGAAATCGAAAACGACGACACCGTCTCCCAGGCGACCATCGTCGAAACCATCGCCAACACCAACGTGAACACCGGAAAGGAGGCATGAGATGGCTGAAAAGGCAAAAGCGCAAGGCAACACCCTCGTCAAGAAGCTGTTGGGCAGCAATCTGACCTGGTCGATTGTGGCATTCATTCTCTTGGTCATCGTCTGCACCATCTTCCAGCATGACTTCCTGGCTCTGAGCTGGAACACCACCACCGGCGGTCTCGCCGGACCGCTGATCACCATGCTGCAGGAATCCGCCCGCTACCTGATGATCGCCACCGGTATGACGCTGGTCATCTCCACTGCCGGCATCGACCTTTCGGTCGGCTCCGTGATGGCCGTCTCCGGCGCAGCCGCCATGCAGACGCTGTCCAACGGCGTCAACGTGTGGGTTGCGATCCTCATCGCGCTGGCCCTGGGCATCGTCATCGGCTGCATCAACGGTGCGCTGGTCTCCCTGCTCGGTCTCCAGCCGTTCATCACCACGCTGATCATGATGCTCGCCGGCCGTGGTTTCGCCAAGGTGATCACCTCCGGTGAAAACGCCGACGCCAGCGCCGTGGCCGGCATCGAACCGCTCAAGTGGTTCGCCAACGGCTACATCCTCGGTATTCCGGCCAACTTTGTGATCGCTGTGGTCATCGTGGCTCTGGTTGGCCTGTTGTGCCGCAAGACCGCCATGGGCATGATGATCGAGGCGGTGGGCATCAATCAGGAAGCCTCTCGTATGACCGGCATCAAGCCCAAGCAGATCCTCTTCCTGGTCTATGCCATCTCCGGTTTCCTCGCGGCCATCGCCGGCCTGTTCGCCACCGCATCCGTGATGCGCGTGGACGTGTCCAAGACCGGTCAGGACCTTGAGATGTACGCCATTCTGGCAGTCGTCATCGGCGGCACCTCGCTGCTCGGCGGCAAGTTCTCCCTCCTCGGCTCCTCCATCGGTGCCGTGATCATCGCCATGATCCGCAAGACCATCATCACTCTGGGCGTCAGCGCCGAGGCCACCCCGGCCTTCTTCGCCATCGTGGTGATCGTAATCTGCGTGATGCAGGCTCCCAAGATTCATAACCTGAGCGCGGACATGAAACGCAAGCGCGCGCTCAAGGCCCAAGCTAAGGCGGTGGCAGCATGACAACAGCTACGGCAAACAAGGTGAAGGCTCCCAAGAAGGGCTTCAAGCTCGATCGCCAGATGATTCCGACCCTCGCGGCCGTGGTGATCTTCATCCTCATGATGGCCATGGGACAGGCAATGTTCGGCACGTACCTGCGTCTTGGTTTCATCTCCGATCTGTTCATCGATCACGCCTATCTGATTATTTTGGCCGTGGCCATGACTCTGCCGATTCTGACCGGCGGTATCGATCTGTCGGTCGGCGCCATCGTGGCCATCACCGCTGTGGTGGGTATGAAGCTCATCAACGCCGGAATGCCCGCCATCGTGGCCATGATCGTCATGCTGCTGCTCGGTGCGGTGTTCGGCCTGCTGGCCGGCGCGCTGATCGAGGAATTCAACATGCAGCCGTTCATCGCCACCCTTTCGACGATGTTCCTGGCCCGCGGTATTGCCTCTATGATCTCCACCGATTCCCTGACCTTCCCCGAGGGCAACAACTTCGACTTCATCGCCGAGAAGATCAAGCTCATCGACCAGCCGAAGGCCGCTCATGATCTGAGCATCAATCTCGGTGTGATCATCGCCCTCGTGGTGGTGGTGTTCGGCTACATTCTGCTGCACCACACCCGCACCGGCCGTACGATCTACGCCATCGGCGGCTCCCGCTCCTCCGCTGAGCTCATGGGTCTGCCGGTCAAGCGCACGCAGTACGTGATCTACCTGACCTCCGCCACGCTGGCCGCCTTGGCCTCCATCGTGTACATGGCGAACATCGGTTCCGCCAAGAACACCGTGGGTGTGGGCTGGGAGCTTGACGCCATCGCCTCAGTGGTTATCGGCGGCACGATCATCACCGGCGGCTTCGGCTACGTGCTCGGCTCCGTGCTCGGCGCACTGGTCCGTTCCGTGCTCGATCCGCTGGCCACCAGCTTCGGCGTTCCGGCTGAATGGACCACCATCGTGATCGGTCTTATGATCCTGATCTTCGTGGTCCTGCAGCGCGCCGTGATGGCGGTGGGCGACAAGAAATAGGCCTTGCTTCGCGCCTTAAGACGTACGGCTTGCCCGAGACGTACGTCTTAAGGCGCGAAGCGGACAACACATAACTGAATATCGATAACTGAAAACTGCAATAACTGAATTACCTTTCTCTTTCTCTCCTTTTTCTTCCTTTCATCGCGCTGTGGGGCGCGGCCTGACTGTCCGGGCCGCGCCCCACAACGTTTTTTCGGATCGTGGCACATGAAGTATGAGCGACGTGGTGTCGTATGAGTCCGGCTTTGGGCTTAAAATACGTTCTGGCTATAAACGGGGCGCGCCATCGGAACCTGTTCTGGTCCTATCAGAGGGCGCGTAGAGACACATACGCCGGTTGGTAAACCTGACATTCCATTTTGAGTAACCAAGGACGTAGAGGAGTTTTCCATGCCCGAAATTGAGCAGGCGCGTGCACTGAATACCGAGAAGATTCCGCCGAAATTGATCGGCGCCATTGTGGCCGTGGGCTCGCTCGCCTTCATCGGCATTCTGACCGAAACCGTGATGACCGTGCTGTTCCCCTCCCTGATGCGCGAATTCCACGTGGACACCGCCACCGTGCAGTGGATCACCACCATCTATCTGTTGGCCGTGGCCGCCACCATGCCCATCAGCTCGTTCCTGAAGCGTCGCTTCCGCCTCAAGGTCATTTTCCTTGCGGCCGTTGCGCTGGGCCTTATCGGTTCGCTCATCATGATCGTCGCATCGGTGTTCCCGCTGATGATCGTGGCCCGCATCATCCAAGGTGTCGGTTCTGGCATTGCCACGCCGCTAATGATCAACATCATTCTTGAACAGTCGCCGCGTTCCAAAATCGGCCGACTGATGGGCGTAGGCTCACTGGTGATCACGGTGGCTCCGGCCATCGGACCGACCGTGGGCGGCGCGGTCACCAGTGTGCTGCCGTGGCGGGCCATTTTCGTCATCGCGATTCCGTTGATGATCATCGCGGCGATTATCGGCTGCGCTTGCATCGAGCAGCGTACGGACACGGAGGCAGCCTATCTTGATCCGATTCAGCTCGGCTCCATCATCATCGCGCTGGTTGGTCTGGTGCTCGCCCTCAACCAAGGTGGCGTGGCCGTCAGCGCGGCCGTGAGCGGGGGAGCGGCCCTGCGTTCCGGCATCGTGGCTGTGGTAAGCCTGATCATCGGCTTGGGGTCGCTGATGCTGTTCGTCGTAAGCTCCAAGCGTGCGTTCTCGCCGCTGCTGCGTCTTGGCGTATTGCGTGACCCGGCGGTACTGCTGCACGCGGTGGCCTATACGCTGCTGCCGCTGGTCGCCATCGGTTATGGCTATGTGATCACCAACGTGGCTCAGCTTTCGCTTGGCGTCAGCGCGTTCGTAGCTGGCTCTCTGGTGCTGCCCGGTGCTTTGATCGGTGCCGTCTGCGCGCCGGTGGGCGGCTGGTTCTACGACAAATTCGGCGCGGTTCGACCGATTCTTATTCCGCTTGGCATCGCTATCGCGGGGCCGGTGCTGATGCTCATCTTTTCCATGTACTTGACGCCCGCGCTATTGGCCGGATTCTATTTCATCTTCGGCTTCTTCTATGCCATCGGCAATGCCAATGTGATGACCAGCGGTCTTTCCGAAGTGCCTCACCAGCTCCGCCCGGACGGCAACGCCATCTTCAACACTGGTCTGCAGTTCGGCGGCGCCGCAGGAACGGCATTGTTCTCCACGATTTTGGCCGTGGCACAGGCCGGTGCGGGCGAAGAAGGCACTGCGCAGTTCGCCCACGCCACTGCGGTGGGCGGCGCATGGACCTTCGCCACGATGATCGTGATCTGCGTGATCGGCTGGTGCTGCCTGGCAACCGCCTTCCGCATTCGAGCCCGTCGCACCGTCCCCTCCCGTTGATCACGTGACCGCTGACGTCCCGTTCCTTTCCTCGCAAATATGCGCCCGTCCCGCAGATCTCGCGAATATGTACCACTGACGGCACCTCAGTGGTACATATTCGCGAGATACGCCGTCTGTGCTATGTGCCGCTCAGCGCTTGTTGTTTGATCCTCTATCAAAAGCTTGTCTTTCCTCGCGAATATGTACCGGTGACGATGTCTTAGCGGTACATATTCGCGAAGGGGGGAGGGGAAAGAGAGAGAGGGGGAGGATCGTATTATCCGCCCTGCGGCCTAGGTTGGTGACACATGGGAATTGAAAACTCGCACAAACTGATCGTCAACTGCCTGCCGCTGAACGAAGCGGAACGACAGTCCTTCGTCAAGGCCGCGCGCGATGTGCCGCAGCGTTTCGTCGGCGATGAGAGCCATCGCACGGACATGGTTTGGCATGCTTCGGTTCCCGAGGAGCTTCGAGGTGCGGCCACTGCCGTCATCGGCAATTTCCCGGTTTCTGAAGCACCGCAGTACACGCGTCTTGAATGGTTGCAGACGTTCAGCGCCGGAGTGGATGCCTATATTCGTCCGGGCGTGCTGCCACGAGGCACGATGGTCACCAACGCCAGCGGCGCCTATGGCAAGTCGGTGTCCGAGCACATGTTCGCCACGATGTGGGCATTGATGAAAAACCTGAATCAGTATGCTGCCAATCAAAATAGAAGAGACTGGTCCGACGTGGGGCCAGCGCTCAGCCCGGAAGGTGGCATAGCGTTGATCATTGGTGTAGGAGACATCGGCTCCCACTTTGGTCAGCTGGCACAAGGCGTAGGAATGCGTACATTCGGAGTACGTCGCCATGTAGATGTGCCGGCTCGTGGCATCGAGAAGATGTATGGATTTGAACGCTTGAACGCACTGTTGCCGTTGGCGGACGTGGTGGCGCTCGCCGTACCGCGTTCGCCACAGACGCATCATTTGCTGGATGCCGAACGTTTGGCTCTGCTCAAGCCCACTGCCATCGTGATCAATGCTGGTCGCGGAGACGCCATTGATAACGATGCTCTGGCTGTGGCGCTGCATCAGGGGACGATTCGTGGTGCAGCGCTCGATGTCACGGAACCGGAACCGTTGCCGGAAAACAGTGCGTTGTGGAATGAACCACGGTGTTTGATTACGCCTCACGTGGCCGGAGGCAATCATCTTGCCTCCACGTCGGACCAGATCATCCGTATTGCGCTCAACAACGTATCCCGCTATGCCCGGCAACAGGAGCTGATCAATCTGGTGAGACGCTAATAACTGCAAAAAGCCGCCAAAATCAGCGGCGTCGACGTTGATGTCCTCCTCCCCTTTGCGAATATGTACCGATGAGCGCGACTCATCGGTACATATTCGCAAAAAGGGAGGCCGGTGTTTTGCCGAGTCACCACTTGTTGGCACCGACACCTTCGAAATTGACCTTGAAGTCACGCTGGTAATGCAGGAACATGGCGGCGCCGTAGCGGTCCACCGGACGATGGGTGAACAGCATGCGGATGGCGAAGGCGGTCTGTACATCCTCCGGCAACGCCAGGAATGCCTTGTGGGCATCCCAGTACGGATTCATGGTGATGGCGGCGTCTGGAACGTAGGCGTATCCGTAGCCATCCTCGTTCACATACCCCATGAATGGCAGATCCCAGGCGTTGTGATTGGTCAGTTGGCTCTTGAAATACTCGACTTCGTTCAGCGCTTGATCGCTGATGCCGAAACTTTTGGCCACCGTGTTGGCCTTGGCCGTTTTCGCCTCCGGAGTCTTGCCGAACATGCTGGGATCGACGACGATAACTTTTGCTTCCGCCGTGGTGATGTCCTTTCATGGATGCAGTTCAGGGTGAACTGCACGCGGATGTACTATCCAAAGATGTTCGTTTCAAAAATTAAACGCACATCAAATATCTTCTAATTTGTGAAAGATATTGTGCACATTGGCTTGTGCTGGTTCCTAAGCCTAACACTGAAAATGGTGAAATAAAGCCAAAATATAAAGTATTAACCTCCCGGTAACGGTGTTGGGAGGATTCGTTGTGCTGTGTATAAGCGTGTTCACTTGAACAAACAATCAAACAATGAGAATGTGCGATTTGATGGTGAAGTGGACAACAAAAACGGTCATGGACGTCATATTGAGTCCATGACCGGCGTGTCGTGATGAAATTATCGGTTCGGGTCGATTAATCCGTCAACTCCTGACCGTTGGCATCCTTATGCCATGGCGATCCGTACTGGCTGGACAGGATTAGAATGCCTTCCACCAAGCCCCAGATGGCGGCTGCAATCGGGCCGAGGCCGATGATGATCCAGCCGACCAAGGTCAGCAGCAGCTGGCAGACGGCTTTGCCGGTGTATCCCAGATAGAAGTTGTGTACGCCCAGCGAGCCAAGGAAGATGCCCAGCAATCCGGCGGCCATTTTGGATTTGGCGGCATATCCGGCAGGGTATTGCGGTGCTGAATACGGCTGAGTATACGGGTTGACGGGCTGGCCATACTGGGGGCCGTATTGTGGCTGATTGTACTGTGGCTGGCCGTATTGTGGCTGGGCGTATGCTCCTGCGGGGCCATATGGAGGTTGCTGCGGTTGCACATACGGATTGGTTGGCTGAGCGCCGTACTGCGGCTGCTGATAGCCGCCGGCTGCCGGCTGTCCGTAAGCATTCTGGCCATTTACTGGCTCGCCATACGCCGGCTGTCCTGCTGCCGGCTGTCCATAGGCGGCTTGTTGCGGTGCCGCGTAGCCCTCATATCCGGGGTATCCGTTCTGCGGCTGTCCGGTGTACGCCGTATTCGGTGTGGCGTTGGATTGCGTGTTCTGCGGCTGCCCTTCCGGGGCGGGTACGTACGGTTGTTGATTGTCGCTCATCGTTGGGTCCCTTCTCTAGGCGAACGGTATCGAATCGTTGCTGGTCACTATAATCTCACGTTTTGCTGAAGATAGGAACAGCACGGGCAGACCAAACAAAAAATGGCTTCCCGTCGGGGAAGCCATAAACACCTGCCTGTGTTACGCGCGTCGTCCTATTCACGCACGAGTTTGATATGCTCCACATCCTTGCGCTGGGAGCGACGGTAGAGTACGAAGCGATTGCCGATGGACTGCACCACTTCGGCATCCAGCTGGGCGGCCAGCTCTTCGGCGGCCTCCTTGGCAGTCAGACCGGAACCGTCCTGCACGGCGCACTTAATGAGCTCGTGCTTCTCGATGGTCTCATCGGCCTGATTGATGGCCGCTTCCGTCAGATCATTCTTGCCCACATAAAACAGGGGCTTCAGGGAGTTGGCCAGCGCGCGCAGCTGCTTGGTTTGCTTTTTGGTCAATGCCATAGAAATTCCTTACGTTTCGATAACCCCAACAGCATACCCGTCGGGCGCGTCAACCTGCACTGCAGCCATGAAGCATTACAACACCACGATCGCGACGATATAGGCGATGACCGTCACGGCGAACACCGCATCGCGCGCGGAAGGCGCGAACACCCGCCAATGAGTACGAACGATGCCTTCCTCATAACAGCGTGCATCCAACGCCAGCGACAAATTGTCGGCATGACGCAATGTTCCGGCGAATACCGGCACGATGATGGCACTCATCGCCTTGATGCGCTGGCTCAGGGAGCCGGTTTCAATGGAACCGCCACGGGCCGCCTGCGCATCGATGATGGAGCGGGTCTCGTCGGTCAGCGTAGGAATGAAACGTAGCGCCAAGCTCATCACTAATGCGATTTCCTGTGTATGCAAGCTGAATCTGCCAAATGGATGCAGCAACGCCTCGAACGCGTCAGTGATGGCGGTGGGCGTGGTGGTGGTCAGGAATATCGCACCCAGAATGATGACCAGTGCGAATCTGCATGTGTAGAGCACCGCAATGGTCACGCCGTCGTCGGTCACGCTTAGTGGTCCCCATGTGAATAGCGGGGTGCCGGTGCGCACCACCACCAGATTGCATAGGCTCATTACCGCCATCAATGCCAGAATCGGATGGATTGCGGCAAGCAGACGAATCGGATTGAGCCGTCCGGCCATCATTACCGCCAACGTGAACGCGATACCCGTCGCGAGTTGCGCGGGCGTGTTGACCGCAAACATCGTAAACATCGCAGCCAGAAAACCAACCATCTTCACGCGAGGATCCAACTGATGAACCGGCGAACGATGGTCCGTCTTGGACTGCGGTGCGGCATCGCGTTGGACGGATGGTGATGACTGCGCTTCGGACGGCGACGGCATGCGTACGACGCGATCGGCCAGTGATTCCGCCTCTGCACGGTCGTGCGTGATGATAAGCATCGTGACGCCGCGCTCTTTGAGCGTATGAAGCAACTCATGAATACGAGCCTTTGCCTGTACATCGAGACTTGCTGTGGGCTCATCCATCACCAGCACGTCCGGCCGGCAGGCCACCACGCCGGCGATGGCCGCAAGCCGCTGCTGTCCTCCGGACAGGTCGAACGGTGAGCGATCAGCCAGATGCTCGATGTGCAGCAACGCGAGGGCTTCGCGCACACGTTGCTGCACATCGGCGTCGCTCAATCCCTGATTGCGTGGACCGTACGCCACATCCTCGGCCACCGTCTCCGCGAACAACTGCTGCTCGGGATGCTGCATCACGTATCCCACACGGCGACGCAACTGGGCAATCTGCTTGCGATGAGCGGGCTTCGACCGCACCACGGGAATGCCGGCCACCTCAATGGTGCCGGATTCCGGTCTGGCCAGCGCGCATAACAGCCGGGCCAACGTGGATTTGCCGGAGCCGTTAGTGCCCATCAACGCTACGGTTTCGCCCGGCTGTATCGAGAAGGACAGATCGTCGATTACCGGGCGCTCGCCGTCCGCATACCGATAGGTCAGGTGCGAGACGCGAATAATGGGAGCGTTGTTCTGTGGTGTGCTGCTGTCCGACAGAACCGGCAGCGGGGTAGAGGAATCGTCCGCAGCGGGGGGCGGTGTGAGGACACCCGTTTCCAGGCACTGCGCGGTGGCTTGACCGGATGCATCTTCGGCGATGTGCCCGGATTCCATGTGAATCACACGATCGGCATGGCGCGTCTCATTCGGATGATGCGTCACATGCACGATGGTGGTACCGCGTTGCTGCAAAGCGTCCAGCACGCGCATCACCTCGGCGCGAGCGGTTTCATCGAGCATGGCAGTGGGTTCGTCCAACACCAGCATGGCAGGGTTCATGGCCAGCATGCCGGCAATGGCGGCACGCTGCTGTTGCCCACCGCTCATGCGCGTGGGGTCGGAGCGGCGGACGCTCGACATATCCACGGCGTCGAGGCTCTGCCGAATGCGTGTCGCGATAACGGTACGATCGAGTCCCAGATTCTCCGGGCCGAAGGCCACATCATCCTCAAGTACGGTGGTCAGCAGCTGGTCTTCGGGATTTTGGAACACCACGCCAATGACGCGTCGTGCCGCACGGTATTCGTCTGCGTTCGGGGTGGAGTCGGCAACAACATGATGATCGAGCAGCATGATGTCGCCGGCGTCGGGTGCGGTGAGCCCGGCGATCAGCCGGGCCAGCGTGGACTTGCCGGAACCGTTCGGGCCCACCAGGCATACGCGTTCGCCGGCGCGAATGGTCAGTGAAACATCGTCCAGCGCCCAGCTTGCACCGTGGTCGTAGCTGAATCGAATATGGTTGAGCTCGGCGGCGATGGCGGGGGAGTGGGAACGATTGACTGGCATAATACCTTAACTGTCTGTTGTGTGGGGCGTGCGTTGGGATCGCGCTGGATTCGAAGTTCTGTAAGTATCGTACGTTTCGGCGTTATGTATGCGGCCGGACCAGCATGCCGCGTGCATAACGCCGGTTTGGGGTCATGAAAAGACACTATGTACGCGGCAGTTTGGTTCGGCCGCATACATAGTGTCTTTTCGGAGTTATCGCCGTCGGCGCGATCGTATGACGGCCGGCCGCGCTGACGGCGATCATACGATCACTGCTGCTTGGCGAGCAGGTTGGAGATTGGCTTGTAGATCAGGAACGTCACTACCGCGTGAATCGCCATCTTGGCCACATTGAACGGCAGCAGAATCGGCAGAATCATTGCTGCGACTGCGGCGTACGACATATGCGCGTAAATCGGGGTGACCACCAGATTGCCGAGCAGCGCGGCCACGATGGCCAACACGGCACCGGCCAGAATGCCAAGGGCTGCGCCCTTGCGGGAACGAACCTTGCGGTAGATCAGCGAAGCCGGAACCGAAAGGCACAGGGCCACCAGCACCGCCATCAAGGAACCCCACGGATCGGCGAACATGTGCGGCACGAAGCCCAGTACGGAAACGATGACTGCGGCAGACGGACCATATGCGAAGCCGGCGATCAGGCATACGATGCCGGAAGGATCGTATTTGAGCCAAGTCACGGGCGTGATCGGAAACTCAATGAAGCTGGTGACCATTGCCAACGCCACGAACAGCGCGTACATGGCGATGCGCCGGGTGGACCAACGGCCGGAATCGGCCACACCTGTATTGTGAGAGCCGAGTTTGGCAGTGCTGGAAGCGCCGGAAGTAGCCCCCTCGGCCGCAGGTGCGACGGAACGAACGAATTGCATGCGGATACGCGAAGATACACTCATATTGAGTCCTCGTTTCTTCCATCCGGACTGTAACCGTTGGCTCCGGATTTTCACCGGATCAGCCGCTTTCGCGGGTCGCGGGCTTCCTGCTTGCCCCGTTATGAATCCCGGGGTGCCGGTTACCGCCAGTAAGGAATTGCACCTTCCCTGAAACTGACAGGCTTATTCATACGCCATATGCAGGACTGAAGCAAGCGATGTTTCATAATGAGCGTAAATCGAGAGGGCCTATGCAACGCATGAGCCAATGCTGTATGTAGACCATGTGTGAAGTGCCCAACGAGATATCTCATCAACACATCCCCACGAGGCATCCGGCGGATTGTTGGTTGTCGCGGCGTGACTGACTGAATATGGGTATACGTGGCATGGGGATACAGCGTGGAGCACCCCTCGATTTCAGGGGGGGGCATGTGCCCCCGACCGCTTCGGCGTGTCTACAGTGTGAGCATTGTTTCATTTTGTGCAAAGTTTGTGCTGTGAGCGATAACAAGCATGTGCATATTAACAGCGTTAATGCTGAAAATATAAAGAAATACCTCAAATCCCACGTTATACGTATCTGAATGTCATGTTTAATTAACATGTGGTAATAAAGGGCAATTTATGCCTATTCGTCTAATTACTCGTCGTGGTAAGGGGGTATTCATATAAATCACTTTCCCGAATCGTTGACTCCGCAGTAAGGAGAGGTGGAGAAAATGCGCGTAGGGCCGGTTTTTCGTAGGTCCCGGGGCTCCATGAAAACGGAGCCGGCGAAGCATGCTTGGAAGAGTGTCCGTGCCATCGCCAGCATCGTGGCCTCTGCAATGATGTTGACAAGCGCAATTCCCACTGCATATGCACAGACCTCCACCGGTGCCGTGGTCTCCGGTTCGTCTTCGGGTGTGACCGTAATCTCCAATGGAACCGTAGTCACTGATAACGCTGTTGTGTCTGCGGCCGAAGCGCTGAAACGCACTACTGGTACGCATGCCGATGCCACTGCGGCAACGACCCGTACGATCGAACAGCTCTCTGCAGATTCCCAAACCCCGTTCAGCACCAAAACCATCCTTGATGACGACAATGGCGCAGATAGCAATGCCGGTTCTACTGACTCCGATCAGTCCGGTGACGCGTCAGGTGCCAATCAGACTCCTGATTCGTCCGACTCCACTGCGGATTCTGGCGAGGCCTCTGGAAACGCCGGAACTGACACGGATACGGCAAACGACGACAGTCAGTCCAGTGACGCCGCATCAGGCAACGCCGATGGTGAGCAAGCCGGTGATACGGACAGCTCGGATGCCGATGCCGCAGACGGTAACGCTGCGGATAATGCTACGAACGCTGCTGCCACAACGTTAGGTGGTCGTGACTTCGCCGGTCAGGTCACCAAAACCATCAACGGCAAGACCTATATCCTCATCGGCAACGAGCAGCAGTTGCGCGCCATCGGCTCCGATAAGGCGGTCACAGGCGGTACTGTCTATAAAGTTCAGCAGACGCTCACCAACACGGGAACGTCAATTGTGCCGAAACTTGAATGGGTCGACAGCGAGGCAGAGTCGATTGCGTACGACGGCGACGCGGATCTCGCCTCCAATCAGACGTTGCACAACGGCACATTCAGCGACCATGACGGCGGCGGCATCCTCGTCGGCGACAAACGCACCAAATATTTCGTCAAGGATGCATCCGGCAATCGACTGGACGTGACCGACAAGACCTATGGTCCCAACACCGGTCTCAAATACACCAACACCGAGAACTACATCATCTTCCGCGACATCGATCTGAGCTCCAATGCCGCCGATGCGGCCAACACGAACTGGAGTCCGCTGCGATTCCTCGGCACGATGATCGGCGCGATGAGCAAGGACACCGCCGCCGGTACCCTATGGAGCACGCTCGGCACCGACGGCGTGAGCGTGAACGATACTGCCGCCCGCCCGACGATCTCGCACGTGACGGTCGAGCAGGCCGGACCGAAGATGAACGTCAATGAGCAGCAAGGCATTGGCTTCTTCTCGTCGCTTACATCAGACACGAATCTGTCCGGTGGCAGCCTGGCCAGTTCTGGTACGGTGACGGTGACAAACGTCAAACTCAGCGATGTATCGGTGACGAACAACGCCTCTGAAGCGTATGTGCCGCCAACATTGCTGAATTCATTGACTACGGCCGTCGGATTGTTGCTCGACGGGCTGTTGACTGCGCTGAAACTCATCACGTTCGGCAAAGTCGATGTCGATCTGGATCTTCAGGATCTGCTGTCCCTGCATAAGGACAATCCCTCGAACTTGGCAACCGGTGCTTTTGCCGGCCGCATCTACGGTGATGTGAAGGTCACGAATTGTGCAGTGGAAGACGTCAAGGTCTCCAGCGTGGGCAATATGACCGGCGGCTTCGCCGGATACGTCGAAGGCGCAACCCGGTACGACGTGGTCTCCGATATTGTGGATGCTCTCGCCAAGTTGCTGGCGAAGGTTCTCAACGTCATCCCGTTCCTCGGCCTCGGCGATTTGGTGACATGGCTGCTCAACGGCACGCTTGGCTTGAACGCGCTGGTTCCGGTCGGCTACTACAATCCGGTCATCTCGAACAGCACCGTCACGAACTTCAAGGAAGGCACGACGCTCGGCAGCGCTGACAAGCCGCAGGCCGGCGGCTTCGTCGGCGCGCAGATCGGTGCAATCATTGAGAACTCGTCGGTGACCAGCCAAAACGCGTTCACCGTGCTCGCTTCGGATTATGCCGGCGGCTTCGCGGGCGTATCCCGCAACGGCAACGTCGGTGGATTGCTCAATTCGCTCGGTGTCGATCTCATGTCCGCATTGCGCCCGCAGAGCCTCATCGAAAACAGCACACTCACCGCCACCGGTGGTGTGACCGTGACCGCGGCGAACTACGCGGGCGGCTTCTCCGGCGCGATGGCCAACTCATATGCGGTCAACGACACGATGACCGGTAGTACGACGGTAACCGCAACTACATCATATGCCGGTGGATTCACCGGTTGCGCATCCGTCGGTTGGGGATTGGAGCTCGGCAGCGGTGACGCCACGAATGGATCGTTGCTCAAGCAGCTCGTCAAGGCGGTCACCAACCTGTTGGGTGACGGCAGCGGTGCGAGCGCCGGCGAACTCCTGTCCGTTGCCGGTGTGAAGCCGTCCGCCATTGTGGGTCTGTCAATGAACGGTGCGATTGCCGTCGAATCCAAGGGTGATTATGCCGGTGGCATCGTTGGTCTTGGCTCAGGCGTCACGATCGGAGATTCCAGTGAGACCAACCTCAACAAGCTGTCGTATTGGAAATACGACACGACGTTGCATCCGCGCCGTGTATATCCGGCCAGCAGCACGACCACAGTTACCGGACTTGCCAAGGTGAGCGCCGCGAAATCGTATGCCGGCGGCATTGCCGGCAGCCTCCAGCCGGTTATGGTGGCCGGACTGCTGAACAGTGTGCTGCAGATCGGCGATACCAACACATTGAAGAAGCTCGGCGAATTCGCCACGTTCCTTGTCGAGAACGTCGAAGTCACCGGTCCGGCCGACGGTCTGACCGTTTCCGCCGGCGACTATTACGCGGGCGGTGCGATCGGCTGCGCCACCGGCGGCGACGTGACGAACGTGAACCTTACGAATCTGGCGAGCCTGTCTGCCACTGGCGAAGTCGGCGGATTCATCGGCTTCTCTGGACCGGGGTCGGCGGTCGGTGCCACCGGATTGAATGTGCTCGACCTGATCAAACTCTCCGGGCTTCTGTCTGTAGCGCAATACTCGTCAGTCGAGGTGAACAAGTCGAATGTCACCGGTGTCGCGAGCGGTTTTACGGTCAAGGCGACCGGTGTGACCGACGGCGACAAAAACCGATTTGCGGCTGGTGGCTTCTATGGTCAGGCCAACTCCACCAAAACCCGCGAAAGTCACGTGCTGAGCCTCAAATCGGTCACCGCTGACAAAACCAAGTCGGACGGCGTGGCCGGTGGTTTCGTCGGATACTCGACCACCGGCGGTCTCGCGGATGCGGTCGACAACGCCGACGCGGGCGACAAGGACGGCAAGACGCCCGTGTTGGACGCACTCGTCGGCAGCAACCTGCTTTCCGTCGATGACCTGCTTGGCGCGGTGCCGTACCTGATTCCGAACTACAAGGACGCGACCGTATCCTATGTCAACGGCGGCTATGTCGAGGGCGATATCGCGGGCGGCTTTGCCGGCAATTTCCAGTCCGGAAAAGTGAACCAGTTCACCGACAAGGAACTCGCTGACGACACCACGTTGGCTACTGTGCAGACAACCGTCACCGCAGCTGGATACGCGGCGGTCGTCAATATCGATCATGTGACCGGCGGTGCCTATGCAGGCGGATTCGGCGGCAAGGTCGTCTCCGGTGCGCTCGCCTCTGCGGGCAACGGCGGCATCAGTCTGCTTGGCAAGCTTGGTACGGTTGACGCTTCCAGCCTGCTGCAGGTCGTGCAGGGATATGTGCCGCTTATCTCCTACGCTTCCGTACATTCCGACGCATCCACCGTCGAGAAGATCAGCGGTGGTGATCCGAGCGATTTGAACAATCCTGGTCTTGTGGTCTCCACCGATCGCATCGATGCTACGGATTCCACGTCCGGCTCGGCCGGCGGCTACATCGGCTACGGTTCCGGCGTGCAGGTCTCGCACAGTGATGTGACTCAGTTGCGCTATACCAAGGTCACTGAGCCCAAAGCTCTCGAAGGCACCGACGGCAGCGCCTATTTCGATGCCAAGCAGAGTGCCTACGCGGTTTCCGCCAAGCGCTACGCCGGCGGTTACATCGGATTCATGGATATCGGTTCCGCCGCATCCGTGGGCAAGGGCATCCAGCTGCTCGGCAAGGGCATCACGCTTACCGATGTGACCAGCGTGCTTTCCGTCGTCGTCTCCACCATCGAACACTCCGACGTGACCGGCGCGGCCGCAGGCTATGCGGTGATCGCCAGCGACACCAGCGAAAAGAACACCGAGCTGAGCAATGGCATTCCCACTGCGGGCAGTGCCGATAACCCGCTCGGTGAGGCCGGCGGTTTCGCGGGCCGCATCATGGGCGGCCATATTCAGGATTCGAACGCGCATAACTTCGCCTATATCATCGGCCAGATCACTGCCGGCGGCTATGCGGGCGGCATCGCGCCCGGCGACGTGGCCAACGTGCTCGGCAACGAGGATTCGACGTTCACCATTCTCAAAGGCCTCGTCAGCGCTGGTGGAACGTTCGCCTCCCTGCTGCAGGATTTCGTGCCGACGATCCGTAACTCATCCACTGACGCCGTGCCCTGCGGCGGCGCTGTCCGCGCTCAGGCGGCATCCGACAAGAACGCTCTGCGCGGCATGGCCGGCGGATACGTGGGCCACGATGAAGGCGGCCACATCTGGGGCATGAACAACGCGCCCTGGAAGAGCGAGAACGATGGCAACAACCATTACACGGGCACCCTGCGCACTGCATCCGCTGCCCGCATCCGCAGCGTGTACGGTGCTGAATTCGCCGGCGGTTATACCGGATTCATGGAGGCGGCCGACACCGCCGAAACCGGCAGCCTGAGTCTGCTATTCGGCTTGATCGAAGTCGGCAACCTGCTCGGTGCGCTCGGCGTGGCCTACCCGACTGATGAGAACACGCAGGTCACCGGACCCTTGCGCAACCTCGATTACGACACTTGGAAGGCATGGGCTGATGCCGTTGGTACGCGAGGTGGGTACGGCAAGGAATTCGCTGAACTGCTTAAAATCGGTTCGCGCGATGACCTCAACAAGGCTATCGACACCTATATTTACGGTACGAACGTGGTCGCCGGCCGTACCGATTACGACCAGAACGCCAACGCTTCCCAAGGCGGTGTGGCCGGTGGATACG
Source organism: Bifidobacterium olomucense (assembly GCF_012932375.1). Taxonomy (GTDB): domain Bacteria; phylum Actinomycetota; class Actinomycetes; order Actinomycetales; family Bifidobacteriaceae; genus Bifidobacterium; species Bifidobacterium olomucense. Next base: position 249,338 of record NZ_JAAIIG010000004.1, on the reverse strand, counting down.
TCGGTCTGATGCGTTCCGGCACCGTGACCAACGGTCTGGCGCAAGACACCAAGCAGGTCAAGGCCATGCGCGCAGCTGGTGGCTTCGCCGGCTCAATGGAATCCGGCGGTGCCGCGAAATTCGGCACAATCGACGTACTGGGCCTTATCAAAGTCAACCTGAGCAAGCTCGTGAGCGCTCTGAACGTATTCGTGCCTGTGGTCAAGAGCTCGTCCGTGATCGGTTACCGCCGCGGTATGACCGTCGAGGCGACCGGCACCGATATCACGCATACGAACGGCTTCGCCGGCGGCTATGTCGGCTATGCCTCTGGCGCGCAGATCTGGGGTGACGCCACATTCTCGGACGCCGACAAGTCCGACGACCGTTGGACCATCGGCTCCACGCACAAGGACTATACGGCTACCGGCTGCAATGTGAGCAACCTGCGCCGCGTTGCCGGCACGAACGCGGTCGGCGGCTACGCGGGCCTGATCACGGCGGCAGGTGTGGCCGAAGTGAACACGAACGCCTCCGAAGGCATCCTGCAGAAGCTGCTTGACGCGGTGATCTCCACGCCGAATGATCTGGCACAGGTGGTGCAGGCCACTGTGTCCACCGTACGAGGCGCAAGCGTCTCCTCGGTCAAGGACGAGCAGTCTGCCGCCGCATGGGGCTTCACCGTCGAAGGTGCATACACTGTGGGCGGCACGACCAAGTACGCCCGAGCGGCCGGTGGTTTCGCCGGTTCGATGAAGGCTGTTGTGGCCGGCAGCAAAAACGGTGGCACATCAGCAACCAATACGCTCAAGGTTGACGGTCTGCGTGGTGTGGAAGGCGGCCAGTACGCTGGCGGCTTCTTCGGCCAGGCCGACACCACCGCCGTTGCGTCCGTGGCCGGTACTGACGGCACTGCCGGCTCCGACCAGAGCGCCAAGCTGTTGCTCGGTCTGATCAAGGCCGGCAATATCAGCGCGCTCGAAGCGTTCCGCCCGTACATCTACCATGCGGAGGTGAACGGTGTGGCTGACGGCATCCAAATCCGCGCCCACGATGCCAGCAAGCAGGGCATCCTCGACTCGAAGCGGTACACCGGTGCGGCCGGCGGCTTCGGCGGCGGACTTATCAACGGCACCGTCGATTTCGGCACGGTCACGAACCTTAACAGCGTGAACGGCGTCAACTACGCGGGCGGCTTCGTCGGCCATCTCGGCAAGGCCGGTACGCTCGACGTCGATAATGCGCAGGTCAGCAAACTGCTCGGTGCGACCGCCGGTGTGCTCGATATCTGGGGCTCCCATGTGGACGATTCCAAGGTTTCCGGCATCACCAATGGTTTCACGGTCGCCGTATCCCACCAGGGCGAGAAGTATGCGGCCGGCACCGACGCGGCAACCGGACGCGAAGTAGCCGGCGGCTTCGCCGGATACGCCGATCTGGCGCGCGTCAGCCGTTCCACTGTCGCCGACCTCAAGAAGGTGTCCAGCGGCGAGATCGCCGGCGGCTTCGTCGGTGAAACGACGATGGCGTACCTGGTCGATACTGAGGTCAGTTCGGTGCTGCTTGACGTAATCCTGAAGGTTGTCAATGCGCTGCTGAAGCTGCTCTATGCATCCCAGTTGCAGAACCTCGGCGTCATCGATCTGGGATCATGGTTCCCCGCTATCAAAGATGTGTTCGACCTCAAGGTGCTGGCGGAAGGCAACGTGCTGTACGTCAACCTGTTCGGACTGAAGATCAGCGTCGGCCTGTCGAAGAAGAGCACTGAAAACCAGCAGCAGACCGACGTGGCGATTATCACCATCGGCGACTCGACCATCAAACTGCCATGCACTGAGAACGGTGTTGACGAGAATCAGCTGCGTACGAACCTCAAGGTCACGCTTATCAAGGGCAACCGCACCAAGGTGACCAACTCTTCGGTGCAGGGTATCACTGCCGGCTACGACGTATTCGGCGGGGGAGCGACGCAGGACCTCGACGGCGAGGAGACGCTCACCACCGGTTACGCGGGCGGCTTCGCAGGTCTCAACACCGAAGGTGTACTGCAGGGCGACTCGATGACCTATGCCGATACGATCCGCGGCACCAGTGGATTGGTGGACCCGTTCGCCGTGACCACGCTCAAGTCCAACTGGAAGTTCGAGAACAAGAACAAGATCATCGGCCCGGATGATGACGGCAAGTACAACACCTACCGTATCTACCGCACCCACGATGATGCGGCCGGCGACGCTGTGACCAGTGCCGCAGATGGCAGAGAGCTGTTTGTTGCGCACAAAGTCATCGACACCGGTGACGGCACGCTGAACACCGGTCTCGACCGTTGGGATGTTGAGTATTACAACACCATCAACGCCTATGATTCCGCCACCGCATCCAGCGGTGCGGCCGGCGACAACAAGACCACATGGATCGGCATCAAGGATGCGACGATCAAGCGGAGTCCGAAGACCGGCGACAAGGACATGTCCACGTCGAAGGCGATGGAAGCGTACGTTTCCCCTGCCAAGGCCGTGCTCATGCTCAACAAGGCGGTGGACGACAACAACGGTGGCCTCACCCCCGAGCCCGACGATGGTCAGGATCCCTGCGGCGAAGACGGCTGCCAGACCGTGGACCTCACCTTGCAGAAGGTGTGGAGGGATTACGGCAGCAAGACGCGTCCGGATGCTGTGGAGCTGACCATTACCGCGCACTATACCGATGAGAACGGCAATGTCGTGACGCCTGACGAGATCACCTGTTATGACGGCGGATGCGATTCCGGAAAGCCGCAACGGAACCCTTGGACGGTGCGACTCACCGCGAAGGACGGTGCCTCGCCTTGGACGGATACTTGGCGCACCAAGGTCACTGGACTTCCGGTCGCCAGGGTGGACAAGGATGCGAACGGCAACGACATCGTGCGCTACTACACGTACACCGTGTCCGAAACCGCGATCATCACCCACGATGACGACGGCAAGGATATTCGTAAGACGCCTGCCGATGCCGATTATGTGCCATCCGTCACCTACGGCACCAAGCGCGCCAGCAACGCCAACGACAACAAGGAATACGTCGCCACGGTGACCAACACATTCCCGTTGCCGGATACCGGCGGCGAAGGCACCCGGATGTTCGCCATGATGGCGTTCATTCTGATCGGACTCGGCGTTGCATGGTACGTGCGTGACGGTTCCGGTTCCGGCACTTCCCGCAGGCGAGGACGCCACGTCTCGCAATGATCAAGATTTCCGTCACCTCCGGGTGACGGGCAGCCAATGTCCAGTTATCTCGTACTTTCCGACTCATAGCCGAGAAATACGAAAACATAAGGAGAAAGGAACAGTGATGAAAGCACTGATCAAGAAGTTCGCAGCAGCGATTATCGCCGTTGCGACCATGTTCGGCATTGCCGGACTGGGAACTCTCACCGCCAGTGCGGCGGGTACCGACACTGGTACCATCACGGTGAACACCAGCACCAGCTTCGCCGGCGAACTGAAGTTGTACCAGATGTTCACCGCCGCGGTGACTGGCACCGACAACGACGAAGTGACCTACACGCTGAACGATGCTTGGAAGCCGTTCTTCACCAGTGACGACACCACCACGACTCCGGGCACCAACTATGTGGAGTACACCGATACGACTGGTGCCAAGGTGACGGTCGATCAGCAGGCGGTCAAGTACATCAACTCCCTGACCGAGGCTCAGCGCGCCGACTTCGCGAACCTGGCAAAGAAGTGGGCTGCAGCTAACAACAATGTCACCCCTGACAAAACCAGCACTGATGCCACCGATCAGCAGACCTACACCTTCGATTCTCTTGCCAACGGCTACTACATCATCGCCCCGGCTGATACTCAGCTCGGACAGGACGGCAAGTATCAGGCACTGCTCGTGAACCTCACCGACACCGACCACAACGTATCCATCTCGCTCAAGCACGAGTTCCCGACCGTTGACAAGACCGTGAATAACCAGCACGCTACTGAGAACAAGATCGGCGACAAGGTCGACTACAAGCTGACCTCCAAGGTGCCGGACATGGGCTTGTACAACCTCGGCTACACCTTCAACTTCTCTGATACCCTCTCCAAGGGTCTGACGCTGCTCGGTTCTGACGACAATGAGGCCACCAAGGATACCTTCGAACCGGTCGTCAAGATTCTGGACAGCAAGGAACCTGATCAGGGTCAGAACTACAAGACTCTGAAGAAGGGCGTCGACTTCAACGTATCTGTCTCTCATACGGATGATGACGGCAACCCCATCGACGGCACCTCCATCGGCATCAACATGATCGACTTCCGCGGCAAGCACCAGAACGATGCCGGCAAGGTCATCACCGTGGAGTACTCCGCCAAGCTGAACACCAAAGCTGTTATCGGCAAGGACGGCAACACCAACGAGGCAAAGGTCGAGTACAGCAACGACCCGCACAACACCGGAACCGGTACCTCCATCCCGAGCGAAGTGCGCACGCACACCTTCGGCTTCACCATCGACAAGTACACCGGCAAGCTTTACAACGAGTCCTCCGAGCGTCTCGGTGGCGCCACCTTCAAGGTGTACGCCGATGCGGCTGCGACCAAGGCTCTGAAGTTCGACATCACTGAGGCGGGTGACGGCACTCAGAAGGCCGTCGCCCAGTACGCTGGCGATGACAAGCAGAACGACACCAATACCGATACCCGCACCGACGAACTCGTCACCCCGAAGTATGGTCGCATCCAGGTGGGAGGCCTGAAGGCCGGTACCTACTGGTTCGAGGAGACCAAGGCTCCGGCCGGTTACAACAAGCTGGTTGGCAAGATCAAGGTCGTCATCTCCGCCACCTATGACACCGACAATGGCGCAGCCGACGGCGGTACCACCAACGGTGGCACCGGCAAGCTGACCTCTTGGAATATTGTCTACACTGACACTGAAAACAAGGAGCACACCATCAAGGGCGAGCCGCCGGTCATCCCGGTCCAGAACCAGAACACGGGTAACCACCCGACCCTGCCTTCCACCGGTGGCATCGGCACCGCCCTGTTCACCGTGTTCGGCGTGCTGATTGTGGCTCTGGGCACGGCTTGGTACGTCAAGTCCAACCGTAAGTCCTCCAAGCACACTGCCTGAGATCCGCTTTCCGGCTCCCTATGATAGGGGAGCCGGAACAGTCGAGATCCACACACCCTGTAACATAACAGGAGATTCATGAAGAACAAGCTGCGCGGCATCGTGCCGCTGCTGATTATCGCCGTAGGACTGCTCGTGCTGTTCTACCCGACGATCAGCAACTTCCTCATCATGCGCAACGCTTCACGCGTGGTCGGCAATTATGACGCCGCCGTGGACTCGTTGACCGATGAGCAGTATCAGCAGATGCTGGATGCCGCGCATGCTTACAACGAACGGCTTGCCGCCGAAAATGCGGGTGCTACGGATGCGTTGACCGCAGCCGTGAACACCGAGGCCACCAGCAGTGAATACAACAAACTGCTGAACCTCAACGGCGATGGCATGATGGGCTACATCACTGTGCCTCGCCTCAAAGAAACCATGCCGATCTACCACGGCACTTCCGAAGAAGTGCTGCAGTCCGGCATCGGCCATTTGGAACCCACGTCGCTGCCGGTCGGCGGTGCCACGACCCACGCGGCACTTTCCGGCCACCGAGGATTGCCCACCGCCAAACTGTTCACCGACCTGAATCTGATGAAGAAAGGCGACCGTTTCTACATCAAGATTCTCAAAGACACATACGCCTATCAGGTCGATAAGATCACCACGGTGTTGCCTACCGATACCAAGGAATTGGCCATCGAAGAAGGCAAAGACCTCGTGACCTTGATCACCTGCACCCCCTATGCGGTCAACACGCACCGACTGCTCGTGCGCGCCCACCGCATCCCCTATACCCCCGAACAAGACGAGGAATCCAAGCCCACGTTCCATGTGGACATTCCTCTGCAATACCTTTTGCCGTCCCTCGGCCTGATTGCGCTGCTCATCGGTTGGCGCATTTACCGGTGGCGCAGCGAACGGCATATCGTCGCACGGCACAGCTCGCGGTGAGTGAACGTCACCCGCCGATTCCACCAGTGCCCAACCGATGATGAATGCTTCCCGCAGCAGGGGGGGTCGAAGCCGTTACCATTACATTTCTTTGTACGAACCGAATGTCAGAAGCGGAAGGAGAAGCCAGATATGGCAGACACACATCATGTGCAACGAGGCATCGCAGTGCGCCGCAACGGCATGCTCTTTGCGCTTATCGCATCGATATGTGCGATGGCGTTCGCCTTGGTTATCGCGCCGGTCCACACCGCGCAAGCCGCAGCCGTCGGCAGCATCACCATCGATGCGCAATGGAATCGCGATACCGCAGACCAGACCGCACTTGCCGGCGACACCTATGCCATCGTTCGTATCGCCTCCGCTGAGCTGGACAGCGACGGGCCGTCCGCTCTTTCCACACGTTGAGTGCTTTCGAACGGTTTGATGAAGACTGGGGTACGCTTACCTCGTCCGAGCTGAACGCTGCAGCCAAGCGCATCGGTACCTACGCCACCGAACACCAGCTGTACAGTGCGACCGGCGTCACCGACGCCACCGGACGCACCACATTCTTCAATCTGGACGCGGGACTGTATCTGATCTCCCGCGCCAATGCCGCCGAATCGAATCAACGATACGGATGCGACCCGTTCCTGATTTCCGTGCCGGAAACCGGCGATGGCACGCCAACGTTCGCGGTTACCGCGGAACCGAAGTTCAGCGACAACGGCACCGTCACACCACCGACGCCCAACCCGAATCCCGAACCCAACAAGCCGAGCACTCCCACCCAGCCAAGAAAGCCGACCGTTCCGGCCAACACCGGTGCCGCCATCAGCGCATTGGCCCTGTTCGGCATCGGTACGACGGTGGCGGCGGTGATCATCTTCGACCTGAAACGTCGCCGTTCGAACTGACTTCACGAATCATGGCGCAGCTGTGCATAGGCTGTGCCTAGAATGGAACCCATGAGTGAAAAGCACGCCGTACAGCACAGCATTGAGAAGCTTGCCCTGATCGTCACCACATTCAAACGCCAGCAGTTGCTGGAAGTGTTGTTCGATTCGATTCTGGCGCTGGAACAGGCTCCATGGCGCATCGTCATCGTGGACAACGAGAACTCTGCCGAGACCGCTGAGATGGTCGCCGGATTCGCCGGCAAGGTGACCGCCCAGTGGGGCACTACCGTGGCCGACCAGTCCGGTAACGAGCGCCGTGTGGTATACGCGCCGCAGACCGAGAATCTGGGCGGTGCCGGCGGTTTCTCCGCAGGCGTGGCCAAGGCCTACGAGCTTGGCGCCCAATGGTTCTGGGTGATGGACGACGATGTGGCCGTGTTGCCGGACGCCATCGGCAAGCTCGCCAAGTGGACGCCGCGCCATGAGGTGATTCAAGGCTCCCGATTCGACTATGACGGCGGTCCGTTCTACTGGCAGTACGACTTCATCGTGCCGCTGGGCATTCCGAACCCGATCGCCCCGGCTGCGTTCGGTCCTGCCGGATACCGTGTGATGGATACCCTGTGCTTCGAGGGCGGTCTGTTCAGCCGTCGCGTGGTCAAGGAGATCGGTCTGCCCGATCCGCGCTTCTTCATCTACTGGGATGACACGATCTACGGCTACCGCGCCAGCAAGGTCACCAACCCGATCGTGGTGCCGGACGTGATTCTGCGCCGCACCCGCGAGATCGGCAACTGGGACATCGCCGGTGTACGTCAGCTCAACTCCACGTCGGATATGAACCGTTACCACATCATGCGTAACCGCGGCTACATGGCCCGTTACTTCATGACATACGGCGATTTCCGCCCCGCGTTGTTCGCGCTCGGCACCGCGCTGACGGCCGCCAAGGAGCTGATTCGACTGGTGATGGTGGACCGCGAGCATGTGCGCACCGGCGTGGTCAAAATCGTCAAGGGCTGGTGGGATTCGCGCAAGCTGATGCATGATCCCAGCTGGAAGCCCATGCCGCCGCTCCAATAACGTCCCCGGGCGGCGGCATCCCAAGTAGCGGAATCCCCAAACGTCGCCCACCCCCTCCTCTCGCGAATATGTACCACTCAGCAACGGTCAGTGGTACATATTCGCGAAGGAAGCGATACATATTCAAAGGGAATATCTATCGCTTCCCAAACGAACACCTATCCCAAAGAGGGACACCTATCCCAAAGGGACACCTATCGCTTCGCCTATCTCTCAAAGGTGATATCCACCTTTCGCGAATATGTACCACTCAGTGTTGGTCAGTGGTACATATTCGCGAAAAATGTTGCTGAGTGGTAACCGTTACTTGTGGATGAACAGGCCGCCGTCACCCCAGGCCCACTGGCCTTGACCGGCACCGATCTGGAAATGCAGTTTGGCGATGCCCAGATCGTTAAGCGCCCAGTGCTCATCGCCTGCGGCGGGGTCGATATGCGCGGCTGCGGTGTCATCCGCCGCGTTGTACGTGAAGAGCACCGGCTGGCGATTCATGGCGCTCGGTGCCTTCATCGCAGCCTCGACGCCTGACTTGAACCAGGCCGGAACGGCATCGCGCTCATCCTGCTGCATGCCGGCGGTGAACTGTTCGAACGTCTTGGTGGCCCGATGCGTACGCTGCGCTTCGACAAGCTCCTCGTACGATTTGGCCTGATACTCCAGATGGTTCTTCGGGTGTCCGACGACCACGCCAAGATACAGCTCCTGAGCGCCGGTCACGCGGCAGTGGCGGGCGGCTTCGGCGCGATCCCAGGAACCGGCCACCCATAGCGTGCCCAAGCCGCGCAGCGTGGCGGCCAATACCGCACGTTCAGCATAGAAGCCGGCACGCTCCTTGGCCTCGTCATCGTTTTTCGGGCCGACGATGGCCAGATAATTCGCCGCATTCGTCAGATGACCGGAGGCGTTGGCCTCGGCGAACACCTTCGGCTGATCTCGCACCAACTGGATATTGAGATCGGCGATCAGATTCAACGGCTGGAGTGTCATCTCCAGCTGACGGGCCGTATCGTCGTCGATTGGCTCGTTGTCGTAGGCGCGTATGGCGGTACGGATGTTGATTGCATCAATGAGTTGTGTATGTTCTGTCATGGCTCTTATTATCGCGCAACGAAGCAATTTAGCCGGTATGCCGCGCGATTCGCACCTCGCGCGTTCTGTCGCAATTGTCGCACGTCCCGGCCATGTTCATATGGCTTTTTGCATAGGGGCCGCTTACGGCTGTTTGCACACGGTTGCAACATGTGGGCTCGTACTTTGGTGTCACCTGCTGCACGGCGTTACACTAGGGGTCACCAGTTAATCCTTCAATAAGTTGGGAAAGGAAAGGTCAACGATGATTGAAACTGCTCAGGCTTTTGGCGTGGATATCGGCGGCTCCGGCATTAAGGCCGCACCGGTCGACCTGGTCAAGGGCGATTTCGCCGCACCTCGCTTGAAGATTCTGACTCCGGAGGTGTCCACCCCGCAGGCCGTGGCAGCTGTGGTCAAGCAGCAGCTCGACCACTTCGAAGTGCCGGAATCCGCGCCGGTGGGCATCGCTTTCCCGGCTCCGATCAAGCCCGGTCAGAAGCTTGACTTCATGGCCAACCTTGACCAGTCCTGGATTGGCGTGGACGTTACCGAAGTATTCTCCGAAGCATGCGGCCGTCCTGTCGTGGTGGTCAATGACGCCGATGCCGCAGGCCTTGCCGAAGTGCAGTACGGTGCCGCCAAGGGGCAGAAGGGTCTGGTCATCGCCACTACACTAGGCACCGGCATCGGTACCGCGCTGATCTATGACGGCGTGCTGATTCCGAACACCGAGCTCGGCCACATCATTCTCGACGAGAAGCATCTGGATGCCGAAAAGTACGCTTCTTCCGCCATCCGCGAGCAGAAGGAGCTGGGTTACAAGAAATGGGCCAAGCGCCTGACCAAGTACTACGGTCTGATGGAGAAGTACTTCAACCCGGATCTGTTCACGGTCGGCGGCGGCGTGAGCCGTATGAGCGAGAAGTTCCTGCCGTACGTGGACATCAAGACGCCGATCGTGCCGGCAACGCTGCGTAATCAGGCTGGCATCGTCGGTGCCGCCTACTACGCCAGCACCAAGCAGCAGTGATCGCGGCAATAATATTGAGGCTCCGCTGACACAGCTGTGCTAAGTGTACTGAGCACATTGCTTATCGAGGCTCCCTTTGACGTCAAGGGGAGCCTCTTGCTTGTGCTGCGCATGTCGTTGATGGATGCCGATGCCGCTCATAGGGAGTATTGCCGGGAAGCTGGCGTTGTTGCCCTAGCTCGATATGCATATGGATATGAATATCCGTATGGACGAAATCCCGAACATGCCGGCCGGGAATGGCAGGTTCTATCGTGGAGGATTATGACCGTGCATTTTTCCTCCCGCGTTGACATCAGCGCCCCGAATCCCATCGCCGCAGCCGAAGCGCAGGCCAAGGCGGACGGCATCGCACTTGGCAAACTCAATGATTCCAACCCTACGCGTCACGGTTTGGCTCCGGCTCTGGTGCCGAGCATCTACACCGCCGACCCGCGCGGGCCTCGCGATGCGCGTAAGGCTTTGTCCGCATTCCTCAGCACGCAAGCCCACACAATCGATGCAGACGACCTGTATCTGCTGAGCTCCACATCCGAGGCCTACTCTTGGCTGATCAAACTGCTGTGCGACCCCGGCGACGCCGTGCTGGCACCCAAACCGGGGTACCCGCTGATCGAATCCATCGCACGGCTTGAAGGCGTGGAAACGCTCGAATACCAGCTTCAGTTCGATGGTTCCTGGTTCATCGACACCGCCGCCATCGCCGCCCTGTTGAACGGTGCGGAAGGTGCGCGAATCCGCGCCCTGATAGTGATCAATCCCAACAATCCGTCCGGCTCATATGTCAAACCTTCCGAACGCGAGGCTCTGGTGCGTCTGTGCCAAGACCACGGCATCGCCCTGATCGCGGACGAAGTGTTTTACGACTACGGTCTCGAGCCGTTCCCCGGCAACGCGCGGCTCGCCGGCGAACAAGGTGTACTCACCTTCGCGCTGGACGGGTTCTCCAAAATGCTCGCCGCACCGCACGCCAAGGTCGGCTGGATTCAGGTATCCGGTCCGGACGAGGATATGGCTGCGGCGAAACGCCGGCTGGATGTTATCGCCGACGACTATCTACCGATGAGCGACATCATCGCCGCGATGATTCCCGATCTGCTGGCGGCGGCACCCGGTCAGACCGCGCGTACCGCCGCACGCGTTCGTGGCAATCTTGCCCGACTGCATGAGCTGCTTGCCGCCGACCCCAACGGTCTGGTGAGTGTACTGCGTGCGGAAGGCGGCTGGAACGTGCTGCTTCGTGTGCCGTCGGTCATTGACGAAAACGAGCTGGTCTTGGGCCTTATCGAGCACCATCGGATCAGCGGCCAGCCCGGCTACTTCTTCGATATGAACGCCAACGGCTATTTGGCGATCTCCCTGCTGCCTGAACCGGAGGAATTCGAGCATAATGTGAGGGCGGTTCTGGAGGAAGTCGCCGCACAGTTAGGTGTTTAGGAAAAGCGTGCGGGGATGCGGGGATACAATGGGCCGCATGGGATTCTTCTTCAAGTCCAAAGAGCTGCCACGTCCAGCATCCTTGGCCTTCACGCTCGACCAGGCAGGACACACCTATGATGACGGGCATGTAGGTCTCGCGCCCACATCATTGACCATCACCGAGCGACGCGTGGCCATCATCGGTCTTAACGGAGCCGGCAAATCCACGCTGCTCGGCCTTTTGGACGGCTCGCTGAAAGCCACTGCGGGTACGGTAGTTATTTCCGGCGGCGAGGAGCGGCTTGACCCCGGCGTCAAGAAAGATGCCAAGCGTATCGATGATTTGGTGGGCAAGGTACGACGCGAGGAAATCCCGAACAGTTTCTACCGCGCCGAGAACATCAGTGAAGCCGTAGCCGAAGCGTTGAAGAAACATAAGATTGACGAGGGGGAGCGTCACGCGCGCATCGGCAACCTGTTCGCGCATTTCGACCTGGCTCAGGTGGCCCGCGCCAAAGCTAGCGAACTTGATTCCGAGAAACGTCATCTGCTGGCCATCGCCGCCGCGCTGAGCTTCGCCCCGAGCGCCATCGTGGCCGATGAGCCAAGCAAAGGCTTGGACGAAATCGGTACCGCGCATGTGGCCCGTGCGTTGTTCAGTTACGACAAGCAGGTGATTTTCGCCACGCACGATACCGATATGATTCGCCGGAGCGAATACGCCATCGACCGTACGCTGGTACTTGACGACCATCGCATTGTGTTCGACGGAACTCCGGACGAAGCCGTGGCGTATTACGAGGACTTGATTCGTCGGAAGTACGTGGCGATGTCGTCGGCAGAAACGTCGGCAAAGTAAACGTCGGCAAAGTAAGTATTGTTCGGCTGATTACGACAGCCGAACGTAACACGGCCGATTACGACAGCGTTTACAGCAACATGAACCACGCCTGCAACTCATGCCAGAGCGTGGGATTGTTGTTGATCAGCGCATCGCTGCGGCCTTGCATCAGGCAGCTGAGCACACTCACCGCAATCATAAACAGCACCGACAGCAGCATCACCCAACGCATCAGCCAACGCCACGGCGTGACATATGCGAAGCCGTCTGCGGAAGCCGCATCATTCGCGCCGGCCAGCGACGTACTCGGCTCACGGCCATTGACCAACCATAGCAGTCCCGGGATCGACGCCAAAGCCAGCAGATAGGCGAAGTCCGCGGTATACCGCCAGCCAAGACCACCCACGGCGCTGTTGAACACGATGATTACGCCGGCCAGCCCAAGGCAGGAGAGCAACAAGGCTCGCATGCCGTGCATTTCCAAACGGCGCAGGAACGGCAGAATCAGCGACAGCGCCAGCAATGGCATCGTGACGAACAATCCGCCGGACATCACCTCGTAGTAGCTCCATTCCGGCATCGGCGCGGCGCTGGCCGCCACCCACGGGAATGCCGCAGTGAACCGCATCGGTAGGAACAGGTAATACCAAGCGGTGACGGGCACGCTTGCCGTGGGCGTCACATACTCGGTCATATCGGCGATGCTGAACTGGTAGGCGTTGCCGAAATTCAGCAACGAACCGAATCTGGCGTGATTCCACAGCATCAACGGCACCACAATCACAAGCGCCGGTACGATCATGGCCAAAGGCGCATGCAACATACGCATCCATGCAACGCGATTCGTCTTCAACGATTTCAGCTCTGACATCATGGCTCGAATCTGCGGCCAGAACATCGGGAATGCCAATAATGCGGTAAGCGTGAACGTAGGACGGCAGCCGAAATTCGCGGCGATGCACCATGCGCCAAGCGCCAGCCGCGGCAGCGACAATGGCGTGGTTTTCCCGACCTGCCAACGGTCGCTCGGCAATATCGGCCGGTGCGTGGTGGTGGCACCCATCCAGAACCACAAACCCAATGAAGTCAACGTCAACGATGCAGCCAATGGCACCTGGTAGAAATTCGTGCGGTACAGCATATAGCCCAGCTGCGAACCCAACAGGCAAGACAGCGTGATCAGGCTGGCAGCCGCCAGAGAAGTCTTCGGCATCACACGATGAATCACACGCAGCACCAGCAACGTGAAGAAGATAATGAACAGCAGCATGAGGAACAGTTCCGCCGCAGCCGTAGGCAGCGTCTGTCCGGTGAGCAGCTTGTACGGTACGAACAGCGCCACTGCCGGAAGCACGCCGAAATACGAATACCAGTGACCCTGATAGTAGGCGTAATCCCAGTACAGAGGCGTCACACCCTGAGCCAGCAGCTTGGAACGGGTGGTCACATCATACGGGTCGGCAATAGCCGCCAACGCGTCGGGAACCGGAAGATCCAACCATGTTCGGCCGGCGATCAGTGAATCCGCCGTATGCCCATACTGGTTGAAATCATAGGTATATCCTCCGGCAACATGGAACACCGGTGCCGCTCCATATGCCAGCTGCTGCACGATGGCAACGCCAAGCACCACCACCGGGATGGCCATAATACCGGCGAACGCAAGCCGCTGACGGCCACTCGCCGGATCGAACGGCATGCGCCACAGTCGCGAGCCCGGCCGCCACAGCGCCAAAGCCAGTGCCAGCAGCGCCATGGTGCCGATGCGCACCCAACTGATGGCGAACGGCACGCGCACATTGGCGCGTACGTCACCGATCGGCACCACGGAGTCTTTGGCCTCCTGAATCCAGACGCGCACCCGGCCCTTGCCGTCCGCCTTGAGATAATGACTGCGTTCGCTACCCGGGCTTAACGATGTCGCCCGTCCGGTAGCGCCTGCCACGTCGACGCGCACATGAATGGCACCCAGTGGGCTTGACGCAGCTTCGTCGCCATTGGCTTTGGACTTGGCGTCGGCGCGCTGATAAGCCTTATCGATTGCCTCCTGACTGGCGGTGTCCACGCGCAGGTAGCCTGAAGTGCCGTCTGCCGTCAATTCAAGATAGGCATGAGTGGGATCGGTGACCACCAGCATGCCGTCGTTCGTGCGAGACAACCCAGTGCCCAGCGTGTTATGCACGGCGTTCGTATCGGTACTGGCACCCAGCGTGCGCCAGAACGGCAGATTGAACATCACGCATTCCGCGATCGCGATAACGGCCAGCACACTGATGACGGCGAATAACTGACGCAGACGGAAGCCGCGGGGCCGCTGAGATCGCCGAGGTCGCTGAGAAGGGGAGTGGTCTTCGTAATGCACCTCATTATTCTATAAGCTTTACGACAGGTGGTATGTCGGGCAAACAGTAGACAATGAGAATCATGCCAAAACGCGAATCGAACCATTTTCATCATCGGAGTGCCGCATTCCTGAACGGACTGAGGAATTCGATGAATGCGCTCGCCGTCGATCTGGGATTGACCAAGCCGCGAAGTTCTTCGAATCCGTTCGGTGACGCATTGCGCAACGTCAGCAAGCATCAGGGCGGCGTGGTCGACGAATTGACCAAGAACGCGGTTGCATTGAGCCCTTTGGTAAAGCGTCGTATATATACGCAGTTCGACAATGTTCCGGACGGATTGTCGCTTGGATGGGCGCAGCTGCCCGGCACGGTGGGACGCGGGTTCAGCTTGGGTGTGTTTACCGACGCCGATCACTTCGCGCAGGTGGCGTTTGCCGACACGTATGGTCGTGTATTCGCCGGCTCCGATCCGAATATGGATGTGCAGAACATGCAGCCGCGATTCATGTTCGGCAAGGAAAAGGACATGATGCTCCCGGACGGCAACCGTTTGGGAGCGAGCACGAATGAGCCGCATTCGTTTGGCGCTGCGATTCCGCGCATGGCTCGCGATTCCATGCGCAACCTCACTCATCGTGGCTCGCACGAGGATGGTGTGAAGGTGGTTTCCGGCGGCATGGTGGGCCGTGATGACGCCGGACGCATGATATGGCTGGCCTCATGGCTGAAATCCGGAAATCGATACACGCTGGAGCAGATGCGTGCCGATCTGCCGCGCCAGATGCGCCATGATCTGGAGTATCGGGATGCGTTGGCCATCGGTTTCTTCGCCACATACATGTTGCCGCAGATCAACGGGCTGCTTATCGGCTTCGGATCAGGCAATATTTTCCGTCGCCTCAACCGGGAGGCCCCCATCGGAGCGATTCGCCGCTCGGTACGCGACACACTGGAAGCGCGGGCCCATGGCATGCGTGCGTCGGGCTTGGAGGATCATTTCGCCGATCTGATGCGTGAAGCCGGCGCGTTGGACGAACTGCCCGGTCTGGAGGCCGTGCATGGTGCCGAACCGCTGCACCTGTACACCGCAAGCTATTCGAACAGCTACTTCTTTACTTGGGATAAGTCTCTGGCGTTCAATCAGGTACTCAAGTCGCTGAAAATCGAAGGCAACCTCAACCGGTTTGCCGCAGTGAGCGCATGGCTGGAACGCAGCTCTTCGCTGGGACGTCCTTTGACGGAAGATACGGTCACTCGTGCTCAGGCCGCGCAGATCGATATGAAACTGATCGAGAATCCGGCGATTATGGCGCTGGAGCCGTATGAGGGCGACGACGAGCGTCATGCCGTGCTCAGCCTGATCGATACCGCCGCCGATACGGCTGACCGAATTCGTCGGGAATTCCCGGACCCATGCACCAATCCCGTGCCGGGTGTGGAGCCGGAACCGAATACGAATAGCAGTGACGAGTGGGTGTATCGGCAGACGCTGGCCGCCCTGTTGCGCCGCTTGCGGTTGCCGTACCGCTTTGACGTGGAGTTCCGCTCCCGGCTGGATAGCGGCGAAGTGGCCATCGGATTCACCACCGCAGGCACTTCGATGATGCCTGACAGTCGATATGACGTGACCCGTCGTACATGGCGGGCGCTGAGCGGAGCGGAACGTGCCGCAATGAGTTCCGCCTACAATCTGCGCGTCGGATTGATGATGGCGGCGTTGAGCTTTGGCACCAGTGAGCGTGTGCGTCAGGTTTCGCTGCATATTGATTCCATCGGTCTGGAAGAGGCCATTGCGGAACAGGATTCGGCGATTCAGGCGATGATGAGCGAGGCGCTGCGCGCTTTCGAGCATCTGCGCAGCGGCGATTTGGGACTGGGCCGTGCCGGTTCCAAGGCGGATCCTAAAGATGGTGACTTCCACGGGGATCCGACTCGTCCGATCTCCCACGAGGAGTCCTTCGGGCAGGCGGCATCCGGTGAGGAAACAGCCGGAGCCGGCTCGGGCTTGTCGGGTGCGGAGAGGCAGACGGCTTCACCGGAACAATCTGCGGATAACCAAGCCGCGGATAGCCAATCCGAAGGGCAGAACGGCGGGCTGACGGGGGACGGCTCGCCGGCCGAAGCGCATGCACAGCCGGACCAGCATGCGGAAGATCAGCGTGAGAACGCGGCTTCCATCGACTCGCAGTTCGAGGATCTGATGCGTGGATTGGATATCGACGAAATGTCGTTCAGCGCCTCGGACGATGACAATGCCATAGGCCTTGGTGCCATCGGCAGCGACGGCAGCGTGATCGGCGGCGACGCCATGGACGCCGACGCGGATGCGAACAATGATCCATTGGGCGTGCTGCGCCGCAACCCTACCGTGCGCAACATGGTCACCGTCACCTTCACCCGTGACGCCTTCCTCAAGCGGCTCGATACAGACGGATTGGACAATCCGACCGAGACCTACCGCATGTTCGGTGCGGTGATGGATGTGGACGGCGAAGGCGGCTTGAAGCCCATCAACGCTGATTTCGATCTGGCGGACAGCAGGTTCTCCCCGGTCGGTGCACAGGAGGAGCCGGAGCTTGCCGACCGGCGCTTCAGCGAACCCGCAGCTCGGGTGCTCGGCGCAAAGAACAGTGCGGGACTGTCTATCCAGCGTATTGATCTGCTGCAGCATGGAGTCAGCGAATTCCATGATCTGGCACGCAACCAGACGATGAGTTCAGTGGAGAAGGCCCAGCGTGCGATGCGCGTGATCGAATCGATTTGCGATCCCGAGTTGACCGGTCTGGCCTCGCAGGTGACCAGCGCGCTGATTGACGGCAACGATACGCCGGACTTCACGTTCACCCTCGCTGATGGGTTGGATAAGGAACGTCTGCGCGCGCGCGATCTCCTGTTCTCCGGACAGGTCGATCAGGCTATCGATGCCGCCGAGAAAGCGGTGGCGCGCATGGATTACGTGTTCTCGACCAGTGGCGGCGTGCCGCGGTACTTCAATTCCTACGCCGAACGTGTGGTATACAACCGTCTGTTCGCCACCCCGGATGAGCATACCGTGCTCATTACCGACAATCTGTTCTATGCGCATATGGAGCTGGCCGACGTGCTCAGTCAGATCAAAGGCGCGGCGGCGGCGATTCCGCACCTCAACCGGATGGTGGCCTATGCGCCCGCGTACCCGCTCTCGCATTTGAAGCTCGCCATCCAACTGGCTCGCAACGAAGACTGGGATTCGGCACGTGCCGCATGCCTGAATGCGCTGCGCGTGGCCTTGGACCGTGACGACGCCGCATTCGCCTACTATCGCTTCGCCTACTCCGAATGGATGCTTGACCGTTTCGACACAGCCGCTGCGGCATACATCATGAGCGATCATATCGCGTCCGGGGCCATCGGCTCTTTGGAAAGCGAATTGCAGGAGCTGGTCGCTCGCGCCGATTCGCAGTGCATTCGCGTGCCCGAGACCGTGGACGAGGCAGTTCATGTACTGAATATGCATGATCTGCCGGTCTGGCCGCATACCGAGGTGGCGACCATCGTGCGCGATGCGGCCCGCGTATGCGTGGATGAGGGCATGTTCGTGCCGGCGCGCACCCTGTCGGTGGCAGCCGCTCGCATGAACGATGGCGAAGGTGACGGCATTGACGTGATTCAGGGCCAGTTCCTGCGCTCGCTGAGCGTGTAGGCTCACCCTCGGCGATGCCCATCTCATGAAGGCAAGGCCGGCTCTCGACCGATTCGAGACTGATTCCGATAGGATAGGCGGTTATGAGCATTGAACAGTTGGCGTGGGATTTTGACGATGGCGCTGAAGCGGAGATTCGCCCGGACGAGGGCATAACCCGTTTCGCGCCGGGCTCATTGCCGTGGATTGCCGCATTGACGGCCACCGATGACGACGCCATGCGTCTCGACCGCCTTGACGTGAACGGGCTTGATTCCGAGTCCGCCACCAGATTGTGGACCAAAGTGGCTGCATGGGTGGAATCCGACCAGATCGCCTATTACATCGACGATGCGCCCGTCAGCTCCGATGCCGCCTATGATGCGCGCATGCGCTGCCTCGAAAGGCTCGAAGCCGCATTCCCCTCGTTGGATAATCCGCAAAGCCCCACGCATCGGGTCGGCGGCACATTCTCCAACGATTTCGCTTCGGTACGTCACCCCAGCCGTATGATGAGCTTGGATGACGTCTTCTCCATCGAAGAGCTCAAAGACTGGTACGATTCGGTGATTCGTGACCTCGACTGGCCGCAAGGCAAGGCATTGCCGATGAGCTGCGAAGTCAAAATCGATGGTCTTGCGCTGAACCTCATCTACCGCAACGGTGTGCTGGAACAGGGCCTGACCCGTGGCGACGGCGTCACCGGCGAAGACATCACCCTGAACGTGCGCACCATCGGCTCCATCCCTGCCAATCTTGGCGGACCCAAGGAAGACATTCCGGATTTTGTGGAAATTCGCGGTGAAGTGTTCATGCGCTGGGACGATTTCCGCGCGCTCAACAATGAACAGGAGGATGCCGGTCGTGCGCCTTTCGCCAATCCTCGTAATGCCGCCGCCGGCTCGTTGCGGCAGAAGGATCCACGTATCACCGCCACCCGCCGTCTGAGCTTCTACGCCCACGGTCTTGGTCGGCTTGACTGGGGAGCCGATCATCCGCGCGGTACGCATGACGTGGTGGCCGACCAGTCGCAAGCCTACGCATTGTACGAAAAATGGGGTGTGCCGGTTTCGCCGCACAACCGTGCCGTCTCATCGTTCGATGAGATTCTCGACATGATCGATTACTACGGCGAACATCGTGGCGATATCGAGCATGCGCTCGACGGCATTGTGGTCAAAGTGGATGACTTGACTCTGCAGCGTACGCTAGGTGCCACTTCGCGCGCTCCGCGTTGGGCCATCGCATACAAATATCCGCCCGAAGAGGTGAATACCGAGCTCAAGGACATCATCGTGCAGGTGGGGCGTACCGGCCGTGTGACTCCGGTGGCCATTCTGAAACCCGTATATGTGGCCGGTTCCACCGTGGCGCGTACCACGTTGCACAATGCCTTCGAGGTTAAGCGTAAAGGCATTCTCATCGGAGACACCGTGGTAGTGCGTAAGGCCGGCGATGTGATTCCCGAGCTTGTGGGCCCGGTGCTGGAGCGCCGCAAGGGGCGCGAGAGCCAGCTGCACGAGTTTGTGATGCCTGAATATTGCCCGTCCTGCGGTGCCAAACTTGCTCCCGCCAAAGAGGGGGATAAGGATATTCGTTGCCTGAATGTGGAAAGCTGTCCGGCGCAGTTGACCGAGCGTGTGATTTCGCTCGCCTCGCGCAAGGCTTTCGACATCGAGCATCTGGGCGAGCAGTCCGCTATCGCGCTGACCAATCCGGAGGAGAACCGGCCGGATTCGGTTGCGACCTATGCGCCGAACATCACTGAAATCCTCGTGTCTGCCGGTGAGGAACCCGAACCGTACGAACCGGGGGCAGGACTGGAACTACCTCCCGCGCAGACACCGGTACTGTCGAGCGAGGCTGGGCTGTTCGCCTTGACCGCCGCCGACTTGAAGGATGTGTACGTCTGGCGCGAAGCGTCGATTGTGGAGGTGCATGAAGCGGTCGGCGCGAATGGGCGCAAGAAGAAGGTGCGCAAGAATGTGGGAGGCTCCGGCTTATGGCATCGGGTGCCTGCGTTTTGGACGTTGCCGACCGCGGCGAAGAAACTTACCGCCAAGCAGCTCGCCGAACGCGCGTCGGCAGACGAGTTTGGTTCTGGCGCTGACTCTAGCTCCGATGCGACGCAGCAGGAATACGCGGAATATGATGTGCCCGCCGATGCCGTAATCGTGCGTGTGGACCACAAGACCACGCGCACCGGCACCACGGAAGTGCCGGTATATGTGCGCCCCGGTGAGAACACACGCAAGATGTTCGAGGAGATGGACAAGGCTCGTCATGTTGACCTGTGGCGTGTGCTGGTGGCGTTGTCCATTCGTCGCCTTGGTCCGCCGACCGCGCGTCTGATCGCTTCGTCGCTGGGCTCGCTGGAAGCGATTGAGTCGGCGAGTGTGGAGGACCTGACGCAGATTGACGGCGTGGGGCCGGAAATCGCCGAATCGGTGGTGAACTGGTTTGCCGCCGCCCGTGAACCCGGTGATTGGCGAGGGGAGACCTTGCGCGCATGGCAGGCTGCAGGTGTGGGACTGGACGCGGCCGAGAAAAGCACGTTGCCGCAGACCTTGGCTGGAAAGACGGTTGTGGTTACCGGCTCTTTGGAAGGCTATTCTCGTGATTCCGCCAAGGAAGCCATTCTGGAGCGTGGCGGCAAGGCCGCAGGCTCGGTGAGCAAGAAAACCGATTACGTGGTGGTCGGTGCCAATGCCGGTTCCAAGGCAACCAAGGCGGAGGAGCTCGGCATTCCCATGCTGAATGAGGCCCAGTTCGCGCAGTTGCTGGAAACCGGAGAGGTCTGACTCTGGCATGCCGGCGCGGCACACGCTACTCTGGTACGCGGCAATAAGGAGGATGCATGACTGATACCCGTGAGATTGAAGCCGCCATCTACGACCGTTTGAGCCGCGTTATTGACCCGGAACTTGGACGGTCCGTGACTGATTTAGGCATGATCGCCGCCATTAACGCGGTCCCGTCCACTGAACCGTCAGATGCGAATCCCGCCTACGACGTCACCGTGCATGTTGAGCTTACGGTCGAAGGATGCCCGCTTTCGCAGACCATCACCAATCAGATCAACGGGGCTGTGGCCTCCTATCCGGATGCTGCGCTCACGCCGCATATCGAAGTCAGCTCAATGAGCCGGGATAAGCTGGAAGATCTGGTCGCCGATTTGAAAGCCGAGCGCAAACAGAATCCGTTCAGCAAACCGGGCGTCAAGACGCGTATCTTCGCCATCGCTTCCGGTAAGGGCGGCGTAGGCAAGTCGTCGGTCACGGCGAACCTTGCGGCTACGTTTGCGGCGCTTGGCTACGATACCGCCGCCATCGACGCGGACATTTACGGTTTTTCTCTTCCTCGACTGTTCGGCGTGCACACCCAACCGACCAACTTGAACGGCATGCTGATGCCGGTGACTGCATGGGGCGTCAAACTGATCTCCATCGGCATGTTCGCCGGTGCGGACCGTGCCATTCTGTGGCGCGGACCACGCTTACAGCGTTCTTTGGAACAGTTCCTGTCCGACGTCTGGTGGGGGCAGCCTGACGTGCTGCTGCTCGATCTGGCACCCGGCACCGGAGACATGGCAATCTCCGTGGCTCAGGCGTTGCCGAATGCCGAACTGGTAGTGGTGACGACTCCTCAGCCTTCCGCCTCGGATATTGCCGTGCGCTCCGGACTGGTGGCGTTGCAGGTGCCGATGAAGGTTCGTGGTGTGGTGGAGAACATGAGCTACTACGAGCATAAGGGCGAGCGGTTGGAGATTTTCGGCGCCGGAGGCGGACAGCGCGTTTCCGATCAGCTGACCGAAGCGCTCGGCTACGAGGTGCCGTTGATGGCCCAGCTGCCGCTGATTCCCGAAGTGCGTGAAACCGGCGAAGCCGGACGCCCTGCGGTGCTGGACAAGGACGGTGCGCTGCGCACTGACGGCATCGGTGGTACGTTCCGGTCTTTGGCGGAGCGGCTGATGGAGACTCCCGCAGCAAATCATTGACATTTCGCAGCGAGGTATACTAGCCACTTATGGGAAAGACGACGATCAGGGTACAGTTTGATAACCCGCTGGATGCGGCGCATTTCCTTCAGCAATGCCGGCGCAAGGGACTGGATGCGGAACTGGAGGATTCGCGTCCGCAGATCAAGCGCAACGGTCCAGCCTTGGCCGCATGGCTAAAGGCACATCCCGGCTGGTATGAGGTCGGCAAATCGGTGAACCGTGCCGCCGCCAATAAAGCGGTGTTGAAAATCCGTAACGGTGAGCGCCGTGGATTCGAAAGCGGTCAATTCGAGGCGCGTATGGAGAATCGGGACGGGCAATGGTATGTGTATGCCCGCCACATGGGTCGCCCGCGGCCGCATCGCGCCAAGCCCGGGGAAGGCATGGACCCGCTGTTCTGATTTGTTCTGACCGTTGAGTTGATGCGTCAAGGCCCATCAAGTCCTTGCAATATGAAAAAGACCTTGTGAAACTTGGCTTTCACAAGGTCTTTTTCTACGCCGAATGGCTCCCATTTGGCTCCCCTTGGAAGGGGAATGGCGTCATTTCAACGTTTCTGAGCCCTAAAACTCAGATGTGGTAGTAGAGCTCGTACTCAAGCGGGGTCGGGGTCAGGCGAGCCTGATCGATCTCGTCGCGCTTCAGGCCGATCCAGGTCTCGATGAGATCGTCGGTGAAGACGTCGCCAGCGGTGAGGAAGTCGTGGTCCTCTTCCAGAGCGTCCATAGCCTCGGCCAGGGAGCTCGGCACCTGCTTGATGCCAGCGTGCTCTTCCGGCGGCAGCTCGTAGAGGTCCTTGTCGACCGGCTCCGGGGGCTCGATGTGGTTCAGGATGCCGTCCAGACCAGCCATCAGCTGAGCGGAGAAGGCGAGGAACGGGTTGCAGGACGGATCCGGAGCGCGGAACTCGATACGCTTGGCAGCCGGGGAGGTGCCGGCCAGCGGAATACGGATGGCGGCGGAACGGTTACGAGCGGAGTACACCAGGTTGACCGGAGCCTCGAAGCCCGGAACCAGACGGTGGTAGGAGTTCAGGGACGGGTTGGTGAAGGCCAGCACGGAGGAGGAGTGCTTGATCAGGCCGCCGATGTACCAGCGAGCCAGATCAGACAGGCCAGCGTAGCCCTTCTCATCGTAGAACAGCGGCTTGCCGTCCTTCCACAGGGACTGGTGGCAGTGCATGCCGGTGCCGTTGTCGCCAGCGATCGGCTTCGGCATGAAGGTGGCGGACTTGCCGGCCAGAGCAGCGGTCTCGTGGACGACGTACTTGTACTTCATCAGGTCATCGCCTGCGTGCTGCAGGGTGTTGAAGCGGTAGTTGATCTCCTGCTGGCCAGCGCCGGCGACCTCGTGGTGAGAACGCTCCAGAATCAGGCCGACCTTCTGCAGGTTGGCGACCATGTCGTCGCGCAGATCCTGAGTGTGGTCAATCGGCGGAACCGGGAAGTAGCCCTTCTTGACGCGGTTCTTGAAGCCGATGTTCGGGGTGCCGTCTTCTTCGACATCAACGCCGGAGTTCCACGGAGCCTCGATGGAGTCGACCTCGTAGAAGGAACGGTTCATGCCGTTCTCGAAGCGGACCTTGTCGAAGATGAAGAACTCGGCCTCAGGCGCGAAGGAGGCGGTATCAGCGATACCGGTGGACTTCAGGTAAGCCTCGGCCTTGCCTGCGACCTGACGAGGATCGCGGGAGTACGGCTCGTCTGTCAGCGGGTCGACGATGGAGAAGGCCACGTCGAGGGTCTTGTGCTTGCGGAACGGATCGACGAAGGCGGTAGCCACATCCGGCACCAGCTTCATATCGGACTCGTTGATGGCCTGGAAGCCCTGCACGGAGGAGCCATCGAACGGCATGCCGTCGGTGAAGGCGTCCTTCAGGAACTCGCTAGCCGGCACAGTGAAGTGCTGCTGAACACCAATCAGATCGGTGAAACGAACGGAGACATACTCGATGCCTTCCTTGTTGATAAGGGCCTCGGCGTCTTCCTTGGTCTTGAGTTCGGTCACGGGACCGCTCCTTTCATATGGAATGTAACGGTCTCTATCGTAAAATCGCGCGTTTCGCCGGTTCGTAATTTGGGTTACGAGAATGTTTCGGCTCGGTTGATGAGGGCTACTGAACCGCGGTATTCCGCGGAAATATATGTCGTAGGTTATTGGGTTGGGGTGCCAGTCTCGTCCGTAACGTGGACAGTAGGGGAAGGGGAAAGTTGAAAGGACAGACTGACGGCCGACGCTGATGGTTGGTTTGTGCCGCGTGCGCAGGAATAATTTCGGAGGTGTGTGAGATAGCAATGTGAGATAAACAAAGGCCCGCCGCCTCCATAGGGGAAGCGACGGGCCTTCAAAAGAATGACGGTTCGCGATCAGCGGCCGCGCATCGCGCGACGAGACACCTTCTGCGGACGGTTCGGATCGATGCCCTTGGGGATGGCGTAGCCCTTCTTGGCCTGGAGCGTGCGCAGACGATCGTTGAGAATGTCCAGCTCGGCCTTGGTCAGCAGGAAACGACGACGCGGGTGAATCTTCGCGGCCAGTGCGTTCTTGTGATTGGTCGGCTCGTAGGTCTTGCACTTGGTGACCGTGTTACGCAGTTTGTCCAGAGACACCTGCTTGGGTCCGTGGCCCACGCTGATGCGGTACACCGGAATGGCAGAGCCGGCGGTGACGCCCTTGATCTCATGCTCCTGACGATCCATCGCCTTCATCACACGGCCGTAATCGCCTTCGCCGATCAGGTAGATGCCGTTCATGGAGGAACCTCGCCAGATGGCATCCTTCGTCTTCGGATCGATCCACACCGGCTCCTGCGGGAAGTTGAAACCGGCCTTGCTCATATTGCTCAGTACGCCGATGGATGCGCCCGGCTTGCCGTCGATCTGCTTGTAGCCCACGATATCCGCACGGCGGGTAAGCATCATAGTGGCCAGCAGGATGCCGAGCATCACAGCGGTGATCATCAGGAAGATCCAAGTCAACCAGCTCCACTTGAAGAGCAGGCCGAGAATCACGCCCAACACCACGGGCAGCAGGAAAGCGCCGGCTTCGAGCCAAGGCAGGGCTTTGTCCTCCTTGGCCGTGAACTTATAAATCTGGATGATCTGCTTGATCGTGCTCTGCTTCTTCGGCTTAGCGTCCTTTTCCGCCATCACTTCTTCCTTTTGCTGGGACGAAACACACTGCGCAATACTGTATCAGGTGCGCTGGTCCAGTCTGCCGCGCATATAGTACGATTCCTGGCTTGTGCGATGGGTTTGCTTCGGGTTTGTCTCCGGACTTTCCCGATACTCCCCAAGACTATCGCGTGTGCAACGGCCGGCCGTCCGCCTTGAGCAATGCCTCGCCGAGCGTCTCGCTGAACGTAGGATGAGGATGGATGAGTCGTGCGGCATCTGCGAGCGGCACCCGGTTGCCCACCAGCTGTTCGGCTTCGGCGATGATATCCGAGGCGATTGGCGAAATCATATGCACGCCCAACACCCTCGGAGTGTCCGGATCGGAGGCATCGCAACCGGAAACGACGGTGAGCGAACCCGCCCGTCCACTCATCAGCATGCGGGCATTGGCCAGCATCGGGTAGACGGTTTCTTTGACCTCTACGAGGTCTTCGCGCGTCTGCGCCTGTTCAATGGTCAGACCCACCGAAGCGGCTTCAGGGGAAGAAAAGACGATTTGCGGCACGGTGTCTTCGTCCACGGGCTTGACAGACCGTCCGGCCAACGTTTCGGCGATAACGATGCCCTGTTCAAAGGCGCGATGGGCCAACGCGTGCCCGGCGGTCACGTCGCCTACGGCCCAGACTCCGGGCTTGCTAGTCCTGCCATAGGCGTCAGTGGTGACGTATCCGCCATCCATAAGGTCCACGCCCCAAGCCGAATCGGTGAGCGGTGTACGGCCGATGGCGGCCAATGCAATTTCACCCCAGACGGTTTGCTCACCATCCTGACCCTCACGGGTGTAATGCACGGTGGCACCGAGATTCGCCCCCACGTCTACGTGGGTTGCATGGGTGCGGGTAATGATGTTGACTCCATGACGTTTGAGTTCGCGGGTCAGGGTCACGCTGGAGCGACGATCCCACGCGGACAGTACGCGGTCCTTGCGAATCAGAAGCGTGACATCCGAACCGGCCGCATTCCACATCGAGGCGAATTCCAGTGCGATGGCTCCCGCGCCGATAATCACCGCCGAAGAGGGGAACTCGTTCAATTCCAGCGCCTGCGTGGAATCGATAAGCGCTCCGGCAAACGGATTGCCCGGCAACGGACGGGGTGAGGCTCCGGTGGCAAGTACTACATTTCCGGCGATGATATCCAGCGCTTCGCCGGCCGACTCGGGCACATCGGCCTTATGGAAGACCTGAATGGCGTTTTGCCCGGGGGAGGGAAGCAGATGCACGATATGGCGGCCGCCCGTATCCGTTTCATCGGCATTGAAGGATGCGCAGGCGCGCAACACGGTGATGCCGCGATGTGCCAGAAGGCCGGAGAGTCCGCGAACCATGGTGTCCACCATGCGCAGACGATAGTCGCGCAACGTGCCGAAATCGATACCGTCCACAGAGGCATTGACGCCCAATTCGGCTGCACGGTGCACGGTGTCAATGGTGTGGGTGGCGGTGATAAGGGCCTTGGACGGAATGCATCCGCGGTTGAGGCATGTGCCGCCCACCGTGGCGTCGCGCTCGATCAACGCCACCCTCATGCCCAGCTCCGCGGCGCGAAGGGCGGTGGAGTATCCACCGGGCCCGGCTCCGATGATTGCCACATCGAACTGTTCTCTCATGCATCCTCCTCGATCGAATGCGGATTATCCAGATTGCCCGGCATGCCCGCAGGACTCGTATATGTATTCGTATGTGCGCAAAAACAACTATGGCTCCCATCATAGGGAGCCATATCGTGTTACGCCGGCAGCATCACCAGTTGATGATTCTGCGCGCAGAACGTTGGTTGGCGCTGGCCGGCAACGAGGGGAGTGGCGGGATTAATCCTCCGGCCAATGACCGCGCTTGTCGTAACGCGGCTTCGGAAGCCTCCAGCGACGCATCTGGATGGAACGGCTCCAAGCGTAGGAGAAGGAGCGAGAGCCCTTGGCCACGGAAGCCTCGCCGTACTTGGCGATCAGCTTGGCCTTGAGCTTGCGCCACATCAGCCATACGTCGATGATGATGGCGGCGAGGTAACCGTACATGATCACCATCATGATGATGTTCGCCCACGGGTTTTGCGACACGGATGTGACCACCATGGATGCGATGAGCACGGCGATCATCACCGGGATGAACCATTCGCCGAGATTAATGCGGGCGTCCACGTAATCACGGATGTAGATGCGCCACGGCAGACGCTCCGACTTGGGCATGTGGTTGAGATCGCCCTTCTGCATGGCCTCGTATTCGGCGTTTTCGCGCTCGCGCAGACGCGCCTTTGCGGCCTTGGCGCTGGCCTTGCGGTCGGCGGGAACCAGAGGACGGATGCCGGCGGCCTGCGCCTTCTTCATCTTCGGAGTAGGGCGACCCTTCGGCCCGTTGGGATTGGTTTTGGTGACGGCTGGCTCAGCGGGAGCCTGAGCCTCTTCCTTCTTCTTGAACGGATTCCATGTCATGCTTTGAGGTTACGGTGACGTTCAGACACTGTTCAAGTGGTGTTTGCGGACCATAACCGCTGCAATGACGCCGTATATATAGAGGAGGGCATATGACCGCACCCGACGCCGGCATACTGGACGCCGATCTGATCCGTTCGCGCGTGGAATCCGACTGGAACCGCATCGTGGAGTTGCTTTCGCGTAAAATCGCGCTGCAGTCGGTTTCCGCGAAAGGCATCACCGCCGAACATATGAAGCGTTCCGCCGAATTCGTGGCCGATGAGCTCAAGCTGGTGGGTGTGGACGCCAAAGTGGTGCAGGCCACGAACGAGGACGGCACTCCGGGCGCATGGGAGGTCATCGGTTCTCGTATCGTCTCACCGGACGCCCCTACCGTGCTGCTGTACGCGCATCATGATGTGCAGCCTGTGCCGGATGCTTCCGCTTGGAATACCGACCCGTTCGTCGCCACCGAGATCGACGGCCGTCTCTATGGCCGTGGTTCGGCCGACGATGGCGGTGGTATCGCCATCCATTCCGGCGCATTGAAAGCCTTGGGCGACGATCTCAAAGTGAATGTCAAGGTATTCATCGAAGGGGAGGAAGAGATGGGCTCGCCGAGTTTCATCCCCTTCGTTTCCGCGCACAAGGACGAGTTCGCCGCAGATGTGATCATCGTGGCCGATTCGGGCAATTGGGCGGCGGACATTCCCTCGCTGACTACTTCGTTGCGCGGCAACACTACGGTGGACGTCACCGTGCGTGGACTGAAGCATCCGGTGCATTCCGGTCAGTATGGCGGCCCGATTCTGGATTCCAACACACTCGCCGCAATGCTTATCTCTTCGCTGTACAACGAGAACGGCGAGTTGGCGGTGCCGGGCGTCGCTGCGGAAGAGCCGGTAGGCGGTTTGCAGCAGGACGTGGATGAGTCCGGTGTACGCGCCGACGCTGGTGTGGTCGACGGGTATGTGCTCGCCGGCACCGGTTCGTTGGCCTCCCGCTTGTGGACCAGGCCGAGCTTGACGGTGATTGGCTTCGACGCCCAGCCGGTCGAGGGATCGTTCAATGTAATCAGCCCGGAGACGCGATTCCGTCTCTCCCTGCGCACTGCGCCGAGTCAGCGTCCGCAAGAGGCACAGGCCGCGTTGGTGGATTATCTCAAGCGTTCCGCGCCGTTCGGTGCCGAAGTGGAAGTCGAGGCCGGCGAGAACGGCATGGGCTGGGCCATGGATCCGAACGCGGAAGCCACCAAGGATGCGTTGGAAGCCATGGAGGAGGCGTTCGGTGTTGCCCCGATCAATCAGGGGCAAGGCGGCTCCATTCCGTTCATTCCCGAGCTTCAGCGTCTGTTCCCCTCGGCCCAGGTACTTGTCACCGGTCCGGAGGATCCGAAAGCCAACGCGCACAGCCCGAATGAGTCCATTTCTCTGACGGGCCTCAAGGACAATGTCATCACCGAGGCGCTGCTGCTCGACAAGCTTGGCAAGGCCGGTAAGTAGAGGCATCACTCCGGCCTGTTGTCGTTCTGATTACAGCTCTTCCGCAACGCGCTGCGGAAGAGCTTTTTTCATGCGTTTCCGGTAAACTTACCCCCTAAGTGTGCCCCTATTTGTGCAGTCCGAGCATGACTCATCATTCGGGCGCTCTTATGCTTTTGCACCTTGCGAACGCATCGCTACGACGGGAGAGGTTCAGACCCATGGGCAACGATGTATATAAAGGATTGAAGGTAGGTGCCGCATCGGTTACGGCAGCTGCCGTGCTGGGCTTCGGTATTCCAGCGGCGTATGCCGAAGACCCCGCGGATCAAGGAACATCCGAGCAGACCAACGCGCAAACGGTTGATACGCAGACTGCTGATACGCAACCGGCTCAGGATTCAGGCTCTGGCGATCAGGCCAATCAACAAATCAAGCAAACCGATAATCAGGCGACTGATCAACCTACCGAAACGAATCAGTCGGACGATCAAACAGCTGACGACAACACGGACGTTGACGTACAAACGGATGCTGATGTGACTGCCGACGTGCCGTTTGCCGGGGCAACAGGTTCCGGTGCGGAAAGCGACCCCTATCTCATCAACGATCCCGCGGCGTTCACATCGTTCCGCGATTCGGTGAACAACAAGACGGAGAACAGCACTCCGAACCGGCCGTACTTCCGCAAGTACGTCAAACTGAACGCGGACATCGACCTCGGCAACGAGGAGTGGACGCCTATCCATGATTTCGCAGGATCCTTCGATGGCGCGGGCCACACCGTCAGCAACCTGAAGGTCACCAAAGCCACGTCCGTGACGGACGGCAAGTACACGTTCGGTGGCCTGTTCGGCACCGTCAACAATCTGTATTTCGTCGATGCGAACAACCAGCAGGTCCCCGCCATCCAGAATCTCACCGTCGAGAACGCGGATGTGACAGGCGTCACTCGCGCCGCGGGTATCGTGGCGAATCTCATGGACACCTCGATCGTGAATGCGCACGTCAAGGGCAGCGTGACGATCAAATCCACAGGTTTGTCGTCCTCCTACGCTGGCGGCATCGTTGCTCACGCTTACGGCAACATCACAAACTGCTCTGTCACGCAGACCGGCGGCAACGGCATTTCCGGCATCAAGAAAGTCGGTGGACTGGCCGGATACATCGGCGAGAACGGCTACACCGTCAGCGGCAACACCGTGACCGGCGTCTCGGTCTCGGCCACGCTCTCGGACGCAGGCGGCCTGATCGGCGCCGCGCAGGGCAACGCGACCATCACCGGCAACTCAGTCGCCGACGCGACCGTCTCCGGCTCCAAATCCAGTACTGCGGGCCTTGTCGGTCGTCTCGTTGACACCGCCGGCGGTACCGTCCAGAACAACGCGGTCAAGAACGCCGCACTGCCCAAAGGCGGCTACGCTCTGGTCGCCGACTACGGCGCGGGCGCAGGCAGGGCCCCGGCCGAAGGCAAGTTCACGGTTGATGGCAACCTCACCGCAGCTGTGACAGGTGCCACGGCGAGCGAAGCCGACGAGATCACCGGCAATGTCGCCGTCGCGCAGGTCGGCGGCGAGTATTACACGTCCATCGCCGACGCGCTTGCCAAGGCCGGCGCGAACGGTACGGTTACGCTGATCGCCGACACCGCTGAATCCGTCGTGGTCCCGGCCGACGCAACCGTCACAATTGACCTCAACGGCCACAAGCTCACCAACGAGGATGGCAAGCACACCATCGTCAATAAGGGCACGCTTACCGTCACAGATTCCTCAGAGGCGAAGAGCGGCACCGTTGACAACGTCTCCCATTCCAAGGCTGCGGTCGTCAACTACGGCGGTGCCACCGCAATCCTCGCCGGAGGCAACTACACCCGCTCCGCCGAGGCCAGCACTTACGACCCGGCTACCGACAAGGCCAACTCGGGCGGCAACTCCTACTACGTGCTGAAGAACTTCGGCACGATGACCGTCAAAGACCCATCCGTCGTCAAGTTCTCCGACACGAACACCGGTATGAGCTCCAGCCTTGTGGCCAACGGTTGGTACAGCAGTTCCGACAACGACGGCGACGCCACCGTCAACGCTTACGGAGCCAATGGCGGTGCCACCTTCACGCTTGAGGGCGGTACGCTTACCGGTGGCAAAATCACCGTCAAGAACGATGACTGGGGTACCTTCACCATGACCGGCGGCACCATCACCCAGCCCGTCGAGAATTTCTATGCCGTGCTGACCTACCATAAGGCGAACATCACCGGCGGCGCCATCACCGCACCGTTGTTCCCGATCGGCGCTTCCGGCATCAGGGGTGCCAAAGGCGATGTGGGCGAGACCACCATCGGCGGCAACGTCACGGTCGTCAGCGCAAAGGGCTATGCACTGCGTGCGCTCGACAACGGCAAGATCACCGTCACCGGCGGCACGTTCACCTCCGGCAACCAGCAGGGCGTGAGTGACCTCAAGCCCAGCGGCAACGGCACCCCGTCGGTTTCCATCTCCGGCGGCACGTTCAACGTGAAGCCCACCGAAAGCGAACTCGCCAAGGATTACGTTGTCAATGACAACGGCGATGGCACCTTCGGCGCCAAGCTGCATGTGGCCGCCATCGTTACCAAGACGGACGGCGCCGCCACCGAGTACAAGACCCTTGCCGAAGCCGTCGCGGCCGCAGGCGACGGTGACGTCATCACCCTGCAGGACGACACCGCCGAAAAGATCGTCATCAGCGGCAAAACCAACCTGACCGTCAACGGCAACGGCCATGCCATGAGCGGCACCATCGAGTTCTCCAGCACGAAGGGCAGCAATAATGGCGTCACCGTAGAAGGTGTGCGTTTCACCGGCACCGGCGCTCCGCTGATCAACGTGAACGGTTCCGGCAACAAGAACATTGCGTTGAAGAGCAACACCTTCGATCTGACCAGCGCCGGCTGGGTCGTCATCTATGTCCAGAAGACTTCCGACGGACTCACCATCGAAGACAACACCTTCAACATGCCTAAAATCACCAGTGGTACTGCGCAGGTCATCGGCTTTGCCGGCACTGCCGATGCACGTGCCACCAACGTGACCATCAAGGGCAACGTGCTCAATGGCAACGCCGACTCCACCGGCGGTTCTGTGTTCTTCGTGATGGGTTGGACCGCCGCAACGAACGGCGAATACGGCGTGACGAACCTCACCATTGAAAGCAACACGGTCAACGCATCGGGCTCGGCCGCGGTGTACGGTGCCTGGCTGCGCAATGTGGACACCGTCACCGTCAGGGGCAACACCTTCGCCGGCACCGTGGGTGTGGGACTCACTTCCGGCCTCGGACAGGCGGCCAACAAGAACATCACCGTGGAAGGCAACACCAGCACGGCCAAATATGGTCTGTATGTGAACGACGATTCGCTCGAAGGTGGCATCCTCACCAAAGACAACACCGGCATGTCATATGCCCCTGCCCAGCTTCCAGCCGGCATTGCACACGCGGATGGCTCTTTCAGCTACTACCAGACCCTCGCCGAAGCATTCGATGCTTCCGTTGATGGCGAGATCGTCAAAATATTGAATGATGCCACCCTTGATGCCGATGCCATCGTCACCAAGAACGTTGCTCTTGATGTGAACGGCAAGAAGGTGGACACCGCCGGCTTCACGTTCGATGTCAAGGACGGCGGCAAGCTGACCGTCACCGGCAACGGCACCATGTCGAACTCGGTCGCTGCTGACGAAGACGACGATGACCTGCACGCCATGTTCAACGTGGACAAAGGCGGCACCCTCTCCATCGAGAACGGCACATACAAGGGCACCGGCGCGCCGGCCGCCTCCGTAGAAGGCACGTTGACCGTCAACGGCGGCGACTTCTCCGTCACCAAGGCGGCCATCTTCGTTCTGCCCAAGGCAGACGATGCCTCGCTGACTGTCAACGGCGGCACCTATAAGGACGCCACCGTGGCGATCTCCGCCCTCGCCGGCACCAACAAGCTCGCTATCACCGGCGGTGATTTCGACGTGAACCCTGCATCCTTCGATCAGGATCAGGCGTACACGAAGTACATCACCGGCGGCACCTACGCCAAGAACCCCGGCCAGAGCACCATCGCCGACGACAAGAAGTTCATCACGAACGATGCCGGACGGTATGTAATTGCCGACGCGACGATTGCCTCGGTCGAAACACCGGCCGACATCACCGTCGAAGCTGGCACTGATCCGACCGGCAAACTGCTAAGCACAGTGAAGGTCACACTTGACAACGGATTGACCCGCGATGGCGTGACCGTCGACTGGGAAGACATGCCGAACACGTGGCAGGGGCCCAAGGGCGGCACCATCACGCTCGTCGGCATTGTGGACGGTCAGGATAACGTGAAGGTCACGCAGACGATCATCGTCAACCATGCCACCATCACATCAGCCACGATCGATACGACTGAACTGTCCACGCCAGCCGGTGTGGACCCGACCGATCAACTGCCCAAGCAGGCCACGATCGTCTGGTCCAGCGGCAACTCCGATACGCAGACGGTCGATGTTGTATGGGATGAGATCAAGCCCGGCGACTTTGCCAAGCCCGGAGATTTCGACGTCAAGGGCATGGTGAATGTGGACGGCTATAAGGCTTCCGTCACCGTCAAGGTGACCGTCGGCAATGCTGTGGCCACCAAGGTCGAGCTGACCGAGACCACCGTGGACACAATCGCCACGAATTCGCCAGATGCCAAACTGGGCAAGGTGAAGGCAAAGGTCACGTGGTCCGATGGCGCGACTACGGACGAAGACGTGACTTGGCCTGCCATCGATGCCGACCAGTACGCTGCCGAAGGCTCCTTCGAGGTGACCGGTACCGTCAAGGGCGTGCAGATCGACGGCCGGGACGCGACGATTACCGTTACGGTGAACGTCGCTGCCCGAGTGATCACGACGGTAACGCCGTCGGACGCCCGTATCGAGGTGGAGACGGCGGGCGACACCGATCCGAAGCCGGATGTCACCGGCAAGGCGACGCTCACGTGGAACGATGGCAAGACCTCGACCGTGGAAGTGCCGCTGACATTGCCCGACGATTGGAACCACCCGCGCACCGCGCACGATGTGGCGGTGTCCGGTCGTGTGGACGGCTGGAATGCAGGCATTCCGTTCACCGTGCATGTGAAGGCCGCAGCGGCTACCGGTGTGACCGCTTCCGGTGTCTCGACCGAAGAGAAGGTGGCACCTGTGCTGCCCGAGACTGCCGCAGTGACATGGTCGAACGGCGAGACCTCCGCCGAAAAGATCGAATGGCCGACCATCGATGCCGACCAGTACGCTGCCGAAGGCTCCTTCGAGGTGACCGGCACTGTCAAGGGCGTGCAGATCGACGGCAAGGATGCGACCGTCACCATCACGGTGACGGTGACTGCCGCGACGATCACCGGTGTGGACAACCCGACTGACACAGTGGTGACCGCTTCCGGCACGAAGCCCGTTCTGCCTGCTACGCTGACCGCGCATTGGTCCAACGGCACCGATTCTCAGGTGAGTGTTACATGGGCTGAATCCGACAAGTATACGGCGCTGGCCGGTGGCGATTACACGCTTACGGGCACGGTCGCCGGCTGGGATGGCAAGGTGAGCATCAAGGTGCATGTCACGCCGGCTACTCCAGTCAAGCTGGCCAACGATGGCAAGGTCGAGGTGACCACCAAGACGGGCGTGGCTCCCGAGCTGCCGGCCAAGCTGGATGTCGTCTGGTCCAACGGCGACAAGGTTGCCGCGACCGTGGCCTGGAATGACATTGACTCCGCACTGCTGGGCAAGGTCGGCACGTTCACCGCTACCGGTACTGTCACGGTTCCTTCTGACGCATCCGGTCTTGTCGAAGGTACGGCGGAAACCACCACGCGCACCTTCCCGGTGACCGCGACGGTGACTGTCGAAGCCGTGCCGGTGACGAGTGTGACCGTCGCCGTGGACTCGGCCGACCTGGCCATCGGTGGTACTGCAAAGGCCACTGCCACAATCAAGCCTGGCAACGCCACCGACCAGAAGGTGACTTGGACCTCCTCGAACGAGAAGGTCGCTGCCGTTGATGCGAACGGCAACGTAAAGGCCCTCGCCGAAGGCACTGCGGAAATCACCGCAACCGCGGGCGGAGTGACATCCAAGGCCGTGAAGGTCACCGTGACCAACGTGGCCGTCAAGGTCGAGCCGACTGCCTCCAGTGTGGACACCATCGCCACCAACAAGCCTGACCTGAGCAAGGTGAAGGCCACCGTCGCATGGTCCGATGGCACGACTACCACCGAGGCCGTTGAGTGGGAGACGATTGACGCCGACCAGTATGCCGCCGCAGGCCGGTTCGACGTGACCGGTATCGTCAGGGGCATCACCGTCGACGGTAAGAAGGCCACCGTCACCATCACGGTGAACGTCGCCGCCCGCGTCATCACCGCTGTCACTCCGTCCGACGAGTCCATCGAAGTTGCCACCGCCGCTGATGCGGATCCGAAGCCGACTGTCACCGGCAAGGCGACACTGACTTGGAACGACGGCAAAACCTCGACTGTGGACGTGGCGTTGACCCTGCCCGATGGTTGGAACCACCCGCGCACTGCACACGACGTGGCTGTGACCGGTCGCGTGGACGGATGGAACAGTGACGTGCCCTTCACCGTACAGGTGAAGGCCGCCAAGGTTACCGGAGCGGCTGATCCCGCTGGCGTCTCCACACTCGAAAAGGTGGCACCTGTGCTGCCGCAAACCGCCGTGGTGACGTGGTCGAACGGCGAGACCTCATCTGAGGCCATCACTTGGGATGCGTATGACGAAGCGAAGCTGAGTCAGGCCGGTGAATTCACCGTGACCGGCTCCGTCAAGGGGCAGTCGGTTAGCGTAACCGTCACCGTCATTGCGGCGGCGATCACCGGTGTGGATTCTCCGGCCGATCCGGTGACCACGGCATCCGGTGAGGCTCCCGACCTGCCTGCCACGCTGACCGCGCATTGGTCCAATGGCACCGACTCTCAGGTGGGAGTCACGTGGGTCGAGTCGGATGCGTACAAGGCGCTGGCCGGCGGTGACTACGAGCTCAAGGGCACAGTCGCCGGCTGGGAAGGCGAAGTCAGCATCCAGGTGCATGTCACGCCGGCCACTCCGTCCAAGCTGGCGAACGATGGCGCTATCGAGGTTGCCACGAAGGTCGGTGTGATGCCGCAGCTGCCCGCCGAGACGGACGTCGTATGGTCGAACGGCGATACGCTCGCCGCCGCAGTGGTGTGGAATGACATTGACGCCGCACTGCTGGCCAAAGCCGGAACGTTTACCGTCTCCGGTACGGTCACGGTGCCGGCTGATGCTTCCGGAATTGCCGCCGCTGCGGACGCCGAAGAATCGCAAACCGTCACCTTCACCATCACCGCGACGGTCACCGTCAGCGCGGATTCCACCACGAATCCAGACGATGGCAAGGACGATGGCAACGACGACGGCAAGGACGACACCGACAAGGGCAACGACAAGACCGATAACAACGGTTCAGCTGCCAAACCGAACAAGACGCCGCTGTCCTCCACCGGCGTTGCGGTCGGCGGTATCGCCGGTGTGTCCACGTTGATGGCATTCCTCGCCGGCATCGCGCTTTCCCTCAGCCGCAAGCGCCGCTAACGGTTGCCGCTGACTGAACAGTCGCATCCCGTGAAACCCGTCGCCATTGGTTTGAGACAACACTCTTGCCTTTGGCGACGGGTTGTTTTATAGTCGGGGAGTTGACACGGGAGCTGCCGGTTAGGGCGGCTGAGAGGAGACGTCAGTCTCGACCGATGGAACGTGACCGGGTAATGCCGTTCGTCACGGAATTGTCGCTCTTCACTCTTATCTACCCGTGCCTGAACTAAGTCCGCGTGGGTTACTCGTCATGGCTTGCGCGAAATGAGAGAGAGGGCACTGTTATGGCAGAAGCCGTTGCCAAGGCCAATTACAAGTGGCGCGTCGTGGATATCGTCGTCGCTTCCATCATCGCTGTTGCATCCGGTGTTATCTTCGCCGGCTGGGATTTGATCTACAAGATTCCGACCACCGCTTTGGATGCTCTGCTTCCGGGCTTTAGCGGTCTGGTATGCGCATTCTGGCTGTTCGCCGGTCCTCTGGCCGCAGTGATCGTGCGCAAGCCGGGTGCTGCGATTTACGCCGAGCTGATTGCGGCCTGCATCGAATACATCATCGGTGCCGGCGGCGTGTTCGGCATCAGCGGTTCCATCATCATCGGCCTGGTGCAGGGTGTGTTCGCTGAGATCATCTTTGCCGTCGTGCGTTACCGCAAGTGGAACCCGCTGACCGTCACCCTTTCCGGTGCGCTCGCAGGATTCGGCAACTATCTGTACGAGTTCTCCCCGGTCGGCGGCTACGTCGGTACCGAAGGCGGCTACTTCGGCGCTTACGGTCTGGGCTACCTGTTCACCACGGTGCTTTCCGGTGCCGTGATCGCCGGTATCCTCATGTGGTTCGTGCAGCGTGCCATCGCCGCCACCGGTGTGCTGGATCGTTTCGAGTCCGGTAGGACGAAAGCGCTGGTCTGATCGGTGAACAACCGTACGCAATTTGAACAGCCAACCCCAGTCGGCGTCGAGGCGCGCGACTGGGGTTGGCGTCATTCTACTCGTAAGGATTTCGCATTACGCCACGTGAATCTTACGATTCGCCCTGGCGAACGTGTGCTGCTGCTTGGATCATCCGGTGCCGGCAAATCTACCTTCATGGCGGCAATGGCCGGTGTCTTGGGCAGCGATGATGAGGGTGAAAGCGAAGGCGAGCTCACCATAGGCGGACTGGACGTTCGTGCGGCCCGCGGCAAAGCCGGTTTGGTACTGCAAGATCCCGATTCGCAGATCATTCTGGAACGCGCCGGTGACGATGCCGCTTTCGCTTGCGAGAATCTCGGCATTCCACGTGATGAAACATGGCGACGCGTCCGCGAGGCGCTTGACATCGTCGGCCTTGAATCGCTGGAGTTGACCCATTCCACCCGCCATCTGTCTGGCGGACAGCGCCAACGTCTGGCCTTGGCCGATGTACTGGCCATGAGACCGGGTCTCCTGCTGCTCGACGAGCCCACCGCCAACCTTGATCCCGAAGGCGTCAAGGAAGTCCATGATGCGGTCAAGCATGTGGTCGAATCCACCGGTCAGACCATGGTGGTGGTCGAACACCATATTGATGTGTGGCTTGACCTGGTAGATCGTGTGATCGTGCTCGGGGCCTCGGGCGATGGCGACAATCATGAAGGCGGCGTACTCGCAGACGGCACACCGGATGAGGTGTTCTCCGCGATGGGCGATGTGCTCGCACAGGGTGGTGCCTGGGTGCCGGGCCGTGCCATTCCGGATTTCCGCGCCGGTCATGTCCGTGAGGGAGACGGCATTCATTTTCAAGCCTCGTCCTCGGCGCTGAACGTCTCTCTTGACCCTGATGAGCCGGTATTGCAATGCCGGGATTTGAGTTTCGGCCGTGGCAGCGCACTCGGCACCGGAATCAATCTTGATTTTTATCCGGGCTCGATATATGCCCTGATGGGGCCCAACGGTGCCGGCAAATCAACGCTGGCGCTGACTTTGGCCGGTTTGCTGAAGCCGTTGGCCGGGCACGTTCGCATTGCGCCGAATCTCGCTCCCAAGCCGGACCGGTTGGAACCCTTCCATTGGAAGAGCCGCCAGCTGTTGGGGCGCATCGGCATGGTGTTTCAGGAGCCCGAGCACCAATTCGCCGCCAACACGGTGCGTGATGAGGTGGCTATCGGGCCGAAATCGATGGGCAAAACCCAAGAGGAAGCCTATCGGATCGCGGATGAAATGCTGGAGCGTATGAATCTCACCCGATTCGCGCCGGGCAATCCCTACACCTTGTCCGGCGGCGAAAAGCGAAGGCTTTCCGTCGCCTCCATGTTGGCCGCGGCGCCGCGCATCCTGATTATGGACGAGCCGACGTTCGGTCAGGATTTCCGCACGTGGTCTGAAATGGTCAAACTGATCGCCGGTATTCGAGACCTCGGATGCACGGTGATCATGGTCACCCATG
The DNA here is from genome assembly GCF_012932375.1 of Bifidobacterium olomucense. Classification (GTDB taxonomy): domain Bacteria; phylum Actinomycetota; class Actinomycetes; order Actinomycetales; family Bifidobacteriaceae; genus Bifidobacterium; species Bifidobacterium olomucense. The sequence goes on along the minus strand of NZ_JAAIIG010000004.1, from coordinate 209,861 downwards.
ATGAGCCGTTGGTCGAATCGCTGGGCGCGATTCCCATCCAATTCGAACCTACGGCAAACGGTTCGGCATATCGCGAAGGTGACGATTCAGGTGAAGTGGCAATGACCTCGAAGGCGGCTTCGACTATGGCCTCGACGACAACCGATGAAAGGAGAGTGCGATGAGCAGCGCATCTGAAACGCAACCTGCAGGCCTCTCCATTGCCGTGACTCCTCCCGAAGAGCGGCATGAGCAGGCCAAACCGGCTTCGCAATCATGGTTCATCGCCAAACTCAACCCGGTCAGTCGTTTTATCTGCCCGTTGATGATGAGCCTGCCATTGTTCTTCACGCTGGATGTGGTCTCCGGCTCCATTCAGTTCGGTGTAGTGCTGGTTCTGCTGTGGATCGGCGGCATCAACCCGCTGGTCGTGATACGACGCACATGGCCGGTATGGTGGGGCGCGTTTTTCGGCTTCATCACCATCATGATGTACGGTCGCACCGGTGGCACGATCTACTGCTCGTGGGGTGCGGTGACCATCAGTGACGGATCGCTGTATATTGCCGCTGCAACATTCCTGCGCGTGGCTGCTATTGCGGTTCCCAGCGTGATTTTCATGCTTGGTCTTGATCCCACCGATCTTGCGGATGGCTTGGTGCAGATTCTGCATCTTTCGCCCCGATTCGTGTACGGCGGTCTGGCCGGCATTCGCATGTTCACGCTGCTGCAGGAGGATTGGCGAGCCCTTGGGCTTTCCCGTCGCTCCCGTGGCTTGGGGGACGGCAACGCGGTGATGCGCATCTTCTCCCAGGCGTTTGGCCTGTTGGTGTTGTCCATCCGTCGCGCCACCAAATTGGCCACGGCCATGGAGGCACGTGGTTTTGGCGGAGATGCCGAGCGCAGTCAGGCGCGTGTCTCCGAATTGCACACCATTGACTGGGTTTCGTATGTCGTCAGCATTATCATTCCGCTGACCGCCGTCGGCATCGCCGTTGCCACCGGAAACTGGCATTCCCCGTTGCACGGTGCGTGAGGCGCGTCCGACAGGGGCGCGTTCGACGGAGTCACGTCCGATGAGAAAGGTAGGCGTACGTTTTTCCAGACTATACCGCCCCTCATCTGCAGGAACGTACACTGAGGTTCACTCAGCGTACGTTCCTGCAGAAGTAGGGGAATAAACTCTGGAAAAACGTATGCTGACGACGTACGTGGACGACGTACGTGGACAACGTGCTGACAATGATCATGATGGTCTTGCGGTAGGCTAAGGCCTATGCCGATTAATGCCCAGATTCTTGATAATCCGAAGTCGGACCGTGTGCGTCGTATCGCGGATCTCACGCGCGCCAAAGGCCGTGAACGGTCCGGACGATTTCTCATCGAAGGTCCGCAGACGGTGCGCGAAGCGGTGACCTGGCGCCCGGACATAGTACAGGACCTCTATGTAGAGGTCTCGCAGGCGTTGGAACATCCGCGCATCATCTCGTCCACGCTGGAAAAGATCGTGGAGCAATCGCAGGATGCCACTATTTACGTTCATCGCTGCACCGGCGAGGTGATTCGACAGATCAGTAAGGATGCACAGGGCATTCTCGCCGTGGGCAATGCGCGTGCGATGCATACCGGTCCGGAAGATCTTGAATTGGGGGAGCAGCCTCAGATCGCCGCATTCTGGCAGGTGCGCGACCCGGGCAATGCCGGTACGGTGATTCGTGCGGCCGACGCCGCCGGTTGTGATGCCGTGATTTTCGTTGATGACTGTGTGGATGCGCTCAACCCCAAGGTTGTACGCTCCACGGTCGGATCGCTGTTCCATATCCCTGTGCTCAGGATGGGAACCGGGGAGTTCTTCGGCTGGACTGCCGCCCATAAGCTGGATGTCTGGGCTGCCGACGTATATGGTACCGAGCAGCGCAAGCCGGAAAGTCTGCCTCAGGTGCTGGCAAATGCGGACTCGGTGGCCTCAGGCAAGGCCGTGCTGTTCGGCAATGAGGCACGTGGTCTGGAGCCCGGAATCCTGGAGCGGTGCGATCGCATTGTTTCGATTCCGATCTACGGCAAGGCCGAGTCGTTGAACCTCGGCACTTCGGCTGCGGTGATGCTGCTGAGCTTGGCGATGGCCGGTCGGGAAATGATCTGAACGCCGCACTGTCCGTATACGGCTTCATTACGACTCCATGTATAGGGACATCCTGCGGTCTTGCGGGTATTCGTGTTTTTTTGACTGATCGAGTAATGGACCCCGGGGACCATGTCGAGTCATATCGTGACAATGTGATGTTGGACATTGCTTGGAAAACCCATGTTCGTAGGCATAGCTGAACGACATGGAAAGCGACAACAAGGAAAGGGTGCTCGTGGCAGAAGCGCTATTCGATGCGCAGAAGGTGACCGATGCGGTTGCCGAAGGCATCGCGAAAATCCAGAATGCCTCCACGTTGGAGGAATTGAAAGCCATCAGAACCGAATACGCCGGCGCTGATTCGGCGATGACCCAGGCCAGTAAGGCCATCGGAAAGCTGCCGAAGGACGAGAAGAAGGAAGCCGGCAAGCTTATGGGCAAGCTGCGCGCCGACTTCGGTCGCGCATTCGGGCCCAAGGAAGCCGAGCTCAAGGAAGCCGCGGAGAATGCCGCACTCGCCGCCGAGACCGTGGACATGACGTTGCCGGTGAACCGTAAGCCGCTCGGTGCCCGTCACCCGCTCGCCAAGCTGATGGAGGATGTCGAGGACTTCTTCATCTCGATGGGATGGCAGATCTCCTCCGGCCCCGAGGTGGAAGCCGAATGGTATAACTTCGACTCCCTGAACTTCGGTCCGGATCATCCGGCACGTCAAATGCAGGATACGTTCTACGTCAAGGGTAATCAGGCCAAGGATGCCGCCGGCTTCGTCGGCTCCAATATGGTCGTGCGCACCCAGACCTCCTCCGATCAGGTCCGTGCGCTGCTCACCCGTGGCGTGCCGCTGTACATCGCCAGCCCGGGTCGCGTGTTCCGTACCGATGAGCTGGATGCCACCCATACGCCGGTGTTCCATCAGTGCGAAGCGCTCGCCGTGGACAAGCACCTGACCATGGCCGATCTGAAGGGTGTGCTGGATAAGCTCGCCGTGGCCATGTTCGGACCGGAAGCCAAGACCCGTCTACGCCCGAGCTACTTCCCGTTCACGGAGCCAAGCGCCGAGCTTGATCTGTGGTTCCCGGACAAGAAGGGCGGTCCTGGCTGGCTCGAATGGGGCGGCTGCGGCATGGTCAACCCGAACGTGCTGAAGTCTGCCGGCATCGACCCGAACGAGTACACCGGCTTCGCGTTCGGCGTGGGCATGGAGCGTACGCTCCTGCTGCGTAGCGACATCAACGATATGCATGACCTGGTCGAAGGCGATGTGCGCTTCGCCGAACAGTTTGTGATGGGGGAGTGAGTTACCCATGCCTATGATCGATATCGATTGGCTCAAGGACCATGTCGAGGTTCCCAAGGGCCTGACCTACGAACAGCTTGCCAAGGATCTCGTCAAGGTTGGCCTTGAGGAAGAGGAGATTCACGCCTCTCAGGTGACCGGTCCGATCGTGGTCGGCTACGTGGTGGACGCCACCCCCGAACCGCAGAAGAACGGCAAGATCATCAACTGGTGCCACGTGGACTGTGGCGACGAGTGGAACGAGACCGACGAGAACGGCAACAAAGTGCCGCGCGGCATCATTTGCGGTGCGCCCAACATGAAGGCCGGCGAGAAGGTTGTCGTTACGTTGCCGGGTGCCGTGCTTCCCGGTGATTTCAAGATCGAACCGCGCAAGACCTATGGCCATATTTCCAATGGCATGTGCGCCTCAGAGCGTGAGCTGGGCCTGGGCGACAGCCACGACGGCATCATCCTGCTGCGCGACTATGGCTTCTCCGCCGCGGAATACGAGGCGCTGAAGCCCGGCCAGGATGCGATGCACCTGTTGCACCTTGACCAGCCGCTGCTGGAGATCAACATCACCCCGGACCGTGGCTACACGCTGTCCTACCGTGGTGTGGCCCGTGAATACCATCACTCCACCGGTGCTGCATACACCGATCCGGCCATCGAACTGAACGAGAAGGCTCCGGAGCCGGCCGACTATCAGCCCGGAACGAAGGTGGATATCGACATCGAAATCGATGACAACAATCCGATTCACGGTGTTCCCGGCTGCGACCGCTACTACGCCCGCATCGTGCGTGACTTCGATCCGGCGGCCAAGACGCCGAACTGGATGCGTCGCCGACTGATTCGCGCCGGCATGCGTTCCATCTCGTTGGCCGTGGATGTGACCAACTATGTGATGCTCGACCTCGGTCAGCCGATGCACGCCTACGATCTGGACAAGCTCGAAGGCCCGATTGTGGTCCGTCGCGCCAAGGAAGGTGAGAAGCTCACCACATTGGACGGCAAAGAGCATGTGCTGAGCCCCGAGGACCTGCTCATCACCGATTCTCCGAATGGCGAGCGTTCGTCCCGCATCCTCGGTCTGGCTGGTGTGATGGGCGGACTGTACGGCGAAGTGACCGCCGAGACCAAGAACGTGCTGTTGGAGGCCGCGCACTTCGATCAGGTGACGATCGCGCGTTCCGCCCGTCGCCACAAGATTCCGTCCGAGGCGTCTCGTCGCTTCGAGCGTGGTGTGGATACCGCGTTGCAGCCGGCTGCCACGCAGATGGCCGCGGACCTGCTGGCCAAGTACGGCAATGGCGAGCCCAGCAAGTACCCCAACGACGTGAACAACACGCCTCGCGCCAAGGTGATTCATTTCAAGGCGTCCGAAGTCGCTCGTGTGGCCGGTCTCGATCTGGACATCAACCGTATCTCCGACATCCTCACCGATATCGGCTGCACGGTGGCCGGCGGCGGCAACGGTGAGTTCGCAGTCACCGCGCCGAGCTGGCGTCCGGATCTGAACCAGCCGTGCGACCTGGTCGAGGAAGTCGCTCGTCTGGTCGGCTATGACGAGATTCCGGTCACCGTTCCTCCGGCTCCGGTCGAGGGACTGGTCGGCCTGACCGCCGATCAGATCCGCCGCCGCCGCGTTGCGGACGAGTTGGCCGAGTACGGCATGGTTGAGGCGCTGAGCTACCCGTTCGTGGGCGATGACGATTACAAGGCGTTCGGTTATGATGCTGAGGCCACCAAGAAGGTCAGCGTGGAGATCGCCAATCCGCTCTATGGCGATCGTCCGTACCTGCGTCGTGAGATTCTGCCGACGCTGGCCACCACTGTGCAGCGCAATATCCGCCGTGGTTTGGATAACGTGTCCCTGTACGAACTTGGCCACGTGTACCTGTGGAACCCCGAGGCTCCCGCTATTCCGGCCCTGCCGGGCGGTGTGAAGCCGACTGACGAGCAGCTCGCCGCGCTTGATGCCGGTCTGCCCGACCAGCCTGATCATGTGGCCGGCATTCTGACCGGTCTGGCCGAGGATTCCGGCTGGCTGGGTGGCAAGCGACCGGTCGATTGGTCGGATGCGGTCGAAGCGGTGCGTCGCATCGATGGCCGATTGGGGGCCAAGCTTACCTTCGACCAGCCTGAGGCGAGCAAGGTGCCGGTACAGTGGCATCCGGGCCGCGCCGCCCGTGTGCTGGCATCCGGCGTGTTCGTCGGTTGGGTGGGCGAGTTGCATCCGCGCGTGAACGAGGCATTGGGCCTTCCTGCGCATTCGGCTGCATTTGAACTCAACCTCACGGACCTGTTCTCCACGTTGGACGGAAAACCGGTACAGGCCAAGCCGATTTCCACGTTCCCTCCGGTCAAGCAGGATCTGGCTTTCACTGTGGACGAGTCCGTCACTGCGGCTCAGCTGGAAGACGTGATCCGCAAGGCCGCCGGCGCGAACCTTGAATCCATCGAACTGTTCGACGTATTTACCGGCGAACAGGTGGGCGAAGGCAAGAAGTCTTTGGCATACGCCGTGGTCTTCCGTTCTCCGAGCAAGACGCTGTCCGCCGAAGACAGCGAAGCGATTCGCGCGAACATCGTAGCCGAGGCCGCCAAGCTCGGAGCCCAGCTGCGAGCCTGAGCCATAGGCTCCCCCCTCGGAACGTAAGAAGAAGGGGGAGCCTTATCGATATCTGAAACCATGAAGGAGCGCCATGAGCCAGTCGGAACAGCACACGCCGCAGTACGGGCAGTACAAGCAGCCTGAATACGGTGCCATGGCTGGCCAGTACGGGCCTAATTACAACCCGTATATTTATGGCGCTCCTGAACCTGACAGCAAACAGCATGCCGAAGCGGCACAGGGCGACGTTCGCGGCGTCGATGCTGTTCGGCAGCAGTCGTCGGCCAACTACCATCCCGGCGGCTACCCCGGATCCCAGAGTCCAGCCAACGGTTCCGGTTATGCCAACGGTTCCGGATACGGCTCCTCAACCGGTCCCTCATACGGTTGGGGAGCGGCGAATACGCCGAATGGTGCGCAAAACGGTACATATCAGCCGCATTACTACCGTGGTATCGATATGAATGATCCCAACCAGAATCCTTTGTACGGTCATTGGGATTCGTATGCGATTATTTCATTTGTACTGGCCCTGTTCTTCCCTGTCCCGGTGCTTTCCGGACTGATGGGCGCAGTGGCCATGTGGCGAACCCGCACCTTCCACATGAAGGGGTTCGGCTTGGCGGTGGCCGCGTTGGTGATCAACGTGCTGTACACCATTGCTGTAATCTGGCTGACGATGAATGGCATCGATCCTTCGACGCTTTATCAGGAAGCGCTGCAGCAGATGCTGGGCAATGGCGGCGGTACGGGTTCTACCGGCGACTCTCTTTCCGCGTGATGCATAGCCGCTCGGCGGCATTGATTCCCGATTGATTTCTGGCGCACGTTTTGTCGTGCGCCATTGTTGTATTCGCGCTTGTATATCCGGATATCCGTATGTCAACACGCCTATTGCATAACTATGCAATAGTCTGCATAATCGCGTATACTCGTGCGGGAACCATCAGTTGAAAAGAGATGAGTATGGCGAAATATACAGTGGCTGTGGCGGGTGCCACAGGCTATGCAGGCGGCGAGGCGTTGCGTATTTTGGCGGCACACCCCGATTTTGAGGTGACCTGTGTGGCCGGACATTCCTCGGTGGGGGATTCCATGGCGAAACATATGCCGCATATCCCGCAGCTGGCCGGGCTGGTTGTGGAAGACACCACGCCGGAAGTGCTCAACGGCCATGACGTGATTATCCTTGCCCTGCCGCACGGAGCTTCCGGCAAGCTGGCATCCCGGTTGGACCCGAATGCCGTGGTGGTGGATTTAGGTGCCGACCACCGTCTTGAAGAACGCCATGCGTGGGATGAGTTCTACGGCGGTGATTTTTACGAGCACTGGACATATGGCATGCCGGAGCTCATCACCGGTAAAAATGAGGCCGGTGAATACGTACGTCAGCGCGAAGCCTTGCCCGGTACCAAGCGCATCGCCGGTCCCGGATGCAACGTTACGGCGACCACGTTGGCACTGCATCCCGGCATTGCGGAAGGTCTGATCGAACCGACCGATATCGTGGCTGATCTGGTGGTCGGATACTCCGGTGCCGGTAAGAATCTGAAGCGCACGAACCTGCTCGCCTCGGAAGCATTGCAGTCGGCATTGCCGTATTCAGTGGGCGGCACGCACCGTCATATTCCCGAGATCTTGCAGAACTTCGCCCATGCCGCCGGGAAGAACGCCGCGGCTGCCAGCGAATTCACACTTGGCTTCACGCCGATTCTGGCACCGATGTCCCGTGGCATCCTGGCAACGGTCTCCGCTCGCTTGAGTGAAAAGGCTTTGGCGATGAGCGACGAGGATATTCGCGCGGTATGGACCAAGGCATACGAAGGCCAGGACTTCATGGTGTTGCTGCCGGAAGGCATGTTGCCGGCGACCGGCAATGTGATCGGCTCCAACGCGGCTCATCTGCAAGTCGTGGTCGATCGCAAGTCTCAGCGTCTGTACGCATTTTCAGCTATTGATAACCTCAACCGTGGTACTGCCGGTCAAGCGGTACAGTCACTGAATGTCGCATTGGGGCTGCCAGAGGATGCAGGCCTGACCAAGATTGGAGTAGCACCGTGAGCGTCACATTCGCACAAGGCTTCTCCGCGGCCGGCGTGGTCGCGGGTATTTCCGCAGTTGAAGGCAAAAAAGATCTGGCGCTGGTCGTCAATAACGGCCCGCTTGATGCCGCAGCCGGAGTATTCACCTCAAATCGTTTCTGTGCCGCGCCGGTGCAGTGGAGCCGCAAGATCGTGGCGGACGGGCATGTCAAGGCTGTGATTCTGAACTCCGGCGGTGCCAACGCCTGCACTGGTCAGGAAGGCTATGCACAGTCGCAGGCCACTGCAGAAAAAGTGGCCGAACTGGTCAATGCCAAGCCGGAAGACGTGGCGGTATGCTCCACCGGTTTGATTGGTGAACTGTTGCCGCTCGACCATGTGCTTGCAGGAGCGGACAAGGCCTATGAAAATCTTGCCGACACGGCTCAGGCTGGAGCCGACGCTTCACATGCGATCATGACCACCGATACCAAGCCAAAAACCGTCGAGCTGACCGGTTCCAACGGCTGGAAAATCGGCGGTATGGTCAAAGGCTCCGGCATGATCGCTCCGCAGCTGGCCACCATGCTGTGCGTTATCACCACGGATGCCGTGGTTTCCGCCGGCCAGATGCAGGCCGCGCTCGCTGTCGCCGCCGAGCATTCCTTCAATCGCATCGACGTGGACGGTTGCATGTCCACCAATGATACTGTGCTGTTGCTTGCCTCTGGTGCTTCCGGGATGGAGCCGGACAAGGACGAATTCAACAAGTTGGTACGTGAGGCCTGTGCTTCGTTGGCCCGCCAGATCATCGGCGACGGTGAAGGTGCCTCTCATGACATCCGCATCACCGTCACCGGTGCCACGAGCGAGGAAGCGGCGCTGGCCTGCGGCCGTGCCGTGGCAGCGTCGAATCTGCTGAAGTGCGCCATTTCCGGCAATGATCCGAATTGGGGTCGTATCGTGAGCTCGTTGGGCACCGTGCCCGAAGATGTCGCTCCCTACGATTCCGAAAAGGTGACCGTGGATGTCAACGGCGTGCGTATTTGCGAGAACGGTGGTGCTGGTCGAGATCGCAGCGAAGTGGACATGACGCCGCGTGAGGTTCATATCGACATTGACCTCAATACCGGGTCGAACGCTCAGGCCACGGTCTGGACCGACGATCTGACCCATGAGTACGTGCATATCAACGCCGACTACGAAAGCTGAGTCCGCGAAAGCTGTCTGGTTTTGGTACCGGTGTCCGTTGCGCGACACGCTCAAGACCGTTCGGCCGAGCCTACGGTCTCGCAACGGGTACCAGCACCAAGAACCCTTACCTTCGTGGGGATGGAAGACAAGGAATAATTAGGAATGACTACGGAATTGAAGGGACCTGGGTTCCACTTCGACGTACATACCGATCTACGCGCCGACCAGAAGGCGGAGGTGCTGATCGAGGCGCTGCCTTGGCTTGAGGAATTCGCCGGTCAGCGCATCGTTGTCAAATACGGCGGCAATGCCATGGTGGACGAAAACCTCAAGCGTTGCTTTGCTGAAGATATGGTCTTTCTGCGTCAGGTAGGTCTGCATCCGATTGTGGTGCATGGCGGTGGTCCGCAGATCTCCCATATGCTCAAGGCATTGGGCATCAAGTCCGAGTTCAAAGGCGGCTTGCGCGTCACGACTCCTGAAGCCATGGATGTGGTGCGTATGGTGCTGACGGGCAAGGTTTCGCGTGAGCTGGTCGGTTTGATTAACGCGCATGGTCCGCTGGCGGTCGGACTGTCCGGTGAAGACGGTGGATTGTTCTCGGCCATGCAACGCAAGCCGATTATCGATGGCAAGCCTACCGATATCGGTCTGGTGGGCGACGTGGTCTCCGTGGACGCTTCCGCCGTGGAGGATCTGGTGGCGGCCGGCCGCATTCCGGTGGTCTCTTCAGTGGCCCCTAATGAGGAGGATGCCACCGAGGTTCTGAATGTGAACGCCGATTCCGCTGCGGCCGCCCTTGCCGCTGCCGTCGGTGCCCACAAGCTGATCATTCTTACCGATGTGGACGGCCTGTACGCAGATTGGCCGGACAAGAATTCTTTGATCGGCCGTATTGGCGTGGAGAATCTGCGCGATATGCTGCCTGATCTGGAATCCGGTATGCGACCGAAGATGGAAGCCTGCGTGCGAGCTCTTGATGGAGGCGTGCCTCAGGCCCATATCATCGACGGCCGCAAGCCGCATTCGATTCTGAACGAGATATTCACCTCCGCTGGTATCGGCACCATGGTCGTCCCGGAGGACGGACTGGAAATGAGGAGCTCTTATGGCTACTGAGCATAAGGAAACATTGGGTGCTGAAGACAGCAAATGGCTGGGGGAGTACTCCCAAGTCCATATGAACGTATTCGGCACGCCGTTGCGTGTGATGGATCACGGCAAAGGCGCACACATCTGGGATGTGGACGGCAACGAATATCTGGACTTTCTCGCTGGTATCGCCGTCAACTCGCTCGGATACGCGCATCCCAAGTGGGTTCAGGCGGTAACCGAACAGGCCGGTCGTATGGCCCATATCAGCAACTACTTTGCATCGGAGCCGCAGATCGAGCTTGCCGCCAAGCTCGTCGAGCTTGCCGGCGCTCCCGAAGGATCCAAGGTCTACTTCGGCAACTCCGGTGCTGAAGGCAACGAAGCCGCGCTGAAGCTTGCCAAGCTCTATGGTCGCACTCTGCCGGGGGCATTGCCGTCTGTGGGCGGCAAGCCCGCACGCATCATTGCCATGACCCATGGTTTCCATGGCCGTACGATGGGCGCGCTCTCCGCCACTTGGAAGCCGAATATTCGCAAGCCTTATGATCCGCTCGTGCCGAACATCGAATTCGTGCGCGCCGGAGACAAGGTCGCCCTGCATGACGCTTTCGCGCAGACCGGTATGGGGCCATACGGCAAAGGCCCGGTTGCCGCGGTGATTCTGGAACTCATCCAAGGCGAGGCGGGCGTGAAACCGCTTGGAGCGGATTACGTCAAGTTTGTGCGTGAGATCTGCGACATCAATCACGCGTTGCTCATCATCGATGAGGTGCAGACCGGCATCGGCCGTACCGGTTCCTGGTTTGCCTTCCAACGTGAGGATCTTGCCGGCGGCGTGAAGCCTGACATGGTCACATTCGCCAAGGGCGTGGCCGGCGGCTTCCCGATGGGCGGCATGATTGCCTTTGGCGCCAAGCTTGCGGCGCTGTTCACCCCAGGCTCACATGGCTCCACGTTCGCGGGCAATCCGTTGGGTGCCGCGGCCGCCCTTGCCACGCTTGGCGTGATTGAGGATGAGCATCTCGTGGCCAATGCGGAAGAACGTGGCAAGCAGTTGCGTGAAGGCATCATGGCCACCGGCAATCCGCTGTATGTTTCGGTACGTGGCCGTGGTCTGCTTGATGCCGTGGAACTCAAGCACCCGTGCGCTCATGCGGTGATGAATCACTGCCTCGAACACGGGCTCATCGTCAATGCCGTAGCTCCCGATGCGCTGCGCTTCGCGCCGCCGCTGATCGTGACCCCTGAGGACGTGGAACAGGCGGTTGCTGTACTGAAAGACGTCCCTGCTGATCTGCCTGACGACTGATTTCCTCGCACCTCCGATATCCCGTTTTTCGGCGAAGGACATTCCTGCGAAAACGGGATGTCGGAGCCGCAATTATCTGTACTTTCATAGTAAGGAGCACGACCATGACCCCAGAACTGCGCCATATGCTGCGCGATGATGATCTCTCGCACGAGGAGCAGAAGCAGGTTCTCGAACTCGCCATCAAATTCCATGAGAATCGTTTCTACAAGCAGCCGTTCGCCGGTCCTCAGGCCGTAGCTGTGCTGTTCGACAAGCCTTCCACTCGTACCCGCTCCAGCTTCTCCATCGGCGTAGCGGAGCTCGGAGGCTATCCACTGGTTATCGACAAGTCGGGTTCTCAACTGGGCCGAGGCGAGCCGGTGGCCGATACCGCCCGTGTACTTGATCGCATGGCTTATGGCGTGGTCTGGCGCACCTTCGGACAGGACCGTGTCGAAGAGATGGCCAAGTACTCCACCCATCCGGTGGTTAATGCGTTGACCGACGACTTCCACCCCTGCCAGATTCTCGCGGATTTCCAGACCATCGCCGAACATCGTGGCGGTGTAGATAACCTGAAGAACCAGACCATCGCATACTTGGGTGATGCGGCCAACAACATGGCCAACTCCTATCTGCTCGGTGGCGCGGTAGCCGGTATGGACGTACGTGTGGCCGGTCCCTACGGATACCTGCCTCGTCCGGACATCGTAGCCGATGCCAAGCGCATCGCCGCTGAAACCGGCGGTTCCATCACCGTGACTACTGACGCTAAGGCCGCTGTCGAAGGTGCGGACTGCATCTTTACCGACACTTGGGTATCTATGGGTGAGGAAGCCGAATATGCGATTCGCTCCAAGCCGTTCTGGGATTATCAGGTCAATCCGGAACTTATGGCGCTGGCCAAGCCGGACGCGTTGTTCCAGCATTGTCTGCCCGCCTATCGCGGCAAAGAAGTCACCGCCGAGGTGATCGACGGGCCGCAGTCCGTGGTCTGGGATGAAGCCGAAAACCGTCTGCACGCTCAGAAGGCGTTGCTGACGTGGCTCACCGGCAAGGCTCGTGGCGACGAAAGCCTGCTCGCATGAGTGAAGGCACTCCGTCCCTGCAACGACCGGCAACCCGGGCCGCAAGGCTCAGCGCCATCGAGCAGGCATTGGCCACACATATCATCACATCGCAGTCGCAGCTGTCCAAGATTCTGATCGACGAGGGCATAGCGGTGACTCAGGCCACGCTGAGCCGAGACCTTGACGAGATGCATGCGGTGAAAACCCGTCTGCAGGATGGCACTGTGGCGTATGCCGTGGCCCGTGGCGCCGCCCCTGCGGCAGAGGGGGATGAAGTCGGACAACGAGGTGAAGCCCAGATGGCGCGCGTGCTCTCCGGGCTGGTGACCTCGGTTGCCGCCGCCCGCAATCTGGTGGTGGTACATACACCATCCGGGGCGGCGCAGTATGTGGCTTCGGTGATCGATAAGCAGCCATTGGACGGCGTGTTCGGTACCATAGCCGGAGACGACACCGTCATGGTGATCTGCGCCGATGACGATGCCGCCGCATCCCGTAGCGACTGGCTGCTGACGTTGGCTTCCAAGTAGGTTGGATATTAGGTTGACGCGCCGCAGGTGTATTCCAATTCCGGTCCCGACCTCAACACGCCGTGCATAAATATGCATAGGTCTGTATATACTTGCATCAGTTTGTTTTTGACTTAATAGGAAAGGGAATTCATGGCAGACAACAACCGTCTTGTTCTGGCCTATTCCGGAGGCTTGGATACCTCCGTCGCCATTTCGTACCTGAAGGAGCGCACCGGCAAGGACGTTGTGGCTGTGTCCCTCGATGTCGGCCAGGGTGGCGAAAGCTTGGAGACCATCAAGCAGCGTGCTCTTGCCTGCGGTGCCGTTGAGGCATACGTGGTCGATGCCCGTGACGAGTTCGCCAACGAATACTGCATGAAGGCCCTCAAGGCCAACGCCATGTATGAAGGTGTGTACCCGCTGGTTTCCGCCATCTCCCGTCCGCTGATCTCCAAGCACCTTGTGCGCGCCGCCCACCAGTTCGGTGCAGACACCATTTCCCACGGTTGCACCGGCAAGGGTAACGATCAGGTGCGTTTCGAGGTGTCCATCGCCTCTATTGACCCGACCCTGAAGGCCATCAGCCCGATTCGTGATCTGGCGCTGACCCGCGACGTGGAAATCGCGTTCGCCAAGGAGCACAAGCTGCCGATCACTCAGACCGAGAAGTCCCCGTACTCTATCGATCAGAACGTGTGGGGCCGCGCCATCGAGACCGGCTTCCTGGAGGATCCGTGGAACGGTCCGACCAAGGACTGCTACTTCTATACTGATGATCCGGCTTTCCCGCCGGTCGAAGATGAAGTGGTCATCGAGTTCAAGCAGGGTATTCCGGTCAAGATCGACGGCCGTGATGTCACCCCGTTGCAGGCCATTGAAGAGATGAACCGCCGCGCCGGCGCTCAGGGTATCGGCCGTATCGATCTTATCGAGGATCGTCTGGTTGGCATCAAGTCCCGTGAGCTGTACGAGGCCCCGGGCGCTGTGGCTCTGATCACCGCCCATCAGGAACTTGAAAACTGCTGCCTGGAGCGCGAACAGCATCGCATCAAGCGTGACATCGACAAGCGCTGGGGCGAGCTGGTCTACGATGCGCAGTGGTTCTCCCCGGCCACCCAGTCGCTGAACGCCTTCATCGAGGACACCCAGAAGTACGTCTCCGGCGAGATTCGCATGACCCTGCACGGCGGCCGCGCCGTGGTAACCGGACGTCGTTCCGACAGCTCGTTGTACGACTACAACCTGGCCACCTACGATTCCGGTGACAGCTTTGACTCCAAGTCCTCCAACGGATTCATCGACATCTATGGTCTGCCGTCTCGTGTGGCCGCCGCGCGCGACGTCAAGTTCGGCAACGGCATTGAAGTTCCGAGCAACACTGTGGAGTGATTCGAGCCCGATAACCTAATCTGACGTGAAGCCCCCTCCATCCGGAAGGGGCTTCGTCGTATGCGCGGATATGAGAGGCGGCCCCGGCCGGGCTATAGGCCAAAAGTTGGTACGACATCACAGTTCATGGCCGATCGACACGTTGTACCAACTGATCTCGTCACAAACGGCGAGAAGATACGAAATTACGAAAACGTACCAACATGATCCTTGATTTTTTGATGCTGTAGAATTCCCTGCAACAAAGGAGTCTGGCACAATACCGAGAAATGCCCTGAAATCGCATGTTGTGCCCATACGATTCGGGCAGTCCCGCATAGCATATGCGTCCACATCGCCGAAAGACCACATCATGACAAGCGGTTTGCGGCATTGATTCAGGCGGAACGAACAAAGGTACGGTCGTGTACTGATGGCCTTACCTGAGTCTTTCGCGCAACATCAGCCTCATGAATAATGTATGAAGTTATCTTATGGAACAACAGGCCACCGGATAATCTGCAATGCATCGAGGATGTAGCCGTGCGCTGATAGCCTTGCTTGCAGCTGATATGTAGCTTTGCGAAGCTTCCTGGAGCGTATTAAGGAGTGATTCATGCCTGAAAACACCGAACATCTGGCCCTGTGGGGCGGTCGTTTTACGTCCGGCCCGTCCCCGGAGCTGGCCCGTCTATCCAAGTCCACACAGTTTGACTGGCGACTGGCTGACGACGATATCGCCGGATCCCGCGCCCATGCCCGTGCGCTCGGTCGCGCCGGATTGCTCACCGCCGACGAGCTCGAGCGCATGGAGGACGCCCTCGACACCCTCCAGCGTCACGTGGACGACGGCTCCTTCGCCCCAATCGAGGATGACGAGGACGAGGCCACCGCACTCGAACGCGGCTTGATCGACATCGCTGGCGACGAGCTTGGTGGCAAGCTGCGTGCCGGCCGCTCTCGCAACGACCAGATCGCCTGCCTGATTCGCATGTGGCTGCGTCGTCACTCCCGCGTGATAGCCGGTCTGCTGCTTGATTTGGTGAATGCGCTGATCGATCAGTCCGAGAAGGCCGGCCGCACCGTGATGCCGGGCCGCACCCACATGCAGCACGCCCAGCCGGTGCTGCTGGCGCTTCAGCTCATGGCCCACGCATGGCCGCTCATCCGCGACGTGCAGCGCCTTATCGATTGGGACAAGCGCATCAACGCCTCCCCGTACGGTTCCGGTGCGCTCGCTGGCAACACCCTAGGCCTTGATCCGGAGGCTGTGGCCCGTGAACTCGGCTTCTCTCGTGTAACCGACAACTCCATCGACGGCACCGCATCCCGCGATCTCGTGGCAGAATTCGCTTTCGTGGCCGCCATGACCGGCGTGGACATCTCCCGTCTGTCCGAAGAGATCATCATCTGGAACACTCAGGAATTCGCCTTCGTCAAGCTGGACGATGGCTATTCCACCGGTTCCTCCATCATGCCGCAGAAGAAGAACCCGGATATCGCCGAGCTGGCCCGTGGCAAGTCCGGCCGACTCATCGGCGACCTGACCGGTCTGCTCGCCACCCTGAAGGGTCTTCCCACCGCCTACGCCCGCGACCTGCAGGAGGACAAGGAAGCCGTGTTCGACCAGGTGGATACGCTTGAGGTGCTGTTGCCCGCCTTCACCGGCATGGTCCGCACGATGCACTTCGATGCCGACCGCCTTGAGACTGAGGCGCCGACCGGCTTCGCTCTGGCCACCGACATCGCCGAATGGCTGGTCAAGAACGGCGTCCCGTTCCGCCACGCCCATGAGCTTTCCGGTGCCTGCGTCAAGATCGCCGAAGGGCGTGGCCAGGAGCTGTGGGACCTGACCGATCAGGACTTCATCGACACCTTCGCCGCGTTCCTGCCGGCCGAAAAGGCACCGGGCGTGCGTGAAGTGCTTTCCAGCCACGGTTCCGTCGATTCCCGCAACGGCAAGGGCGGTACCGCTTTCGGCCGTGTGCGCGAACAGATCGTTGATGCCAAGGCGCAGGTCGAAGAGCTGAAGCTCTTCCCGGCCTCCACCTCGGACGGCTCCGCATACAAGGCTCCCGGCACGTTCTGACAACGGCTTCATCTTCGTTTTGGCTCTCCGCTTGACAGCGGGGAGCCGATTTTGTATGTCGTCGTATGTCACACACCGCCCCTACACTTGAGAACCGTAACGAACGGGAGCCGCAAGGCTGAGAGGAAGCGAAGCTTCGACCGGGGAACTTGACGCGGGTCATGCCGCCGTAAGGAATCGTTGGTTAAAGATTTGTTGGGCTCTCCACCTGAAGTTCGTGCATAAAACTAAGCCGTGTGCGCTTGTGGCATCCAAATGCCATAGGTCGTGCGTGGTCGCATGACTGGGTTCATGAATGGGCGCACCACTTAAGGTACGGTTCGTTTCGTGCGCCCTTTTTCAATATTGGAGGGAACTTTACATGCAGGTCAACGGAGAGCAGGTCACGCTCGAAGCGCCGGTCAGCGTAGCCGACTACCTCGAAACGCATGGATTCCGCGCCGAGCGCGTAGCCATCGAACTTGACGGCGAGATTATCCCGCGCGAAAAGCGTGCCGAAACCATGTTGGACGATCAGTGCGTGATGGAAATCGTACAGTTCGTTCAGGGTGGCTGAGCGCAAGTTTCAGACCGACACCAACAGACACCAACCAATAGTTCATATTTCGTACGTACACGGTTTGAGAGCTAATCCAAAGAAGGAATCAACCATGAACATCAATCCGGTCACTGAAGCATCCGTTGAGGCGACGCCCCTGCCGCCGCAGCCGACAGTCGTCAATCCCGTGGGTACCGCAGCGCCGATGCTGCCGGTGGAAGACAAGCCGCTTAACCTCGGCGGCCACGAATTCCAATCCCGCTTCATTCTGGGCTCCGGCCGCTACGATCTGAACCTGATCAAGGCCACTGTGGAACATGCCGGCACGCAGATCGTCACTATGGCGTTGCGCCGCGCGCAAACCACCGAAAACAGTGTGCTTGACTACATTCCCGAGGGCATCACCCTGTTGCCGAACACCTCCGGCGCTCGCAACGCAGAAGAAGCCGTACGTATTGCGCGACTTGCCCGTGAAGTCTGCCACACCGACTTTGTCAAGGTCGAAATCGAACACGAGACCAAGTATCTTTTGCCGGACAATGCCGAGACCATCCGCGCCACCGAAATGTTGGCCAAGGAAGGTTTTGTGGTCATGCCGTACATGTTCCCCGATCCGATCGCGGCCCGCCAGCTTGAAGAAGCCGGTGCTGCGGCCGTGATGCCGTTGGGCTCGCTCATCGGATCCAACATGGGGCTGCGCATGCGCGATTTCATCGAAATCATTATCGCCAACGCGCATGTGCCGGTCATTATCGACGCCGGTATCGGTCGTCCAAGCCAGGCCTGCGATGCGATGGAAATGGGTGCCGATGCAGTCATGGCATACACCGCCGTGGCTTCCGCCGGCAATATTCCGTTGATGGCCGAGGCCTTCAAGAATGCCATCAACGCCGGCCGTGCCGCCTACCTCTCCGGACTGGGCAAGG
Source organism: Bifidobacterium olomucense (assembly GCF_012932375.1). GTDB lineage: Bacteria > Actinomycetota > Actinomycetes > Actinomycetales > Bifidobacteriaceae > Bifidobacterium > Bifidobacterium olomucense. Next base: position 191,754 of record NZ_JAAIIG010000004.1, on the reverse strand, counting down.
TGACCGAAGGCCAGGCCGTCCCCTCCAGCCCTACTACCGGATATCTGCACTGACATGGCATTATCAGACGAACAAGTGGAACGCTACGCCCGTCATTTGATTCTGAAGGGCGTAGGTGTCAAAGGTCAGAAGCGTCTTCTGGCCTCCAGCGTGCTCATCATCGGTGCCGGCGGCCTCGGCTCACCTGTGGCTCTGTACCTTGCCGCTGCCGGTGTGGGACGCGTAGGCCTGGTTGACGGGGATGTGGTTGACCTGAGCAATCTGCAGCGTCAGATCATTCATACCACCGCCTCAGTCGGCACCCCTAAAGTGGAGTCGGCGGCAGCGGCCATTCGCGAGCTGAACCCGGACGTGCGGATTGATACGCACTACGAGCTGGTGGATGCCGGCAATATTAGCGCTCTCATCGAGCCATATGATCTGGTGATCGACGCCACGGATAATTTTGCGGCGAAATTCCTCATCAACGATGCCTGCGTATTGGCGAACAAGCCATACGTTCATGCAGGCGTGGTGGGATTCTCCGGTCAGGTCATGACCGTCGTTCCCGGTGAAGGTCCGTGCTACCGATGCATCTTTCGAGACATGCCGGCGGCCGGAGAGATCCCGACTTGCAAGGAAGCCGGCGTCCTCGGTGCCGTGGTGGGCATCATCGGCAGCGTGGAGGCCACGGAGGCCGCCAAACTCATCGTAGGTGTGGGAGAACCGCTGGTGGGACGCATGCTTACCGTCGATGCATTGACGATGAATATCCGTCGAGTACCGCTGCCCGAGCATGTACCGGACTGCCCGGTATGCGGCGAGCATCCGACCATCACCGACATCGATCCGGCTCGTTACACTCAGCCGGCCTGCGCCATTTGATAGCGCTTTCGGCTCCCTTTCACCATAGGGAGCCGGAAGCGCGAGGGGGAATAACAGCCATGCCAATCGCATTGCACAACAATCCGGATACCGACAATGAGGAGCCGGTTTTCGGCCATATCACTCCGGCCGAGTTTGCGGCTCTCGACCCATCGACGGTCACTTTGCTGGACCTTCGAGAACCGGCGGATGTAGAAGCGCATCCCATCGAGGGTGCCGTCAACGCCCCGCTCGATCCGCTGGCCCATGTGCTCAAAAACGTGCCGAAGGATCGCAAGGTCATCGTGTACTGTGCCGAAGGATGGTGGAGCGAAGAAGTCGCTGAAATTCTTGCTGACCGCGGCTATGAGGTGGCGAGCCTCGACGGCGGCTTCCGCGCGTATCAGCGGTATTTGGCAACTCAACACTGACGGACGGCACGGTTTTTCTCGAAAAACCCAGCTCCCTCTGCGAATATGTTGCTCTTAGCGGTATTGAGTGAGTCATATTCGCAAAAAGGAGAGAGAGTGGGGACGATTGATCGCAGAATCCTCCTCAAGGATGAGAACGAACCGTTCCGTGCTTGTCCTACAATCGGCAACGGACAACGTAAGCTAGATTGATCGATGCTGAGGAGCCAGATACCGTGGGACGCCTGCTCACACGTATGCAGATTCAACGACTAGTCGCCAAACATGGGCATGACGTATTCGAACACGAGCATATGCAAATCGAGCGTTGCTGCTACCAGCATGGCAATATCACCACATTCGCGCATTCCATTCGTGTGGCATGCTTGGCGGTGTGGATGGCCGATCGAGCGCATCTGTGGCATCGCGTAGATGTCCGGTCCCTGATTCGTGCGGCATTGCTTCATGATTATTTCCTGTACGACTGGCACGACTGGGATAATGGCGAACACCGTTGGCATGGATTCACCCATGGACATGCCGCACTGATGAACGCTCTGAAGGATTTCGATCTCAATGCCATCGAACGGGACAGCATCGAAAGGCACATGTTCCCGATGACCCCGATTCCTCCTCGATACATCGAAGGATATCTGGTGACGTTGGCGGACAAGATTTCCGCCACCCGCGAGACCTTTTCGATGGGACGGTTCCATAAGAAAGCTTTGCCGACCAAACCGTTGCGCGCCGCGCTGCAGGCACGCCGTTCTCGTCATGAGGGCTCCCGGGCTGGTGAACGCTTGTAATGCTGTTTATTGAGTATCTGTTTCTTTGGTTCATTTTCTACAGCTTCGTGGGCTGGGTGTATGAATCGATTCTTGTATCCTGCCAGGAACGCCGTTGGGTGAATCGTGGTTTCCTCAACGGACCGCTATGCCCGATATACGGTACCGGAGCCGTGACCGGTGCGGTAGTGCTCGGCAATGTGCACAATCCGTTGGCGGTTTTTCTGATTTCCATGGTCGGCGCATCCATCCTCGAATACGGCACTTCTTGGGCCATGGAGAAACTATTCCACGCCAGATGGTGGGACTACTCCCATTTTCGTTTCAATATCCAAGGCCGTATCTGCCTGTTGGGAGCCGTGATCTTTGGCGTCGGAGGTGTGGTGATCGTGAATGTGGTGCAACCCCAAGTGGTGCGCGTCACTGCGCTGATTCCAGTGCCTACGGTTCATACGCTGTTCGTGCTGCTTCTGGTGGCCACTGTCGTCGACACCGTAATCACCGTATGCGGCATAGTGAACTTCGAGCAGAGCCTCGAACAGTTCAAGATCGCTATGGTCAAAGCGGCCAAATACGGCGATGTGATGCGTGAGAAAGTGGGCGGTGCCGCCGACGCAGCTTCCAACATGGTTTCGGCAGCTTCTTCCATGGCGTCCTCCATGGCGTCCAACGCTGCGAATATGGCCTCCGGCGTTATGGATGGGGCATCTGAACGATTCGGCGGCATGCCGGGCAAAGTGGGGGAGAAGGTCGGTGAATCGTGGCAAAACGGCAAGGAGATATCCGCTGAATTCATGCTGCGCGTGCGTGACGTGGCGGATTCCATGTTCAACCGTCAGCAGCGCCGCATGATTGCTTCGTTCCCAAGACTCAAGACCAGCAGCAACAATGAAACGCTGCAGCAGCTACGCGACATGATGGAGAGATTGCATCATGGCGGCAAGTGACGTTAAGTGATGTCAAGCGACGTCAACAGATGACGCCGGAGCGCAAAACGCGAGAGCGGCTCGTCACAACCCGCGGATGCGCCACTGTCGGTGTGTTCTGCGAGACTGGAAGGCGCTTGAAAATCAAGTCAGGCATGTTCAATCGCACAATTCGATAGGGAGAAGCGTACAGCTATGGCTCACGTCACCGACTTCAAGGAAGCGGGTTTCAACACCCTGCTTGAGGAACTGGAATGGCGCGGGTTGATTTCCCAGTCCACGGACCGGGATCGACTCGCAGCGGCATTGAACGGCGAGCCCATCACCTATTACTGCGGCTTCGACCCGACCGCCGCATCGCTGCACATCGGCAATCTGGTGCAGTTGATCAACATGCGTCATCTGCAGCTTGCCGGACACCATCCGATTGCTCTGGTCGGCGGCGCCACCGGTCTGATCGGCGATCCGCGCCAGTCCGGCGAACGTACCCTGAATCCGAAGGATGTGGTAGCCGGATGGGCTGAGCGTCTGAAGAAGCAGATCGGCGGCATCTTGGAAACCGAAGGCGACAATCCGGTGCGATTCGTGTCCAACTATGATTGGACCGCGCAGATGAGCGTCATCGACTTCCTGCGCGATGTCGGCAAGAACTTCCGTCTGGGCACCATGCTGGCCAAAGACACAGTGGCACGTCGTCTGAATTCCGAGGAGGGCATCTCCTTCACCGAGTTCAGCTATCAGGTGCTGCAGGGCAACGACTTCCTGCATCTGTTCGACGAATACCATTGCACGCTTGAGCTCGGCGGCTCCGACCAGTGGGGCAACCTGACCTCCGGTCTTGACCTGATCCACAAAGTGCGTGGTGTGGACGTGAACGTGTTCACCAGCCCGATCATCACTGATGCGCAAGGCAAGAAGTTCGGTAAGTCCGAAGGCAACGCCGTCTGGCTCGATCCAACCATGCTCAGCCCCTACAAGTTCTACCAGTTCTGGATCAACCGCCCGGATGTGGAGATGGAAAGCCTCCTGAAGGCCTTCACCTTCCTGCCCAAGGCGGAGATCGAACGTCTGGTCGAGGAGTCGAAAACCAATCCGGGCGCTCGCGAAGCGCAGAAGACCCTTGCCTGGGAGGTTACGAGTTTCGTGCATGGCGAGTCGGCCACGCAGGCCGCAATCGATGCGTCTGGCGCGTTGTTCGGCCGTGGCGGCAATCTTGCGGACATCGATGAGGAAACACTCGAATCCGTGTTGGATGGGTTCAAGATCGTTGACGAAAACGGCGAACACGTGTTCCCGTCCGCCAAGCCGGGCGACCGCGTGATCGACTCCGCCCAGGCGGCTGGTTTGTTCAAGTCCGCTTCTGAGGCGCGTCGCGCCATCAAGTCCGGTGGTGTGTATCTCAACAACAATCGCGTCGAGGATGAGGAACAGGTGTTGGGCGAGGGGGATTTCCTCGCTGGCCGTTTCGCACTCATTCGCCGTGGCAAGAAGGCGCTCGGCGCGGTCGAAAAGCACTGAGGACAAGCGCTGACCTCGTCAGTGCCAATACTTTCATCAATACTCCAGTAACGTAAGCACAAGTAAGGAATCGTAGATGGCAGAAGGTAACGAACGTTCCGGCAAGTCGTACGGAGATCGTCGTCCGTCCAACCGTGGCGGCAAAGGCTTCAAGCCGCGCGGCAACGGCGGCAAGTCGTTCGGCGGATCCCGTGGCAAGGGCGGTTTCAAGCCGCGTCGCGACGGTGAAGGTTTCAAGCCTCGTCGCCGTGATGGCGAAGGTTTCTCATCGCGCCGCGATGGTGAAGGCAATGAGAACAGCCGTGGTGGCTTCCACAAGTCCTATGGCAAGTCCGGCGGCTTCCACAAGGGCGGTTTCCGCAAGGATGGCGAGCGTGGTGGCTTCCGCCGTGACGGCGGCTTCCACAAGGGGCCGCGTCGCGACGGCGGTTTCAAGCCGCGTCGCGATGGCGAAGCCGGTGAAAACCCGCGCTACCAGCATACTGATGGCGAACGTCGCAACTTCCATCGCGACAACGATCGTCGTGATTTCCACCGCGACGGTGAACGCCGCAACTTCCGCCATGATGACGATCGACGTGACAACCGTGGTTTCAAGCGTGACGGTGAACGTCGTGATTTCCGTCGCGATGATCGTCGCGACGATCGCAAGGACTTCCGCAACGATCGCCGCGATGGTGAGCGTCGCGAGTTCACTGATCAGGAGAAGCGCGAGTATCGCGAGCAGAAGCGCGGCGAATACATGAGCCGTCCGCGCCGCAACTCCGACGGCACGATGAGCTTCCCCTCGCAGAACCCGTATACTGCGCGCCGTCCCAATGAGCCCAAGATGCCCAAGGGCATGGAATGGTCGATGCTTTCCCGTGAGGAGAAGGAGCGTCTGCGCGGCCTGTCCAAGGAGCACGCAGAGAACATCGGTTTGCATATTCTTGCGGCCTTTGCGCTGGAGGAGACCGATCCATCCGCAGCTCTCGAACATGCCAAGTGGGTTGCCCGTCAGGCCTCCCGTATCGACTTCGCACGTGAGACGCTGGCTTTTGTGGCCTACCGTCAGGGGGACTACAAGCTGGCCCTGCGCGAGTTCCGTACCGCCTACCGTATGAATGGTTTCCTGGACTACCTGCCGTTCATCGCCGACTGCGAGCGTGGCGTGGGTAACCCGAAGAAGGCCGTGGAAATGGCGTTGTCTGATGAAGGCAAGCAGCTGCATGGTGCTCCCAAGGTCGAGATGTTCCTGGTCTACGCCGGTGCTCTGGGCGATTTGGAATTGTGGGACAAGGCCATTGAGGTGGCCCACACCGTGGCCCGCTCCCAAGGACTTCCCGGCGAGTACCGTATGCGCGCCGTACAGGCCGAGCAGTATTTCCTGGAAGAAGCGGGACGCTCCGATGAGGCCGTTAAGCTCGACGATCTGCTGGATCGTCTTGAAGGCCAGTATGCTGACGAAGAGATCGATGAGAACAGCGACGATGTGGTGATTGACCACGATCTGGCCGATATCACCGACGATACCGAGGTACTGGAGAAGTTGGGCATCGATCCGGAAGACGCCCAGTATGCGCCGGATCCCGAACCCGAAGTGGGCGAATCCGAGACCGAGGACGTTGAGGACGAGGAGAGCGCATCTGAGGACGAATCAGCCGATGAGCCGACCGAATCGGGCGAAGACGCTACGGATGAGACGAACGATTCCGCAGACGAACCGACTGAACAGCCCGCAGAGTGAAAGCATCGGGAATGACTCGTTTCCTCAAAGGAACAGACCGACCGCTGGCTGAGACCTATCAACTGGCGTTGCTGGACTTGGATGGCGTGGTGTATCGGGGCAAGAATCCGGTGGACCACGCCGCCGACTCGATTCGTGCCGCCGAGCAGACGGGTATGACCATCGAGTACACGACGAACAATTCCTCACGGTTCCAGCAGGTAGTTGCGGATCAGCTCAAAGGTTTCGGTCTTGACGTACAGCCTTGGCAGGTCATCACCTCTTCGGTGGTGGCCGCACGTATGGTTGCCAAAGCGATGCCGAAAGGTGCCAAAGTACTGGTATTGGGTGCCGAACATCTGCGTGAAGAGGTGAGTCGTAACGGTCTGACCGTGGTGAACGGTCCGGAAGATCATCCGGATGCGGTGATTCAGGGCTGGTATCCGCAGATGACTTGGCAGATGATGGCCGATGTCGCGTTTGCGGTCGAGGCCGGTGCAACCTATTTCGTCACCAATCGTGATCTGACTATTCCTCGCGAGCTGGGCATCGCTCCCGGATGCGGCTCGATGATTCGTGCCGTGATCGCCGCCACGGGTGTCGAACCAGTGGCATCCGCCGGCAAGCCTGAATCATTCATGTATGACGAGGCTCGTGAATTGAATGCTGCGGAAGGCCATGATCTTGTGGCCAAAGACGCGTCGATCGCCATCGGTGATCGTCTGGACACGGATATCGAAGCCGGCAACCGAGGCGGTTACGATTCGTTGGCTGTGCTGACCGGCGTCACCGATCCTACCGAGCTCATGCTTGCCCCCGCACATCTGCGCCCCACATTCGTGAGCCCGGATTTGCGTGGCCTGTTGGAAGTGCAGCCTGAACCGGTGCGAGCCGAGGATGGCACCTGGCAGTGCCGTCACGAATGCGCATGGTTCGAAAACGGCAGCATCCATGCCAGCGATGCGACCAGCGTGGATGCGTTGCGCGCCGCGTTGTGCGCCTCATGGGAGGCCAGTGACAAAGGTGAGGCATTGCTGGATGCCTCGTCGGTTCCGACCTTTGCCCTGGAACATTGATCGATGGCTGAACAACAATCGTCTAACCACAAGCCGGGGGAGCGTATGCCGCTCATGCAGCGATTCCCCGGGCTTGAGGACATTGAGCATCAGCCTATCGAGCGACAACTCGAAACATATCGTGACGTACTCGCTGGGCTGCAGCGCGAACTGGATGCTTTGCGCAGGTAACCGGCAAAGACCGACAAGTAGGGGCGATCAATCCAACAGAGGCACGACAGTGTCCTAGACGATGTGCTTTACCCATTGAAACCAAGAATCGATTACCATGAGCGAACAGATGCTTGACTCATCCACTTCACTGGATCGGCTTGATCTGATGCTGGTTGCTTCCGGATTGGTGGAGTCCCGGGCCAAGGCGCAACGGCTTATCAAATCAGGCCATGTACGTGTGAATGGCATGACCATCACCAAACCATCATTCATGGTCAAGGCAGGTCATAATCAACTTGCTGTCGACAAGGGAGACGACTACGTCTCCCGCGGCGCCTACAAATTGATCGGCGCATTTACCGCGTTTGCTTCATCAGGACTGCCTGAACCGCGTGGACTGCGCTGCCTCGACATCGGCGCATCCACCGGCGGTTTTACGGAAGTCCTGTTGCGTAACGGTGCGGCACAAGTCATCGCCTTGGATGTAGGGCATGGGCAGCTTGACCAGCGTATCGCCAACGATGATCGTGTGATCGAAATGAGCGGCGTCAACATACGTGAGGTCAAATCCGATGATTTGCCTTTCGCCCCTGAAATGATCGTTTCGGACGTTTCGTTTATTTCCCTGACCTACGTAATCCCGGTTATCGCGAGGATTGCAGCCCCTGGCGCGCATATCGTACTGCTGGTCAAACCACAGTTCGAGGTCGGTCGCGAGGGCTTGGGGAAAAACGGAATCGTCGAAGACCGGACGCTGCGCGAACAGGCGCTGGCTGACGTCGTAGAGTGTGCGCAACAGCATGGTTTGGATGTGCAGTCCACCGCGGACAGTCCTATCGCCGGTACGCATGGCAATGCGGAGTATCTGCTTTACGCTGTTTTGAGATGAATCCGCCTGCAATTATGCCCCATCAGCAGAACGCTGGAAGTTCGATCAGTGCCAAGTGAGACGGTGCATGTGGCATGCTCCACAGTGCTGCCTTCACGTAATGTGACCGAATCGGCATGCATCAGACGACAGGTCAGTCCTCGTGCTCGTACGGTGGAGGCATTGATGGTGGCGACGGAGCGGCCGGATTCATATTCGTTCATATTGAATCGGGAGAACATCTGGCTGCGCAATGGTTGCACTTCCAGCTCTTGACCTGCGATGTCACGTCCGTGCAGGACCCCATTGAGATGCACGGTTTGTGCGCTGATATGCTGTGCGTTTTTGAGTGAACCATTGACCGATAGCGTTCCGTTACATCGAATATCGCCCTCGCAATGCACGGTACCGGTGAATGTCATCTGATTGCAGACGATGTTGCCGCCGATATCCAGTTGTCCACGGCCGGAAATAGTCGGTACGGTAACATCGCCGGTACATCGCACCGCACCATTGGCGACGATTAATTCATCACCGTTGATTTCGTCTGCCTCAAGTTCGCTGGTAACCAGCATGGTGCGGAAACGTTCGCCGTCCTCAAGTCGTGAATGTTGGCTGATCGCGATGGTCCCGTATGTTCCGCCATGTACCGATATACAAGTCTGTGGATGATCGCTCATGTGCTTATGCCCCCTTTCTTCACCCTAGGAAGACAGGAATATGGCATTGTACGAACGTTCACGATGTGATCATCATGTATTCATCGACTATTCATACGGTATTCAGGTAGAGGGTGTCGTGCGCAAACCGCCGGCCGTGCCGATATCCGGTATTGTGCGCGAGACACAGCTCAGCCGCCTTCAGCCTTGGATGAAATGATCGATCTGGTCCTGCTTGCCCATGAGGATCAATTCATCGTTGCGATGCATGATCAGCTCCTTCGAGCCGTATTGGAATTCCTTGCCCGGGGCCTTGACGCCTACCACGGTCACGCCGTACTTGTCATGCACCTGCACATCCTCGATGCTGCGGCCCACTGCGTACAGCGGGGTGTGAATTTTCACTACGGTGTACGGGCCGTCGATTTCGATGTAATCCAGATAATTACCGGCTACCAGGTGACCCACACGCTTGCCGGCGTCGGTTTCCGCGTTGATGATATGGCGGGCGCCGATGCGCTGCAGGATACGTGCATGCTCCTGTGAAACCGACTTGGCCCATAGGTCGGAGATGCCGGCGTCCAGCAGATTGCCGGTGATGATCACGGATGCCTCGATGCTGTCGCCGATGGCCACGACGGCCGTGTCGAACTGGGAGGCATCGATCTGCTCGATGGCCATCACATCGGTCATATCGGCTTGGATGGTAGGCAGATGCGCGCTCCAGCGCGCCACGATTTCCGGATCCTTGTCAATGGCGAGCACATCCTGACCCATAAGGTCCAGAGTCGATGCCACTGATCCGCCGAAGCGTCCCAGTCCAATGACCAGCACGCTTTTGCTGCTTTTGCTGCCATGTGATTGTGCTGCCATGTGATTGTGCTCCTTATGTGGTTGCTGGTGATGAGTGCAATGCTTGTTCTGACCTGGTCTGACCGATTCCAATCAGATGATTGACCGTATCTAGCCGACGATGATGTTTTCCTGCGGGTAGCGGATCGGCTCCGGGGCCATCGGTCTGCTGATCGCGTACGCGATGGTAAGCGGCCCGAGCCTGCCGACGATCATTTCGCCGGCGAGAATAAACATGCTGCTGGGATTGCCGGCACTGGCCACTCCTACGGAATATCCGCCCAAGGAGAATGCCGAGCACGCTTCGAACACGGCGTCCACGAAATCGCATCCGGTCACAAACATCAACGAGGTGGCACCGACGATCACCAACGCGAAGCACGCAGTGGTTACCGACACGGCGGTCATCTGTATGCGTCGGGGAATGCGACGACGGAACACGACCACGTCACGGTGGCCGGTGAACGAGGCGCCGCAGATAAGAATGATCACGGCGAACGTCGTGACACGAATACCGCCGGCGGTCGATGAAGAGCCGGCGCCGATGAACATCAGCAGACTCATGAAGACCTTGGTCTCAGGCGTTACCTCCGGTACCCAGGAGATATCGAACCCCGCAGAACGGGGCATTACCGCGGCGGACAACGCACGCCTGAGTTTCATGCCAGGGTCGTCCGCGGGGAAGAGGGCGACGTTGCCCCATTCGACCAGCAGGAACCAGGCGAGGGAGGTAAGTACCAGGATCCCGGTGGTGACCAGGGTGAGTTTGGTGTGCAGGGTCCATCGTTTGGGGCTAAGCCTACGGCGTACACTTTGCACGATGTTCAGCACTACCGGGAAACCGAGCGTGCCCACGAATGCGCTGATGAGAATCGGCAATCCGACACCCCATCGGTTCACATGAAGTCCGGTGGCGTCCGGTGTGAAGCCGGTGTTGTTGTAGGCGGAGACGGCGTAGAACAATGCCTGCCACAGCGTTCGGCCGATCTGTCCGCGATTGACGCGGAACAATTCGGGAAGCAGCAGGGTGAAGGTAACGACTTCGGCGATGATCGAAGTACCCAACACCACGGTGAGCACGCTTTTGATTTCGGAAAGTTTGGTGGTGCCCAGCTCGCTGGCGGTGAGCATGCGTTGCGACACCTTGAGTCGGCGGGACACGCCAAGCGCCACGATGGAGGCGAACGTCATGACGCCCAAGCCGCCGAACTGGATGGAGAAGAGGATGACCACCTGGCCGAACATGGACCAGTATTCGGCGGTGTTCACCACAGGGATGCCGCATGTGGACAGTGCCGAAACCGCAGTGAAGAACGCTACGGGGAAATTGGTGAACACCCAGTCATGAGTGGAGAACGGCAATAGCAACAGCAGTGTGACCAGTGCGATGAGTACGCAGAAGTACAGGATGGACAGCCGGCCCGGATGGGTGAGCAGTCGATCCGCAAGCGATATGCGGCGGATGCGGCGAGCGGTCTTGATTTCCTTGTTCTGGCTCATCGGATCGGCCGAATACCACCATGAGAGTCCTTGCGAGGACTCCTCATTCGAGGAGGATTCGTCGAAGTCGTTGGCCATGAAATGTCCTGCCTTTGCACTGCTCGTAACTGACGTTGACGCTGACGCGACGATGATTATGCCGTCTGTATTGTACGACGTTGCTCCACGATAGGCGAAGTGGTGGAACAAGAGTCGGCCGTTATGGCCGGTCTCCGGCTGTTCGGGGCTGACGCACGTCCCGACACGGCATAAATATTCGAACACATGTACGACAAGTGCGGTGTTTATGGTTAGAATAGTGGCATGTGCTACCGATTCGACAGGAGGATGCCATGGCCAAGCGTAATGCGGTGGTGGTGACGCATACCCGGCTCAGGCAGTCCGGCACCGTAGTGGCCGAAGCGGTCAGTCAGTTACGTGTGGCCGGATTCGAGGTCACGATTATCGACAACACTGAGGCACCCGATTTCGGAATGCGGCCGGCATGCGTGTCCGACGACACCGAAATCGTCGTGGTGCTGGGCGGCGATGGCACGATTTTGCGTGCCGCCGAACTGGTGCATTGCACGCAAGTGCCGATTCTTGGTGTCAACATGGGGCACGTGGGATTCCTCGCGGAGTTCGAAAGCTTCCAGATTGACGAGGCGATTCGTCGTGTGGCCACCCATGATTATTCGATCGATGAGCGCATGATCGCTCATGTGGATGTTTGGCTGCCGGGGACAAGCGAGCCTATCGAAGACTGGGCTTTGAACGACATCACGCTGGAGCGCGCTGACCGGGGCAAGATGGTGGAGCTGTCTATCCGGGTGGATGATGTGGAGATGAACTCCTTTGGCGCTGACGGCGTGATCGTGTCCACGCCGACCGGCTCCACGGCGTATGCCTTCTCCGCAGGAGGACCGGTGATATGGCCGAATGTCAAGGCGTTGCAGCTGATTCCGTTGGCGGCGCATGCCTTGTTCGCGCGTCCTTTGATTATCGGTTCCGGCTCGACCTTCACCATCGATATTCTGGACGAATCGATGTCTGAGGGGTGGATTTGCTGTGATGGCCGTCGTCAACGGGCGCTGCCGCAGGGGACGCGGGTCGTTGTGCGTGAATCACGCGATACCTTGCGATTGGCGCGACTGTCCGGTGTGCCGTTCACGAATCGTCTGGTGTCCAAGTTCGATCTTCCCGTGGTCGGGTGGCGTGAACATGCCCGTGCGGAAGCTGGTAAAACAGATGCGTCGCGCCATGGGCATGTGTTTCCTGCGGATTTGTCCGGCAAGGTGGCTTCCTGATGCTTGAAGAGCTCGATATCCGTAATCTTGGACCGATTCGCGAAGCTGCCATCACGCCGGCTGCAGGCATGACCGCCATCACCGGCGAAACCGGTGCGGGCAAATCCATGCTGCTGTCCGCGCTCAACTTGATTTCAGGCGGTCCGGCCGATGCCGGTCGTGTTTCTGCTGGGGCCAGCGAAGCATGGGCACAGGGGATTTTTGCGGTAAGCGATCAATCTACTGCGACGACTATCGCGCGGGAAGCCGGTGTGGAACCGGAAGATGGAGAGTTGTTCCTCTCGCGCACCGTGCGTGCTGCCGGTCGCTCTCGTGCCGTGCTGGGCGGCAAAAGCCTGCCGAAGTCCGTGCTCGTCGCGGTCGCCGGCGAACTCATCACGATTCATGGTCAGGCCGAACAATTGAAAATAGCTTCGCCTTCACGCCAGCGCGATTTTCTGGACCGCGCCGCGGGTGATGATGCGGAGCTGGACGCCTATCGCGAGGCGTGGCGTGCGCTCGCGGCCATGGACGAGCGATTGACCCGATTGCGCTCGCAGGAATCCTCCGTCCGGCAGCGCGCCGATTATCTGCGTGAATCCGTGGACCATATCAACGAGGTGGATCCGCATCCCGGCGAGGATGAAGAACTCAAGGCCAAGCGTGACCGCATCGAAAATGCGGCCGAGATCGCTGAGGGCGTCTCCCGAGCACTCGCCTCATTGGACTCCTCGCAGCTTGAATACGATTCGTCTTCGGAAAACACCGGTGCTTCCGACTTGTTGTTACAGGCGGCTCAGGCGTTGCGTGGCATTCGAGCTTCCGGCGATTTCGTTGAGCTGGCGGATCGTCTGGAATCGTTGAACGCCGAACTGCAGGATGTGGTGTTTGCGCTTTCCGGGCACCTGGACGAGGACTTCGGCGATGCCGATTTGGATACGCTCAACGCGCGTATTCATGAACTCGGCGAACTCACACGGCGTTGGGGGCCGACTCTCGCCGATGTGGTGGCTTGGCGCGACAAAGCTGCGTTTGAAATCGAGGATCTGGATGCTTCGCCGGAGAAGTTGGCGGAGTTGGAATCGGAGCGTGAACAACTGTATCGTGCTGCTGTTGCGGCAGCTGATGCATTGAGTACAGTTCGTGCGGATGCGGCTGCGCGTCTGGCCGCACGGGTCACCGCCGAGTTGGAGTCGCTGGCCATGGCCGGTGCGTCCTTGGAGATTCGCGTTACGCCGCGTGCGGCGGCTTTGGGGGCGACGGGCGATGGCAAGAGGGAAGCTATAGAGTATCGCGCGCTCGACCAGAATGGTGGTGACGATATCGCCTTCCTGTTCACTCCATATGAAGGTTCGCCGCAGCTGCCGATGGGCAAGAGCGCGTCCGGCGGCGAATTGAGCCGACTCATGCTCGCTTTGGAGCTGTCTGCGGCGGATATGCATGCCGGGACGGACGGTGAGGAAGAGAAAAGTCGTGAGTCCACTTCCGGGAGCTTCAGCGATGCCGTGACTTCCGATATGACGTTCATCTTTGACGAAGTCGATGCCGGTGTGGGCGGCAAGGCTGCGGCGGAACTGGGACGTCGCCTCGCTCGTCTCGCCAGAACTTCGCAGGTCATCGTCGTCACACATCTGGCGCAGGTGGCTTCATGGGCTGACGCGCAGTTCGTGGTGACCAAAATCCCGCCGGATGCCGATGATGATGCCGTGGGTGTGGTAACCACCGTGAATGAGGTACGTGATGACGCACGCGTTCATGAAGTGGCCCGCATGCTTTCCGGCAGCGAATCAGAAGCCTCCCTCGACCATGCTCGTGAGCTGCTTGCTTCGTCGACACTCTGATTGGTTCTGTGGACTGTAACAAAGGAGAGCAATGGCTCAGCCGCAACCTGTGAAAGCCGCCATCTTCGACCTCGATGGTACTCTGCTTGATTCGATGGGCGTCTGGAACCAGATCGACATCGATTTTTTGGGTCGTCGCGGTATTGATGTGCCGGACGACTACATGTCTACTGTGGCGTCCATGCAGTTCAGACAGATCGCCGAATATACCATTGCTCGCTTTGGTCTGCCGGATACGCCCGAGGCATTGATGTCCGAATGGGACGAGATGGCTTGCACCGCTTATGGCACCACGGTCCAAGCCAAGCCGGGGGCGGTGGATTATCTGCGTGAGCTCAAGGTCGCTGGCGTGCGCTTGGGTGTTGCGACCACGTTGATGCCGCAGTTGCGTACCGCGGCACTTGATCATTTGCACATGAGTGAATTCTTCGATGTGATTGTCTCAGTGGATGATGCCGGGGGAGCGGGTAAGGCCCAGCCGGATGTGTATTTGTTGGCTGCAAGCCGTCTTGGAGTGAATCCGGAGAACTGCACGGTGTTTGAAGATTTGCTGGTGGCGATTCGTTCCGCCAAGTCGGCTGGTATGCAGGCTTGGGCCATGTATGACGATTCCTCGGCTTCTGACTGGCCTGAAATCACACGTGTTGCCGATGGCACGCTCCATGACTTCCATGATGCGCCACGCCTCTAGCATGTGATCTCTGAGGCAACAACAGGCCGTCAGCATCGTCGAAATACGATGCTGACGGCCTGTATTCGTTGAGGGGATTGCTAGAAAATCGACTGCAGATCCGCGCTGCGGTTTGACTCGAACCGTTGACGTTCCAGTTCCTCGCCTTCCTGACGCTCCACCTTTTCGGAAGCGATGCGCTCCAGCAGCGTGGCAGTCGGTGCGCGGTAGACGACTTCGTCATAGACGTGGCCGTCTCGCTCCACGACCTCGGCCTTGCGGCCAGCCTCCTTGAATCCAAGGGACTCATACATATGACGGGCACGCAGGTTGAACGACCAGACCTTGACCGTAATGGTCTTCGCCTTGAGCTGGTCGGCGGCGAGCTGGATGCCAAGTTTCATGGCCTGATTGCCGTAGCCAAGGCCTTGGAAATACGGGCCGATGAGAATGCCCATCGTGGCGTCGCGATCCGGATCCTCGCAGTCCCATGCGGCGATGTGACCAATGGGCATGCCGCCTGGATCCAATACGGTCCGACCGAATCGGTGATCATCGTCGGTGTCGCTCCAGCCGTGGAACTGGGCGTCCACCCGTTCCCGCGGAAGGGTGTCGGTGGTGACTCGGCATCCGTCCGCAACGGATGCGTCATTCCACCAGGCTTCGAGGTATGGGTAATCATTTGGCTCTGTAGCGCGCAAGGTAACAACGTTGTCTGGCATAGCAAGCCCCTTTCCGGTGCCATTGTAGGCATGTTGGATGTTTCGACTCGTAGACGGGAAGTGCCCCTGCGGCATTGTTTATCAAGTGTTCACACATTGCCCCGTAGGGGATGTTCGTGCCACCAGACTGCGCTGTTGTACTGTTATGTAACACACCTTGACAGTTTGCGATAACAGTTATACTGTGTTGTATAACAGCTAAACAGCTGCGAGCGCTATAACGAAATAATCGAAAGGGGCATAGGTGAAACTGATCATCTCATCCGTGTCCGGTGAACCCATCTACGAGCAAATCAAGAACCAAATCCGTGCAAGTGTGCTGAACGGCGAACTCAAAGCAGGGGAGGCGTTGCCTTCCCTGAGGAAGCTGGCCAAGGAACTGCGCATCTCCGTGCTCACCGTCACTAGGGCATACAACGAGCTGGCCGATGAGGGCGTGGTGCAGAACATCCAAGGCAAAGGCACGTTCGTGATGGACAAAGGCAATGAGCTGATGCGAAACCAGCTCGAGTCCCAAGCTCGCGCGAGCCTCGCCGAGGCCGTCTGTGCGGCCAAGGCCGTCGATATCCCGCTTGCCGATTTGGAAACGATGCTCGCCGAGGAATACCAGAAGGACGTGGCATCATGACCACTGCAACAGATCAATCGCCGATGGCGTTGTCCATCACCGGCGCAACCAAGCATTACGCTTCCGGCTTCACGCTGGACGACATCACCTTCGACCTGCCCTCCGGCTACATCATGGGCCTCATCGGTCCAAACGGTGCCGGCAAATCCACGCTGATCAAGCTGATTCTTAATATGATCCACCGCGATGCAGGAGAAATCCATGTGTTGGGCCTTGACAATATCGCCGATGAGGAAATCGTCAAGGAGAACCTCGGCGTGGTCTTCGACTCCAGCTATTTCATCGAAACGTGGACGGTGAACAAGGTCGAGCAGGCCATGGCGCCGATGTACCTCGCATGGGACCATGCCGCTTTCGACGGCTACCTCACACGCTTCGGCCTGGACCGCAAGAAGCGTGTGAAGGAGCTTTCCCGCGGCATGCAGATGAAGCTCATGCTCGCCGTGGCCCTGAGCCATGACGCCAAACTGCTGGTGCTGGACGAGCCCACCAGCGGTCTCGACGTGCTCGCCCGCGACGAGCTCATGGACATCCTCCAGAACTACATTGCGGACGGTGAACGCAGTGTGCTTTTCTCCACGCACATCACCGCCGACCTTGAGCGGGCCGCCGACTTCATCACCTATATCACGCGCGGCAAGCTCTATTTCACCGGTCCCAAGGATGAATTCGAAGAATCCTTCCGACTGGTCAAAGGCGGGCCGGACGATCTCGCGCCTGACGTCAAAGGCGTCGCGGTCGGCATTCACCGGTATGAAACCGGCTTTGATGCGCTGGTGCGCGCCGAAGACCTTGGCAAAATCGCAGGGCTCAAGGCTGGGGAGGGGCGGCATTGGACGGCGCCACTCACCGCTGAGCCGGCATCCATCGACGACATCATCCGTCTGACCAATACGAGTGACGCCGCATATGCTATGGAGGTGGCGTGATGATCGGGATACGGCGTGCCTTTGAACTGGATGTGCGGCGGATCACTTCACAGGGCGTGTTCTCGATAGTGGCGCTGCTCATAGGATTTCCCGCGGTGATAATACTGCTCGGCAGTATCTCGGGCGGTGTCAGCTATATGCCCGGAGCCGCTATCGGTGGTGTTTCGGCCATGCTGGCTTTGCTGCCGCTCAACACGTTCACCTTTGAACAGCAAGGGCAGAACAATTGGATGAACGGCGTCATTCCGGTTCGGCGTATTCATCAGGTGATTGGCCGGTATCTCGTGGTTGGCGCATGCGCACTGATATTGGCATTGGAAGTGGCGGTTTGCGTTGGCGCTGGCATGTTATTTGAATCCGGAACGATTCAGTTTTCTGGGCTGATAATATCTGTGCTGGCTGCGGTCGTGATGTATGCGCTGCTCGAATCGGTGCTGCTTCCACTGTGCTACCGGTTCACTTATCAGAAGGCGTTGTTGACGATGATGCTCATCTGCATTGGGCTCGGTGCAGCGATAGCCGCTGTGTTCGCGCTGCTCGCCAAACTGACTCCTGCTGCGATTGACGCGCTCATTTCATGGACGGTGTCGTTGACCGAGACGATGTCGGGCGCAGGCATGATTTGGCTGGCTTTGGGCGGAGTGGTTCTGGCAGCTGCTGCCGCGGTGGTCTCGCTCTTCGTATCGCTGCACATCTATCTCGCTAAGGAGTTCTGATGGCATTCGCATCAAGCAAGCGTATTCACCTGCATGCCGAGCGTATCGCTGTCCGTATGGATTTCGCCGCCCTTGCCGGCAATTCCGCGGTGATGAACGTTATCGCATTCCTGGCCCCATTGGTATTTATCGCGTTTACCTGGCAATCGGGGCCAGATGAATCAGGCCTGCCGCTCACGGTTATGGCATATCTGACCGTTATGTACTGGGTCGCTTCTATCGCCGTATTATTCCAATTCAATAGTGATAATCAGTTGGCCTCAGCTCGGATGATTGGTGTGATGCCGGTATCCCGCCGTACGCAAGTCAATATGCGCTACTGCTCCGCGAGTCTGCTGTTCCTGATCTGCTTTGCGGAACTCGGCATCGAAATCGCACTGTCCAGACTGTGGTTCGGCATCGGCTTGAGCGCGCTTGCCGCAGTCGTATCGCTTGCCATGCTCGCTTTCGTAGTGCTGGCTGCCATAGTGATTCCGGTGTTCTACTCCTGCGGTGATTTCGTCAAAGCCTATTCGAGGCTGTTCACCGGTGCGATCACCCTGTTCTTCGCCGTGCAGATCATCCTGCTGTTATTGCCTGACAGTCTGCGTTCGCAGATGCTGTCCACGTTCATCACAGTGTCGTCAATCGGTTGGATTGCGATCGCGGCCATCGCCATCGTGTCCCTTATCGTCTCCTACCGCATGTCCCTGCGCATCTGGAGCACCAAGGAACTGTAGCGGTCGTCCTACTTCGGGGGACAGCGTGCTGACTTATCCTTAGCGCGGTAAATTCTCGAAAAGAATGGCTGTTCCGAGAAAAAACCGCACTGAGCGCCCATCAGCGCGGTAGATTCTCGAGGAAAATGGCCATTTCGAGAAATTACCGCGTTGAGTATGAGTCAGCGCGGCAAATTCTCGAGATTAAGGATTATTCCGAGAATTTACCGCGCTGAGGTATTGCGCTCTGATGATGAGATATGGTGTTCTGCTGATTGTGACAGATACTGTGCGCTACACCAGCTTTGGGTACCGCTTTTTACAACGCTTCGGCGGCGCTGGCCACGAAACGCTCCATGCCGTCGATCGGCACGACCGTGTTGAAACGCACCTCGGCGTTTTCCAGTCCGCGCAATGCTGCCGGAGCGGTGGTGCCGGTTTCGCGGGCCAGCACATCCATGCATTCGAAATCAGTGCCGGTGGCGTCGAATCCAAGCGACTCATTCACCACGCGTGGGAACTTGTACGGGCTTGCCGTAGCCAGAATCACACGCGGTGTCAGAGGGTCGCGCGGCATCTGCTGGGCCACGAAGTATGCGCACGCGGTGTGCGGATCAATCACGTAGTGGTTCTTGTTCCAGCAGTCGGCGATCATCTCGCGCACCTGATCCTCATTGGCCCAACCGCAGCCGAACAGCTGGCGGATTTTGGCCAACTGCGGCTCCGGAATCTCATATGTGCCCCAGTTCTTCAGATCGTTCATCAGCATGGAAATCAGACGGGTATCGCCCTCGGAGAAGTAGTAGAGCATGCGCTCCAGATTCGAGGAGATGAGGATGTCCATCGAGGGGGAGATGGTCTGGAAGAACGGGCGCTGGCGGTTGTAGGTGCCGGTGGTAAGGAAGTCGAACAGCACATTGTTCTTATCGGAAGCCACCACCAGGTGCTTGACCGGCAGACCGAGCAGCTTGGCATAGTAACCGGCGAGAATATCGCCGAAGTTGCCGGTCGGCACCACGAACTCGACCTCATCGCCAACGTTGATCACCTGATCGGCGAGCAGCTGGGCATACGCGGAGAAGTAGTAGACCACCTGAGGCACCAGACGACCAACATTGATGGAGTTGGCGGAGGAAAGCACCACATGCGAATCCTTGGCGAGGCGCTCGGCCAGGACCCTATCGCCGAAGATGCGCTTGACCGCGGACTGGGCGTCATCGAAATTGCCCTCCACGGCGGCCACGTTCACGTTCGCGCCGGTCTGTGTGGTCATCTGCAGTTCCTGTACCTGGCTCACCTTGCCTTCCGGATAGAAGACGGTGATGGCGGTGCCCGGAGCGTCCGCGAAACCGGCCAACGCGGCCTTGCCCGTGTCGCCGGAGGTGGCCGTGAGAATCATGATCTTCTCATTCGGGTCGCTATCGGCCGGAGTGGTGTGCGCCATGAAACGTGGCAGAATCTGTAGCGCCACATCCTTGAACGCGGATGTCGGGCCGTTGAACAGCTCGAGGATGTAGTCGTCGCCCAGAGGCTTCAACGGGGTGATGCGCTCGTCGGACCACTGGGAGCCGTAGGCATCAGCGATGCACTGGGCGAGCTCCTCGGCGGTGAAGTCCTGCAGCAGCGCGCCGAGCACCTTGGCTGCGATCTGCTGATAGGTGTTGCCGGCAAGATCGGCGATCTCAACCTTCTTGGACCCCAGCGCGTCCGAGACGAACAGGCCGCCGTCGTCGGCGATGCCCTTTCGAATCGCCTGCTTGGAGGTCAGCGAATCTGTCGTGCTGCGGGTGGAGTGGAAGGTGAATGCCACGATGAAATCCTTAGCTTGCAGGGGAGAAGTGAATCTGTTCCAGTGTATCGTGCCCCATGTCGAACGGCGGAGCCTCTCCCGCATAATGGTGGACGACAAGCACAGTTTGGCTTCATCATGCGTATCGTGCGGTGTTTTGCGGCGACTTCACGGTGATTCCCGCATATCGGAAACCACGCTCGCCGAAGCCCTATGGCATATCTATGGCTGGGGCATGCGGAATACCATCGAACACCGACCCAGACATGAGACGGAAATGTCATGGAAGCAATTGCCGTCTTACACTGAAGCACAACCGCTCAAGCGGGTTGTTGTATTGATCGACAAAGGAACGTGAAATGACCGCTTCACCCCTCGCCCAGACCGCAACGGACGCTTTCAACGCGCCCATCAGCCAGACCGATCCCGAAATCGCCGCGCTGCTCGACGATGAGCTGCATCGTCAGCAAAACGGCTTGGAGATGATCGCCTCCGAGAACTTCGTGCCTCGCGCCGTGCTGCAGTGCCAGGGGTCCGTACTCACCAACAAGTACGCCGAAGGCTATCCCGGACGTCGTTACTATGGCGGTTGCGAGTTCGTGGATCAGATCGAAACGATCGCCCGTGAACGTGCCAAGAAGCTGTTCGGTGCCGAATACGCCAACGTGCAGCCGCACTCCGGCGCTCAAGCCAATGCTGCCGTCTATCAGGCGCTCGTCAAGCCCGGCGATACTGTGCTCGGCCTCGCCCTTGATCACGGCGGTCACCTGACCCACGGCATGAAGATCAACTTCTCCGGCAAGTTCTACCATGCCGAGGCCTACGGCGTGAACCCGGAGACCTTCCGCATCGATCCGGAGATCATCCGCCAGCGCGCGCTGGAAGTGCACCCGGCCATGATCATCGGTGGCTGGTCCGCTTATCCGCGTATCGAAGACTTCAAGGCCATCAAGGAGATCGCCGACGAGGTCGGTGCCAAGTTCTGGGTGGATATGGCGCACTTTGCCGGCCTGGTGGCTGCGGGCCTGCATCCGAGCCCGGTGCCGTACGCCGACGTGGTCTCCTCCACCGCCCACAAGACGCTCGGCGGCCCGCGTTCCGGTTTTATCCTGGCCAAGGAAGAGTATGCCAAGAAGCTCAACTCCTCCGTATTCCCCGGCCAGCAGGGCGGTCCGCTGATGCACGTGGTGGCCGGCAAGGCCGTCAGCTTCAAGGTGGCCGGCACTCAGGCCTTCAAGGATCGCATGCAGCGCACGCTCGACGGTGCCAAGATTCTGGCGGATCGTCTTATGGCCGACGACGTCAAGGCCAACGGTATCTCCGTACTGACCGGCGGTACCGATGTGCATCTGGTGATGGTTGACCTGCGCAACTCCGAGATGGATGGCAAGCAGGGCGAAGACCTGCTCGCCGCCTGCGGCATCACCATCAACCGCAACACCGTGCCGTTCGACCCGCGTCCGGCTTCGGTTGCTTCCGGTCTGCGCATCGGCACTTCCGCACTGGCCACCCGCGGTTTCGGACCGAAGGAATACGAGGAGGTGGCCGACATTATCGGCACCGCTCTCGCCGCCGGCCCGTCTGCCGATGTGGAAACCCTGAAGGCTCGCGTGGATAAGCTCGTCGATGACTTCCCGCTGTACCCGGAACTCGATCAGATTCACTGATCGGCTCGCTGAAGCTACGGCTTGAGCCGTGATGAACATGCCGGCTCCCTGAAAAGGGAGCCTTTTCTATGCCTAAAACCGAGCCGAAACAAGCGATGTGCCGCATGGTGAGCTACCCTTGTCTGTTATGAGTGAAGCATTGAGTCCTGAAGTGTTCCGCGCGGTGTGCGATCAGGCCGATCAGGCCGCACGTGCACAGGAATCGCTTGCCAGGGCGAACACCGAGTCCAAGAATGATTTGCTGCTGGCCATTGCCGATGCATTGGATGAGCATGCCGGAGACATCGAGGCGGCCAACGCTCTGGACATGCTTGAGGCCAAGGAAAGCGGTATGGATGCCGGCAAGCTCGACCGTCTGCTTTTCGATGTGCCGCGTGTGGCCGCCGCGGCGCAAGGCGTACGTCATGTGGCCACATTGCCCGACCCCGTGGGAGAGATCGTTCGTGGCTATAATCTGCCCAATGGCCTGCGCCTGACACAGTCCCGTGTGCCGCTGGGCGTCATCGGCATGATTTACGAGGCGCGCCCGAACGTCACCGTCGACGTGGCCAGTTTGTGTCTGAAATCAGGTAATGCCGCGATGCTACGCGGCGGTCATGCGGCGGAACGCACGAACGCCGCGACGCTTGGTGTTATTGCCCCGGTACTTGAGTCGCATGGTTTCGAAGCTTCACTGGTGCAATCCGTCGATCAATATGGCCGTGCGGGTGCCACCGCCATGATGGAGGCACGCGGGCACATCGATGTGCTGGTGCCGCGTGGCGGTGCTGGTCTCATCCAAGCCGTCGTGCGCAATTCCAAGGTTCCCGTTATCGAAACCGGTGCCGGCAACGTGCACATCTACATCGACAGATCCGGCGACCTTGCCAAGGCAATTCCTATCATTTTGAATGCGAAAACCCAGCGTGTCGGCGTATGCAACGCCGCGGAAAAACTGCTGATCCATAAGGACGTGGCCGAAGATTTTCTGCCGGCTATCGCCCAGGCTTTGGCCCAGGCGAATGTTGTGCTGCAGGCGGACGCGATTTCCTATGACATCATTCAAGGCGCCGCCATCGAGAGCATCGAGCTCAACCATGCCACCGAAGAGGATTGGGATACCGAATACTTGGCGTTGAAGATGGGCGTCAAGGTGGTCGATTCGCTGGACGAGGCCATTGCCCACATCAACCAGCACTCCACCGGGCACACCGAATCCATCATCGCCGAGGATTATTCGGTCATCGAACAGTTCACCAACCGTATAGACTCGGCAGTGGTCATGGTCAACGCCTCCACTCGTTTCACGGACGGCGGCGTATTCGGCTTCGGTGCGGAACTGGGCATCTCCACGCAGAAGATGCATGCCCGAGGCCCGATGGGATTGCGTGAAATGACCACGACCAAATGGATAGGCTACGGAACGGGGCAGGTGCGAGCATGAGTGGCAACGCCAACACAGTCGACAACATGACGGGCAACGTGACCGTCGCAACCGCTGAAAATGCGGCACAGCCCGCCATCACCAATCTGCGATCCGATCTGGACCTGAACGATCCCAAGCTGGGATTGAAAATTGCCGCCGAGCGCTTGAGCATCGTCCGTTACGTGTTTTTGGTGCAGATCGAAGACGGCATCGCTTCCGCGGCGCAGCGTGCCTCGCTTGAATACGCTGATGCCGTGCTCATCGGCTGGCCGGAAACAGATTCTCCCGAGGTCGTGGACCTGAGTGAGGCTCAACTGCACACGGTGCGCGAGCATATGGAACTGATGGAAGGCTATATCGGCAAATACACGCAGATGGAACATGACGGCGACATCGACGGCATGACCGATACGCTGATTCGTATCACCGAGCGTGTGGCTGAGGTGCGTCGTCTGTATCAGCCTGACTTCCCGTTGCCTACATTTGCCGAGATTCGCCGCGTGGTGCAGGACGAGTGGGATGAGGATATGGGCAAGATCGATGCGCATGATTCCGATCCCACCGCCGACCAAATTGAGCAGGAGACTCAGGTGGCCGACGAAGGCGGACAGGCATGAGCGTGGATGAGCCTACGGAAATTGCCGCTGTGACTCAGGCAGCGGCCGATCAGGGTGGACGCCGGATGTCCGATTTGTCGGTGCAGTCGTCTGAATCCGGCATTCACAATCGAGGAAGACTGTCCGCGCGGGGGAACTGGCATACGCGTCTGCGCATAGGTATCATGGGCGGCACCTTCGATCCGATTCACAATGGACATTTGGTCGCCGCATCCGAAGTGGCTTGGGTATATGACCTTGATGAAGTCATTTTCGTTCCCACCGGTCGGCCTGTGTTCAAGTTGGACAAGCATGTGACCAACGCGGAAGACCGGTATCTGATGACGGTGATCGCCACGGCATCAAATCCGAAGTTCACCGTTTCACGAGTGGATATCGACCGCCCCGGCGTGACCTACACCATCGACACATTGCGCGACATCAGAGCACAGCATCCGGACGCCGAATTGTTCTTCATCACCGGTGCCGACGCGGTGGCCGAGATCATGCAGTGGAAGGATGCGGAGAAGATGTGGGATCTCGCCCATTTCGTAGCCGTCACGCGGCCCGGGTATTCCAGCCCGGACGGAGTGACTCTTCCTGAGGGCAAGGTGGACACGCTGGAGATTCCCGCCTTGGCCATTTCTTCGACCGATGTCCGCCGTCGCGCCGAGCACAACGAACCGGTCTGGTATCTGGTGCCCGATGGCGTGGTGCAATATATCGGCAAGCACGGGCTGTATGTGCAGGATGCACAAGAGTAACGGCCGTTGGTAACGCGGCCGTTGACTGTGCTGTGACTGTGAAACGCCGGGAGGCTATCGGACCAACCCCATTTCTATTTTCAGCGTCATCACGCGCACTGCGGATGCCGTCACCTTTTTGGCAAAGTCCTGATCTTCGGCTGCACGAGTACGAAGTCCGCGGATGATCGGTTCCACGTAGTCAGTCTGACCAATACAGGCAAGGTCGCCTCCGGCTTCGACCATCTTCACGCCAAGCTGGGTGGTGTCGTATCCGCTCAAAGCTTCGGCCGACAATGAGTCGGATGTGATCACGCCGTCATAACCCAGATCCGTGCGCAGGTGTTGCGTGATGATCGTGGACGAAAACACGGCGGGATTATCGGGGTCGATGGCCTGATACGTGGCCAATGCCATCATCACCATTGCAGGGGAGGCCTGTTGGATCGTTGTGTCAAATGCACGGATTTCATCGCCGTCCAGCGTAGTGGCCGTGTCCACAATGCCGGTTGTGGTGAAATCCGTATTGCCGGTCACTGAACCCAGCCCCGGATAATGCTTGATGGTGGATTCGACTTTGGCATCCCGCAAGCCTTGAATAAACGCCGTACCATGCGACGCATTGCCGGCGGCGTCCAGACCGAAGTCGCGATCCAACGCGCCGATCGGCGCATTCGCTGCGCGATTGATGGTCACCGTGTCCAATACGGGAGCCAGATCCACATTCACTCCCGCGGCAGACAGTTGCGAACCCCAGCCTTTGGCGGCGGCGCGCAACTGATCGGAAGACATCGTTCCCTGTTCAGTCGCGGACGGCATGGTGTCGAATCCGGTGCCGGTCAGATGCTGTACTTGGCCGCCTTCCTGATCAGTGGCGATGATGAGCTGATTATTGGCCGGCGCATATTGCTGAAGCTGATCCGTGGCGGCTTTGACGCCTTCCGTACCAGTGGTCCAGTTGCCTATCATCAGTGCAGAACCGGCATGATAATCCTGAATCGCCGTAGATAGCGCGGATGGATCAGTACCTGCAAACAGCGGCACCATCACGAGCTGCCCTACCTGTTCATCGAGCGACATCGCCGACACCAGTCGTTCTGCCTGTGTTTTGGGAGAGTCCTTCTGCGCCGGTGCAGGGGAAGCCGAACGCTGCAATGATTTGCCTGCGTCACCGGGTGTGTCGGCTGCCGATGACGTCGTGGACTTATGATGGCCCAGCACTGCGTCAAGTGCGCCGGTATGCCACCCATAAGCCAACGTGCCGGCAATGAACACTACCAGTACGCAGATCACGGCCGTGATTATCGTGCCGATGTGTGAGGCCCTGTGAAGGGTGGGGGAGACATGCAGATGCTGTGGTCGTGTTCTTCTCATGCCTCTTAGCCTATGACATGGCGTGTTCTGTGGCGTTTCGCCTGCAATCTCAACTGTCACGAACGTCGGAGAATAGGCGAAACGCTGAAACTCTGCTGGGAATGTTGGGACTGCATCCTATGCGCTGGCGGCATAATCACCGTTCGGGGGCTGTCTGTAGGCTGAGAACATGTCTTTTAACGATCCTTTCTCAATCCTGTTCGGCAATGGCGGAAGTTCCCGCCGAGACGATGCGAACGATGATGATCCGATCATTCTCAATGTTGAGGCCGATGGGGACGGTCCCACGAACTCGCAGCGTGATACGAGCGGCAACGGCTCTGGCCGTCCTCCGCGTGGACCGTCCGGTCCACGGTTGACGCGCCGTCCGGAGCCTCATCGCGGATCCGCTGGCTCCGGACGCGGATCCAAGGTGCTGATCGGTGTGGTGCTGGCGCTGGTGATCATCGTCGGCCTGTTCTTCGGCTTGTCCCGGTTCATCACCGATCTGATGTGGTACGGACAGCTCGGATTCCAGTCGGTGGTGTGGACTCAGCTCGGTGTCAAGGTGGGCTTGTGGGTGGCGTATGCGCTGCTGATGGCATTGACCGGCTTCGTCTCCGCCTGGCTGGCGATCCGAGCACGCCCTGATTCCGCCGACGGCTCCACGATTCGTATTAACGGCGATGTGATCGAAGTCGGCAAATCAGTGAGTTCGAAGACCGCGCGTCGTGTGGCCGTGGCGGTATCCGCCATCGTGGGCGTGATCTTCGGGTCCCAGTTCAACTCCAATTGGAGCGAGATTTTGCTGATGTTCCATGCACAGCATTTCGGCACCAACGACCCTCAATTCGGCCTTGACAATGGCTTCTATGTCTTCGTGCTGCCGGGACTGAAACTCGTGCTGGCGGCCGCGGCCATGCTGCTGGGCGTAGGCATCGTATTCTCGCTGACCACCCATGTGCTTATGGGAGGCATACGCATCACCATGCCGGTGCATGGCCGTGGCCTGTTCGCCATCACCAAGCGGGCGCGCCGTCAGCTGGGCATCTGGCTGATCCTGAACATGCTGGCCTGGGCCGCCCGTCAGGTGATTGGCGTATTCGACCAGCTCACCGTGCAAGGCTCACGCATCACCGGTGCCTCCTATACCGCCGTACACGCCAATATTCCGGTTACGTTCATCATGGCCGCCCTCACTGCCATCCTCGGCGTCGTGCTGGGTGTGTGGCTGATGCGCTCGCATGCGTTGGAAGGCCAGGCCTCGATCGGCGTTCGTGCCGCCGCGGCGCTCAAAGCCTGGCGCGTACCGGTCATTGCCATTGCCACGGTGGTGGTGATTTCCATGGTGCTCACCGTTGCCTGGCCGATGCTGCTGCAGCGGTTCCGTGTGAATCCGAATGCGCAGGAGATGGAATCCACCTACATCCAGCGCAACATCGACGCCACCCGTGCCGCTTATGGTCTTGACAAGCTCAAAACCGAGCAGTATGAGGTGACCAACAAGGGCGAGCAGGGTGCCTTGGCCAAGGAAGCGGACACCACCGCGCAGATTCGTCTGCTTGATCCGCAGGTCGTCAGCCCCACATTCAAGCAGTTGCAGCAATCCAAGCAGTACTACACCTTCGCAGACACGCTTGCCGTAGATAAATACGAAATCGACGGCGTCTCTCAAGATACGGTAATCGCCGCCCGTGAGCTGGATCTTGACGGCAATGACAACCGCAACTGGGTCAATGACCATACCGTCTACACGCATGGTTACGGCGTCGTGGCAGCTTACGGCAACAAGGTGACTGCAGACGGTCAGCCGGAGTTCTTCGAATCCGGCATTCCTACACAAGGTAAGCTCACCGATTCCGAGGAGTATGAACCACGGATCTATTTCTCCCCCAACACTACCGAATATTCGATTGTCGGCGCTCCTGAAGGCACGCAGGCCTGGGAATTCGATTACCCGACCGGTTCGGAAGGCGCGCTCACCACATTCAAGGGTGATGGCGGACCGTCCGTAGGCAATCTGTTCTCTCGAATCCTCTATGCCATTCGTTTTGGTTCAGATCAGATTCTCTTCTCCGACCGCGTGACCAGCGAATCGCAGATTCTCTACGATCGTTCTCCCAAGGAGCGTGTTGCCAAGGTAGCTCCATATCTGACGCTCGACGGTCGTGTATACCCGGCGGTGGTCGACGGTCGTGTCAAGTGGATCGTGGACGGCTATACCACCTCCGACGCCTATCCGTATTCGCAGATGACCAACCTCGGCACCTCGACGCAGGATTCCACCACAGTCTCCTCGGATACGGTCTCCTCGCTGGGATCACAGCAGGCGAACTACATCCGCAACTCGGTGAAGGCCACCGTTGACGCCTACGACGGTTCCGTGGACCTGTACGTGTGGGACACCTCCGACCCGGTGATCAAAGCATGGGAACAGATCTTCCCCGGCCAATACCATCAGCTCAGCGAGATCTCCGGCGATTTGATGAGCCATCTGCGTTATCCGGAGGGCCTGTTCAAGGTACAGCGTGAGCTGCTGTCCAAGTACCATGTCACTTCGGCCAACCAGTACTACTCCGGCGAAGACTTCTGGCAAACACCGGTGGACCCCACCGAATCGCAGGCGCAGCAGGATCAGGACATTCTGCAGCCGCCCTACTATCTGACGTTGCAGACCGGCGGCACCGAAGAGCCTATATTCTCGTTGACATCCACATATATTCCGGCAGGACAGTCGACCCGTGAGATTCTCACCGGATTCCTCTCCGTCGATTCTGATGCAGGCAATGAGCAAGGCAAGATAGGCCCGAATTACGGCACCATCCGTTTGCAGGAGTTGCCTAAGGATTCCAACGTGCCGGGTCCTGGACAGGCGCAGAACAACTTCAACGCCAATGCGGATGTCTCCAAGGAACTCAACCTGCTGCAGTCCGGTGACACGCAGGTGGTGCGTGGCAATCTGCTCACCCTGCCGCTCGGTGGCGGACTGGTTTATGTGCAGCCGGTGTATGTGAAATCGTCGGGTGCCACATCCTTCCCGCTGCTTAAGAAGACGCTGGTTGCTTTCGGCGATCAGGTGGGCTTTGCCGACACGCTTGACGAGGCGTTGGATCAAGTATTCGGTGGCGATTCCGGTGCCTCTGCAGGTGACGCGCAGAACGCGGGCGGATCGGAATCGACTGGCTCCACTGGTTCATCTGGTTCGGCCGGCTCGTCCGACGGCAATCAGGCTGATCAGTCTGGTCAATCCGGGCAGTCCGATCAATCCGACAAGCAGAACCAATCCGGGCAGTCCGGTGGAGGTTCCGGTACCGGCAGCGCCGAACTCCAACAGGCGTTGAACGATGCTGCGCAGGCCATGAAAGACAGCCAGTCCGCTATGAAGAACGGCGACTGGACGGCATATGGCAAGGCGCAGCAGCAGCTTGAGGAAGCCCTCAACAAGGCTCTTGAGCTTGATAAATAAGTTATAAATCAGTAATGCAACGCCCCTGTGGCCCGTCCCCCATATAAGGGACGGGCCACAGGCATACGGCAAAGGATTTGCAATGGCGTACACATTTCGTCCGGCTGAACCACGGGATGTACGGTCGATCACCGATATTTACAATGCCTCTGTACTGGCTGGCGGCTCCACCGCCGACCTGACACCGCGCACCGTTGAACAGCGCCGTGAGTGGTTGGAATCGCATAAGCCCCCATATGGCGTTTTCGTGGTAGAGGCCACAGATGAATCAACTGAACCGGATGGGTTGCCTGAGCTGTTCGGAACGTTCGATGCGCCCTCACCGGTCGTCGGCTTCGGTGCATTGTCGGTGTTCTACAACCGTGCCGGCTATGACGGTGTCACCGATCTGGCCTACTACATAGCCCCCGAATGGCAAAGGAAGGGCGTGGGCACGTTCCTCCTGTCCAATCTGCTGGACGAGGCCCGCAGCCGCCATATGCGCAAGGCATGCGGCATCATTTTCGCCGATAATGCCGGATCCATCGCCCTGATGAGGCGGTTCGGATTCACCCGGTTCGGTCTTATGCCGGCAGCCGCCGCCGATTCGACCGGCACTATGCGAGACATGTCCTACTGGTATCTCGACCTGTAGCGCGCACATTGCGCCGGCATATGACAGACGTGCAGTCATGGCGTGCCGGATTCGGACCGCCAACATCCTTGGCGGAGGCGTTGAGTACAATCTGTACGGTTTGACCGAGTAAAGGAGCGGATATGGCATCGGATTTCTGGCTGATCGTGGGTCTGGGCAACCCGGGCAAGAAGTATGAGGACACCCGGCATAACATGGGCTTCATGACCGCCGACCTGCTGGCCGAACGTTGGTCGGTGCACTTCGCCGATCATAAAGGGCTGGCCATGCTCGGCAAGGGTGCCATGAATCTCGACGGACGGACCATCAAGTTCTTCCTGGCCAAGCCGCTGACCTACATGAACGATTCCGGCAATGCCGTGGCCTCCATCAGCGCCTACTATCAGATCGATCCCGATCACATCGTGGTCATTCATGACGACATGGACTTGGAATTCGGTCGTATCAAAGTCAAGTCCGGTGGTTCTGCAGGCGGCCACAACGGTATCAAATCCATTGATCGGTCCCTTGGCACGCCGAAATATGCACGCGTGCGCATGGGCGTGGGCCATGCCAAGCGTGGCCCCAACGCGCACGACAACACGGTGAACTGGGTGCTCGGCGGATTCGGCCCCGACCAGCGTAAACAGCTGCCTGATTTCCTGGCTGATGGCGCTGATGCCGCTGAAGATATCATCTTCAAGGGGCTTGCCAAAACCCAGGAGAAGTTCAATGGCCGCTGACGCCCGTTCCCCTCAACAGTCATCCCTGCCATCTGTCGCACTCAACGGTGAACCTATCGACGGCTCGTTGACCGGCATATTGCATGACCTGATGCAGGATGCCGCTTTCCGTAGGGTGGTATCCGGCGATGTGCAACCCTCCGAAGAAGCGGCTGCCGACCCATCCATCACCGTCGGCATTCCTGAAGGTTTACGGCCTGCGCTCGCTGCCGCCGTCGCGCAGGGCGTGGGTGGTTCCGCGGACGGCTCGGACAACGAGGAAGATCACCACACCGAGCATAAACCGGTAGTGTTGGTTGTGGCTTCCGGACGTGAGGCCGAAGAAACCGTAGGAGCATTGCGTTCCTGGTATGACGGCGACCCGAACGACATCGCTCAGCTCGAAGCTTGGGAAACGTTGCCGCATGAGCGTCTGAGCCCCCGCGCGGATACTGTGGCCAGCCGCATGGCAGTGTTCCGCCGCCTGAGGCATCCCAGTGCAACCGATCCGATGTTCGGTCCAATTCGCATACTGGTGATGCCGGTACGTTCCCTCATCCAACCTGTGGTCAAGGGCTTGGGCGACGTGGAACCGTTGGTGTTCACGACCGGAGAGGAATTGGCACTGGATGAGGCGGCCAAACGTCTGATCGAGAACGCATACACGCGCGTGGACCTCGTGATGGACCGTGGTGAATTTGCAGTGCGTGGCGGCATCCTCGACGTATTCCCGCCCACTGCACCGCATCCGGTGCGTATCGAGTTCTTCGGAGACGAAATCGACACCATCAAGGAATTCCACGCCTCCGACCAACGCACCTACGGTAACGGACTTACCACCATATGGGCTACGGCCTGCCGAGAACTGCAGCTTACGGACGCCGTACGCAAACGCGCCAAGGCCTTGATAGGCTCGATCCCCAATGCTGAGGATATGCTCGAATCCATCGCCAACGCCATACCGGTGGAAGGCATGGAATCTTTGATGCCTGCGCTTGTGGACCATTTGGAGCCGGTGAGCGCCTTGCTGCCCGAACACGCTGCCATCATGCTCAGTGATCCGGAGAAACTGCGCCGGTCAGCCGAGGACTTGGCCAAAACCGCCAACGAGTTCCTTGCCGCCAGTTGGCATGTGGCTGCATCTGGGCACGGTGCCGGGGCTCCCATCAGCTTCGATGAGGCCAGTTTTCTGGATTTCGAGGAGACCATCAGCTCCCTTGAATATTCCGCACATGAGGTGATTCGTCTCACCAGTTTCGGCGTTGACACCACTTTGGCTGGCCACGTACAGCTTGACGCGCAGAACCCGGCCGAATTCCGAGGCGATGAGGCCAAAGCCACGCGAGGTATCGAAGGACTCATTGACGCCGGCTTCGCCGTAACCATCACCGCAGCCGCGGCAGGCACGCTTGCCAGACTCAAGCGCGCCATCAACACTACCGGCATCACAACGTTCGAGACCATTCGTTCCCGCGCCATCGACGGATTCGTGGACCGTGCCGCCAAGGTCGCACTCCTGACCGAGCGTGACCTGACCGGGCGCACTTCGGCGGTAGCCGTGGCCAAGACACCGAAGCGCCGCCGTAAAGCCATCGATCTCATGGAGCTCAAGGCCGGCGATTACGTGGTCCATGAGCAGCATGGCATCGGACGGTTCGTAGAGATGCGCCAACGCACCATCGGCACCGGTGCGAACCGCACCACTCGCGAATATCTCGTCATCGAATATGCTCCGTCCAAACGTGGCGCCCCTGCGGACAAGCTGTTCATTCCCACCGATCAGCTCGACCAGGTCAGCAAGTACATCGGTGCGGAAGCCCCGAAGCTCAACAAGCTCGGTGGCTCCGACTGGGCGGCCACCAAAGCGAAGGCCCGCAAGCATGTTCACGAAATCGCGGACGACCTGATCAAACTGTATTCCGCACGTCAGCGTGCCCGTGGATTCGCCTTCAGCCCGGATACCCCGTGGCAGAAGGAATTGGAGGACGCTTTCCCGTATCAGGAAACCGCCGACCAGCTCACCACCATCGACGAGGTCAAGGCGGATATGGAGAAACCCGTACCGATGGATCGTCTCATCTGCGGCGATGTGGGCTTCGGTAAAACCGAAATCGCGTTGCGCGCCGCATTCAAGGCAGTGCAGGACGGCAAGCAGGTGGCAGTGCTCGTGCCCACTACGCTACTCGTGCAGCAGCACTTCGAGACATTCTCCGAACGATTCGAAGGCTTCCCGGTGAACGTGGCAGCCATGAGCCGTTTCCAGACCACCAAGGAGGTCAACGAGACCATTGCCGGCCTTGAAGAAGGCACGGTGGACGTGGTCATCGGCACGCACAAGCTTCTGAATCCCAAGATCAAGTTCAAGGATCTGGGTCTTGTGATCATCGACGAGGAACAGCGCTTCGGTGTGGAACACAAGGAGACCCTGAAGGCTCTGCGCACCAACGTGGACGTGCTCTCCCTCTCCGCCACCCCTATCCCGCGCACGCTGGAAATGGCCGTGACCGGCATTCGCGAAATGTCCACGTTGGCCACGCCTCCTGAAGACCGTCTGCCGGTGCTCACTTACGTAGGCGCCTACGAGGACGCGCAGGTCACCGCGGCCGTACGCCGCGAGCTGCTGCGCGGCGGTCAGGTGTTCTACGTGCACAACCGGGTGCAGGACATCTCGCACGTGGCAGACAGGATCCACGCACTCGTGCCCGAAGCCAAGGTGGGCATCGCCCACGGCAAGATGGGGGAGAAGCAGCTCGATCAGATCATCCGTGACTTCTGGCACCGCGACATCGACGTACTCGTATGCACCACGATCATCGAAACCGGCCTTGATATTTCCAATGCCAACACACTGATCGTGGATCATGCCGATCGCTTCGGTCTTTCCCAGCTCCATCAGCTGCGCGGTCGTGTGGGACGTGGCCGTGAACGCGCGTATGCCTACTTCCTGTATGACCCGGCTAAGTCGATGACTCAACAGTCGCACGACCGTTTGAGTACCATCGCGCAAAACACCGCGCTCGGTTCGGGATTCGACGTGGCCATGAAGGATTTGGAATTGCGAGGCACCGGCAACTTGCTCGGCGATGAACAATCCGGCCATATTGAGGGTGTGGGATTCGACTTGTATGTGCGCATGGTTTCCGAAGCCGTGGAGAAATACAAGGAACCCGAAGAGAACATTGAGCCGATCGCCGTGTCCGTGGACCTGCCCATCGAGGCATCCATTCCGGTGGAATATATCGATTCGGACAAGTTGCGTCTGGAAGCGTATCGCAAGCTCGCCTCCGCCCGTAACGAGGCTGATCTGAAGGATCTGCAGGAGGAGCTCACTGACCGCTACGGCAAGCCGCCGGTGGAATTCGAGACTCTGTTCGACGTGGCGCGTCTGAAGTTCAAGGCCCGCAAACTCGGCGTCTCGGAGATTTTGGCTCAATCCAACCGCGTACGTATCGGCCGCATCGATATGCCCGAATCCGTTCAGATGCGCATGGCCCGCATCTACAAGGGCGCCCAGTATCGTCCGGTCACCCATCAGCTTCTGGTGTCCGCACCCTTCAACGGATCCCTCGGTCAAGGACCGATGAGCTCCGACCAGATAGTGCTATGGACCAATCAGCTGCTCGACGATCTCGCATGGAAGCCGTCGGCCGGCAAACGCTGATGTCGTCTCACATCCCGTGAATCATGGGCCGTGAATCATGGGCCGTGAGACGACAGCCGTGCCCACACCGTGGGACGGGACCGTGCTGCGGGTACGATGGCAGGCATGAATGATGATGCTTTTGCAATGAAGGATGGAATGCGTAGCGCTAGGGGCGATGCGGTTGCCGCAGAAAACCCTTATCCATCCAAGGTCGCCGAATTGGCCGGATTCAGTATTCCTCGCCTTGGCATGGGGACAATGGCGCTCGCCATCGAGGGGCGACCTGCTGATCGAGAGCAAGCCGTCATGACCATCCACGCCGCCCTCGATGCCGGTGTGCGTTACCTTGACACCGCTTGGTCCTACTATCTTCCCAGCAAGCCTGGTACTGGAGAGCCTGAAGATATGGGCTACGGCGAATACCTGGTCCGTGACGCGCTCGCCAGTTGGAACGGTCCTCGGGACGAGGTGCTTGTAGCCACCAAAACCGGCTGGTTGCGCACGCTCGACAGTGAAGGCAACTATGGCTGGCAAGCAGATGCCCGTCCGGAGACCATGATCGCCAACGCCAAGGAATCGGCGCTTCGTCTCGGCGTGGATGCGATCGACCTGCTGTACTCGCACTGCAACGATCCGCAAGTGCCCTACGAAGATCAGATGGGCGCGCTCAAACAGCTTGTGGATGAAGGTGTGGTCAAAACCGTCGGCATCTCCAGAATCGGTAATGAAGACATCGCAACCGCTCACCGCATTCTGGGAAGCCGTCTTGTGGCGGTTCAGAATCAGTTCTCACCGGTTCATCGAGATCCTGAGCACACGATGGAAACCTGCCGCAAACTAGGACTGGCGTTTGTCTGCTGGTCGCCGCTCGGTGGGTTCCTCGATCCTTTCAACGAGAGGCTGTTCGACCGTTTCCGTGAAATCGCCGCGGCCCATGACTGTTCGTATCAGCGGATCACGCTTGCCTGGGAGCTGGCGCAATACCCGTATCTGTTCACGATTCCCTCCGCGCGCAATCCACAGGAGATCGCAGATTCGTTCCAAGCGGTGGACCTGCGCCTGTCGCAGGAGGAAATCGAGTATCTCAACGGGAATGCGGCCCGATGATCAACGGGAGGCACCGGCGGTGGAACGGCATCGCCGGTGCCATCGGTATTTGTGTCGCGGTGTGCATGGCATGTCAAGACACAGCGATGGCGACAATGTGCGAGCGCAACACATGACCGCAATATGTGAGCGCTAACACCAAATTTTGGGCGTGTTGTGCGTAACGTCCACAAATCGCACTACTCTTAAGACTGTCATTAGATACACAACCGTTTTAAGGAGTAGTTGTGGCAGTAATTGAAAGCGTGTACGCGCGTCAGATTCTCGATTCCCGCGGCAACCCGACCGTCGAGGTCATCCTCGACACCGAGGACGGCGCTGAGGGTCGTGGCCTGGTCCCGTCCGGCGCCTCCACCGGTGAGGCCGAGGCTTGGGAGCGTCGCGATGGCGACAAGTCCGTCTACGGCGGCAAGGGCGTTCTCGACGCTGTCAAGGCCGTGAACGAGGTTATCGCTCCGAAGGTCATCGGCATGGACGCCGCTGATCAGCGCGCTCTGGATGACCTGATGATCGAGCTCGACGGCACCCCGAACAAGGGCAAGCTGGGCGCCAACGCTATTCTGGGTGTCTCTCTGGCCGCCCTGTACGCTTCCGCCGAGTCCGCCGGCCTGCCGCTGTACCGTTACATCGGTGGCACCAACGGTCACATCCTGCCGGTGCCGAACATGAACATCATGAACGGTGGCGCTCACGCTGACTTTGCCACCGACATTCAGGAGTACATGATCTCCCCGTACGGCTTCGACACCTACTCCGAGGCTCTGCGCGCCGGCGTCGAGGTCTACCACACCCTGAAGAACGTCCTGAAGAAGGAAGGCCTGAACACCGGCCTTGGCGACGAGGGCGGCTTCGCTCCGAAGATGAAGTCCAACAAGGACTCCCTGAACTACATCATGGACGCCATTTCCGCTGCCGGCTACGAGCCCGGCAAGCAGATCGGCATCTCCCTCGATGTCGCTTCCTCCGAGTTCTACAACAAGGAGACCGGCAAGTACCACTTCGAGGGTGACGACCGCGACTCCCAGTACATGCTCGACTTCTACGAGCAGCTGATCGAGGAGTACCCGATCGTCTCCATCGAAGATCCGTTCCAGGAAGAAGGCTGGGAAGACTGGACCGCCATCACCAAGCTGCTGGGCGATCGTCTGCAGTTCGTCGGCGATGATCTGCTGGTCACCAACCCGGCTCGTCTGGCCAAGGCCATCGAGATGGGTGCCGCCAACTCCCTGCTGGTCAAGCTCAACCAGATCGGTACCGTGACCGAGACCCTCGACGCCATCGAGCTGGCCACCACCGCCGGCTACACCTCCATGGTCTCCCACCGTTCCGGCGAGACCCCGGACACCACCATCTCCGATCTGGCTGTTGCCAAGAACACCCGCCAGATCAAGACCGGTGCTCCGGCCCGTGGCGAGCGCGTTGCCAAGTACAACCGTCTGCTGGAGATCGAGGAGGAGCTCGGCTCCACCGCTCAGTACGCCGGCTACAGCGCCTTCAAGGCTTGCAAGAAGTACCTGGCCAAGTGATTTCAAGGAACTGAAACGCCAGTAAAGGTGTGATGTTCCTGTGATTGCACTACCCGTCGTATTCGTTCAGTCGAATGCGGCGGGTATTTTCGTATGTCATGAGCAAGCAATCCCGAAACGGCATGTCTGGTAAGTCCGGAGCGCTCGGCAAGACCGGCAAATCCGCGGCTTCGGGCAGAAATGGCAAGGTGCAGGCTCGCGCAACGCTGAGCGCAGGGCCCATAGCATTCTTCGTGGCATTGTTTATCGTGGCGCTTGGCACCATTCAGTTGGTCGCCACGTTCCATACGTATGCGTTGAATCTTGCCGAGCTCAACGGTTTGAAGCGTGAGGAAGCTTCGCTGATCGCCAAGAAACAGGATTTGGAGAACGACATCAAGCGTTGGAACGACAAAGCCTATATCACTGCGCAAGCGCGTGAGCGTCTCGGCTTTGTGTTCCCCGGAGAACAGGCGGTGCGGGTGCTGCATCCTGAGGCGGTCACCGGCGGACAGAACACGGATGGTGATTCCTCGTCATCCAGCGAAACCGACAAAAAAGTGCTGCCTTGGTATAAGGAACTCGCCTACGCGTTCCAGCAGGCGGACCAACCGGTGAACGATACCTCCGGCAAAGAATCATCAGGTACAACATCCTCGGATGACCATAAAAGCTCATCATCGAACGACTCCGGCGACCAGAGCAGCCAAGATGGGCAAGATGACACCGATCACAATACCGAACAGCAAAACACTGACCAGAACACAGGGGAGGACACCCAACAGTGACCATTGACATCACCGCTCAAGCCAAAGCCCTCGTAGACCGTGTACTTGCCGAACCGGCGACCGAACAGGACATCGATATGGTGAACCGTCAGCTTGGTCGCTATCCCCGTGGCATGGTGGCTGTAGGAGCCCGCTGCGTATGCGGCCGCCCTCTGGCCGTGATTACGCGTCCGGTGCTGCCCGGAGGCATTCCTTTCCCCACTACGTGCTACTTGACCGGACCGGAAGCGGTCAAGGCTGCCTCTCATGTGGAGGCTGCAGGCGTCATGCAGCAATACAATGACATGCTCGCCGCCGACGATGATTTGCGGGCAGCTTATGAACGCGCCCACAAATTGTATCTGGCGTTCCGTCACGAACTCGCCGGTCGCCTCGGCGATAGCGAGGAGCATATCGAAGGTACCTCCGCCGGCGGCATGCCCGTACGCGTCAAGTGCCTCCATGCGTTGTTGGCCCAAAGTCTGGTGATGGGGCCGGGCTCCAATCCGATTGGAGATATGGTGCTTGCACGCGTCAAGGACGAATTCGATCCCACCGTTTGCCGTTGCACGTTGGAAGCATGAATCTCGATCAGTGAACGGAATCATAAGCTGCAAAGTCAGGGAGAGAACCATGAGCAAGCAATTCGTAACCGTGGCGGGCATCGACTGCGGTACCAATTCGATTCGGCTGAAAATCGCGAGAGTAGACGCCAACGGCATGCACACTATCGTGCCGCGTATCCTTCGTGTGATTCGTCTGGGACAGGACGTAGACAAAACCCATCGGTTCGCCGAGGAAGCCTTGGAACGCGCGTATGAGGCGGCCCGTGAATTCGCCGGGGTACTCGCCGAGCATCCGGTGGACGGATTACGTTTCGTAGCTACATCCGCCACGCGTGATGCCGAGAACCGTGAAGAATTTGAAGACGGCATCGAATCCATTCTCGGGGTGCGTCCCGAGGTCATCCCCGGTACCGAAGAGGCGGACCTCAGTTTCTTGGGTGCCACTTCGGTGGTCAGCCGAGGAGATTTGCAGGCGCCGTATCTGGTGGTGGATCTCGGGGGAGGATCCACCGAACTGGTCATCGGCGGTGACGGAGTCAGCGCGCCTACCACGCAAGTGCAAGGTGCGTTCTCCATGAATATCGGATCCGTGCGCATGACCGAACGCCATCTGAAAACCGACCCGCCGACCGAGAACGAAATCGCGGAAGCCTATGAGGATATCGATCGGCATATCGATGAGGCGTTTGCGCATGTGGATGCCGGTAAGGCACGTACCATCATCGGCGTGTCCGGCACCGTCACCACGATGACCGCCTTGGCCATGGGGTTGACCGAATATGATCACACACTGGTGGACGGGCATCGGATGAGTCTGGATGAGGCGTATGCGGTGGACGACCGGTTCCTCAACATGACTCGCGCCGAACGCAGTGAATACAAGACCATTCATCCGGGTCGTATCGACGTGGTCGGCGGCGGTGCGGTGGTTTGGAATCGTGTACTTGCACGGGTCAGTGAGGCCGCCAAAGCCGATCATGGTATCGCCATCGATTCGTATGTGGCCAGTGAACATGGCCTATTGGACGGCATTGTGCTCGATTATGGGCGTCGCCTGCTCGCGCAGTAAGGTGCCTCCGATGGGACTCGAACCCACAAGCCGAAGCGATCGATTTTAAGTCGACTGCGTATACCATTTCGCCACGGAGGCGTTGGATAAACCAACCGTACCATTGTACGTCACCCCGAGACGGATGCGGCTTGCGGGTTGCCGAGCTTCGCTCAGCCGTCGCGGCATAGCCGTTCCCTTCGCCTACGGACAGCCCACTGGGCTGTCCGCTTCACGGCTCGCCTTCGGCCCAGCAATCATTGACCGGCTTACAGCCGGACTTGATGTCACCCTCACTCGGCTATTGCCTCGTTCGGGCTTCGCCTACGGACAGCCCACTGGGCTGTCCGCTTCACGGCTCAGCCCATCGGAGGCACCTTATATTGGATGCACGGTATAATCCTCTTCTGCCTTCTCATGCTTCATTGTGAGCGAGCGGATTGTTTCGAAACAAACGCACGTTACCCTGTTCCACGTTGTAATGAACCGTCAATGAGAAGCGAGGAATGTCATGGCTTCACGCTGGACCGAAGTCGAACGAGTCGAATCGGGCATGCTGCCCACCATGCTTGCCCAAGGTATTATGGTGGGCACTGCTCTGACCGTTGGCGCCATCGCTTGCTCAGGCTTTTATCTGTCCATGATCGGCAATGTGGCGGCGTTGCTGCCCTGGACGCTCGCGGTGGTATTCGTTGCAGTGGCGTTTTCCTATGTTGTCGGCTTCGCTCTGCTGTGGTGTGCGGAGTCTCTGACCGTGCGTGCCAAGGAATCGGTCAGACCGTGGGTATACGCCGCAGTGGGGGCCATCGCGTATGGCGTTTGGGGCATGTTGGTCATGAGCTCGTTGATGAACTCGCTGGACCAGCCGTTGAATGGCGTGGTACTTGCCAACGGTGATGTCATGGCGCTTACTGCAAATTACGTTGTCTTTGGCTTCATTGCCTTCCTGCTGGCGCAGTTGTACGGAGTCGGGCTTGCCAAGCGCAAGGCGTTGGCTTTCGGCCTACTGGCGGTGCAACTGGTCCTGGCCATTGCCGGTATTGCGGTGCTGGTAATGATGTTTTCGGCGCTTGGCCGTTAGTCCACTGATGGTGGCGGTGCGCCGGTGGATTGTTTTTGCAAAGGAACCCGTGAGATTTCGGTATCGTCCGTTTCGTCCAATCGTGCAATAGTGCTATTGTAGGGCGCGTTGCGTTTGTACAAGGAGGACTAATGGCAGAACAGATGCCCAACGTGAACGCTGAGTTCGGTACCACGCCCGTCATTGAGTTTCCTGCTCCTGAGGCCCCGAAGGGTCTGAAGGTCGTGGAGCTGACCGAAGGCGATGGCCCGATGGTTCGTCGCGGCGATACCGTTACGGTGAACTACCATGGCGTGGTGTGGGGCAAGGAGGAGCCGTTCGACTCCAGCTTTGCGCGTCATCAGCCGGCAAGCTTCGGCATCGGCGTCGGTCAGGTCATCAAGGGCTGGGATCAGACCGTTCCCGGCCATAATGTGGGCTCGCGTCTGGTGGTTTCCATCCCGCCGGAGTATGGTTATGGTTCTCGCGGCATCCCGCAGGCCGGCATTGGCGGCGGTGACACACTGGTGTTCGTCATCGACATCATTTCCACCCGCTGACGATTCGCGTCGGATAAGGGAACGCCGGTGTTTGCCGGCGTTTTTGCATATTGCACAGCATGTGCACAAGAGTTTGATACGAATAGTTTCAACTGGTTTCAACCATGGTTCAGGAGGACGATATGGCTGAAGATAAGGTCTACCTGCTGACGCAGGAAGCGTACAACAAGATGAAGGAAGAGCTTGCGTACCGCGAAGGCGAATTGCGCGAG
This sequence comes from Bifidobacterium olomucense, assembly GCF_012932375.1. Classification (GTDB taxonomy): domain Bacteria; phylum Actinomycetota; class Actinomycetes; order Actinomycetales; family Bifidobacteriaceae; genus Bifidobacterium; species Bifidobacterium olomucense. Next base: position 150,168 of record NZ_JAAIIG010000004.1, on the reverse strand, counting down.
GAGATCGCGCACAAGATCGCTGTGGCTCGCGCCGAAGGCGATTTGTCCGAGAACGGCGGCTATCAGGCTGCGCGCGAGGCTCAGAGCAAGAACGAGGGCCGCATCACCGAGCTCACTGTGAAGCTTCGCGATTCCAAGATTATCGAAAACGCTCCGGAAGGCACTGTAGGCAACGGTTCCGTGGTCACCATTGAGCTCAACGGCAATGAGATGACCTATGTGCTGGGCAGCCGTGACATTGTGGCTGGTACCGATTATGACATCATGACCCCGGATTCGCCGATCGGCAAGGCCATCGAAGGTGCGAAGGTCGGGGACGTGGTCTCCTACACCGCGCCGAACGGTCGTGAGCTGTCCGTGACGGTCAAGGCTGCGAAACCGCTTGCCTGACACGGCCTTTCTACGCTAAAAAGCCTCTCCCCGTTGGGGGAGAGGCTTTTTGGTAGACGTCGTCTTCTCTCGTTGCGATAGACGCAGGTCAGCTCCACAGCGAGACGATCACCATGTAAATCGCCACCATATGGCAAGCGTATCCGGCGACGGTGCCGCAATGGAAAATCTCATGGAAGCCGAAAACGCGTGGCCAGGGATCAGGCTTGCGCAGGGCATAGACGATGGCACCGAGAATATAGCATGCGCCACCCGAGCACAGCAGAATAACCACTGCCGGACCGGCATATGGGGAATTCCAGAACAGCATCATGAAGGCCAGCCCGTAGATGCCGAAGATGATGTACACCACGGTGTACAGCCAACGAGGTGCATTGATCCAGATGACATGGATAATCAATGCCACCGTTGTGCACGCCCACATTGAGATGATGATGAAATTGCGCCAGAACGGTTCCAGTGCAAATGAGACCGGTGTGTATGTACCCGCGATGAGCAGGAAGATGTTCACATGGTCGATGCGGCGCAATACGTCGGTTACGCGGGGGCTCCAATCGCCGAGATGATAGCAGGCCGAGTTCGTGAACAACACCAGCGATGCGGTCATGAACACCGCGCACGCCCATTTGAGTCCTGCACCCTGTGCCAGGCAAATGAGTACGATGCCGGCAGCCAACGATAGGGGAGAGGCTATGGCGTGAATCCAGCCGCGCATGAGCGGCTTGGGCCGACCGTGCACGTCCAGACGAATCTTGCGCGCCACTTCCGCAGGGGCTATACCCTCTACCTTCAAGGCATGGTTTTCCGATTTGGCCAGCACGCGACGTGCCTTCTCCTCGGCTTTGGCGCGAATGGTTTCGGCTTTGAATTGGCCCTTGGCGCGGATTGCGTCCGCCTTGGCCTGCAACGCCTGTTCGCGTGCCTCGATGGCGGCCTGACGTTTTGCTTCCACACTGGGGTCTGACGTGTGACCGATACGCTTGAATCCATGAGGAGTCGTCGGTTCGGATTGTGTTCCGGACGAAGTTGTGGAGGCGTATGCCTCGCTGCTTGCTGATGCCATATGGCCCTCGTTTCACCAGAGCGAACGTTTCCTTACGTTCCCGTAACCTACGTTAGCGTAACTTTTGCCTTTGTCAATATTGCTCACTGAAAACAGTACTCTCCGGACAGGCGGCATTGCCGTCGCGTGCAAAATCGGGATCGTATGGCCACAAGAGAACGTGCGGCGATACGATGAGGGTATTGATTACCGGTTCGCGGGGACGAGGGAGAGCAACATGGTGTACTGCACGGAATGTGGATTTGCCAACAATGAGCATGACGCCTTCTGCTCGCAGTGCGGATCTCCTTTGGAGCGCCCTTCCGGCAGCGTCTCCGCCGCGCCTCCGATGCCGGGTTTTGAAGGTGATGGGCCAACCTTGATGAATCCGGATGCCGCGAACGGACAACCAACGGCAAATATGCCGGGGTCCACCGCTCAGGGTGGCATTCCTATGCCGGCAGCCGCTGTCCCGAGCACATCCTCGACGACGTCCAATACCTCGACGAATGCGCCGGCAAACCCCGCCGCAGCGCCATCTGTCGGGGCTGGAATCGCCAGCAATGCCAACAAGGGCAGCAATGCGCTGATCGCAGTCCTGCTCGTCTCGATCTGCGCGGTGGCGTTGGCGATCGGACTGTTCATCACTCATGCCATGGGCGTGTGGGGCTCATCCGACCAGACACAGACCGCACAGGCGTCCTCGGCCGAGACAGTGGAGAACGGAGAGCAGGGCGATGACTCTGCCGACTCGAAAGGAAGCTCTTCCAAGAACAAGAAGAAAGCCAACAGCGGCAAAGACGCATCCGAGGATTCCGAGGGGGCAGACGAATCCAAGAGCGACACCAGGAAAGAGACCGGTAAGGAATCCGAACCTGCAGTGCCGGTAATCACATCCAGTCAACTGTCTGGCATCGCCGATTCGTATTCATCGTCAGATGTTGCCGTGGCGGCGCTGGTCATTGATGATGATACCGATGCCGCGGATGCCACCGTAGCCGCAACCACACAGGCTGGGACCCAGTTCGTGGCCGCCGGCCTGTACCTGCCGGTATATCTTGCCGCTCAATCCAATGGCGATGACAACGCCAAATCCCAAGCAAGTGTAATGATGAGCGACATGGATAACAACGCCGGCAATGCCGCGGCGGCAGCGTTGGGCGGATGGTCCAGCGTCAATTCCTGGGCATCCTCGAATGGTTACGGCAACACGACGTTCAACCGCGACTACGGTGATGTGGCCGCCAGCAACGCCGGATATGAGAACTATTCTTCCGCCAAGGACGCTACGCGCATGCTGGCCGCTGTCGATGCCAAAGGTGCATCGGACCTGATGAATGTGGACATCGCGTCCGAGGGAGTCGTGATCCCCTCAGGCATGACGGTACATGCCCATCGAGGACAGGGCATACAGAATACATGGAATTATTTCGCTGTGGTGGAAGCCCATGGCCATAAGGCAGCGGTGTCGGTGGTCACGCAGAATCAGGGGCAAGCGGTAGCCGCGGAACTAATGAGCAAAGTGTTGGCCAGTGTGGACAGCACGCTGGATCAATGAGTGAAACGGTAGAGAATCATGGTTCGACGTATCCAGTCCCATGCGCAATCGTGCAGGACCAGCCGCAAACATGCCAGGCCGGTCGGTGCAGCCATGAAGAGACGAAATCATGCGATTGTGATTATTGTCATGGCGTTGCTTGCGGCTTTAGCGCTCGGTTCCGGTTGCCTGTACATGCTATACGCGCATGATTCGGCAAACCACAACCAACCTCCTGCATCATCAGCCGCCGGCACGCGCGAATCAGCCGAACAACATGCGCAGTCGGATCAGGACACAGCTGAGACGTCACGCTCCGACACCTTGGACCGCGATGCCGTCCCCTCGCCAAACGCAACATTGCAGAAAGCTTCAAATCGTATCCACGCCGTGCAGTCGGCGGTCGATTCGGCCGCCCGGAGCAACGGTGGCACGTGGTCTGTCTATGTCGAAGATCTGGCCACGGGTGCAATCGTCAACGTCAATGACCAGCCGATGGTCGCCGCCTCAGAGATCAAACTGTACGTCATGCTCGCCGTTCAGGACGGTATTGAGCAGGGTACCTTGAACACCGGCGGACAAGACATCGATATGCTGATGAACCAGATGATTACCGTCAGCTCGAATGCGGCCACCAACCAACTGGTGCTTATGCTTGGCGATGGTGATATGGCCACAGGCATGCAGCGAGTCACGCAGACTGCTGCCCGATACGGATTCCGGGATTCTCGTCAGCTGCGCGCACTCGCTGATGCCGGAACGGATGGCACCGGTACCGAGAATTGGACATCCGCTGCTGATTGCGGTCGATTCCTCAAAGAGCTTTACCAAGGAAAACTGGTATCCGAACAGGCAAGCCGGTCCATGCTTGACCTGCTGCTCGGACAGACGCGTCGTGCCAAAATCCCGGCCGGCGTGCCCAACGGCATCCAGGTGGCCAACAAAACCGGTGAATTGTCTGGCGTCGAGAATGATGCCGCCATTATCTGGGGTAAGGATGTGAGTGGCGGCGATCATGATTATGTGATGGTTGTCATGACCTCGGGTGTGGTTTCCTCAACGGCGCAACAACAGATTGCGGCGTTGTCCGCGCAGGTGTATGAGTCGATGACATCTTGACGGCAACATGTGATTGAGACCGTTCACCTGCGTATGATAGAAAGCATGGCTGATTTTTCACATATCCTCGCAACACGTCCTGATTTCGACGATGAGGACCGCGAATGGCTTCATCATCTGGTCGCCGACTGGCAGGTCATCGCCGACCTGAGCTTTGCCGACCTGTTGCTGCTGGTACAAAACGGTGACGGCAAATATGTGGTGGCGGAGCAATGCCGTCCCTCCACAGTGATGACATTGCGCGCCGAAGACGTGGTGGGGGACATCATGCCCGAGGATATGGCCGGTGAACTGGACGCCGCCATGCAGTCGAGCGTCGTGTTCCGTTCCACCGTCTTGCGAAGCGTGGGCAAGGCTACGGTCTGCAATGTGTATGCTCCGGTCCGTCACAATGGCAAGACGCTTGGTCTGGTGGTGAGGGAGACCAATATGGCCACCCGCGAATCCAATGGCCGGTACGAATCCGAAAGCATCAATGCCGGCAAGCAGCTGTATGAGATGATCCCACGCGGACAATTCCCCTATCAGGATGCGGTGATGAGCCAGCGCCATATCGCACGAGTGGCGGATGGTTTCATTATCCTCACCATGGATGGTGTAGTGCGTTATGCGTCTCCCAACGCCATCAGCTGTTTCCGCCGTCTTGGTCTGCTGACCACCATGCCGGGCCACTACCTCAGCGAGCTCGGCACCCAGCTGCTGCAGGAAAACGATCCGGTTCCTGAAACCTTGCCGCTGGTACTCGCTGGCAAGGCGGCGGTGGACTCTGAATTGAACGCCAACCGGTCGGCCGTCTCCATGCGCTCGTTGCCGTTATATGACAACAATGGTCGTGTCGGGGCAATTCTGCTGTGCCGCGATGTCACCGAGCTGCGACGCCGTGAACAGGAACTGCAGACCAAGAACGCTACGATTTCCGAAATTCACCATCGTGTGAAGAACAATCTGCAGGCCGTATCTGCCTTGTTGCGTCTTCAGGCGCGTAAGACCAAATCCGAGGAAGTCAAGAAGGAACTGCAAGAGGCGCAGCGCCGCGTGCAGACCATCGCTATGGTCCACGAAGGCTTAAGCCAGACCGCTGACGAGATCATCGATTTTGACAAGGTGATTTCCAACCTGCTTCGTATGGCCGTGGATTTGGCCACTATGAAGGACCAGCATATCTCCATCGGATTCATCGGCAAGTTCGGCATGATGCCGGCGCAGGACGCCACGCCGTTGTCTCTGGTGCTGACAGAACTGATCACCAATTCCGTGGAGCATGGTTTCGAGGGGCGCAAGGAGGGGCAGATCACCATTTCCGTTGGACGCTCCGGTCCGAATCTCAATGTAGTGGTGGAAGACGATGGTTCCGGTCTGGGTTCCGAAGAGCAGGGCGGCCTGGCTCGATCCTCCGGTTCCGGCCTGGGCACGCAGATCATCAATACGTTCGTGACCAACGATTTCGGGGGGTCGGTGCATTGGGAGCCGCGGCGGGAAGGTGGTACCCGCGTGGTGCTTGACATGAAGCTTCGGGCTGCTCAGGAGGAGTGATCGAGCACGATATTTGAACATCTGTGATTGCTTGCTTATTGCCCCTTGCTCCATCGAGAACGGCGAAACGCGAGCAATCACTTTATGTGGCTTACCTATGCTGTCCACATTGTCCGTAACGGAAATCGGGGACCCTCCATTACTGAGGATCCCCGATTCCCGTCATGCTGTCAGTGCCGGATGACGCGGCTGACAGCAATGAATCAGATCTGCATCTGCATGGCCTGCGAGCGGCGGGCACGCATGGCGCGGCGCTTCAGGGCGCGGCGCTCGTCCTCGCTCAAACCGCCCCAGACACCGTAATCCTGATTGGTGTCCAGCGCGCACTTGAGGCATGCGTCGATCACCTTGCAGGTGCGGCATACGGCCTTGGCCTCTTCAATCTGCTGGTAAGCGGCACCCGTGTTGCCCACAGGGAAGAAAAGTTCCGGATCCTTGTCACGACATGCGGCCTTGGCTCGCCAATCAAAAGCGCTGCTCATTGCTTGCCTCCCTTAAAAGCCCCGTGGCTGGTATTATTCCTAAAGTCCAGTAACAAGGAAACCACGAACCGAGCGGTTTTTCAAGAGGTTGCCTTGAGAAAGTTACAGATTCTGTGCGGCGCACTGCACCAGACAGGCTGTGCCGCCATCGATGAATACGCCCCGTCCTGCGATGTTCATATCAGTCGCACCGAATTGATGCAGCAGATCCGCCGGGATTCCGGCCATCAGATCCGTGGTGCGGTCCGCGAACGGGAAGATTATCCGAGTGGTGCAGTGTTCGGGAACACGAACGAGCCTCGGTGCGCTGACGGCGAACACTACGCTGGTTTCGCTGTCCGCCAATGCACGCCTGAATGCCAACGCTTCCGTCGCGGTGTTGAACGGATCAAGCAGGTCGTCGGCATCATCGACGATCCATACCGTGTGCGGCGGTTTCGGCACATCTCGCATACGCACGTTCGGCGATGCATCGTGTGTGGTTTCGGCGCGAAACCGTTGCACAACCCGCCCATTGCGCTGTGCGATATACAGATATACGGCGAGCCCTGATGCGTTGGCGGCATGTTTGGCGAGCACGTTCAACAGTGTGGTCTTGCCCCGGCCCATAGCTCCGATAACGGCGACATTGCCGCGGCGCAGCGATATTGCAGCATCGCCGAGCGTGATGCCGTTATCGGCAAGCCCGAACCAGATATGATCCGACACCATGCCAGCCATGGTTTCCTTTGTCTGATCGGATACCTTACGAGGCAGGGGCGCGGTAAAAAGCAGCGGTTGCACGGGGCCGTCCATGAAGCGTGCCGCCCATCCAATGTGCCGTTGCACTCGTGCGATATCGCGTATCGAAGCGCATCGCAATGCCGTAATCGCTTCGGCGTCGTTGCAGAACGCGGCTCCCGGCGCTGACGGACTGATCTGTGCGGCTCTGCCATCGCCCAGCAGTTCAACGGATTGCATGCGGTCGCGCACCCGTAAGCAGATGCTGATCGACATGTTCGCTTTCATATCGGCATTAACTTGGCCTATCGGGTTCTGGGTGCATGCAATCACATGCATTCCCAAAGAACGACCAAGTGATGCGATACGGGTCAGACGGTCTATGTAATTCGCAAGCCGATCCTTAAGCGCATGAAATTCATCGATAACCACAATCAATCGTGCAGGAGGTGATGGCATATCGTCGATTGACGATGCCTTGGCCGCAGCGACCAGTTGCTCGCGACGGGTCAGCTCGGTTTCCAGCGCACGCAGCGCACGGGCAGCATGTGCCAGATCCAGATCGCTGACGCTGCCTACAGTGTGCGGCAGCTGCTCCAATGATTGAAACGCCGAACCACCTTTGAAGTCCAGAAAGACGAAGTTCACCGATTCCGGGCGGTTCTTCGCCGCCAGCATAAGGCACCAGTTCTGCAACAACACCGATTTGCCTGATCCGGTGGTCCCCGCAACCAGCGCATGGGGCCCTTGCTTCGCCAGATCAAGGATGAACGGACCGTGAGCTGTCATGCCAATGGGCACAGCGAGGTCGACCGGATGACTCTGGCGCGTCCAATAACCGATGATGGTGCGCCATGGCAGATGGTCAAAATCCAGCAATGCTTCGACGGTGCATGTCGGTGCGGCCTCCATAGACTGAGGCTTATGAGGCGATTCGCCGGTGATTGCTTCTGCGGAATGAACGTGCTCGTGCGCTGGGGAAAGCGTAGGCTGCGATGGGTGTTTTTCCGCGGAGGCTGACGAGAGCATGGAAGCAAGATAGCCGATCGCGCCGGGAATGATCATTGCAGCGAACAGCCACTGCCCATGGATTGCCATGACGACAATCATCAACACTTGAGCTGCCAGCGGACATACCGTGGCGAATACCATGAGGCGCTCTGCGCATGTTCGCCTACCGGCGCGTTGCGCCGCCGGGTTATGGGAACGGCGTGTACGAGAACGGAATCTCGTTCGATGATTGCGGTTCATACATTCAGCGTGAATGTGCCGGCGTTCCGACGCAAGCCGGAATGGGGAATGTGGTTCCAGCTTGACGAGTTATCCACATACCACATATATTTGGCGACGGCCGTACCCTCCCATGTCCGCAGTATACCGACAAAGGCACATGGGTACCTGTTCGAATCGCCTAACGGGCGCTGTCAGCTGTTGTCTGCGAGATTGCCTACTTGTCCAGCCTTGTGGGTGCCGGAGGCTAATTCCTTGAAAAGTTCCGTGTTCTTGGTGTCGTCAAGCAGCACCGATGAACCCACGCCATCCACGTAATAATCCGGGTCCGACCAGTACACGCTGCCTGAAATGCCTGAAGAGCCGGTGGCGTCCTTGAATGCCAACGCCATGGATAGCAAAGTGGATGGAGTGGCTTTCTCATCCACGGTCAACGCCTTCATCGAGGCATCGGCGACTTTGAACACCTTAGAAGGATTGGTCAGTGTCGAAGCGCTGGAGGCCTTCTTGACTATGGCGGAGATGACTTGACGCTGACGGGCGTTTCGGCCGAAATCACCTTGTACGTCGGCATAACGCATGCGGGAGAATGACAGGGCGGTCGCACCATTCGCGGTATGGCATCCCGCTTTCCAGTCGAGACCGGAATAGGCGTCCTGCACATCCTGGTCGTAACACAGCTCCACACCGCCCAAAGCGTCTACCACGTTCTGCAGTCCGCCGAATTTGACCTGCGCCACGTGATCGATCTTTTGTCCGGAAATTTGTTCGACTGTGCTCACCAGGCTCTGTTTGCTCACCAACTGTGCCACGGCATTGATTTTCATGTACTGGTCGTCGATGTTAATCAGGGAGTCGCGAGGAATGGAAATCAGTGAGCTTGGCCCGCTCTTTGGCTTGATCAACACAAGAATCGTGTCGGTGCGGAATCCGGAGATATCCTCTACGCCGCCATATTGGGTAGAGCCGTCGCGCTCATCGGAGCCTAGGATCAGCCAGGTCTGTGCCGGAGTGTCGGCCGCGTCGGTCAGCCAATCCGTTTTGGTGAGTCGCCCGTTCACCCAGTTCCATGCACTGAATACGGAAAGCACCAGCGCCGCCAGCAATACGGCGATCGCACAGGCTGTGATTCGTGCGGCATGGCGCTTGCGTGGCGTTGCAGCGGAGGATAAGGACCCGTACCCGGTGCCGATCGTCCCTGCCGATGCCTGCTTCAGGGAAACTTGTGACTTGGCGGCGGATAAAGGGGTTTGCCAGGCGCGTGCGATGTTGCTTGCCGAGCCAGAGGACCGGCGGGCAGCTGCGGGTGGAATGCTGCGTGGCACAGCCCCATCAGGTCGGCTGTTCGACGCGCCGTGGATCCTTGGCTGAGATGAAGGGGTCATGCTGGATCGAGATGTGTGTACAGGGTCGGCTTTCGCCGATGTTTGGGAACCGGCCACACGTCCGGCTCGACCGGCGTTGGGTGAAAAGCTGGGCGGAATTGCGCTGCCGGCTGTGCTCGATGCGCCGGCAGACGATGCTGTATGCGAGGTGGGATTGGCGTGATCGGAAGCACTGTGCCGGGTGCGTGCCCCATTGGCCGGGGCGTAGGATCGGGGCACTTGGCCGGAAGGACGTGTACGTCGGGCACCTGCGGGAATAAAGCTCGGCGGATTGTTCTGCGGATCCGCTCCACCTGATTCCTGCGTCATGCAAACCTCCCTTTAATGCCGATTGTCTGAAAGCCACTTTTACACAGTGTCTGCCGAATACCTCGACAGTGTGATGTTCCTGCGCAGGAACGGCACAATATCATTCGTGCGTCGTGTCATGGAACATGGTTTTGCGGCCGTGTGCCGGACTGCTCTCGTGCACAGAGCGTGTATAGCACAGATAAGAGAAAAATCAGGTAATGACACGAGACGGCATTTGACAAATGTGAAGTCACATGTGTGTAATTTAGTCCGTATGAAAAGCTCAATAGGCAAGGAGAATCGCATGTGGGGTGTGGTCGACGATTCAGCCGAAGAGCCGTTACGTGAACTGTGGGGCCTGTTCAGGCCGGATGGGGATGTCTCTTGGCAGCACAAGGCATTATGCGCGCAGACCGACCCTGAAGCGTTCTTCCCGGAGAAGGGTGGCTCCACCCGTGACGCCAAGCGGGTGTGCGCCAAGTGCGAGGTGCGGGAACAATGTCTGCAATGGGCCATCGACCACGATGAACGTTTTGGTATTTGGGGCGGAATGAGCGAACGCGAACGCCGCCGGTACAAAAGAGAGCACCGCGAACAGGCATGAGCTGGAAGGCTCTTTCATATACGGTGCGTACACTGGGGGGTTATGAATCCGACAGGTAACAGCGATATTCGCGAGGCGCTGGCGCAGGCTCTGGCCAATCGTCCGTACACGCACAGGCAGGATGTAGACGAGGGCGTGGCTGCCGTGGTCACTGTCGAAAACGATATGCGTTTCTTGGAACGCACGTTGGAAGCGCTGTTCACGCAGCTCACACTGCCCTCCCAGGTGATCATCGCCGACGCGTCGGGGCGTACGGGCCATGAGGAAACCAGTGCATTCGAGGTCATTCCTTCGCCGTCCGGACCGGTGACGCGTATGCCGCAGTCCAAACAGGTGACGGTTCGTATCGTATCGGCGCGGGGCGCGCGTTCCTTTGGCGACGCCGTGCAACGGGCATTGGACCATACCGAGCTTGACGCTGAAACCCGCGCGCTTTGGTTGTTGCATGACGATTCAAGACCCGGCGACAGCGCGTGTCTGGAGCGTCTGCTTGAAGCGTGGCGAAACACTCCGGGTGCCACGGTGCTGGGATGCAAGCAGTGCGATTGGGATGGTGAGCATCTGCATGATGTCGGTATGTATGCCGGCAAACATGCCGTGCATTCCCTAGTGGTGGACGGCGAACCGGATCAGGAACAGTATGATGGCCGCCAAGATGTATTTGCCGTGTCCTTGGCTGGCGCATTGGTGTCTTTGCAACAATTCATCAGGCTGCGTGGCGTGAACCCTTGGATGACCACATACAGCGAATCCATGGATTTCTGCCGTCGCGTATGTCTGAGCGGTGGTCGTGTGGTGGTGGTTCCACAGGCGCAGATCGCTCACCGTCGCGCTCGTTACGAGGGCGTCCGTACCCGTAACGGAGAACCTGTGGATCCCGATCACGTCGTCAATCCGGCTATGGCTGTGACTCGTTCGCAGCAGCGATACCTGTACACCGATAAAGCCATGTCATCTTGGATTTTGCTGTGGCTGTGGCGTTTGTTGCGTAGTTTTGGCATGGCACTTGCCATGTTGTTCAGCAAGAAGCCGTATCGGGCGTGGGTCGAACTGTGTCTGCCTTGGCTGGCTTTGTTCGCTGTTCCCGGCGCTATGCGCTCGCGGCGTCTCGTCGCAAGACAATCAAAGGTCTCCATGTCTTCGCTGCAGGTGCTCAGCGCAGATCAGCAGCAGATCCGCCAATTCCATGATCGGCGTGAAGCCTTCCTGAGCCAACGGGACGTGGTGCTGCTCAGTCCTTTGGAACGTGCCCATCTGCGCACCCGCGTGATTCGTCGCTGGAGTGGTGCCTTGGCCATGGCCTTGGTGTGTTTCATGTCCGTGGCGGCATTGTACTGGCCTGTGTTCCGAGGCGTGTTCTCCGATGGATCGATATATTCGGATGTGTTGCTGCCGACCGGCGCCAGTTATCGGCAGCTGGTGCAATCGGCCACCACGCAGTGGGTGTTCGGCGCAAGCATTCCCGCCCCTCCCGCTCCTTGGTTGCTGGTGCTTATGGCGGCTTCGCTGGTCACATTGGGTAATGTTTCCGCCGCGTTGTCGCTGATCCTGTTCTCTGCGGCACCATTGAGTGCTCTCTCGTTCTGGGCGTTGGCCGGCATATTCACCCGCTCCGACGTGGTACGTGTACTCGGCGGCCTGTTATGGGCTTCCACCGGCATTATGTTCGGTTGGTATGCGCAGGCCAATATGCCGATGCTTACGGTGATGGTGTTCCTTCCGGCGGCGTTCGCTTTCGTGTTCCGTGCCGTAGGCATGTACCACACGGAAGATCCGCTAGTGCCCCGGCCATCGGTGCAGGCCGCAGCCATAGGCGCGCTGTGTTTCATCCCGCCGATTGCCGCTGAACCCCAACTGCTGCTCGCCTTGATCGTGGCCTTCCCGGTGTTTTTGGTATTTGTGCGTCGTAAGCACGTCATGCTGCTGCTTATCCCGTTGCCTGCCGCGTTCGCGGTGGCTCCCACCATGCTCAATGCCATCCGTTACGCGAATCAGGGAATGTGGAGGCAGCTGTTCGCAGACATCACGATTCCGCAATCGGCGTTGAATGGCGAGCCCTCTTCCATGAGCTTGTTGCAATCGGTGCAACGTGCCTTGGACTGGCGCCTTGCACAGGGGGCGGCATCCGACATGGCAGTTGCCGTACTCTTCGGATTGATGACGCTGCTGGCTATCGCTTCGCTGGTATTGCCGTTTGCGCTACGCGCATCCCGACTGATGTGGGTGCTCATCGTCTGCGGTGGAGCGCTCGCCCTGGTCTCCGTCCGGGTGGCCATTGCCGTGGATGATGACGGTGTGGTGGCCGGATCCGCGCAGCCCGGTATCGCGCTGATGATTCTCGGTTTCCTTGCCTGCGCCTGTCTCGTGGCGGGGGGCGCGGTCAAACGGTTCCATCCCTTGCATGCATCGGCGTACGATGATGCCGGCACGCGTGCCGATGAGGCCCGTACCCGTAGACTGATTGTCTGTGGGCGTGCCCTGCTGGCGGTGGTTCTGGCTTGTTGCGTTGCAGCGCAATGCTGGTTCGGTTTGGAGCGTCATGCGGACGGCGGGCTTGGTGTTTCTCGGGATGGTTTGCCTATGGTGACCACTGATTACTTGAACTCGGGAGAGGACCACCGTGTACTTGCCGTGAGTGCCGAGACCCGCAACAGCGTCAACTATTCGATTATGCGCACCTCCCGCGGTGAGCTGATCGACAGTTCGCCGGTGCAAAGGGTGCGTGCCCTCGATGGAAAACCGGATGAGATTGATCAACAGCTGGCTCAGGCATGCGCCACATTGCTATCCAATCCGAATGAGCAGGCCATCGCGACAATCAGTGAGTTAGGTTTCGGCGGCATATACGTAGTTCCCGACTCTCGTTCGGCGGACAGTTCGCCGTATGAGCAGCTGAAAGCCAACATCGCGGCAACAGAGGGCACTCAATCATTGGTATCCACGGATACGGGCAGCTATTATCGGCTGACGCTACGTTCCTACTCCGAGCAGAACGTGGATACGTCGTGGCAGCAGCGTGCACAGCAAAGCGTCTGGCGGTATGCGTGGTTGGTGTGCTTGGCGGTGATAGTGGTGCTGTACTGCTTGGTGGCCGTACCGCGTAGACGTCTTACCCGAGGATTGGAGGAGCAAGCATGAGCAGAGGCAATGCTACCCGTCGTTCACGGCGTTCCCGGGTCTATACCGCAGTGTTGGGTGCCATCACCATGCTGGTGCTGTTGGCGTTATTTGCCGCGTTGATGATCATGCCGGTGCCAATCGCATGGGTGGATACCGTGCAAGCCAAAAACAATGCGCTTGGCCAGAGCGTCAGCACGACTCAGATAGAAAGCTATTGCCCGGCCCCGATGCAGTTGGCGGATACCGGTACATATGGCGACAGCGCCTTTCAAGCAACGGTAGGCAACCTGAGCACTCAGGAGCGGTTCGCGGCTTTTGGCTCGGTATACAGCGCAACGGTTTCGCCTATCGGCGCTGCTAGTGCCACGGAGCCGATCATAACGTTGAAGGACGGTGATCCTAGTGATGATGCGGATGTGAAAATCGGCACTCAATCCGATGCTCAGTCCGATTCACTCATCGATACGCATATGTTGCAGGCGGTGCAAGGAACCGGAACGGCAGGTACTGTTGTCTCCTGGGCGGATGAGGGCGATCTCAAGGGAGTGTCCGCCGCGTCGTGCACGGCTACCGCATTGAGCCGATCCTTCCTGCTTACTGGTACTGGCACCGGCACTACACAGCAGCTTGTGGTGGTCAATCCCTCTGCCAAGGCGACCACCGTGGATATCATGGCATGGGGTAGCGAACGGGCCGGGAAAATGGCGTTGTCCACCCAGTCGACGGTGTCGGTGCCCGCAAAGGGGGAGACGTCCGTCGATCTTTCGGCGGCTGCGGAAAAGCAAAACGGTCTGTACGTTACAGTCTCAAGCAAGGAGACTCCAATCGCCGCTATGGTGCGTACGGTTTCGATGGATGGCCTGACTTCGCAAGGCTCGGATTTCGCTGTGCCGTTGGCTGCCGAGTCCGATACCGCGGCAGTACCGGCAATTGCTTCAGGTGATGCGGTTACCGCTTATCTGTTTGCTCATGAGCAAACAAAAACCACGCTCTCATGGGTTACGAATCATGGTTTGGTATCTGCTAAGAATGTCGAGGTCGAGGCAGGCAAGGTCCAGATCGTAGATCTGGGCAAGGCACCAAATGGTGCGCTGGGCGTACTGTCCACCGCTGAGGACGCTCTGTCATTTTCAGTGCGGGCCGTCCGCTCCGGCGAGAACGGTCAGGCCGATTTCGCACTGGGGCAGGCCTCCGCGCCCGCCGCCTACTCGGGTCTGGCTCTTGCAGATGATGTGGATGCCGACGTGACGTTGGTCAATGTCACCAACGTGAAGCAGACGGTGACAATAACCGCTTACGATGAGACCGGCAAGAAAACAGACGACAGGGATATTACTCTTGACGCCAATTCGGCATGGTCCGACGCGGTCAGTGATCTGTCTCAGCATGATACGGTTGCCGCACTGCGATTGGAGGACAAATCCGGTGCCGTGGCTTGGGGCGTGCGTTTGGGCCGTGATGGTTTGGGAGACGGAGCCGTTGCCGGGTTGGCGATGGTCAATGCGTCCTCATTGATGCCGTCCACGGCGTACGTTTGGACGCGAGCCGACGACGCCATAGTTCGCTGATCGTCGGCTGACTGACCAGCGAACTATGGGTGGTGATCACAGACCCCAGTCCGGATCGATTTCTTCGGGTCGTCGGCCGTAGAGCTCAGCCACACGAGCTGCGATTTCATCCCGTATGGCCAGCTGCAGTTCAAGCTTGCTGCGTGCCTCGGTCTGCAATGGCATTCTATAGAGCACAACGCGAGCCGGAATGCCGTGACTGGCGGGGAAACAGCGCGAGGTCATGTTGGGTTCGGATTGCCAAGGGGCAGGATCAGAAGGCGGCACATCTTCGACGGCGAACTGGAGCGGGCGTATCAGCTCAGGCCAAGCCTCATGGAGTCGACGCACCTGTGCCGCCACCATATCATCAAACATGCCGGTACGAGTGCGATACCGAGGCAGACGTGTGCCGAACATCGGGGTTCGCATACCCCGTCCATGCCGGTTCCGATATACATGATTGGTCCAAGGTGGCTGAAGCATGGTTCCCACCATAGGCCAAGGCACAGGCAACTTGCGTTAGGATAGGTTCATTGGTAAAGGGCCAATGCTAATACCGACAAGGAGGTTTGACGCGATGATAGTGCATCACTGGACCGAACTTGATCTGGATAACGTATGCGCGCGCGTCAAGATATTTGGCTTTGACCTGGACAATACGCTTGCCAGCTCCAAACGGCCAATGGCTCCGGAGATGACGCAACGGTTCATCTCCTTGCTTGACCGGATTCCGATTGCACTGATTTCCGGCGGCAGCATGGAAGTGGTCACCTCTCAGGTATTGGATGAGCTCGGCGACGGGGCCCGACGGGAGCAGTTGCATGTCATGCCCACGTCGGGTTCACGATATTACCGGTGGAATGGCTCGCAGTGGTCTTTGATATACGCGCATGATTTGGACGCTGAGACGGTGCGCGTCGTGCGGTCCAGCTTGGAGAAGCACGCTAGGGCGCTTGGCTTGTGGGAGAAACAGGTTTGGGGGCCGCGTATTGAAAACAGAGGAAGTCAGATCACTTTTTCGGCGCTTGGCCAATATGCTCCGGTAGAAGTCAAACGGACTTGGGATATCGACAACACCAAGAAACAGGCGCTGGTTCGTGCGGTCAGCGGTGATTTGCCGAATCTGAGAGTACGTGCCGGAGGTTATTCCAGCGTAGATGTCAGCATGTATGGGCTGGACAAAGCGTACGCGGTACGTCGATTGGCTCAAATACTGTCCATTGAAACCAATGAGATTGCGTTCGTGGGAGACCGCATGTCCGCAGACGGCAACGATTATCCAGCGGTCGCCGCCGGAGCCGCAGGCATCACGGTACGTGAGCCGCAGGATACCCTGGCGCTGATGGACGCATTGCTGGCCTGTCTGGATACGTTCAGTGTAGGGCGGTGATATGCCATGTGCCCCGCGTCGATACCGGACATGCGCCATATGCGGCATGCGTGGCGCGGAGCGATTGATGCGGTGCGCGATGTACTGTTCCCTCGCGGATGCGCCGGCTGTGATATGCCGGATGCCGTGTTGTGCGAGGACTGCCTGGATATGTTCTCCGGTTGCAGGGAGCGCATACTAGGCGGCGAACCGATGGTGCGAGTCTGGTCGGCGGCGATATATCAAGGCTTGGTGCGTCATGCGGTGCTGGGATGGAAAGACCATGACGATGTGGAACTGGATGCCCCGTTGATGCATGTCGTCGTCGAGGTGACGAAACACGGTCTGCTGCCTTATCTGGACAGAGAAGCGGATGTGTATACCGGCAATGGTGTCGTAGCGGTGATTCCCGTGCCGTCATCTCCTGCATCGATACGACGTAGAGGACGGTATCACACGCTTCCGCTGGCATATGCTGTTGCATCGGCGCTTCGATCCGATGGCATCAATGCCCGTGTGAGCCGTGCGCTTGTTCACACGGCTGGTGGGCGAAAGTCAGTGCAGCAGATTTCTCCGACCCAACGTATGCAGCGTATATCCGGTCGCATTGTTGTAGATGCCTGTGATGAGGCGTATGGCGCATGTGACAAGGTGGTGCTCGTTGACGACATTGTCACTACAGGCGCTACATTGAAGGAATGTACCTATGCGCTGCGGCGGCAGGGTGTCAATGTGCTGGGAGCGGTAGTGCTGGCGGATGCCGTGGTGCCCCGATACGATGACGATTGCAACGGGTGAATGACATCGGTGACTGTACCCCAGATCGTTGGGGTCGCGCCATCGGGCATTGCATAATCGGCAAAACAGGGATTATCGGCGCACAACAGTGTGGTGTGTGGTGTGACGGCCAGACGTTTAATGGCGATCTCGCCATCTAATACTACGGCCACGATATCGCCATGATGAGCGGTTGCGGACTTATCCACAATGAGCAGATCACCATTGCGGATGCCGGCGTTCATCATGGAATCTCCGGCCATCTGCATCAGATACAACGTGTGGTCCGTGGTGTGGGACGTCATGGCATGTTGAGGCTGTGCCGCGGATGCCGATTCGTTCATGAGTGCTCACCTCCTCCTACAATATTAGTACATATGTTCGAATATTGTAGGAGGAGGTGCAACAACAGATAATGTCACATTGTTATGAGGCGGCAAAAAGAGGCGTCGCTATGATGCCGAAATATGATATTTCGGCAGTGTGATTTCGAAGTCGGCTCCTCGTTCATCGTCCACCACGCGGACAGTGCCTCCGTGCAGTTGTGCGGCCCAGCGTGCAATGGACAGTCCCAGTCCCGTGCCTCCGGATTCCGTGCCCGGGCCGGCTTTGCCGGTGACAAAACGTCGGAAGATGTTCGACCGATCGGCAGGAGCGATTTGCGAACCGAAATTGACGACATTGGTCACGACGGTACCGTAGTCAGCTTCTTCATGGGCTTCGATGAGAACCGTCGTCCCATCGGCGGAGTGTTTGAGTGCGTTGGCGATGATATTGGTGAACAGCTGGCGAAGTCGATCCTGATCACCTTCCATCATGATGTTGCCGGGAACCTCCAGATGGATGTCATGAGCGTGTCCTCCGTCGGCTATTTCCAGGGGTTCCACGGTCTCATCGAGGAATTCGGCGAAGTTGAACTGTTCGATGTTCAGACTTGCGGCACCGGCTTCCATGCGGCTCAGATCAAGCAGAAACGCGATGAGGTCGGAAAGCCGCTGGGTCTGGGTGAGAATACTCTCCAGATTAGCCGGTGTCGGCTCGGTGACGCCGTCGGCCATATTTTCCACCATGGCTTGTAGGGCGGAGACCGGGGTGCGTAGCTCGTGGCTGACGTTGGCGATCATGTCCAAACGCATCTTGTCGGCATGTTCAAGTTCTCCGGCCATTGCGTTGAAGGAACGGGCGAGCTGGCCGACCTCATCATGACGGTCCTGATCGATGTCTACACGTACGGTGTAATCGCCTTCGGCCATAGCTTCGGCCACGTCCCGCATCTGGCGCAGGGGAGCGGTGATACCTCGGGAGAAGAAGTAAGTGATGCCCAAAGCCACGATTAGCGTCAACGGCATGGCGATCCAACCGGACCATCCGAATTTCAGCAGGAACCAACACATGGCGAACGCTATGGCGGTGGCTACTACAATCAGAGCGCTCAATTCAAGTTTGAGCGAGGAGAAAAAATCGACCGGCTTGACACGTCTTTTGACGGTGTCAAGCCGGGGTTTGGGCTGCTGCTTGCTCATGCGGCCGGCGGCTCGAAGGCGTACCCGACACCATGCACGGTACGAATCGTATCGGCACCGAGTTTATGACGCAGTGCTTTGACATGACTGTCCACCGTGCGGGTGCCGGAGGCATCCACCCAGTCCCATACCTCTTCGAGCAGTTTTTCCCTGGTGAGCACGGATTTTGGCCTACGTGCCAAAGTGGCCAGCAGATCAAATTCGGTGGGGGTCAGATGCACTTGTTCGCCATTCATGGTGACGATACGCTGAGCAGGGTCGATGACCATGGAACCGAAATCGAGAATCTTCTCGTTCTCGGAGTTCTTGGCTATGACCTTGGCTCGCTCCACGCGGCGCAACAACGCCTTGCAACGGGCGATGAGCTCACGCATGGAGAACGGCTTGGTCATATAGTCATCTGCGCCGGCTCCGAGGCCGATAACCTTATCGGCCTCGTCGTCGCGTGCGGTGAGAATCAGCACCGGCACAGGCCTTTCGGCGACGATGCGCTTGGTGGCTTCAAGCCCGTCCATCACCGGCAACATGATGTCCATGATTACCAGATCAGGGCGCAGCTGTGCGGCAGCCTGGACGGCGGACGCACCATCTCCGGCTACGCGTGCCGTCCAGCCTTCGGCGGTGATGCGCTGGGCGATGGCTGTGGCGAGCGTAGGCTCATCCTCGACCACCAGCACCGTGCGCGGCGCTGTGTTCTGACGCGCTGTGGTATTGAGCATAAAAAGTTACCTTTCAGCCTTGACCTGTTCAGTCTTCTGGCTTCAAGAATACAACTCCAAGTGCTGGAACGGTGATCTTCGCGGAGAACGGGCGTGAATGGTATTCGCCCTCAACCGCCTCGAACGTGCCGTTGTGGATGTCCGATCCGCCGTATGCGGCGTCGTCGGAAGTGAATACTTCGGTCCACTTACCGCCGGTGGGCAGCGCCACTTGATAGTCGGACCAAGCTTCACCGGAGAAATTGACCACCACGGCCAAGGTTTCACCCTTGGCGCCGATGCGCAGGAAACTCAGCGTATTGTGATCGGCGTCATCGCTCGTAAGCCATTCGAATCCGGCTGGGTCGAAGTCTTGGCTCCACAGGGCCGGATTGGCCTTGTAGAAGGCGTTGAGGTCGGCCACATACTTCTGGATCTGGCGATGTTCCTCCCAGTTCAGGCAATCCCAGTCGATAGAGGCGTCGTGGTTCCACTCGCCCCATTGGGCTAGCTCGTTGCCCATGAACGAGAGTTTCTTGCCCGGATGGGCCCACTGGTATCCGAACAGGGAGCGGACCCCCGCCAACTTCTGCCAGCCGTTGCCAGGCATCTTGCCATATACGGATCCCTTGCCGTACACGACCTCGTCATGGCTGATCGGCAGCACGTAATGTTCGGAGTAGGCATACACCATGGAGAAGGTGATCTCACCATGATGCCATTTGCGGTTGATGGGTTCCTCGTGCAGATACTGCAGCGTATCGTGCATCCAACCCATGTTCCACTTCAAGCCGAAACCGATGCCGCCGGCGGAGGTGGGGGCGGTGATGCCCGGCCATGCGGTGGATTCCTCGGCGATCATCATGATGCCCGGGTTGTTCTTGTACGCTGTGGCGGTGGCTTCCTTGAGGAAGTCGATGGCTTCCAGGTTCTCGCGTCCGCCGTAGATGTTCGGCCTCCACTGGCCGGGCTCGCGGCTGTAGTCGAGGTAGAGCATGGAGCTGACGGCGTCTACGCGCAACGCGTCGATATGCAGATCCTCAAGCCAGAACAGGGCGTTGGCCACGAGGAAGTTGCGCACCTCGCGACGGCCGAAGTTGAACACGTAGGTGCCCCAATCCGGGTGTTCACCACGCAACGGGTCGGGATCCTCGTACAACGGGGTTCCGTCGAACCGGCCGAGAGCGAAAGCATCCTTCGGGAAGTGGGCGGGCACCCAGTCCATGATCACGCCGATGCCGGCCTGATGGAGCTGATCCACCAGATAGCGGAAGTCGTCGGGGGAGCCGAGGCGAGAGTCCACCGCATAATAACCGGTGACCTGATAGCCCCAAGAGCCGGAGAACGGGTGCTGGGCCAGCGGCATGAACTCGACGTGCGTGAAACCTTCCTGCTTGACGTAGTCCACCAGCTCGGTGGCCAGTTCGCGGTAGGTCAGGCCCTTGCGCCAGCTGCCGGCATGGACCTCGTAGATGGCGACGGGGCCATCGTGCGGGTTGGTCGCACGACGATGCTGCATCCATGCGTCGTCACCCCACTCATAGGTGGATTCGGTGACGATGGAAGCGGTGTTCGGCGGAACCTCGTGCTGGCGTTCCATCGGATCGGCCTTCATCTCCCACACATAATTGGCGTTGAGAATCTGGAACTTGTATGCTTCGCCTGCTCCGACGCCGGGGATGAAGATCTCCCATACGCCGGAGGACCCCAAGGCTCGCATGGCGTGACGTCGGCCGTCCCACGCGTTGAAGTTGCCGACCACGCGTACGGCATGGGCGTTTGGCGCCCATACGGAGAAAGCGGTGCCCGTGACCTGTTCGCCGGGCGTGCCATCGGCTCCGCCCATCGGATCGTCGAAGCGCAGCACATGTGCGCCAAGAGCCTCCCAAAGCTTCTCATGACGTCCTTCACCGAACAGGTAGGTGTCCATGTCGCCGAGCGTGGGCAGATAGCGGTAGGGATCGTCTTCGACGAGCACTTCGCCGTCCTCCCACTCGGTGCGGACGCGATAGTCCGGAATGGTCGGTTCCTTCTTGGTGCCGGCGGCGGGAACGGTGGTAACAAACACGCCGTTGTGTTCGTGAGTCATCGCATATTCGCCATCCTGGGTGATGACGGTCACCGACTTGGCCAGCGGACGGAGCACTCGAATGGTGGCGGTGTCCGCATACTTGCCGGTGCCGAGATGCCCGCCGAGTACCGCATGGGGATTGTAGAACTCAGCGTTGCTGACCGCGTCAAGTTCGCTTTGGGCGACAGGCGCGGTGACGGTATCTTCCTTGATCTTCGTTTCTTTAGCCATGTCCCAAAGTCTACGTGCGTCGAGTGGAAAATGCCGTATTGTCGCTCAAAAAATGGCGAATTTGAGCCACTTACGGCGTGTTGCCGGTCTGTGAGCGCTCTCAATGGCGAGGTCTTGGCCTCATGGCATAATCAATCGAGTTTTTGTGTGTAAGCCGAACAGTTCTCGGAGGGTACATGTCTTACAAAGTCGGCGATATGGTCGTCTATCCACGTCATGGAGCAGCGAAGGTGGAGGCCATCACCGAGCGGACTGTCAAAGGTGTGACGCGCGAATACCTGCAGCTATCGGTGCTTTCATCCGACGGTTTGGTGATCAATGTCCCGGTGGATAACGCCAAAAAAGTAGGTGTACGAGATATTGTCTCCGCTTCGGAAGTGGCCAAGGTATTTGAGATTCTGCGCACGCCGATCATCGAAAAGGAAATGAACTGGTCTCGCCGGTATAAGCTGAACGTCGAGAAGATTGCCACGGGCGATGTCAACAAAATTGCCGAAGTGGTGAGGGATCTTGCGCAGCGTGATGTGGATGAACACGGTCTGTCCGCCGGAGAGAAGCGTATGCTGACCAAGGCCCGCGCCATTCTTACCTCGGAGATCGCATTGTCGGAGAAGATCGACGAGACTGAGGCTCAGCGGCTGCTTGATGTGAATCTGGGGTATGAGCCCGCTCAGCCAGGTGATGAAAAGCATCACACTGCCGAGCCGGAAGAGGCGGCCCCTGATACTCTGGCTCGTGTTGAGGCGCAGAAGAAATCCAAGAAGAAGTGATGTATGGGCCTCGGTTCATCGGAGACGGTGACCGGGGCCTTTCTATTTATGCCTGCTGTACCGTGTTCGCGTCTGTACTGGAAGGAACTCGTCATGAATCTTGATGCGGCAGAAGCCGATATCGTCAATATGATGATCGGTCAGGGATTCGATGCGCATCGCTTTGCGACTGCCGGTACGGGACGTCCGCTTTGGCTGGCTGGATTGCTCTGGCCGGTGCCTGAGGACACAGATCCTTTGCAAGCCTCACATTATGAAGGCATCGAGGGGGATTCCGATGGTGATGTCGCCGCCCATGCATTGATTGACGCGTTGCTTGCCGCCGCCGGGCTTGGGGATATCGGGTCGTTGTTCGGCGTAGGCGCGGATGCTCATGGCGCCGGTATGCATGGCGCGGATATGCTCAAGGAGACGACGGCGTATCTGACGGCCAACGGGTATAAGCCGGTTTCCGCCTCCGTCGTCATTGTCGGCAATCGCCCGAAAATCGGCACCCGTCGCGCGCAAGCCGAGACTGTACTTTCCACGGCGGTTGGATGCCGCGTCTCGCTGACCGCCACCACCACCGATCATATGGGATTCACCGGCAGCGGTGAGGGCATTGCCGCTATTGCCAACGCATTGGTCGTCCGACAGTAACGGGCAGTGGCATGTGGCGGCTTAACGAGTCTTCAGAGTGTTGACGCCCTTGGCGATTGCCCAGAACAGGGTGGACAACGTCACGATGATGAAGCTCGGGGGAGCGGGGAACATCGCGGAAAGCACCAGTCCCAGCCAGATTGAGGTCAGACAGAGGACGCTTGCGATCACCATGGCTTTGAACGGAGAGCCTGCGAGAATATTGGCGGTTGCTGCCGGAGTGATTACCAGAGCGAAAATCAGCAGCGTGCCGACGGCCGGCACCGCGATGGTGATCACTCCGGCCATAATGGCCATAAACGCCACGTTCATCAGACCAATCGGTACACCTTTGGCCTGTGCCACCTGTTCGTCGAGCGAACTGAACAGCAACGGACGGTAGATCACCGCGAGAAGAACCAACAGCAGCGCATCAAAGACAGCGAAGCCGATGATCTGATCGGTGGTTATGGTCAGAATCGAACCGAAGAGGATCGATTGCATTTGCTGTGATGCGGAACTGGACAGACGCGCGAAGAACAGACCCAGGCCGGTGGCGAAAGCCAATACGGTGCCGGTGGCGATTTCGCGCTCGGAGACGCGTTTGCCCAATGCGCCGATAACGAGTGCCCCGCCTAATGCGAATGCGCCCATGCCCAACGAGACCGGCACTCCCAGCAGTACTGCGCCGGTGGCTCCTGGCAGACCGATATGCGCCAGCGCATGTGCCGCGAACGTGGAATGACGCGCGATGGTGAAATATCCCATAACGCCGGCCGCCAACGCGATGAACAAGCCGGCTGCGAAGGCATTGGCCATGAACGGAGCCGTCAGCGTATCCATCCATTCGGGATCAAACGAAAAATCGATGGTATTCATAAGATTTCCCTTACGTTGATATCTGCTCGGCGACGTTTACCGATCGGAGTTTGTACTGGCATGGACGTGGTGATGCATCTGCGCCACTTCGTCTGCGGAATGCATGTCCTGTGTCTGGTTTCGCGGCTCGTCTGGTGTGGGCGTGACGAACATGTCACCTTGAGGGGTGGTGACTACTTGCACCTGCGTGCCGTAGAGATGCGTCAGCAGATCGGAGTCGAGTACCTTCCCCATGTCCGCGTAGTGCGGATGACCGTCCAGCAGGTATACCGCGCCGGTCAGGATCGGCAACAGCATATTGAGATCGTGGGCTACCACCTGAATGGTCATGCCGAGTTCTTGATTGAGTTTGGCGAGCACGTGAACGGTGGAGCGTTGACTGGCCAGATCAAGGTTGGCCAGTGGCTCATCCAGCATGAGCAGCTTGGGATCGCATACCAGCGCCTGTGCGATGGCCACACGTTGGCGCAGACCGCCGGACAGCTCCGAAAGACGGTATTTGGCCTTGTCTGCGATGCCTGTGAATTCCATCGCTTCGCGAGCCTTGGCTCGTTGCGCCTTGGTGATCATATGAATGCCGAAACGGGTGCCGGTCAGGCCCAGCAATACTGATTGTTCGGCAGTGAGGTTGGAATCGATGTCCGAGGCATAGCTTTGCGGCACGTATCCGATTTGATGGTTCATGCTTCCGGCGGGTTTGCCCAAAACGGTCAACGATCCGGCGGCCAGAGGAAGCAGCCCCAGCTCGGCTTTCATCATGGTTGTTTTGCCGGTGCCGTTGGTGCCTACGATTGCGGTCACCGACCCTGAGGGGATGGAGAATGTGCCATGCTGCCAGATGATGCGTTCGCCGCGTCGTACAGCGGCATCGTGGAACACGATGCAATCGGATTTGCTCATATGCGCGATTGTGCCAAATGATGCTGACAATCGTTCTCAATAGTGTGTTGTCCCCGCGCAGACGAACACATCGAACATGTTTTGCCCACGCGATGTTGCTGCAGCGGAATCGGGTGGACAGACAACGAGCATTGTCTCTCGGTCTCTCACCTCGGTTGCCGGTTGTGCGGCGCCGAGCTCCGATGATATTCCCGGCACTCGGCTATTTGCCTGGATCGGGCTGGTCTTCGCCGGAGGATTGGGCGTCATCCTTGCCGGCGCCGGTACCCGAGCCGTCGTCGCTTGTGCTGTCGCCGCCGTTCTCATCGGTGGACGTATTCGTCGATGAGGATTTGCATTCGCGGATATAGGTTATGCCTTGATAGGCCTTGTCGTCGTTGCCGTCGGAGGAATCCGATTCTGTTGAAGCGCTGTCGTTGGATTTCTCGTCGGTGCTGCCGGTGTCGCCGGCGTCGGACGAAGACCCGGACTCGTCATCGCCGTCCGCAGTCTTATCGGCGTTGTCGGAGTCTGTTCCGTCCGCGGACTCGTCGTCCTGATCGGTGTCGCAGCCATAGTCCGGATCGACGGCGTCGACAATGCTGTTGATGATTTGGTTGATCCACGCATCCAAGGTCTTGGAGTCGGACGGCATCTGTTCGGACACCTTCACCACCGGAACCTCGGAGCGTCCTGCGGTGCCGGTGATGAGATTGGTCGCCTCGTTGGCGGCTTGCGTGTTGTTGATGAGCAGATCGATGTCTCGGTCTTCGATGATCTTTTGGAACGACTGCAGATCAGCTGGAGCGGCTTCTCCGCCCGAGGCGGTGGACTGCGCATATCCTTTGGGAGTGGAGTCCTTGAATCCGAGGTCGGCCATCAGATAATATGCCACGGGTTCGGTGGCGGCATAGGCAAGATCGGTATGGCTTTTCATGAAGTCGTCCGCCCAGTCTTCCATAGACTGCTCAGACTGTTTCCAAAGCTTGAGACGTTTCTTGAACTCTGCTTTTTTGCTGGGCAACGTCTTGCTGAATGCATCGGTAAGGGCTTCCGCCATGCCGACGCGCGCGTCTTTGGAGAACCACAGATGTGGATTGTCTCCCTCTACCGCACCCATTACGGAGGCCGCGGAAACTATGTTCGACGACGAGGTCAACGATTTGGTGGCCCATGAATCGTATCCTGCACCATTGGCGACTACGATTTGCGCTTTGGAGAGTTTCGCCACATCCGAAGTCTTCGGTTCGAAATCATGAGCGTCCACGTTGGTGGTGTTCACAATGGAGGTCACGGTCACGTCTTCTCCACCGAGCTCCGCGGCCAAAGCACCCCATTGGTTGATCGAAGCGACCACCGTAATCGGACTGGTCTGCTCGGTAGTCGTCTGCTGTTCGTTGGAATCGGCGGGTGTGCTCTCTTCGGTGCCGCATGCCGTGACGGTCAGAAGAGCCGTAACGCTCAAGGCAGCGGCTGCATACCTCAAGCAATGCCTGAATCGAATTCCCATGGAACGCCTTCTTTGCCTCAGCTATGGACGAATGAACGCATGTGATTTGTTCTAACGATAGCCTATCGTTTCGAATAATCACCGCAACGAAGAAGCGAAAGGGGAGCTATGGCTACGAGAATTGACGGAAAGCAGGTGGCTGCGGCGATTAAAGCCGATTTAGCCGGGCGCGTGAACCGTTTGAAGGAGCAGGGCGTGACGCCGGGGCTGGGGACGCTGTTGGTGGGCGAGGATCCGGGTTCGGTCAAGTATGTAGCCGGAAAGCATGCGGATTGTGCGGAAATCGGCATCAATTCCGTCCGCAAGGACCTGCCGGCCGATGCCTCCTTTGACGACATCGCCGCCGCGGTGCGTGAACTCAATGAGGATCCGGCTTGCAACGGCTTCATCGTGCAGTTGCCGTTGCCCAAAGGCATTGATCAGAACGCCATCATTGATCTCATCGATCCCGCCAAGGATGCCGATGGCATGCATCCGTACAATCTCGGCGAGCTGGTGCTTCATGTGCGCGGCGATATCACCACGCCGTTGCCATGCACGCCGCGCGGTGTTATCGAGCTGCTCGAAGCTTATGATATCGATTTGAACGGCAAGGAGGTCTGTGTACTCGGCCGCGGCATCACCATCGGCCGCACCATCGGCCTGATGCTGACCCGCAATGCCGTGAACGCCACGGTGACTTTGTGCCACACCGGTACCAAGGATGTAGCGGATCATATGCGTCGCGCGGATGTGATCGTGGCCGCCATGGGGTCGGCTGGCTTCGTGACCCCAGATAAAATCAAGGAGGGCGCGGTGCTGGTCGACGTCGGCGTCAGCCGTGTCTTTGACGAGGAAGCCGGCCGTTATCGCATCAAGGGAGACGTGGACAAGGCCTGCTACGACAAGGCTTCCGCCTATACGCCCAACCCCGGCGGAGTAGGCCCCATGACTCGCGCCATGCTGCTTGCCAATGTAGTGGAAATGGCCGAACGTTCCCTATGAATTGACTGCTGTCTGGTCATGGTATGTGTTGTTCGACACGCTCAAGGCCGTTCGGCCAAGCCTACGGTCTCGCAACACATACCATGACCAGACACCTTCGACATGCACATCCTCACCCACCAGCGGCCACGTGCAAAAAGAGAATGCGCGACACACCTTGGTATTGCAATGGTTTCTTGGCTATAGCTCTCTGTATTCTGAATGCTTGTATGTCTCAAAGGGCATGCAAGCACAACTGAATATCGAGTAATTATCCATCCATCTATTGAGAAACCATAGTATTTACATGGCAGAGAACAACACTGAAGTCGCCAAGGTTGCCATCAACGACATTGGCACCGAAGAGGACTTCATCAAGGCAGTCGATTCCACCATCAAGAACTTCGATGATGGTGATCTGGTTGAGGGTACCGTCGTCAAGATTGATCGCGACGAAGTTCTCCTGGATATCGGCTACAAGACCGAGGGTGTCATCCCCTCCCGTGAGCTTTCCATCAAGAAGGACGTCGATCCGGACGAGGTCGTCGAAGTCGGCGACACCATCGAGGCTCTTGTCGTCACCAAGGAAGACAAGGAAGGCCGTCTGATCCTGTCCAAGAAGCGTGCTCAGTACGAGCGTGCCTGGGGCGACATTGAGAAGATCAAGGAAGCCGACGGCGTCGTTGAGGGCACCGTCATCGAAGCCGTCAAGGGCGGCCTCATCGTCGACATCGGTCTGCGTGGCTTCCTGCCTGCTTCCCTCGTTGAGATGCGTCGTGTGCGCGACCTGTCCCCGTACATCGGCCAGAAGATCAAGGCCAAGATCCTTGAGCTCGACAAGAACCGCAACAATGTGGTCCTGTCCCGTCGCCAGTACCTGGAGGAGACCCAGTCCGAGGTCCGCGAGACCTTCCTGTCCCAGCTCAAGAAGGGCCAGATCCGTGAGGGCGTCGTGTCCTCCATCGTCAACTTCGGCGCCTTCGTCGATCTGGGCGGTGTTGACGGCCTGATCCACGTTTCCGAGCTGTCTTGGAAGCACATCGATCACCCGTCCGAGGTCGTCAAGGTCGGCGACAAGGTCACCGTTGAGGTGCTCGACGTCGATCTCGATCGTGAGCGCATCTCCCTGTCCCTCAAGGCCACCCAGGAAGATCCGTGGCAGCGCTTCGCTCGCACCCACGTTCCTGGCCAGATCGTCAAGGGCAAGGTCACCAAGATCGTCCAGTTCGGTGTCTTCATCTCCGTCGAGGACGGCATCGAGGGCCTGGTGCACATCTCCGAGCTCGCCAACCGTCACGTCGAGAACCCGGAGACCGTGGTCAAGCCGGGCGAGACCGTGTTCGTCAAGGTGATCGACGTCGATCTCGATCGTCGCCGCATCTCCCTGTCCCTCAAGCAGGCCAACGATTCCGTTGACCCGGCTTCCGAGGACTTCGATCCGGCTATCTACGGCATGCCGGCCGAGTACGACGAGCAGGGCAACTACAAGTACCCCGAAGGCTTCGACCCGAACACCAACGAGTGGATCGCCGGCTTCGAGAAGCAGCGCGAGGAGTGGGAAGCCCAGTACGCTGCCGCTCACGAGCTGTGGGAGGAGCACAAGGAGTTCGTGGCCAAGGAACTGGCGAACGCAGCCGAGTCTGCCGCTGCCGACGGTCAGGGCCCGAAGGAAGAGAAGCCGGTCGAGGAGACCTCCAACTACTCTTCCGCTGCTCCGGCTACCGGCACCCTCGCCGATTCCGATCAGCTCGCCGCTCTGCGCGACCAGCTGCTCGGCAAGTGAGCTGTTGCTGACGCTTAGTGCGTAATGAGAACCCGGCCCTTATGGGTCGGGTTCTTTCGTATTAGCATGTCCATATGAGAATTGGACTGACAGGTGGGATCGCAGCGGGCAAAAGCACGGTTTCGGCGCGCTTTGCCGAGCTTGGAGCAGTAATCGTCGATTATGATGCGCTGGCGCATCGGATTGTTGAGCCCGGGGGAGAGGCCATTGCGCAAATCGCCGAGGTCTTTGGGCCGGATGCGTTGCTGTCGGATGGCAGCTTGAATCGTTCCTGGATGGCCGACCATGTATTCGGCGCTCACGCCAAGCCGGGGGCGCGTGAACGGCTGGATGCCATCGAGCATCCGCTCATCTATCGACTTGCCGCCCAACAAGAGCGGTCATGCAGTCCCTCAGACATCATCATTCATGATGTACCATTACTCGCCGAAGTCATCGACGGCATTCCTTTCAGCTTTGACCACATAATCACGGTGGAGGCGCCGGTATGCATGCGTCTTGAACGCATGATTGAAGAACGCGGCATGAGTCCTGAACAGGCGGAAGACCGTATCCGACACCAATCCAGCGGATCCGAACGTCGGGCGATCGCGGATATCATTATCGACTCAGCACAGCCGATGGATCGGATGATGGCCCAAGTGGATGAGATCTACCAAGACTTCCGCTCACAGATTCAACCTGCGTAACGATTGCATGCGGGAAGCGAACGGTTATTGCCGACAGTGTTTCGAACATAACGATGCATTATCGCCATCATGCGGTGGCGCTGTTCGTATCGGTGCCAGCAATTCGCGCACGCTCGGCAATGAGAATGATTCTGCTGGAATGGCCTTAAGATTAATCCCATGGGATTCAACATTGAGCGTGCGGATAAACCTTTTGTCGTCAAATCGCCGTACCAGCCGTCCGGTGACCAGCCGCAGGCCATCGAGGAACTGGCCGAACGCATCGAGAATGGTGAGAACGATGTGGTGTTGATGGGTGCTACCGGTACCGGCAAAACCGCCACCACCGCCTGGCTTATCGAGCGTTTGCAGAGGCCGACGCTGATTATCGAACCCAATAAGACACTTGCCGCACAGCTGTGCGCAGAGTTCCGCGAGCTGATGCCGGATAACGCCGTCAGCTATTTCGTCTCCTATTACGACTACTACCAGCCGGAAGCCTATATCCCGCAGACTGATACCTATATCGAGAAGGACTCCAACATCAACGACGACGTGGAGCGTTTGCGTCACCAAGCCACGGCGAACCTGTTGACTCGCCGTGATTGTGTGGTCGTGGCTACGGTTTCCTGCATCTATGGCTTGGGTACTCCGGAAGAGTACGCCGGTCGAATGCTGCTGCTCAAGGTGGGGCAGGAAATTAACCGGGACGATCTGTTGCGTCAATTCGTGGCCATGCAATACAAACGTAACGATATCGCCTTCACCCGCGGTACATTTCGCGTTCGCGGCGATACCGTGGAAATCATCCCGGTCTATGAGGAGCTGGCGGTACGCATTGAGTTCTTCGGTGATGAGATTGACCGTATTTCCACGCTGCATCCATTAACCGGTGATGAGATCGCCGAAGAACGCGAAGTGCATATCTTCCCGGCCTCCCATTATGTAGCCGGACCGGCACGTATGGAACGTGCGCTCAAAACCATTCGTGAAGAGTTGGATGATCGTCTTGCCGAATTGCATAAACAAGGCAAGGAGCTTGAGGCGCAGCGTCTCAACATGCGCACCACGTATGATTTGGAGATGCTTACCCAAGTGGGCGTATGCTCCGGCGTCGAAAACTATTCAAGACATTTCGACGGTCGCGCACCCGGCACTCCGCCGCACACGCTACTCGATTTCTTCCCGGATGATTTCCTGTTGGTCATCGATGAATCCCATGTCACTGTTCCTCAGATCGGTGCGATGTATGAAGGCGATGCCTCCCGTAAACGCACATTGGTGGAGCATGGGTTCCGTTTGCCTTCGGCCATGGACAACCGGCCGCTCAAGTGGCCGGAATTCCTGCAGCGAGTAGGGCAGACGGTATATCTTTCCGCCACTCCCGGCGATTATGAACTGGGACTGTCGGATGGGGTGGTGGAACAGATCATCCGCCCGACCGGTCTGCTGGATCCGAAAATCGACGTGCGTCCGGTCGAAGGCCAGATTGATGATCTCTTGGCTGAGATCAAAGATCGTGTGGCGAGGAACGAACGTGCGTTGGTCACCACGCTGACCAAGAAAATGGCCGAGGACCTGACTGATTATCTGCTGGAACGTGGCATCAAGGTCGAGTATCTGCATTCCGATGTGGATACGTTGCGCCGTGTGGAACTGCTGCGTATGCTGCGCGAAGGCAAGATCGATGTGATCGTCGGCATCAACCTGTTGCGTGAGGGATTGGATCTGCCGGAGGTTTCGTTGGTCGCCATTCTGGATGCCGACAAAGAAGGCTTCCTACGCTCCTATCGTTCGCTGATTCAGACCATCGGCCGTGCTGCACGAAACGTTTCCGGCACGGTGATTATGTACGCCGATGAGACCACGGAGGCCATGCGCAAGGCCATCGACGAAACCGATCGCCGTCGTGCCAAGCAGATGGCATACAATCAGGAGCATCATATTGATCCCAAGCCATTGATCAAGAAGATCAGCGACGTCAACGATATGCTCGCCAAGGAGGATGTGGATACTCAGACCCTGCTTGAGGGTGGCTATCGCAACGCGGGCAAAGCCGGCAACACGCATCTGGGCGTGCCCACCATGAATGCTGAAGAAGCCGACAAGCGTCATGAGGAGATTCTGAAGGCCGGATTGCCGGCTCAGGATTTGGCGGATCTTATCCGTCAGCTCTCCGAACAGATGCACACCGCCGCCGAACAGCTCCAGTTCGAGCTTGCAGCCCGTCTGCGCGACGAAATCCGCGACCTCAAAAAGGAGCTCCGTCAAATGACGGAAGCGAATAAGTGAGCTTCCGTAACAGCGAGCAGCGGTAGCGTCGCGAGCATCGTATGAAATGCGGAAGCGAACAAGTAGGTTCCAGGCTCCGTGACGGTTGACCTGCGGATGGTTATGGGATGTGCTGTGCGACACACTCAAGGCCGTTCGGCCAAGCCTACGGTCTTACAGCACATCCCATAACCGTCCGCATCATGATTGCGAATTTGAATGTTTTGCAATACGGAGACGGCCGCCCATAGCATGTGTTGCTCAACCGTAAGCAGCGAAGGTGCGTGCTAAGCTTTGCGAGCACGCACCGGAGCGGGGCCGAATGGCCCTGAGTGTGTTGAGCAACACATGCTATGGGCGGCCGTCGGTCAACGGTAACGGAACGGCCCTGTCCGTCAACTCCATAAATTAGGGTAGGGAATCATGGCAGAAACCCCTCTTGCATTTGAAATCATCACCTTTGTGGTGCTTGCGTTGTTCTTCATCGTCGACCTGTTCGTCATCGGCCGACGTCCGCATGTGCCGTCCACCAGGGAATGCGTGCAGCATATCGCCTTCTTTGTGGTCATGGCGCTGATCTTCGGTGGATGCATCTGGTTCTTCGCCGGATCGAAGCCGGCCATAGAGTTCTATTCCGGCTGGCTGACCGAATATTCATTGTCCATTGACAATCTGTTCGTATTCGTCATCATCATGTCGAATTTCGCCGTGCCCAAGCAGCTGCAGAAGTATGTGTTGTCGGTGGGCATCACCATCGCCTTGATTTTCCGTGGCATCTTCATTCTCATCGGCGCGGCGTTGATCTCCCGGTTCACATGGGTGTTCTTCATTTTTGGCGCTTTCCTGATCTATACCGCCGTCAAGCTGGTGATCGGTGGCGATGATGATGAGGAATATCATGAGAACGGTCTAATTCGTGCATTGCGTAAAGTCATCAAGATCACCGATGACTACGATGGTGAGAAGTTGAGGACCACGCGCAACGGTGTGCGCTATTGGACCCCGATGCTTATCGTGTTCCTGACCATCGGCACCACCGATGTGATGTTCGCGTTCGATTCCATTCCGGCGATCTTCGGCTTGACTAAGGATCCGTTCCTGGTGTTCACCTCTAACGTGTTCGCGCTGCTCGGTCTTCAGCAGCTTTACTTCCTGCTGGGCGCGCTTCTGGACAAGCTCGTCTACCTTCCTGCCGGACTGTCCGTGGTGCTCGGATTCATCGGAGTCAAGCTGGTCATGGAGGCGCTGCACGGCAATACGCTGCCGTTCATCAACGGCGGTCATGGCGTGCATTGGGTGCCTGAGGTTCCTACGTGGTTGTCCCTTGCGGTGATTGTGGTAGCAATCGGTGGAGCGTCAATTGCATCCGTCATCAAGATGAAGACTTTGGAATCCGGCAAGAAAGCCTGAAATAATCAGGAAAATAGAACCTGAAAACCTAATATCCGCAACAATGTGAGCGCTCACAACACACCGAGAGAAAAACTTGGCATATCGCTGTGGGCGCTAGTAAACTGGTTTTCGGCAAGTGAGGCCTTCGGCCTCGGAACTCAACAATTAGAATAGGCAGGCATTCATGCGTAAAGCCAAGATCGTTGACACCATCGGTCCCGCCACCGAGGAATACGACAACCTTCTCAAGCTCGTTGAAGCCGGTATGGACGTTGCTCGTCTGAACCGCTCCCACGGCACTCCTGAGGATCACCTCCGCGTCTACAACAACGTTCGCAAGGCCAGCAAGGAAACCGGCCGCAACGTTGCCGCGCTTGTTGATCTGCAGGGTCCGAAGATTCGCTGCGGTTGGTTCAAGAAGAACGCCGAAGGCGAGGACAAGGTTCAGCTGCAGCTTGGCCAGGAGTTCGTCATCACCACCGACGATATCGAGGGCGACGAGCACATCACCTCCACCACGTTCAAGGGTCTTCCGGGCGATTGCCACCCGGGCGACCCGATTCTGATCGACGACGGCAAGGTCCGTCTTGAGGTCACCAAGGTCGAGGGCAACAACGTGCACACCAAGGTCGTCGTGGCCGGTCCGGTGTCCTCCCACAAGGGCATCAATCTGCCGGGTGTCGCCGTTTCTCTGCCTGCTCTGACCGAGAAGGATGAGGCCGACCTGCGTTGGGCCATCCGCACCGGTGCCGACATCATCGCCATGTCCTTCGTGCGCTTCGCCACCGATATTGATCGCGCTCACGAGATCATGGACGAAGAAGGCCGTCGTATCCCGATCGTCGCCAAGATCGAGAAGCCGCAGGCTCTGGAGAACCTCGAAGACATCGTCAAGACCTTCGACGGTGTGATGGCCGCTCGTGGCGATATGGCCGTCGAGTGCCCGCTGGAAGAGGTTCCGCTGGCTACCAAGCGCATCATCGAGCTGGCTCGCCAGTACGCCAAGCCGGTCATCGTGGCTACCGAAGTCCTCGGCTCCATGGTGAACAACCCGGTTCCGACCCGTGCAGAGGCTTCTGACTGCGCCAACGCCGTCCTCGACGGCGCCGATGCCACCATGACCTCCAACGAGACCGCTGTCGGCAAGTACCCGGCAGTCACCGTGGACACCATGTCCCGCATCTCCGGCTACGCCACCGACCACGGCTTCGACCGTATCCCGGAGCTCAAGAACCTCGACATGTCCTCCACCGGCGCTGTGTCCTCCGCTGCCGTTGATCTGGCTGACAAGCTCAACGCCAAGGCCATCGTTGCCTACACCCAGACCGGCTCCACCGTGCACCGCGTGTCCCGTGAGCGTCCGGCCGCTCCGATCTACGGCATCACCAACAACGAGCACACCTTCCACTGGCTGGCTCTGTCCTGGGGCACCGAGGCCTTCCTGACCGAGGAAGACTACCACGACAAGTCCCGCAAGGATCTCATGGTCTTCACTGACAAGATCCTCAAGGATGCCGGTAAGGTCGTTGACGGCGACAAGATCGTCATCCTGAGCTCCGCTCAGGGTGACCACCAGCCGGGCCGCACCGATTCCATCTACGTTCACACCGTCGGCGCTTGCGACTGAGATTCTTTGGAAATCGTCAAACGCGTCATAGAGCGTGAATGAGAAGGAGGTTTCCACCCAAATCGGGTGGAAACCTCCTTCTCATATATGCGCGCACCGAGCTGCGGACGTCAGTGCCGCAAAGCGTAATCCTTGCTGATCGATACTGATGGCTGATTGTTTCAGTCGGTTACATTATCCAGACTGCCGCTTTTCAGTCTGAGAATAGCGATAATCGTCTTGGCGTCCACGATGGTACCGTTGATCACCATCTGGTACGCCTCATCTACGGAAACCAGACGAACATCGGAGCGTGGGGTCTCAGGCCCGATTGACTGCCGATCGGCAGGTGTGAGCCCCGTGGCATAGAAGATGGCCGTATGCTGCGTGGAATAGCTCGGTGTATTGAGGAAGCGCGCAAATTGAGTGAGATGCGCGGCCGTGAATCCGGCCTCGTCTGCAAGCTTGCGGCGTGCCACATCGACAGGCTGCTCGTCGTGATTCTTGGCATGTCCTCCAGGGATCTCCAGCGTCCAGCGATGGCTTGCTATACGGTATTGCTCCACCAGCGGAATGCGTCCGTCGTCGGTCACGGCCAATACGGCTACGGCATCGCCGCTGTTCGGTTGAATGCAATACCGGGTAAATTGCTTGCCGTCGTTGGATTCGTAGGAAACCTCATCGATATTGAAATAATGGGTTTCCGTGGTCTGTTTGCGAACGGTTTCCTTAACCGGAGACGGACGCCAAGGATCGAAAGAACGATAGGTCGTGTTGTTCATATGCCCCTCCTCGATGACGGTCGTGCGCATTGCTTACATCGGCGCACATCACAACCGGCTCCATTGTAAGCCTGTACATTGTTGGTTTGCAGGAAAGCCATACGACGGAATCACATATCCTGTCTGTAAGTTTTTTCGATTCAGCGCGTGTCTTTGTAGTGACAGTCTGTAACTTGTGCTAGTCTCTTCAGAGTGCCAAGCACGCCCCTGTATCCCAATTGGTAGAGGAAGCAGCCTCAAAATCTGCGCAGTGTGGGTTCGAGTCCCACCGGGGGCACTTTGTAATGAGCTTCACCGCATTGTGGTGAGGCTTTTTGTTAGTTAGTCGAAGAAAAGAGGCTGGCATGGCTGCGAGGAAGAAGTCCGAGGAACCGAGCATCGACATCGACGAGGTGCTAACCGACGAAGAACTGAAGGCAGCTGCCGGCACGGATGAACCAGTCGAAGCTGAAGCCAAGACAGCAAACGGCCCGCGTACGGTTGTAGTGGCCGAAGATGAAGCCGTGAATCGTATGGATCTTGTGGCTATGTTGGAAGACAATGGCTATGAGGTGGTTGGACAGGCCGCCAATGGTGAGGAAGCCGTCGAATTGACGCGCAAATACCGTCCGGATGTGGTGTGCATGGACGTGAAAATGCCGCGCATGGATGGCATCGCCGCCGCCGGTATCATCTGCGATGAAAACATCGCCCCTGTGGTGATGCTCACGGCATTCTCCCAGACCGACTTGGTAAAGAAAGCCACCGGTGCAGGAGCCATGGCTTATGTGACTAAGCCGTACGAGGAATCCAAACTGCTGCCTACGCTGGAAGTGGCGATGGGCCGTTTCGCCGAAATCAACGATCTGCTGGACAATGTTGAGCGCAGCGAGCGTAAGCTCAAGGAAACCACTGACCAGCTGCGTGAAACCGAGGAAAAGCTCAAGAAGGCCGAGGACACGCTTGAAGAGCGTAAGCTCGTGGATCGTGCCAAGGGTCTGCTGATGGATAAGGCGGACTTCTCCGAGCAGGGTGCATTCCGTTGGATCCAGAAGACTTCCATGGACCAGCGTATCCCGAAGAAGCGTCTTGCGCTTGCCATCATCGCCAAATACGGTGATCCGAAGCCTTCCGATTCGGATGAGCGCTGATAGTTGACCATCAAGCCCCGCTTCATGCGGGGCTTACGTGTTTCATAGGAAAGAATGACTGATACTGTGACCTTGAATTCCGGAAGTTCCAAGCACACTTTATTGGTAGTAGATGGCCACTCCCTAGCTTTTCGTGCGTTCTTCGCCATGCCGGTCGATAATTTCAGCACCTCAACAGGGCAAGCCACGAATGCCGTTTGGGGCTTTGCCACCATGCTGGCCCAGGTGATCGATACCGAGCAGCCCGATCTTCTTGGCGTGGCTTTCGATGTCAAGGGCGGAACGTTCCGCAACGAGTTGCTGCCCCAGTACAAAGGCACCCGTGAGGCGGCACCGGAAGAGCTGCTTACCCAGCTGCCTTTGATTCAGCGGCTGCTTACGGCATTGGGCGTCACCTATATCGAAAAGCCGGGTTATGAAGGCGATGATGTTATCGCCACGCTCGCCACAATGGGAGATCATGCAGGGTATCACACCCTTGTGCTTTCCGGCGACAGAGACGCCTTCCAACTTGTGGACGACAATGTCACCGTGCTTTACCCGGGCCACCATTTCAAAGATCTGAAGCATATGGATCCGCAGGCCATCATCGATAAATACAAGGTGACGCCTGCGCAGTATCCGGATCTGGCGGCCCTGAGGGGAGAAACCGCCGACAACATTCCCGGAGTGCCGGGTGTGGGTGACGGATTCGCCGCCAAGTGGATTAATCAGTACGGCTCATTGGAGGGCATCGCGGCACATGCCGATGAAATCGGTGGCAAGAAGGGAGAATCCCTGCGCGCCAACATCGATCAGGTGATGCTCAATCGCAAGGTAAACGCGTTGGTGCGAGACATCGATCTCGGCGTATCGCTGAACGATCTGACCTTTGGATCGATAGATGCCGGCGCTCTTGACACGTTGTTCAAGGAACTTGAGTTTGGCGCAAGAACCAAGACGCGTGTACTGAAAACCTTCAATACCGGGGGCGGACAGACTGCTGCCGATCAAGGCAAGGGGCGGCCGGATAATCAGAGTCAAGCAGAACTTGACCTGAATCTGCCGGACAACACCGCGATATCAACTGTGCAGCAGTTCGATGCATGGATTGATGAACATCGCCACGACATCGCCGTAAGCGAAGAGGTCGCGGCGTTCAAGGCAAAGGATTTCTCCGACCACGATACTCATATCATCATTGGCGAGAACGTCCATCATACGTGGACGCTTGCCGCTTGGGGCGATGACCGTCCTGGTCGCTCCCATGTGCAGGCGCTCGCGATCGAAGCCGGGAAACACGCCGTCATGATCGCGTTCCCATGTGAAGCAGCATTGCATGAGGCGCTCAATGCATTTCTGAGCCAGGAACATGGCCGCATCATCGTACATGGGTATAAGGAGCTGCTGCACTTGCTTGCCGCAGCTCATCTGGATCTCGATTTGCCGTTGTTCGACACCAAACTGGCTGGTTATTTGGCGCAGCCGGATTTCCACGCCGACGGTCTCATTCAGGCTGCGGAGCATTTCCTCGATATTCAGGTGGATGAGGAAACACAACCTGCGCAGGGGATGCTGGATTTCGATGCCGAATCAACGCAACCTGACGCGGATGAACAGCGGCTGCGTGATCTGTCCATCATTCGTGAGTTGGCTGGCACGCTCGCCCCGGTCATTGATCAGCGTGAGCAATACTGGCTGATGCGCGCAGTCGAGTTGCCGGTCTCCCGCGTACTGTTCGAGATGGAGCGAGACGGGGCGAAGATCGACACCGTGCGCCTACGCGGCATGCGTGACCAGTTCGCTCAGGATGCCCGCTTCGCTCAGGAGACGGCATGGCAGTTTGCCGGTAGCCAACTTAATCTGCAGAGCCCCAAGCAGCTGCAAAAGGTGCTGTTTGAGGACTTCGGCTTGAAGCCCACGAAACGAACCAAGTCGGGATCCTATACCACCAATGCTTCAGCGTTGCAGGACCTGTACATAAGATCCGTGGACAATGAACAGGCGAATGGTTTTCTCGGTGCGTTGCTCCGGCATCGTGAAACCAACAAGCTCAAGCAGATCGTGCAAAGTCTGATCGATGCCGTCAACCCCGCGGATGAGCGTATTCACACCACGTTTGAGCAGACGGTCGCTGCGACCGGGCGGCTCAGTTCTGTGGACCCTAACCTGCAGAACATCCCTAACAGGAACGCTGCCGGTCGTGAGATTCGCGGCGTGTTCGTGCCGGGAGAAGGCTACGAGTCGTTGCTGAGCTGTGATTATTCACAGGTGGAACTCCGTATCATGGCCGATCTGTCGGGAGACGAAGCGCTTATCGAAGCATTCCGATCCGGCATGGACTTCCACAAATATGTGGCGTCGATGGTCTATAAGCTTCCGGTTGAGGAGATCACTGGAGACCAGCGCAGCCATGTGAAGGCCATGAGCTATGGTCTGGCTTACGGACTGAGCACCTATGGTTTGGCTCAACAGCTGAAGATTGCTCCGCGCGAAGCCGAATCATTGAAGAACCGATATTTTGAGACCTTCGGCAAGGTGCATGATTACTTGGAATCGCTGGTTACCACTGCGCGAAGCAAGGGATACACCGAAACCATGTTTGGTCGAAGGCGATACTTCCCGGCTCTGCAATCCACGAATCGAGTGGCGCGAGACGCGGCCGAACGCGCGGCGCTCAACGCTCCGATTCAGGGGTCGGCGGCCGACATCATGAAGATTGCCATGATTCAGGCTTCACGGGCTTTGCGGGAGGCTGATGTGCGAAGCCGCATCATTCTGCAGATTCATGATGAACTTGTGGTCGAAGTCGCACCGGGGGAGGCAGATCAGGTTACCGCATTGGTCAGAAACGCCATGGAGCATGCCGTGGAGCTTGCCGTGCCATTGGATGTGTCTTGCGGCATCGGTGCCGACTGGCAGCTCGCTGCGCACTGATGCCATTCCATCCGTGTTCACAGCCCGGCAGCTCCGGGCTGTGAAGTAGGGCCGCCTCTGGGGATTGGCCGTGCCTCGCAGTCCGGGCCACTACAATGTGGCATATGCCGAATCTCAAGCAAGTCATTGACGTCCTTGAAACCCTCTACCCGCTTCGTTACGCCGAACAATGGGATGAACCGGGCCTGATCGTAGGTGATTTGAGTCATGACGTCCGCAAAATCGTGTTTGCGGTGGATCCGACATCCTCGATAGTGGATAAAGCTATCGAAGCCGGAGCGGATCTGCTCGTCACCCATCATCCTTTGTATTTTCGTGCCGTGCACGAGACCGGTGGCCTAGGGTTCCGTGGCGACATCGTGCGCAGACTCTACCAGAATGGATGCGGATTATGGGTGGGGCACACCAATGCCGATGCTTCGCCGCGTGGCGTAGGTCAGGCGGCGGCCGATGCTTTCGGCCTGATCGATCAACGGCCTTTGGTGCCGATCGATGATCCGCAGTCCACCGCGATGGCTGGATTGGGACGTGTCGGACGGTTGCCGCAACCCGTACTGCTGAAGGATTTCGCGCTCAGCGTATTCAAGACGGTGAATACTCGTGGAATGACTACCAAACTCGGTATTCAGGTATGCGGTGACCTCGATGAATTAGTGGAAACAGTTGCCGTATTGCCTGGTTCAGGCGATTCGCTGTTCGATGAGGTTCGCGCAGCCGGTGTGGACGTGTATGTAACCAGCGATTTGAGACATCATCCGGCGACGGATGCCATTGAACAAGCCCGGTATGAAGCACGGATGCGCGCACATGGCATAATGCTTGGCGAGGGGGATGCTCGTCTCCGGCCGAACCTGATCAACACGCCGCATGCCGCGATTGAATCCATGTGGTTCAATTACGCGATCGAGGATGTCCCGCTGGCCATCGAACAGGCGACAGGGCAAAGACCTGAAGTCGAGTGGATTCATGAGACGACCGATCCGTGGACACTGACCATTACTTCAGAGGAATAATGTGTTGCTGCGGTAGAATAATGAAAACGTTTGCCTAAGGAGAGAGCATGGTGGGTGAGGATAAGCAGCAGCGGTTGGAGCGTAAGCTCGATCGCAGGTTGAATGCTTCCTCAGACGGCATCGACATGGATGTACCAGCCTCGGTGGTGCGTAGTGAAACCGTATACACGGGTCGTGTCTTCCACGTGGACGATATGACGCTCGCCCTGAGCGATAAGCGAGGTGGAGTCCATGAGATCAATCGTCAGGTAGTACGTCATGCACCCTGCGTGGTGATGCTCGTACATGACATGTCCACCGATCGATACCTTATCGAACGTGAATATCGTGTTGGGTCGGATATATTCGCCTACGGGCTTCCCGCAGGACTGATGGACGAGGGTGAAGACATACTGGACGCGGCGTTGAGAGAACTCGCCGAGGAAACCGGTGTGGTTCCGGACCGTGATGCCATGGGTGTCGACTATATCGGAGATTTCTATTCCTCAGAAGGCATGAGCGATGAATTGGCACATATCATGGTGCTGCATTTGGGACCATTCCGGCACGAGAAGCGTCATATGGACCCGGATGAGCATGTGGAATCCACATGGATTCCATGGAGCGATCTGACCGCCACGCGCATCACCGCGTCAAACTCGATGATCGCGATCCAGCATGAGGCGTTGAGAAGACTCATCGCCAAGCATTCAGACGCAGACAAGCCAACACTGTTTGCCTAACCTTCATCAATCAAACGCAACGGCAATATCAGAAAGTGGGATACTGAAACTATGCAGCTCAGACCCGGATCAATGTACCCCTTGGGTGCCAGTTATGATGGTGCCGGCGTGAATTTCGCGTTGTATTCACAAGTCGCCCAAAAAGTGGAATTGTGCCTGTTCGACGAACAAGACAACGAGACGCGCATCGAAATGACCGAACAGAACTCGTATGTTTGGCACAACTATATTCCCGGACTCCAACCCGGACAACGATACGGCTATCGCGTGTATGGCCCGTACGACCCGGTGCATGGCCTTCGATGCAACCCCAACAAGCTATTGCTCGACCCATACGCCAAAGCGATCGAAGGCAATATCGACGGCGACGAAAGCCTGTTCTCATACTGGTTCAGAAGTCCCGACGACAATTCGGCGATGAACACGCTGGACTCAGCATCGCATACCATGAAATCAGCGGTCATCAACCCATATTTCGATTGGGGCAACGATCAGCATCCATACATTCCTTACCACGATTCGGTAATTTACGAAGCCCATGTGCGAGGTTTGACCAACCTCAATATGGATGTGCCGCCGGATATCCGCGGCACCTATGCAGGCCTTGCCTATCCAAGCGTCATCGAATATCTGAAGAAGCTTGGCGTCACGGCCATCGAACTGATGCCGATCCATCAATTCGTCAACGATTCGTTCCTTCAGGAGAAGGGTCTGTCCAACTACTGGGGATACAACACCATCGGCTTCTTCGCGCCGCACAACGCCTACTCTTCCTCCGGAGAACGCGGTGAACAGGTCAACGAATTCAAATCCATGGTCAAGGCCTATCATCGTGCCGGCATGGAAGTGATTCTCGACGTGGTCTACAACCACACCGCCGAAGGCAATCACATGGGACCTACCTTGAGCTTCAAGGGCATTGACAACGCCTCCTACTATCGACTTGTGGACGGCGATCCGATGCACTACTTTGACACCACCGGCACCGGAAATTCACTGTTGATGCGTTCTCCGCACGCTTTGCAGCTCATCACCGACTCGTTGCGTTACTGGGTCACCGAAATGCATGTGGACGGCTTCCGCTTCGATCTGGCGGCCACTCTGGCCCGCCAGTTCCAGGAAGTAGACAAGCTGTCCGCGTTCTTCGACATCGTGGAACAGGATCCGGTTATCTCTCGCGTCAAGCTCATCGCCGAACCATGGGATTTGGGCTCCGGCGGCTATCAGGTAGGCGGCTTCCCCTCCAGCTGGTCCGAATGGAACGGACGATTCCGTGATACCGTCCGTGACTTCTGGCGCTCCCAGCCATCCACG
The DNA here is from genome assembly GCF_012932375.1 of Bifidobacterium olomucense. Taxonomy (GTDB): domain Bacteria; phylum Actinomycetota; class Actinomycetes; order Actinomycetales; family Bifidobacteriaceae; genus Bifidobacterium; species Bifidobacterium olomucense. The sequence continues at coordinate 107,280 of NZ_JAAIIG010000004.1, read as the reverse complement.
TTGCCGGAATTTGCCTCACGACTCATGGGCAGCTCCGACCTGTATCAGGTCAACGGCCGCCGACCGGTGGCGTCCGTGAACTTCATCACCGCGCACGATGGATTCACGCTTAACGATTTGGTGAGCTACAACGACAAACACAACGCGGCCAATGGCGAGGGCAACAGGGACGGCGAATCCAACAACCGGTCCTGGAACTGCGGTGTGGAAGGCCCCACGAATATTCCGGACGTCAACGATCTGCGCCAGCGTCAAATGCGCAACATGTTCGCCACGCTATTGCTCAGTCAGGGCATTCCGATGATCTGCGGAGGCGACGAGGTTTGCCGCACCCAGCAGGGCAATAACAACGCCTACTGTCAGGACAACGAAATTTCCTGGACCAACTGGAACCTGAACAAGGATCAGAAGGAGATGCTGAAATTCGTCTCCCGTCTGGTCCATTTGCGCCTGGATCATCCGGTATTGCATCGTCGTCGATTCTTCACCGGTCGTGAACCGGGAGACGATTCCAATACGATCCCACAGGTCGAGTGGTTCGACCATACCGGTTCCATCATGGATATGGAGGATTGGCAGAATACGCATGCCTTCTCCATGATGATCTACCTCAACGGTTCCGACATTCCGGAAGTCGATTGGTACGGCAACCGAATGGTCGATAACGATTTCATCCTTATCTTCAACGCGCATTATGAACCGATTATGTTCACGTTGCCGGATGAGCGGTATGGCCGCAAATGGGAACTCATCGTGGACACGCATAATCCCAATGGTCCGGAGTTGAGTTATGAGGCCGGATTCATGATTACCGCACCGTCCAGAAGTTTCCTGATGCTGATGAGCGCCAAGAAGCCGAAGAAGAAGTTGTTCGGCTCCGCGACGGATTGAACGGGCTGAGTCTCGGATATGGATGGGTCTTGTCACGGCTGTCTATCGATGCCGTGACAAGACCCATCTTGTTTTTGTTTTACTGACGAGCAGTTTACGGTGATGAAGGTCTTGCCCAGATGCGTTTGCGTCTTCCGCTATGTGCAGGAAAAGCATCTGCATCGGGAACGGGGAAGTGGGGGAGAGAACGCCGCTTGGTGGAAGTCTACCGGTCTGCTGCGATACGCGACTCGATCGGAGTTCCCGCAGGGGTGTCCGTCAAACCGTTTTCCAGCATTTGCGCGTGGAGCAGCTGTGCCGCGACTCGATCGGCTTCAATGGCCGCGATCTGGCGTGAGAATACGATGAACCATCCCAAGAACATAAGACCGGCCAGCGCTTCCACATTGGTGAGCGTATTATGGCCCATCATCATGTTGGCCCAGAATCCTGCACACACCAATGCCGCAAGATCGGAGGCGACCATCACTGCTTTGGACAGGCGCGGCGCAAGCCATGGCAGGAACACAAACAGGATCAGCATGACAAAGGGCAGACCCTTGGCGCATATGTTATGCAGGAGATTGTGCGGCGTGTATCGGAATACGCCGATGCCGATGAATGCCAAGCCGGATATGGTGAGCAGCACCGAAAGAATGGTGGTACGCGCCATGAAATGTGGGATGTCATAGCCGCGATTCGGGTCTTTGTTGGTGCGATCGTGCCAGAGTCGCTGCAGACGTTCGGTGGTCACCAGTTCGGATATGGCAAAGTAGCTGACGATGATGATGCAGGTTCCCGCCAGCATAAGCGTCGAATTGAACATGCGGGCGGCGAATGTGGTACGGTCGCCGAGCTGGGAGAAGTTGTTGTGATACCAGTAGGGGTCGTCGGTGGTCATGCCGGCGGTGGCTACACCGGAGACAACGAAGAACGGCAAGAGGCTGGCCAATGTTTTGGCGTTCATAAGCTCAGCCTGGACGAAGGTCATATAGCCCACAACGCCGGAAAAACCTGCGCATATGCTGGAGATGTATCCGGCAAAAATGGCGTTGCCCATCATGTCGTTCACGGCACCCATCAACGCGAACGAGGAAAGGAATATCGTGGCTGCATACACTACTGAAAGAGCTACGATCTCCACGATGCGCCGAATCGGTGCCAACCACCCGTTGTTGAGATTCAGGGAACGGGATTTGCTGGCGTAACCGATAATGAACGAAATGACGCCGCAGCCGGCAACAATGCCCGAGCAGACCATGAATCGACGTTGGGTGAGCTGCCAAATGGCCGGCGCATATTCCATATAGGCGTTCATGGATACGGCACCGATCGCGGCGCAAAACAGGAATGAGACCAAACCGTAGGTTTCGGCGCGTTGATGCCTTCCCATGCGTGCTCCTCCTCATATCCATCCGGCCCTACGGACACTCTTTCGACTGACAGACCGTCCAGCCGACTGATGGAACCTTGTATGGACTCCTCATCGGACCCGGCTGAACTACGACTTTACATCAGTTCGGCAATATGTCTTTGCGGCATTGAGACACGCCGAAAACATGAAGTATGCAGGTTTCATGCATGCATTTGCCGTGCGACCCGTTCGACTCAATATGACATTCTACCCTTATTCAGGTTTTGAACGTGTCGTAGTCCGTACATGCGATACAATAGTGGCTTGTGCCGTTGACTCAGCATTGCGGCAATGGCAAACGGGCTATAGCGCAGTTTGGTAGCGCGCCTGCTTTGGGAGCAGGATGTCGTGGGTTCAAATCCCGCTAGCCCGACCGAAACCCCTACTCCCGCTTGGAAAGTAGGGGTTCTGTTTTTTGTCTGGCTTGAGATGATTCATCCGATTTGATTCGATGACCGCAACAAAGGGCCAAAGAGACTCCGCCGGTGCCTGATCATCGACAGCCTGCGTCAGGATTCCTGGGAAATGGATTTGGTCGACGATCGCACATCCATAAGCGACAATTTCAGAAGCGAAGAGCAGACGCTAGGCTATGAATCGCAGGTAAGTGCGGTCGTCGAACGACTCCTGACCGGGAACGAAACCTTTGGTAGTGCGATAGTCTCGGATGAGTTGCGGATCATCATGGCGCAGACGTTCTAATTCGCGTTCCGATTCGACAAGCGTCGTTTGCAGCAGAGGATAGCCGTCCGAGGCGAGTACTACTTCGTCGCCGGGGTGCACTGGAACCGTTCGAATCGGATACGTGGGATCGGTGAATCCGTCGAAAACAAAATACCCGTACATGCCGGTTTTGTTCGCAAACTGCGATTGCAGACGCAGAAACGGCAGTATCATGTCGCGCGCCGGATCATCGACTTCACCCTTTGTCCGCAAGTCCTTACCGTTGTCGAACGGCTGCGCATCCCCGTTATCCAACGATGCATGGTTTTTCTCTTGCACCGTCAACGCTTGAGCGGCGAACGATCGCAGTTCGCCGAGCAGTTCATCCACACGCTTCACCGTCGGCGTCTGCATGCCGTTCACCATGATCTGGCAGTCACCGAACAGCCACGCCTCATGCCGATACGCACTGTAAATAACCGCATTCGCCTGCAGACGCTCCCATGGCTCATGTTCGAACAGCGATGCATCGGCACCTGTGCCGTACTGCATTCGCAAGCATGCGTCCAGCTTCACCTGCACCTGCCGCATTGCTGCGTCCGCAGACAATCCGGCAATAGCGTTCATCAGTATGTTCTTCGCGACGACTCCACCGCTCGGCCGCCATACATGGCGTACGCTTTTGCTGGTCACACCATCCACCACGGCTGCGAAATCATCGGTGACAATCAGCCCATCCTCATTCAACGACTGATCGTCCCGCTTGCCCCGGCAGAAACGTTCAATCACTCGCATGCCCATAACCATAGCGCGAAAGCGGACGCCTGGCCGCCGTTTTTCACCGAAACCGATACGATAAAGCACATGAGTGAAACGAACAACCTACAACTGTGGCCCGCACCAACGGCGAACGGGCCACTCGACGCAACCGTCACCATTCCCGGCAGCAAGTCGCTGTCCAACAGGTATCTCATTCTCGCGGCTCTCGGTTCCCAGCCGGTTACGCTCGTCGGTTTGCTGCGCTCGCGAGACACCGAACTCATGATGGGAGCACTCGCCTCTCTCGGTGTACGCTGTGATATCGATCCGGATAACGAAACCACTGTTACCGTAACACCTCCTGCAGGTGGCCGATTCCAGGGGAATGGTAATGTCTATTGCGGCTTGGCTGGTACGGTGATGCGCTTCGTACCCGGACTTGCGCTGTTCGCCGATGGGCCGGTACATTTTGACGGTGATGAGCAGGCGTATGCCCGTCCGATGAAACCCGTGCTTGACGGGCTGGAACAACTTGGCGCAACCGTTGATTATCACGGCGAAATAGGACGGCTGCCGTTTACCATTACGCCGCCTACTGTGCTTCCGGCGGATCGCGTCCAAGTCAGCATTGATTCCTCTGGCTCTTCGCAGTTCATTTCCGGATTGTTGCTGATCGGATCCCGTCTGCCCGGCGGATTGACATTGCAGCATACGGGGGAGAAGACACCAAGCCTGCCGCATATTCGTATGACTGTTGCCGATGTGAACGGTGCCGGCGGACATGCGCTCGCCGACGAGGACTCCCGTGTGTGGAAGGTAAAGCCGGGTGCGTTGCAGTTGCCCGAACGTGTGGTCGTGGAACCGGATCTATCAAATGCGGCGCCGTTCTTAGGAGCTGCACTGATTGCCGGTGGCACCGTGCGTGTGCCGCATTGGCCGGTCGAAACGACCCAGCCGGGTGGACTGTTGCCTGGTTATTTGGAGCGTATGGGGGCAAAGGTCGCATTCCCTGAACAGGACGGCATTCGCTACTGCGAAGTGACGTCAGATGGATCTATCCATGGTCTTGACGATTTTGATTTGACTGCAGCCGGCGAGATCGCGCCATCCTTGGCAGCGATTCTTGTATTTGCCGACAAGCCAACAAGTATGATCGGCATTGGACATCTACGCGGGCATGAGACGAATCGGCTTGAAGCGTTGGTCACTGAGATCAGACGTATCGGGGGAGCAGCCCGCGAGCTGCCTGATGGCATTGCATTTACGCCGGTGCCAAGGGCATCTCTGCACGGTGCGGTGATGGAATCGTACGCCGATCATCGTATGGCCACGTTTGCTGCGATGATCGGACTGGCGGTGCCTGGCATACAAATCGTCAATGTGGCGACTACACGCAAAACGTTGCCGGACTTCGTTGGCATGTGGAACGGCATGCTGGGGAAGTAGTCCACGATAATTAAGGAAAGACCCTGATGAATCCTGTCGGAATTCATCAGGGTCTTTACGTTAGCGAATCAGCGGTAGGTGATTCACTTGGCGAACTTGTTGCCATACGTATCCTCGCCGGCTTCCGCGATGGCAGCGGACTTGCGGGCGATGGCCAGCTCCTCGTTGGTCGGGATCACGGCGATGATCACGGAGGAATCCGGGGCGGAGATGATACGCGGTTCCTTGGAACGGGTGGCGTTCTTTTCCTCATCCAGCTTGACGCCGAACGGAGCGAGCTTGTCGCACACCATCTTGCGCACGATGTCGTCGTTCTCGCCAACACCAGCGGTGAAGGTGATCACGTCACAGCCGCCCATCTGGTAGGTGTAGTTGCCGATGTAGCTGACGATACGGTGCACGTAGACATCCAGAGCCAGCTTGGCGTCCTCGTTGCCTTCGGCCACCAGACGGTGGACTTCACGCAGATCGCCGAAGCCGGTCATACCCATCATGCCGGAACGCTTGTTGAACAGGGCATCCAGCTCGTCCACGTTCATGTGGGCGTTACGAATCAGGTGGAAGACCACAGCCGGATCGATGTCACCGGTACGGCCACCCATAACCAGGCCCTCGAGCGGGGTCAGGCCCATGGAGGTCTCGACCGGCTTGCCGGAGATCTCAGCAGAAGCGGAAGCGCCGTTGCCGATGTGCAGAACGATCTGCTTGAGGCCTTCAGCCGGCTTGCCGATGACTTCCGGAACCACGGAGGAGATGAACTCGTGGGAAGTGCCGTGAGCGCCGTAACGACGGATGTGGTACTGGTCGGCGATCTCCTTGTTCAGGGCGTAGGTGCTGGCAGCCTTCGGCAGCTGGAAGAAGAAGGAGGAGTCGAAGACGAAGATCTGCGGAACGTCCGGCAGCAGAGCACGCATGACTTCAGCGCCCTTGGCTTCAGGGCCGTTGTGCAGCGGGGCGAGCACAGCCAGATCCTTGACCTGGTTGATGGTCTTGTCGGTGACCAGAGCCGGCTTCGGGAAGATGGAACCACCCTGCACCACACGGTGACCGACGGCGACGATGCCGGCGTCGGACAGCTTCGGGCCGTACTCCTCGAAGAAGCCGAGAACGCGCTTCAGACCCTGCTCGTGGTCGTGAATCGGCTCTTCAAGCTCATGCTTCTCGCCGTTGTACTCGTGCTTGTAGTGGCCGTCGATCGGTTCGCCGATCTTCTCGACCAGACCGGAAGCCAGGCCTTCGCCGGATTCGAGGTCCACCAGCTGGTACTTGATAGAGCTGGAACCGGAATTGATGACAAGGACGGTTTTCGCCATTGTGGGCATCCTCCATTGTGATATATTTCAGTCCCGCGAATACGCGGGTTACCGATGATTAGATTACTCGCTAGTTGCTACAAAATGCGGTTCTTTGCATAAGAAAGAGCCACATTGCATGTTTGATTGCAATTGGACCGTGGGAAGTTTGGGGATGCGATGCTGGACACACTCAAGGCCGTTCGGCCAAGCTTACGGTCCCGCATCGCATCCCCAAACTTCCCATTCTGCCTCAGAAATGTTACCTAGGCAATTAGTTGATGATGCAGAACGGTCACTGGGCTTCGATGGCGGTCAGGGCTATGGTGTTGATGATGTCCTGCACCAGAGCGCCGCGGGACAGGTCGTTGACCGGCTTGTTCAGACCTTGCAGTACCGGGCCGATGGCGAGGGCTCCGGAAGAGCGCTGCACCGCCTTATACGCGATGTTGCCGGCGCACAGGTCCGGGAAGACGAACACGTTGACGTGTCCGGCCACATCGTTGCCCTTGGCCTTGGTAGCGGCGACGGTGGGTGACCAGGCTGCATCGAACTGGATGGAACCGACCACCGGCAGATCCGGGGCCTTCTCCTTAAGCAGCTTCGTGGCTTCTTCGACCACATCCACATCGGGGCCCTTGCCGGAGCCGAGCGTGGAGTAGGAGAGCATGCCGACCTTCGGATCAATGCCGAAAGCGCGTGCGGTTTCGGCGGACTGCAGAGCGATTTCGGAGAGCTGCTCTGCATCCGGGTTCAGATTGATGGCGCAATCGGCGAATACGGCCACATGGTCCTTGAAGCACATGAGGAATGCGCCGGACACCAGTTTCTGGCCGGGCTTGGTCTTAATGACCTGCAGGGCCGGGCGTACGGTGTTAGCGGTGGAATTCACGGAACCGGACACCAATCCATCAGCGTAGCCGAGCACCACGAGCATGGTACCGAAGTAGCTGGCATCAGTCAGCTGCTTGCGGGCCTGTTCTTCGGTCATGCCCTTCTTGGCGCGCAGCTCGCATAGCTTGGCGACCATCGGTTTGAGAATAATCTCGTCATCCATGGCTTGGAACCGCGCGCGCTCCAGATAATTGAGACCGAGTTCCTTGCCCCGAGCCAGAATGGATTCCTTGTTGCCGACGATGATGAGGTTCACGATTTCGCGTTCCAGCAGGTAATCGGCCGCCTTGATAATGCGGTCTTCCTCACCTTCGGGCAGCACGATGGTCTTTTTGTTGCTTTTGGCCTTGCCGAGCAGACTGAACTGGAAAGCATACGGAGTGGTAGGAGCGGTGACCTCCACATCAAGTGCGGCGAGCACCTCCTCGGTGGGGGCGTTCTTCCGGAAAGTCTCCAAAGCGAGATCTTTGGAAGAACCGTCGGTGAAGGACACCTGTGGAATCGTCCAGACCGGCAGTCCGTATTTGGCCAATGTCTCCTTGACGGATACGGCATGGCGCGGCTCACAACCAGTCACGAAGATGCCGAGTACTTTGTTGCCGGCGGCTTCCATGCCTTCGATGGACAGCTGAACGGTCTCATCCAGTTCATGAGGCCAGCGGTCGATGGTGCATACGGCCAAGAAGACACCGGCCTGCAGATCCGCGGCCACATTGGCGTTGAATTCGTAGCTGGTCGGGTCGTTCACGTGTGACTTGTCAGTGCCTACGATCAGTGCCGCATCCGCGCGGGCGACATCCATCGCGTCGTTGAAGGCTCCGATGATGTCTCCGCGAGCGGTGTTCTTATCGGCACGTACTTTGTGCACGTCGAGACCGGTAGACAGAGCTACGCCAAGCCCGGCGTTCGATGCGGAAAGCAATACCGGCGTGAAATCATCATGATTGGACACCGCCGGGCGGAATACGATGGTCTTGTACTTCGAGGTCAGCGCATTGAGCACGCCGTAGGCCACGACGTTGCGGCCATTGGCGCCTTCAGGACTGGCAATATATACACGGGTGACGGTCACGATGTTTGTCTCCTTTGATAAATAACACTGTCAGGACCACCCCTCATTGTAATGGCTTCGACAAGGGAATCAGTGTTATCGTTTACGCAGGTGTCGTGATTCACCGGCTGCTATGCGGGAGGAATGCGTCATGGTGACGGATTAGCAAAAGGCCGGTACTAACAAGCACCGGCCTTTCATCTGTGGAGCTAAGGGGATTCGAACCCCTGACCCTCTCCATGCCATGGAGATGCGCTACCAGCTGCGCTATAGCCCCGTAATTCAGTTATCGATTCGTTGGAATCGGGGGAGACCGTGGTCTCTTCGTGGAGCTAAGGGGATTCGAACCCCTGACCCTCTCCATGCCATGGAGATGCGCTACCAGCTGCGCTATAGCCCCGTAATTCAGTTGTCAGTCCGTTTCGGACCTCGTATACATTACCCCGGAGGTCCGAAACAGGCAACTATCGGTGTGTCGCGTGTTTCGTAATGGCCCTGCAACAGTGCGACACACCAATGATTGCAACGCTTTTCAGCGCTCCCGCTCCCACTCATCCGTATCGGCGATGGCCGGTCCGTGATTGTAGTCCATCAGCCGCCATCGCGTGGACTGCCGGGCCGTACCATCCGGCGCGGTCTCGCTGACATCCATCGGCACCAATCGCACCCAATGCGCATTACGCATGGAAACGACGGATGCGAACGTTGAATCGATACGACTTAAGCCCAACAGTGTTTGCAACGTCTGAGCGATCCATGCGCCGTGCGAGAACACGAATAGATCCGTATCGTCGCCGGCGCGGGTAGACCAATCCATCAATGCTTCAACGCCACGTGAGCCGACATGCTCTTTCGGCTCGGCGCCGTATTTGAGCTCGCCGCCGCGATGCTCCATCCATGAACGGAAATCCTCGGGATAACGCTCCGACAATTCGCTTACGGCATGTCCATCCCAGTCGCCGAAACTGCGTTCTCTGACACGCGGATCATCATGGACCTCGATGCCCGCTTCGCTGCCGCCCAACACATCGGCAAAGGCCTGCGCGGTGGCGTGCGCACGGGACAGGTCTGAACACACGATAATGCGTCGGTCGTTTTGCGGCCGAGTGTCTACATACAGCTTTTTCAGCGCCGAAGCGGTCTGACGCACCTGCCACTCGCCCACGGAATCCAGCGGGATATCCACCTGCCCCTGCAGCTTATGCGCGGCGTTGTAGGAAGTGCGTCCATGACGAATCAGAAAGATCGAGCGAACGTGTTGTACTGCCATCCGTGTTTTCCTATCAGTCAATGGCGGCCATCGGCTCGTTGCTGCGGACTGCGTCGGAAAGCGAACGTTCTTCTGGATGAGCGAGCTGCAGATCGATGGACGCACAGTCCTTCCACAGACGTTCAAGACCGTAGAATTCGCGTGACTCCTCATGCATGACATGAACCACGAAATCGCCGTAGTCGAGCAGTACCCACTGTCCTTCGGTCAAGCCTTCGCGAGAACGTGGCTGACGGCCGTCGCATTTGAGATACAGATCTTTTTCGATTTCTTCGGCCACCGCCAAGACCTGGCGTTCGTTGGAGGCCCCGGCAATCATCATGATATCGGTGATACCCAGTAAATCCGCTACATCGAAGGCTACGATATCGGTGGCCTTGATACGGTCGGCAGCTTCAGCGGCCACGCGGACCGCGTTGATTGAGTCTTGCAATGCCGGCACGATTCAGCGCTCCCAAGCGGGCTTCCAGCCCTCGACGTTATGCTGCGTGTTCTCGGAGTAGACCATCGTGTCGCTGGGCACGGCGTGACGTACCACAGAGCCGGCACCGGTGGTCACATTGTCTCCCACCTCGACCGGAGCCACGAACAGATTGCCGGCACCGACATGACATCCGGCACCGATAACGGTGCGGTTCTTATGCACGCCATCATAATTGGCGGTAATGGTGCCGCCTCCGATGTTGGTATGTTCGCCGAGCTGAGCGTCACCTATATAGCTCAGATGAGGAACCTTCGTACCGTTGCCGATATGGGCTTTCTTCATTTCCACGAACGCGCCGGCCTTGGCGTCTTCGCCGAATTCGTTGCCCGGACGCAAATAAGTCCAAGGGCCGATGTTGGTACGGGCTCCGATATGCGACTCCTGAACGCGGGAACGTTCAACGGTGGCACCGTCGTCTATCACTGCGTCGATAAGCGTGGTGTAGGGGCCGACTACAGCATCCTGTCCGATTACCGTGTGACCTTGCAGGAAGCAGCCGGGCAGAATAGTGGCATCGCGGCCGATCTGCACATCGTCTTCGATCCATGTAGTCTCCGGATCGAGAATGGTCACTCCCTCGCGCATCCAGTGTTCGCAGACACGTCGGTTGTATGTCTTGGACAATGCGGACAGTTGCACTCGGTCGTTTACACCTTCGACAGTCAACGGGTCGGGTGCGGTGAAGGCGCCGACCTTGCCGGCGGAGCGGGCGGTTTCCAAGGCATCGGTGAGATAGAACTCGCCCTGCGCGTTATTGGATTTGAGATCGGCGATGGCCTGAACCAACAAAGCCGCGTCGAACACATACACGGAGGTGTTCACCTCTTGAACTGCCAACTCACTGCGATTGGCGTCCTTCTGCTCCACAATACGCAGTACATTGCCTTCGCGATCACGGATGATGCGGCCGTACCCAGTGGGATCATCAAGGATGGTGGTCAGGACGGTGGCACCATTGCCGGAAGCAGAATGGAAATCGACTAGTTCACGTAGTGTGCGGCTGTCCAGCAGCGGCATATCGGAAGCTGCGATCAGCACCGGGCCATTGAGCTGACCCTGATCGGCGAGTTGGGCCATCGCACATTGCACGGCACGACCGGTGCCGGGAATATCATCCTGATTGACGATGGCGACATGTTCATTGTAGGAACGCGCCGCTTCGGATACTCGTTCAGCTTGGAAATGAACGACAACGGCCAGTGTGTCCGGCTCCAGCGCCGCGACTGAATCCATAACTCGATTCAGGAAGGTTTTTCCGGCGAAAGTGTGCAGCACCTTCGGTTTGTTGGAGCGCATGCGTGTGCCTTCGCCAGCGGCGAGCACAATGGCAGCAGATAATGCCATAACGGACATATTCCCTTCGTTTGGAATACCAGTAATTGAATCATCTCAAAACAATAGACGGCCGCCCGGATGTCCGGACGGCCGTCAACTAGCTCCCCCACCTGGACTCGAACCAAGACAAAGGGTTCCAAAGACCCGTGTGCTGCCATTACACCATGGGGGAGTGGTGGGTCTTACAACCCACAAATATTTATTTATACCATATGTGCCGGATTGAGCAAGACATCATCGGCAAGTCGTGTTGCGCAGAACCGGGAGATGATGTCTCGCCCGGCACGTGAGGTCATGCGAACAGGAAGCCCTGACCGTGATGCTCAGGATACGTATCGAACAGCTCGGCCACCGATCCGTCTTCGAACACGGCACGTATGGCGCTGGCCAGCAGAGGGGCGATCGAGAGCACGGTAAGACCATCCCAACGCTTCTCGTCCGGAATCGGGACGGTGTCCGTGAGCACGACCTCTCGCGCTCCGCAGTTCTTCAATCGTTCGATGGCAGGTCCCGAAAGCACGCCGTGAGTGGCTACCACGGTCACCGACTTGGCTCCGGCGTCTTGAAGCACGTGGCATGCACCGGCGATGGTGCCGGCGGTGTCAATCAAATCATCGACCAGTACACAATCCTTGCCGGCTACGTCACCGACCACGCGGTTTGCGACGGCCTGATTCGGGCGAGTGATGTCACGAGTCTTGTGGACGAAGGCAAGCGGGCCGCCGCCGAGGCGCTGTGCCCATTGTTCCGCGACGCGAATACGTCCGGCATCCGGTGAAACGACTGCCACATTGTCCAGATGTCCCTGGAAACGATCGCGAATGTAATCGACCAGCACCGGCATGGCGATGAGATGGTCTACCGGCCCGTCGAAGAAGCCCTGAGACTGTGCGGCATGCAAATCCACAGACATGATGCGGTCCGCACCGGCGGTCTTAAGCAGATCGAACACCAGACGGCACGAAATAGGCTCACGACCACGATGCTTCTTATCCTGACGGGAATACCCAAGCAACGGGCATACAGCAGTGATGGAACGGGCGGAGGCACGCTTGAGCGCATCAATCATGATGAGCTGTTCCATGATGGCCTTGTTAATAGGCTTGTAGTGGCTTTGCAATACGAATACATCGGCACCGCGCACCGATTCGGTGTACCGCACATACATCTCGCCGTTGGCGAAGTCATACGCTGTGGTTTCCAGGACATCGATGCCAAGTTGATCGGCAACGTCCTGAGCCAGCTTCGGATGAATTCTTCCCGTAACGAGAATGAGGTTTTTATCAGGCTTTCCTTCGAGGATTGCGCTCACCATTACTCCCAACGTGTGGTCTGAACTGCTTTTTCAGTCTAGCTGTGCTTGACGACGGGGAAGTCACGCCCGCGTTGCCGGATGTTCACCGGACGTACCACGAAGCGCGCGATCACGGATGACATATCTTGCACATCCCCGTCTCAGGCCGATATTCGATGAGGATCTCGATGGTATTCGTCTTGCGGTGAACTTCGGTTCAGTGGCCGGCCTTGATCCATTGAGCGATGGATTGCTTGACCGTTTGCGCATAAAGATCGCTGCCGATGGTCGGGTGAATGCCGTCTGAACCAAGTATCTGTGGATTCGCCGTTGCCGCGGCATCCCAGTCCACGAGCAGCACATCGTCCGGATGAGCGGCGGCATAGTCCGCAAGCACCTGATTGGTCGGTGGGATCCAGGTACGATCGCCATGGGCGTTGACCAGTACAAGGACACGATCAGGTCCAATCATGTTGTGGATCTGATCAAGCTGATCGGGGGTAATGGCGGAGTTGGTGGCCAATCCCAGCAGCACCCATTGGCGCAATGTGCCGGCCGTAAGATCGTTGCCGAGTAGTTCGGGGGCTACCATGATCGAACGAGAGACGCTGGCGTCGGTATTGATACCGGGGAACACCGAGGAAAGACCATCGGAAGAAGCCAGCATGACCGAATCTCCGATGGCGGTGATCTGGTCTCCGGTGGGCATCTCATGCTTCGGCTTGGGAGGAGCAGGTACCGCTTTGCGAATCAGTTCATGATTGGCTTTCTGCTGTGCTTCAAGTTGCTGGGCTTGCTGCTCGAGCTGCATTTGCATGGCCGTTTTGTCCGGGGCGTTGACCATGCCCTGTACGGTGCCGAACACGGAGGCTACTACGATCAGGTCAACAATGATTGCGCGCACGATGTGCAGCGCCGTCACATTACGGTAGGGAACAAGCACGAACAATGCAGAATACTTGGCGGCCGGTTTTTCGACCATGATCCAGGAGATGGTCGCGGCCACAGCGGTGAGTGTTGCGGTCATGACCAAAGTCCATGGACCGGCCGTTTTGAAAATCTTTGGAGCCAGCGCACCGGAAAGAATCCACAGCGGCCAATGCCACAGGTAAATGCCGTACGAATACTTGCCGAGAGCAGCCAGCGGCTTGAACACCATAAGGCTTTGCATCCATGAGTCCTGTGAGATTGTGCCGGCGATAAGCAGCACAGAGAGCAGACTGGACAGAAGAATGCCGCCGCGGAACGCGAACGCGTCCTGCTTGCCAAGGATGGCCATGCAAATCAGCGCGATAAGACTAAGAAAAGCGAACAGCGGCGCAACGGCGTACCAGAGATGACGCTCAAGTGAGTTGTGCTGTTGCGCAGTATGCGTACCGAGACTCCGTCGACCGGAACGGGCCATGCGCGTGGCGGGGAAATCGCTGTGCGCATGGTGGCGCTGATCGGCGGTGACCCACCACGCGAGAGCCACACCAAGCATCAGCCCCACGCCGTGAGTGTCGGTGCCGAAATATACTCGGGTCGGATCTGCGCCCGGCACGTAGAGATACCACATGGCTGCGCCGCTGCCGGCCGCAAGCGCCAACGGAATCAATGAGGCAAGATGTGTACGTCGGATCTTCCACATCAGCCATGCAATCAGTGGGATGATCACATAGAACTGCATGAGTACGCCGATGAACCATAGATGGCGGAACACCTGCGGATTCATCTGATCGAAATAGCTCTGCCCGCCCGCAATGGCATACCAGTTATAGCATCCGAGCAACACGGTGATGACCTGATTGCGGATGGAGACCAGCATGTCTTTGTCAAACAGCCACCCGACGGAGACGATTACCGGAATCAGCAACAAAAGTCCCGGGTAGAGCCTGACCGCACGTTTGGGAATATACCGTTCGAGGTTTATCGAACCTTTGGCAGCAAGCGAGCGGAACAGGCTGGCCGCAATAAGGAATCCGGATACGGTGAAGAACATATCGACGCCGTAGAATCCGCCGGGCAGCTGCTGCTGCATGCAGTGATACAGCATGATGCCGATGAGAGCGAATCCTTTAATGCCGTCGAGTCCGATGAACCGTCCATGCGTTGCAGATGCCACTGTTATTCTTCTTACCTCTAAAACCACTCTTTCTCGCATGCATTACAGCAACAGACCACGACAGTTATCGGTGCCGTGGTCTGAACGCATGATTCTCAGAGATTCAATGCTCGGGGAATGAATGTGATGGACTGGGCTTTCGGCCTCTGCTTGAGCTTCTGCCTGACTCCTTCCTGTTTACTGGCTGACAGTCGCGGACCATGGTGCCCTTGACGATCTGAACTTTATTTATGGTATAGGCTGACTCGTTCGTATTTCGGTTCGCAACAGACAGTAATGCCGAGTTTGCGATACAGCGCTTCGTCGGTTGCGGAGATGATAACCGAGAAGAAGGCGTCGGCCCCGCGCAACTGTTCAAGACCGTTGATCACCCGGGCGGCCTCGGGGCTGGTGGCGCTGGTGATTGACAACGCGATTAATGTCTCGTCGGAATGCAGCCGTCGGTTTTCGCTGTTGAGATGCTCTGTTTTCAACCGGCAGATAGGTTCGATGGCATTGTCGTCGATCACCGGAAGCTCGGGGTCTACGTCGGTGACGGCTTTGAGCGCATTCATGAGCAGTGCGCTGGCTGCGCCGAGCAACACTCCGGTTTTGCCGGTGATGACTCGGCCGTCGGACAATACCATCGCTCCGGCAGGTGCGCCGGTGGACGCTTCCTTGTCCAGAGCTGCGGCGCGGGCAGGGGACAGGTTCTCATCCACACCGGCCTTTTTCATAATCGACAGCAGACGTTCGACCTGTTCCTCTCCGGTGCCGCTACGTTTCAAATCCACGCATGCGGTGAAATATCGGCGTACGATCTCAAGTTTCGCGGCTTCGCGGCAAGCCTCATCGTCGCTGATCGCATACCCTGCCATGTTCACGCCCATATCGGTGGGGCTCTGATAGGGGCTCTCGCCCATGATGCGTTCCATCATGGCCTTGAGTACAGGAAACGCCTCGACATCACGGTTGTAATTGACGGTGGTCTCGCCGTGCGCTTCCAGATGGAACGGATCGATGATGTTGGCATCGTCCAAATCCACGGTTGCGGCCTCGTATGCGATGTTGACAGGGTGATTTAGCGGCAAGTTCCAGATCGGGAAGGTCTCGTACTTGGCGTATCCAGCCTGAATACCACGGCGATGCTCATGGTAGAGCTGACTCAGACAGGTGGCAAGCTTGCCGGATCCGGGGCCGGGCGCGGTGACCACGATAAGCGGACGACTGGTTTCAACGTAATCGTTCCGACCGTAGCCATCCTCGGAGACGATGTGTTCGATGTCATGCGGGTAGCCGGCGATCGGGTAATGCAGGTAGCAAGTGACGCCAAGCTGTTCGAGGCGGTGACGGTAGGCGTCGGCGGCCGGCTGCCCGGCGTACTGGGTGAGCACCACGGAACCTACATATAGGCCGTGCGAACGGAAAATATCGATCAGCCGCAATACGTCCTCGTCATAAGGGATGCCGAGATCGCCGCGGGCCTTGCCTTGTTGAATGTGATTGGCGTTGATGGCGATGACGACTTCCACATCGTGCGCCATGGTTTTGAGCATCTGGAATTTCACGTCTGGCTCGAAGCCCGGCAGCACGCGGGAGGCGTGGTAGTCATCGAATAGTTTGCCTCCGAATTCCAAATACAGCTTGCCGCCGAACTGTGCGATGCGCTTTCGAATGTTATCGGACTGCAGCTCAATATACTTCTTGTTGTCGAAGCCCTGACGCATAAGGCGGTATTCCTTTCCGAACATCGTCGTAAACGAAAAAATTATACCGGACGAATCAGTTCTGCCGTGACACATAAAAGCAGGCTGAAACTACAGGGATCGCACCCCTGCATTGCCATTACTCGTTGTCGAAGAAATCGTTATCCACCGCTTTGACTTCGTAAGAGGTTTTCACGCTGACTCCAACGTTGTATTCAATCATCAACTTCGTTAATGTCATACCGTCAATGAGAACGACGCTAAGATTGCTGGAACGCATGCTTACCTCAGCATAACGACGAGCTTCCTCCGAAAAACGTGAAGTTGTGATAAATACACCGCGCTGAGCCCCGTTTTCGACTAGCGCACCCACAAAACCTTGAATATCGGGTCGGCCAACCACATGATCGCTGTTCCAACGTTTGGCTTGAATGTAAACAGAGTCCAAACCGAGCCTATCCAATCTGACTACGCCGTCGATACCTCCGTCTCCACTTTTCTTCGTAACTTCACCGGAGGTCTGCGACAGGTCCCCATATCCAAGACCCAATACCAACTTGGTTACCAAACGCTCGAAGAAATAGGGATCATTTGCCATGATGCGATCAAGCAGCTCTGAGGCAAGCGTTTCATTGAGCTGCTCCGATGCCTTTTCCATCAGGTCTTCTGGAGTCTGATCATCAGAAGTAGCGGTACTAACGTCCTCATGGTTGAATACCGGGGAGCTCTTTACCTCATCATTCTTGTCTTGATACCCTTTTTTCCATGCGATAAATGCCGGCACGGCTTCCAACTGTTCACGAGCGAAACCATCGCAATGCGTGTTCAAGAACGCTTTTCCATCCTCAGTAATCCGATACGATCCTCGCTTCTCAGCGTTTTCGATGAGTTTTGCTTTATGCAAATGGGTTAATCCCCAACCGACACGATTCGAAATACGCAGCTGACCGCTTTTTAGAGTCTCCCCTTGCTCATCCACTGACATATGAAATACGTCGATCACTTTTTCGCGTAGTTCTTTCGCCGTGCGTACTTCACCTCCAGCAAGCTCTTTCATGATAGGGAACAACGTCTGATCCCATGTCGGCATTGTCATAGGCATTCTCCAATTTCCAAAGCAGCGCTTCCGCCCATTCTTGCTCAACATGGCAACGCATGTGCCACATCTCGTCAATAACAACGATTATGCAATAACGTGGCACGCAACGTTGCCACGATTGCTACGTTAAACGTTTCACTGAAGCGTTGGGATCATGGTTCATTATTGCAAATCGTTGAAATAAAGCCATTTCCGGGAAATGAATGCTTATTGGCCAAGGTGTTTAATTTGGTACGACTCGCGTGAAACAGTTATTTGCGGGAGTCGTAGGCAAATCGAAAGCTCCCCACGTCAAAAAGCTCAGAATATTATGCCGCGAACACCACACAAGTCCTCATATAACAGCGATGCCGTTATCCCAGATGGCGTTCCACCTATAGATAACGGCACCAGCTAACGCTCCATCAGAGCATTTCACTCCCATTCGATGGTTGCCGGGGGCTTGCTAGTGCAATCCAGCACCACTCGGTTGATCTGGCGGCATTCGTTGGTGATGCGCGTGGAGATGGTGGCGAGCACGTCGTACGGTACGCGGGCCCAGTCAGCGGTCATGGCGTCTTCCGAGGAAACCGGACGGAGCACGATGGGGGAGCCGTAGGTGCGCTCGTCGCCCTGAACGCCCACAGAATGCACGTCGGCGAGCAGTACGACCGGGCACTGCCAGATGTCACGATCGAGACCGGCCTTGGAAAGCTCTTCGCGGGCGATGGCGTCGGCTTCGCGCAACAGGTCGAGGCGTTCCTTGGTGATTTCGCCGATGATGCGGATGCCGAGGCCCGGACCGGGGAACGGCTGACGCCAGACGATCTCATCGGGCAGGCCGAGCTCGGTGCCGATCGCGCGGACCTCGTCTTTGAACAAGGTTCGCAGCGGTTCGATGAGCTGGAATTTGATGTCCTTAGGCAGACCTCCCACATTGTGGTGGGATTTGATGTTGGCGGCACCGTCGCCGCCGCCGGATTCGACGACGTCGGGGTAGAGCGTGCCCTGCACGAGGAATTTGACTTCCTTGCCGCGCGCGCCGGCTTCCTCAAGCACCTGCTGCTGGGCTTTCTCAAAGGTGCGGATGAACTTCTCGCCGATGATTTTGCGTTTGCGCTCCGGTTCGGAGACACCCTTCAATGCAGTCAGGAAGTCATCGGCCGCGTCCACGGTGATGAGCTTGATGCCGGTGGCGGTCACGAAGTCATGCTTGACCTGTTCGACTTCGCCCTTGCGCAGCAAACCATGGTCCACGAACACGCAGGTGAGCTGGTCGCCGATGGCCTTGTGCACCAAAGCTGCGGCAACAGCGGAATCCACTCCGCCGGACAATCCGCAGATCACCTCGGCGTCGCCGACCTTTTCGCGAATCTTCTTGACTTCGGTTTCGATGATGTTCGAGGCGTTCCAGTCATTGGGCAGCGCGGCGCAACGATGCAGGAAGTTCTCGATGAGCTGCTGACCGAGCGGCGAGTGCTTGACCTCGGGATGCCACTGCACGCCGTAGAGTTTACGGGACTCGTCCGCCATGGCGGCCACCGGTGCGCCTTCGGTGTGGGCGAGCACCTCGAAGCCGGCCGGAGCCTGCTCGACGGCCACGCCGTGGCTCATCCATGTGGTCTGCTCTGCCGGGGAGTCAGCCAGAATAGATGATGCGTCATCTACCACTGCGGAGGTCTTGCCATACTCGCCGAGCGCGGCCTTATCCACCTTGCCGCCAAGCTCGTAGGCCATGACCTGGAATCCGTAGCAGATGCCGAGCACCGGTACGCCGGCTTCGAACACCTTGGCGTCGATGGAAGGGGCGCCTGGTTCAAACACGGATGCCGGTCCGCCGGAGAGAATGATCGCCTTCGGATCCTTGGCTAAGATTTCGTCTACGGGCATGGAATGCGGCACCAATTCCGAGTAGACTCCCGCTTCGCGTACGCGGCGGGCGATGAGTTGGGCGTACTGGGCGCCGAAATCGACGACGAGCACAGGACCATTTGCCATTGATATTCCCCTAACGTTCATGGGATTGTCGAGCTTGCAGTATTCCTGATTATCGCCGGCAAAGCAGACAAGCCCGACACGCGCCGCGAATGTGCGGAATACGCACAAAAAGAGGGCGTTTAGGCTCAACACGCCGATATTAACGCAGTTAAATCGAACGTGGAAAGAGTGGGGATAATGCTGGTTTTCCTTGTATTTCCGCCGTTTATGACCATTGTGCGTCTTTTGGCAATAGTGACAATCGCCTCGCAGAAACGAACAAATAGTGATATTTCGCTAACATTTTCGAACACACCCGCAAGAAATCGTTCAAAAGTCGTGTTGTCCTCGTACCATGACGATTGATTGGGAACGGAAAGCCTTGGTACCGCAAGGAATCGAGGCCCGCGACCGAACAGAAATAATCAATCGCACGATACCGTGCAGGAGTACAGGAGTACACATGACGAGTCCTGTTATTGGCACCCCTTGGAAGAAGCTGAACGCTCCGGTTTCCGAGGAAGCCCTCGAAGGCGTCGACAAGTACTGGCGCGCCGCCAACTACCTCTCCATCGGCCAGATCTACCTGCGTAGCAACCCGCTGATGAAGGAGCCGTTCACCCGCGAAGACGTCAAGCACCGTCTGGTGGGCCACTGGGGCACCACCCCTGGCCTGAACTTCCTCATCGGCCACATCAACCGCTTCATCGCTGATCACGGCCAGAACACCGTGATCATCATGGGCCCGGGCCACGGTGGCCCGGCTGGTACCTCCCAGTCCTACCTGGACGGCACCTACACCGAGACCTTCCCGAAGATCACCAAGGATGAGGCTGGTCTGCAGAAGTTCTTCCGTCAGTTCTCCTACCCGGGCGGCATTCCGTCCCACTTCGCTCCGGAGACCCCGGGCTCCATTCATGAGGGTGGTGAGCTGGGCTACGCTCTGTCCCACGCTTACGGTGCCATCATGGACAACCCGAGCCTGTTCGTCCCGGCCATCGTCGGCGACGGCGAAGCTGAGACCGGCCCGCTGGCTACCGGCTGGCAGTCCAACAAGCTCGTGAACCCGCGCACCGATGGTATCGTGCTGCCGATCCTGCACCTCAACGGCTACAAGATCGCCAACCCGACCATCCTGTCCCGCATTTCCGACGAAGAGCTGCACGAGTTCTTCCACGGCATGGGTTATGAGCCGTACGAGTTCGTCGCCGGCTTCGACGATGAGGACCACATGTCCATCCACCGTCGCTTCGCCGAGCTGTGGGAGACCATCTGGGACGAGATCTGCGACATCAAGGCCACCGCTCAGACCGACAACGTCCACCGTCCGTTCTACCCGATGCTGATCTTCCGCACCCCGAAGGGCTGGACCTGCCCGAAGTACATCGACGGCAAGAAGACCGAGGGTTCCTGGCGCTCTCACCAGGTGCCGCTGGCTTCCGCCCGCGATACCGAGGCCCACTTCGAGGTTCTGAAGAACTGGCTGGAGTCCTACAAGCCGGAGGAGCTGTTCGACGAGAACGGCGCCGTCAAGGACGACGTTCTGGCCTTCATGCCGAAGGGCGAGCTGCGCATCGGTGCCAACCCGAACGCTAACGGCGGCGTGATCCGCAAGGATCTGGATCTGCCGGAGCTCGAGAACTACGAGGTCAAGGAAGTCAAGAAGTACGGCCACGGCTGGGGCCAGCTCGAAGCCACCCGTACTCTGGGCGCCTACACCCGCGACATCATCGCTCGCAACATGCACGACTTCCGTATCTTCGGACCGGATGAGACCGCTTCCAACCGTCTGCAGGCTTCCTACGAGGTCACCAACAAGCAGTGGGATGCCGGCTACATCTCCGACGAGGTCGACGAGCACATGCACGTCTCCGGCCAGGTCGTCGAGCAGCTGTCCGAGCACCAGATGGAAGGCTTCCTTGAGGCTTACCTGCTGACTGGTCGTCACGGCATCTGGAGCTCCTACGAGTCCTTCGTCCACGTGATCGACTCCATGCTGAACCAGCACGCCAAGTGGCTTGAGGCTACCGTCCGCGAGATTCCGTGGCGTAAGCCGATCGCCTCCATGAACCTGCTCGTCTCCTCTCACGTGTGGCGTCAGGATCACAACGGCTTCTCCCACCAGGATCCGGGTGTCACCTCCCTGCTCCTGAACAAGTGCTTCCACAACGATCACGTCATCGGCATCTACTTCGCCACCGACGCGAACATGCTGCTGGCTATCGCCGAGAAGTGCTACAAGTCCACCAACAAGATCAACGCCATCATCGCTGGTAAGCAGCCGGCTGCCACTTGGCTGACCCTGGACGAGGCTCGCGCTGAGCTTGAGAAGGGTGCTGCCGCTTGGGATTGGGCTTCCACTGCCAAGTCCAACGATGAGGCCGAGGTCGTGCTTGCCGCTGCCGGCGATGTCCCGACTCAGGAGATCATGGCCGCTTCCGACAAGCTGAAGGCTATGGGCATCAAGTTCAAGGTCGTCAACGTCGCTGATCTGCTCTCCCTGCAGTCCGCTAAGGAGAACGACGAGGCTCTGACTGACGAGGAGTTCGCCGATATCTTCACCGCTGACAAGCCGGTGCTGTTCGCTTACCACTCCTACGCTCACGACGTGCGCGGCCTGATCTACGATCGCCCGAACCACGACAACTTCAACGTCCACGGCTACGAGGAAGAGGGCTCCACCACTACCCCGTACGACATGGTTCGCGTCAACCGCATCGATCGTTACGAGCTGACTGCTGAGGCTCTGCGCATGATCGACGCTGAGAAGTACGCCGACAAGATCGCTGAGCTTGAGGCCTTCCGTGAGGAAGCCTTCCAGTTCGCTGTCGACAATGGCTACGATCACCCGGATTACACCGACTGGATCTACTCCGGCGTGAACACCGAGGAGAAGGGCGCTGTCACCGCTACCGCCGCTACCGCTGGCGACAACGAGTGATGCACTCTGTGCATAGCGTCTATCAATCTCGATAACGCATAGAGAAGGCCTGGGAGAAAATCCCAGGCCTTTTTGTATTCGCTTTGTCGCACGCGGTACATGAATGCAGCGCATTGGCATACGAATCCATGAACGAATTCGTTACTGTCGGCTCAATCCTTCAGCACACCCCAATGGAGTAAAGCATTGAGCACGCCGTCATGATCGACATCATCGGTGATGTAATCAGCTGCGGCTTTGGGCTCAGCCGTAGCATTACCCATAGCCACGCCTATGCCTGCAAATGCAAGCATGTCGGTATCGTTGCCACCATCGCCGAATGCCATAGTCTGCTCGCGGGCAATACCGTAATGCTTCATGAATCGTTGTATGCCACGCGGTTTGCCGCCATCGGCAGGAATCAGATCGGTGAAATCCGGGTGCCACCGCACTCCACGGATGTTGCTGCAAAGGCCCACCAGTTCCGCTTCCTGTTCGGCGGCGATGAATGGACTGATCTGGAAGGTCTCATGCGTGATTGCACGCGGCATGGGATCGTCGAAGTATCGTGTCGGCGCTGTTTTTCCCAATTTTTTCCATGTGGCCTGCAATCGATCGTTCGAATGATTGAAATATACGTAATCTTTTTCTCCGAAGTTGCATACCACTTCCGGGTGAGCTGCCAACCAGTTGATGATAATACGAATGTCACCGGTATCAATTGCCTGTGAGGCGAAGAAGCCGGTGTTGTCAAAGCAGTACTGTCCGTTGAATGCCACGATGCCGTCGAAAGTCACCGGCATGGTGTCAAGCACGACATTCATTTGCGATGGTGCGCGGCCCGTACAGATGAAAACTTTGATTCCCCCAGCTTGCAGGCGGTGAATGGCCTCGACGGTGGACGCGGGAACGGTATGAGTCACGAAACTGGTAAGCGTGCCGTCAATGTCGAAAAAAACGGCCTTGATGTCATGGTGCGGTTCGTCAATAGTCACGTCTTCCATTGTCGAAGTTCCTCTCGACCTGCCTGTAACGCGTTATTAAACCGTGACGGCAGATGCCATTGTGTACTCGTCATAAAAGACACCTATATGGCATTTGCCCGTTTTTGGCCGCATGACTGGTCTGAGGACGCTACGGTGTTACTCGTCAACAATTTTTGGAGAGAGAGGAAATCCAATGACAACAGCAACCCAGCCGGCGTCCCCGGCCAACAACAACGAACCGGTGCGTGTGAACCACACTTTGCGCAATACGATTATTGCCGTTGTAGTGGTAGCTATTATCGCTGTGGCCGCATTCTTCGGCTATCGCGCTTTCGCCGGCGCCGATGAGGCCGCAGCCAAGGGCAGCAAGGACAATCCGGTCAAGATCGGTGTGGTGGGTGCAACCAACCCGGAATGGGTCAAGTTCAAGCAGAAGGCCGAAGCGGCCGGCATCTATGTAGATATCGTCGACTTCCAGGATTACACTTCCGAAAACCCTGCACTGGATTCCGGCGAATTGGATCTCAACGAATTCCAGCACCTGCTCTATCTCGCTAACTACAATGTGAGCAACAACAAGGATCTTCAACCCATCGGCGGCACTGCCATCTATCCGCTCGGCGTGTATTCCACCAAGGTCAAGAGCATCGACGACATCAAGCAGGGTGACACCGTCACCATTCCGAACGATGAAACCAATCAGGCCCGAGCCATCGGCGTGCTCAAGGCTGCTGGCCTTGTGACCCTTAAGGGCGACTGGACGGCTTTCTCCACTCCGGCCGACATCGACGAAGCCAAGAGCAAAGTCAAGGTGACCCCGTTGAAGGCCGAGCAGGTGGCTACGACATTGAAGGATCCGACTATCGCCGCCGGCGTCATCAACAACGACTATGTAGCTGATGCAGGTCTCGATCCGAAGGATGCCATCTATCAGGACGACGCCGAATCCGAAGAAGCTCGTCCGTACATCAACGTGTGGGTGGCTCGTAAGGCGGACGTGAACAACGAGACCTACAAGAAGCTCGTCGATATCTTCCATGAGAAGGACGTACTTGATGCCCTTCAGGAGAACTCTGGCGGTACGGCGGTCTTCGCCGATAAGTTCAGTGCCAAGGAACTGCAGGGCTTCCTCGCGGATATCGAGAAGGACGCCAAGGCCCAGTAGTGTTTTCGTCGGTAGGTCCGACATACAGTAGCAGTTATATCAATCCATACAGCTAACCGTGCCGGACGGAGGGAAGCATATAGGTTTCCTTCCGTCCGGCATTATGACGTCAGCCAATCAATGACAATACACAGGGAGAACCCATGAGCGACCCCATCATTACGTTCGATCATGTGGTCAAGGAATTCAAAGTCCGCGGACACGCGGGAGGCTTGGCCCGCGCCGTGAATGATGTAAGCCTGACCATCAATCGAGGTGATATTTTCGGCATCATCGGCTATTCAGGTGCCGGCAAATCCACGCTTGTGCGTCTCATCAACGCATTGGAACGCCCCACCAGCGGCTCGGTGCATGTGCTGGACACTGATATCACCGCTTTGAGCGAAGCCAGGCTTAGGCCCATTCGTCAGAAAATCGGCATGATTTTCCAACAGTTCAATCTGTTCTCCACCAAAACCGTAGCGCAGAACATTGCTTATCCGTTGCAACTTGATCATTGGCGCAAGGACTATCAGGACCGTCGTGTAGCAGAACTGCTTGAATTTGTGGGTTTGAGCGAGCATGCGGACAAATATCCCTCGCAATTGTCAGGCGGTCAGAAGCAACGTGTAGGCATCGCGCGAGCGTTGGCCACCAATCCGGAGATACTGCTCGCCGATGAAGCCACCAGTGCTCTCGACCCGGAGACTACCACCGAAGTGCTTGCGCTGCTGAAACGTGTCAACAAGGAATTCGGCATCACCATTGTGCTCATCACCCATCAGATGAACGTGGTCCAACAGATTGCGGACCGTGTAGCGGTGATGAGCGCTGGGCGAGTGGTGGAATCCGGCGATGTATACGACGTGTTTGCCGCCCCGCAGCAGCCGGTCACCAAACGGTTCATTGCCACCGCCCTTTCCGGCCTGCCAGAGGAGAATCGAGTCGAGAGACTGCATAGCGAATGGCCGAACCGTATCGTCACCGTGCTTATACGGCAGAAAGATGTCAGTGATGAACACGGCCGTAAGGTATCGGCTTCCGGCCAGAACATCTCCGGTCTCATTGCCAAGCATGCCATCGCATCCAACCTGCTCTATGGCGGCATCGACACGGTCCGTGGCTCTGCAATCGGTGCCATTACCTATGAGTTCGCCGGTGATGATGCGCAAGTGGATGCATTCCTCGCTGAACTTGCCGAGCATAGTGACGTCATTGATTTCGGTACCGCCCGTCGACCGGTACCGTATAGCGACGCCGTATCCGGATATGCGCCGGAGGAACATGCGACGGTGAATGACCACCATGTTGACGGTAATGACGGTCACCGTACATCTGAAACCACTGAAGGAGCGCAGGCATGATTGTTCTGGCCAATCCGCGTAGCGACTGGAGCGTTTTGAAGCCGCTGCTGTTCCAGTCCATAGGGCAGACGCTGACAATGGTGCTGATCACCTTGGTAATCGGCGGTTTCCTTGGACTGGTACTCGGCGTGATTCTCTACGGCACTCGTCCAGGTAATCTGTTCGAGAACGCCGTAGTCTATCGCGTTCTCGACATCATCGTCAATATCGTGCGACCTATTCCGTTCATTATTTTTCTTGCTGCCATGCAGCCGTTGACGATCGTCGTGGTGGGTACCTCCATCGGCACAGTGGCGGCGATTTTCCCGATGGTGGTCATGTGTACGTTCGCCACTTCTCGATTGGTTGAACAGAATCTGGTGCCTGTTGATTCAGGCATGATCGAAGCAGCCCGGGCAATGGGTGCCAGCAAATTGACCATCATTCGCACAGTGCTTATTCCCGAGGCGCTTGCACCGCTTATCCTGGCCTATGCCTTCTTATTCATCGGCGTACTTGACATGTCCGCCATGGCCGGATATATCGGAGGCGGTGGCCTCGGTAACTTCGCCATCGCGTACGGCTATCAGAAGTTTGATCAGACGGTCACTTGGACGGCGGTCATCATCATGATCGTACTGGTACAGGTGGTGCAGGGCCTCGCCAATGCTATCGCCAAGCGGCTGCTCAAACGCCAGCAATAGTATTGCACAGCGTATAAATGCAATACGATATCGCTTCACCGAGGATCTTCCGTTGAACTGCCGACGGAAGATCCTCGCACAATATGAGCGTATCCATGCACTTTTCATCGGTCTTACTAGAATCGGCAACCATGTGTGAACATATCGATCTCGATCCCGAACTCATCTCCATACGTCATTATCTGCATGCTCATCCAGAGCGCAGTTTCAAAGAATTCGACACCAGTATCTATCTTGCTGATCAACTCAAGGCGCATGGTATCGACGTGTTGCCCAACCCGATGAAAACCGGTGTGGTGGGGCTTATCGAAGGGCAAGATGGGCCAGGCCCACGCATCGGACTGAGAGCTGATATCGACGGCCTGCCTATTGTGGAGGACACTGGTCTTGCCTTCAGCTCGGTGAACCATGGTGTAATGCACGGCTGTGGCCATGATCTGCATATGACCGGACTGCTTGGAGCCGCGTTCTGGCTAGCGGAACACCGCAACGCATTCGCCGGTTCCATCAAAATCCTCTTCCAGCCCAGTGAAGAGACCGGACGGGGAGCGCGTGCGATGATCGACGCCGGTTTGGTGGACGATGTGGAAGCCATCATCGGCACGCATAACAATCCCAATTACGCTCCCGGACAATTGGCTATCGGCGTCGAGCCGATGATGGCCGGATGTGTGAAATTCCGTGTGGATATTCATGCGACCGGTTCGCATGCAGGGTACCCGTACAAGGGCACGAGTCCGATTGAGGCGTTGGCCAGCATGATTCTGAGCCTACAGACCATTGTGAGCCGTAACGTGACTCCATTCCATCCGCTGGTGCTTTCGGTTACCGAAGTGCATGGCGGTGATGTATGGAATGTGGTGCCTGCTGAAGCTGGATTCCAGGGTACGGTGCGGTATTTCCATAAAGAGGACGGCAATCTGGTAGGACGCCGCTTCAAGGAAATCGTAGAACATACTGCGCAGGCCTACGGCATTAGCGCGGATGTGATGTGGGACGATTTTCAGGATCCGTTGGCCTCCGACGCAGGATTGGCTAAGGTTGTGGCAGCGGATGTGCATGATTATGCGCAACTGGAGCCGATTCGTCCATCGATGGCCGGGGAGGACTTCTGCGAGTTCGCCAAGGTGACGTTGCCGGTCTTCGCCTTCGTCGGATCCAACGGTCAGGAAGGCTGCGCCGATTGGCATAGTCCGCATTTTGTGGGATTGGACGAATCGATTCCTACATTTGTGAACTTCTATGTCAATGCCGCTTTGCGAGTGCTGCATGAGCTGAGTTAATGTGCCTTATGGCACGCGTGCGTACGGTTCACGCCGAGACAACGCACTACACTGGGGAATCATGACACAGCTACGCTTTGCACTCGCCCAGATAGATACATGCGTCGGCGCTCTTGATGCCAATGCGGCCAAAGTGCTCGATTTTTCCCGTAAAGCCGCCCAGGGCAACGCTCAAGTGGTGGTTTTTCCGGAAATGACGCTTACTGGATACCCGATTGAGGATTTGGCGCTGCGGCGCACGTTCCGCCAAGCCGCATGGGACAAGGCCAACGAACTGGCCGCACAGCTTCGCGTCGAAGGACTTGGCGAGCTGTTTGTAGTCGTGGGCACGGTGGGCACCGACCATACCACCAGCAAGCCGCGCAACCGTTTGGTGGTGCTGCACGAAGGCGTGGTATGGGCCGGTTACGACAAGCACTTCCTGCCCAACTATGGCGTCTTTGACGAATTCCGTATCTTCAGTGCCGGTGACCGCTCGGTGACATTGGAGATGAATGGCGCTCGCATCGGCGTGGCCGTCTGCGAGGATATCTGGCAGGACGGCGGACCGGTGGCTGACCTCGCTACCAAGAGCATCGACGTGTTGCTGACCATCAATGGGTCACCGTATGAGGAAGGCAAGACTCATACGCGTTTCGAACTTGCTCAGCGACGCGCCGCCGAGGTCAATGCGCCGGTCATCTATCTGAATCAGGTGGGCGGTCAGGACGATCTTGTTTTCGACGGCGGCAGCTTCGTGGTGGACGCCGATGGTGAATTGCTCGAACGTAGTCCCATGTTCATGGAGGATCTCACCTTCTGGGACTTCGACTCGGCTGCCGACCATCAAACCAAGGCGCGGATCGTACCTGAACTCGATAAGGATGAGGAGATCTACACGGCCTGTGTGCTTGGTCTCAAGGACTACATGGCCAAGAACCGCTTCACGGGTGTGACGCTTGGTCTTTCCGGCGGCATCGACTCGGCGCTGGTGGCCGCCATGGCTGCCGACGCATGTGGGGGAGAGAACGTGTGGGGTATCTCCATGCCTTCCATGTATTCTTCGGACGGTTCCAAGGACGATGCCGCTGATCTCGCCGCCAATATCGGTGCCCATTACGAGGTGCAGCCCATCGAACCATTGTTCAACGCCTACCAGAAGCAGTTGAATCTTGAAGGCGTGTCCGCGGAAAACCTTCAGGCTCGTATTCGTGGCGTGATCGTGATGGCCAGCTCGAATTCGCGTGGTCTGCTTGCGGTGGCCACCGGCAATAAGTCCGAGTTGGCTTGTGGCTATTCCACCATTTACGGCGATGCCGTGGGCGGATACGCGCCCATCAAGGATTTGCTCAAAACCCGAGTTTGGGAGGTAAGCCGTTGGCGCAACAAGGCTGCGGCTGCAGGCGTGGGCATCGGCGGCCTCAACATTGTGGGCAATGAAAACGGTTCCTCGGGCGTACCGCTGAAGAGCGGTGTGATGATCCCGGTTTCCTCCATCGAAAAGGCACCTTCCGCAGAACTCCGTCCTGGTCAGAAGGATTCCGACTCGTTGCCCGAGTACGCTCTGCTCGATAAAGTGCTCGCCGCATATATCGAACATGCCCATGGACGTGCTGACCTGCTCGCAGATGGCTTTGACGCGGCTACCGTAGATACGGTGATGCGACTTGTGGATCGCGCCGAATGGAAGCGGCGTCAATATCCGCTTGGGCCAAAGGTCACCGCCCTGGCATTCGGGCGTGACCGTCGTCTGCCGGTGACTAACGCATTCCGCGAATAGTCGTTTTCGCTGCGACTCGCCTTTAGCGCGCGTGCATAACGTGTGCGCCTGACGAACAGGCTGCATGACAATATCGATCCACATTTGGAAAGGAAGCCGGAACATGGCTGACAACGACAAGCAATGGTACTTCAATACGGTCAAAGGCAAGGCCGAGTTCGGACCGCTTTCGCCCATCGAGCAGCGTATGGGTCCGTACAAGACCAAAGAAGAAGCCGAGCACGCTTGGGACATAGTGGTGGACCGCAACGCCAAGTGGGAGGAGCAGGATCGCCAGTGGAACGGCGACCACTACCACCGTTGAGCTGATGATGTCGCATAATGGGAAACCGTCCAAATGCACGTCTGTGCAAGGACGGTTTTTCATATGACGGGTGCCGTAACGAATCAGGAATTGCTGTCGATACCTGTGAATGTGACTGCGAAAGCGTTGACATGGTAACGTTCACAGCCGAATGTGAGATAGTTCACTCATTATTTCAGCTTTTCCCAAGGATGGGCAAACTACACTAAGAGTCAATGGTTCCGTGAAGATGCGAGACCAACAACCCCATTAAAGGAGTGACATGACCGCAGTAGAAAATGCAGCCGTCTCCCAGGAGGAGCTTGACGCAAAGGCGTGGGAAGGCTTCACCGAGGGCAACTGGCAGAAGGATATTGACGTCCGTGACTTCATCCAGAAGAACTACACCCCGTACGAGGGTGATGAGTCCTTCCTGGCACCTGCCACCGAGAAGACCAAGCACCTGTGGAAGTACCTCGACGACAACTACCTGGCGGTAGAGCGCAAGCAGCGCGTCTACGATGTGGATACCCACACCCCGGCTGGCATCGACGCCTTCCCGGCTGGCTACATCGATTCCCCGGAAGTCGACAACGTGATCGTCGGTCTGCAGACCGACGTGCCCTGCAAGCGCGCTATGATGCCGAACGGCGGTTGGCGCATGGTCGAGCAGGCCATTCGCGAGGCCGGCAAGGAGCCGGACCCGGAGATCAAGAAGATCTTCACCAAGTACCGTAAGACCCACAATGATGGCGTTTTCGGCGTCTACACCAAGCAGATCAAGATCGCTCGCCACAACAAGATCCTCACCGGTCTGCCGGATGCCTATGGCCGTGGCCGTATCATCGGCGACTACCGTCGTGTGGCTCTGTATGGTGTCAACAAGCTGATCGCCTTCAAGAAGCGCGACAAGGACTCCGTGCCGTACCGCAACGATTTCACTGAGCCCGAGATCGAACACTGGATCCGCTTCCGTGAGGAGCACGACGAGCAGATCAAGGCCCTGAAGCAGCTCATCAACCTCGGCAACGAGTACGGCCTTGACCTGACCCGTCCGGCTCAGACCGCTCAGGAAGCCGTGCAGTGGACCTACATGGGCTATCTGGCTTCCATCAAGTCCCAGGACGGCGCCGCCATGTCCTTCGGCCGTAACTCCGCCTTCCTCGATTGCTTCATCGAGCGTGACCTGAAGGCCGGCAAGATCACCGAGACCGATGCTCAGGAGCTCATCGACAACATTGTCATGAAGCTTCGTATCGTGCGCTTCCTGCGCACCAAGGATTACGACGCCATCTTCTCCGGCGATCCGTACTGGGCGACCTGGTCCGACGCTGGCTTCGGCGATGACGGCCGTCCGCTGGTCACCAAGACCTCCTTCCGTCTGCTCAACACCCTGACCCTTGAGCACCTTGGACCTGGCCCGGAGCCGAACATCACCATTTTCTGGGATCCGAAGCTGCCGGAAGGCTACAAGCGCTTCTGCGCCAAGATCTCCATCGACACCTCCGCCATCCAGTACGAGTCCGATAAGGAAATCCGCTCTCACTGGGGCGACGACGCCGCTATCGCATGCTGCGTCTCCCCGATGCGCGTGGGCAAGCAGATGCAGTTCTTCGCCGCACGTGTGAACTCCGCCAAGGCTCTGCTGTACGCCATCAACGGTGGCCGTGATGAGATGACCGGCATGCAGGTCATCGACAAGGGCGTCATCGATCCGATCAAGCCGGAAGCCGACGGCTCCCTGGACTACGAGAAGGTCAAGAACAACTACGAGAAGGCTCTCGAGTGGCTGTCCGAGACCTACGTCATGGCCCTGAACATCATCCACTACATGCACGATAAGTACGCCTACGAGTCCATCGAGATGGCCCTGCACGACAAGGAAGTGTACCGTACCCTCGGTTGCGGCATGTCCGGCCTGTCCATCGCGGCCGACTCCCTGGCCGCCATCAAGTACGCCAAGGTGTACCCGATCACCAACGCCGAAGCCAAGAACCTCGAAGGCCACGAGTACGAGTACGTCGAAGGCGCTGACGACGATCTGGTCGTCGGCTACCGCACCGACGGCGAGTTCCCGATCTACGGCAATGACGATGATCGCGCCGATGACATCGCCAAGTGGGTTGTGTCCACGGTTATGGGTCAGGTCAAGCGTCTGCCGGTCTACCGTGGTGCAGTCCCGACCCAGTCCATCCTGACCATCACCTCCAACGTGGAGTACGGCAAGAACACCGGTTCCTTCCCGTCCGGCCACAAGAAGGGCACCCCGTACGCTCCGGGCGCCAACCCGGAGAACGGCATGGACTCCCACGGCATGCTGCCGTCCATGTTCTCCGTCGGCAAGATCG
This sequence comes from Bifidobacterium olomucense, assembly GCF_012932375.1. GTDB lineage: Bacteria > Actinomycetota > Actinomycetes > Actinomycetales > Bifidobacteriaceae > Bifidobacterium > Bifidobacterium olomucense. The sequence continues at coordinate 74,894 of NZ_JAAIIG010000004.1, read as the reverse complement.
ACTACAACGATGCTCTCGACGGCATCTCGCTGACCAACACCATCACCCCTGATGGCCTTGGCCGCGATGAGGAAGAGCGCATCGGCAACCTGGTCGGCATCCTCGACGCCGGCAACGGTCACGGCCTCTACCACGCCAACATCAACGTGCTGCGCAAGGAGACCATGGAGGATGCCGTCGAGCACCCGGAGAAGTACCCGCACCTGACCGTGCGTGTCTCCGGCTACGCGGTGAACTTCGTCAAGCTCACCAAGGAGCAGCAGCTCGACGTCATCTCCCGTACCTTCCACCAGGGTGCAGTCACCGACTGATTCCAGCCGATGACCGTATGAACACGGTAGAACGATGAAGGGGTGGGATTCGTCCCACCCCTTCCCTTTGCCTCTCGAACCTATGTCATTCCTATGGCATTTGCATGGTGCCGCTCGGATGCGCTGCATCGCCTCGCATCGACATAACAAGCATCGGGAGGAGCATGCATACACACGTTATGACGCTATCCGCATGGTTTCCGGATACCGATCATGCATTCATCAGGAACCAACAAGTTACAGCATCACTTGAGGGAACAGGAGGACAATGATGCCCGATAGCCAGTTCCGCACCACAACACGCCACATGTTGCGTGAATCCAAGACGTACGCCTCACAGACTCTTATGGGAGGTCTGTCTGGCTTTGAATCACCCATAGGACTCGACCGTCGTGATCGTATTGCCGCCTTGAAGTCCGGAGACATCGGCTTTGTCCACTCATGGGATATCAACACCTCCGTGGATGGACCCGGCACACGTATGACCGTGTTCATGTCCGGATGTCCGTTGCGTTGCCAATACTGCCAGAATCCGGACACGTGGAAGATGCGCGATGGCAAGCCCGTATACCTCGATGCCATGATCAAGAAAGTTGATCGATATAAGGATCTGTTCAAGGCTACGCATGGTGGGATCACGTTCTCTGGCGGAGAGTCCATGATGCAGCCGGCCTTCGTCTCCCGTGTCTTCCATGCGGCTAAGGAGATGGGCGTGCATACCTGTCTCGACACTTCGGGATTCCTGAACACCAACTACACCGATGAGATGCTTGACGACATCGACCTGTGCCTGCTCGATGTCAAGTCCGGTGACGAGCAGACGTATCACAAGGTCACCGGCGGTCTGCTCCAGCCCACCATCGATTTCGGCCAGCGTCTGGCCAAGGCCGGCAAGAAGATCTGGGTGCGATTCGTGCTCGTGCCAGGTCTTACGGACTCCGAGGAGAACGTGGAGAACGTGGCCAGGATCTGCGAGAGCTTCGGCGATGCCGTGGAACATATCGATGTCCTTGGGTTCCACCAGCTTGGACGGCCGAAGTGGCATGAGCTGCGTATTCCGTATCCGCTCGAAAATCAGAAAGGGCCGAACGCCGCCACTCGTGAACGTGTGGCCAATCAGTTCAAGGATCACGGTTTCACCGTCTACTAAATATCTAGAGCCGCGCCGATGTCGATGTTGATACCTTGGCTCAAGTGGGCATGGCAACGGTTCACGCGCAGGAAAAGGTTTGACTTCCGCGCGTGAATACCGTGTTTCCGGCGTGTTGACCTTAGCCTTGTAACTATGGCTGAGATCTTCGCTTTTCCAGCGGGGGCTGCGGCAATGAGGCCTGGCGATGGAGCCGGCAAGCCGCAGCACCTCGTACGTCCGCATGGTGTGCCGGACGTAGTGTGGTCTGCCGTTGAATCCGTTAGAGTCATGCCGCATCGCGACGGTGTAATCTACCGAGAGATTCCTGTGCCTGCCACATTGGCGGATTTCGGTATCGGCGTGGAGTTTGAAGTTGCGTCATGCGCGATGACGGATGCTGCTCGTGGCACAGGTGCGGACTTTTACGGGCAATGCAATGCGTATCCGGCCGCAGGATGGTTGATGCTGTTGTACGCGCGCAAGCCGAGGGAGGAATGGGGTTCATGTTGGCGATGCGTGGCCTTTGCCAAGTCGCCGCTTGATGTGGTGGAGAACGATGCGTTGACCCCCTCCATGATATGGGAGTCAATGCGAGATTTCGTTATCGGCCGGGCTGAACCGGGCACCCTTGCCGGGACGGTGACGGTGACCAGTAATACGGCATTCGGCAACCTGAGTGGTGAACCACATGCCGGCTGTGAGATTCGCGTATCGTGGACGCCACTTGACGGGACCGGGCTGGGCGCTACGATGGACGCCGGCACACAAGTGAATTCGTGGGCCGCTTTTATTCAGTCGACCGTTGGCCCACAGGAGGAACATGACGTTGAGTGACGTCCGTGACACCGAACCCCGGCTGCTCAAGGAACCACGAGGGGGAGTGCCCGACGTTATCTCTACGTTGGACGGCTACCACCGGTATTGCGAGACGCTGGCCATGTCGGATGGTCCGCTTGCGGCTGATGCAGAGCGTGCGTCCGGTTTCCGATACGGGCACGAGGATTGGCTGATTCAATTCAAAAGGTCGTCAGCCGGCATAGCTCTGTTAGATCCAGTGGCTCTGAGCCGTGAGGGCGCGGACTGGAACGAATTGAACAATGCCGTTGGCGATGCGGTATGGATTCTGCATGACTCATTGATGGACCTGCCCGGCTTCGCAGATATCGGTCTGACCCCACAACGGTTGTTCGATACGGAAATTGCGGCACGACTGCTGGGGCTGCACCGATTCGGGTTGGCAGCCGTAACCGAACATTATCTTGGCATCACCTTGGCCAAGGAGCATTCCGCAGCAGACTGGTCGTATCGTCCACTACCGCGAGACTGGCGTAATTATGCGGCACTTGATGTAGAAGTGCTCATTGAGCTTGAGTCCTTGATGCGTGCGGACTTGAAACGAAGCGGAAAGGACGAGTGGGCGCAGGAGGAGTTCGCCTACGCCCTGGCGGAAGGTCTTGCAGGGCGCAAGCCTCATCCGATTCCTTGGCTAAGGGTTTCGCGCATCACTCAACTGAGCCGGGATCCGCAAGGACTCGCCATAGCTAAATCCCTATGGGAGGAACGTGACCGTCTTGCTCGTCAGTATGACATCGCCCCGACCCTGTTGCTGACGGACTCGTCGATTATCGAGGCCGCTCAGGCCAAGCCGCATAATGCGGCTCAGTTCAGGGCGCTGCGCTCGTTGAACGAACGCGTGCGCATTCGTACCGGCACTGAGCAGGACAAGATGTTCGAGCGATACGCTCCCATTCAGCGCGCCGTGAAACCCAAGGTGTGGAAGCTGGCCATCGATCGTGCCATGGCTTTGAAACCGAATCAGTGGCCAACCATGCCTACGCCTGAGCCGACGGACGGTGGCGTAGTCAATGCCCCTCGGTCGATGAAACTATGGGAGCAACGCCATCCTGATCGATATGAGCGTTTGCAGCGGGTGCGTCGAGTGGTCAATCAAATTGCACAAGATACGAGAACACCGGCGGAAATGGTGCTCAAGCCGCAGATATTGCGGAACCTGTGCTGGCTCGAAGACCCGCAGGAAGTGGACATAGCGGAGTTTCTACGGGGGCAAGGAGCCAGACAATGGCAGGTGAAGCTAGTTGCACCGTCCGTAAGTGGCGTTATCATATAGAGGTTGCCTAACGGCAGACTGTAGGAAAATAACGACTTTTGAGGAGTCATTAGCGTGAAGATCAGCGTTCGTAACCTCGAGCCCACCAAGGTGAAGCTCACCGTCACCGTTGAACCGGAAGAGCTCGACCCGTATCTGGACAAGGCTCGTAAGGAAATCGCCAAGCAGGTGAACGTGCCCGGCTTCCGTAAGGGACACGTGCCCGGCAAGATCATCGATCAGCGTATCGGCTTTGCCGCCGTCGCCGGTGAGGCCGTGAACGACGCCGTGCCGGAGCTGTACTCCAAGGCTCTGGAGGAGAAGAAGATTCGTCCGATGGATCAGCCGGAGTTCGACGTGCAGGATGTGCCGTCCTCCGCCAAGGATGAGACCAAGCTGAAGTTCACCGCCACCGTCGAGCGTCGTCCCGATATCGAGCTGCCCGAGCTCGATGGCATGGAGATCGCCATCTCCAAGCCGGAAGTCAAGGATGAGGACGTGGACAAGCGTCTGGAATCGCTGCGTCAGCGTTTCGGTACTCTGGTGGGTGTCGATCGTCCGGCCGCCAAGGGTGATTTCGCCAACATCGACCTGACTGCCGAGATCGACGGCGAAACCGTTGACTCTCAGGAAGGCGTGAGCTACGAGCTGGGCTCCAACACCATGCTCGATGGTCTGGATGAAGCTCTGGACGGCCTGTCCGCAGGTGAGGAGACCACCTTCGAAGGCACGCTGGAAGCTGGCGAGCATGAAGGCGAAAAGGCCACCGTCAAGGTGAAGGTCAACTCCGTGAAGGCTGAGGAGCTGCCGGAGCTGAACGATGAGTTCGCCTCCGAGGCTTCCGAGTTCGACACGCTGGATGAGCTCAAGGCTGACATTCGCAAGGCCGCCGCTCAGGACGCCGAAGGCCGTCAGGCCACCGAGGCTCGCGATGCCTTCATCGCCAAGCTGCAGGAAGGTCTGGAGATTCCGGTGCCGAAGGGCGTCAAGGCCAACATGGTTGCCGAGCACCTCAAGGGCATGACTCCGGATCCTGAGAAGGCCACCAAGGAGCAGAAGGACGAGGCCGAGAAGACGGTCGAGAAGGATCTGCGCGATCAGATGGTGCTCGACGCTCTGGCCGAGAAGCTGGATGTTCAGGTCTCTCAGGCCGATGTGTTCAACTTCCTCGCTTCCATCGCTCAGCAGTACGGCATGGATCCGAACGCCTTCATTCAGGCCATCATCAAGAACGGCCAGCTCGGTTCCGCCGTGCAGGAAGTCGGTCGCTCCAAGGGTCTGCTGGCCGGCATGCGCGCTGTCAAGTTCACCGCTGACGGCGAGGCCGTTGATCTCTCCGCCTTCCTCGGTGAAGCTGCTGAGGATGAGGAAGCCGAATCCGTGGAGGCTGCTTCCGCCGCCGCCACTGTGGCTGACGAGCTGTCCAAGTCCGATGAGGACAAGGCCGAGAACGCCGAGTGAGCATGATTCGCCGTTGCATCTGCCGTCTGCAGGTGTGATGTCGTGATTGTCAGGCCCGGGACCATTATGGTTCCGGGCTTTTTCGTTTGGTACGTAGCGCTGGTGCGTGAGGGGATTGTTTTCCTAGGTATGTCTTGCAATAGCATCGATGTGGGTAAAACGAAAAATGGGAGATGAGATGGGTGACGTTGCGCGAATCATCAATGCCAGACGTTTGGGATGGCTTGCCGCCGCAACCGTGATACTGGGAATGTTGATCGGTGCAGGGGCCGGTCTGCTGACCCTGCTGCTCTACGGCGTCGAGCAACTCATGCTTGGATACGTCGAGGGCGCAGGTCAGCCTGGTCCATTCGGCGTGCCTGCCATTCGTCGTGTCATTTCGGTGACGCTCGGATTGACTTTCGCGAGCGTGATTTGGTACCTGTTGCGCAACAAGACCACCAAGGTGCCGTCGGTCAAGAAGGCTGTCAGAGGAGAACAAATGCCCATCTGGCAGACCATGCTGCATGTGGTATTGCAGATTTTCATAGTAGGCACCGGCGCTTCCATCGGACGAGAAGTAGCCCCACGCGAGCTGGGTGCCATGCTTGCCCAACGATTCTGCGACCTGTTCCATCTCGACGCCGGACACGGCATCGACCGGCACATGGTGGTTGCCGTGGCGGCCGGCGCAGGCCTTGGCGGCGTCTACAATGCGCCGTTGGCTGGCATGTTTTTCGCAGTGGAGATCCTGCTTGCTGATGTGACCTTGGAAACAGCGGCATTCGGACTCGGCATGTCTTCGGTGGCCGCGTTCACGGCAACGCTGATCAAAGGCCACCATACGTTTTATGACATCACCACCATGCAGCCTGAATCAACGCCGAGTCTGATGTTGTTCGCATTGCTGTGCGGCATGGCTTGCGGTGCGGCAGGCGCACTGTTCCGAAAGGGTTCATCATGGGCGGAATCTCATAAGCCCGACGGTAAAGGCATTCTCTGGCAGATGCCTTTGGCTGGTTTGATCACCGGACTGTTGGCGGTGTTCGCACCTCAGGTCATGGGGAACGGTCGTGCCGCCGCGCAACTTGGATTCAGCACCTTTATTCCGCAAATCGCCGGCGACTCCGGTGCCGCGCAATCGCAGGCCTCGACTGCCGCTTCACCGTGGACGTTGTTGGCGAACGAGACCTCCGCCACCGGTATGACGGCCTCTACCGGAACCGGAGTCCATTCTTGGATCGATTCCTTGGCCGATGGGTGGGGATTGGGATTCGCGCCCGATGCCGGCACGGTGCTGACGATGAATCATGCGGGAGTGATTGCGGGCATACTCGCTTTGACTTTTGCAGCTAAGGTTTTCGCCACCCTGATGACCATTCGCTCCGGAGCGTCGGGCGGCGTGCTGCAGCCCGGCATAGCATTGGGTTCGACACTGGGAGCGTTGCTGGGACTGGTATGGATGTTCGCTTTTCCTGCCGATTCGGTAACGGCATGCGCGCTGATTGGAGCTGCTGCGTTGTTGGCTGCATCCCAGCAGGCACCGTTGATGGCCATGTGTCTGGTCATGGAATTGACGGAAGCGCCCATCACGTTCTTCGTACCTGTGGGATGTGCCGTAGCCGTGTCCGCGCTGATTTCGAAGTGGCTGCTCACTCGATCGCAGCGGTAACGCATTGTCGAGACACAAAAAGGTGAGGGGAGCTACATTTGTCCGCGAATGCCGAAGATCGTAAAGCGTTGGAAACGTTGGGACATGAGCCGTTGACCGAGCAGATCGCATATTACCGCAAACCGTTTATGGTGCTCTGGGCTGCCATACAGGAGGCATCGAGTGAACTGGCTGAAGATTATGGTCTGAGTCAGGATGTAGCACAGTTGTGGGTGGCGGAACGGATGCGGCAAGTCGCTGATTCATTGGTGGACCGCCTTGCGGAAAAGAGCGTGGCACGAGGTGTGAGCAAATCGAACGTGGCACGTGCGGCCGACGCCAGTCCCGCCAATGCCGAACGCCGTTTTCCGAGGTTGAAGCATGTGGGAAATCAAGCGCAGGAACGTCTGCTGATCGATGATGTGCTTGACGCTATGGAATGATCGATAAGTCGTCTTTTTCCTACGCTGGCCGCCGAAATCATGGATATGAGTGGTCTTCCGTCGCTTCAAGGCGGTAGTCTGAACAATGTTCGAGTTATAAGTTAAGGAGATTCAAGGTGAGCAATACCTTTGCGACCTTACCGGCCATGGCGGGCGCAGACGCATCGGCCGGCCCCGTGGACCCGATTTTCAGCCGTCTGTTGAAGGACCGTATCATCTGGATGGGTGAGGAAGTCAAGGACGATATGGCCAACCGCATCTGCGCGCAGCTGTTGATGCTGGCCGCCGAGGATCCGAAGAAGGACATCTGGCTGTACATCAATTCGCCGGGTGGATCCATCACCGCCGGCATGGCCATCTATGATACGATGCAGCTCATCGAGCCGGATGTGGCTACTGTGGGCCTGGGCATGTGCGCATCGATGGGCCAGTTCCTGCTGAGTTCCGGTACGCCCGGCAAGCGTTATCTGACTTCACACGCCCGAGTCCTGATGCATCAGCCTTCTGGCGGCATAGGCGGTACTACTACCGATGTACGTATCAATGCCGAGCTCATCATGGATATGAAGAAGACCCTTGCCGAGCTGACCGCAACGCAGACCGGTCACACGGTTGAGGAGATCTACCGTGACAACGAATACGACCATTGGTTTACCGCTGAAGAAGCCTTGGCATACGGTTTCGTGGACAAGCTGGTGACCACGCCGGACACCATCGGCAACGATCGTAAAGGGGAGTGAGAGCCATGGCAAGTGAAGAAGCGAAGTTCGTAAGCCGTGCCGAGCATCTGGCAGGCCGTCAAGGGGTCGTGGGCTTCATGCCCGCGGCACTGCGTGCCGAAGCGCAAGCGCAGCGTACCGCAATGCCCTCCAACCGTTATGTCATGCCGCAGTTCGTGGAGAAGACCCCGTACGGCATGAAAACGCAGGATGCCTATTCCCGCCTGTTCGAGGACCGCATCATTTTCTTGGGCGTGCAGGTTGATGATGCTTCGGCCGATGATGTGATGGCTCAGCTGCTGGTTCTTGAATCTCAGGATCCCAACCGTGACGTGATGATGTATATCAACTCGCCCGGCGGCTCGATGACGGCCATGACTGCTATCTATGACACCATGCAGTACATCAAGCCGGACGTGCAGACCGTATGCCTCGGTCAGGCTGCTTCGGCTGCGGCTATCCTGCTTGCATCCGGTGCCAAAGGCAAGCGACTTATGCTGCCGAACGCCCGTGTGCTGATCCACCAGCCGGCTATCGATCAAGGATTCGGCAAGGCCACGGAAATCGAGATTCAGGCCAAGGAAATGCTGCGCATGCGTGAATGGCTGGAGAATACGCTGGCTAAGCATACCGGTCAGGATGTCGAGAAGATTCGTCGTGATATCGAAGTGGATACCTTCTTGACAGCCCCTGAGGCCAAGGAATATGGATTGGTGGACGAGGTGCTGGAGCATCGTCAGTAATCGTCATGATCGGTGACGATTGAGAACGTTCACATCATACCGCTGAAATACCCCCGGACCGCTTGGCCCGGGGGTATTGTGGTACTAGGGAGTTAACGCGTTGCGCACAGGCAAAGGAGACGTGTATGGGACGTGTGGTGAGCTACAACGAAGACATTCCACGTTGCACGTTCTGCGGTAAAACCGAACATCAGGTCAGAAAGCTGGTGGCTGGGCCCAACGCTTCCATCTGCGACGAATGCATTGGTCTGTGTCTGGACATCATCTCGGAAGAACGCATCAAAGACGCGCAGGTCAATGCGCTGATCCTACCCAAGCCCACACAGATCTTCGACTACCTCAACCAATATGTCGTCGGCCAGGAAGACGCCAAGAGGGCATTGGCCGTAGCTGTGTACAACCATTACAAGCGTGTGAATATGGAGCTCAGCCAGTCTGCTGCGCGTTGGGCGCAGGCCGAAGGCGACGGCGGTGCCACCGAATTGCCGCTGCGCAGTGCGACATCTCTCGACCGGCAACGCAACGATCCGCTGGCTGGCGTGGAGGTGGCCAAGTCAAATATTCTGCTGCTCGGCCCCACAGGTGTGGGCAAGACTTATCTGGCGCAATCCTTGGCCAAAGTGATGAACGTGCCATTCGTCATCACGGACGCCACGACATTGACCGAGGCCGGGTATGTGGGCGATGATGTGGAGACTGTGCTCCAGCGGCTGTTGCAAGCTGCGGATGGTGACGTCGCCAGGGCGCAGCACGGCATTGTCTATATCGATGAAATCGACAAAATCGCCCGGAAAACCGGCGAAAACACCTCGATTACGCGCGACGTATCCGGTGAGGGCGTGCAGCAGGCGTTGCTCAAGATTTTGGAAGGCACCATCGCTTCAGTGCCGATGGAAGGCACTCGCAAGCACAAGGATCAAGATACCGTGCAAATGGACACGCGAGATGTGTTGTTCATCTGTGGCGGAGCGTTCGTCGGACTTGCGGATATTGTCCGCAAACGTTTGGGACGGCGGGAAACGGGATTCTCATCACGTTGGGAACAGGAAGAGGTCTCGGATGGAGATTTGCTGGAGCAGGTCAACGCCGACGATCTTTCCGAATTCGGACTGCTCCCTGAATTCATCGGACGTTTGCCGGTGATCAGCGTGCTCCATGAATTGACGGCCGATGATTTGACTGCGATATTGACGCAGCCGACAAATGCGCTGATCAAGCAATATAAGAAGCTGTTTGCCGTGGACGGCGTGGACCTGCAATTTACCAACAAGGCGATTCGGACGATAGCCGACACCGCCATACGGCAGGGGATAGGTGCGCGTGGTTTGCGCACGATTATCGAGCATACGCTGCAGGATACGATGTTTCGTCTTCCCAGTATGGAAGATATCGCGCGCGTGGTGGTTGATCGCGATGCGGTAGAAGGTATCGGAGCACCCAAGATGCTGCACGCTTCAGAGGCTCATTGCGCGGATCATCGCTGAATGTTCTCATAATAGTGAGCGATCGTTATAGACGTTGAATAATCAAAAACCGTTGATATTACTGGGGACACGCCGTAAGTGGCATCGAGTTGCATGAAGCTGGATGACGTGTATTATAAATCGAGTTGTTTGAACGACAACATGCGCGAGTAGCCCAGCGGATTAGAGCAGCTGACTACGGATCAGCAGGTCGCAGGTTCGAATCCTGTCTCGCGCACTCCCGAACCACGGGGAAAACAGTGGTATGCGCGAGTAGCCCAGCGGATTAGAGCAGCTGACTACGGATCAGCAGGTCGCAGGTTCGAATCCTGTCTCGCGCACGATAAAGCCTCGGAAGCGAAATGCTTTCGAGGCTTTTCCAATTCACGAATACAAGCCGATTCCGCGCATTGCCGCGGTTCGGAAGCCATTCCGGCGAATTCGATTGCCTTGGCAGTCAGATTCTTGCCCGAAAGAAGGAAACGGGAGGCGGCAAAGATGCAACAGTCTCGATACGATTTCGACTCGATTCTTGAACGTCATGGATCCACTTCGATCAAGTGGCATGAAATCGAAGAGACGATGGGGCAGAATTCTCGTGACGTGATCCCGTTATCCGTAGCCGATATGGAATTCAAGCCGGCACCGGAAATTGTTTCAGCGTTGGTGGAGGCCGCCGCACATGATGTATTCGGATATGACTATGCGCCTGACGAGTATTTTGAGGCCGTAACCGGCTGGATGCGTCGGCGTCATGATTTCGATGTAAACCCGGCATGGATGAGTCTTTCTGATGGCGTTATGCCGGCCGTGAACACCGCATTGCGTGCGGTTACGCGTCCGGGAGACAAGGTCATCATTCAAAGACCGGTTTACTACCCATTCACGTTTGCCGCTGAGCACAATGGTCTGACTATTCTGGACAATGAATTGGTGCTGGATGAGGCGGCAGGCCGTTATGCGATCGATTTTGATGACCTGGAAGCCAAAGCCGCTGATCCCCGTTGCACGGCCATGATGCTGTGCAATCCGCACAATCCGGTCGGCCGTGTGTGGAGCGAGCGGGAATTGCGCCGCATCGGTGATATCTGTCTGAAACATGACGTGTATCTGTTGTGCGATGAAATTCATGCCGACTTCGCATACCCGGGACATCCGGTTACGATGTTCGGCACATTGGGAGAACAATATCATTCGCATCTGTTCGAGTTCACCGCACCCACCAAGACATTCAACTTGGCGGGCCTGCTGTGTTCGAACGTGATCATCCCCGACCCATCGCTGAAGTGCCGATTTGACGTGGCGGCAGAGAATATCGCCGGTCTCACTGTCAGCCATTTCGGACTTGTGGCATGTCAAGCCGCTTACAATGATGCCGAAGGTTGGCTGAACGAGCTGATGACGGTGCTTGAACGCAATCTTTCCTGTGTACGGGATTTTGCCGCTCGTGTGGATGGCTTGCGCCTTATCGAGCCGGAAGGCACATATTTGGCATGGCTGGACTGCCGTGGACTCGGATTTGAAACGCCTGATGCATTGCGGGACTTCATGCGCCTCAAAGCCCGTGTCTGGTTCGATGAAGGTTCGCTGTTCGGGCGTTCCGGCGACTATTTTGAACGTATCAATCTCGCGTGTCCTACGGCTTTGCTGAAACGTGTACTGAACAACATGGAAAGCGCGTTAGCCGACAGAAAATAGTCGGGAATCACGTCGGGAGGCTAGCGCTCAGCCCCCGGCATAACCATCCGCTGTCGCTGACGTACTATGGATAGGCAGTCCCAGGGGAACGCAAGCAGTCGGAAGGAGCGGCGATGGCACAGGCCACCGGTACACAACGAGGCGTATGGGCGTCTATCACAAGGCTCGCCGCCTCCGACCGAGCCTCCGGACTCATCATGCTGAGCTGTGCGTTTGTCGGACTGATAGCGGCGAATCTGCCGTTGACCTACCACCTGTTCGAAAACATAGCGGAAACGTATATCGGTATTCCGTATACCAATATCAACTTGCCGATCGGTCATTGGGCCCAAGACGGATTACTGACCATCTTTTTCCTGACCGTCGGTTTGGAGCTCAGGCAAGAACTCACCACCGGGTCCCTGTCTAACCCGAAGGCCGCCGCCGTGCCCATGCTGTGCGCGGTGGGAGGCATGATGGCTCCTCCGATATTGTTCATAGCCGTTGCAGCCCTGTTTTCCGCATATGGGCCGGGAAACGCGGGAAGCGTGGTGCTTACCACTACGGGCAGTGTCATTCCTTTTGCTGATCTCGCACACGGGTGGGCTGTTCCCACCGCCACGGATATCGCGTTTTCTCTGGCGGTGCTTGCTCTGTTCGCCAAAGGCCTGCCCGGTTCGATTCGCGCTTTTCTGCTGACGCTCGCCACCGTGGATGATCTGCTGGCCATTATTCTGATCGCTGTGTTCTTCTCCTCGGTCAACGCGTGGTATTGGTTCATCGGCATTGCGGTCTGTGCGCTGATCTGGGCGCATCTGGTGCGAATGAAGAAAGTGCCATGGCCGGCAGTCGCCATTGTGGGACTTCTGGCATGGGTGATGATGTTCGAAGCCGGCATACATCCCACATTGGCCGGCGTTCTGGTGGGACTGTCTACGCCCGCGCGCGAGATACATGGTGAACTCACTCCGCGCGCCGAACGGTATGCTTCCAAGCTCCAACCGTTCTCCGCACTGCTTGCCTTACCGGTTTTCGCGCTGTTCGCGACAGGAGTGCATTTCGCCGAACTCACTCCTGCACTGATGATGTCGCCGCTGGTTATCGCCTTGATTGTGGCATTGGTGATCGGCAAACCGTTGGGTATCATCGCCACGGCTTGGGTGTCCACACATATCGGCGGATTGAAGATGGCCAAAGGCCTCACCGTACGCGATATGATTCCCACCGCATGCGCCTGCGGCATCGGATTCACCGTATCCTTCCTCATCGCGTCCTTGGCCTACTCGAATGCGGAGCTGTCCGCCGAGGCCAGATTCGGCGTATTGGTAGGCTCTCTGATCTCCGCGTGCATTTCCGGCGTACTGCTCAATCGTCAATCCAAGAAATTCGCGAGGACAACACATGCCGGTGAACCACGGTGATCAGCGATGGCATTGCTGTGATGAGGCTTAACCAATAGTCAGATGATAGTCAGATGTCCAAGGAGACGGTCATGGCCAAGAAGCAGAAGAAAGCAAAAAAGAACGGCGATAAGCAGCAGGACACTAAAAAAATACAGCAGACTGCGTCTGTAGCGGATAAGGCTCAGACCGATATATCAGTCGATACTGAGGATCTCAACGAAACGGTGATCGAGAACGTGCAGGACGCCTCACCACTGGGCGACACCTATCACCGTGGCCCGGTGATCTTGCGTGGTCCGATGATTCCGACCGACAACACCACCGCCAATCTGCTGAAGGCCGACGCCGACACCGACTGGCTGCATATGGACCCATGGCGGGTATTGCGCATCCAATCCGAATTCGTGGATGGCTTCGGCGCGCTCGCCGAACTCGGTCCCGCGGTTTCCATCTTTGGATCGGCACGGACTGAGCGCACCGATCCGATATACAAAGCGGCACGTCGTATGGGAAGCCTGATCGCCAAGCGCAACATTGCCGTCATTACCGGCGGCGGACCGGGCGTTATGGAAGCAGCCAATAGGGGAGCAGCGCTCGCAGGCGGCAAATCGGTGGGATTGGGCATCGAGCTACCACACGAACAGGGGTTGAACCAGTGGGTGAACCTCGGAATGAGTTTCCGATACTTCTTCGTGAGAAAGACCATGTTCGTCAAGTATTCCTCCGGCGTGATCGTCTGCCCGGGAGGTTTCGGCACGCTGGACGAGATGTTCGAATTATTGACATTGGTGCAGACCCACAAGGTGGCGGACATGCCGGTCGTATTGTTCGATAAAGCCTACTGGCAAGGGCTTTTCGACTGGCTTCGTGGGCCTGTAAGCGATCACGGCATGATTTCCTCCATCGACCCGCATCTCGTGACGTTGACGGACGACCCGGATGAGGCTGTGGAGGTGGTCACGAAGGGCCTCTGATGCTCATTCCGCAACATTCCGCAACAAACTTCACCTAGCCAATTGGCCAGATGGAGGCCCGTCATTGCCGGACAGGACATACCCGGCAACGTTGATCTTGCCGTATGTGTCGTAGTCGTATGCGTTATGGTTATTGGCCGCATACAGCTTGGCGAATCATCGTGGCATAGGCATATGCGCCGGTCATGGTCGGGTGTATGCCATCGTCATTAAGAAATTCAGGATGTCCCTCGCTGTAGGCGTGCCAGTCGATGATGCCCACATTCGGATTCTTGCTGGCCGCCTTGCGAAGCATGGTGTTGTTATTGTTCTCCTGCCATGGATAAGGCATTCGGATGGTGATGAAGTATGTCGGCTTGCCGTCCGTCAGATCGATGAGTTGTTGTACTTGCTCCTCGCTGTCGATGACCCCGTTGGTTCCCAGACCAAACACCATTACGCTGCCGGTATGTCCGCTGGCGGTATCCTGCTGCAATACATCGGTGGCCTGCGACAGTTGACGATTGGGATGGCCGTCGATGAAAGCGTTGGGAAATGCCGCTTGGATGGCGTCCGAGGTGCCGGAGGTTACCGAATCGCCGATCATCATCATATCGGCACTGCAGCTTTCCGTGGCGGGATCATATGTATAGCGGGTGATATCCAAATTGTTCGGTACCTTTTCCGCTATAGGTTTGATGGCCGGAGCTGCCGGTTGCACAGGGCTTTGGTCGCCATCGGTGCCGGATGATGATGGGGCTTCGCTTCGGGGCGCGGTGGACGGAGCTGGGTGCCGAGGCTTGACTGATCGTGCGGTGTTCGCCAACTCCGGACGAAGCTGCACGGCGCGAGTCTGAGCGATGCCTTGCCAATCGACCGGCGCCCAAGCCAGCGCGACCACAGTGAGCACTGCAATGGAGGACAACACCCATGACGCTGGCCGTAAGCCGGACCGTGGTATCTGTACAGCTGCGGCATGATGGCTGCGTGGCAAGAGCATTGGCGTACGAACGGCCTCAACCAACCGATAGAAGAGCTCAGACGCCACGAGAATGACGGCCGTCTCTGCCAGCCAACCCCACCATGGCAACGGTTGGGTGCGCGTCGCCGGGTTCATGAATTGCAACAACGGATAATGCATGACATACAGCGAGAACGAACGCGAACCGACATATCGCAACGGTACGCATCCCAATATCTTCGGCCATACTGAACGGTCGTCCATCGCACAGGCCAAAGCAGCAAGGCAGACCAAGGCGGCGATCAGATAGCCGCCCTGATACATGTATGCGACGTATCCGTTCGCAAACCAAAAGCTCGCCAAGATGGCTGCCAGTGCCAAGCCTCCAACCAGGTTGCGGATGATGACGGGTATCCGTGATTGTCCGCAACCTGCTGAGATATCGTGATGCCTGGTCGTGTTCGATGAAGTCGTCCATATGGCCAGCAATCCGCCTGCCGCAAGCTCGGCCAAACGGGTGTCGGTACCGTAATAGACGCGGGAGGTGCTGGATGGGTCAAACAACAGGTACATGGCGGTGGCCGAACTCAGCATGACGATTATGACAACCAGCGAACGTATCCATTTGGATCGGGTGATTCTTGCCAATGCCCATATCGCGAAGGGCCAGATCACATAAAACTGCATCGTCACGCTTAGAAACCAGAGGTGGGTCAAAGGGGATGGCAGTCCCGCAGCCTGAAAATAGGGGACCTTACGAAAGATGTATACCCAGTTGCTGGCGAATAACGCGCTGGGTAGCGCATCCGAGACGATTTTGATCAAAAGGCTGGGCGCAAATAACCAGGCCAACCACGGCACTATGGCTATGGTCGAGAGCAATACGGGCCAGATGCGTGTGATGCGTTTGATCAGATACCGCCCATAATCAAAAGTACCTGTCGCATCTACAGCGTTCATCACCGATCGTGTGGCCAGAAAACCGGTGATGACGAAAAACAATGTGACTCCGATGAAACCGCCTTGCAACAGGGAGGGACGCGTATGGAAGGCGATAACGCCAAGGATGGCTAGTGCACGGAGCCCGTCGATACCTTTCCAATGAACCGGACGCCGCGTGGATGATGCGGTGCTGGCAGGGGAGGCAATCGATGCGGTTCGCGATGTCGGATCAACGGCTGGTGTGCTCATAGCACCGTAAAATACTCTCGAAAAGTATCCTCCAAACGTCGTATTCCGTGTGCTAAAACCCGCGCGATGGTGCATAATCAGAAAACATGATGCTTCATCTTCATCTGGTCCGTCACGGACAGACGTACTTCAACCGCTACAACCGTCTTCAGGGATGGTCCAATTCGCCGCTGACCGAATCCGGCATTGCCGATGCCGTCAAAGCCGGAGAGCGTCTCAAGCAGATTCGTTTTGCAGCAGCCTATTGTTCGGATACCACTCGTGCGCAGCAGACGGCACAGACGATTCTCGATATCAATGAGACCGCCGGCAATCCGCGGCCGGACCTGATCGCTGACATGCATCTTCGCGAGCAGTTCTATGGTTATTACGAAGGTCTTGATATGGCCATGGCTTGGTATGCCGCCGGTGCCCCTCACGGAGCCAAGACCTACAACGAGATCGTGGAGAAATTCGGTCTGTCGGCTTCCCGCGATTTTCTTAAGGAAGCCGATCCATTCCATGACGCGGAATCTGATGAGGAGTACTGGGCTCGCGTGGAAGGTGCGTTTGCCTTGATCGCAGCAAATCCGATACTCAAGGATGGTGACGATGTGCTGCAGATCTCGCACGGCAATACCCTGCTGAGCCTCGGCCATCGGTTCGGTGGTCCTGATCTTGATCTGAGCGTGCGTCCGGCCAATGGATCGGTCACTCGTATCGATTTCGATACCGACAAGCCGTTCGCGCAAGCGTTGACCATCGTGTCATACGGTCAATGACAGTATGCCTGAAGGCTCTGGCCGATGCGCGGCAACGGTTGCAATCATGGGATTTGACCGTGATATGCCGAGGAAATAGGGGAGGAGTGCTACCCTTAAGCGAGTAAATGTGACCTCAAGGAGGCAACAATGGGAGTCGGAGAGATCGCTGGCCTGATCGCGGCCATCGCGTTTGCAGTACTGGCCGGATTCATGATCTATCCGCTGATCAGGTTGGGCAAGATGTTCGATCAGATTGCGCAGACCGTCAAGGAATCCGGTGAGCATGCCATTCCCGCATTGGACGAAGGCGTAACCACTGTCCGACAGGTCAACAAGTCGCTTGAGGATGTCAATAAGATATCCGCCGCAGCTTCCACCACCGCCAATAACGTTGGAGCTTTGACCGATCTGTACGGGTCCTTCCTTGGCAAGCCCGTTATCAAGGTTGCCTCCAGTGTATATGCGCTGAAGGCAACCGCACAGTCCTTCCTCGCCGAAGGCGTCGCCAAAACCGCTTCGGACAGCGTAAAGGAGCAGTGATGTTCAAACGCATCTTCTGGGTCGGGCTCGGAATGGCAGTCGGTATTGTCGCCGTCACCAAGGCACAGGCCTATGTGAAGGCCAATACGCCGGATAAGGCTCGCCAGTTCCTGCTCGGTCCCGATCAGGAACACGTCGCGGTCAGGACATTAGAAGGACTGATCAACGAATTCAACACCATACGTCGAGCCCGTGAGGACGAGCTGAACCGCCAATACATCGAGCGGACCAGATAGCCGATCGGCTTGAGATGTCGATAATTCGGTGTTGATCCCGCCTCAATCGAACAATTCTTTCCCCAAATCAAACCGGGCCATTGTGCCTAAAAACCAACAAGGAGTACATCCCGACATGCGCACTGCGGAAATCGCAAAGCGATACCTCGATTACTTCGCCAAGCATGACCATCTTGTTGTGCCTTCGGCGTCGCTGATCTCCCCGAATCCCACCACGCTGTTCACCATCGCAGGCATGGTGCCGTTTATCCCGTATCTGATGGGCGAGCAGACTCCGCCGAAGCATCGCATGGCCTCCAACCAGAAGTGCGTGCGTACCCTTGATATCGACGAAGTCGGCAAGACCACTCGCCACGGCACCTTCTTCCAGATGCTCGGCAATTTCTCCTTCGGTGATTACTTCAAGGAAGAGGCCATCCATTACGCATGGGAGCTGCTCACCACCCCGCAGGATCAGGGCGGCTATGGTTTCGACCCGGAAAAGCTGTGGATGACCACCTTCACCGATGACGACGAGGCCCGCTCCCTGTGGATCAATGAGGGCGTGGATCCTGAGCACATTCAAAAGATGGGCATGGAAGACAACTTCTGGACCACCGGTGGCCCCGGCCCCGGCGGCCCCTGCTCCGAGATCTATGTGGATCGCGGCCCCGAATTCGGTAAGGAAGGCGGTCCGATCGCCGACGAAAACCGTTACATCGAGATTTGGGACCTCGTGTTCGAAAACTACGAGGTCGACAACGTCAAGTCCAAGACCGACCTTCACATCGTCGGTGAGCTTGAGAACAAGAACATCGATACCGGTGCCGGTCTGGAGCGTCTTGCCTATCTGATGCAGGGCAAGAACAACATCTACGAGACTGACGAGGTCTTCCCGGTCATCGAAGCCGCCGAACGCCTGTCCGGTTTGAAGTATGGCGAGGATGCGGACGCCGATGTACGTTTCCGCGTTGTGGCCGACCACGTGCGTTCCGCCCTGATGATCATGTCCGATGGCGTGCGTCCCTCCAATGTGGGCCGTGGCTACGTGCTGCGTCGTCTGCTGCGTCGCACCGTGCGTTCCATGCGTATGCTCGGTGTCACCGATCCGGTGCTGCCGACCCTCTTCCCGACCTCCAAGGCTGCGATGGAAGCCAGCTACCCGGAGCTCAACGACACCTTCCATGAGGTGTCCGAGTCCGCATATGGTGAGGAGGACGCCTTCCGCCGTACGCTGGAAACCGGTACCACCATTCTCGATGTTGCCGTCAACAAGGCCAAGAGCGATTCCTCCGAGCCGACCGTGACCGGTGAAGACGCGTTCAAGCTGCACGATACCTATGGCTTCCCGATCGAGCTCACCCTCGAAATGGCGGCTGAGCAGGGTGTGAAGGTGGACGAAGCCAAGTTCCGTGAACTGATGGCCGAACAGAAGTCCCGCGCCCGCGCCGACGCTTTGAAGAAGCGTCACAACGTGGATCTGTCTGTCTACGACGATTTCAAGAAGACTTTGGCCAAGCCGATCGACTTCCTCGGTTACACCGATATGTCCGCCCGTGCCAAGGTCATCGGCATCATGCAGGAAGGCAAGGGTTCCGTACCCGCAGTCACCGGCCCGGCCAACATCGAAGTCATCCTTGACCGCACTCCGTTCTACGCGGAGGCCGGCGGCCAGCTGGCCGATCAGGGCGAGATTCTCTCCGACGATGGTGCCGTGCTTGAAGTTGATGACGTGCAGAAGCCGATCAAGGATCTTATCGTTCACCAGTGCCGTCTGACCGAAGGCACCTTGGTGGTCGGTGCCGAGGTGAACGCCAACATCGACCTGAACCGTCGTGGCGCCATCGCCCGTTCCCACACCGCCACCCACATGGTGCATAAGGCGCTGCGCGAGGAGCTCGGTCCGCAGGCTACCCAGCGTGGTTCCGAAGATGCCCCGAACCGTCTTCGTTTCGACTTCCAGTGGTCCAAGGCTCCGGCCAAGTCCGTGATCTCCGCGGTCGAAGAGCGCGTAAACGACAAGCTGCGCGACAATCTGGCGGTGACCACCAAGGAAATGAAGTTTGACGACGCCATCGCCCTTGGTGCCATGCACCTGTTCGGTGAGAAGTACGGCGACATCGTGCGCGTGGTCTCCATCGGCGAAGACGGTTGGAGCCGCGAGCTGTGCGGTGGTACTCACGTTGATCACGTCGGCAAGATCGGTATGGTCAACATCCTGTCCGAGGCGTCCATTGGCCAAGGTGTGCGTCGTGTGGATGCCGTCGTGGGCCAGGGTGCCTACGACTTCAACGCCCGTGAGCATGCGCTGGTCTCCCAGCTGTCCGACAAGCTTAATGCTCGCCCCGATGAGCTGGCGGAACGCGTGAACACCCTTCTGGCCAAGCTCAAGGAAGCCGATCGTCGTCTTGCTGCCATGTATGAGGGCCAGCTTGCTGCGGCTGTGCCTGCACTGGTGGCTGCCGCCAAGGATTCCGATGCGCCGGTCAAGGCTGCGGTCAAGAACGTGGGTCATTTCGGCTCGTTCGATGCACTGCGCAAGACGGTGCTGGACGTGCGCGGCCAGCTCGGTGAGGATGCGCCGGCGGTAGTGGCTCTTGCCGGTGTCTCCGCCGATGACAAGCCGATGGTCGCCGTGGCTACCAATGAGGCCGCACGCAAGGCCGGTATCAAGGCTGGCGATCTGGTGCGTGGAGCCTCCAAGATCCTCGGCGGTGGCGGCGGCGGCAAGCCGGACTTCGCCCAGGGCGGCGGTGCCGATGCCACAAAGATTGACGAAGCCCTCGAAGCGCTCAAGCACGAGGCGCAGAAGGCCTGACCAAGCCCGTGGTCTGGTTAGGCGTTGATCTAGGTAATGCCCGGGTCGGACTTGCATTGTCCGACCCGGAGCTTACTTTTGCACATCCTGCCGGCAATATTCATGTCGGCGGTGACTACTTCTTTGCTATTGATGAGGTTCTTGACGTCATAGAAGACGAGCATGTGACTCACGTTGTAGTGGGCCTGCCGTTGCAAATGGACGGTACTGAAGGTAAGAGCGCCAAAAAGGCACGTCGATGGGCGGCCAATCTCAGCAAAAGGCTTGAGGCGCAGAGCGAAGAAAGTTATGAGGAGGAACACCAGATTCCGCAGGTATCATTAGTGGATGAGAGATTGACGACAGTCAGTGCGCATCGTCAGTTGTTTGAGGCACATAGGTCCTCAAACAAGCATAGGCCGGTAGTGGATCAGCAGTCGGCAGTAGTGATTTTGCAGACGGCGCTTGACCGCGCAAGGGAACAGTGAGGTACCGGTCATGTCTGATGATTTTAATGATTTTTTCGGAGACAACGCGCATTGGGTTTCCTCAGGAAATGAGGCCGACGGTGTCTCCGAGCCGCCTCAGCCACCGAAATCTCGTAAGGAGATGCGTCAACGTCGCGCACAGCGCAAGCGTAAAAAGATGGGTGGCATCATCATTGCCGTCATCATAGCGGCGTTGCTTATTGGCATAGGGTATGTTGGCGTGAGCAAGGTTATCGCATGGCGTGATAGTCATACTCAGACCACGGCCATTGCGGATTATCCGGGGCCCGGTGACGGCGAGGTGCAGTTCACTGTCGCTGAAGGGGAAGGCGCAGTCGAAGTCGCTAATAACCTGTTGAAAGCAGAAATCATCAAGTCCACTGCGGCGTTCACCAGCGTGGTGGACGCCAATGATGTCACGCTGTATCCAGGAACCTTCACGTTGAAGCGGCATATGGCGGCTTCGGATGTGATTGCCATCTTGTCGGATCCGAATCAGGCTTCCGGTTTCCTTGAAGTCAAGCCTGGCGAACGTGCTTCCGCCGTGATCGCTTCGGCCGCGCAGCTTTCAGGCATCGACCAGAGTGATTTCGACGCCATTGTAAAAAACAAAGGCAAGGGAATTCTCCCGGACGAAGCGGCGGGAAGCTTTGAAGGCTGGTTCGAGCCCGGTACCTATAACGTCAAAGGCATGAAAGACGCTTCGGAAATACTCAAGACCATGGTGGACAAGCGTATCGCCAAACTTGATGAGCTGGGTGTTCCTACTGGTTCCGAACGTGAACGGGTGATGATTATCGCATCTATCGCCGAGGCGGAAGTCAATAAAGAGGATTATTACGGGAAAGTGACGCGTGTCATCGAGAACCGTCTGGAACAAGGTATGACCTTGGGCATGGATTCCACTGTTGCCTATGGCAATGATGTGAAGCCGGCGCAGGTCACTACAGCCATGATCGAAGATGATTCGAACCCCTACAATACCTACAAGATCGCAGGCTTGCCGCCGACGCCGATCAGCAACCCGGGAGACAATGCTATTCAGGCGGCATTGCACCCCGAAGATGGTGACTGGCTGTACTTCTGCACCGTGAACCTCAACACCGGCGAGACGAAGTTCGCTGTCACGGCAGAAGAGCATGAGCAGAATGTGGCTGAACTGCGTCAATGGCAGGCTGACAATCAGTAGGACTCCGTAATCGTCACGCGATAGCGGCCAAGGCAACCGAAATGGCTGCTCCCGTCAGTATCGCCGGAACATACGGGATTTTCCCCGCATACGCCGGATTGCGCTGTGGATCGAATTTGGTCCACAGCGCAATCCACATCAATCCGCATACACCCATTGCCAGCCACCAGACCACAATGTAAGTCAGTCCCAGCAAACCTACTGCCAATCCCATCGGAATCATGGCCGTCACATCGCCGAAGCCCAGCGATTTCGGTGCCGCCAGTGCCAAAGCGAGCTGAATGAATGCACACAGCACGGTGAACAACAAGGCCTGCAACAGCGCAAACAAATCATTTGTCCACACACCGTAGGCGAAATCCGCGGCAAGCTGGAGTATAGCGCCGATCATCATCCAGATCACCGGTACACGGCGGTGTCGCAGATCTTCAATGGACAAGGCGAGCCCACATAGCAGACCGGGCAACGTGAACAGGTATGGCATGGCTTACCATTATCCCCTAGTTATCGACCGACGAAAGAGGAGAAACGCTATGTTGCGTTGGCAGACGGCAGGGGAGTCGCATGGCGAGGCGCTGGTGGCCATGATTGAAGGACTTCCGGCTGGCATTCGTATCAGCACGGACGACATTGTCGCGGCATTGGCCCGTCGACGTCTCGGCTATGGCCGTGGCGCGCGTATGAAGTTTGAGCAGGACAAAGTACGACTGCTTACCGGCGTTCGTCACGGGTTGACGTTGGGTTCGCCGGTTGCCATCGAAATCGCCAATACCGAATGGCCCAAGTGGACTGAAGTCATGAGTGCGGATGCGCTTGACCACGAGTTGCCGCGTGAGGGACGTAACGCTCCGCTAAGCCGTCCCCGTCCTGGACATGCTGACCTGACCGGTATGCGCAAATACGGATTCGATGACGCCCGTCCGGTGCTTGAGCGTTCCAGCGCACGCGAAACCGCATCCCGTGTGGCTTTGGGCGAGGTGGCGCGTCAATTCCTTGAACAGGCACTGGGCGTACGCACTGTCTCCCATGTGATTTCTATTGGCGGCGCTGGCGTTGAGGATGCCGACCACGCCGTGCTGCCTACCCCTGATGATGTAGCCGCACTTGATGCTTCGCCGGTACGCACCTTGGACCAGGCCGCCGAGAAGCGCATGATCGCACGTATTGATGAGATCAAGTCCAATGCGGATACCGTCGGGGGCGTGATTGAAGTCATCGCCTACGGCATGCCTGCCGGTGTAGGCACGTACGTGGAATCCGACCGTCGTCTTGATGCGGCGCTTGCCGGTGCCGTAATGGGCATTCAGGCCATCAAGGGTGTGGAAATCGGTGATGGCTTCCTGGAAGCGGTGCGTCCCGGCTCTGCGGCCCACGATGAGATGGTGCCCGGAGAAGACGGACATATCACGCGGTTGACCAACCGTGCCGGCGGCATTGAGGGCGGCATGTCCAATGGACAGCCGATTCGTGTACGTGCGGCCATGAAACCGATTCCTTCCATTCCCAGAGCGCTTCGCACTGTGGACGTGCTGACCGGAGAAGCTGCCGCCGCCATCAACCAGCGTTCGGATTCGACCGCCGTGCCCGCCGCCGCCGTGGTGGCCGAGGCCATGGTTCGGTTGACATTGGCCAAGTATGCGTTGGAGAAGTTCGGTGGCGACAGCGTTGAGGAGACGCGTCGTAATTGCGAGCAGTATCTCGCTTCCTGGCCGGAGCACATGAGGTGAGCAAAGCTATGCGTCCCCGCGCTGTCATCATCGGTATGATGGGTGCAGGCAAGACCCGCGTCGGCAAAGAGGTAGCGCATATCATGCATCTGCCGTTCGCCGACGCCGATGTAGAGATCGAGCGTGAAGTGGGAATGAAAATTCCTGCATACTTCGAGCGCTATGGCGAACCGGCGTTCCGTAAAGTCGAAGCCGAGCTCATCGCGTATTTCCTGGAGGATTTCGACGGTATCTTCTCTTTGGGAGGCGGCGCCCCAATGACGGCATCCACTCAGGATGCGTTGGCTTCGTACATCGAAGATGGTGGACGGGTGGTCTACCTTGATGCAGACCCTGCGGAGGCCATGGAACGCGCAAACCGTGGAGGTGGCCGTCCCATGCTCAATGGTGATGCCAACGCCCGCTGGAAGATGCTGTTCGCCCAACGCGATCCGGTGTTCCGCTCGGTTGCGAACGTCCATGTACATACTCGTGGCATGACCCCTCAGGGAGCGGCCAGAAAGGTGATTGATATGGTTTCGCAGAGAACCGTACATGTTACCGGCACTTCGATTGATCCATATGATGTGGCCATCGGACAAGGCGCGATGAACCATTTGGCTGACGTACTTGGAGACAAGCCGGTGCGTGTCGCGTTGATTCATACGCAGCCGGTGCAGCGTCATTCTGATCGAGCGCGTGCGCTGCTTCGTCAGAGCGGCTATGAGGTGTCCGATATCGTGATTCCCGATGCGGAATCCGGCAAAACCAGTGCCGTGGCAAACGGCATTTGGGAACGTCTCGGCGAAGAAGGCTTCACCAGATCCGACGCCGTGGTGGGACTCGGCGGCGGTGCCGCTACTGATTTGGCTGGCTTTGTCGCCGCTACCTGGATGCGTGGAGTGCGATACGTGAATTGCCCCACTTCACTGCTGGCCATGGTGGATGCCTCCACCGGCGGTAAAACCGGCATCAATACGCCGCAGGGCAAGAATCTTGTGGGATCGTTCTATACGCCGGCCGGCGTATTGGCCGATACCAAGACCTTGGCCTCGCTGCCTAACGACATCTTCATCGAAGGATTGGGCGAGGTAGCCAAGTCCGGCTTCATCGGTGACCCCGAAATTCTTTCGTTGCTGGAGGCTCATGCCGATGAGCTGCGCGCTTTCAACGGTGCCGTTTTTCTGGGTACACCGTTGGAGAACGTGGTCTGTGAACTTATTGAGCGTACGGTGAGTGTCAAAGCCCGTCATGTTTCCGCTGACCTGAAGGAAAAAGGACTGCGGGAATTCCTCAATTACGGACATACGTTGGGGCATGCCATCGAGAAGCTGGAACACTTCCGCTGGCGGCATGGCAACGCGGTGGCGGTAGGCATGGTATATGCGGCGGAGCTCGCATGCATTTTGGGCTATATCGACCGTGATCTGGTGGATTACCATCGTACGCTGCTGACCTCTTTGGGACTGCCGACCTCATGGCATGACGGTTCGTTCGAAGACGTGCTTGCACTGATGCATCGCGACAAGAAGGCTCGCGGCAACGAGCTGCGTTTCGTGGTGCTCGACTCCATCGGACATGTGGTGCATCTTGACAATCCGCCCGCCGATGCCGTGCGCGAGGCGTTCGAGCGGATCCGGCGCTGATCCCGCCACCGAAGCTGCGACTCCGTTACTGTTCGACACATTATTTTCCGAGTGGCTCTTTTCTCATCAGAGGAGTCACTCGGAAGACATAATCTCAGGTTTCTTAGTGGAAGATTATTTCACTCAACTCTGCCATCGATCAAAGGAGCGATCATGACCAAAGTCATCGTTGTCAATGGGCCTAACCTCGGACGTCTTGGTGTGCGTCAGCCGGATGTATATGGCCGGCAGGATTTGGAGGAATTACGCCGTCTGTGCATGTCTTGGGGCGCGGAATTGGGGCTCGATGTCGAGGTGCGCCAAAGCGATGATGAAGCGGAGATGGTTCGCTGGATGCATCAGGCCGCCGATGAGAAGACACCGGTCGTGATGAACCCTGCCGCATTCACCCATTATTCCTATGCGCTGGCGGATGCCGCGCATATGGTTGGCGATGCAGGATTGCCGCTGATGGAAGTGCATATCTCCAATCCGTCCGCGCGTGATGAATTCCGCAAGCGTTCCGTGATTTCACCGGTCGCCACCGGCACCATCACCGGCATGGGATTCTTTGGTTACAAGCTGGCGCTCGAATCCATCGCACATCTTGTCAACAACTGATGCGTCGAAGACGCTCCTTGGTACGGCATACAGCGAAAAGGATGTTCGGGATTGCCTGAATTGTGACGGCTTAAGCCTCAGACATTGTCTATAACAAAACGGTGTCGCCCTGCTTCATCGAAAGCGGGGCGACACCGTTTTGTAATTGCTATGGGCATCGCTATGGGCGAGGTGCATCACCGCGTACCTCACCCATTTTTACTGTGCCTACTTCTTGCGAGCCACGTACATCTGCGTGTTCAGTAGCGTAGTGTAACGCTTGATCACCTTCGGACGAATCACCTTCATCGAGGCGGTCATCAGACCGTTCTCTTGGCTAAACTCTTCAGGCAGCAGAATGAACTTACGAACCGATTCGGCGCGGGAGACACCTTCGTTGGCCTGATCGACCCACTTCTGCACCTCAGCGCGCACCGCGGCATTCTGCGTGGCGTCTTCCATGGACATGTTCTCATCCAGTCCCTTGGCGGCCAACCATGGACGCAGCGCCTCCTCGTCCAGCGTGATAAGCGCAGAGATAAACGGGCGCTTATCACCCAGCACCAGTGCCTGCGAGACAATTTCGCAACGCTGGATGACCTCTTCGATCGGACCGGGGGAAACGTTCTTGCCGCCTGCGGTGATGATCAGATCCTTCTTGCGGCCGGTGATGTACAGGAAGCCGTCGTTATCGATGCGACCGAGATCGCCGGTGGCGTACCATCCGTCCTCGGTGAAGGACAATTCGGTGGCTTCGTCGTTCTTGTGATAACGCGGGAAAACAGCACGGCCCTTGACCTGAATCTCACCATCTTCGGCGATGCGCAACGAGAATCCAGGGAATGCGATGCCCACGGAACCGGCGTGGAACGGCGTGCCCAACGGATTGAATGCACACGGGGCAGTGGTTTCGGTCAGACCATAGCCTTCGTAAACCGGCACACCGGCACCACGGAAGAATGCGAGCAGCTCGGGATCCAGCGGAGCGCCGCCGGCCACGATCCACTTCGCACGGCCGCCCAGCACCTCACGCAGCGAGGAGTACACCACCGGATCGAATGCGGCGCGCTTGGCGCGGGCCAAGGCACCGGCCTTGCCGTTCGCGGAAATCTCCTTCATATAGTTCTGCGCAGCCACCACCGCAGAGGCGAACACCACGCCCTTGGGACCGTGGCCGGCCTTCTGAGAGGCAGCGTTGTACACCTTTTCCAGCACGCGGGGCACCACGATCATGATGGACGGCTTGGCCACCTGCAAGTCGGCGATGAGCGTCTTGATGCCGGTAGCGATATAGATATGAATATTGGATGCCACCACAATGTAGTTGATGGCACGTGCGAAGGAATGTGCCTGCGGCAGGAACAGAAGAATGGTGTTCTTCTTGTCGTGCAACAGGTCCGGCATATAGTCGGGCAGATTCAGCGCGGTCTGGCAGTAGTGCTCATGTGTCATCTCCACGCCCTTCGGCGCAGCCGTGGAACCGGAAGTATACACGATGGAGCACAGGTCGGTCTTTTTGATGGAATCGATGCGCTCATCGAGTTCTTCATCCGAGACTCCGGCACCATACGCCTTGATCTCGTCGAGTCCACCAGTCTCGATCGTGATGATGTGCTCAAGGGAGGGGCATTCCTCCACGGCACCGTCTGCTTTGTCTCGCATGGCGGTGTCCTGCACGATGAGCAGACGAGCGTCCGAATTGTTCACGATGTTGCGGATCTGCTCGGCGGAATCGGTGTCGTAGATAGTGGCCAGCACGCCGCCGCAAGCCATGATGGCAGCATCCGTCAAATCCCATTCGTAAGAAGTGCGGCACATGAAAGCCACGCCGTCGCCCTTCTTGAGACCATAGTGCAGCAGACCCTTGGCCACGGCGCGTACATCGGCAAGGAATTCATTGGCGGTTACGGTGGTCCATTCGTCGCCCACCTTATAGGTGTAGAGCGGCTCATCACCCATGCGTGCGGCACGATCCGCGTACAGGTCATAGATGGACATGCCTTCGTCCAGCGGCGGGTTGCCTTCGGTGGAGGTGGTCAGCAGTCCGGTAACCGGATCGATGTCGGTGACGGTCAGATGACCATCGTCCCAATCGTCGGTATGAGGCAAGGCGATGTCCGTCTCCGCAGGAACATCCGCGTTCGAGAGATAATCGGGCTCATCCGGGGTGTCGTCATGAACCGGGTGAACGAAGTCGGATCCCAACCGGAGCGCTTTTCGGGTGAGGTTGATGGTGTGCTGCGTAAAGGAATTGATAACCGACAAGTCTTACTCCTGTAAACCTTTCAGTGTCGTCCGACCGATGCGGCGAACGCTTCTCAACCAGCCAATTGTAATAGGCGCAGCAGAACTCGTCACCTTACGCAACCGTAGGAAAACCCTACGTAACCGTAGGTTTCGCGGTGATGCTTCAACCGAGCCTTGTCCAAAATCACCTGCTGCATGCCTTGGATTCGCGGCTTTCGGCTACACTTACCTTCGGATAATTATGTCCGATGGACGTTATGTCCGTTTCGAGCAACGAAAAAAGAAAGGGCTCTCATGGCGCAAAACCAAGAAGCCACCGTGGTGTTCGGCGTTCTCAATGAAACGTCGGCAACGGAATCTCGCGTCGCACTGACGCCGGATATCGTCACCCGGCTGAAGAGGAGTGGAATCTCCTCGATTATTGAATCGGGTGCCGGCATTGCCGCCGAATACACCGATGAAGATTACGAAAAGGCTGGTGCGAAGGTGGCCGGCCGCAATGAAGTATTGGCCGAAGCCGATGCCCTCGGCTTTGTGGATCGTCCTTCTTCGGAGATCGTGGCGTCCCTGAAGGCCGGACAGTGGGTGATCGGCATGCTCGGTTCCTTCACCGATGCCGACTACATCGCCGCACTTGAACAGGCTGGTTTGGTGGGTATTGGCATCGAAAAGCTGCCGCGCAAGCTGTCCAGCGCTCAGTCCATGGACGAGATGACCTCGCAGAATTCCGTGATGGGCTATAAGGCCGCCATCGCCGCAGCTGATGCCTACGGCTCGTTCCTGCCGATGATGACCACTGCAGCAGGCACCATCCGTCCCGCCAAGGCATTGGTGCTGGGCGCGGGTATCGCCGGACTTCAGGCCATCGGCACGCTGCGTCGACTCGGCGCAGTGGTCACCGCTTATGACGTGCGTCCCGCATCCAAGGGAGAAGTTGAGTCGTTGGGTGCCAAGTTCCTGGACCTTGGACTTGACTTCTCTGCAGGGCAGGGCGAAGGCGGCTACGCTCGCGCCTTGACGGCCGAAGAGCAGGCCGCTCAGCAGGCCGCGGTCGATGAGAAGGCCGCCGGCTTCGACATCATCATCACCACCGCCAAGGTTCCCGGTCGCAAGCCCCCGGTGCTGCTCACCGCCGCTGGTGTCAAGGGATTGCATCGCGGTGCCGTGGTCGTAGACTGCGCGGCATCTGATCTTGGCGGCAATGTAGAAGGCTCTGTGATCGGCGAACAGGTGACGGAAGGCGGCGTCAAGCTGATTGGCGCTCCGTACCTCGCCTCGGGCGTGGCCACCACCGCATCCAACCTGCTTGCGCGCAATGTGGCCGACATCCTCGTCCATTTCGTGCGTGACGGCAAGCTCAGCCAGGATCTGAGCGAAGAGCTTGATGACGCATTGGTTGTCGCCGGCCGAGTCGCAACGCAGCCGGATGCAGCCGAATCCAATCAGGCCGGCAACTAAGGAAGAGGAAGAAGGAACATCATGCCTACTCTCGTCGTTTCCATCACCCTGTTCGTGCTTGCTCTGCTGATCGGCATCGAGGTGATTGGCAAGGTGCCTGCCACTTTGCATACGCCGCTGATGTCCGGCGCGAATTCCATCCACGGCATCGTTATCGTCGGCGTGGTGATTGTGGCCGCGGAAGCCAACTCGCCGCTCGCCTACGTTTTCATCTTCCTCGCCGCAGTGCTCGGCACCATGAATGTGGTCGGCGGCTATGTGGTCACCGATCGCATGCTGGAGATGTTCAAGTCCAACAAGAACGAGAAGAAGGGGGAGTCGAAGTAATGACCTCCGCAACCGTGGGAACCATCGACATCGTCGCATGGTTCGTCTACCTGTTCTCGGCCGTCATGTTCGTGGTCGGTCTGCATTTCATGAACTCCCCGAAGACCGCACGCAAAGGCAACCAGATCTCCGCATTCGGTATGGTTGTCGCCGTGCTGATGGCGTTCGTCGTGCTGTTTGCCAAGGGCTTCATCAACACCATTGCCGTTGTGGTGCTTGTAGTGGGCATCCTCATTGGCGCGGTGGCCGGTGTGGTCTCCGCCAAGAAAGTGCAGATGACCGATATGCCGCAGCTGGTCTCCGTGTTCAACACGGTGGGCGGCGGTGCTGCCGCGCTCGTGGCTCTCAACGACATCCTGACCAAGGATGGCACGCCTGACATCGTGGTGCTCATCACCGCAGGCCTCGGCATTCTGATCGGCTCCGTGACCTTCACCGGCTCGCTCATCGCCGCCGGCAAGTTGCAGGGCATCAAGTGGGTGAAGAAGCTTGCTCTGCCGGGCAAGGGCATTTGGAATGTGCTGTTCGCGGTCCTGTCCATCGCCTCGCTGGTCATGCTGTGCGTCCAGCCCGAACAGCGACTGCTGTGGTCCGTGCTGACCACCGTGTTCGCGCTGTGCTATGGCTTGGTCTTCGTGATTCCGATCGGCGGTGCTGATATGCCCGTCGTGATCTCCGTGCTCAACGCCTGCACCGGTACGGCTGTGGCCATGTCCGGTCTGGCCATCGATAACGTGGCCCTCATCGTGGCTGGTGCCTTGGTCGGCTCCGCCGGTGTGACACTGTCCATCCTCATGGCACAGGCCATGAACCGTCCGCTGCTGTCCGTCCTCGCTGGCGGCTTCGGCGGCGGCTCCGGAGCCGCCGCAGCCGGCGACGGTCCGGAAGGCACCATGAAAGAGACTACGGCCGATGATCTGGCTGTCCAACTCGTCTACGCCGAAAAGGTCATCTTCGTGCCCGGCTTCGGCCTGGCTCAGGCTCAGGCTCAGCGTGAACTCGCCGATCTGGGTGAACTACTCAAGGCTCATGGCGTTGAGGTCTCCTACGCCATTCACCCGGTGGCGGGACGTATGCCTGGCCATATGAACGTGCTGCTGGCCGAAGCCAATGTGCCCTACGAGGAGCTGGTCGATCTCGACGAGATCAATCCTCAGTTCCCGCAGGCCAACGTGGCCCTGGTCGTCGGCGCCAACGACGTGACCAACCCGGCCGCCCGCCGACCCGGCACCCCGGTCTCCGGCATGCCGATCCTCGACGTGGACAAAGCCCAGAACGTGGTCGTCATGAAGCGCGGCCGCGGCATGGGCTATGCCGGCATCCAGAACGAGCTCTACTTCGAGGACAACACGCAGATGCTGTTCGGCGACGCGAAGAAGAGTTTGCAAGCCGTCATCAACGCCGTCAAGGAATTGCTGGCCTGATGGAGCGTCCTCGGCACCGCAGCAGGTTCGACGTACCCTGCGTACGCCTTCACCTACTGCGGCACCGAGGCCGCACGCATCATGCCAGCAATTACATTGCTCGCGTAATGGAGCGTCGATAGGCGTTCTGGCTCCCCTCAAGAGGGGAGCCTTTTTTGATATACGGCCCGGATGCGAGTGTGACGAAGACGATGCGCGCATCCGGGAGCTGTGAACCTTATGCCGTGAATGGGGCGGCCGGAAGCCCTATGGCGTTGAACAGCGAAGCGGGCCCCCAGCTGTACCAGCCATAGCGTACGTGCGTCGGTTCGGGAACGTCGGGCGACGCCACGATCACCGCTTCGCCATCGATGAGTGCGTCCGCGGGATGATAGACCGTGGATTGGCTCCAATGTATTGGACGGTTTATTGAGGGACTGGGCAACGAAGGAGTTGATGGTCATGGCCGATCCGAGGCATCCGCGCAGGTTCACCGAGGAGTTTAAGCGGCAGATCGTGCAGTTGTACGAGAACGGCAAGCCGACGGTGGAGATCGAGCGCGAGTACGGCATCTGCCATTCCACCCTGCACCGGTGGGTGCGGGGGATCCGCAACAGCGGCTCGACCAGGGCGGCCGACAACCGCACGCCCGAGGAGAACGAGCCGGTCGAATTGCGCAAACGCAACCGCCAGTTGGAGATGGAGGTGGATGTTCTGAAACAAGCGGCGCCGGTATTCGCGCGAAAGTAGAGGTCATACGGTCCAACGCCGGCCGTTACCCCGTATCAGCGCAGTGCAGGATCCTGGGCGTTGCCAAGTCGACATACTACTGGATGCTCGAGCACCCCGAGACCGAACGCGTCGATCCCCATAAGGGCGATGTGGAGCGCGTGTGGAGGGACAGCGGCGAGGTGTACGGGGCCAGGAAGATCAAGGCCCGGCTGCGCCGTGAGCATATCGTCATGTCGCGCCGCCGCATCAACCGGATCATGAAGGCCGGGGGCATGGCGAGCTCGTATTCGAGGGCCCGGTACCGGCCGCATCCGTCGAAGCCGAACGACGATCCGGCCCCGAACATCCTCGGCCGTGAGTTCGACGGCTATAGGCCGCGCACGCATCTGGCCTCCGATCTGACCTACGTGAGGGTGGGCAACGGTTGGGCGTACGTCTGCCTGCCCGGCGACCTGGCCAACCGGCAGATCGCCGGCCATTCCGTGGGAGTCAGGCATGACACCGATCTCGTGCTGGCCGCGTTCGCCGCGCTGCGCTTCCCCCCCTGGATGAGATCGAGGTGTTCCACACGGACCGCGGCGGCGAGTTCACCGGGGAACGCATCGAACGCATGCTCGACGTGTTCGGCATCACGCGTTCCCTTTCCAGGCCGGGCAACCCGTACGACAACGCGGTGGTGGAATCCACCAACCGGCTCGTCAAGAAGGAGCTCATCCACAGGAACGTCTACACGAGCGTGGATCGACTGCGCTCGGACGTCAACCGGTACGTGTGGTGGTACAACCGCCAACGACTCCACTCGACCCTCGGATACCTGAGCCCCGTGGAGTTCACACAACAAGGAAAAACCCTCTAGAAACAGTCCAACACACTGTTGCCAATCCAATCGTGGAGCGGGGCCCTGCGGACGACGTGATTTTGCACCCGAAGAGCGAGTACACGAAGACGTTGATCGGGGCCGCGCCCGATCCGGAACGGCGTCTGCGTGAGCTGCGCGCGGCGCAGCGGACAGCGGCGTGATGGCGGACCGGCGGCGACATGCCGTCGGCCTGTTGTCTTTCCCGGTGTGACGATATAGTATTTACTTAAGCGTTTAATATGCTGATATATGGCGGTATCTGGATGGTGCAGCCATACTTTTGGAACATGAGATAAGGATGTCTGACATGACCCATACACCGAATACGTTTGCGGCGATCAGCGATGGCTGGACGGTCCGTGCTCTTAATCCTCAGGCTGCGCCGGAGTCGGTGCGTGATGCGATCTCGGTGGGCATTCCGGCCGCGGTCCCCGGCGAGGTTACGCTGGATCTGCTCAACGCCGGTCTTATCGACGAGCCGTTCGACGGCGACAACGAGGACCGTCAGCAGTGGATCGGCGATGTCGATTGGCAGTTCGAGACGACGTTCGACTGGCATGCGGACGGCAAGGCTCGGCATGATCTCGTCGCGTGCGGACTGGATACGGTCGCTACTGTAACGCTTAACGGACAGCTTGTCGGGGTCGCGCAGAACTATCACCGCTCCTACCGATGGGACGTGCGCGGCCAGCTGTGCGAGGGTGTGAACACGCTGGCGGTCACGTTCGCGTCGTCGGTGCGCGAGTCCGACCGCCGCGAACGGGAGCTTGGCTACTATCCGCATACCGAGCATCACGCGTTCAACCAGTTGCGCAAGCCGAGCTACCAGTTCGGCTGGGATTGGGGCATCGACGTGGCGAACGCGGGCATGTGGCGCGAGATCGGCATCGATTCGTGGTCCGACGTGCGGTTCAAAGCCGTCCGCCCGCTGGTCGATGTGCGGCCTGACGGTGTCGGCGTGCTCACGACCACGGTCGAGATCGAACGCGAGGGCGAGGGCCGTGTGATGACCTCAGCCGACGCGCACACGCAGCAGAAGCCGGTGCCGGTCACGGTGACCATTGCCGGTCCAGGATTGACTGAAGCGGTTGAGGTGGCCGGCGAGGTCGAATACGGCCGTGATGCCGCGACGATCACCGCGGTCGTGCCGGATGCGCGGCTGTGGTGGCCGCTTGGATATGGCGAGCAACCGCTGTACGATGTGACCGTGACGGCCGGTGCCGCCGCGTCGGCCGATGGCGGGCCGGCGGCGACGTGGACCGGCCGTGTGGGCTTCCGTACCACGCGTGTCGACACGCGTGCGGATGCGGACGGCCGTCCGTTCCAGATCTATGTCAACGAGGTGCCGGTGCATGCGCGCGGCTACAACTGGGTGCCGATTGACGCGTTCCTGTCGCGTGGCGACCGCGCGTTCTACGCGCAGCGGTTCGCGGATCTGGTCGAGTCGAACTCGAACATGGTGCGCGCGTGGGGCGGCAGCATCTACGAGTCCGACGATTTCTACGATCTGGCCGACGAGCTGGGCATCATGGTCTGGCAGGACTTCATGCTCGCATGCGCCGCGTATCCGGAGGACGCGGCCACGCGCGCGGAGATCGAG
Source organism: Bifidobacterium olomucense (assembly GCF_012932375.1). Taxonomy (GTDB): domain Bacteria; phylum Actinomycetota; class Actinomycetes; order Actinomycetales; family Bifidobacteriaceae; genus Bifidobacterium; species Bifidobacterium olomucense. The sequence goes on along the minus strand of NZ_JAAIIG010000004.1, from coordinate 40,171 downwards.
GCCGAGGCGCGCGAGCACATCAACCGCTTAAGCCCGCACCCGAGCCTGATCGTGTGGAACGGATCGAACGAGAACTACGTGGCCTATGCCGAGTGGGGCGGGTTCAAGCAGGCGCTGCGCGACGACGACAAGCCAACCAACGTGTACGGCTACGGTGAGAAGGGCTGGGGCGACTGGTATTACAGCGAACTGTTCCCGAAACTGCTTGCCGAACTCGACCCGACCCACGTCTACCTGCCGAGCTCGCCGATGAGCTTCACGCCGTTCGTGGACGCGAACAAGTCCGGCGACGGTACCATGCACATCTGGGACGTGTGGAACCGCGTCGACTACACGAAGTACGCGGACTACACGCCGCGCTTCGCCGACGAATTCGGCTATCAGGCACCGCCCGCGTTCAGCACGCTCACGCGCGTCGTGCATGACGAGCCGCTCGACCCGTTCGGCAAGCAGATGCTCGTGCACCAGAAGGCGTCCGGCGGCAACGTCAAGCTGGCCCGCGGCATGCGCGGCCACTTGACTCCCGGCCATATCGACGACGTGAGCTACGGCGGCGTGGTCAACGGCAGGCCGTCCGACGGCGAGCACAGTTGGCTCATCCCGACCGACCGGTGGGCGTCGATCGAGGACTGGCACTGGGCATGCCAGCTCCAGCAGGCGCAGGCGATCCGTTTCGGTGTCTCGCACATGCGCTCGCTCGAACCGGTCAACGCGGGCGCGCTGATCTGGCAGCTCAACGACGACTGGCCGGTCGTCTCGTGGGCGGCCGTCGACTACTACGGGCACCGCAAGCCCCTGTGGCACGCGTCGCGCGACTTCTTCGCGCCGCGTTTCGCGACGATCCAGCCGCGTACTTCCGAACGGTTCCGTGAGGAGCACAGCTGGGAGGGCGTGCCGGTCGCGACCGATCAGCTCGCGCTCGTCGTGGCGAACGACACGCTTTCGGCTTGGTCAGGCACGTGGACGGTGGAACGCCGTGATATCGCCGGTGGTGCGGTGCTTGCGTCGAAGTCGTTCGACGTGACGTTCGAGGTCGGCGAGCCGGGGCATGTGACGCTGACGCTGGATGAAGCGGTTGCGTCGTTCGGTGATCCGTCGCGAGAGATCCTCGTGGCGACGCCGGTCGTGGCCGGTGCCGTGACTGACGGTGCGGCAGAGTTCGCGCGCGTGATCTACAACCCGGCCGACGTGATCGATCAGCAGCTCGACCGTACGCCGATCGACGCAAACGTTGTCGTCAATGCGAACGGTGGCTACGACCTGACCGTCACCGCGCATGCGTACGTTCGCGACGTGTTCTGCATGGTCGACAAGGTCGACCAGGACGCTGCGATCGACGGCGGCATGGTCACGCTGTTGCCGGGCGAATCGGTGACGTGGCACATCACGGCCGCCGCCGGACTTGACCCGGCCGCGTTCGCCGCGTCGAACGTGCTGCGCACTGCCAACGATCTCAAGCGTTGACGTTTCCGGTCTTGGCTCTCCCTACCTGGGGGGAGCCAAGACCGTCATATCCCATAACATACAGTCATTCCCCACCACATCGTCGGTACAATAAGTAGCAGTCATAACCGTACTCAACCGCTACAGCAAGAAAGGAGAACGGAACCATGCTCAAGTCAAAGGTGACCATTTCCGACGTGGCCAAAGCCGCCGGCGTATCCAGCAGCGCCGTCTCCTACGCCCTGAACGACAAGCCGGGCGTATCCGCCGCAACGCGCGACAAAGTGCTCAAGGTCGCCGACAAAATGGGCTGGCGTCCGAACATGGCCGCCAAATCGCTGTCCAACGCGAGCGTGCAGTCCATCGGCATGGTCCTGACCTACGACACGCAGGTGCTGTCCGTCGAAGCGTACACGATGGAGCTCATCGCCGGCCTGACCTCCGAACTGGAGAAGGAAGGCTACTCGCTGACCATCCGCTATGCAAGCAATCAGCAGGCGGAAATGGACGTGCTGCGCGACTGGATCGCAACCGGCGGCGTGGACGGCGTGCTGCTGATGAACATCGAACTCGGCGATCCGCGCGTCGAACTGTTCTCCGAACACCCCGAAATGCCGGTGCTGCTGCTGTGCGACTCGTCGGTCGCCGGCGGCCTGACCGCGCTGTCGGACGATGAACAGAGCACCGCGCACCTGCTCGTCGACTACTGCCACGAACTCGGACACCAGCGCATCGCCCGCATCGCCGGGCCCGAGGAGCTGAGCCACACCTTCATCCGCGACAACGCGTTCATGGAGGAGACCGCCGAACTCGACCTGCAGTACAGCTGCTTCCACACCGACTATTCGCCCGAATCCGGGCGCAAATGCACGGAACGGTTGCTGTCGCTGTCCAAGCCGCCGACCGCCATCATCTACGACAACGATGTCATGGCCGTCTCGGCCGTGCGTACCGCCAAGAAACTCGGTATCAGCGTGCCAGACCAGCTGTCGATCATCGCGTGGGACGACTCGTTCCTGTGTCAGGTCAACATGCCGTCCATCACCGCGCTGAGCCGCGATGTCGTGGCCCGCGGCCGCGCCTGCGCACGCATGCTGCTCGGCATGATCGACGGTCAGGACGTCAAGTCCACGACCGACGTCCCCAGCGAGCTCGTCTTCCGCGACTCCAGCGGTCCGCTCGTCGGGTAGGTTCATGCGCGCTTCCTTTCCCTCATTTACGGACATACAGCCGATTTCGTGCCCCAAATCGGCTGTATGTCCGTTGGCTGATTAAGCGTCGCGGCGGGCGACGTACCGGGTGGCTCGGCCCGCACCGATCTTGACGATGACGCCCGCGTCCAGCAGATGCTTCAGCGTGCGTTCGACGGTCGACATGCTGATGTCGGGAAGCTGCGCCATTGCATCGGCCTTGGCCATCGGTGCCAACGATCGTTCGAACAATGCGGCGATACGCGACTCCTTGGTAGCCACGCGGCCGTTCGCCGCAGTCGTTGTCCCCGTCATCACTGCGCTGATACGTTCATCGAAATCCTGATATGCAGTGAGTATCACTCCGAGCAGATATGTGACGAACGGCGCGTAATCGTTCGCGTCGTCGTTCCAGCCTTGCGTGCTCGCCGCAAGTGCGTCATAGTAGGCATCCTTCGTCTGTTCGATGATATGCTCGATGTTGATGTACTTGCCGACCTCGAATCCGCTGCGAGACAGCAGCAGCAACGTCAGCGGTCGACTCATACGGCCGTTGCCGTCGTTGAACGGGTGGATGCAGGTGACGTCGAAGACGAACATGGCGGTTGCAAGCAGCGGATCGACACGGCTGTGTTCTGTGACGTCACGATATGCGGCGCAGGCTTGTTGCATGGGTTCCGGCGTTATGATGGCCGGCGGTGGCGTGAACCGGACCGATTGGGTGCCGTCTGAGGTCCGTTCGACGATGACGTTGTCGGTGTCCTTGAACCGTCCGCCGAAGGCCAGAGGCGTGCGGGCGAATCCTATGTACATGGTGCTGCCGGCACATGCATCGGTCCGCCAGGTGTTTCCCGATCCTCGGCGGCCGGAACATGTGTCTCACGCCGCGCCGTGGGCCGTCGAGCGTCTCACCGACACCGTTGTACGCATCCATGTAGATGAAGTCGAACACCCATCCGCACGTATCTTCGAGGTGTTCTCCGCGAAGTGATGGCGCATGGGGCGGCCGTGATCGCGTGCCCCGTCGGGGCGGCGTGATCACGGCCGTTTGCGTTGGAATGCACGTGTCGGACCGATCCATGGGCCGGCAGGACATTCGGATGCACTGTAGATAAACCGGTTAATCTATAACTTCTTCAAAATTTCATAAATCGGTACCCTGTTTGCGGATAATTCAGCGTTTTGGGCGTGTCGCCGCCTCCGTTCAGCCCTATACTTTACTTAAGCGATTAAGTTAAGCAAGGGCGCTGAAACACTAAATCTAAGGAGCCCATCATGAAATTCGTCATCCTTCCCCGTCTCCGCGGAATTGCTTACCGAAGCCCAGAAGACGTTCCTCGATCGGTTCTGGGACGATGAGACCGGGCTATCCGTCGACACCTGGAACGAGGACTTCACCGAGCTTGACCGGTATCGCGGGCTTAACGCCAACATGCATTCGGTCGAGGCGTTCCTGGCCGTCGCCGACGTGACCGGCGACGAAAGCTGGCGGACCCGTGCCGGACGCATCATCGACCACGTCCTCGGCTGGGCATCGAACAACGAATGGCGCACCCCCGAGCACTTCCACGAGGACTGGAGTCTCGATCTCGAATGCAATGCGGATAGGAAGGGCGACCAGTTCAAGCCCTACGGAGCCACTCCCGGACACGGCATCGAATGGTCCCGTCTCATCACCCAGTACGCACTGAGCGCGCCGGATCTGTCCGAATCGGATAAGGCTCGTCTGGTCGATGCCGCCGAGAACCTGTTCCACCGGGCCGTGGCGGATGGCTGGAACATCGATGGGGCGCCGGGCATCGTCTACACCACCGATTGGCAGGGCCGTCCGGTCGTCCACGACCGCATGCACTGGACGCTCGCGGAGGCCATCAACACGTCCGCGACGCTCGCGCGCGTGACGGGCAGGCCCGAATACGGCGAATGGTATTCGCGGTTCCTCGCCTATGCCGACGACAAGGTCATCGACCATGACAACGGATCATGGTTCCACCAGCTTGATGCCGGGAACCATCCCATCGGCACGGTGTGGCCGGGCAAGTCCGACCTGTATCACGCCACGCAGTCGATGATGATCCCGCTGCACGATCCGTCGCTGTCCATCGCCGTCGCCGCCAAGCGGTCCGCCGACTGATTCCGGCGACGAACCGGCCCTCCCATACGGAGGGTCCGCATGCACGTTTTCCCTTTTTCGCGTGTATCGGACAAGCCGTACGGGCGGGCTTTTCTTGTCATCCCGCGGGCGATTCACAGTCCGAATACACGGGTGACGAAGGCGGTGACGCGCTTCCAGTAACGCACGGGATCGGTGCTGGCGCTCAGTGCATGCGCGGCGCCCGGAACCAGCAGCCGCTCGCGGTCGATGCTGGCGCAGGCCGCGACGTTGTGGTCCAGGAAAGCCGGATCCACGAACGTATCGGCCCCGCCGTGAATGAACATCATCGGCATCGTCGCCCGGCGCAGCGAATCCAGACTGGACGCCTCCCTGAAACCGTAACCGGCTACCCACTTCGAGATGCCGCTCATGGCGGCCACGACCGGCACGGCCATCCAGCGGCGCGGAAGATGGTACATGCCCTTGGCGTTGTACAGGAACTGATCCCAGACCGAGGAGTACCCGCAGTCCTCGATGGCGGCCATGACGTTGCGGGGCAGATCAGGTTCGCCGACCGTCATCATCACGGTCGCCGCACCCATCGAAATGCCGTCCAGCAGGATGCGCGCCTTGGGATCGCTCTCCACGATCAGGCGGATCCAGCACATCAGGTCGCGACGTTCCAGCCAGCCCATGCCGACGAATCGTCCCTCGCTCAGCTCGTGGGCGCGTTGGGCCGGCACCAGCACGGTGAACCCCAGTCGCGCGAACCGGTGCGCGTACTTGGCCATCTCCGCGGGCGTGCCCGTGTATCCATGCATGCAGATGGCATACAGATGCGGTGCGGGGGAGGCCTTGTCCGCGTCGAACAGCCAGCCGTGCAGCTTCAATCCGTCCTCGCTGGTTATCGCGACCGGCTGCCTGGACTCCTCGAACCAGCGCGCGGCCTCACGCTCCTCGGCGGCGTCGGCATGCGGTGTTTGCAGGTAATCGGCCGTGGCGCCGCCCGCCATCAGTTTCTCCATCCGTCCCGCACATCGCTTGTCGAGCGACAGATGGAACATGAAGTCCGCCAAAGCGAAGGTGCCGGCGCCGAATGCCGCGGTTGCGGCCCCCGCTGCGATGATGAGATTCTTGGTGATACGCTTCATTGCGGCCTCGATTCCCCACGATAGATGCACTCTTTATTGTAGCCAAGTTGCATGTCTGACCATGGTGTATATACTTATTGCCTGTTGCTTTGGCGAGGGAAGATACGGTCTCGAAAGAGTCGGTTTCTTCCGTTATCGACTCGGCGTGAAATTTCACCTCCTTGGGTGTGTTCTGCGGCGCGTCGTGGCGTCAAACAGACAAAACGATAAGTAACACCGAAAAATAACAAGGAGTGCCTGTTATGGCTACCAATATCAAGCTTGAGGGTGAAGCCCGTACTGAGTTCGGCAAGGGTGTTGCCCGCCGTCTGCGCGTTGCCAAGAAGATCCCGGCCACCATCTACGCCGGCGGTGAAGAGCCTGCTTTCGTGAGCCTGCCGATGCGCGAGACCACTCTGGCTCTGCGCCACACCAACGCCCTGTTCACCATTGCCTTCGGTGGCGAGACCAAGATGGCTGTCGTCAAGGACGTGCAGAAGAACCCGGTCAAGCGCATCATCGAGCACATTGACTTCCTTGAGGTCAAGGCCGGTGAGAAGATCGACGTCGAGGTGCCGGTGTTCGTCGAGGGTACCCCGAAGGGCGCTGCCGTGGCCTTCGTGGACATTCAGGAGCTCAAGGTCCGCGCCGACGTGGCCAACCTGCCCGAGAAGATCGTCGTGAACGTCGACGGCCTGACCGATGGCACCAAGGTCTTCGCCAAGGACGTTGTCCTGCCCGAGGGTGTTGAGCTGGACGTTGAGGATCCGGAAGAGTCCGTCGTCACCGTCGAGGTGCCGGAAGATGCCGCTGAGTCCACCGAGGCTGCTGCTCCGGCCGCCGACGCTGCCGCTGCTGATGCTGCTGCTCCGGCCGCCGACGCCAAGTGAGTCCAATCGTCGGCATTAAGTTGATGTATTGCAGCTGATCTGCGCTCGTGCATTATGCGCGTAGCATGCAATGAGGACTGTAGGAAGCCCGCGCCTGTATGAATGGCGCGGGCTTCCTTGATTACGACGCTTTGCCGCGGTTGTTGTGGAATTTTTTGCGGAATTGAGCCCGAAAAACGGTACTGTGCGCGAGATATCGCAGGTGCGGCGTACCGGTTTTCACCATGTGAACGCTCCTGCACCCGTTGCGCAACAGTGTGCAAAAGTATCCAACAGAGCCTGCGCCACAAGCGCACAAGCATAACCCCATTGGCGGTTTGTTCCGCCAAAGTCAAGAAGAAGTAGTTAGCAATGACTGAAAACACGCATCACGATCCGGCGGCGCTCGATAAGCTCACCGAACCGTTCACCGTACTGCCTAACGACAATCCTGCCTCTGATGAGAAGCGTCAGTCTCTCATCGATAAGCCGGCTTTCGGTCAGGTGTTCTCCGATAACATGACCCATATGACCTGGACCAAGGGCGAAGGTTGGTCTGATCGTCGCGTTGAGCCGTACGCTCCGCTGAAGATGGATCCGGGTGCTTCAGTGCTGCACTACGCACAGGAGTGCTTCGAAGGTCTGAAGGCATACCGTCATGCCGACGGCTCCACATGGCTGTTCCGCCCGGATGCAAATGCCGAGCGTTTCCAGAACTCCGCCAAGCGTCTGTACCTGCCCGAACTGCCGATTGATGACTTCCTCGGCTCTGTGGCTGCACTGGTCAAGCGTGATGCCGCTTGGGTTCCGTCCCGTCGTGAGTACACGCTGTACATGCGTCCGTTCATGTTCGCTTCTGAGCCGTTCCTCGGTGTGCGTGCCCCGCAGGAAGTGGATTACTGCGTGATCGCTTCTCCTTCCGGCCCGTACTTCCCGGGCGGTGTGAAGCCGGTGAGCATCTGGGTTGAAGACAAGTGGTTCCGCACCGGCCCTGGCGGCACCGGTTTCGCCAAGTGCGGTGGTAACTACGCTGCATCCCTGCTCGGCGAGTACACGGGTATTGCCAACGGCTGCCAGCAGGTCTGCTTCGTGGACGCTGCCACCAAGACCTACCTTGAGGAGCTCGGCGGCATGAACATGATGGTCGTGCACAAGGACGGCCACGTGGAGACCCCGTCCCTGACCGGCAACATTCTGCCGGGTGTCACCCGCCGCTCCCTGATTCAGCTGCTGCAGGATAAGGGCCGCGACGTGGTGGAGACCATGATTCCGCTTGAGCAGCTGCTCGAGGACATCAAGTCCGGTGAGGTCACTGAGGTGTTCGCTTGCGGTACCGCCGCCATCATCACCCCGATTGGCCGCTTTAAGTCCGAGAAGTTCGACGTCACCGTCGCTGACGGCAATTCCGGCGAGCTGACTGTTGCACTGCGCAACGAGTTGCTCGGCATCCAGCTCGGCGAAGTCGAAGATCCGCACAACTGGATGTGGAAGGTTTGCTGATTAACTTTCCCTGACCGGACGCCTAACCCCTTGGAATCCCAATGATTCCAAGGGGTTTCGTCATGTTGGGGCAGGTGTTCAAGGATAAGACTTATAGCCGTTCGCCAACAGGTGTCAACAAATTTCATTTTTCAGGTTTTGGCGTGTCGCGAAAGAGGGTGCCGACCGAGTCTGATTGCAACGGTGCCGCTCCTGTATAAACCCGTAATTACACGCATATAAGTAATCACTGTTGCCGTGTTGTAGCGATGCGCATTATCTTCGGCTTCGTCATCGACGGGTGAGCTACACTTATTCATATCGGTACTATTCGCCATGTTGTCGCCCGTCATGGGTGTGGATTGAAAACTTTTCTCTATTGCGCTATGCCCGGTCTATGGCCGGGCCAGCGCAAGCATACCGTCTTCACGATTTTTCCAAGGAGTCATCATGACAGTTCTAACCGACCATAAGCGCACCATCGACATCACCATCCGCGAATGGAACGAGGAAACCTCCAGCTACGGACCGGACTGGAGCGCCGATTTCTTTGAGGTCGGTGGCCTCAAGAACCTCGGCGATGGCATATACGAGGTCGCCGACGTGCAGTATTGCATCGATCAGGCCAATGACATGGTGGCCGGCGACGGGGATTACGCCGATGCCGGCCCGCAGCCGAACCAGACGGTGCTCGTGGACGAACCGGTTCGGGCCGATGGGCAGGAGTAGGAGACTGCGGCTCACCCCGTCATGGCTTCCGGTCATCCGTGACCATCTGGTCGTGGAAGGCCGGAAGCAGGCTGTGATGGCCGGGGAGCGGGGCACGGTGAGCGAACGGCTGGCAAGGGAGTTCTTCGATGAGATGGACGCCCTGGCTCGTGCGCCCCTGTGGTGGGTGAGCGAGGACATGAAGAAACTATGCGTGGACACGGTGGAGAACGGGCCGTTGCCTCCCGTGGAACCGTTGCCCACCGCCACGGGCCTTATCGTGTTCGAGGGCGGTGTCGTGTTCTCTTCGCGGGGGATGGCAGACGTGCCGGTCGCGGCGGTGAGCTGGGAGCGGGCGGGTTCCATGCATGGAGGTGTTCCGGGTGTCATGATTCGCCTGTTCGGTGATTCCATGAGAAACGCCATGGGAAGGCTCATGGACAAAAGCCTGCCGATAGCGCCGATGGGAACCATCGATGACGAGACCCTTGACGCGTCGGTGATAACGCTTCTTTCGGTCGCGTTCGCGCTGATGGGCCAGCCGAGCGTGACGGCCGTCTCCGAAAGCCGATGGGACCTGCGAAGGGACGGCCCGCAGCCACGGTCGATGACGCAGGCAGCCAAGGTCAAGATGATCGTGCTGCGTCCACCGGCCAGAACATCCATGGGAAACGGGGGAGGGGCGGGGCGACGCGCGCCCGACCACCGGTATATTGTGCGCGGCTTCTACCGCAACCAGCAGTACGGGCCGAACAATTCGCTGCGCCGCCGCCAATGGATACCCCCATACGTCAAGGGGCCTGCGGGAACACCCCTGATCGTGAAGGAATCGGTGAGAATATGGCGCAGACTGTGAGCCGTCTGATGGGTGAGTATCTGGCGAGCGTGCCGTCGAAAAGCCGAGCGTTCTACCGCAGGGTGCTGGATGCGTGGCTCGGGTTCTGCGGGGACAACGGCATCGACGTGATGCATGCGCGCCGGTTCCACATCGACTCCTACAGGATATGGCGCGAACGCATGGGTGCCAGCCGGAACACCATCGCCACCGAACTGTCGCCGATCTGCTGCTTCTACGAATACCTGTGGCAGGAACGATACATCGAACGGAACCCCGCCGAGCATGTGAAGCGCCCGGCCGTGCGCAGGTGGAGCGACGGCTCATGGCTGTCCGTCGAACAGGCCGCCTTGTTCCTCGAACTCGCCGAGGGGGACCGCAGACCGTTCGTCGCGGCCGCGTGCTGCCTGCTCCTGCTCAACGGATTGCGCGCGAGCGAGGTGCTGGGGCTTGATGCCGCCGACTACCATCGTGTCGGCGGCATGCCCGTGGTGCATGTCAACCGTAAATTCGACTGGATGCAGGAGGTGGGTCTGAGCGAACGCGTCGCCAGATCGGTGGAACGGGCCAAGGGAGAGCGCAGGAAAGGCTCGCTGCTGGTCTGCCGGGGCAGACGCGTGACGTATCCGAAACTCGTCGCAGAGGTCGCGGGCCTTGGCGAACGATGCGGGGTCGAGCGGCGCATCACGCCGCATTCCCTGCGTCGTACGTTCGCCACGACGGCGCGCCGGCAGCGGGTGCCGGACCGGGAGATCATGGCGTCGGGCGGTTGGAGCACGCGCGAGATGCTTGACCGGTACGACATGAACAGGCTCGCTGTGGAGAACACGGCCAGCATCGCCGTAACGGAATCGTTGCAAAGATGCGGGAAAGGAGGGAACCCCTATGATGACGGGCGCTGAAGGCGGGCTGGTTCGGTCGATATCGCTTTCTTTAGATATTCTTTACTTACTTTCGTTTCTTTCTTTTTAGGTCCTATTGCAGCCGCACCTATAGACTCCTTTTGCAATGGTACCTATACTCCCGGTGTGTCTGGAGTCAGTACAGGGCTATAGTGGGAGTCAGCAAAAAGAAAAGCCCCGGACTGTTAGCGGCAGTCCGAGGCTAGCAGAAAACCGGATTGAGATTTTCCACGGCTAGTTTACCGCGAGACGTGGAGGAAAGGCTCATGGCTTTCATGGGATACAAGAATGCGGATAGGGTATATCCCCTCGCACGTCAAGGCAAGCTTGCCATTTATCGGGACGGAAGACCCCGCCTCGATGACCGCCTGCTGAACGTCCTCATGTATATGGCGCTCCGGGCGAAAAGCAAAGAGGACTATCGGCCGGGCAAGACCGAGAAAAGCAGGATGCCCTATTGGTGCTACTGGGGCGGCAATTCGACTATGGCCTCCGAAATGGGCATGCTGTTTTCCCCCGAGATGAGGGGAGACCTAGGTGAGGCGACGTCTGACGAAGCCGTAGACTCCACGGCTGCGAGGATGGAGAAGGCCACCAAGCGGATTAGCGAACTTCATGGGATTCTCGAAAAACGAGGCGTCATCAAGAAGCTGGTGAAGGCGAGCAACTTCACGGGAACGAACAACGTGTGGCTTCTGCTGCTCGGCACGCCCGAGGAAAACGCCGAGGCGGAACGAATCGCAAAGGCCTATTACGGATTGCAGTAGTGGCGGCACGGGTTAAGGGAATGCCTGTGCTTATGGGAAAACCGCCCTCCCCGTGACAGCGTGAGGCTGTAGGGGAGGGCGGTTTTTTCTTAAATCATGGCGTGAATTATTCCATTAGGACTGCATGGACGGCAATTATCCGCCTGTTTGAAATTTTTAGTCCGTTTTGAAATTTCCAACCACGTTTTTAACATCACTTGCCCGCGTTGGCTTTGATCGCGGAAGCGCCGATGATGACGCCGGTGAACAGTCCCAACGCGTTGAGCGTGGTCGCGATTGCCGAGGCGAGGCCGGTGAATCCCCATACGGGGCCCAACGCGCCCACCAACGTGGCCAAGGCCGGGAACACGATCAACGCCACCCATTTCAGGACGTCGTACACGCGGCTCGGGATGAGCCAGTCGGGCACGTTGTCATGGTTCAGGTCGGACTCCTCCACATGCTCCTCGGTGTCATTGTCGTATGCCATCATTCGGCCTCCTTGTCGTCGGTGGTGACGGTGATCTGCAAGGAGTCGAGCTTGGCCTTCACGGCCTTCTCGACCGCCTCGCTGATATCGGCCGGGTTCGCGCCGAGGGATTTGGCGAGCGTGTCGATGGCGGTCTGCTGGGCCGTGACCGTGGCGGTCAACTGGGCGACCTGCTTGCTCAACGCGGGCACTTGCAGCTTGTCCAGCCCGTAGAGGCGGTCACGCGCCTGTACGGACTGGATGGGGAAGCTCCACACGCGTTCGCCCACGGTCTTGACGATGTCGTTCGCGGCCTTGTCGATGCCCTGCAACCGGTCGCGGCATTTCGTGCCGTTCTGGTTGAAGTTCCACACCGCCTCGGCGATCTTGTTGATGTCCTGTGCAGTTACCATGTCGTCGTCTCCTTCATTTCCCAATAACTGGTTTGCTCGGTTGATGATGCGGTCCACGGGCAGTCCGTTGACCGCGAGGTCGGGGCATTGCATGTGGTCGGTGCCGGGAATCTCCCGGTGCAAATACACGTTGCCCTTCAGGCTGCCGGTCGGGTCGTGCCACAGGCGTTTCCACCCGTAGCGGCGGGCGATGTCCGCGCACAGGCGGGCGGAGAGCTCCACCTCGCCGTCGGTGACGGGCACGCCCGCCATGCCGCCCTCGTGCTCGATGGTGACGCCCGAACAGTCGGAAGCCATGTTCGCGTCCGCCCAGCTCCCGTTGTCCTCGTCCACGAACTGGTAGACGCGGTCCGGGCCGACGCCGTAATGGGATGCGGCCCGCGCCTGTGGAAGCGCGAACCAGTTCCTACAGGATTCGAGCGTGCCGACCATGATGTGCAGGGTGATGTGGTCCACCGCGTACCCGTTGCGGCCGTTGTAATGGTTCGGACTGCCCGCCCACGTGGCGAGCGTGGAACCGGTCATGGGGTCTCCTTTCCCTTGATGGTCTCGGGCGCGATCTGCTCGCGCAATACGTCCGGCAACGCCGGTTTGGGATGTTGCGCCATGTAGTCGGGTTCCATGGCGCGCACGGCCGGGTCGAGCCAATGGCACAGGCTGCGGATGTAGCCCGTGGCCACGAAGTAGCGTTCCTGCTGCTTCTCCAAATGGTCGATCTGCGCCTCTTGCAGGTCCACCTGCTCGCGCAGGGGGCGGATGACGCTGTCGGTGAGGATGGTGACGGCCTGATGCGCGGCCTCGGTGGCGAGCTTGTCCGCCTCGGCCGACTCGTGCTCGGTCTCCGCGCGCGTGCGGTTGCGCGTGGCGATCAGGGTGACGACGCCGCCCAATCCGCCGCCCGACACGAGCGCGAGGATGAGCGTGCTCCAGAACTCGCTGCTTGCGAACAACTGCTGGAAGGGCGGCATCACACGGTCTCCGACTGCGAGCTTTTCCACGTGACGATCTCCGCGACGGCCGGCAGGTCCGCCACGTCCACGTCCGACGCGAGCCGCGTGTCCATGTCCGTGAACGTGACCTTGCCGGCGTCGATGCTCTGGAAGTCGGCGCGCAGGTTCTTCTCGTAATCGCACCACGTCTGCGCGGTCCCGTCGTCCGAATGGTCGAACACGAGGCCCAGGCGGAGCATCTCGTACAGGATGCTGCCCTGCTTGGGACGCAGGTCGAGGATGTCGGAAGGTTTGGCTTCAGCCATGATTTCTCCTTTTCATAATTGTTTTTTGAGGGGGTTGCCGGGGTCAACGGCCGAACGCGAACCAGCCGACACGGTAGTTGCGTGTGGTGGCCGCATCGCTCCACCCGCGAATCTTGAACGACGTAGGGGTGAAATCGGAGGGTATGACATGCAATTGCATGAAATCCAACGTCGTGCCGCTGTTGTTGTTCATGATCTGCAAGAGGACGATGTACGAGTCCCATGAAGTGAACGGCAGTCCGCTGACGGTCACCGCGTCCATCGACGTCTTGGCGTTGAATTTCCCCTCCACGGACCCGTACAGGAGTCTCGGCATGCCCTTGTAGACTCCCGTGGCGGTGTTGCGGGCGGCGAGAAGCGGTATCAGATATCCGCCGATGCTCATGCTCCCGTCCAAGCTGCCGAACAGGCCGAGACCGTTCTTCCACTTGAGCGCCAGACCGCCTTTGCCGTTGGAGTATTCGTCTCCTGCGGGGCTTTGCACCGACGTGCCGTCAACGCCGGATATCACATGGCATCCGACCGTCTTGTTCTCGATGGTGAATCCCTTGTTGACGCCGTTCGCGCCGGTGCCGATGGTGAGCTTGTCTCCGGCGAGGTAGAGCATCGACACGTCGGACTTCTTGCCCAAGTGCACGTCGTTGCCCTGATAGGAGGCGACCTGCGCGCCGGCCTGGTCGAGGATGTCCAAACCGTTGTTCGTCAGCCGGGTCTGGTAGCCCTGCGCCACCCCGTTGACCTTCTTCGACACGGTGACCCCGTTGGCGTCCATCGTGAGCGCGGTCTCCAGCGAGGCGATGCCGGACGTGCCCTTCGACACCTTCGCGTCCGCCGTGGATTGGGCCTTGCCCGCCGCCGTGTTCGCGCTGTTCGCCGTGTTCTGCGCGGTGGTGATGCGCACGCTCAGACTGTCCGTGGTCTGTTTGACCTCGGTGGCTCTGGCGTACGTGGAGGCGGCCGTGGCGGAATCGAGTTTCTTGCTGACCGTCGCGGTGATGCTGCTCGTGGTCTGCGTGAACTCCGTTTTCGTCGTGTACGTGGACGCGACCGAGGTTTCGAGGTTCCTCACGTCGGTGATGTCCGTGATCTGCCATCCGGTCACGTACCAGCCCTTGATCGGCGTGGTGCCGCTGTTGCTGATCTGGATGAACGGTTTCATCGTGCGGACGTTCAGGCCGCTCACGCTCACCCTCACACTCACTTTTTTCCACGTGGTCGTCGGAGCCGAGCCGCTGACGATGGGCCAGCTCGGCTTGTTGTCCTTGTCGTAGGCGGTGAATCCGAAATTGAGGTAGAACGTCTCGCCGGGCGCGCTGCACACCCACGCCTCTATCAGATACGTGCAGTCGCGGGTCACGTTGATCAGCTGGTTCAACCCGTTGTCTCGTGCGGTGAGTTTCGCGTACGTGCTGTATCCGGTCGGCGGCGCGGCGGGCGCGCCGGAGGTCTGGTTCTGCGCCATGCCACCGTAGGGGCTCGGATTGTTACGCATCGTGGGGTCGGGGATGAGCTTCACGGCCTTCGACAACGCGTCCGAGGCGAGCGTGTTCGCATGTTCGGCGGTGGATTTCACCCCGTTCATCTCGGTCTTCGTGCTGTACGTGGCGGACACGGTGCTTTTGAACCCGTCGAGGTTCTGCTGCAACGTGGTCTGCTTCTTCAGCGAATCCGATTTCGTTTCGTACGTCTGGGACACGGTCGTCTTGAACGAGTCGAGGTTCTGCTGGAGGGTCGTCTGCTTCTTCAACGAATCCGATTTCGTCTCGTAGGTCTGTCCGACCGTGGTCTTGAACCCGTTCAGGTTCTGCTCCAGACTGGTGGTGCGCGTGACCGCCGCGTCCGCGGTGGACTGGGCGTCCAACGGGCTGGGACTCCAGTCCGAGACCTTGTTGCCCTTCTCCAGTTTCGCGCCGCACGCCTGCCAGTCGCCCTTGTTGTCGTTGCGCAGAAGCGCGAGCTTCGTGTTCGAGGAGCCGCCGCTCGTCCTGAGCTTCCACCTGATCCAATAGCGCTTCCATGTCGAGGCGAGCGTCAGGTTCGTCTGCCCATCCATGCCGCCGACCGTCTCCCCGGTGCTGGACGAGCCGCCCTCGCATGGGATGTAGCCGGAGGGCCCGTAGAAGTAGGCCCTGAGCTTGCCCGTGCCCTTCGCCCAGAAGCTGAACACGTATTCGTCGCCGGGCTGGCAGTCGTTGACCTGCCATTCGCCCAGCACGCCGCCGCCCGAGGCCGTGACCCTGCGCGAGGTGAACCCTCGGTATGATTCGCCCAACGTGGCGGAGAAGCCGGTCAGGTAGCCGGTCTCCGACGCGGACACGTTCGTTCTGTAGAACGCCTTCGTGTCCCTGAGCAGGTTCGTGCCGCCCAGCTCCAGTCCGTCGATCTTCTGGTTCGTCTGCGTCAACTGGGTGGTGAACGAGTCGGCCTTGACCTGCAACTGGCCTATCGTGGTCGTATGCCCGGAAAGGGTCTTGGCCTGTTCCGACACGGTGGCCTTCAACCCGTTGGCGGTCTGCTCGACCGTGGTGGCCTTGTCCATCGCGGCCTTCGCGGATTTCGCGTTCTCCGACACCTTCGCGCTGATGCGCGAATCCGTCTGCGTGAGCTCCGACTTCGTCGCGTACACCGCGTCCAGGTCGGCTTGGTTCGACGACCATTCCGTGGGCTTGGTGCCCAGCTCCGCCTTGAAGCGGCGTATCTTCCACGTGACCGGCTCGGTGCGTTCGCGCGTGTCGAAGCCGATCGTGGAGCAGTCGTACAAGTCCACATGGACCGTGTTGTGCGAATCCGTGTTCCAGTACAGTGCGGTGACCTGCGTCCACGTGTTCGCCTTCACGAGCTGCGTGTAGACGCGCTTTGCCGTATTGTCGTTGTCGTTGCCGGACCATGCGGAGCCGGACACCGGATAGCAGTTCGTGTCGAACTGTATGCGCCCGGCGACGGGCGAGTACACGTCGAGGCTGAACAGCATGGGCTTGCCGTACGGGACCAGCATCCGGTACGCGTCGTCCTTGCGCACCTGCAAGCCGTAGCCGAACGCGTTCGTGCCGGCCGGGCTGGTGATCGTGTACGTGTCCGTGTCACGGTCGTACGTGAAGCTGGTCTCGTTCC
Organism: Bifidobacterium olomucense; assembly: GCF_012932375.1. Taxonomy (GTDB): domain Bacteria; phylum Actinomycetota; class Actinomycetes; order Actinomycetales; family Bifidobacteriaceae; genus Bifidobacterium; species Bifidobacterium olomucense. Next base: position 23,526 of record NZ_JAAIIG010000004.1, on the reverse strand, counting down.
AGTGGACGAGCTGGCCGAGGCGCGCGAGGTTCACGCCGCCCAGCCGCATGCTGTCCACCTTCTCGTTCGTCGCGTACGTGGTGGAGACCGTGGTCTTGAACCCGTCCAGGTTGGTTTCGACCGTGGTGGCCCTGTCCAGCGCGCTGCTGGCGGTCGTGTACGCCTGGGCGACCTTCGCCGTCAGCCCGTCCGCCGTCTGCTTCGCCGTCGTGGCGGTCGTCAGGGCGCTGTCGGCGGTCCTGGACACCTCCGTCACCCGTGAGGTGATGGAGGCGGCCGTCTGCTCCACCTTGCTCACACGGTCCAACGAGGCGGCCGCGTCGTTTGCGGCCTTGTCCGCCTTGGCTGCGGCGGCCTGCTGCTCCTTGTAGTGGGATTCGACCGTCGAGGTGATGGAGGCGGCGGTCTGCTCCACCTTCGACACGCGGTCCAGCGAGGTGGCCGCGTCGTTCGCGGCCTTGTCGGCCTTCGCGTCCGTGGCCTGTTGCTCCGTGTAATGCGACTCCACCGTGCTGGACAGTTCGGTGAGTGTCTGCTTGGTTTCGGATGATGCGGTGAGCGCCGCGTCCGCGTTCTTGACCGCGCCGGACAGCTTGACGCCCTGATCGGTGACGGTCTTCTCCACATTCGTGATACGGGACGCCATCGTATCGGCCCTGCCCGCCGTCTCGTCCGCCTTCGCGGCCGCGTCGTCGGCTTTCTTCTTCGCGTCCGCCGCATCCTGTTTCGCTTGGGCCGCGTCGTCCCTGACCTGCTGGACCGCGCTGGCGGCGTCCTTGCGGGTCTGTTCGGCCGCGTCCACCGCCTCCTGCGCCTTCTGCGACGCCTGATCGGCCTTCTTCGCCGCCTCGTCCATCTGCCTCTGCGCTTCGGCCAACGGGTCCGACACGTGCACGGTGATGTGCCCGGACTCCGGGCTGCGGTTGGCTTGGACGTCCACGGCCACGGCCCAGCACTCCCAATCGTCCTCCGCCAGAAGGCCGGAGCTGATCGAGCCCTTCGTGGTGAGCCAGCCGAGCTCCACGACCGGCTCGCCCTTGCGTTGGATGTAGAAGGCGACGTAGCGGAAGTCGGCGGGCATGCCCTGTGCGAGGGTGCCGTCCCATGTCATGAGGATGCAGCCGGTCACGCAGTCGGCGGTCACGCCGGTGGGGGCGGACGGTGCCGTGGTGTCTCCCACGAACTTCAGGGAGCCGTTCGGCTTGCCCGTCTCGTCGGTGCCGGCCTGTTCGCCGATCAATGTGCCGGTCCCGTCCCCGTTGGGAACCCAGATGCTGCCCGCGTTCGCGGTCTGCATGGTGCGCGCCAATCGCAACGCCTCCTGCGACAGGCTCAACGGCAGCGATTGAGGGTCCGGGACCAATTCGTAGTGAGAAGCCATATGTCCTCCAGAAAAGTCAGCGGATGGGATCCTCCATCACGTCGAACGTCAGGGATACCTTCGAGGTCTCGTCCCCGCTCATCTGCATGAGCCGGGTCCGGTACACGCCGTCCGGGAGCCCCGGGAACCCGTCCAACGCGACCTCCACGATCTCGCCCGGCCAGAAGCTTCCCAACGGGTGGAGCGGCATGCCGGTGGCGTCCGTGTCGTTCGCGTCGATGCTGCCTTTCAACTGCATCAACGGGGTCTTGTTCGCGTTCAGCACGGCCCGCGCGTGGCTTTCGAGCAGGTCGAGCTTGTCCGTATCCGTGTCCGAATAGGTCATCTCCCGCAGCGGCCACGGGTCGTCCGTCTCGCACAGGGTCAGGTCCTCGGCCAGGCAGGTGAGCTGCGCCTTGTCCGTGCCGGCTCCGGAACCGTAGACGCGTTGCACTGGGCCCACATGGTCCACGGTCACGTCCTCCAAGTCGCCGCCGTAACGGCGGCAGTGCAGACGGTGCACCTGTCTCTGGCCGAGGTATACGTCGCCGTCCGAAGCGGCCTCGAACCTCAGGCGCACATGCTGCGAGTCCGCCAAGTAGGGGCGCAATTGCATGTCGGGTCCGCCGATCACGTTCGACAGTTTGGTGAATATCTGCTTGCAGGACAGGTTCTGGATGTCGAACGCGTTGTACGTGCGCTCATGCGGGCCCTTCTCGCCCCGGTACTGCCAGTCGATGGGCAGTATGCCGCCCGGCTTGCCCATGGTGCACAGCCAGCCGACCTCCGAGGCGATGCCCCTGAGGGACATACCCCGGTATTTGATCTCGTCCGTGCTCGTGCCGTTCCTGCCGGCGCCGTACGCCTTCTCGCGCACGCAGTAGCGGGAGTCCAGCAGGTCGAGCATCGAGTTCAGCGTGAAGCTCGTGTCCAGCCATCCGTCGGTGCGCGGCGAGATGGAGCCGAACAGGATCGGCGTGCCTATGTCCATCGGGTCCGTGCTGGTCTTCCACATGAGGCATATGGCGCGCTTGTCCTGCGTCAGCAGGTTCGCCTTGTCCGAGGCTGTCGCGCCCGGCACGCTGGCCCATGGCAGGGTCAGGCCGGTGGCCTCGTATTCGCCCGTGCCCTTGTCCTTCGTGGTCGCCAGCGTCGAATCCGACACCGACACCGACCAGCCGAACGAGGGGATGTCCACGGGCGCGACCAGCTGGCCGGTCATCGTGTCGCAGATGTACGCCCTCCAGCTCACCGGGCCACGCCCCGGTCCCAGACGCGCAGGGTGCGCCCCTTGTAGCTGATCCCGTTGTTCTCCGAATACCGGAAGTACGGGTGCAAGCCGGCCTTCGACGAGTTCGCCAATCCGTTGCGGACGCGCGCCACATGCGTGCCGGCCTTCACGGTCGTGATGCAGCTGATCGAATGGTCCTCCCACACGCCGTTCGACGCCTGGAACTCCGCGCCCGAATGCGGGATGTCCACGCCGTCGATCTGGAACGCGGCCACCGCCCAGCTGATCCAGCCGTCACGGGTCGTGCCGTTGCCCTCGCCGACCGCGAACGTGCACTCGTGCACCAGTTCGACGACACGGTCGGTGGGCACGGTGAACTGCACCGCGTTCTCGTAATACCATTTGCGCACCGTGCTGTCCCCGTGCAGGTCGGCGGTGTTCACGTTCTGCCCCAACAGGCCGAGCCCCGCACCATGCGGTATCGCGTACGCGACCGAATCGTTCGCGGTCGAACCGTTCGTGTTGGACGCGTTGGCGGGCAGGAGCCGCGAGCCGATCTCCGTGCAGCCGGCCGGAGCGGAGGGTTTGACGGGTGTGGCGGAGGCCGCGCCCTGCGTGACCCCGATGGTCACGTGGTTGTCCGCGTCGCCCTGCGTGGGGTCGTTCGCCCGAATCCAGATCACGTCGATGCGCGGGTTCGCGCCGCCCGCCGCCACGGCCGGCGTGTTGCCGCCCGGCCAGTACGCCTCCGTGTACCCGTCGGCCGCGCCGCGCGAGCATACCGCCACGCCCGCCGCCACAGAGTACGTCAGATCGCTTCGCCCGGATATGGTCAGACCGGTGATCACGCCCGTGTTCTCCCAATGCGCCTTCAATATCTGCCGGTGGGTCAACGGGGTGACGCCCGCGCCCGTATCGTCCGGCGCGATGCCCAAAGCCGTAACAGCCATAAGAAAACTCCTTCACTACATGTAGGTGTCGCGTATCAGACAGTCCACGTACCCGGTTCCCGCCGATTGCAGGGAGACCGACAGGCTCGAATACGGTTGCACGACGGGGAAGCCGCGCGCCGTCAAGGACCTCGACACGTCCTGACCGGCCAACGTGGCCGTCGCGCTACGCGAGTCCAACACGACGGGAACGGCACCTACCGGCCGGTCCAGTCGAAGACTGGACCGGCCGGTGAACTGCAATTCCACGCCGTTGGGGAACGAACCGTACACGGTGAACACCGGGTAGGCGCGGGAGGAACCGTTGTTCAACAGGACGCCCACGTTGCGCGCGTCAGACGCGGCCTTCCCGTACGACAACGGGTACACCAGCCCGGGTGCCGAATCCCCGTAGAACAAACCCCCGTTGCCGTCACGGGTCGGCAGCAGTTGGAACCGGTGCGCGTCCCACGACAAGCGTTCAGGACGCGCGCACACTATCGTCAGCGTGTCATCCCACGAGTAATCCGAATCCCACGTGGGCGTGACCGTGCTGCTCACATAGCCTTGGCAGTACGTGTCCATGCCGCCGTCAACAACCCGGACCGTGACCATGCGATGCGCGAAACGCTGCACTCTCATCAGATATTGCAACGCGTCTGCCCGGTCCAAGCCCACGCAACCGTAATGCACGGTCACAGTACGCGCCGAATAGATCGCGTCCGATTCCGGCACGTCATGCGCGCCGTCGCCCTGGCCGCGTTCCGTGAACTGGATTTTCAGGTCAGGCGTCCCGTACCAGCCCTCCACGCCATCCGACGTGACGTACAGGCCGGTCGGGTTGATGCCGTCACCGTCCAAACGCACCGTGTAACCGGAGACGCTTAATTCCATGAACGCGGTCATCGGGTCAGCCTTCCTGCCATTTGGGTGGCGTTCCTGTGCATGATCGACGCGGCCACGTACATGTCATCGGCCGGACGCACGATCTTCGTGTTGAAGTTCTGCGTCACATGCATATCCGGTTTCGACTGGGATTCAGGCAATGCGACACGAACCACCGGATTGATGTTGATGGTCATGTCCGGTTTGAACGTGGCCTGCACTCGTCCACCCGAAGCGAACGCGCGCTGCTGGCTGCGGAAGCTCGCCGTATGCCTGACCGGCATTTCGGTCGGCAGTTTCCCGTACTTGTTGAGATAGTCGAGGAATCCGCCGCCATACAATGCGTCAAGCTTTTTCACGCTTGCCGCCCGCACCACATGCTCGCCGTTCGACAGCAAAGCGGGAATCGAATCGGACGTGCCGGATCCCGGCCCATAGATGCGTCCGCCAGTCGCGTACGCGTTCTTGGGTATGGTGCCGCCGATGACCTTTTCGCCGGCGCTCGTATAGTAGGCGGTCACGTTGAACGTCTTATCCGCGATCTGCAACTGCTGCACACGGGAGATGATCTGCGTGGCGTTGTCGTTCGCGTTGACGCTGAATCCCTTATCGGCCATCCTCTGCTTGTTGATGTTTGCGATGACAGTGGTCGCCAGATCGGTGGCGCTCAGCTTCGTGTCCTTCGGCAGCAGATTCTGCTTCTGAACATATTCGATGATCGCCGTCGCGTAATCTTCGGCCGACAGGCTCGTGGTCTTCGGGTCGAGGTTACGCGAGTTGACGTAGTCGATGACGGCCGAGGTCATATCGTCGGCCGTCAGCTTCGTGTCCTTCGGCAGCAGGCCGGTGGCGTTCACCGTGTTGATGACCGCCGTCGCCTGATCGTCCGCCACAAGATGCGCCACGTTCTCCTTGGTGGCGAACGTGCGCAGGGACGCGTTCGCCGCATCCACTGCGCCAGCCACCTCATCGATGCTGAGCGGGTCAACGTCGAGCTTCGCCTGATACGGGTCTTTGATGAGCTCGTCGCATCGCGCCTGCACGTCCTCGATGCTGGTCAACGCACCCGAATTGATGCCTTCAAGCACCGACTGGTAGATGGCCGTGCGCCCCTCGTCGGGGAACGCGGCCTGATAGTCGGCAAGATAGGAGGTGAGCGCGGCCTTCGACTCCTCGGTCTTCACCTTGAACAGTGTCTCGATCTCGGAGGGAGTCAAGGAGTACTGCTCCTGCAACGCCTCGACCGCGCTCTTCGGCAAACCGAACGAGTCGGCCGTGGCCGCCAACTGGCCGGACAGTTCCTCGGCTTTGGCCTTCACATCATCCTGCGAGGTTCCCGCATCGACCAACGCCTGAATGTAGGATTGCGCCGACTGGCCGAGATTGTCCATCGTGGCTTGCGCGGCTCGGCCGGCTTCGCTCGCGAAGTTGAAGTTGTTCGCCGCGTCATCCCAAATGGTCTGACCGTTGGCCACGAGGGCGTTCACCTGTTCTATCGACTGGCCGAGGCTATCGACCGTCGAATAATAGTTGCTCGCGCTGTCCCTCGCGGTGCGTTGCGCCTTGGCCAACTGGCTGGTCAGCGAGGCGGCGGTCTGCATGGCCCTGTTCTGCAAGGCCATCTTCTCGTCGGCGGACATGATGCTGATAGCCACGGAATCCGCGCTCTCGCCCAAGGCGTCCAGATGACTGGCGTAATCCTCGGCGTAGCCGTTTGCCAAGGCCGTGGCGTTCGCGTTGTCCAGATACGCCTGATGCTGCTTCTCCAGACTGTCGAGGACCTTCTCCGCCGCCTTGACCTTGTTGTTTTCGACCGTTCCGGTGTCGAGGGTGATGTAATTGTTCTCGTCGTCGATGATCTGCTGGAGCTTGTCGTGCATCTGCTCGTAGGCGTTGCCTCCATCGGTGATGGAGTCGGCCAGCTCCTGCGTGGTGATTCCCAGCTCGTGGGCCGCGTCCTTGGCGGTGTCGAATCCGGTCTCCCAGTCGCTCAGCCAGTTCAAACCCGTTTCGCCGTAGTTCTTGTCGGCGAACAGTTCCTTGATCTGACGGTTGAGTTCGGTCACATGGCCGGTCGTCGCGGCCAATGACGTATCCACGTTGTTCAGGGAGTCCTTGATGGCGTTGGTTCCGGTCTCCGTCGCCTGAGCCTTCATCGTGTAGTCCGCGTAGGCGGTCGTCAACGCGGTGATGCCCATGGCGACGCCTATCGCCGGCCCCATGGAGGAGAGCGCGGCGACGGCCCCGCCGCCAGCCATCTTCAGCTTGTCCATCATCGTGGACGCCGAAGCGATGGATTTGCCCGACGCCTCCACGCCGGACGCGGCGGTCTTGGCCGAGGTCTGCATGGAACCCCATGCCGCCGCCACGTCAAGGATGGATGGTGTGAAGCCTTTCATGGTCACGCCCATCGAGGAAAGCTTCCTCGAATAGTCGGCCATCTGCATCACGTTGTCCAATGTGGCGGTCTTCAACGTGTTCCACGCGGACTTGCCGGCCCTGCCGAACGTCATGTACAGGCCTATCGCAGCTTGCAACGGTGCCGGCAGTGCCGAGAACGCCTTGGACACGGCTTCGGTGGCCTTCGCGATGGATTGGATGAGCGGTGCGGCCGCCTTCAACGATGCGGCGAACGTGCCGCCGAATGTCTTCGACAACTGGCCCACCATGCTCAGCAGACTGTCGAACATGGGTGCCGCGTCGCCTATCGCATCCATCGCCTTCGTGAAACCTTGGGTGATGCCGTTGCTGAAATCATTCAACCCGGACTTCGAACCGGACAGCACACGACTGATGTTCGAGACGAGCGACGACACGATACGGCCCGCATTGCCCAAGGCGTCCGCGAACGTGTCCTTCAACGAATACGCGGCCGAACCGATGTCGGAGAACGAGCCCCTGACCGCCTCCTGCGCCCATTGCGCGCCGTTGCCCAAAGCGTGCAGCACCTGCTGGAACCTGAACGAGTTGACCGCACGGTTCGCGGAGCCCAACGCCTCGGAGAAGCCCTGTATCCCGTTCTCGCTTTCGGCCAATCCCGAATACAATCCGGTGAGGATGCCGGTCACGCTTTGGATGCTGGACTTCAGATAGCCGGCCTGTTCGATGACCTTGCGCATCGCGGCGGTGATCGCGCCCGTGCGTTCGGCCTGCGTCACCCAGTCCGCGAACCGAGTGGAGACGTCGCTGATGTAGGTGGCGGCGCGCGGCAGATATTGGCTGGTCGCGTCGCCCAGATTCAGGAACCCTTTGACGAGGTCCTGCAATCCGGGGCTCAGGTTGGACACTGCCTGACGGGAGCGTTCGAAGATCGTGGGCAGCCATTGCAGGTTGTCAGCCTGGCGCGCCACGTCGATGAGCCCGTTGAGAACCTTGCCCTCCTCCGTGGCGATGCCGTTCAAACCCTTGGTGAGGGTCGGGGCGATGTCGTCCGCCAGACGGTACAGGTTGTCGCCGTACTCCTTCCACGAGTTCTCGCCGAGCTCATGGTTGAGATTCGACAACGCGGTGGAGGCCACGTCGAACTTCTCGCCCAAATCCCCGTATATCCGGTATCCCACGTAGCCCGCCGCCGCGAGCCCCGAAAGGGCTGCGGGAGCCGCCAGCGCCGCCTTGCTCATGGTGACGAGAGAGGAGCCGACTCCGAGGATGCTGCGTGAAAGGTTGATGGCCCCCGCCGACACGGAGCCCAATACGCCGCCGATGACGGCGATCTTCGGCACCACTGTGTCGAACTTGTCGAACAGGTTCACCAAACGTTCGAACTGGTTCTCCACGCCCTTCAACCCGGTGGAGCCGTACAGCATGCCGTTGAGGATTTTCCCGGCCTGCGTGGTGTTCAATCTGGCGATGATCTCCACGCTGCGCGGCCGGGTGAACGACATCATATGGGCCCGAGCCAAAGCGGTCTTCAGGTCGAGGTCCGCTTCGATCTTGTCGTGCTTGTCCTGAAACTCCTCGAACCTGCGGCGCGCCTCACCCAACTGGAGGTCCACGTTCGTTTCGATGTCCTTGAGCGAGGCCAGCAGTTTCGCACGGTCCTTCGGGTCCACGGTCAGGGAATCGTTCACGGTCCGCTGGTAGTCGGCAAGCTGACGGTTCAGACCATCGACATCGAGTTTGACGGCCGGGCTGATGCGCTGCCGGTTCAATCGGCGGATGGAGTTCTCGGCGGCCCGCACCTCGCGTTCCATCCGGTCCGCCACGTCTATGGCGCGGCTCAGTCTGGCGAGGTCACGGTGCGCGTTGTCGGTGTCCAGTTCAAGTTCGGCGGTCCAATGGAAATCCGCCTTGTTGGCGGCCGCTTCCAGTTTGGCCACCTGCTTGCGGATGTCCGACTGTTTGATGTCGAAACCGTTCTTGGTGGCGCGGCTGAACGTGCGCTCCGCCTTCTCCGACAACCGGTCGATGTCCCGGCGAAGCTCCTTGTCCTCCGGCATCAGCGCGATCTTCTGCTGGAGATCCTTCCCGCCCTGCGCTTTGAGCGCCTTCTCGATGCGTTGATTGTCGGGGATGAGGTTCACGGACTGTTCCAGTTCCGTGGCCTCTATCTCGCGGGTGACGAGACGATACCGGTCCAAATCCGGGATGATGTCCACGCCTACGTTGAGATTATGCTCCACGCGGCGCAGGTAGGAGCGCAACGATTCGTAGAATCCCTTGGTGTTGGGCGTGACCTTGACTTCTACACGGGACCCTTCGATGGTCGTCATGTCGGCTCCTTTTAAGTTATGGGCGCATCCACGCCTTCATCGACTCGTAGGTGGCCTCCGCTGGCTCCGGTTCGATGGACGGTCCGGGCGGCTGGAAGTACACGGGGTCGATGGCAGGCTTGCCGCTCCTGTCGCGTACGAGCGACTGGCAGAGGAGCGTGGTCTGGATGAGAATCTGGTTGAGCAGCATCGTGTCCTGCGTGTAGGCGTGGTAGGAGAGCCGTGGCTGGTCTTCGCCGACGTCGGAATCCGATGTGGTGTTGTTGAGCATCCATTCCCGGTAGAGGCTGGAATCGTAGCCTTCAAGCCCTTGGAGCAATGCCGTCAACCAATCGACCCCATGGGCTCGTATCGCCTGCATGGGGTCGGTTATCCTGATGGAATAGAATCGTTGGAAGTCTGCGGTCAGTTCGATTCTGCATTCTTGGAATCGGCTGACGAACGCTTGGATTTTCCCAGTCGGCCCGCGTAGAAGCCGAACAATGCCATGTATGCGGTGAACAGTTCATCCGGGGTGCGGTCCTTGGACCATTCGTCGTAGGCCTTCCCGTCCTTGGCGATGCCCTTGAAGAAGAAGTCCGCGTTGGCGATGATGCCACGGATGGCCAGCGCCTTGTCCGTCATGGATGCGGTCTTCCTGCGGAGCGTGACCGAGTTTTCGCTGACGGCCGCCGCGAGGAGTGCGAAGTCCGCGGAGTTCAACGCGGTGAAGTCCTCGGTCTGGACCAGTTCCGGGAGGTCGGTGAGCTCGGGCGTCTGCCCGATGAGCTGGGTGATGTTCTGCGGTTCGTCCGCGTTGGAGGTCTTGCTGTCTGCCATGATGTCTCCTATCTGAAAAGAATCAATGTCCTATCAAAAGAATCGGAAATGGTCCCCGGCATGGGCGGATAGGAGACACCCATGCCGGGGAGGAATCAATGTCAGGCGGATGCGGTCGGGGCGGGCAACACGGCCTCGCCCTTCTTGCGCGCCTTCGCGCCCTGCGTGGTCTGTTCGACCACGGTGGCGATCTGGCCTTCCGTGCCGGAGACCGCGCCGTTCGCGGGCAAATCCAGCCAGCCGTCCGCCGTCGCGCACACCGTGTCATAGGAGACCGTGGGCTTCTGGTTCGCGGCGGTCAGCTTGTAGCGGCGCAGCATGCCCGAACCCACGGTTTCGGTGACCGTGAGCGTCTGCCCGCCTTCGCGGGCCGTGGCCTTGACGGTCAACGCGCCCAACGGCGGGTTAGTGACGGTCACCTTCAACGGGGGCGTCGTGACGCCGTATGCGGAGGCGGTCACGTTCACCGTGCCAGCCGCGACGCCGTGCGCCACACCGTCCTTGACGGTAAGGGCGCGAACATTGTCGGAAGACCATGCGGCCAGCGCGGAGACCGGCAGCTTCGTGCCGCCCGTGGTGGTGGCCTGCACTCCCAGGGAAATGTCCTTGCCGACCTCGACTGTGGTCGGCGGGTCTCCGCCATCCATCGAACGGATGGCTGCGGACCCTACTTGAAATCCTCCGGGCTGAGCAGCAGGAACATGCCGTTCTCGCCGTTCGGACCCTTCGGCAACACGTCGGTGGACTTGAACGTCGCATTGTAGGAGAACTCGATGAACTCGTCGCCGGACATGTTGATGTTGTCGAACACCTGATCTGCTTCGGGGGAGTAGACCGCGAAGCTGAGCTTGTCCGCCGAATCGTAGCAGAGGACCACCAGCGCCTTATGCTGGGTGGTCGGCGTGGACGGTACGACGATGCCCTTGTTGTTGGCACCCGCCCAGCCTCCGGTGGTTTCCTGAAGACTCTTCTTGTCGGCCTGCACGCTCGTGATGGCCACGCTCCACTTGGTCGCCGCCACGGTGGTCTTCACACCTTCCTTGAGCCACGTGTCAAGGGAGGACGTGTCGCCGCCGTCCTTGTTGAACGTCGGCTTGCTGCCGTTCGCGGAATGGCCGGTGTTCGTCCAGACTGGGGCGTTCTCGCCGGTGCCGACCTTGATGTTGTCGGCGTTCAGGATGAACGCGGACAGATCATCCGGCAGGGCGGTCTTCGCCGGCGCGGTGAACACGGTGCCTCGCGTCGCCTGCATGAGTCCCGCATCATTGATAGCCATGATGGTTCCTTTCGTTTGGGGGATGAAAAAGGACGCCGAATCGTTTCAGCGTCCGTAACGGTCATGCGCCTCGATCAGACAGTCGGAGGCGTATTCGGTGATTGATTTGCCTTGGTTTTCCTTGAGCTTGTTGACCCGTTGGAATCCCGTGAATGAGATGATTCGGCTCACGGCCCCCACACTGGTGCCCTCCGAGAACGGCCATTCCATGACCGTCCGGTACAGGTCCGCCGCGAGCTCGCTCGCACCGTCCGGGTTCGAGCCCAGCACGGCGAACGTGAGAGGTATCCGCCACACCCAAGCCTTCGCCTCGGACTGGTAGGGGCTGCCGGTGGAGACGATGATGAGACGCCCGTTCGCCGCGTAGTCATTGGATGTCAGATTGATCTCCGATTGCACATGCACGTCGGAGAACATCGGATTCGCGTCATAGACGCGTTTCAACAGGTCGAACACCAAGGATTCCGCGTCCAACTGGGGGCGCACGTCCAATGCGAGGCTGCGGAACACTGACGCCATGATCTAGCCTCCCATCGCGGCCCTGCGCATCATGTGACGCCCCTCGACCCACGGGCCTTCGCCCTGCGGATAGGTGCCCCATACGCTGCTGTGGAAACCGAACTCAAGGAACGACGCGATCTGACGCCCGTCGTTCTCGGGCTTCTTGCGGTCACGGGTGACGACGCTCAGATCGACCACATGGTCCGCGCCGTTGTAACGCACGTCCACGTCCACATCTGCGTCGAGCTTGCCGGCCTTGATGACCTCTCGCGTGTTGGCGTCTCCTTTGGCGGCGATCTTCTCGGCCAACGGCCGGGTGATCTCACCGCCCAAACGCAGCGCGATCTCGGTGCCGATGTCAATCGGTACGTGAGCCATCGGCCACCTCCGGCTTGTTGCTGACCGCGAACGTATGGTCCCAGACTCGACGGGCTCGTATTTCGTAATGGGGCACGAGCCCATGCTCCCGGTGGACGGGCGCGCCATCGGCGTCGTACTTGTCACCCTCGAACCAGATGGCCGAATCGATGTCGCCCGGCCATTCAAGCGCGAGAATCTGTATCGGGGTGACTTCCTGCAAACCGCCCTGCGAGCCGGGCGTCTTGTCCTCTGCGCCGCTGATGGAGAACATGCCCGCCTGCTGGGCGCGCCCTTCGACCGAGCACGCCACTTCGATGGGGTCGCCGTCTTCGACCAGATGGTCGCCGTGCGCCCCATCGACACGGTGGCGCAGCTGCACGTACACCCTGTCCTTCGTGTAGATGGCGGTGGATGCGAGAAGCCTCTGCTCGTCGGAGAACACTGGCGTGCGCTCCTCTTCGGTGTCGAACAGCGAGGATGTCACGACGGCACCTCCAGAACACGTCCCAAGCCGATGGGCACGCTGCCGATGGCGCTCTTCCCGTTGCCCACCCCGTCCAACAGTGACTTCTCCGACTTCTTCAGGAACAGGTCAGGGGAGGGGGTGAACTGGGGCGGCGTCTCCAACGGCTCGTAGTCGGTGCGCTGGTAGACGCCGTTCGATTCCGTCTTGCGAAGCTTGAACATGGCCACGCGAGCGATCATGCACGACACCACATAGCCGAGCGTCGGCTCGGTCAGCTTGCCGCGACGCCATCTCGCCTGAGCGCCGGGGCATTCGACCTTCACGATCTGCACGGCCACCTGAGCCATGCTCGACACCCAAACCTCGTCCACGCTTTCGGGGAACAGGTCGGCATGGGCCGACATGTACGTTTTGAACCATTGCACGTAGTCAACGGAGTCCATGGTCGATGCCATGCCGGCCTCCTTTCCTTTAGAGGACGGTCGCGTTCAACGTGCTGTTCTGCGCGACGAGGACCGGCATGCCGGAACCGTTCACGTAGGAGCCGAGACGCACCGGCATTTCGGCACGGTAGGCGAGGCCGATGAAACCGGAGCCGTCGCCGGACGGGATGCCGTAATCGCTGATGCCGGACTCCACGGTCGGGCCGATGGCGGTGAAACCAAGGCTTGGGGAGTTCAGGGCGGGCAACAGCGTGAACGTGTTCTTCGGATAGAAGTCGTTGATGCCGGAGTCACGCTTGTAGCCGAGCTTGTTGTATTCCTCATCGATCAGACGCACATCGGTCAGACCCAGCTTGGCAAGCGTGCCGATGACCTGTTCGCGGCTGATCGTGGTCGGCAGGGTGGTTGCGGCCACGCCGAAGCAGTTCTGGATGAACTTCGCGTTCTCAGACAGTGCGTCGATGACGCTCGTGCTGGTCAGCACGGCGGTCGGAACCGCGCCGTCCTCACGGTCGGTGAGCATCTTGACCCAACCCTTGATGTCCTTGTACGGGTCGGTGTCGGCCTGATCCCACTTCTTCGCGGCGGCGAGCGTCGGGCTCAGTGCGCGGTCGCGGTCGAAGTTGATATCGCCCTTGACGTTGTTCTCGTCCAGAACGATATGAGCGTTGACGATGGCGTCGAGTCGCACCTTCTCGAAACGCCATTCGATCTGCTTGGCCTGAAGCTTCAGATTCTCCTCAAGCTTCTGACGCTTCCATTCGGTCGAATCCACGTTGTCGATAAGGTTGCGTTCGGTCACGTCCATCATCATGCGGATGGGGGTGAGGTCGAGGTGCTTCTTGACCCCGAACGTGGTGGTGGCGGAACGTTCAGGCTCCGCGTCCCATGCGCTGAAGTGAGCGCCGTCAGGACGGTTCTGGAGAACGTTCGGCGTCCAGCTGACGGTCTTGTCCTTGCCGTTGGACTGGTTCGGGAATACCGGTGCGAGGGGAAGCTGCTCGTTGAGCGCCTGCATCTCCGAGCGGACGATGCTGGTCGCTTCGGCACCGCTGATGATCGAATCATCATAGGTGAGATTCATCTATGTTCCTTTCAGATATGAGAAAACCCGCCACGGAGGGCGGGTTATTTGGATGATCGTGCGATGGCTACTTGGCGATGATGCCGAACGCGCGCAACGCGGCCAGAATCTTGTTCACGTCGGCCGCTGCCGGGGCGGCGGTCAGGTCGGCGATGGCGGCAGCGGCGGCGGGCTTGCCGCCGATGTTCGCCCACGTGGGTGCTGCGGGGATGTTCGGCTTGTTCGTCAGATCGTTGTACGAGCCGGAGAAGTTGGACGTGCCGGCTCCGATGGCCGTGCGCGCCGTGGCGGCGTCCTTGGCCTTCATGATCGTCTTGCCGGTGTCGGATGCGCCGGAAAGCGTGTCCACCGTGGCGGTGGGCGCGGTTTCGGAAAGCGTGGTGAGCGGCGCGACGGAACCGTCCTCGTTGTATTTGAGGAAGAATCCGCCGACCGTGGCCGTGTCGATGCTGACCGGCAGATACTGGGTGTCGATGACGCCCGTGTACATCATGCCGATGTTCTCGTTGACACCGACCCATCCGTTGACGCCGAACTGCACCTGAATCTGGGAGCGGAGGAATCCTTCCACCTTGCCGTTCCGGCCGTCCGTGGCGTCCGGGTCGTACGGGCCGTAGAGTCCGCTGGCGGGGATGCGGACGAGCGGGATGCCCGCCTGAATCCAGCCGTAGATGTCGGTGTCGCCCGGCACGTTGGCGAGATAGTCGTTCTGCTTGGCTCCCTGGAACGTGGTCAGGTCGAGGGTGACGGCTCGCGCCTGCTGGCCGAAGTCGCCCACAAGCCAACGCTGGTCTTCCTTGGGAGCGTTCGTATTGGTGGTGATTACGCCGATTGGCATTATTTCTCCTTACTGTATTGGGCGCGCGCCTCCTTGAGGCGCTGCTGCATGAGGTCGTTGAAGCTCGGTGAGCCGGTCTTGCCGGAAGGAGTGTTGGATTCGCTGTGCAAGGTGCGGTTGAACGATTGCATGGTCTCGTTGATTGCCGCCTTGCGGCCGGAGCCGTGGGATGCGCCCCAAATCTCGCTCATCTGCTCGCCCCATGCCTTGACCGAGTCCGGGTCGGTGCGGTCGCATGTGGCGATAAGCGCGTCCGGCAGTTCGGGGTGGTCGAGCTTCAGATGCAGTTTCGCGTTCTCGATACGGGCCTCAAGCAGTTCCGTCTCGCGTTCGGACAGGTCGGCGTTCGCCTTGTCGAGGTCACGCTTGTTCGCCTTCGCCTGATCTTCGTGCTTGCGGGCCGTCTTCTGCCATACCGACAACTGTTCTTCGAGGGGAAGCTCGCGCAGCGGCGGCTTGGCGTCGTCCTGCGGCTTCTGTTCCACTGCCGGAGACTCTTCCGGCTTCGCGACGGATTCGACCGTGCCGGCCTGTTCCGCGTCCTTGGTCTGGTTCTCTTCGACCGTGGCGGTCTCAGTGTTCTCCATTGGTCTCTTACCTTTCGGGATGCTCACGCCGCCTCGCCCAACTGGGCGCGCAGCGCTTTCACGTACAGGCTCATGTATTGGCGGGCCTGATCGTTGTGTGGTGATGGTTTGAACGTGTATTTGCGGCCCCCGTATCGAAACGTGACCGGTTCCAGCGTTTCGTCTACCTGACGGTAGCGGCGTCCGAACTCGATGGCCCTGTCTATCTGCTGGCGTATCTGCTGGCGGGTGAGCTGACGGTCCGGCGTACGCCATTCCTTGGCGGAAATCTCCGAATCGTCGCGCGGTTTCACATCCGCCTTCTGCAATATCGGGCCAAGCTCCCCGTGGGTGACGGTCTGCACGCGCACGTTCACGAGGTCTTTGGCCTTCCTGCCGCCAGCGGCATCGTAGATGTCCTGCAAATCCCGGTTGTTCAACTCGAAACCGGGGTCATAGTCTGCGCCGGCTGGGGCCACGCCGCATTTGCACCGGTCGTGCAGGGGAAGCAGGTTGCTGGTTGAATACCATCGGTCGGCGGCCACGATGCACAGGCCGCACGAGCCGGTCTTGGACAGTTCCGGGTGAATCACTCGACGATATTCGAGCACCTTGCTTCCCCTATACCTGTCGATGGTCGCGGATGTCTGCGCGGCGTGAGCGTCGGTGTCGGCGGTGAGCTCCAATCGTTGATAGGCTGCGTCGAGCCACTGCTGCACCGTATCGTAGAATCCGTCGCCTTCATCGGGCCATGCAGACGGCCTGACATCAGGGGTTTTCGACGACAGGCTGCGATACGTGTCGGCGGGACGCGCCGCCACCAGCCAAGGGTCGGTGTTCGCCCTCGGATAGATGCCCGTATCGACTTGGCCCGATGGCGTGACCCCCATCTGCCGTAACGTGGCGTCGGCGTAGGATATGCCCAGCCGTCTGACCTGGGCGATCATCCGTGTCTCGATGAGGGCCAGATATGCCGCAGACCCTGTGGTCACGGCGTCGTTCCACCAATCCGAGGGGGTCAGCGAATCCCACATGATTCGAGCTGTGCTCACATACTGGTTGACCAGCTTGGCACGCAGCTCCTCCACGGAGACGGTCATGGCCGCCAGATCTGCGGCCATCAGACATCGCCTCCGACGTCAGAGAACGATGCGGGTACCGACTGGTCTCCCAACGTCGAAGACGAATCCAAGGTTCCCTCCAACGTTCCGGGTGATTGGGCCTGCGTCTTGGAGTCCATGGCCGAGGCTTCGGCGGCAAGCGCCTGCTGGAATGCGGTGTCGGTCAAATCCTGTTCGGCTTCCGCCATCTCCTGTTCGGTGAAGCCGGCGATCTTGCGCCACATGGTCTTCACGGGGAACACGCCCTTGCCTTGACTGACCGCCTGTGAGATGTCAGTCCACGAGCGCAGTTCGACCGGAAGCCACATGGTTTCAAAGCGCTCTTCGGCGGCTCCGGTCTCGCCGTCCGCCACGAGTGCCATCTGCAATGCGCCTACGAGCGCGTCATTGGCGAGCCTATTCAGCTCCTCGACCTTGAACACGAGGCCTTCACGTTTCAAGCTCGCGCCTTCGGCGCTGCCGGCCACATCCGGGCTGAGAATATCCAACGGGGTGGCGCTGGCCGCTGCCAGACGTTTCACCTCGCCGCTCAATATCGTCTCGTACGGGGTGAGATCGGTGTTCTCCGACTCCCAGATATCCACGTCCTTGGGCAGCATCCACATCGTCGCGAAACCGGTCTCGAACTGGTTCGAATAGTCGATGGGGTCGCCTTCCTCGGCCCAGCCGTTCAACACTGCGGGGTCATCGGCGGAGTATGTGGTGGGCAGCGTGCCTTTCAACGCGCGCTGCTTGAACGATTGCACGGCCATGATGCACATGCGGTCGAACAGATGTTGGTCGATGCGTTGCAGACTGCTGAAATGGGGGAACAGCTGACTGCGCCCGTCAGGCGATTCCACGGTGAAGATCGGGAGTCTGCCGCATTTCACTGCGTAGTCCAGACTCTGCTTGGCTCCTTCCCATTGGAAGTCGGTGGATGGATTCCAGACTGAAGGCCGGTCGGTGCTCCATGTCTTCGCGCAGTCCGTCACGCTCGGGTCATCGGATTCCCGGATAAGCGTTCGCTTCTCCGATGCGCGGGATGCGGTACGAACATAAACGTCCGATACTCCGCCGTCCTTATCTTTGACAAGACGCAACAGCATCAGCCGCTCGACCTGATTCACCTCGTCGTAGGCGTAGACGCAAGCCGCATCCTCTGTCGCATAGCATTGCCATGGGGATAGATGTTCGACAAGGTTATTGTCGTTGGGGCCTGTCACATACAGGTAGCTGCGTCCGTGCACGCCCACGTCGCGGAAGCATTTCGGCGCTTTGACGCTCATACGGCTTCTCGCGTACATGTCGTCGGCGGCGGTGCTGCGCATGGTCTTGTCGTTGACCAGACGGAACCCGTTGATGCGCTGCCTTGACACGGCGGCGTCAACGATGATGCGCGCGAGATTCACATGCCCGATCTGCGCGAAACGTCGGTAGATGGGTACGCTACGGTCGTCCACGCCACGGGGAATCGCCAATGTGGGGATTGTTTCGGTGCCGTCGTAGAACGTCTTCTCGAAGCAACGCAACGGTTGGCCTTCACCCAATGCGACAGCCAGACGGGTCAGGGTCATGCCGTCGCCGTCGGGCTCCGTATCATCTTGGACGATGCTGGTGGTCTGAGCCAAAATGTCACCTCGCTTCTATCGGAGTTTGTATGGGGCTATCACATGCTTGCCGGTGGCGGTGCCCAGATATATGGAGCGCGCACGGTAGGCGAGCACGCCGGCCATGGCCGCGTCGATCTTGTGCGGCGAGTTCGGGGTCTCCTTGAACACGAGATAGCCTTCCGACGTGTCCTTGCGCCTGCCGTTGCGGAAATGGTCGATGAGACGCGGGTCCGCGAACAGCATCACATTCTCCGGTATCGGCTTCCTGCCCTTGGGAACTTCCTGCATCGGATACGAGAACGCCGCATACAGGGTCTTCAGTTCGGCGCGCACATCCGACTTGTAGCCGTTCATCGGGAAGCGGATGTGGTGGCCGTTGGAGCGGGGGAACACGCGCAGCCTACCGCCGTAATCCAATTCCCATTGCGCGATGTACGGCTCCCATTCGTCCGTGTCCGCGAACATGCCTATCACGTTGTAGTTGCTGAACATCCAACGCACCTTGCCGTCGAACGAATCACGGTCCACACGCCAGTCGGCACCCTGCGGGCCGTCCGGTTTCTGCTCGATCTTGACAAGGAACAACAGGCCATCCCTGACACGGCATCCCACCAAGGCTGTGGAATCATCGGAGATGGAGCCGTCGAAGCCGAGCATGATCTCCTCGCGTCTATCGACCACATGGGTCCAAGCCTCATCCAATCTGCGCAGACTGCGGGTCTTCAACGCCGCGTCCACCACGTCACGGTAGGCGAGATGCGATTGAATCATGTCCTCGCTCAGCCAAGCGTCACGCGCGGAAGCGAGATTGTTGAAATAGAATCTCGTCGCATTGTCCGGGTCATACGCGGGGTCGAGAATCTTCTTCACGGTCCTGCGCAGATCACACCAACCGTATCTCGACGGGCCGGGCTCGACGCCCTCGTCCTTCAACGACCACCCTTCGGAGGAACGCCCATCGGGGCCGACCGGCACCATACGGCCGTCCGGCAAGAAGATGTAATCCCTGTCGTCAGGCGATTTCATGGCCGAACCATACGCCTCATAGACGGCATGCGTCAGCTTCTCGTCGTTCGCGAAATCCTCGCGGGAGAGATTCGCGTAACGATGGTCGAACAGCAAATCCTCCCAGCCGCGCAGACGCCCCTCTTCGAGATCCTTCGCGGTCTTGTAGGTGAGCTCGGCCACGCTCTCCTCACCTGGCCTGTACATGGTGGTGGTCTCAAGAAACCACGGGTCCGCCTCGACGCCACGCTTGGTCAGGTTCTGCGTCATGATGTCGTACAGGTCACGAAGCCGCTTGTTGTTGTACTGGTGGGTCTCATCGAAGCAGACGAACGTCTGCAAGCCGCCGTCCTTGCTTCGCGCGGCGGCGGTGGAGTACCTGATCTCCATGCCGGTCTTCGGCCAGAGGATGCGGGTCTTGCCCGCGTCCATGCCCTCCCCGGCAAGGAACCTCAGATATCCTTCCGTGCAGTTGTAGTAGATGGTGTCGTAGATCTCGCCGGTCTGTTCCTCGGCCGTGGCCAAGCAGACGACCAATGGGGATTTGATGGGACGCCCCATCGGCTCGCCCTTCTCATACCGGTAGGTCTTGCCGAGGAACGTGTACGTCTCCCCACCCTTCGCCCAACCGGCGAAACGACAAGGACCAAACGCCTCGAACATGGCTATCTCGGCGGCGAAACCGCTTTTGTTGCAACCCTTCGGACGGCTGAGGAACACATGGCCGAACCTGCGTCGCCCGTAACGGTCCAACGCATAGCAGTCGATGATGAACTGCAAATATTCGGGGGAGTGGCGTATCCGCTTGCCCTTCGCGTCACCACGGCCGATAAGCGTGAACTTCTCAATCCACCAAGCCGCGAGCTTGCCGAGCGAACGTTTACGGTCCTTCGCGTCAAGCTTCGGTATCACGTCGTGCACGTCACATCACCGCTTGCGCACGAGCCTCGAAATCATCGTTCGGGTCATCGGGAATCTGGAAGCCGACGATGCCGGCCGCCATGTCGTTCGCCTTCGGCTCCTCCATCTTCAGCTTGCGTTTCGCGTCCGGGGTGTCGCCGTACTGGTTCATGGACTGGCGCATCTCCGGGGCGAGACCGTCATAGGAGCGTTTCTTGATGCTCTTGTCCATCACGGCCAGCTTGTAGAAGAAGTTCCACCATTCCCATTCGGTGCGCAACTGCCGGGCCTGCGGGGTCTTGCGGAACGCCTCATAATATTTGCGGACGAACTTGCTCCACGTGCCGTCGATGAGATTCAATTCCGTGGCGTCCGGCAAATCCGGGCCTATAGGCTCCAGCTCCTCGAACGTCCAATCCTCCGGCACGTTCCCCAAAGGCGTGGCGTTTGCGTAATCTCCGCCGACCCTCGGCTTCGCCGCCTTCCTTCCGTTTCCAGCCATGATTCACCAGCCTTCGGCCCATGACGGGCCTCGTCCTGCGGATAGCGCCTCAGACGTGGCGTCTGACGCACCGGTAATGGAAAATCGCCCGATTCTCGAACGACGGTTCGCCACCGTCCTCGGGCGGGACAATCCAACCGGGAGTACCCGCGTCAGGACTGTCAACATCTTTTACGACGGCTTCGCCGCACCCATAGCAGGTGCCATCGCACTTAGCCCAGATATCGGCCTCCGTGAAAGCCCCGTAAGTCATGGAACGCACCGGCTTCGGAGTCACCGGCTCGGATTCAATAATCGGATTTGAATCAGTGCCGAACGGCGGGACGGACTGTTTTGCACACCGCCGCTGATACCGTTTGCGGCAGGTTGCCGAACAGAAACGTTTGGAAGCGCGAATCAGTTGGAACGCCATACCACACATCGGACAGACACGACTGCGAATCGGAGCGACCGGCCTACCCGAATAAGCACGACGATCATAATGCGAACGGCACAAGCCTCCAGCCACGGCCAACTCGGTGCAACCGGCTACGATGCAGTCCTTCGATACGCCGGATGCGAATACCATGCTGCTTCCTTCCGGCGTTCACGATTCACCTTGCGTTGCTCGGCGGACTCGTTCGCCGTCTTCTGCACGTGATGCCAATGGCACAGGGATTCAAGATTTCCGGGCGAATCATCATCCACGCCATCTAGGGCGCGACGAATATGGTCCACCTCGTTCGCGGGAGCCAAGCACTTATGCCGCGTATAACCGTCAACATCGGTTATCCAACGCTGGCATTGATGATGGTCACGTTCCAATATGAGCTTCCGGGTCCGTTCCCAACCGGGATTGAACCGGTCCTTGCGATGGGAGTTCGACCATGCCATAGCGGACTCCTTATATAGCGGACTCCTTATATATAAGAGGGGCGGCACCGGTTGTTGCACGGCAAGTATGAGCCAATGGGATTGAAGCCGATACAAGGCGGGCGTCCGTGGTCTGCCCGGTGCCTAGAGGCAATGGTGGGACTCGAACCCACGACCTGACGCTTACGAGGCGTCCGCTCTCACCAGCTGAGCTACAATGCCCTCGGACGTAGGGAATGCCCCACGTCCTGTTATTCAATTATCGAAACCGGCCCAGAGTCTGAAATCTCTCTCCGGCACTTGGCGATGCAATGCAGCACACCGCAAACAACCGCGCTGCCACGGTTTCGCATACCCGGCTGGACTCGAACCAGCGACCCTCGGTTTTGGAGACCGACATTCTCGCCATCTGAACTACGGGCATATAGCGGAGAGGATGGGAGTCGAACCCATACGCGCATATGCGCAAACTGTTTTCGAAACAGTCGCCGCCACCCATCGGCTGGCCTCTCCAAAATCTCGCAGTGCCGGGTTAGTCCGTGCTGATCGGCTATCGTCCACGCGCATCTAGAATCCCGCGTGGCCGCTCTATCGTGACAGCTACGGCATGAAGCCGCCTGCCGGGCGTAATGAGCTACCTGCGATTGTGGCGGCAGAGAGAATCGAACTCCCAGCATCCGAAGACAGTCGGGTTACAGCCGACGCGCACTCCACGTGCATACCGCCATGAGACGCATTCCAGCGCCCCTGCCCGAAAAGGGCACTCCTCAACCAGCGTCAAGACCCGCCTAAGACGGGGAGCCAGCAGCAATGCCGTGCGGAGATTCTGCACAGCGCCGAACCACGGGCGGTCAAACCCCGTTCGACAGTCACGACCTTGACCGGCCTTACTGACCATTACGCGGATGATGCAGGATTCGAACCTGCGAACGTTCTACCGTTACTCCCTTAGCAGGGGAGCGCCATAAGCCACTCGGCCAATCATCCGAAAACGCCACGCCTCGGAAGAGTCCGGCAATGATTGAAAAGAAGCTGTAAGAACAAGACAATCTTTCCAAATTGAACTGGTCTACAATGTTTTCGCCCAAGGCAAGCATCAAAAAAGGCCAGCCGCCAAGGCCAGCCTTCAATCAAATATTCAAAACCACCGGTATTCTAACACACCAAGCGTTGCAACACACGTTGCAGAGCGTTGCGCCTATACGAAACCAGCACAACAAATCATGTCACGCTAATTCCAAAAGTCCAGAAAACAGCATTCACGGGCAGAACCAGACCCTGAACGGCCAAATTTTTTATGGCGGGGGTACCCTCCCCATGCCGGGTATATGGTGTGTCTAATCGGTGGTTGGTGGTATTGCGCGCGTGCGTCCGTAGCGTGCGCGCGTGCCTACGTGCGCGTATGCGCTATGTGGGTATGTGTGAGCGTGCGATGCATGGTTTATTGTTTTTGTGGTTTGTTTGTCATTTTCGACACGCCGATAAACGCTAGTGTTTGCAATGGTTTACGTGGTGTCTGTAATGCTTGACTTGCGCTACAGAATTGTAGCGTATATATTGATAACTACCGCAAGGCAGACAGCCAAACGGTACACCCCCCCACCAAGCAAAGTTCACAGTGAGCGGCGCATGGTCAGGCGGTCAGAGGCTTGATAAATCAACAGTGTTACCGAACGTCGGTCTAGTCAGCGTAGGCGAGTAGTCCCAAGGTATCCGATACCGGGCGGGATGAAAGCACGTCAGACATGGCTAGTAAAGGTGCCGACACTAGCCCCAACATGTTGGCGGCTATGAGGATAGGCGAGCGGCTTACCGCCATGGAATTGGTGCCGCTAGTGACGTAAGCCCTATGCGTGTAGAGCGATTGACTTGTCTCGCGTTGACGCGCGCATGGTGCATAGCCCCGAGAGATAACGGGGGACTGGGCTAAACCCTACGTTGCGGTTGATGGAATCGAGGGTTAAGTAAAGAAACGTGGGTCTTAAATCCGGGGTTGGGCGTTCTCCTGTCTTGCGTGTCGGGGCGTGATTAACGGTCCGGGCGTTAATCCGGTCGGGTGCTTGACTTTTCGTGTTGGCTTGTTC
>NZ_JAAIIG010000038.1 GCF_012932375.1 Bifidobacterium olomucense | reverse complement strand
TCGCGTTGATCGCCAGATACACGAACGGGAACAGGCAGTAGACCGCGAATATCGCGCACAGGACCGTCATCAGCGTGCTGCGCCGCGGGTTGTTCACGTTCGCGAACCCCGCCTTCGCGCTCCGCCTCCGCTCCGCGGCCTCGTCACGGGCGATCCTCCTCTGACGCTCCTTCTCGGCCCTTTTGGCGGCCTTCTCCCGGGCCCTCAACTCCGCACCGGCCGGACGGGCACTCGTCGCTGCACTCATCACGCACGCTCCTTCACAATCACAACCACATCCACACTTACAGTCACAGTCATTCCGCCAACCGGCGTCAGGCGCGTCACTTCATCTGCTCCTTCATGCTGTTCAACTGCACCGCGTAGGCGATCGCCATCGTGATCACGGCCATGACGATGGCCAGGGCGGCCGCGTAGTTCGACTGGTTGCCACTGAAGCTCAGGTTGTACGCGTACATGTTCGGCGTGTAGTACGTCGTGATCGCGTTGCCCGGCACCATGTTCTGCAAAATGGAAGGCTCGTTGAACAGCTGGAACGAGCCGATGATCGAGAAGATCACCGTGATCGCCAAAGAACCTTTGAGTTCCGGCAGCTTGATCGACCTGACGATCTGCCACTCCGACGCGCCATCGATGCTGGCGGCCTCGTACAGGCTGTGCGGGATCGTGGACAGGGAGCTGTAGAAGATCAGCATGTTGTAGCCCGTGAACTCCCACGTGTTGATGTTGCCGATCGCCGCCAGCAGCACCGAGGGCTTCAGCACGTCGATGTTCGTGCCGAAGAAGTCGTTGAAGCTTCCGACCAGGCCGTACTTCGCGCCGTACACGAAACCCCAGATCAGGGTGGACACCACGGCGGGCACCGCGTACGGCAGGAAGGTGGAGATGCGGAAGAACTTCGTGCCGTGCAGCTTCATCGAATCGATCGCCAACGCCATCGCCGCCGCCAGGAACAGCATGATCGGCACCTGCACCACCGTGAACAGGGCCACACGACCCACCGACGACCAGAACTGCTGGTCGACCAGCAGGCGCGAGTAGTTCTCAAGCCCCACGAACCTCGTGCCGCCGATCATCTGCTTCTTGAAGAACGAAATGTAGATGGCGTACAC
>NZ_JAAIIG010000037.1 GCF_012932375.1 Bifidobacterium olomucense | reverse complement strand
CGCGTCCTGCTCCTGTGCGAGCTCGAACGCCAGCAGCGCGAACTCGTCGCCGGCGGGGCCACGGCGGACAACGAGACCAAGGCCCGCGCCCAGACCATCTACGACGCCTACCACCAGCTCGGCGGCAACGGCCACGGCACCCAAGTCAACAACGCCATCCAGAACATGCCGATAGCCCCGAGAAAACCACAGGTTTAGCCCTCGCCGATCCCGGCGGGGGCTATTTTCATGCCACCCAACACACAACAGGAAGGAATCGAATTGGGCGAATTCAAGAACAAAAGCAAGCCGAAACGACTGGCCTGCGCGATCGCGGCCGCCGTCGCCGCCACGGCCTTGGCGTTCGCGCCGGCGGCGGCCTACGCGGACATGCAGGGCGTGGACGTCTCCAACTGGCAGTGCGGGGCCGACATCTACGACATGCAGGCCGACTTCGTGGTCGTGGGCACCACATGGGGCACGGGACAGGTCCACAACCCGGCCAACTGCATCAGCTGGGGCGTCAACCAGGACGCGAACCGCATGCTGGCCGACGCGCAGGCGTCCGGCAAGAAGATCGGCATCTACCATTACGCCATGGGCGGCAACCCGGAGGCCGAGGCCGACTTCTTCTACCGGAACACGAGCAACTACGTGCGCCACGCCGTGCTCGCGCTGGACTGGGAGGCGGACGACAACCCCGCGTTCGGCGACTGGGACTGGGTGCGCCGGTTCATGAACCGGATGGTCGAACTGACCGGCGGCGTGTACCCGATGCTCTACACGGCCCCCATGGCCGGCACCGTTCCGCAGGACCTGCGCGACCGGTACGGGCTGTGGATCGCCCAGTACGCGAACATGGACAGCACCGGCTACCAGTCGGCACCGTGGATGATCGGCGCTTACGGCGAGGCCATGCGCCAGTATTCCGGCAACGGCGTCGTCAACACATGGAGCCCGATCGACCTGAACCTGTTCAGGGGCGAGGGCTGGCAGTGGGACCTGTACGCCGATCCGTCATCGGGAGCCGCGCCGTCCGCCCCCGCGACGACGCCGTCCGCCCCGGCCAGCACGCCGGCCTCCCAGTCCGGCGGCATCAGCCACACCATGCAATGGGGCGAGACCATCTGGGGGCTCGC
Organism: Bifidobacterium olomucense; assembly: GCF_012932375.1. Lineage (GTDB taxonomy): Bacteria > Actinomycetota > Actinomycetes > Actinomycetales > Bifidobacteriaceae > Bifidobacterium > Bifidobacterium olomucense. Next base: position 100 of record NZ_JAAIIG010000037.1, on the reverse strand, counting down.
CGTCCAGTACGACGCATGGCCCCTGAGCGCATGGCATACGCCGTCCGGCGACATCAACCGGTACTGGGTGGGCGACGTGGTCACCTACAACGGCGGGGGA
>NZ_JAAIIG010000036.1 GCF_012932375.1 Bifidobacterium olomucense | reverse complement strand
GGGTTAAGTAAAGAAACGTGGGTCTTATCCGCGCGTGTCATCGCGTGGCGTGGATTATTTTGAGCGTCCTGCCCATCCTTTTCTGATGCCGAATCCGTTCTCGTAGGCATCGATGCCGACGGCCGGCAGTTGCACCGCGGTCAGGGTGCCGGGCGTCGGTCCGTTGTCCTCGACCGGTTCCTTTCCGACCGTCTTCCAGTGCGCGGGGGTGACGAACAATTCCGGGTCGGGATGCTCGGTGAGCATGTAGACCGTCCATTCGCAGCATCGTTTCATATGCGCTTCGGATAGTCCCCGGTGGTGGTCGAGGGTTCGTTTGACGACCGCGTTGACGCCGCCCTCCAACTGGTTCGTGGTCGATGGCAGCGGTCCGCCGTCCTTGGTTATGGCGGGGTCGCAGAACGCGAACAGCATGTGGTCCCGGTTCAGTTTGACCAATCGGAAGTAGGCGCGGCGCAGTCGTTCGTGCGTCCACCACCACTTGCGCCCGTTCGCGTGCATGGGATCCTGTCTGGCGTCGGTGCGCTCCTTGAGATAGGAGCCGTGCTCCGCATGCCACGCGTTGAGGTCCGTGAGCCACATGGCGGCCTCGTCGGCGGTCTTCACCTTGGTGAGCCCGCGGGCGAGCTTGAGCAGCGTCCTGCCTGCCTCGCTTTTGGGCTTGTTCGTCAGGTCGACGCGCGTGTTGCGCAGCACGTGCACAAGGCAGCGCTGCGCGGAAACCCCCTTCCAACGGGCCCCGGCGGCCGTCAGGCATCCCCGCCCGCCGTCGCATACCAGCAATCCCGGTCTGTTCAGGTGCCCGAAAAGCTGCCGGTAGGCGGCCGTCGTCTCCGCGGAACACCACTGCCACTTCACGGGCCGGCCGTCATCACCGGAAAGCACCAGCAGGCACCAGCCGTACGGCACATACGTACCATCCGCCATCACGTACCGGTGGGAACGGGAGACGCCCGGCATCCCGGGCTCCACGTTCCAGCACCACGCGATCCTGGCCGCGAACGTCTGCCGCGTGGTTCCGAGCATCGCCGCGGCCTCGCTCATGGACCGCTTGCCCGTGACCCACGCGATGAACGCGCGGAACTCGGCCATGCGCGTCCGATCCTCCCGTCTCACGGTCGAGCTCAGGCGGCATGCATCGCACTTCCATCGTTGCGCCCCGGCCCTCGTGAACCCCTTCTTGCGCATAGGTTCGGCGCACACCGGACATTTCCTCGCCCTCGGAGACTTGTTCCTGCTCATGGAACAAGCCAACACGAAAAGTCAAGCACCCGACCGGATTAACGCCCGGACCGTTAATCACGCCCCGACACGCAAGACAGGAGAACGCCCAACCCCGGATTTAAGACCCACGTTTCTTTACTTAACCC
>NZ_JAAIIG010000035.1 GCF_012932375.1 Bifidobacterium olomucense | reverse complement strand
GGGCTGGGCTAAACGCCGTAATCCTCGCCATCCTGCTGCTGTCCGCCTCCACGAGTGGGGGTTGGCGGTATGACGCTCATCACCCAGTATTTCCCGAACCCCTTGTTCGACGCGAACGGGCTGCTGCCGGGCGTGAACCAGAATTCGCATGCCACGGTGCGAGCGGAGAACCAGCAGTTGAAGGTCATCTCGACGGATGCGGTCGGCGCGCAGGTGAGCGTCACCCTGTTAGACCTGCCGACGGATACGAGCATGGTGTTCTCGATCGCCTACTATTCGCCGGTGCCTGCCTCGCAGATACGCAACGGCTGCATGTGCGTCGTGGGCTATGGCAGTTGGACCGCGCTGGCCAATCTGGGCAAGCCCACGTCGGCCGGTTCCAACGTGTCGAGGGTGGAATTCACCACCCCTGGGGAACGAGCCGGCATCCAGTTCGTGTTCAACGGGCCGTTGGCCTCGGGCTCGGGCACGGTGTTCGACACGCCTATGCTCATGACGAAATCGGATTGGGACTGGTGGCAGGCGAACAAGCCCATCAACCGTGTGCTCTCCGGGAACATCATGCCGCTTCCTTAGCCTTCGGTCTGGGGGTGGCGGCATGACACTCCTGCGTAATTTCAACCCGAACCCCATGTGCGTGGACATGGGCAACTATCTGAGCTCCCATGGCGGCGTCAGCAACTGCAACATCCTGAACATCGTGTCCCATTACATGCCGCCGAGCGATTTCCCCGGCTTCTGCGTGGAAACGATAGCGGACGGAGACAGCTGGTGCGGCATGGAATGCCCTGATGTGCCACGCAATACGCCGCTCGTCCTCGCCGCCAACATGACGGTAGGCGACAACACGACATCCAAACCGCTCTACGGCAGCTGGGTGGAGGTGTGGGCCGGCCCCGAAACGGACTGGCGTTCAAGGGGCTCCTTGACCTCGTCCGGCGTAAGCGGCGATATCACGCTCCCCAGTGGCGGCAAGACCCCACAGATCGTGTTCCGCGGCCCCGGCAAGGCCGGCCAACGCATCTACATATGGAGCATCTACCTCGGCACGCGAGCCGATTACGAGGCGCTCCAACGGTATGCGCCCGGAGCCCCGTTGGCTGGAAGCCTCATGCCACTCAAATAAAACCGATCGAAAGGAAAGAAGGAATGACCTAGATGACCGAGACACTGCCTACATGGGCGATGCTGCTCGCCGCCGTCATCGGCAGCGGCGGCTTCGGGGCCCTCGTGCCGTGGCTGCTCGACAAGATCGACGCGCACAACCCCATGCGCGACGGTGTACGCGTCCTGCTCCTGTGCGAGCTCGAACGCCAGCAGCGCGAACTCGTCGCCGGCGGGGCCACGGCGGACAACGAGACCAAGGCCCGCGCCCAGACCATCTACGACGCCTACCACCAGCTCGGCGGCA
>NZ_JAAIIG010000034.1 GCF_012932375.1 Bifidobacterium olomucense | reverse complement strand
AACAAGCCAACACGAAAAGTCAAGCACCCGACCGGATTAACGCCCGGACCGTTAATCACGCCCCGACACGCAAGACAGGAGAACGCCCAACCCCGGATTTAAGACCCACGTTTCTTTACTTAACCCGGATAAACTCCAACCACAGAAGGGAAGTTTCAGCTTCTCTTCTGAACCTTCATTCAGCGTCATGAACATGGGAGGAAGCTTAGGAAATATTCATTATGAGAAATCCCGGATGCCGCTTACTCTGCGTGAGGCTATGGAACAAAGGCTGGATGATTTAGAGAAGCGCGGCAATGGTCTTCTGGTGACTATCGATGAAGCGCAGGCTGCCGACAGATCGGATATGGTAGCTATTGCCACTGCTGTTCAACATTTGACCAGCGAAGACAGGAACCTCGCGTTTATATTCGCCGGTCTGCCATCGATGTCTTCAAAATGGCTCAATGATGATGTGATGACGTTCCTTCGACGCGCACAGCCCGAGCGACTCAGTGACGTTCCACTTATTGAAGTATCGCATGCCTTAGCAGACACTTTCCAGCAAACAGGCATGACGCTTGACGGAGAACCGCTACGCATAGCTACGCAAGCAACAGCCGGATATCCTTTCATGATTCAACTTGTTGGATACCATATCTGGCGTATCGCAGCACGTAACCAAAAACTGACTTTTAATACAACCGTCACAACCGAAGAAGCTGAATCCGGTGTTCAAGATGCGCTGAGCCGGTTAGGCGACACTGTTCACGGACCCGAATTAGATGGTCTCTCCCCTATTGACAAGACCTACTTACTTGCGATGGCTCAGGATGATGGCCCCTCCTCTACGTCGGCTATCGCCGAACGCATGGGAAAGGATGTAAAGTATGCCGGCATCTATCGCACCCGCCTCATTGAAGCTCAAGTGATAGAAGAACAGGGATACGGCAAAGTTGACTTCGCTATTCCTTATTTACGTGAGTATCTCAGAGAACACGCAGCTTACATACGTATGACACTTAATATAACGGAATAACAGCTATTCATCTCGTCTGTGTGTCTTTCCGAGCTAACCAGCTCGGTAACACACAGACATGCGCAACGGATGCACGAGATCCAACACTCTCATCTTTTTTCATGGGGCTACCTCGCAATGAGGTAGCCCCATTCTTATTCGCTCTTTTACCTACACCCACCAATTCGCTGTAATCCGACTCCTCTTTTTCCGATTCCACTCACCGAAGCAAAGACATCCTCTTTTCCGCGAAAAGCCTGTGATTTCAACGGTTTCCACCTGATATCCCGTTTCTGGAACCGCCGGATTAGCCGATAAGGGCGGTTATGTCAGATTTGCTCTTGCCGGTCGTGTGCGTTCTCTCGCCTGTGTTTTCGGGGGTGTGCGGTGAGCGCGAGCGGGCCTCGTCATGTGTTCATTGTGGGGTCGA
>NZ_JAAIIG010000033.1 GCF_012932375.1 Bifidobacterium olomucense | reverse complement strand
CGGATGATCGGGCTGATGGTCGTTTTGCTGTTGTTCTCGAAACGGATTTCGTTCTTGTTCTTCGAATACGCGATATAGTCGTCGTGTCGGAGCGTGGCCTTGTCGCCGAGAATCGCTTTCAGGTTTCTTTCGATGGTTGCGATGTTCAGGTTCGAGTCGGTTTGGTCGGCCATGAGCAGGTCGGCTCCGAGCATGCGGGCGGTGGATTCGTTGACCGTCAGGCGAAGTTCGTTGCGGCGGGCCGCGACCTTGTTCAGGTCGGCGATGATGTCCATGTAGTCGCGATGCTTTGGTTCCTCGTGTTTGACGTGCAGGTATCGTTTCGCGTTGAGCTGCATGCCGTTTTCGATGATGCGTTCCGGTCTGGCCTTGACGCTGAATCCTTCGGTTTGCGATCCGTTGACCGCCCCGATGATCCGTTCGATGTCATCAAGGGCGAGCACGTTCACTTTCTTCCTGTAGACGCGTCCGGTGTGTGATCTGGAACCGTGTTGGCCGCGTTGCAGCCGTTCCTCCTCATGGCAGTGCCCGGATGCGTCCGCGAGCATGATGTCGCGGGTGCGTCTGTTGCGGTCGAACACCATGAGGCAGACCGGGATATTGGTGGCCTCGAACATGCGTTCCGGCAGGCTGACCGCGGATTGGAGCCAGTTCTCGCCGATGATCTGTCCCATGATCGCCTGTTCCCTGCCGCCCGTGTTCAACACGGAGTTCGGCAGGAGGAACACGCCACGGTTCGTGAGGTTCATGGCGGTGAGGACGAACGCAAGGTTCGCATTGCTTTCGGGCGGCACGTCGAAACCGGCGTATTGCGGCCACATGGGGGCCATGTCGGGCTGCTTCCATCTGATGTTGTACGGCGGGTTGCTGACGGTCGCGTCGCAGTGCAGCAGATCAAGGTCGATATGATTAGGCGCGACCTCGCGCACACGGCTCACACCGCCGCCGATATCCGGGTCGAGACGCCACACCCTGTCCCTCGCATTGGACAGCGCGTCGCCCTTGATGACCACGGCGTCGATGTTCCTAACGGCCAGGTTCGCCAGCAACAGGGGTATCACGTCGTTGTCCAGTTCCCAGCACACGAACCGGCAAGACGGGTCCTGCAAGTGCTTCCTGACGGTCAGGCTCCCCGAACCGGCGCACAGGTCGAGCACGCTTTTCGCCCCATCGGTGAGATACGCGCACAGATCCCCGAGGCAATCGGGCGTGTAATCCTGTCCGAGGTTCTTCCGGTCGGCGAAATGATACTGCCAGACCTTCCGCAACCAATCCGACTCCAAGTCCGGCATGCTGTCCCTGAGACGGTTCAACGCCTCAAGGTCGTAATCCTCCACGATCCCGCGCAACCGCTCCGGCAACACACCGACATCCTCGATGCACAGCGCGTCGCAGACACGCGAAGTCAATTCCAAAAGTTCAATCCCGCTCATCGGTCTCCTCACCGTTGATGATGTCCAAGGCGCTCGCGGCCAGTCGTTTCCACCAGTCGAACACCTTGTCGGCCATGATCTTGCCGCTCTCGTAGACGATCGGACAGTCGCCCACCTCGTCACGCAATCGCATCGCGAGCCGTTCGACCTCGTCCGGGCCGGCGGGCCTATGGTTGATGGCCTGTTCGATCCGGACGGCGAGCGCGAGCGCGTCATCATGACCGGCGGTGTATCCGATCACGAACGCTTCGGCGGGGCTGTCGTTGCCGAGGCCGGCGTCGGCGAGCGCGTTCAATGCCTGTTGGGTGATGTCGATGCTCATATGCGGGCCTTTCTATGCTTGCGTTCGGCCTTCCACTTCGGGTGGTAGAGGAGGAACGCGGTGAGCGTGCTCATTGGCTCCCAGAAGTCGCCCCACAGGTCGAGATGCCACCATTGCCCGCAGATGGGGCAGCGCCATACCGGATCGGAACCGGCGGGCTTGCAATACCGGCTACTCATTCCGGGCCTCTTCCAGTTCGCTGATATCCGTTTCGATGCCGTAGTGGTCGAAGACATGATCCGCGAGATCATCCGGGAACACGCTCCCCCATCCACCCACGGTTCGCGCTCGCAGGTATTCGCCGCATGCCTCTCTCAAGGCCTCGCGGGTGAATATCTTCGCGGTCTTGACGTTCATCGCATGGCCTCCTTGCGTGCCGCATCCAATGCCAATCGTGCGAGCCTGCGATACTGGGCCTTCGCGTCCGGGTTCAGCTTCGGCCACAGGGGCGTAACCTCTTCCAAACTCATGCCCGAAGCGCCGGTATAGACGGCGAGCGCCGCAGCATCGATCTCACGATCCGTGTTCTTGCGGTTCACGCCGGCCTTATACGCCTTGCGCGAGGCAAGACACGCGCCCAGCCGGGTGATGCCGGTGGGGCGCTCGCCGTTGTCGGGGTAGGGGTAGCGTTCTTCGAT
>NZ_JAAIIG010000032.1 GCF_012932375.1 Bifidobacterium olomucense | reverse complement strand
GCCCCACCCCGCCTCTCCATCGTGCGGTGTTTTGCGCGGCGTGTGGGTCCAAAAATGGCGTTATTTCGTGGATATGGCGAAATGAAACGGACCATGTTCACCACACGACGGAAGTGGAAGCACGCCAAATACTTGCTTTCCCCGGCCAACACGCTGCATCGAGTCAACATATTGCGATATTCCTACCATCAGAACCAGTAGTAGCCAGTAAGCATCCAGTAACGTCAGGTCAAAGGAGACATCGTCATTATGACCGATTCCACAGCGCTCACCCGCACCTTCACCGGCACCGCCTCCGACGGTACAGCGCTCACCGCCGTATACCTTGCCCAGCCAGCCGCCCACGCAGCAATCGGCCTGATCGTTGCCGGCGACGAACTGCCACGCATCGTCCACTGGGGCCGCCCGCTGTCCGATCCCGCAACCTTGCTCGCCGCATACGACGCACTGAAGCCGCAGCGCGTGTCCGGCGCGCTCGACGACACCGCGTGGCCGACCGTATTGCCCACGCAGGCCGAAAGCTGGATCGGCGAGCCTCGCGTAGTGCTGCGTCGCGCCGGCATCGAACTGTTCCCCAAGTTCACGGTGACCGGCATCACCACCGAAGGCGTACTGGCGGCAACGCTCGACGCCACCACCGGCGAACAGTACGCGGATGTGACCGGACGTTCCCGCACCACCGGCCCGGTGCGCGTACCCGGCGTCGTCGTCACCGCACATGATGACGAACAAGGCATCGGCATCGAATGGCGACTGGAACTGATGCCCGGAGGACTCGTACGGCAGAAGGCGACGGTCACCAACCTCAGCACCAACCCGGCACCGCTGGAAGTCGGCAATATCGAACTCGGCTTCCCCCTGCCCGAATCGGCCAGCGAAATCCTGACCACCACCGGTCATCACCTGCGCGAGCGCAGCCCGCAACGTCAACCGCTGACCATCGGACGTTTCGAAAAACCGCAGCTCGCCGGACGCCCGGATTTCGACGCTTCCCTGCTGCTCACCGCGGGCGTGCCCGGCTTCGGATTCGAGCACGGCGAGGCCTATTCGGTGCATGTGGGATGGAGCGGCAATTCCGTGCTGTCCGCCGAACGTTTGCCGTATACGCAAGGTGTGATCGGTGGCGGTGAGCTGCTGTTCGGCGGCGAAGCAACGTTGGCACCGCAGGGTGGGGGCCAAAACTCCTACGAGACTCCGTGGCTGTTCGGCTCGTTCGGCGACGGACTCAACGAAATCGCCGCTCGTTTCCATGACTATGTGCGCTCCCGCCATCCGCGTCTGTTTACCGCGGGCCGTCCGGTGTTGCTCAATACGTGGGAGGCCGTGTACTTCCAGCATGATTTCGATACGCTTGCGGCGCTGGCCGATAAAGCCGCCGACTCTGGTGTGGAACGATTCGTGGTCGACGACGGCTGGTTCGGCTCTCGCCGCGACGATACGTCCGGCCTTGGCGATTGGCAGATTTCGCCGGATGTCTGGCCGGAAGGTCCGAAGTCGTTGCAGGCCCTCGCCGACTATGTACACGGCAAGGGCATGCAGTTCGGACTGTGGTTCGAGCCCGAAATGGTCAACCCCGATTCCGAGGTGGCGCGCAACCATCCTGATTGGATGCTCTCCCCCACCGCCGGCCGTCTGCCGTTGCAGGGCCGTAGCCAGCAGGTGCTGGACCTCACCAATCCCGCGGCGTTCGACTACATATTCGACTGCATGGATACGTTGGTGGGCGATCTCAAGATCGACTACATCAAATGGGATCACAACAAGCTCGTCACCGAAGCATGCTCCCGTTACTCCGGCCGACCGGCCGTACATGCACAGACCCTTGCCGTCTATGACATCTTCAAGAAGCTCAAGGAGCGTCACCCGGGACTGGAGATCGAAAGCTGTTCTTCCGGCGGCGGCCGCGTGGATCTCGGCATCCTCGAATACGCCGATCGTATCTGGGTCTCCGATTGTGTGGATCCGGTAGAGCGCGCGGACATCCAGCGCTATACGTCGCTGCTCGTGCCTCCGGCCATGATGGGCGAACACGTGGGTGCCAGCCCGGCGCATTCCACGCAACGTGCCACCAGTCAGGAGCTGCGCATGGCGATGGCGTTCTTCGGGCATATGGGCATTGAATGGAATCTGCTGAAAGAGCCGGAAGAGTCCCTCGCCAAGTTGGCCGTGTGGGTGGATGAATTCAAGAAGCATCGCGACTGGTTTGCCATCGACACCTGCGTGCATGCCGATTCCAATGATCCCGCCGTGCGACTCGATGGCATGGTGATGCCGAACCGCGACGCCGCCATCTACCGTTTCACCCAACTGACCACCAGCCAGACCTATCCGGCCGCACCGGTGCATCTGCCCGGTCTCGACCCCGAACGCACCTACCGTGTGAGCCCGCTCGATCCGAGCCTTGACCTGACTGGCCTGGGCAATGGCCAGAGCACGCTTGGCTGGTGGAATGAGGAGGGCGTGGTGATGACCGGCGAAGCGTTGCAACGCTATGGCATTCGTCCGCCGTCCCTCCACCCCCAGCAAGCCGTCCTGTTCAAGGCTGTAGCGTTACACTGACCGTGCTGGGGCGTGCGGCAGTCGCTCCCCGGCGCTCCCCCAATCGTTCCCC
>NZ_JAAIIG010000031.1 GCF_012932375.1 Bifidobacterium olomucense | reverse complement strand
GTGGCGAACTTCACGATTGCCTCGACGCCCCGCAACCACAACCGCCAGACGAACCAGTGGGAGGACGGGCAGGCCCTGTTCATGCGCTGCGCCGCGTGGAACGACATGGCCCGGCACGTCGCCCAAACCTGTGCGAAGGGCATGCGCGTCATCGCCCAAGGCCGGCTCTCGCAGCGCTCCTATCAGGCTCAGGACGGCACGAACCGCACCGTCATGGAGCTGACCGTGGATGAGATCGGCCCCAGCCTGCGCTACGCGACCGCGCAGGTCATGAAGCAGGGCGGCGGTAATCACGGCGGGTATTCGGGCGGCACCGCCTACGGCAACCCCGCCGGCAACCCGCCCGCCGCGCCACGGCCGGCCGCATCGCAGGCTCAGCCGACGGGCGATCCGTGGGCCAACGGCGGCTACACGTCGGACCCGTTCACGACGGCCGATCCGGCCGGCGACCCGGAATTCTAGAAAGGATCATTCATGGCAAAGAAGAAGGACAAGGGGATACAGGACTCGCTCATACCCGACGAGATCACCCCGTTGCAGCTCCTGCCCCTGTCGGCCGCCGCCGGCGCGATCAAGAAGGCCGCCAGCGCGTTCCGTGTCAAGGCGGCGCGTCTCTTGGAATGCGAGACCAAGGACGAATACGTCGAGAGGTACAGGGGCATCAGCCCCTACGTCGAGGCGTTGTATGACGCGGATGCGGCCGCGCAGCACATCATCGATGAGGCCACGCTCATGGATGATCTGATGACCTATCCGACCGATACTCGCCGGCGGATCATGCGCGACGACTTGGAGCGATCGTTCGACCCGTTCCATGATCTGCCCGTCACCGGTGATGGGGGAGACGGCGGGGAGGCCGTCGATCCGGACACCGGCGAGATCAAATAACCCACCCCTTGAGAGAGGTTGACGATGACATGGTTTCAGATAGACGACCGATTCTATGACTCGCCCACGGCCGAACTGCTTGACTGCGAGTCGGTGGGCGTGTTCGCGTTCATGGCGAGCTACGTGGGCCGTCAGATCGGCTCGCCCGACTTCGACGGCAGTTTCACGTTCAGACGCATCAAAGCGGTGCTGTCGTTGAGCATGAAACCGCCCTCGCCGCGCAAACTGACCACGATCATCGCCGACCTCGTACAGGCCGGAGTGTGGGAACAGGTCGGCGCCGACGCATGGCGGATCGTGGAGCCGGGCGGCATCGGCAAATACTCGGCCAGCAAGGAGACCAAGGAAAAACGCGCCGCCGCTGGCCGTGCCGGGGGTTTGGCCTCTGGACGTTCACGACGAAGCAAAACGGAAGCACTTGCTTCGACATCAAGCGAAGCAAAAACGAAGCAAATGCTTCACGACGGCTTAAGCAACCGTGAAGCAGATTCCAAGCAACCGGATACCGAGCCGATTACCGAACCGAAAACCTCCCCTAACCCCTCCGGGCCGGGATCGAAGCAAACCGTGTCGATCGCCGAAGTCGAGGCCACGGCGATGCTCGACCCGTTCACGACGGCGTGGAACGCCTACCCGAGGCACACCGGCTCGCGGCGCGAGGCCGAAACCGCGTTCGCCGCAGCCCTCGAAGGCCTCGACGGCATACCGGCAGTGTCGGCAGCGAACCTGATCGGCGCGGTCATCTCCTACGCCAAGACCATCGACCAACCCCAGTACGCGCCCAACATGAGCCGATGGCTCACCAACGGCGCATACCTCGACTGGCTGCCCACGCCACCGAAACCCCGGTACACATGGGGCATCTGCGACGAGCAATGGCTCCAAGAGCACATCCTCAGCCAAGTGCCCGAAGGCAGCTTCGAAGGCTCGATCGTCGGATCGTTCTGGGCCAACGTCAAAGCCGGAGGCAACCCCGAAGCCCAAGCCCGCCACGTCGTGGCGGAACTCACACGGAAAGGAAAACCATCATGAGCGGGCCGACACCCGAAACCCGGCGGCAAGTGCTCGGCCGGGACGGCTGGAAGTGCGCCATCTGCGGCCGAAACATCGACTCGTATTGGAGCGGGTACAGCATCCACCACCGGCTCAAACGCAGCCAAGGCCACGGATACAAGGGGCTCCACCAAGCCGGCAACCTGCTGCCGTTATGCGGCAGCGGCTCGGACGGCTGCCACGGCTGGGTACACGACCAAGCAGGCACCATCGCCTACCAGCTCGGCTACCTCGTCCACCCGTGGCAAACCCCCACCGGCGTCCCCGTCTACTATCCGCGCCACGGCTGGCAGCAACTCGACGACGACGGCCAACGCCAACCCGTCCAACCGCCGGAAGGCATGCCAAGCTACATCCCCGACATCCACCATCCGAAAGGAACCAACCAATGAACACCACCACCCGTTCGCTCACCGTCAGCGGCCAATCGATACCCCTCGACCCGCCCCGACCACCCAAGAAACCCCACATGCTCCTGTGGATCGACACCGAAACCACCGGCATCAGCCGCACCAATGCGAAACTCCTGGAGATCGGCATGATCGTCACCAGCATGGACGGCGCGACCGAACACGACCGGTACATCCGCCCGGTACGCCCCGACAAACTCAGCCTCTACGACCTCGACACCACCGTCCTGCGCATGCACCTGGACAACGGACTCTGGGACGAGGTCATGGACGGCGAACCCGACCTGATCGGCTACCGACAGACCGCCCTCGACCTGAGCGAATTCCTCGCCGATCAAGCCAGCCAATACGAACTCCACCCAGCGGGCACCAACGTGGACTACGACATCGACCTGCTCACCAACCAACTCGCCGATTACATCCACCCCGACTGGCTCAGGGACTTCACCAACCACAGGAAACAAGACCTCACCAGCTTCCGCCTCGCCGACACCGCCCTAGGCAACAACCCCTACAAGGATCATGCCGGCACGCACAGGGTCACCGACTGCATCACACGAGACCGCAACGACTACACCACCTACCTCGACCTGCTGCGCACCGCACAAGAGAAGACCGAATAAGGAACAAGCAATGAACATCATCACCAACGAAATCGAAGAACGCTACCCCTACCCCGACAACGGCGAGCGCCCCACCGGCATCACCCGGCTGGGCGCGTGTCTTGCCTCGCGCAAGGCGTATAAGGCCGGCGTGAACCGCAAGAACACGGATCGTGAGA
>NZ_JAAIIG010000030.1 GCF_012932375.1 Bifidobacterium olomucense | reverse complement strand
GTGGCGAACTTCACGATTGCCTCGACGCCCCGCAACCACAACCGCCAGACGAACCAGTGGGAGGACGGGCAGGCCCTGTTCATGCGCTGCGCCGCGTGGAACGACATGGCCCGGCACGTCGCCCAAATCCTCGCGAAGGGCATGCGCGTCATCGCCCAAGGCCGGCTCTCGCAGCGCTCCTATCAGGCTCAGGACGGCACGAACCGCACCGTCATGGAGCTGACCGTGGACGAGATCGGCCCCAGCCTCCGGTACGCGACCGCGCAGGTCATGAAGCAGAGCGGCGGTAATCACGGCGGGTATTCGGGCGGCACCACCTACGGCAACCCCAACGGCACCCCGCCCGCCGCCGCGACGTCGAACGCCGCGCCGTCGCAGCCGCCCGCAACCGACCCGTGGGCCGGCGGCTACACGTCGGACTCGTTCGCCCCGGCCGATCCGGCCGGCGAACCGGAATTCTAGAAAGTACGCCCTTATGGCAAAGAAGGACAAGGGGATACAGGACTCGCTCATACCCGACGAGATCACCCCGTTGCAGCTCCTACCCCTGTCGGCAGCGGCCGGCGCGATCAAGAAGGCCGCCAGCGCGTTCCGCGTCAAGGCCGCACGGCTTCTGGAGTATTCGACCAAGGACGAGTACGTCGAGAAGTACAAGGGCATCAGCCCCTACGTCGAAGCCCTGTACGACGCGGACGCGGCCGCGTCGTACATCATCGACGAAGCCACGCTCATGGACGATCTGATGACCTACCCGACCGACACGCGCCGGCGGATCATGCGCGACGACCTCGAACGATCGTTCGACCCGTTCCATGAGCTGCCCACCACCGATGACGTGGAAGACGGCGGGGAGGCCGTCGATCCAAACACCGGCGAGATCAAATAACCCGACAGTTTGGGAGAGGCTTATATGCAGCAGTCAAATAAACGGGATGGTGCGTCGTGTCTGTGAACTTCGACAGCACCTTCGGCTTCGATCCGGGCGTGCAGGACAGCAGCATGGCCGCACGCGGCCTGTACGCGACGATGGTGACGTGGTGCGACCACCAGATATACACGCGGCCGGACTCGTTCGACGGAACCTTCGACCTCAAGCGCGTCAGAAGCGTGGGCGGAAACGCCAGACTCGTGCGCGAACTCGTGGAAAACGGCCTCTTCGAGGAGGTCGGCGAAGGCGTGTACAGGGTCGTGACCCGTCGAGGCCTCGCCGTGTTCGGCAGCTTCAAGAACCAGAAGAAGCCGCTCACACCCGAGGAAGCCGTCGAACTGCACGAAAAGAAAGCGGCCGCCGGCCACGCCGGAGGCAAGGCGTCGGGCGCGGTACGACGAGCCAAAGCCGAAGCAAACGCGAAGCAAAACGAAGCAGACGCGAAGCAGACTGCTTCAACTTCAACAAAGCAAACAGGAAGCACTACCGTACCTAACCAAACCATGCCTTCTTCCTCCCCTAACCCCTCCGGGCCGGGATCGAAGCAAACCGTGTCGATCGCCGAAGTCGAGGCCACGGCGATGCTCGACCCGTTCACGACGGCGTGGAACGCCTACCCGAGGCACACCGGATCGAGACGCGAGGCCGAAGCCGCGTTCGCCGCAGCCCTCGAAGGCCTCGACGGCATACCGGCAGTGTCGGCAGCGAACCTGATCGGCGCGGTCATCGCCTACGCCAAGACCATCGACCAACCCCAGTACGCGCCCAACATGAGCCGATGGCTCACCAACGGCGCATACCTCGACTGGCTGCCCACGCCACCGAAACCCCGGTACACATGGGGCATCTGCGACGAGCAATGGCTCCAAGAGCACATCCTCAGCCAAGTGCCCGAAGGCAGCTTCGAAGGCTCGATCGTCGGATCGTTCTGGGCCAACGTCAAAGCCGGAGGCAACCCCGAAGCCCAAGCCCGCCACGTCGTGGCGGAACTCACACGGAAAGGAAAACCATCATGAGCGGGCCGACACCCGAAACCCGGCGGCAAGTGCTCGGCCGGGACGGCTGGAAGTGCGCCATCTGCGGCCGAAACATCGACTCGTATTGGAGCGGGTACAGCATCCACCACCGGCTCAAACGCAGCCAAGGCCACGGATACAAGGGGCTCCACCAAGCCGGCAACCTGCTGCCGTTATGCGGCAGCGGCTCGGACGGCTGCCACGGCTGGGTACACGACCAAGCCGGCCAGATCGCCTACCAGCTCGGCTACCTCGTCCACTCATGGCAGAGCCCCACCCAAACGCCCGTCTACTATCCCCGCCACGGCTGGCAGCAACTCGACGACGACGGCCGACGAACGCCAACCCAACCGCCGGAAGGCATGCCAAGCTACATCCCCGACATCCACCATCTGAAAGGAACCCAATCATGAACACCAACACCGAAGCCCATGCGCTCACCGTCGGCGGCCAGTCGATCCCGCTCGACCCGCCACGCCCGCCCAAGAAGCCCAACATGCTTTTGTGGATCGACACCGAAACCACAGGCATCAGCCGCACCAATGCGAAACTCTTGGAAATCGGCATGATCGTCACCAGCATGGACGGCAGCACCGAAGGCGACCGGTTCGTCTGCCCGGTACGCCCCGACAAGCTCAGCCTCTACGACCTCGACCCCTACGTGCTGTGCATGCACCTCGACAACGGCCTGCTCGACACCATCATGGAGGCCGAACCCAAAGAGATCGGCTACGCGAACGTCGCCCGCAACCTGTCCGAATTCCTCAACGACCAAGCCGCCCAATACGAACTCCACCCCGCAGGCACCAACGTGGACTACGACATCGACCTGCTCACCAACCAACTCGCCGGATACATCCACCCCGACTACCTCAGGGAACTCACCAACCACCGCAAACTCGACCTCAGCACATTCCGCCTCGCGGACACCGCACTGGACGTCAACCCCTACAAAGGCCACGCCGGCACCCACCGCGTCACCGACTGCATCACCCGAGACCGCAACGACTACGCCACCTACCTCGACATCCTCCTAGAACACGAAAGGAACAAGCAATGAGCACACGCATCTACTGCGACCAATGCGGCACCGAAACCAGCGAGCGCGACGCCCTGCGATTCCGCCTGTCGGGCTATTCGGCCAACCGCACCACTATGGGCCGGATCGAGGAAATCGGAATCGACATCTGCCCCAAGTGCGCCGCCTCGTTCAACGGCACGCCCATCGGCCGGCTCGACATCAGCCGAGACCTCACGCTCCCCGGTGCCCCGTACAAGCTCGAATACCAGCCCCAAGCCCAGAAAGGACAAACCGCATGACCAGCATCGTCACCAACGAGATCGAAGAACGCTACCCCTACCCCGACAACGGCGAGCGCCCCACCGGCATCACCCGGCTGGGCGCGTGTCTTGCCTCGCGCAAGGCGTATAAGGCCGGCGTGAACCGCAAGAACACGGATCGTGAGA
>NZ_JAAIIG010000003.1 GCF_012932375.1 Bifidobacterium olomucense | reverse complement strand
GCCGGCCGTCGGCATCGATGCCTACGAGAACGGATTCGGCATCAGAAAAGGATGGGCAGGACGCTCAAAATAATCCACGCCACGCGATGACACGCGCGGATAAGACCCACGTTTCTTTACTTAACCCTGGAATCGAACCCACCTAAGGGTTCGATAAAAGAAAACGGCTGTAAGTCGTATGACCTACAGCCGAAACAATTTCTACCCAAGGAGATACTACCCCATGACACCGAAACTGCATAAGGCAATCGGCGTGGTGTGGTGGTGTGAGAAATGCCATAAGGCGCATTGCGATATGACCCTAGTGTTTGACGACGGATCAACTCAGCGTGTGCCGGCTGACTGCACCGCCTGACCATATGGCCGGGACTGTTAAGGTTCCGGCCTCTCCTTGGGTAAAATCGAACCCACCAAGGATAGCGAGGTGGGTATGTCGATTAAGAGTGAGCGAGTCCGCAAGGGCTTGACGCAGCAACAGTTAGCGGACAAAGTCCCCAGCATGACACGTGGCCGCATAGCCGCGTATGAGACTGGGGCTATAGACGTAGGGAACATGACGTTAGACATGGCCTTGCGTTTTCTTGAGGCTTTTGGTCGTAAGGCTTTGGCGCGTCAGGTTCGTGCGGTACTCATTGAGAGTCCTGAGGGCTCGAAAGAAAACGACGCTAAATAGTGTGCGTGTGCGTTCTTAATCCTTTTCGCGTTGCCTATGCGCGTGATCATGGGTGGCTTACATCACTTGTCTTTATGGCGTGATGTAGGCGCTTGACAGATCGGCGTGCGTTGTTTGCGACACGCCGATTTTGTTAAAACAGAATGATAGAGTATTCTATCAATTATCAAGCTCAATCGAGCAAAACAATCTGAAAGTTTGATAACTCAACAGTGTTTCCTACATGCGAATGTTAGAATATTCTGTCATAATCGGACTTACCGAACACAAGCGAGGTGAGTCTATGGGACTTAAGGAATTGCGCAAGGCGCGCGGCCTGACTCAGGCAGCGTTAGCCAAACAAACCGGAATAGCTCGCACGACAATCAGCGGATACGAGTGTGGTCAATATGACATACATTCGATGACGCTAGACAATGCGCTGAGATTATCCCGAGCGCTACAGTGCCACCCTTACGAACTAACGGACGGGTGGCCTGAGTAAAAGAAATGCGGCTAAGAGATTAGGCCCTCTTAGCCGCGTGCTTCAAACCATTAGAAGGGAGATAATTTGAGGCAATGCTATATTCTAGCACTGCCTCACATGGAAGTGAGGTTAATCATGGAAAACTTTAACGAAAACTACGATTATTTCGAGGCTGTTCAGTCCGATATTCTCGATTGGCTGGACGACAACCACGAGGACTACAGCGATGTGGATAGTGCTCGTGATGATTGCGAGCTTGCTGTTACCGGCAATGATAACGGCTCATACACTTGCAACTCGTATCTAGCCGCCGAGTATGTGCGTCCGTTCATCTTCGGTGATGAATGGTGTGACTTCACCGACTTCGTGATTAATGACCTTGGTGCGGACATGGCTAAGGTCATGGAAGACGCGGAGACGTTGGACGTGTACGTTCGCACATGGGTCTTCGGCCAGGTGTGGTCTGACCTTTTGGATGATAAGGACTGGGACGACTTGGATGTGGTGGCACTCCGTAAGGCGGTGGCGTGATGGAACGCTCTTACTTGCTTGATGCCGCGCATTCAAACCAAAAATCGTTTGGTGGTAAAGCCGTCGTTGAGGTTTGGCGTAAAGGCGCTGGGCTTGATTATGAGCTTTTCAGCTACGGTACGCACGTCGCCACTGTTTCCGACGATATTATGGGCGGCTATTATCACCTGACTTTGCTACCTGCGTGGGATTACTCGAATACGACAGTGAAACATGTTCGTGAGTTTATCCAACAGTTTGGGTGGAAGCATATGACGAAAGCTCAGATTGGTGAGCTCCGCGGCACGTGTTCCGTCTATAAATACCGTTGATTCATAGCGTTAGCGTGGCGCTTCATACCACGCTTCCAGCCCATTCGGGCAATCAATCCAATAATTTCTCAATCACACTAAGGAGTGTGGAATCATGCGTATCTATCCAAGTGTTGACAGTGCTTTTATAGAGGCTGAGATTCTTGACTATCTAGAGGTCTGCAAGGTATCGCCGGAAGATTTTGATATCGCCGGTATCGTGACCGAGTGCATCGAGTACCTGAGTAGGCCTGATGTTACCGGACCTAAGCCGGGTTATGGCTCGATCAATGCGATTGACGGTGGCGTGTTCGCGGATATCCTGAAGCGGCATGATGTTTCCGAGACGGTGGCGTGATGCGTAGATTCTTCGCGTCTCTGACATTGCTGTTCGCCGCCGGCGTGCTCGTGCTGTCGGCTTGCGGCGTGGACATGGCCCAAAGCATCCCGCCCTGCGAGTACGAGGACGGCAGTGGCCAGACCGGTTACTGTTACTGGGATGCAAGCGCGCATGGCAACCATAAGGGTGCCGGCGTGTTCATCTACCATGATGGCGATTTGATCGCCCAACGGTAACTGATCAAAAGTTTTTCCGGGCGGCACCGCTGCCGCCCACTGTTCTAAAAGTGAGGTAAATGAAATGAACAAGACTGGTTTTTGGGTCAACGCGGATAATACGCGCGTCCTGTGGGCGCGTGACAACGGCAGTGACAAGCGTAGTGAGCTGTGGGAGCTGTCCGAGGATTTCGACTCGTATTCATGGGATGATGTGAGCCGTGAGTTTCGCGAATACGGTTTCGCCGGCTATCTCGCCATACTGTCGTTCCAAGGCTGGAGTTGCGTACCGCAGCCCAACGGGTTCACGAAGAACACCAGCGAGATGCCCAAGCTCCCGTATCCGGGCGGCATGCTGTCGGGCGGTACGGCCGATGAGGGCGCATGGCATTACATGCCGTCGCGAATGGTGGACGCCACATGTGACAGCGAGGCTGAGTTCTGGCCGGCGCGTTGGGTGTGCAACAAGGCGGAATGCGTGGATGATATCCGGGATATGCCCGACCATTTCGAGGAACCCGAGCCTGTGACGGCAGAGATACCCGAGATACCGCCCAAGATCAACACCAAGGCCGTATCCTATGCGACGTTGCCCGATCTGATGCCGGCCAAGGATTGCCCGGAACTTCAGGGGCTGGGCAAGATACGCCACTTCCGCAACAGCGCGGGACGCAAGGTGGCTTACGTCGCCAGCGCTGATGGTAAGTGTGTTGTCGCCTATCGCGCCCGCTACGAGCGCGGCAGCGACAAACAATTGGAGGCCTCTATCAAGGCGTTTGTTTCCAAACTCGGTTTCGATCTGACCGCCTGATCTGATTCTTGCCGCCCGGTTTTTACCTCACTTCCGGGTGGCACCCATTCTTTACGCGAAAATATATATATAATAGGTGACAGTTGTTTATATGTTAGGAGGTTATCATGGGTAAGCTAGTCGCCAATGTTGATGATGATGTCAAGGAGCGCGCCGCCGCCCTGTACGAGTCCTTGGGCATGAACCTGAGCACTGCGGTGAACATGTTCCTACGCCAGTCGCTTGCCGAGGATGGTCTGCCGTTCAAGCCTACGCGCCGCTACGCCGGCATGCGTTTGACTCCCACGGAGACCACTCGCCGTGCGATGGTCGAAGCCGAAGCCAAGGAGCTGGGGGTAGTGCCCGATGATTCCGTGGTGTGCGATACGGCTGCGGACGCGCATGATCATCTACGCAAGCTGAGGGAGCGTGCATAGTGGCGTATCGGATGATCTTTGAACCGCAGTTCGACGCTGATTACACCGAGCTGAGCCGCATACATCCCGAGTTGATGGACGATCTGGACGACGCCATCGATTATCTGCAAGAGTACGGCAGGCTGCCTGATGAATACCGGCCTCATGTGCTGGATAACGCAGGTGGCAACTATAACGGTCATTGGGAGTTCCATTTGGCCGGTGATATCGATGTGCTTGTCCTGTATTGGAAGCGTGCCGACCGTACCGTGATTCGCATGGTGCGTATCGGTTCGCATTCCGAACTGTTCCAAGGTGAGCTTGTTTAGCTCGTTCTTATATAAACAATCATTTAAGGCGCTGTAGGAGTCTCCCTATAGCGCCTTTTCTTATACAAATCATCATTTAGCCGTGTCGATAGAGCGTTCTATAGGCCGGCTAATCGTTTAACCGAACAATAGGAGTGAATTAATCATGGATAAGCTGAGCAATTTCTGGGATATGGTCAAGACACGCGGTCTGGCCGATATGAAGCAGACGACGGTGAACTTCGACGGCAAAACCACATTGCGCGTGTCGTTCGACTTCCATCGTGGCGAAGCCGCGTTGCATATCACGGCGGACTGGGATTCGTTGGAGACTGTGGCGGCAGTGCTGCGCAAGGCGTTAGCCGATTACGACATTGACGCCGAGGGCCGTCGCCTCATGGACGGGGGACTGGGCATCAAGGACGCCTATACGCAGGTGTCGCGCTTGCGCAACAGTCTGGAAACCGTCGTCTCACTGGCCGATGAGGTGTTGAATCCCACAAGCTCCTACATCGTGACCAAGCATGTGACCACCGAGGAGTGGGCGTATTTCGAGGGTCCAGAGGGCATGGACCCCGAGGAAGCCGAGAACTGGTACGACAAAAACGTGGACCCGTGTGAGCTGAGCTGGCAGGAAGACGTCATCGACAGCGAGCTTATCCGCGTCGAGGAAGAGGAATGACGATGGAATACTACCGTTATGAACGTTTCGACACTGCCAACAACAAGGAGGTTTGGCGGCGCGTGCCCGGCTGGCGGCTATGGTTCGCATGGCTGCGTGAGCTGATTCTCTACGTGCTGCACGGTTGCAAGCATAACCGGTATTGGCATGCGGTTCATTACTGCGGCTGGAAATTCTGGTACTGGTATCCGATCTGGCTGTACTGCCGTTCCGGCAAGCATGGTGACTTGAGGACTTTGGACATGTTGGACTTCAATCAGGAGGTAATCAAATGAAACTGGACGCCAATCGCATGCGTGACGCTTTGCATGAGGTCTGGAAATACTACGACGAAGCGGGGGAGAGCGATGAGAATTATGTGCTTGACCCCGATAATCTCGCCAAGTTCGCCGCCGACCTATGCAAGGAATACGAGCAACAGTGATACAGTTGAGGCCACGAGCGTTTATCGTGGCCTCTCTGGGAATTAGCAAACATATCAGAGGCGTGGCGTAAGCCATGCGCAAAACAATCTTCCGGGAGAAAATCATGCCTACGCACGTATCCAAGGAACACCAGCAGCTCAAAGATCTAGGCAAGGCGTTGTATGCGGCCATGCGGTCTGATTATGAGTACAATGCCTACGCGACGGAACTTGATAAATCCGATTATGAGACCATCAAGGCCGCGAGCGAGTCTTACGGTGATTCGTTCAAGACCGAGGCTATTGAATCCGTGAATCATGCGGGGCTCGGCGCTTCCGATGTCCGCAGCGTGCTTGACTGGGTGGAAGAGCATGCCGATGATCTGCATTATGTGTGGGAGCTGACCGCCGAAGGCATGGAAGACTGATCAAAAACGATCTCGCCATATGTCCGGCAGACCTATGCCAAGGAACATGAGAAATGATGGGAGAATAAGCGTATGGACAAACTGATTCTGCCAGACAAGCCGTGGACTCAACGTCAGATTCGAGACTTGCGTAAAGAAATTATCGCAGGAGGCGACGCGATTGATGGTCTGAGCTATGTGACAGTGCGGCTCTGGTATCAGCAGGTTCTGGCCAAGGTCGTGGCGCAAGTCGGCATGCTTGACACGTCCGGACTCGATATCGGGGATATGACTGTCGCGTTCAGGGTGAAGACGGTTGACACCTTGAGGGATAAGCTGATTCGTGAGCCGACGTTGCAGATTCCCCGCGTAAGGGACGTGATGGGCGTGCGCATAACCGCTGACATGACGCTGGATGCGCAAACCGCGCTTGCCTCTAGGATTGGCGGCGTGCTTCCGGTGTTCAAAATCTCGGATATGCGCGAGGCTCCGCACAGCGGGTATCGTGCCGTGCACGTCATAGTGAAGCTTCCGGATGGAGTCTTCTGCGAAGTGCAGGTTCGCACGTTGCTGCAAGATGCTTGGGCTAACTGTTATGAGCTTGCGGGGGATATTTACGGGCGCGCGATTCGATACGAAGGCAAACCTGACCATGATGACCACGGTGTGGTTGATTCGTTGAAGAATATATCGGCAAGTGTCGCGACGTTGGAGAAGGTATTGAATGATTCAAACGACAACAATGTCAAGCGGAAAGCCGTAACCGCATCCATGTCCTCGATAATCGAAGTACGTGATTCCCTTGAGGAGAAACGTGACATTCTTAAACGTTTCTAACTATTATGGGGATATCAATAGGAAAGGAACCATGATGGTGGGTGTCATTATCCGGTACAACCGGAAGACTGGGGACCGTTGTGTCAAGGTTTATGACGGCCCCAACGGATATCTAGATGCGGGCAATGACCCGGCGTATTTGCGTGATTCCGCCAAAGTCGGAACCGATTGGGAAGTTGCCTTAATCGGTTCTGATTCGTTGGATTCGGTGATGCATACGCATTCCCGTTATTTCAGCGGCAGGGACCGGACAAAGGAACTGGCCGCGCAGTTCGAGTAAAACAATCAGATTACGGTGGGTTCGATTCTATCAATCGCATGTAGGTTCACTCAAACCGTGTGAGACACGTTGATTACCGTGTTTCACACGGTTTCGAGATGGTCTAAGCATGGTTTTCAAATGCCTAACGCCTTGTCCGCAAGTGTTTCGGCAAGATGGGACAGCGTGGCGAACGATACGGTGCCCAAGGTTGCGCCGACCTTCTGCTTGGTTTTAGTCCATAAGGTATCCGAACGTGTAGCGTCAAGGAACTCGTGGCCTTGCCATGTCAGTTCGTTGATGGTGGCGCGCATGGTGCCACCGTTCCATGTGCCGTTGAATGCGGCGTCCACCAAGTCGGCTTGAGCCATTATCCGGTAATGGTGCAATACGAGTTTCAATGGGTGCTCGTTGTCCACGAACACACTGGCATTGACCGGGTTATCGGATTCCTCGCACACTTGGAGGATATGGCGTACAAAATCCATGTCACGTCTCATGTTTCCTCGTTTCGATCACGTTGATTGATGTGCTTCCATGCTTTCGAGATGGTCTAATCAGGGTTTCCCGATTGAAGCCGGCTGATATCTTGTTTCCTTAGGTTCTCCAGCATGGTTTCCGAACAATAGGGGACTGGCTTACGTTTGACTGTGCACATCAGCTTCCTATCGGCCATCCTGCATTGGCATGGGTTAATCTTGCATCGTCTGCACACTCGAATACCCACATGGCCGCCATTCGTGGACGAAAAACGGCACAGCATCGACCCGAAGGGGAACTCTTCAGTGGCAATGCCGCCGTCGATGATAAACTCACGTCTCATTGGTCTTCCTTCAAATCGATGACGATGATTCCGGCATTGGGTGTCTTGCCGGGACAGTGGACGAAAGACGGGTCTCCGTTCTTGTCGATCTCGATGGTGCACGGGTATGCGATTCCAAAGCCGTTCGGCTTGACTAAGCGCAGCTCATATACGGGCTGTTCGGTCGGGATGCCGAAAATCTTCCTGATCGTGGCAGGATTGCATTCCACGTTTGCGATGGGGATATCGACCGTCTTATAGGTTGCTTCCGGCGTATCAGCGGCTTCCGGCTCGCTGACGGTGCCGAGAGGCTTGGAATAATCTGGTTCCGGTGGTTGGAAACCATCGCTAGTGAACAGTTGCATGCTAATGCTTTCTCGTGGATTCGATAAGGATGATGAGGCCGAACAGTATGAGGAACAAGGCGACAGGCAGCGCGTCCGTCAGAGCGTTGCTTTCACTCGCAGTAATCATCATGGGTTCCTTGTTCTGGTATGGGTCTCGGGGTTCACAGTTCGCCTGCTGCCTTGCGCGTGTAGTATTCTTCGGCGGATAGAACCTGAACCACATGATTATGTTCGAGAATGTTCTCCCAGCTGGTCCACTCGGTAGGGAAGAAATTCTGACTTACGGACATCCAAGGGCCTTCCTTGCGCCATTCTTCCGCGATCATGCGGGCGCGTTTGATAAGCTTGGCCCACATCAATCTATGACCGTCATCCGCGCCTAAGTCATAAGCCACTTGCACCCAATATTCGCCAGGTTTTGACGGCTCCTGCAATCGCGGCTTCTTGGGAGCCGGGCGGGTCGCGTAATCGAAATTATCGCGGCAGATCGTGTGGAACGCGGTAATATTCCGAGGATTATCTGCGCCAAAGACAAAATATGACGCCTTGGTCTTTTCCGAGTCTACTACCGCGTAATCGGGGCATTGCATCATCATATGCTTGTACACGTATGTGTTGTTGCTGCCTTTGACGTGAATCAGGTCGCCGGGCTGCATATCTTCCCAGCCGATACGAATCTTCCTGCTCACTTCTTCCTCCGCTTCTTCTTCATGCCGCTGATCTGGATGCTTGGATACTTCTTGTGCACTGCTGCGCGCACCTTGCGTTTCTCGACGGCTGTGCCATGCTGGGCCACTCGTGCCAGCGCGTTACGTGCGTGGCTGGCGTCGGTCAGCGGATACTTGCGTTCCCCCGGTAAGGCGAATGTGCTGGACTTGAGCCTCTTGCGTTTCTTCGCGGTGAGTTTCGCCATTTATTCCTCCACTTCCAGTTCGTGCGGCGTGCTTTCGCACACGTAGGCGCTGACGCAGCCGCCATCGAAATTCACTGTCAACTCCGATTCCTCCTGTTTGCGGCTGCTCAGGATGATGTCGCTGATGACGCCGCTTACAACGGTTTCCCCGTTGTTGATGGACAATGTGGCTTTCTTGCCGGTCACATGGCCGGGAATGTTCGGCAGAGAATAATTCACTGATTGCTCCGATCTTTGAAGAGATGAAGGATAAAGAGGGCGGCGACGGCAACAAGGAAGACAACAAACGGCAGGTATAAGGGCAGCAGCACCAGCCACCACGACCATTCGATGACATGGGCGAGCTTCAATCCGAGGAACAGGACGCCCAACAGCATGCACAGGAGATTGAAGCCCCCGAAATCGATTTTGACGTTCATGCGTTCCCCTTGAAGCTCAATCCGGCCTTCATGGCGCGCTGCTCCAGTACGCGCAGATAGGCGCGCATGAGGTCCCTCTGCTGTTCCATGAGTCCACGTTGGCCGGCGAGCACGTCTTCGCCATCCTCGCTTTCGAGGTCGAGGATGCCGGCAAGCTTCATGTAGCGGGCCAACAGCTCGTTGTGCTCCGTCACCAGACGGTTCTTCCAATCATCGAGGTCTTCCGCGCCGATGGTCACGGTCTCCACGTCACGGATGGCGGCGATATTGTGGAACGGTACGATGATCGTGCTCGGGGTCTCGCGCCCGTAATCCGGGTCTCCGTCCCATTCGGCCTCGTGGAACATGACGCCGATCTGCGGCATGATCGTAATATCGTGGGCGACGACGTGCGTATGCTTGCCTTCGTTGTCTGCGGGATGCACGAGGTGTGCTTCCACTGCGCTGATGCCGAGGTAGGACGGCAGGTCGATTTCTTCGGCTTCTGAGGTTCCCATGTTGGTTCCTTTCATGCGATGGGGTTGACTGTGTTGGGGGAGAGAAGCATAGGCTGGAAGTCGCCGGGCTTGACGCGGTTGGCTTCGTCCAATGTCAGGTTCAGACGTTCCGTGCTGAGACGCTGATGCAGCAGCGTAAGCCCGCGACGGGTGACGTACACGGTCGGTTCGAACTCGAACATGGTGCCGTCGCGATGCTGGCCGAGACGTTGGGAGTGCGAGTATTTGAGATGCTTCGCGGCGAGCCTGTCGTGATACGCCTTGTACGCCTTGCCCTTGCGGTAAATCCAATTGTGGGAGAGCATCCACTGGCGCAGTTCGCTTTCCTTGATCTCGCAACCCATGTTGCACAGGAGACTGGCCGCGTCACGCAAGGTCATGGCTTCACCTGTCTCGGTGAAATCGTCCAACGCCTTGGCCTTCGGCTCCAGTTCCGCGTTACGCACGACAAGCCGGGCGTTCTCTTTCATTTGGTTGTCATATGCGGTGAGCAGCTTGGCAACTGCGGCCGGAGTCATGAGAGCCTTGACCATGATCGAGGTAGCATCCTCGTTGAAATACCGGTCGAGCACGTCGGCGGCTTCGCACTGGTAGGCTTCGATTTTCGGGCGAAGGTCTTCGCGCACCTTGCTTGCGTTGATGCCGGCGAGCCACATGGTCATGGTACGGCGGTCAATCATCGTCATTTCGCGACTCTTGCCGTCCGCGCCAACCGTTTCGATAATCGAAATAGTTGCCCACGGCTTCTCTTTCAGCTTCACGTATTGCGCCGCATACGCGACCCCGAGGTTTTCGCACATGCGCCTCAGCGAGGCGAACCATTTGCCTTCGCTCATGACGGCTTCGATGGTGTCGCCGTGGAATGGGATGTTTTGAATCTGCTGGCTCATTGCTGTGTTCCTTCCTTGGAGTTGTTGATGATCTGCCAGATGTCCGGCGTGCCGGTCAAACCGGTCGCCAACCGGTACAGGTCCGCGAACCGGTACACGGGTTGGCTTTCCTCGTTCTCGCCCGCTTGGGGGAGCTGCCCACGGTGAATCCACGAGCGCAATGTGCTTTTGTTGACCTTCACGCCGATCTCCCCGGCCTTCGCCAGCAAGCCGGCTTGCGTGTACGCGGCCTCACTGCTGAGCACGGCTTGCACGAGCTGGGCGCGGATGATCGCCACCGGCATGCGCATCCCGCATTTCGAACAGCGTGCGGTCTTATCCCCGTTCGTGGTGGTCATGGTGCCGTCGCAGCCGATGGCCTCGCAAGGGCCGAGCAGAATCGCGTCCCCGTCGTCCGCCATGAACCGTTTCAGCCGGTTGACCAGCATGTGCGTGAGTTGCGCGTACACGGGCGTGGCCGCGTGTTCGGTCAGATGGGGATGCTGGCTGATGCGTTCCACCAAGTCCATGGGCTTCGCGGTCGGGGGGAGGTTGAGTTTCAACGTGCGAGCCCACTCGTAGAACGTGCCCTGCAATCCCGGATATCCCAGATCATCGTTCGCATACAGCAGGTCAGACAGGCTCTCGCGCAACGGTGCGGGGGCCGTGCCGGAATTGCCGCCGCCACCCGTCTTGTGCCCGTACGCGCGGTTCAACCGGTAGGCTTCCAGGTCGGGAAGGCTCGACCTGAGCCATTGGAAGTCCGTCGTGAGCTGCTTCTCGTGGAAGGCGCACAGGAGGCTCGGATTCGTGAGCCCTGCAACCTCGACGACCATGGTGGGCGCGTCAACGACGATTTCACGCCAACAGGACGGGTAACGGCAGATGCGATTTTGGATGCAGGAAACCAACCTCAACCCTTTCCGGGGTCTCGGCTGGCTTGTGAACAATTCCAATCAAACCACAAGCCAGCCCGCATCCGCGCAAGAAACGCCGGCGTGTTCAGCCCAGAACATCACCCAAACCCAAGCCGCCGATGAAGCCCCCGCCCTCACGCCGCTTCCGGGATTTAGCGGGCGGCAATTGCAGCGGGTCACGGGAACCGGCCACGATACGCGACGCATCATCCGGCTGACGGCCCAACATGCGCTGACGCCGATACAGCCATGCCGCGTCCCCGGTCAAACCCTGAGCCTCGCATTCCCGGCCGATCTGAGCCTCGGAAGGTTTGCGTTCGTTGCGAATCCTGCGCACCATCGCGTTCACATCACCGGAACCGCACCAGCGCCCGGAATCGTTCGCCCGGTAGAAACGTCGAACGGCCTCCAAAGCCTCCTGCTGCGTCATGTTCGGCAGCAGTTCGCTCCAGAACGATTCCAACTGCAAATCGTTCCATTGCGCGTTCCCGTGATGGCCCATGATGATGCTCAAAACGGCGGCGGCTTCACCCTTGCTGAGCATCGAAAACACCTCCGTTCTGGAATTTCGCGCGCTCTTCCGGCGTCATGTACTTCCACGTGTTCGCCATGTTCGCTTCGAGATTCTGCTGGCTGCGCGACTTCACCGGACCGTTGGGCCGGGGGGTTGGCTTCGACGGTTTGGGCTTCTCCCAGTTGCGCGTGTACAGTTCGCCGCCGAGGAACCGGCTGAACGTCTTCACGTACTGGGCGTCCGTGGCCGCAACGTAATCCCTGACCTTGCCCAGAAGAAACTCCACCGGGTCTAAGCCTCCAGCGGCCTTGACGATCTTCGGCCAATCGGCTTCCAACTGGAACCGGGTCTGCGAGGTCTTCCCGTCGAAACGGTTCACCGGGTAGATGGCTTCGAGGTCATCGGCCAGCTTGTCGAAATCGGGTCGTGAGGGGGTGGGGGGAGTAAAAGAATAATTAATATTATCTATATCTATATCTAGTTGGTTTTCCGTTGAAAAATCGTTGCCCATACCGTTGACTTGGCGTTGAACGTTCGTTGGATTTCCGTTCAACGGTTCGTTGAACGTGCGTTGAACGTCCGTTGCAACGTCCGTTGAACGGTTTTCAACGGAATTTTTCTCAGCACGCGCCCTCGCGGAAGCGATACCAGCCCTGCGAGCGGCTTCACGACGCCGTTCCGCCATCTCGTCAATCTTGGAGCTTGCGAACTGGGAAGACAGATAATCGTGAATAATCCAACCGTTTTCCCCGGCTTCGAGGAAATTATTCTCTACCAAAAGCCGAATGTCGCGCTTGGACGCGCCAAGCGCATGACGCATCGCGTACTCTCCGATGAAACCATCGGTTTTCTTGCAAGCCGCGAACGTAATCGATTTAATCCATACGATAGCGGCACGAGGATTCCTGTCCGCAAAGAGACAGAATTTCTCGTTCGACCATAAATCCGCTGAGAACTTGGCGAAGATTCTCATTTCTTCGGTGTTTGCCATTTTGAAGCTCCGATAATGAAGCCCGCACCTTATATATAAGAGTGCGGGCGGTTTGCCAATAGGTCATTGCATTGAAGAGGGGAACACCATCATCATGAAAATCTGGTAGATGGCGAACGCGATCAGCAGGCCCACTGTCGGGCATGCGATTGCGATGAACATTCCCATCAGCCGGTCTTCCAGACTGTCGTTCGGCATCATGTTCTTCCTCAACCACATGTAGGTCACACGTGACCCCACGATGATGAACAAGGCACCGAGAACGAACCAGAATAATCCGATGACGCTCATTGCCTATGCTCCTTCAATCGTGTTTCCGTCAAGCCGATAAGGTCAAGCCAATCCCGGTACGCGTATCCGGGTTGAACTTTCCAGTTCGTGCTGATATGCCCGGAAGGACATGTCATCCTGTAGATGCTTTCGCCATCGCCGGCGAAGTTCCGGTTGACGTGCTCCCGCATGACGCCCGGTCTCCCGCACATGGGGCAGCAGAGTCTCGGGTCGGGTTGTCTTACTCCAAGCATGTTCGCCTCCGTAGGTCTTTTAGGAAATTGTGTCTGCTCCGCCAATCCGAGGGAGTGCCGGACGTGACGGCCATCAGATTCTCGTCTTAGTAGATTTTCCAATGCCCTGTACCGGCCGACCTGACCACGGAATACCCTTTGGTGGCCAACCATTTCATGAGCTTCACGTCATCGCCCCGTTGGGTCATGGCATCATCCTCCGCACTCGTTCCGCGTTGAGTTTGATCTCGGCTCGTTTCAACCGGTAGGCGTTCTCGTCACAGGGGGCAGTTCTCGTAGGCCTTGCGACACCGTTCGGCCTCGCGAATCAACGTGTCTAGAAGTTTGTCCAAGGGTCGAATCCCTCCCTCTGCCGGGCGCATACCGCCCAATGGTTCCAATCCAGAATCGCTTCGGACACGCTGTACACGTCGTTTGATATCTCGTTGTAGTCATCCAATCCAAGGCATTGGGGCGGCAGCATCCTGGGCGGATGGTAGGCGCAATATTTCGGACGCATGCGACGGAACCGCCAACGGCTGATCAACGGCATTTCCCCGCAATACGGGCAAGGCAACGGTTTGACGCTCATGATTCCTCCGTTTTGTCGATAAGACCGCCGCAATTGGGGCAGTAGTTGAAGTTCGGTATGGCCGTGTATTTGTCTTTGAACGTGAACCAGCCGGCCATCATCGGAAAACCACATCGTGAACAGTCGAAACTGGTGTCCGACGCGAGAAACGAACGACCGTTGACATCATCGGGATTCACCACGGTTATCTCCGGGATATACGAGACGCGTTCTCGTAATACCAGACAACTGATATCCGTCAAACGGTGCTCCTCACCGGACTTCATCTTGTGCCGATACGTATACACCTGATTAATCGCACAACCAGCCTGTTCCGCTATCTGCCTCGCGGAAAGAACACCCTCACTAATCAGCCGGTACAGGATTTCCTTTTGCATGTCAGTCAACCGGGTATAGGCTGAACGGCCTTTCATGATTCCTCCATGTAGACGATATCGGTGTCATCGTGCTCCAGCTTGTCGAACGCCTCACGGTAGAACAATCGCACCCACCAAGCCGGGCGATGCTTCCAAACGCCTATAGAGCATGGAAGATAACCGTTCACGACATACCATTTGCCGCACGCGCAATGCATGACAGCCGAATAAGTATGCTCGGGGCACTTTGGGTCAGGACACTCGTGGCGTTTCTCCTGCGGATCCATGTACAGGTAGTAGCTCATGACTCCTCCTTATGCTTGGGACAGTAGATGTGGCCGCGTTGGATGCCGGTAGTGCCTTCCTGCCAGCCTTGGTCAACTGCGTAATCCACCGCATCCAGCACGTCGCAACACCGCCAATACAGTTCGCCGTCGCTCCACCAGATGCCGGTGATCGCCACCACATCATTGCCTTGCAACCTGTCAGCGATGATAAGAAACTCCTCCTTGCAGTCCACGGCATCGCAGTACACCGAAAACGCGACGCCCCTGCCGGGCTGTTTACGCACGCTCATTGGTTCTCCTTACTGTCGGGGGAGGGAACCTCATACGTGTACGTGTCCGTATGATGCGTGCAACGCCGCCACTCCTGAACGGTCATATACAGGAACAAACAGCAGCAGAAGCATTGGAATCCGGCACTCAGCCAATGCTCGGTGCCGATGTGCACGCCCATGAACGTGGCACACCAGACCATCCACCCCAGATTCCAGTACACGCGCCAAGGAACCTTCGGCTTGAACACGGTGTGCGTGATGATCACTTTGTCAACCTTCATATCTCCTCCAAGTCGAATACCAGTTCATGCCATCCCGGCCGGCTCCTGTGATCGGCCAGCCGGTAATCCGGGCCGATTACATGCGTCGAATCGTCATCGACCCAGTAGCCGGCCTTGGTGAGTGCGTCGATGGCCGCTTTGACCATCGGCTCGCTATTGCCCGGATCCTTGCGCCCGCCCGCATGAGGCGGATACGCCACATACACGGTCACATGACATTTGGCGAACACGGGCTTAGACAGTTTCCTTAACGTGCGCTGCTGTTGGCCTATCCAGTAGGCGCGGGCAAACACGGCATCAGTGCAACGCTTCTTCACCGCCCAATGCCCGCGCGAATTACTGGAAAACCAAGACTCGTTCGGAATCTCGATAGTCAACCGCATGACTAGTCCAAACCCTCAAGATCGAACAGGGTCGGCATGGTCGCATCCTGTTGAGCCGCCTTGCCGCGCACGAACGCCTCATAGGGGATATCATTGAGGGGACGTTGTTCGAGAATCTCCCCGAACGTCAGATTCTTGTCTAATGTCATTTAATCCTCATCTCTGTAGGATTCCGTGGGGTCAGTGTGCGAACGCCAATCCATGCACTCACCCCACACGTTCATGATTCCGCCGCATTCCGGGCAATACTCGTATTCCGGTGGCGACTCCGACCAGTCAACAGGCCTCACTGCTTCCTCCTATGCTTGCTCCTGTACCGTTCATGCCAACGCTTGCTGAAATCCCTGCCGCCCCAAACTCCCGTCAACGGGTAATCGTCGAGCCGGTCACGGGTCTCCGCATACTTGAGGCATTGGAGTTTGACCGGGCATTCCATACAGACGCCGACCACCAGACCGAACTCCTTCACCGTCTTCGGAAAAAACAAATCCGGGTCCATGTCCCTGCATTCGGCCTTATCCCGCCAATCCACTAGTCATCTCCGAACAATGTCGGTTCAGTGAACTCCGGTTCGGACCGTTTCTCCGGCTCGGATTTGCTGAAGATGATGGCCGTCACCTCATCCGCGCTCAAACCCAACAGACGGCATATCGTCTCGGAATCAATGCCGCGCTCATGCCAAGTACGCACCATCTCCTTCCTACGCTCACTGGTCATGGTGTTCCTCCAATTCGGCTTGCACACGCCTGTAGGATTTCGATTTCACATACCTGTCGAACGCCTTCACCAACAGGGGGATATCCTCCGGCAGGTACACGGTGCGTTGGCTGGAATCCTCGCCCACGCGCATCGTGTACGGCATCCGATTGCCGAACCGGTACCGCCATTCGTCCAAGCACATACGGCCGAACGTCTGCGCTTCGGCCGCATACAGGGGACGGCCCAACCGTTCCTTCAGCCAGATGTTCGTGAATATCGCCTCACCCTGACGGGCCAAAGGCAACAACGGACCTTTCTTCGCCTGACTCAAGATTCCTCCTTTCTGTACGGGTTGTCTGCGGGTATTCCGGTGACGCTTTGGATGATTCCCGCCTGATGGCCTTGCTCCCACGTCTTCCGGTCATGCTCCACAAGCCACCCATCCCATGTGTCGAGCGCTTCGAGCGGCTGACAGCCGCATGCGTTGCACAGCATGGACGTGACGGCGGTGGCGATCATGTTCTCGGTGAGTTTCGGTTCACTCATTCATCGCCCTCCAGCTTGTATGGGCGGAACGGGGCAAGGTCTTGAGAATGATCGACCATGCGGACGGTGCCCCTGATAGTCCACTCGCGTGCGCCAGTGGTGAAATGTCCGCCGATGCACCGCATCGAGAATGAGTTGTCTGCATACACCCACACATCACCGTTCTTGTCTTCCCACAGGCCGGGCTTATCTGGCAATTGAGGTTTCCGGCGCAGCGCATAGGCGAACCAATATGGGTTCAGGCACGAGCAGAAGTCGTTGCGTTCAGGGGTCTGGCCTTTCAACATGCCAAACGTCGCATCGAACACCGGATATTTGTTGCCTGTTTTGGACACGAAAATGTCACCCTTACGCACATCTTCGAAACTGTCGATGCGCTCATACTCGGGGTCGTCCAACAGTTCAACGGATTTCACAACGTCGGCCAAACCCACTATCAGTCTGTAGTCCCTGCTTTTCAGTTTGAACGGACGAAAAGCCGCATAGTTGCTGGAATAATAGATGTGCCCATCCGCGTGAAGAATGCCATCTAACGTGGCTCCGCTCACGAACGTGACCTTCACCCGCAACCCTTCCAGTTCCTTGCAGGTCTTGCCTTTCCAGGATGGTTCACTCATCGGTTTTCTCCTTTGATTCCTGTCGTTTGCGTCGTTGATTCTCCAAATACAAGGCCTTCTTCTCGGGATGTTCGGCCATGTACTTCTTGTGGTAGGCGGCGGACTCCTCACGGTGGAGGAAATACCAGTTGCGGGCAATCGCACGAGTCTTCGCCGGATGCTTTCTAGCCCATTGACGCGCCTTCCGATTCACTTTCTCCCGGTTCCTCGCATTCCGTGCGTTCGTCACGTCACGCAAATGCTGGGCGAACTCCGGATCCTCACGCCGTCGCATCCTCACCCGACAATTCCGGCACGTGGCGGTACGGTCCACACGAACCGTGCTCCCACACCAGTCGCATCGGGGCGGACGCTTGTAGATGACACCCGTCGTATCCCCGCCGTTGCGGCAGTGCTCGATGAACTGCGCATCGGTCATCGCATCGAAATCAACCATCAGAATCACGCTCCTGTAGATATGGGACCGCTTCCAGCAGCCGCCAGAACATCACAGGGTCCGTTCTCAACAATTCGCTTCTGAACGAGGCGTTGAGAACAAACACGTCGATCAACAGGTCGAAGGGTTCGCGCATCGCGTCCAACCTCCCATGTCGTCCAACAACACCCAGCCATGCAGTCTGGTAAGGATCGGCACCAGTTCCGGGTGATCATCGAAACCACTGACGATCCACCCGTACTGTTTCGCCTCAGTCTGATGGGTATGCACCCACAGGTGACAGCCCTCGGCGCTGCCGCTTCCGCACAGGAGAATCAGATTGCTTGCCTCATGCAACCGTGGATACGGGTGGCTCCTCAAATGCCGGTGATGACGCGAGAAGCCAGCCCAATGAGACGGTCTGCCGCAACGAACACACCGGTATTCGTCACGCTCATCCACCAAGTCGCATACATGGCGGGACGGGTTAGAAGCTGTCCGGGCCACTGTCATAACCACCACCAGCCCAAGGATCACCAGCCGGCTGCTGCGGCTGCTGCTGCGGCTGTGGCTGGGGAGTCTGCTGCACGGTATTCGGCTGCGGTGCCCACTGCTGCTGATAGTTCGGCACCCCATACGACTGCTGATACTGGTTCGGTTGGAAACCCTGCTGCTTCTGGGCCTTCTGCACCTGCACGGTAGCGAACCTCAACGAGACGCCGATCTCCTCGACGTTCATGTCGAGCGAACGATGTGTGTTCCCGTCACTGCCCTGATACGAGTGCGAACGCATGGAGCCCACGACCACGACCCTCATGCCCTTGCCCAGGGATTGCGCCACATGAGCCGCCAGATCATCCCACACCTTGCAGTTCACGAACGTGGTGTCCGCTTCACTGTCCTCATAGTTACCGGTCTGCTTGTTCTTCACGCGAGTGTTGTTGATCACGGTGAAATTCGCGTACTGCTTGCCGTTCTGCGTGGTCTTCAACTCGATATCCTTCGAAATGTTGCCCACCACGACCGATTGGAACGCCATCAGATAATCCTCCTTTTCATCCTGTGCTTCTCCGCCGCCAGCTTGTTGCACATGAACGTGTGCGACAAGGCCTTCGCGCAATCCGTACGCCCGCAATCCGGGCAGACGCCCGCACCGCCGCCGTTATTGCACCTGTCGCACATGCAGTCCTTCTTCCTACTGAACGTCAAACCGCACCTCCGTAAACGGGAAACGATGCTTTTTGATGCTGTCCTTACGGAAGTTCCTCGGATTGCGTACCGGCATCGGTTTCGCCGGGGCCAGATTGCCGTCATGGTCGAGAACCGGCGTCCACAGGTCGCCGTCAAACTTCCACACACTGCCCGTATCCGCCTTGTAGAAGCCAGGCTCGGACGGCAGCTCATATTTCGGGCGGTAGCAGGAACGCACTTCGAAATTGTTCTCGCCAGCCAGATAAGGCTCCTTGACATGCTCGAACCACACGTTGAACAAGCCGCCGTCGAACGACGCCTTTTCGATACGTTCCACGATTCCGTTCGCTGTGAACGTCTTCCAGCCAAGCGAGAGAATGTCACCCGGTTGCACGTCCTCAATACGAGTGGCCATATCGTTCAACGGTTCCGGCGCTTCAGACTCGGGTTCCTTTTCAGGCTCAACCTGATACACATGCAGACCGGTGACGCGACGGTCCACTTTCACCTTGCCGTCCAGACGGTAGATGAACGGCCACACATCCCCATCCACCTCGATACCCAACGGCTTCTCGTCATACACGACGGAGGTCAACAGGTTCGCGATGTCACCGAACGCATCATCCCCGAAATCAGGCCGCTTGAGCGTACCGAACTGTTGCACGCCCTTGCATAATCCCACGTTCCCCTCATCGTCGATGATGTCCTCGGTGAGCATGAACTTCACCCACAAGCCCACACGAGCCTGTTCCAACGGGACTTCCTCATATTTCTGGCTCATTCCTGAACCTCCTTCTTCCTATTGCGGTTGTCGTACGCTTCGATGAACTGTCTCGCCTGTAATTCCGTCAACGTGCCATACGTGACGTTGCGTTGCAGAATGCCGCTGATGAACGCGGACTCCTGACGGGGAGGAATCCTCATCGTCTCCAATATCTGGTCGATGCGCTGCTGCTGTTCATCGGTCATGGACTCCAACGAACGCTTCCTGTAACCCGAGGTCTGGCCGTCGTCGTCAGTGGTGGCGATACCCAACGCGCCACACAACGAGTAACGACGCGCATAGGTCAAAGCGGAACCCAACTGCTGCATGACGCTCAACCCCTTGCCGTCCCCGGTCTCCACGGGAATCGGACAGATCGGATCACTCCACTGGTCACCAACCTGAATCTGAGTCGCCTGATGCAACATGTCATGCAGGTATACGGTCGTGAACCTGACCTTCACATGCAGCGTCTCGTCCACATAGGCCATGAGAGAAGCCAAGTCCGCGTACGTGCCGCGTCCGCCTTTGGCGTTCTTCTTCACTACCGCCATGAGTCAATCTCCTCCTCCAAATCCAGTAATTTCCAATCAGGGAATCGGATGGGCTGCGGATTATGGTCCAACCCGTACGAGGCCATCGCATCCAACGGGTCATCCATATGCTCGCGGAACCAGCTGATGCCCTTCAAAGCCAGGTTGATCTGCTGGTTGGCGACATCGATCTCCGGCGCATCCTCATCCAAACGCCACAGCATCCAGTCGTAGGGCGGGTTCTTCTCCTGCACGACGAACTCGAAACCAAGAGGCCCCGTGTAACCGGTGGCACGGTAGAGACGCATGTAGAACGCGGCCTGAATGTGATACCCGTACATCCACGCGCTCTTCGTGAAATCCACCGGGCTTTTCACCGTGGTCTTGTAGTCACGAATCCTGTACACGCCATCCACGTCAGGGTCCGTGGGAAGCCAATCCGCCTTGCCCTTCAACGCCAAACCGGTGATCTGGTCGTCCGCGAACAACGCCATCTCCGGTTTGCCCGGCAGAGTGGAGAAATACGAGCACTCAGACCGCATGGCTTGCAAAGCCGTATGATCGTCGGGGGACACCCAGACGACATCCTCGCCCGCATGTTCCCCGGTCAGCTTCTCCCATTCGGCCCGGCCCTCCTTCGTACGACGGTTCGGCTTCACCAACACCGTGGGGCCGGAGCCTAGTATCAGACTGTGCGCCGCCTTCCCGAACTCCAACACCGGGGAAGACTGGTGTTCGCCGGTCACATATTGCGCGTAAGCCTTCGGACTGATCAGATACTTCTTCAACGCAGTCTGGTCGATGGCGTCATCCGCGAAATACTCCGCGTCGCTCATCTGCAAAATCTCAGCCACAAGCCACCTGCCTTCTCAATTCCAGAATCTCCCGGCAAAGAACCGTTATCGTGGTCTCCGCCTCATCCATGAACTCGTCCACCTCATCCGCGTCATACGCGTCAGGACGAAAGAAACTCGCGTAAGCCGTGAACGTCCTGCAACGCACATCCCTGGGGGTAAGCAACCTAGCCGCGAACACCACCCGCCTCATGACGCAGTTGTTCACGACGCTCCAACAGTTCGCTTTTCCTAAACGTCATGCTGTTGCCCTGTTTGAAACCGCAGTACGGCTTGTAATATTGACGGAAGTAGTCACGGCCGACGCCAAGAAACCTCATGGCGGAATCCTCATCGGGGAAAACCGTGTCGAACAAGTCCCTGAGCAGATCAAGCAGCCTATTGAAATCAGGCATCGGAATCCTCCTTACCTGTATTCTTGAACCAAGAACCAAGCGATTTGACTCCGCGTCGCCCCTTGTTGTACTCATCGGTGATCGCGGCGGCGCACGATTTATCCTTCGACGTGCCGGAAGATAGGCGAATGCGTTCGGATGCTATCTTCAGCGACTTGTTCGCCATCGGCAGCGCGGACATCTTCTTGATGAGTGCGGCCTTGTCAACACGGTCCCCATACCTGTTGAGAAACAGGGCCATGCCTTTGATGATGAACGAATCCCAGACGGTTGACTCCCATGCGGAAGACATGACGTACAGGGTGGCGGATAACA
Organism: Bifidobacterium olomucense; assembly: GCF_012932375.1. Classification (GTDB taxonomy): domain Bacteria; phylum Actinomycetota; class Actinomycetes; order Actinomycetales; family Bifidobacteriaceae; genus Bifidobacterium; species Bifidobacterium olomucense. The sequence continues at coordinate 328,132 of NZ_JAAIIG010000003.1, read as the reverse complement.
GTTTCGGTCCTCCCAGCCGGTACACGTTCATCAAAGCCGAGGTGGCCCCGATGCTTCCCTGCTTGCCGTTCTGGGAAACCCTGAGACCGTGGGAGCGGACGATACGGTTCACGTCGCTTTCCTCTTCGCGTCCGGCAGTGACGGAAACCTTGAACTTGTCGAACGCGCTGACGGTTTTCGTATTGTTGAGGCTGAGGAACATCTCGGCTTCCTCTTCCTCCGTCAACCCCTCGTACACGTCGGCCTCGATAGGCCATTCATCGGCATCGTCACCCAGAACCAGCTTCAACGCGAGACAGCGATGTTGGCCATCAAGAATCCAATAGGTTCCGTCACGATGGGAAACCGTTATGGTTCCCATCAGATCAGGATCGAACCTATCCGCCAAAGCCTTGACCGCCTGGGACGTGGCCTCGCGTTGGGCTTCCCTGTCTATGGCGCAGTCACCGAGCTTGATCCGGTAATGCTTGTACGTGCGGTTGATTTCACGCTTCTTATAGTCGATTTTCTGCCGTGACTCTCGGCTCAACTTCAACTCGTACGGTGTCATTTCATCACCTTTGAAAGTCTTTTGTTCAGGGATTGCAACGATTTGATTGCCTCAGACAATTGCGCATGCCATTCGACGGCCTGGCCCGATGGAATCTGATTCCAATCGATGAGGGACAACACGGAAAGGCTGGGCGTCGCCCCGGCGATTATCGTGTTGAAGATTTCAACGGTCCGTTTCGGACAATGCGGTTCACGAATCTCGCCGGTTGCAGGGTCAACGTCGATGACTTCATCGACCGGCTCGGTGTGCAACGACTTCGCCTTACGAGAAACGTTCGCACGGCTCAGATTGCCTTCGGCGTGCGCTTCGGCAAGAATAGTGTCGAACTCTTCGGGTGAAGCATTATCAACCATCTCGTAGGCTTGAGTCTTAGCGTCACCGCTAGGAAACAAGCCATAAGCGGAAATCTTCTTGCTTGTGGAGAACGCCTTATCAAGTTGTTCTCCACTTTTATGTTGATTCCCTCTTTTTATTTGTGTTCCAGTGCTGGTGACGGTTCCGTTTGCTTGTCCGTCTCGAATGGCCTTGCCAAGCGCATAATCCGCGCGGCGCGCCATCTCCTGCGCATCCAACTGAATCGACTTCGACAGGTCACGTTGCTTCGTGGCCTCCTCAATCGTGTACACGTATGCGCGCATGGACTTGGCTTGCAAAGGGTCGGTGTTCGTCGCCTTAACAGCCTCGGTAATCCAGTCGTAGGCGTTCACCAGCATGTCGCTGACAGCCAACTCCATCTGCCGTTTATCGGCAGCGGCGTCGAGGCTCGCGTCAACGTTCCGTGCCGATACTGTCAAAGTACTTGCCATTGCTTATCCTTGAATGTGGAAGTATTTTTCTTTCACCCCAGTGCCAGCTGGGGTTTCTCTTACTTTTCGGAATCTGATTTGCTGTTGCGGCTGTGGATGAACGCAAACGTTTCATCTTCAGGGCCCGTATAGTTTTGCGAAGTGAGTTGTGTGACAACGTTGACGACAGCGGAGCATAATGGTTCGATGGCTTCAAACTCATCGCCGTGAACCGCTTGCTTCAACAGTTCGACGTATTCATCGAACATTGCAATGTTGCTCTCGTAAGCCCGCTTGTCGGCCTCCATGCACTTCAGGTCGAAGGTGCTGACGGTGTAATCATCGAGGTTCGTCATCGGAATACTCCTTATATATGGGAATAGGTTTTTCTTTGCACTCCGTCTCTCGGTTTCACAAGCCAGCCGAAACCCGATTACTATGCGGTGTTTTCGAGAGACTTCCGATGACGGTTTTCAGTTATGCGCGTGGACGGCGAGGGAATCGCACCCTCAGTCCCGACGTTTGCCACACGTCATGACCCGTGTGATCTGCGTACCGGGGGCAACTTGCTACCGCCCAAACCGGCTGACAGGCACAGGCAAGGAAAGGTAAAAAAATCCCATGCCCGCCAACCGGGGATGAAATCAACCGAGTATGGTCAAACACCCTGTGATTCCAATAGTTCTGCTGTTCAGTTATCACGAGGGTTTACGGTTGTTCCTTCCGCTGTCCCGACCGGTTTTCCACGCCGAATCGGAAAGTCCTTATTCACTGTCCGCCGTCAACAGGCAGACAATGCGGATGGGTACGAAACCGAAACCCACCAGTGAAGCCAGCCCATTGCCCAATGGGTGAGCGCAACCCGAATGCGTCAACACCCAGATCAGGCAGACGATCAACACGATCAGCCATAAAAGGGTCTTGAAAGCCAGCTGCCGCTCATGCGCGTCAGGCTCGGGCTTGCGATACCCGGAGACGTGACGTCCAACCGTGTTCATAAGGGATTCCTCACTTGGGTTGAATGAGCGTGCTCGCACTGTCGGGAGTGACGATCAGCTGGTCCGCGTTGGACAATGCGTCGATGTAATGCTGCTTGAGCACGTTGTCCGTCAGGGAATCGTTCAACGCCTTGTTCGCGTCGGCCTCGCCCTGCGCCTTGATGCGTTTCGTTTCGGCCTCGACCTTCGCGGTCTCCTGCTCGTTCTTGGCCTTCTGTTTGGCGACCTCGGCGGCTTGGGCCTGCGCATAGCTGTCGGTGATGGACTTCGGGTAGCGGATGTCCTGCACGCTGACCTGTTCGACGGTCAGGCCGATGTCCTTCCATTTCGCGGTCAGGGCATCCTGCACGGCCTTCGTGTACTTGCCACGGTCGGTGAGCATCGTGATCGTGTCGAACCTGCCGGAAGTTTCCCTCGCCACGGAACGCAGGTCATTCGATATGTAGTTCTGCGTGAACGTGGTCTGCTTGCCGTACTCCGAGTACAGCATCTCTGCGGCGGACGGGTCCAGCGAATAGTTGACCTGTATGTCGATGTCCGCCGAAGCGCCGCTCCTGTCGTTGACGGTGACTTCCTTGCCTTCCGCCGAACCGCCGTGATACTTGTAGCCGGTGTCCTTGAAGAAGTTGATGAGGTTGTTTCGCGTATCGTATTTGATGACGGACTGCCAAGGGTATTTCCCGTGGAATCCCGCGTTCTCCGCATGGCCGGCGACGGAGCCGCCCATGTTGCGGATGACCGCCACTTCGCCCACGTCCAACGAGTACAGGCACGCCGGAATCATCAACAGGACCGCCAGCGCGAAGGGGATTGCGGCGAGCCCGGCCCCCTTGCCGCGATTGCCGGCGACGGCTACGGCGAACATGCCTATTCCGACGATCACAAGGATGATGGAGATGATGAACCAGACCATGACGGATCCTTTCTTCTGGTTTTTCGTGTGTATGTCGTCTCCCCGTAAGCTGGATAACGCGAAACAAACAGTTAGGAGAGGAGGTGAAAAACTAAATGGAGTATTGGAGTCAACCGGTCTACGCCGGTCAAGACGAATGGGAGCTGACCAACATCAGTGGACAGTCGCTCACCGTGGATGAAATCAGCTCATATGATGGCGTCTCGCTGCCGTTCCTTGTAGTGAAGGACGGTTTGCATCAGACCATCGCAGACGGGAAACCGCTTCGGGTGAAGTTCCGCGCCACCAACATTCGCAATTCGTTCACCGGGCTTATTCTTTCTGGGACAAACAGGGAAGGACAAGCTTGGACGGTTCAGTATCCGCAGGTGAGGTCGTGAACTCGTCTTGTTGAATCATGGTCAGCCAATCGATGATGCGTTGATTGTCCATGAACCGTGCGCTGGGGAATGTGACGTAAGCCGCGTTCCCCTTATTGACCTCCATGCGCATAGGGTTTCCGTAGGTGAATCTGCCTATGAGATTCGGATTAATGTCGAGTAGCTGGTCAACACCGGGAACGGAGTCAGGGAAATACAGGCGGTAGATGTGACCGTTCTTGATTCCCTGAACCAGCCATGCCGCATAATCGGCATCATGAGCCAGCCGATAAGAGTCAACGTCCATCTTCACGCCACCTTCTCCATATAGATAAGCCGCTGTTTGACTGGGCTACGATTTGTGGTGTTCATGCTGGTTCTCTTTTCTGGAAGGGAGGTGAAAAACTAATGAGTTGGATGATTCACTTCAACGGGCAGGACTTCGGCCCGTTGCCGGATGATGAATACAATGAGCTACGTGTTCGGATGAATCGTGTCGCCGCCAGTGGAGGCGGCTACGTCGGATGGCCCGAACGGTCCGTAGGCGACATTTCTTCCACGTGTGTACGTGTATCGGAGTTCTTCTGGACTCCGGGCGCTCCCCTCAGCTTCACCCACATCCCTGATTGATGATGGAGTCGAAATCCTCTGATTCGTGGAAATCGAGTCAAGTTCCAATTGACTGACCTTCATTTCGAGGTAGTGGACGCGGGCTTCAAGCTCGTTGATTCTCGCGTTCATCGTCACGCTACCTTCTCTACTGGGGATGCTTTTGGTTATCAAGTAACTGCTCCTCAGCGGCGAGATACGCGTCAAAACTCTTCCCCTCTTGGAGCCATTCGGCTAGCTCAATAAGGCGCGATAATGGCATCTTTAACAAATTCGCAATGGAGCACATCTCTTCATATTTGAAGATTCCACTGTTCAGTTTTCGACTGAGACTGGTGATCGGAATGCCTGTCTCAAGAGAAACTTCATCTTGGCTTAAGCCTTGTTTTTTGAAGAGACGCTTCATGGCTTCTCCAAGATTCTGGGATGTTGCTTGCTTGTTCATATGGCTCACTTTATCACCCAAATGGGTTACTTAGCAATGCGGCGTGTCACCCATTTGGGTTTGCTTTGTTGTCTGAAATGGAGTACTGTAACCCATATGGGTACTAATAAAAGAGAAATAACCTCAAGTTCGATTGCCTTGATAAGGGCGATTGAAGCGTTTGAGGCAGAAGCAGGTATCCGCACTCCGGCTCTTGCGAAAGAGTCAGGTATTCCATTGACAACGCTTCGGAAGATTCTCACTCTGAAGTCCGCAGTGGATTACGAGCAGCTTCGCAAAATATCGGGGGCGCTGAACATCAAAGTGTCAGAGCTTGTTGCGCGCGCCGAAGATATCGCTGCAAGAGCCGGCCTTGAAGATAAGGGGGGCGATATACACTAGTTCATGTCCCTTTCTCCTTTCTGGTGAATCGGGCAATGCTGGGGGGAGTGCGTCGTATTCTTGGCGGAAGAGGCGCGCTCCCTTTTCTTTTATCCCATGAGTCGAACAATCGTTCGGGTCGGTAATCCTGATGCGGCTCGCGTCACTGCAAGAGGCAAACATTTGTTCGACTACATGACTCTGATTATTCACCCAAACAGCGTTTACCGCAAACAGGCGCGCGGAAACTCGGATACACTGGACTGATCGCAAAGAAGAGACAAGGAGAACACCATGAGCAACCCGCAGCAACCATCAATCCCGCAACAGCCGCCTATCAGAGACAAGGGCGTCGTGGTATTGAAATGGTGGCAGCTGATCATTGCCGCCGTTGTCGTAGTGGCTTTGTCCGTAGGAATGACAATCACCGTTGGCATGGTCATCCGCGACAACGAGCAACGTTCTGCAACAGCCGAGGATTACAAGAAACCGGAGAAGGCAGAACCCCAACAAAAAGAGGAGCCGAAGACCAGTAGTCGAGGGAACCTGATCAAGCATATAGGGGATGTGGCGGGCATATCAGCCAGTGCGGGCAGCAGCGATCTCATAGCTCAATGGACGGTCAAGAACATAATCATCGACGCCCCATGCACCCCCGCCTATGAGGGGGCGTCCACCACACCTTCTAACGGACATTTCGTCATGCTCGACATTGAGGTGGAAACCACGTCGGAATTTGATTCCCGGTACGGGCAACTGGCGTTGGGAAGCCCGGCTGTGTGGACGTACATCGAAAAGGATGGAACTCAATGGAACGGCAATCTGGACGGCACGATTGATAATATGCCGGTCTACTCTTGCATTCCCGACAATGAGAGACTGCCTGGGACCATCGGGCAGGGAGTGAAGGCGGAAGGCAAGGTCATGTTGGACGTGCCATCAACGGACGGTTATTTGGTGTACAAAAACGGGGCCAACGGATGGGAGTATCCTCTATCCTGAAAGGAACAAGTGCGTTAGCGGTCATAGAATATAGGTAGCTCGCATACAGGTTGTATGAGGAGTCGCCGGCACCGTCCGTATAGGACGATGCCGGTTAGCCTACCCGCCGAGTAGCGGGAAAGGTTTCCTAGGCCCCTGCGGGGGCCTTTGTCGTATCACGCCACTCGATCTGCTTCAAATCCAGTTTCTCACCAATCGTCTCCATACCTGACAGCAGGTCTTCGATCGGCACGGTACGGTAATGCTCGCTCATCTCTATGGAGGAGTGGCCGAGAATCCTTTGGATGATGCCGGGGTCAACGCCCATCTTGAACAACAGGGACGCTACCGAGTTGCGGCACTCATGCACATACCGGTGCTGATAATCAGGAATGTCGGCCTTGCGCATCAGTTCGCGGAAACCCCTGCGGTCATCGTTCGCGTCTATGGGCAGGCCCTTCTCCGTACGGAACAGCAGCCCATATGGGTTGGGTACGTCTTTCGTCGCTTCAAGATAACGGTGTATGACCGTACCCAGTTCGGGAATCAACGGCTTCACGCTGCCGCGCTGCGCTTTCGGAGGCGTCAACGCGAACCTCTTATACAAGTGAATCATATCGAAATCATCCGGCACCACCCATTGCGCGTCCGGGCATAGCATGGGACGCTTCTGCCCGCACGGATAGACGCCGCGTCCGTCAGACTCCCCGCAGCCATGCATCCTGTTCAGTTCGGACAACTGCCAGTTCACCGTGTACTGTCCCACGTATACGCCGTTCGCGCCGGGCTTCTCCCACAGTTCCAGATCATCCAACGTGATGCCCAACACCTCGCCCTGACGCATGCCGGTCAACAGTCGCCACCATTGCCGTGCGCCGGTGAAGATGTCATCGGTCGAAGCCTGAAGCATGCGCATCATCTCTTCGGGGGTGTACGCCTGACGATTCTGGACTCCTGTGCGGCCATCCTTCTTCGCGGAGTCGTCGGGGGACGGCAATGCCGCCCTCCTCCTGCCCTTGACTGAAAGCTTCTCGTCCCTCTGCTTCGGCCTGATGGCAGTGGTGACCGGATTCGTGGGGATTATCCTATCGGCCGTGGCGGCTTGGAATATCTGCCTTAACACGTTGTACATGGACTGTCTGCGGCTGAGCGAGGACTCGGTCCCGTCGATGTTGCGCATGTTCGACAAAAGCCTCTGCAACATGGAGGGGGTCACGTCGGCCAACGGGGTGTCCCGGTATTTGGCCAGATGCCTTTTCATCAGGGATTTATACAAATCGATGCTGTTCGGGTCGATGGTGCGCTTCTTCATCTCGAACCATTGATCCGCGTATTCGCCCAAACTTATGCTGCGGTCCAGACTCACGCCCCACTCGTTGCGGTTGCGCAGCGCCTGTTTGATTTTCTCATCGCATTCCTCGTATGTTTTGCCGCTCACCCACGTGTCGCCGACCTTGGCCTTCCACCGCACGTACTGCCTCTCCTTGCCGTCGCTGAGCAGCTTGCGATAGGTCTGCTTGATGGGGTATATGGCACCGTTCCGCTTCTGTCGTGGCATCGTAGGACCTCCATTCGCCAACATTCGCCAACAAACGTTTCGTTGCTAATGGTCTATCAATGGTATACCGATAGTCCCTAAAACGTTGAAATATCAAGAAAAAACGGCTCGAACGCTTGTTCTATTGTATCACTCAGCAGATGTGGAAGGTATGTTGATAACCATTCTCATTAATGGTTGAGTGAGGCTCTTGCGAACTTCGGTGTTCGCAAGAGCCTCATCGTTTTTTTGGGGAGAGGCTCCTGCAGGTAAATAGCAGATAATCTGCTGGAGTCTCTTCGCGCACTACTATCGTTGCTAGGCTTTAGTACAACTCTTCAAAAATCTTACGCACGCGGGCGGCGTCGAGCGGTACGAAATTGTTGCGCATCAGTCGCTCCTGTGTGGTCATCACGCGCTCGGTGAACTCCGGCAGATCCCCGCGCGTTACGCCATACTCATGCAGTGCCTTCTTCGGCAACAACTGGTTGATGAGTGCTTCCAGCTCGTCGTACACGTTAACCACATCGCAGTCAAGTAAATCGGCGAGCACGGCGTTTAGCTTTGCGATTTCACCATCCGACTTGATCTCCATATAATTGCGCAGCACGCCGGTGAACATCGCATAGTTCGATTCGCCGTGCGGCACATGATACTTGCCGCCCAGCTGGTAGCTCAGCGCGTGCACGGCCGCGCCGCCGCCGATGGCGACGATGCGGTTGTAGTCGAACTGACCAGCGTCCTGGATGATCTCGTCGATCATTACATCGGTAGGTTCCTGATTGCCGTACTTATCCACCAGCAACACGTTTGCGCCATTGAGATACGGCTTCAGAAAAGCGTCATGAATCATGCCGATGCTGACCACCAGGTCGCTCGGGCCAAGTTCGAATGCTTCAGCGAACTCCTTGACTGTGGCGAACTGATAGATGTCTTTTGGTCCTACGGTGAGCATCTCCATGGTGCAACTCCTCCGTTGTCTGGATGATGTTCGGATATTGCGCCCGATGCTAATCCCGGTTCATGTCAGTGATGTTGCCTGTTGTCGCGATTACAGAAGAGCAGAGATAATGAGGAAGACTAGGGAAAGCGCGGGCAGAGTGAACTGTTTGACGGCGGCTGCGCGCTTGTCCGGACTGCCGGTGAACAGTACCAGTGCGGCGAGCACCATTGATGCTGTGCCGGCTGCCATCAGTGTGATGCCAACGGTCTGTTGAGACTGCTGGCCGAGCAGAGTGATTACTGCACCAGCGGCAGCCATAATGCCGAGGAACAAGTTGTAAAACCCTTGGTTGTAGGCCATCTCCTTGGTCGCTTCGGCTTCTTCGACTGAGGAGATGGAGAAAGTTTTCATGGTATTCGGTTCAGTCCATCGAAATGACTCCAGAACGAAAATCAAAGCATGTAGCAAACCTGCAAGTACGGCAAAAATACATGATGCGATAAGCATGAATATCTTTCCTCTCTCAAATTGGACGGCATGGATTCTGGCAATGATGCATACTAGTACAACTTAAGAAATACTCGTTAAACATTTGAAATAGGGAAGGAACCTCAAGCCCATTGTGGATTCCTTGCCACCAGTTCTTTGGCCGCATCGGATGTAGGGGCTTCCAGTGCTGCTATGAAAATGTCGAATGATGCGGAGTCTAATTGTAAGGTTGTTTCTTTGTTGATTTCGTAGCATGCTGCATCAATAAGATGTTGTGTGGCCCAGTGGGAGAGCGTCAAGCCGGTCAATGAAGCGGCGTGCGCGATGAGCGCATATTGTTCATCGGTGAGAGAAATACTAAATTGCGATGCTTGTTGCTGGCCTGTCATCATCACACTCCCCATTATGCAGTGAAAAGGTAAATAAATGTGTCAATACACAGTGCTTGAAGCAATGATCTTAGTGTTGTGCTCGCAAACGACTTGTTGCGAGCGCAACACAGTTATTGATCATGCCCCAATAATCCAGCGTCGGCGTCTTTGATATGCGATGGGGTCGTCCCAGTCGCGTATATCGTAGCCGTTATTGGCTGCGATAGTTGCGGCATTGAGTGCTTCGCGAACGCGGTGGCTGGCTCCGTAATCGGGAATCCAATCATCCTCAATCCAGCGATAGTCTCGTATGCGACGTGCGGGGATATGTGCGTTATGTCTGGTGGCATAAGCATATGACGTTACATCAGGTGCAGGTTCTCGCGATGCGCTATAGGGGAGTAGCCAGTATCTGTTGTGCGTATATCCTGCTCGCTTGGCCTCGGCCTCCATGATTCGGTATGGTCGGTCCTTCCATGTTCGAGACATGGTGATGTTCCTTTCAAACTAGGCAATAGTTGCCTAGTAGAAGGGTGTGGTGAATCCATTAGTCATGATTGCTCCTGACGTTGTTTGGATGGTGTCGATTATGTGGGTGAGAGGTTATCGGTTAATTGTCTGTTGATGGCTCCTCCGGGATTATTGTGCGGAAGAATTCCTCGTTGATAATCGGATAACCGTCCTCGTCCACCGGCAATTCTTCTGGGGAACAGCGAGGGGACATAGGATTTGCTTCGCGCTCAGCTTTCTCGGCCTTTCATCGTTCCTCAAGTTCTTTCATTGCGATGTTGAATGGTTTGAGTTGACGTTGTTTGTTGACATAGAGAAGTCGGCTGCTGCGTTCTTCCATACACTCATCGCAGATGAGAGCGGCAACTTGTGTACCGTCACAGGGGTCGAAAAATGTAGTGCCGTAATGTCCGTATGAGCATAGCTCCATGGCGCCATTGGGCAAGAAGCTTCTATCGTTCGAATCTTCGGCAAATAAATCCGCGTCAAGAAGACTAATTGCCTTGCCGCAAATCAGACATGTGAGCTCGAATGATGCAGTCTTCTTGTTCATCATCGTCCTCCCGATAATATGTACAGGTCATCAATGGCCCGCTCAAGTCAGCCAACTTGGGAGAACCGCACCAGAATACAACATGGGAGAGTGCGGCGTTAATTATCAGCTTGTTCTCTGTATATTTTCTTGCGATTTCGAGCTGCATCACTGGTTGCCGCCATAGGTATTCGCCATGGTGTTTTTCGCGCTTTGTTATGGATTTTTCCAATAAGCTCCTTTGTATGATTCTGATCCGTTATTTGGAATGACTGAGTAACCCCTTGCTGGTTTGAAGGGTTGATTCGTTGATTTCTGCAAGCTTCGTCAGTTGTGTTTTCGTTGCAATGAAGCCGTTCTGGTGACGCTCACGAGATTCGTTAATTGCCGTCGATTTCGCTGTTCTCCGCGGCCATTGTGTCCCGGTTGTGTCCACAACGGCACCAGTGTTCCCCAGTCAAATGAGACGGAACGACTGAGGAGCACTGGAACCGGCGACGAGGCATTCATTCGGACCGCTCATGCGAAACGCAGCCGGTGCGAGGCCCTCCATCGCTGCCCGGTTCGCTCTACGTGTAGCGGGACGCCGAACATCGATTCGAGACGTTCGTCGGTAAGTCCTTCGTCAAGTGGTCCGGTGAACGTGATGGTTCCCGGTGTCGTGTTGCCGTCAAGTGTGGCGTAGATGCGCGGATGCGTGTCGAGGTATGTCATGCACTCGTGTTCCATCATTCGGCCCATCATCGCGATATGGTCGAATCCGGCGGGGATGTCCTCCACCTGATGCGTGACGAGTAGCATCGTGCGCTCGTCCCCTCGCGAGGCCAGCGCCGACAGTTCTCGCAACACCGTTTCACGGCCACCCAGATCAAGGCCGGTGGTCGGTTCATCGAAGATCAGGAGATCCGCCGGCGAGACGAGCGCGCGGGAGATCATCACCCTCGTGCGCTCGCCTTCGGACAGGTTGCGCCACTGTTTGCCGGTCAGATATGCGATGCCGAGTCGGCGCATCATCGCGTACGCCTTCTCGTATGCCTCGTCGGACGAATCCTTCGTTCCTCGTGGAATCCCCGAGGCGACGACCGTGAGCGGGTTCATTCCCGACCCGATGTTGTGCCCGAACGCCGCAGAGACGATGGCTATGCGGGTGCGACGGCGCTCCGGGTCCGAGCCCGCGACTGTTCGGTCCCCGAAGACGCGCAGTCCGCCGACGTTGGGGTAGGTGCGCATCGCGATCATTTCCAGCAGTGTGGATTTTCCCACTCCGTTCGGTCCGAACAGCACCCATCGTCCGCCGGTGGCAATGGTGAGGTTCACGTCGGCAAGGATTAGCCGCCGATTGCGATAGTAGCCCACCGACCGGGCTAGTACCATTGCGTCGTGGGTTGTTTCGCCGAGCATGGTCATCGCCCCACTTCCGTATTCCGTCCGATGATGATGCCGATGGCGGTCTGTGCGACGGCCAGTATGGTCAGCATGATGAGCACCGTCCGCCATCCCGAGGTGATGTCGTAGATCGTTCCGGCCGACATGGGACCGACCGCGGCGAGCAGGTATCCGACGCATTGAGCCATGCCCGACAGTTGCGTCGTCTCCTCGGTGGTCGAGGTCTTCAATCCGATCAATGAGAGCGCCACGACCAGAGAGCATCCCGAGCCGATGCTGGTGACGATGATCCACAGCAGATCAAGCCGCGGCGCGAATGCCAGTCCGAGCGCGCCGATGGCCAATAGCACGCTGGCGACGACAACGGCGGCGACCTGGCTGTCGCCCTTCAGCAGCACGGGGATGAGCAGTCCCATGACGATGCCGACGAGCTGGAAGACCGCCAGATGCCAGCCGGTCCGGTCGGCGGGCACGCCGAAGGGGACCTCGATGGTGGGCAGCCAGGTGACGCACACGTAATAGTTCACGGATTGCAGCCCCATGAACAGGGTGACGGCCCATGCCTCCGACCTTTTCCACATGGAGACTCGGAGTCGGGTCTCCGATGCCGTACTCCGTCGGCTGCGGGGCTGCGCATCGGCGGCGGTCTTCGCAGCCGGGGTCGTCCTTCGCGCATTCGCCCGTGAACGCCACAGCTACAGCAGCGTGACGATTCCGGCGGGAATGGCCCAGATGCCGAGCGTGCCCCGCCACCCGATTGCATCGGACAGGGGCAATGTCACGGCCGAGGCGAACGCGGCCATGCCGGTCATGTATGCGGAGTACATGCCGGTGGCAAGTGATGCGTGACCGGGGTAATCGCGTTTGACTATGGCCGGCACCAGAACGTTGCCCACCGCGATCGAGCAACCGATGACGAACGTGCCGGCCCACGGTCCGATGGTGCCGCATGCCGAACGGATCACAATGCCGAGCGTCAGGAACACCATCGCGGCCAGCACGGTGCATTCGATGCCGATGCGTCCGGCGGCCCGGTGCGCCATCGGGGAGACGGCGGCGAACGCGAGGATAGGCAACAAGCCGAGCAGACCCTACATCGTCGCGTTGAGATGTTCGGACGCCCCTATCCATGGCAGCAGCGGGCCGACGGATGTGAGCGGGGCTCGCAGATTCAGCGCGACGACGAAGACCAACGCGGTCAGTATCGATGCGGCGAATCGCGATGCCGACGAGGGGATGGGATGACGTTCTGTTATCTGTTCCATGATGATCGACTAGATGATTAAAGAGTATCCGTGTGATGATGCCGTTGATTCGTATAGGGGGTGTTCGTTATCGTCCGTCGGGGATCCGAGCGGCGATGGCGTTGAGGTTTTCGACGACCGCCGCGATGATCTCGTCGTCGCTTTGTCCGCCTTCCAGCTTGAGCAGGCCAAGCGAGTGGAGGGCCCCGGCGATGGAGAAGACGGCGGCGATGCGCTCGCGCTCGTTCGCTGCTCGGGCGGAGTAACGTTCGACGAGCGTCGATTCGATTTTGCGGAACATGGCTTCGGGGCGGCCTGCGAACAGGACGCGCAGATCGTCGATCTGGCTGTCGATGGCCGGTCTCCAGCCATTGAGGAATGCGGGTGGATCGGACAGGATCTTGTCCTTGTCGGGGTAATGCTCCAGCATCGCGTCGATGGTCTCGTCCTCGAGATTGTCGTTGAGGTCGTATACGTCGAGGTAATGCTTGTAGAACGTGCTCGGGTTGACGAGCGCAAGGTCGCAGATGTCCTTGACCTTGACCTTCGAGACCGGAACTCCTGATGCCCGTAGGTGCAGGAACGCCTCGCGGATTGCCTTGCGGGTTTTGACGATGCGCAGATCGGTCACCATGCTCCTTTCGTTCTGCCGGTAGCGTCATTCCCGCTCCGTCCCATAAGCCGTGGATTGTTCGACGATTCAGGCGAATCGTCGAATAAGCGAGAAATGTCGCATATCGGTGGTTGTCATCCGCTGCGTTTCGATGATAATTGATGCTCGTTGAATAATCAACAACTATTGTTTATCGGAGTGTTATTGTGAAACTTGGCATCAACAGGAAACAATGGATCATGGTCATCGTGCTGCTCATGGGCACGTTGCTGGCCGTGCTCAACATGTCGGTGGTCACGCCGGCGTTGCCGTCCATCATGAAGGACCTCGGCGTGGACTCCACCACCGTGCAGTGGCTGTCCAGCGGCTATTCGCTGGTCGAGGCGATAGTCATCCCGCTCGCCGCGTTCCTCATGGGACGCTTCTCCACCCGCAGGCTGTTCATCGGCTGCATCTCATTGTTCGCGGCCGGCAGTCTCGTCGCCGCGTTCGCACCGACCTTCCCCCTGCTCATGGTCGGCCGTGTGTTGCAGGCCCTGTGCACCGGCGCCATCATGCCGATGGTCACCGCGGTGATCCTGCTCGTGTTCCCCAAGGAAAGCCGAGGAACGGCGATGGGCATCACCGGACTGGTCGTCGGCTTCGCCCCGGCGCTCGGCCCGTCCATCTCCGGCGTGATCATCGACTCGTTCGGCTGGCGCACGCTGTTCGTCATCATGGCGGCAGTCTCGCTGATCGTCATCGCATTGGCCGCCGTCTACCTGCGCAACTTCGACGGATTCCAGCCGGGCGCGTTCGACCCCGTCTCCGTGCTGCTCTCCTCGGTCGGCCTGGCATGCCTGCTGTACGGACTGTCCACGTTCACATCCACCGGCAACATGGCGCTCACCGTCGCGCTGATCGTCATCGGCGTACTGCTCGTCGCCGTGTTCGTACGCCGACAGCTCAAGGCGAAGGAACCGATGCTGCGCGTCGGCATCCTCGACAACCGCACCTACGCGCATTCGGTGATCATCGTGGCATGCATGCAGGCTGCCCTCATGGGATGCAACGTCATGGTGCCGATGTTCATCCAGGCCGTGCTCGGCGCATCCGCCACCGCCAGTGGGCTCGCCATGCTCCCCGGCGCCCTCATCGGCGCATGCTGCGGCATCGTCTCGGGCCGCATGTTCGACAAATACGGCATCCGCAAGGTCGCCCTGCCCGGCCTGACGGTCATGACCATCGGCGGCGTGCTCATGGCTCTGCTCGGCGCGGACGCCTCGGTCATCCTCACGGCATGCGCCTACACCGTGCTCTACGCGGGACTCATGTTCGCCATGACCCCGGTGAACACCTGGGGCATCAACGCGCTCGACAACGAAAACATCGGACACGCGCAAAGCGTCACCAACACCGTCGGACAGATCGCCTCCTCGATGGGCACAGCCCTCATCGTATCCATCTCCGCACTGTCCACCACCCTCGCGCCCACCGCCACCGGACACGCGCAATCCATACTCGGCTCGACGCTGGCATTCGCCGCCATCGCGGTCATCCTCGCGGCCGCCCTCGTCACGGCGCTTCTGGTGACTCGAACGCACCGAGGCACGACGAAACGGACTCTCGTCGGACAGTGACCGAAACGACAACGCATCAACAGACAACACGGAACCAAAACGAAACGAGACATGATGAACACCACGAACAACTCGCTGACCCGCAACATCCGCACCTTCCACCACGGCACCGAACCGCTGGTGGATCCCATCCAAGACACATTCATACGCACCGACAAAGCCGGCAACTCATGGTTCTGGGTCGGTCATTTCGAGGCGGACGGACACACCCTTGACTTCATGTACCACGTCAGCGTCCTGCAGCTCTCCAAATACCTGCCGGTGCGCATGATCAACAGTGTGCTGTCCATCACCGATGAGACCGGACGCATCTACCGTCACGAAGACCGTTTTTACAAGGTCAGGCGAGGACAGGTCGCAGGCCAGGGACTGCACATCCACACCGACAAGGACGTCATCGAAGGCGACCTCGACAACATGCGCATCGCATCGGCCATGCCGGACGGATCCATCTACCTCGACCTGCACGGCACCGGATACCCGCTCTACAGTCTCGGCACCGGCTACTTCCAGATCGCCGGGGTACCCAACTACCAATACTCGTTCCCGCACATGGCGGCCAAAGGCGTTATCACTCTCGACGGCCAGCGCCACGAGGTGGAGGGAATGGTGTGGATGGACCGTCAGTTCGCCGGCATGCCCAAAGGCAGAAGCCTCAAGGACGGCTACAACTGCAAATGGCTGTGGATGAACCTCTGCTTCGACAACGATCCCGACGTGATCAGCCTATGGGGTGTAACCGAACTGGCCACCGGCAGCGAACATTGCTGGGCCAGCGTCCTGCACGAGGACGGCACCCAATCTTCCGCCGGCGTGGATCCGATGGTCGACGACTCCTTCAACGTGTGGGAAAGTCCCACGACAGGCATGAAATATCCGACCGGATGGACCGTCTCCATCCCCGAATGGGAAGCGAAACTCACCGTCACGTCCATCATGGACGAACAGGAAATCGCCTCGCCGAACCCCTCCGGCCGCAAATACGAAGGCGCGAGCCAAGTGGTCGGCACCTACCGGGGACGCCCGGTGACGGGCCACTGCTGCCTCGAACTCGTCGGAGGATGGAACTGACAACACCGGCCCATTTTCCGAAAAACACCGGCATCGGTCCAATTCCGCCAACCCGCCGAAGAATGAACTGCGCCCCGAAAGTTGGACGTGGTTTATTCAGGGTACCTGATCAGGCTGTGAGGGACATGCTCCGGAACTCCTCCGGGGTGTGTCCCTCAAGTCGTTCCTGCCTTCGTTTGGTGTTCCAATGGACGATGTACGCGTCCAATCCGGCCTTGAATTCCTCGAAGGAAGTGAACTCGCGGCCGGTGTAGAACTCGTCCTTGAGATGGCCGAACACCTGCTCGGTGGCGGCGTTGTCGATTCAGTTGCCCTTCCTGCTCATGGACTGGCGGATGTTCAACTCCGTCAGGCGGCTTCTCCACCAGTCGTGCTGGTATTGTGCCAACCCATGTCGGAGTGAAGAACGGGATTCGCGCCCTCGGGTAGGCGTTTAGCGAGCATGTCGAGCAGGCGTCGCTGCTGGGCGAGGTCGGATGTCGGCTGACGTCCCATGCGACGATCTCCTTGGATCCCGTGTCGTATACGGGCGCGAGATACGCCTTGCCTCCCACGATCCTGAACTCGGTGACGTCCGTGCCCGGCTCCATCCAGGGTCTGTCGGCCGAGAAGTCGCGTTCCAGCAGGTTCGGCACCCTGGCACCCGTGTCGCCCTTGCAGCTGTATCCCCGGTACGGGTTCGGCCGACGTATCCGGCATTCAAGGTTCATGCGGCGCATTACCTTCAGCACGCTCCTGTGGCTCACCCGCACGCCGAACTCGCATACGAGGCACATGCGGATCTGCCGGTGGCTGCACCCGTTGGGCGTGCGATGGAAGACCTCGGCGACCATCGGCTCGATGTCCGGCCGGGGGTCACCCGTCCGGGATGGGACAGAAGATAGCAGTACGTGCTTCTCGCGAGCCCCGCCGCCCTCAGCAGGCACCGGAGCGGATGGCCGAGCCCCGCCAGCGTCGAGACGATCGCCGTTCTGTCCCGGTTGCCGATCTCTCCGCCAGCAGGGCGTTGACTTTTCCCAGATACACGACCTTTGCCTTGAGGTACGCGTTCTCCTCCTCCTCCAATTCCCGCTCACGGTCTGGAGCCGATTTCGGTTTGGACTTCGCGCCTCTCGGCCTGCCCTTCGGCTTCGGACGCAACGCTTCCGGACCTCCCGTACGGTACTCCAAGCACCAGCGTTCCAGCGCCGTGATGCTCGCGATCCCGTACCGGGCCATGACCTCCGCCTTCGTCAGGCCGCGCTCCACATGGTCCCGCGCCGCCGCGAGCTTGGTCTCGTAGTCGTAGGCCTTGTTGCCCTTGTGTTCTCCCATGAGCGCCGCCTTCCCGCCGATCCGGTACAACAACACCCATTTTTCCGCGGTCTTCCGCGGCACGCTAAGCCGCGCGGCAAGGGAACGACTCCCCACACCCTGCCGAAATCGGGTCGGCAACGACCCGCATGAAATCATCACTGTAACGACGCCTGCGATCCCCAGACATGAGAAACCGCACCTCCGATCATCGAACCTGAATTACTTCAGTCCAACAATCGGGGTGCGGTTCAATTTTTTGCCGGGGCCTCTATCAGAACGAATCTACAATATTGTATATTTCTCATTCCTCGATGATGAGGACGCCCCAGGCGGGGATGGTGAGCGTGTCGCCGGCGGCCACCGGCTTGCCGGCGAGCAGGTCGGTGCCGGCGACCGGCGCCTTGAAGGCCGCTTCCTTGCCGGAGTAGTTCAGGAAGTAGGTCACCGGCTTGCCTGCTTGGTTCACGCCGCGGCGCACGCGCACGGTGGTGCCGGCGAACTCGTCGGTGGACCAGTCGACCACGCCGGCGTTGCGGGCGGCCTCGAGCAGTACCGGCTTGATTTCCTCGGTGGAGGTCATCGTGCCGATCCATTCGGCGGAGCCTTGGCCGAACTCGCTGCGGGTGATCGCCGCGTAACCGGCCTTGCCCCAGACCGAATCACCGTAGTCGGCGAGCACCTCGGTGCCTTCGGCAGGCTTGAGCAGTTCCAGGAAGTGCTGCGGCTGCACGGTCGGCGTGCCTTCGAGCGTGCCCCTGAACGCCAGTTCCACGTCGGTCATGTCGTTGGTGAACTGGTTGTAGCTCACGCCGAACACGTCGGTGAGGTTGTGCGGCTGGCGGTCGTGGTAGACCTTCACGTTGTCGTCGGCGACGAACGACCTGAACGTGGCGAGCACGTTGCCGCCGTGCTCCACGTACGTGCGGATGCGGGCGATCAGCTCCTCGTCCGCCACGTACAGGGCAGGGGTGATCAGCAGCTTGTACTGCTCCAGGGTCTGCTCGGAGGCGGTGTACGGCACGAAGTCGGCTTCGATGTTGAGGTCGAAGAGCGCGTCGTACAGCCAGCGCATCACGTCGTTGTACGTGGTCAGGCCGGAGACGCCCTCGTCGTACGGGTCCGGGTCCGGGAAGCCGGTCTCGATGGTGAAGCGGGTGAGCGCGGTCAACGTCTTGTTGCTCATCATGATGGCGACCTTGTTGCGCTTCTTCAGGTTCACCAGGTGCGAGCCGACGCGCTCGATCTCACCGCCGAAGACGCCGGCCTCCTCATAGGTGGGGTTCGGCTCGAAGTCGTGGCTCAGCAGGCCCTTCCAGTAGGTCTCGAACGAGTTGTGGATGGAGTGCCAGTGCCAGTACATCACCGAGTCCGCGCCGTTGGCGAGGTGCGAGTATGCCTGCAGGCGCAGCTGGCCAGGGTAGGGGAGCCAGCCGTTCTGGCCCTGGGCCTGGGTTTCGATGAGCAGCCAGTTCCGGCCGCCCTTGAAGGAGCGGGTCAGGTCGCCGCCCATGCCGATCTCGCGGCCGGTCAGGTGCGATTCGCCCGGATGGTAGATGTCCACGCCGGCGATGTCGAGGTGCCTGGAGGTCTCGTAGTCGTCGGCCCACGGCTGCAGGCCGTAGGAGTAGACGCGCCATTCGAGGTCGTAGTTGTGGGTGACCCACTGGTCGGGGCGCGCGTACTCGCGCACGATGTCCGCCTGCCAGCCGATGTAGTCGGTGACGAGCTTGCGGCGGAAGGTGTCGAACTCCGAGCCCAGCGAGCCGTTGATCGTGCCGGTGGCGCCGGACACGTCCGGGAAGTCGTCCCACGAGTTGATGCGGTTGGACCAGTAGTCGAGCCCGTAGGCCAGGTTCATGGCGTCGAGGTCGTCGTGGAATTTCTCGCGCAGGTGCTTGACGAACAGCTTCTGCACGTTGTTGGACACCACGTCGTAGTACTTGCACTCGTTGTCGACCTGGTAGCCGATGACGGCCTTGTGGCCGGCCACGTGGGCGATGAGCCTGCGGATGGCGCGCTCGGCGTAGAACAGGAACGAGGCGTCCGCGATGTTCATGATCTGGCGGCCGCCGTAGACGGCCTTGCCCTTGTGCGTGGTCTCCAGCACGTCCGGATACATGTTGGACAGCCAGGACGGGAACGCGTAGGTCGGTGTGCCGATGATCACGTCGATGCCGGCCGCGCCCATCGCGTCGAGCACGCGGTCGATGTGGGAGAAGTCGAATACGCCGGGCTGGGGCTCCATCGTGCTCCACGTGGATTCGGCGATGCGCACGGTGTTGATGTGCGCGGCCCTCATCAGCGCGATGTCCTTGTTCAAACGGTCCTCGGGCATGTACTCGTCGTAATAGGCGGCACCAAAAAGAATATGATCAGGAGCCTTGCTCATAGAAGTGTCCTTTAAGTCTTTTGATTACTGTGTGTGAGTTCATATAGCTGCGTCGTGCAAATGATGTTGTCGTTCTGCTTTGATGCTCCATCTTCATCGTGGACATACAGCAATTGTCCGCTATGACAGCTGCAGCGTATATCTGAACGTCATATGAAATCAGCCTATGCTGGAAGTGCATATGACGACAGTAAGAATTCCTGAAGTTCGGGATTAGATTACGCGGAAGGAAAACAGTCGACGATTGTTGCGTACCTCATCGTCCAGCTGTTTGCGTGGATTCCCTCTCTACAAGACTATATCGAGCGTTAACTCTGCGAGCTGGCCCTTGGTATTCCCCTGAAATTCTACTGATAAGCATGTCGACTGTTTTTTCTGCAAAATCATGCATATCTATTTCAACGGAACTGATAGATGGGATAGCGTATGGATTCAGCGATATGCCATCCATTCCAATAACCTTCACATCAGCGGGCACGCTGTATCCACAATCGACCAATCCGCGTATGGCGCCAAACGCCACTGCATCGGATGCGCAAAACAAGCCGTCGAATGGTACATGCGCCTTAACTAAGCGATGTGCGGCAGACAAGCCTTCATCCACAGATAAATTCCTGCTGTTGATGATGAGACTCTCATAGACTGGTAATCCGGACTCGCGTAAGGCCTTCATAGCACCCATGCATCGTAATGATTGTATTGTTGGATCGCTGTCTTCGTGAGCTGTTTTTCGGAGGTCAACGCCTATCATAGCTATGTTGGAGCAACCTAATCCAATAAGATGGCTTACCGCAACATAAGCGCCCTCACTGTTTGCTGTATTCACGGTATCCAATATTGGTTCCCGAGAACAGTCGTCGAGCAGAACGGTGGGTTTATTTTTGCTTATCTCAATAATTCGACGTACTGGTAACTTCGTCGATCCTAAAATGAGACCATCGCATGGTTGATCCGAAATACGTCTTAGTGCCTTTTCGACGCTCGAAGCCTTGATGCCGGTTTGGAAAACATTGCCTCGATATCCCTTTTCTTCCACAATCGGAATAGCCACTGAATTAAACTTTGAGAAGAAGTAGGGAATGTCCAACTCGTGTACTCCTATGGAAATCGCATAGGTTTTTCCATAGCGCAAAGACTGTGCAGAGGTGTTCCTCGTATATCCTAGTTTCTTAACTGCTGTGCGAATCTTCCTAGCTGTGTGGGAGGATACCGATTCGCCTCCCTTGAGATAATAAGAAACGGTAGAAGCAGATACGCCAGCTTCCTTTGCTACATCTTTTATCGTAACCATGTTCTTGCCTATTCCAGATCGCTGTTCTGACTGGACTCAGTCCTTTTTTCGATTTTCCGATACATGAATCCGACGCCAGCTGGGAACATCGTCGAATACCGCTACGGCACCTTCGTCGCCATTCAGCACGCGACGCTTTACCCACTGACCTGAAACGAATTTTCCTTCCTCGATATGCTCGATCATGTTGTTCATGCAACCCATGGAGCAATCACCTACAGATATGGAGCAATTCATCGCTAAGCAGTAAAGCTCGCCATCGCCATCATCAAGAATAAGCCCCGAAGAGAGTGGTGATTGCTGGATCCGTTGGAATCGCAACAGAACATCCATTCCTGAAATATGTATCAGATGACCTCGATCGTCAATGTCGCGTTGAATAAATGCAGTGATTCGATGGTGGTCCCTGTATTGCCTTATTGCCGGAAAACTCTCGGAAAGTAAGTCGTTAAGTTGGGAAAGGCAGTAACTGGTATTTGTCGTGTTGAAAGCTTCGCGATCGATGTTTAATGATTCCAGAAGCTCGGAAGATGCTGGTTGACAGTCCCCGTGCTCTTCGAGATCTTCGATGCCAAATGGGGAATACAGTAATGAACCTATGCCGTACGCATAGAGTGCGGATGATACTGTGGAGACGTCTTGCCGTGCTTCCGGGATAAGGAGCGGTCTGCCGGCAGACTGAAACCGCTTCATAACGGAAGGCGCATTTGGAAGATAAATGTCGGGAGCCAACGCCGTTAAAGATGGGGCTGTGGCGAACCAAATATCATGAACTGATTCTACCGGTCCGCCGACTGGATATGATCCCGGATACCAAGGGTATTGGCGAAGCCAAGCGTTCGTATAGCAGGGGAGCGGATACTGCTGTTGGCCTGCATGCGTGATCTGTTCTACTGCTGAGGCGAAAGCATGTGCCATGAATGCCTCTGCAGAGCGTTCGCCAAATGCCTGATCCCAATTGGTGCCGGCATCGGCAATGGCGTGCAGCGCTTCGGGAATCTGAGACATGAACAGTTGATTGGCTGTATCTGATCGATCACGATCCGTTCCTAGCACTCCGACTTCATTTTCCACCTGCATCATTAATACTGTGGAATCATCGCTGTCCATGGTCCTGATGTGGTGCATGAGTCGCGAGAAAGCATTGGCGTCCGCGGCTATGGCCTCTGCACAGAATGGTGAAATACAGTTGGACGGGGTTCCGGCTGAGGTAATAACTCTCCAGAATCGCTTTGTGTCCTGTTTTACCCATTGGGGAACGTACGATGATTCGGCGTTCTTCCATAAACCGAACCACAGCAGAATCAAATGCGTGTCGTGCTCTCGAGCTTGATGAAGTAAACCATCGAGAATCGAGAAATCGAAGTGTCCCTCACTAGGTTCGATCAGTTCCCAATAGACGGGGACCAGGAGAGTGTTTATATTGAGCTTAGCCACGTTAGGCCATACCTTTTCAGCCATGTATTCCAAGCTGGAAGCGCTGGAATTATGAACTTCGCCGCCGAGGACAAGAAATGGTTTACCTTGAACCATGAGAGTCGCATTGTTATTGCTGTCTATTGAGATAAAAGGAGGCATGATATATTCCTAGAGAAATCGGTCTTACTGTTACATTTTGACGGATCCTGCAGAAAGACCGGACTGCCAGAACTTCTGCAAAAAAACGAAAGCAATAATAAGAGGAATAACTGCTATAAAGGATCCCGTCAAAATCAGGTTATTGGGAACGGAGAGCTGCGCAGAATCTGAAGTCATTTTCAACCATACGTTAAGTCCTACTGTCAACGGGTAATCTTTGGTATCCGAAAGCATGATCAGGGGTAGGAAATAATTATTCCAAACACCTACTAAGGAGAACAAGAGCACCGTTACGAATCCTGGGGAAAGAAGAGGGAAAGCGATACGCCAGAAAATGGTCCACGAATTCGCTCCGTCGAGACGCGCGGCTTCGATGAGAGGAATCGGAATTGAAGTTTGCGCATAGATAATCATCAAATATAGACCAAAGGCATTCGATAATTGCGGGATGATAACAGCGAGCGGAGTGCCCACGAGGCCTATTTGCGAATACAATAGATACAATGGCACCGTAATCACACTACTGGGAATGGACATGAAAGCGAGTGTTGTTGCCAGCAGCCACTTTCTTCCAATAAAATCCATCGTAGCGATGGCATACCCGGCGAAAGTTGCGAATAGTGTTGACCCCAAGCCAGCAACCACCGCGTACATAAGCGTATTCCACAGCCATCGTCCGTAAATACCGTTCTGAAAACTAAATGTATTGACGATATTTTGCAAGAATACGTTATCGTCGGCGAACCATAAACCAGGGGACGAGTATAGTCCTTCGTTTGTTTTTGTGGTAGACATAACTAGCCATACCAGTGGAACAATGCAGTACAGAACCATCATCAGCATGACAAGGTGCAAAATTATAGACATGATTTTTTGACCAATGGTCAGCTCAAGTAGAGAAGCGTGTTTACTATTGCGCATAGTATTTTCCTTTTTAGGTGGTAAATATGATTACTTTTGTTCCCATTTATCGCCGGCAATTTTCACTATGGCAACAAGGATCATGGTAATTACTCCTATAACGATAGAAGCGGCAGCAGCATAGTTGATATTTTGACCGGCGAAAGCGAGATTATATGTATACATATTCGGTGTATAGTAACTGGTAATAGTTTCCGGTGAGATGGCTTTTAATGTATTTGGCTCATTGAATAGTTGCAATGCTCCGATTACCGAGAAGACAACAGTCATTACGATGGCCCCTTTTATTTGAGGAATTTTTATTGACCATGCAATTCGTAATTCTGAGGCTCCATCGACTCTGGCGGACTCATATAATTCTATAGGGATTACTCGTAAGGCTGAGTAATAAATCAGCATATTATATCCCATAAAAGTCCATGTAGCAATATTTGCAATTACAAATAAAACTATTTGACCAGACAATAAATCCGGAGAGGGGATGCTGAAAATGTTTAACATCTGACCAACTAGACCATATTGTTGACCGCAGATATAACCCCACATCAACGCGGCGATAACACTGGGTACGGCATAAGGTAAGAACAGGAGGATTCTTGGTACAGCGAGGTGCTTGATTCTCCCTGAGTCCAACATTAAAGCTGCCAGTAAAGCAAGCATGAGACAAACCGGAACCTGTATGACAAAATAGGCGAGAACTCTGCGGAATCCATCCCATAGCTGATGGTCTGAGAACGCTTGAATATAATTATCAAGCCCTACGAATGTGCTTCCGCCAATCATTCTTGTTTGGAAGAAACCTAAGTATATGGAGTAGATCATAGGAATGATCATTCCTAACATGAAAACCACGATATATGGTAGACAGTAAATTATTCCTATATTTTGTTTCTTGTCTTTTGAATACTGTTTTCTATTGTCATGGTGTAGAGAATGTACTTTAAACATCTTTTACCTTACAAGTATTTTCTAAGAAATCCGGTTGTTGCTGCAATAAATATTTGCAGCAACAACCATAATGAATTATTATTTATTAACAGTAAATCCTTGTTTTTGAGCAAAATCCTCTACTTTTGGCTGGAATGCATTGATTGCATCCTCAAGATCGCCATCGTCAGACAATGCGGGGGCAATGACATCAGTGAAATATGTATTCAATTGACTAAGGAAAGGCAAGTATGACCAATCGGCATTCACTTTATTAGCGGATTCGAAGTAAACAGAATTTGCATCTTGACCGAAGAATTCATCAATGGTCTTCTTCTTTGCTGCCTCTTGTTGGAATTTCGACGAAGCCATGAAGAAGAAGCCATTTGAGTTCTGAAATGCTTCAATGGATTCCTCGGAAGTGTTGAGCCAGTCCATGAAAGCCAGTGCCGCTGCCGCTTTTTCTTGTGGAATGGCAGCTGACAATGCAAGCATGGAACCACCGCTTGCCGTTTTCACGGATTGTGGATCGTCTCCCCAGGCTGGGGGAAGTGTGACCGTGTACTTTCCGGCAAGAGAGGGGTATGATTTTTCAATCAATCCGCCTCTCCAGTTCTCGTCAATCCAGGTCACATACTTTCCGGCATTGATATCGCGCATGAACTCATCGGTTGCGTTTGAAACGCCTTTCAATACGCCATCGTCAAGGCATTTCTGGAGAAAAGCAGTAACTTTCCTTGCTTGTGCGCTATCGGTCGAGAGGCTTATTTCTGAGGTGTTTTCTACCTTCCATAGGGGTGCTGATGCTTGGCGGTAAAACGTGCTCCACGCCTTTGAATCGGTTACGTCAATGAATCCCATGTATTTGGATGGATCTGCCTCATGCAGCTTCTTACCGGTTTCATAAAACTCGTCCCAAGTCTTTGGAATCTCAAGGCCGTGCTCCTGAAGGATATCTTTTCTGGAATACATGGCAATTGGCGCTTGATCTTGCGGTAAACCGTACAGGCCTTGGCCTACGTGGACCGCTTGCCAAGTTGACGGTGAGTATTTTGACGCCCAAGCTTTCTCGATTTCTTCGGATTTGAAATTCAACAGGGAGCCGCTTACCGCGAATTGTGGGTAGCTGTCATAGCCAAATTGCAGTATATCTGGAATTCCCTTTTTCGCGGTCACTGCGTTTTGGAATTTGATCATCATGTCGGATTGGGAACCGGGGTTGACGAAATCAATATGGATATGCGGATATTTTTCCTCGAATGCCTGTACTGATTGCTTGAGATACTCGTATGAAGATGCCCACATGGTCAGATTCACGTCATTGTCGCTTGTCAGGGCGTGCTCTATGTCGGAAAGCTTTATATCCATGCCACTGCTAGCGTTGCCTGCGGACGTGGAGTTCCCACATGCTCCGACGCTAAGCATCAGTACTGATGTCAATGCTGCTGTAGTGATCCTGTGGAAGGCGGATTGAGGTCTGTTCATCGTTAGTGACTCCTTGCACTGTTTTGCGCCACAACATCGTCTGCGCTTTGATAATCGTGACGTTGCGAATTTCGTAACGTCACGAAAAAATGATAGCATACATTTCAGCAGATCACCAACGTGGTTGATACATGCAGGAAACAGTTAAGGAGGTTCGACCATGCAAGCCCAGAGTGCGTCTAATGTAACGGTTGAATCGAAAGTAGTGGCTAATCCCGTACTCCGGGGCATGATGCCTGATCCAACATGCTTATGGGACCAGGATCGTGAATCTATCGTTGTGGTTAACTCAAGTTTCGAACAGGTGCCCGGATTGCCAATAACCGAATCTCCAGATTTATTGACATGGACTCATGCCGGTTTTGCTGTCGATGCTGATATGGGGAATAAGCTTTTTCTGGATTGTGCGCGAGACTCTGGCGGGTTGTTTGCGCCTACAATGCGGAAAAAGGATGGCAGGTACATCATCGCTTGTACGGTGAAGAACGTGGATTGTGATCTTGCTTTGCGGCAGGGGCATTCGCCGCAGGCAATACTCGCATATAAGCGATCTGGAGGAAACTTCATCATTACTGCTGATTCTCTATCTGGTCCCTGGAATGGACCGTTCTGGATAGAAGGTGCGGTTGGCATTGACCCGGATATTTATATCGATTCAGATGGTGTGATGTATTGGACACAGACAACACCAGCCGAACGCCCTAAGTGGAGTGGACAGACTGCAATATGGACGCAGAGGATCTCTTCGGATTCATGGGAATTGCAGGGAGAGCGGACGGTCATTTGGCATGGTGCGTCAACTGAGGCCTTCTGGCCGGAAGGACCACACCTATACCGTTATGGTGATTATATTTATCTGTTTACAGCTGAAGGAGGCACTTATCTCCATCATTCAGAGATGGTTGCGCGAGCATATGCGCCGCGGAGCTTAGATGAGGCGTTGCAATCATCGCGTGTATCTCGGCTTTGCCAGAATTGTTATGAATCTCGACTGTTCCGTCCCAGCCCGAATAATCCGCTTCTTACCCATAGAAATATGGGACTCAGCTTCCCGGTTCAATGCGTAGGCCATGCGGATATTGCGTGCCATCCTCGCTACGGATGGTTGCTATTCTGCTTGGGCGTGCGGCGGTATGCCGATGCCGATGGTCGTAATCCTCGAACTTATCTGGGAAGAGAAACATTCGTCACCACACTGCAATGGCAACAGCAGATTCCTGAGGAAACAGATATTATGGACCGTTGTTTTTCCGGCACAAAAGATCCAGGTTGGCCCGTTGCCTCTCCGGGCATTGGCAGGTTGCCGTTAGCGCTGCGTATTCAGGATGAATCAAGTCGGGTTTCATTGATGGATACCGCGGAATGCTTATATCCGCAGATTGGTCAGCCGCAGATGCCGCCAATCAGCATTGCCGGTGACCGTAGCAATGGAACGTTTCGCAGAATCACTGATTTACCTATGTGGATGTGGTTGTCTGATTCTTTCGAGACAGTTATTCATTTGAGTCGATCGAATTACATCAGTTTTGATGTGTCATCTAGGCCTGCAGGCGGCTGCGATGTAATAGTTCATATGATGATTGACTCATGTATTCATGAATCAATCGTGGCAGTGGAAAAGTGCAATGTGGAGAATATGGCGATAGTGTTTCGAGGGGCGACAACAGAAATAGTCATTGCCGACACTGACGCAGCGCAGCTTAAGCAGAATCTTCGTCCCCAATATGTACTACCTGCCCGTTACACGACGGCACATGTTTTCGATACTGGTTACCTCAGTGTGGAGTCAACTTCTGGATTCGTTGGATGCCTGGCGGGTGTCAGAATGCTTGGGGCTGACGAGATACTACAGGAGGAAAGGCAAGTCGCTCATATGAAGGCGGAGTGAAAAGAGATGAGATATAGTCTCCTGTCATGTCCCTTGGCTGCTTGACTGTTCTTTGCTTGACATGATTCTGTATGCATGAGTTTGCGCTGCCATTCAGCTAACATGAATAGGAATTGAAGCGAGGTTGGTCTGGGATGATGGACTGATCCAGCTTGGCTGAGATTGATACAGACCGCAATGAAGCAGGAGGGCAATCGTATGAGCGTGCCGCAGGAAGTCTTGGATGTGTTGCATTCGCGCGAGGTGTATCTGTGGAACAGCGAACTGATGGACGCTGCCCAGCAGGAGCAGCGAGACATGCTGCGTAAAACCAATGATCTGCCGGCTACCTCGTCGGAGAGAAACCAGTTGCTGCACAAGTATTTTGCCGAAATGGGGAAGAAGACTTGGATCGAGCCGCCGTTTCACGCCAATTGGGGTTGCTCGACCCATTTGGGCAGTTTCGTGTATGTGAACTTCAATCTGACGCTCGTGGACGATGGCGAGATCTTCGTCGGCGACCATACGATGATTGGTCCGAACGTCACGCTCGTCACCACCGGCCACCCGATTCGCCCTGACCTGCGTGAGCGACTCGCGCAGTTCTCGGAGCCAATCCATATCGGTCGCAACGTGTGGATTGGAGCGAACGTCACCGTGCTGCCGGGTGTCACCATCGGAGACAATTCGGTTATCGGTGCGTGCAGTCTGGTCACCAAAGACATTCCCGCCAACTCGGTGGCAATCGGCACCCCATGCCGCGTGTTACGCGAAATCAACGAGCATGATCAGGAATACTACTGGCGTGATAAGTGCATTCCGGAAGGAATGTAGTCAGACATGTTGGTGCGAGCGTGATATCAGTCTTTTTGCGTTCTTACGCTCATCTGTAGTCGCCGTTGCGACATATGCCGGAATGTGAGTGATTGATTAGGGTGCATCAATTATTTCTATAATGTGCAATTCATGATGTTGATTATGTCTGTAATATGCAATTCATAAGCATAGATACATTCTATAATGTTCTTTAATTAGTATCAGAACTACTCTGTAATGTGCATACTCAAGTTGAGGCGGGTATCATGTTAAGAAGAAAAGCCATGACGCAATTGTTGTTCTGGAAAGAACATCATACTAAGCAGGCCATGCTGGTGGACGGTGCGCGACAAGTCGGTAAAACGTATCTTGTCCGAGAATTCGGCAAAGCCAATTATCGGCATGTTGTCGAGCTTAACTTCATCGACAATGAGGATGCGAGAGACGCTGTCAATGCTGCGCGTAACGCGAAAGATCTGTTTCTCGCCATTTCGGCGTATGCGGATGATGAGCTCGTCAAAGGTGAGACGCTAGTTTTTCTCGATGAAATACAGCAGTGCAAGGAAGTGGCGACCAAGATTAAATTCTTGGTGGACCAGTTCGATGACTATGACTTCGTGCTGTCTGGTTCGTTGCTTGGGGTGGAACTGAAGAGTGTTCGATCCGTGCCGGTGGGATATCTTGATTCGATTACCATGTATCCGTTGGATTTCGAGGAATATTGTTGGGCGAATGGTGTGCCAGCCAACGTTTTCACGGAAGTGCATGAGGCGATTGAAGAGAAGCGCGAAATCAATGATGCTGTGCATCGGCGACTGACCAGACTATTTCATGAATATCTCATCGTCGGTGGTATGCCGGCAGCCGTCGCGAATTTCGTAAATGAACATAACGTGCAATCGTTGCGCGTATATCAACAGAACATCATCTCCCGCTATCGGGAAGATATCTCGCAATACACGGAAAGCATCAGACAATCTCGGATTGTTCGCAGAATCTATGATTTGATTCCTAGTGAACTCAATCAGCAAAACAAACGATTCAAGGTAACGAGCGTGGGATCGGGGGCTCGATATGTGCGCTATCAGGAGGAGTTCCTTTGGCTGGTAGATGCAGGAGTTGCGTTACCGGTATACAACGTAGACGAACCGCGCTACCCGTTGATGCTGGCGGAACGTTCGAACCTATTCAAGCTGTTTCTCAGCGACATAGGTCTGTTGACCTGCATGTGTGGCATGGACGTAGTCCGTGACCTTATCAATGATCGCACCGATATCAACTACGGGTCGTTGTATGAAAACGTGGTGGCACAGGAACTGAAAGCGCACGGTTTCGATTTGTATTATTTCAAGAACAACATGATCGGAGAGCTTGATTTCGTTGTCGAACATCCGAGAGGCACAGTGATGCCGATTGAGGTGAAATCAGGCAAGACCTACACGCGGCACAGCGCTTTGAATAAGGCGCTCGCCACCGAGAGCTACGGTATGAAACGAGGCATAGTGCTCGCAGAATCAAACGTGAAAACCGTTGGGCAAGTGGATTATCTTCCCGTATATGCTGTCT
Organism: Bifidobacterium olomucense; assembly: GCF_012932375.1. Taxonomy (GTDB): domain Bacteria; phylum Actinomycetota; class Actinomycetes; order Actinomycetales; family Bifidobacteriaceae; genus Bifidobacterium; species Bifidobacterium olomucense. Next base: position 297,678 of record NZ_JAAIIG010000003.1, on the reverse strand, counting down.
CGGTACTGAATCGATAGTGTGCCGCATCTTAGTAGGCGCATATGGAAGGGAACCGAGAAAGCGAGAAGCTTGTTGCGCAAGTGTTGCTGTAGCGTTCTACGGGGCAATCGGACTAATGTAACCAAGTGAAGGCATTCCCTCATCACAAAGGAGTTATGACAATGTCCGAACTAACCATCCCCGCAGAAGGCCGCGTTGCTGTATTGACGGAGCCCAAGCACATCGACGTGCGCACGCTCCCACTGCCGCAAATCAACGATGACGAAGTGCTCGTCCGCGTTGAAGGCTGCGGCATCTGCGGCACCGACCAATCCGAATACCGTGCCGACCCGTTCGGATTCGCGCCCATCGTGCTCGGTCACGAAGCCACCGGCGAAGTCGTGAAAATCGGCAAGAATGTCACCACGGATTATTCCGGCAAACCGCTCAAGGTGGGCGACAAGATCGTTACCGGTCTGCGCCCATGCGGCCACTGTGCCATCTGTAAGCGTCGCGCCGACATGATCCATCTGTGTGAAAACGGCGAAATCCACGGCCTGATGCCCGGCGAAGGCCACTTCTTCAACGGCTGGTATTCCGACTATATGAAGTGCAATCCGGGCGCGGTGATCTTCAATGTGAACGACATGCCCGACCGTGATCTGCGCATCCTGATCGAGCCGGCCGCCGTGATTGTGCACGCTGTGGAGGAAGCCAAGAAGATCTATGATTTTAAGCACGGCTCCCATGTGCTGGTCCAAGGCTGCGGTCCGATCGGCCTGTTGCTGGTCGCACTGCTCAAGACCTACGGCATCCGCAACATCGTGGCCGTGGACGCCAAGGAAGCCCGACTTGAGATGGCCAAGAAGCTCGGTGCCACCGCCACCGTGAACTTCTCCGATTATGATTCCGTGGATGCCGCGGCCGACGCCGTGCGCGAAGCGACCGAAGGGCTCGGCGCGGAAATGGGCTTCCAATGCACCGGCTCACCCGCGGCCGCAGCAGCCCTGTTCAAGTACATTCGCCGTGGCGGCTCCTACTGCGAGGTAGGCTTCTTCACCAATACCGGTGACGCCACCTACAACCCGCATCTGGATATATGCCAGAAGGAAATAAAGCTCACCGGCTCCTGGACCTATCAGGCTGGCGACTGGCTGGAAGCGCAGGAATTCCTCAAGGAAGCCAAGGACCGTGGCCTGCCCGTCATGGACCTGGTGACCAACGTATTCCCGCTCGACCAAATCAACGAAGCCATGGAATACGCGCTCAGCATGCAGGGCCTCAAGATCGAGGTCGTGCCCGAGCTGTGAGGCAGTAGTTTGCTCCTATCGTGAAATAGTGTGCTTACGAACAAGTTAATCATAAACAACTTGTTCGTAAGCACACTATTTGTATTCAATGACAGTAGGCGTTTGCGAGCGCTACCGAATGCGATAATTGGAACCACGCTGGGTCATGATGAGGCCCGCGCGCGTGAGTTTCTTGTCCAACGTGTACAAAGCGTTGCGCAGCAAGCCCTGTTGCTCAAAATACGGTCCGCCCACAAGGCCTACAAGTTCCTTGGTGTTCACGAACTTACCGTCGGCTTTGACCAACGCCTCCAGCAGGCTGTATTCCAAGCGGGAGAGTGTGATTGGACTATGCGTGGACGCATAGTAGGCCCGGCGATGGGTGGTGTCCAACGTGAGATTGCCGCGAATGATCATGGCAGGGGAGTCGGCTGCAAGCGCGCTGATATATGAAAGCAGTTCGGTGTCGGAGAACGGTTTGCGCAGCACGGCATCCGGCTGGTTGGTGTTTACTGGTGTGCCGGATTCCTTTGAATCGTCGGATTCGCTGGACCCATTGGATTCAGATGATGCAGTCGGCTCGGTTGATTGATTCGATTCTATTGGCGCGTATTCATGCGGCAGCGCTCGCCAACGATTGCCTTCGCCGGTCGCGCGGCTCAGCGGGGTAGTGGCAAGCAACAGAATCTTCAATGAGGGGTCGGCGTTGCGCAGTTCCGCAACGAAATCATTGTGCGGCGGTTCGACCAGATCCTCATCGAGCACGATGGCATCATAGGGGACTATAGGGGTGACATCAGTATCGTTCGCGGATTGGGACTGCGCTGAGGTGGAGGTTTGGGCCGGAGCGCCAGTTTGCACAGTCTTAGTCTGATTGTCGGCCGGTGCTTTGGCTCCAACTTCAGCCTCCGCTACAACCTGCCCTTGCTGTGCCGCGATGATCGCACGCAATGTCGCTTCCCGGGTGCCGGTCTGGTCAACCTCATGCTGCGCGCCCAGCAACGTGCCGCGAATGGCGCGGGCGAGCGGCTCATTCGATGCGGCGACCAGTAATTTCATGAGGCACCTCCTACGTCGCCCAGTGTAGACCGGGGTATGCAGTGTAGGTCGAGGTATGGCAGAGGTTCTAGATGCTAATATCGTCCAGAGCCTTTCGCCTAGTCTAGGCCGGAATGTGGCTGGTCAGAGAAGTGTGATTACAGAATGGGGCGCAACGTCATAGGATAACGTCGATGCGCGGAAATAATGCTGAACGCAACGGCAAGGATGCCGAATGTAATCAGCACAATCAACGCCCAAGTCGCGGACATCATTAGCATCACAACGATAAACGCCAGCATCGGCACAGAAGACACCAGCGACACCACCGAGAACGAGCCGACTGAGGCCGCATGCGAGGCAAGTAGCATCTGCTCGCCGGCGAATGCAATCACCGCTGGCGTAAGCACAATGCACACGGTTTCGGGAATCGCGGCGCTGCTCCAATGGGCCAATCCTCCCCAAGCCAGATAGCCAAGGATACTCATCGACATGATTTCGGCGATGAGCATCGGCAACAGGCTTTTGGCGATGCAATACTGCAGCATCGAGTGGCCGGATGCGCGCCATGTTTCCACAGTGCCGTCGCTTTCCACTGCGGCCGACATATCCATCTCATTGGGATTGGCCATCAGCGTGCATATTGCCAATTCACTGCCCAAAAGCCCATACCACGGCGCGAGCGTCTGTGCCGCGGATAATCCGTCTATAGTGGCAGGATTTTTGGGGTCACTGGCGGAGAGCACGGCAATCATCACCGGAATGAACAGCCAAAGGCCGATGCCGAGTGCCAGATATAACGGGTTCTTGCGTAACAGAGTCCAATCTTTCCAAAGCATTGCGTGCATAAGAGCCTCCTTTGATGACTACTGTTTGCTGATGCCGAAGTTCACGTTGCTGCGTTCATGCCCGAGCGTGGCAGCTTGTTTGAATGCTTCTATGCTTGGGAAATCAGTGATGGTGCAATCTTTGACGAGATGCTTGTTGTCGAGGATGATGACACGGTCGGTAACTTCCCAGCAGTACTCCAAATCATGCGTAATGGTCAATATCGTGCGACCATTCGCTTTGAGCTGCTTCATCAAGCCGATAAGCAGTTGGCGGGTGATCGGGTCCACCGCATTGGTCGGCTCGTCCAACAGAATGAGCTTCGGGTCGAACAACATGCCCGCCACGATGCCTGCACGTTTTTTCAGGCCGCTGGAAAGATCCTTGACTTTCTTGTCGAGATGCTCGCCCAGTTCGAACGCCTGCACCATAGGCAGCGCATCGAGATGCTGCATGTCAAGGGGATGCGGGTTCTCGTGTGTGGCATAGAGCATCGAACGGAACTTGAGATTTTCGCGGATGGTCATCGTAGGGGAGAGGTTTCCGGAATCGCTCAACTGAAACACTTCGCGCATCGAATGGAATATGTTGCCGTTGATTGCAGCGGAACCATGTTGCGGGCGCAACAGACCGGTGATAATGCCGAACAGGGTGGTTTTGCCCACGCCGTTGTATCCCAGAATGCCCAGCGACTGGCCGGCTGGAACATCGAGATTGATGTGTTCCAGCACGGGTTTGCCGCGCTTATAGCCGAACGTCATATCCGTGACGCGGATGGCTGGTAGATGATTGACATCGGTAGCGTTGTTACTCGGTGCGAGAGTGGAACTGGTCATGAGTAAAGCCTTTCCTTTGATACAAATGGACCAGAGATAGAGTGCGAATGCGATGAGCGTGGGCGTGAATGCGCCCGCCATTGCTTGCGGAGTAAGGATTGTTGAACGCAGCGTCGGAGCGATGACATAGGCAAATGCGGTGAGTAGTGCGCTCGCAATGGTGATGGGGATGAGAGCCCACACCAGTTGCGCGATGACGTATTGACGCAGCGGTCGGCCGCAGGCTCGTATGGTGAGGATAGTGCCATTGGCGAGATCGCTGCGAATAGCATCGATGGAAAGCATAGGTGCCAAGCACATGCCCAATGTGATGATGGCGAATTGGTACAGGGCGTTTGCTGCATCGCTTCGTATACCGAGCAAAGGAATCGTGGCTATGCACAGCATTGGCATGGCGATGGCGATGATGGCGATGGCCAGCATCGCGGTGTTATGACGGAGCTGCTGGAAATCTTTGTAAAAGATGGCTTGCATAGATGCCTCGGATTGGTGTGCTGGGTGGCGCTTTGGTGATTTTGGGTAAGCTTGCGCCAAGCCATGCGTGTAATGGTGATTTTGGGTATGGCTTGCGCTGAGAGAAGGCGGAGCCTACTGTCCGGCGACGATTTGACGTAAGGCGGCTACATGGGATTGGAACGCTTGCTTGCCTTCGCGGGTGAGCTTTACCCAAGTAACCTTGTACGCTTTGCCGCCATCTCCGGTCTTCTTATCGAGCTGAATGTAATCGTGCTCGGCCAGTGTTTTGAGATGTTTGGAGCATGTGGCGTCGCTGATTTCGAGCGTATCGCGGAGTACATCGAACCGCATCGTGCCATAGGTGTCAAGCAGGCCGCAGATGCGCAATCGAATCGGAGCATGAATGACTTCGTTGAATACCGGCTGTGGATTATCCGATGTCATGATGTACCTCCGCTGAAGAGCCGAGGGCAGATGACTCAGGGGTGGTGCGCTGTTGCAATGCGCGGACGATTTCGTCAAGTTCCCACGCTTCCATAGCACCATTGATAACCGCGCCAACCAATGCGACTGCCACGGCTGACCACCATGCAGTGGTGGCGAATCCTACGGCAAGCGCCAAAATCGGTGGAATGAAATTGACGAAGAAATGCACGGCAATCGCAATCTTATAGCGGCGGCTCCGCATCGCAGGTTTTGGCGCCTGCCATTGAGGGGCGATGCCCTGGCGGCGGCTATTGAGCATGATGGCCGCAATGAGAAGCAGTAGGCTCATCACCAGCAGAGCAGCCACAATCCATATGGGATTCCACGGCAGGTTGAATCGGTTGAGCCATGCCTGAGGGATGAGCCAATACGTAAATGTGAGCAGACCGAATACGATGGCAACCCAAACGATGTTGGATGTGCGGCGGGCCGCATAGCCGGATGCGATTTTCGCGCGATCGGTATCGAGCGCTTGCAGGGCGCTGAGTGCATCAACCGTTTGCTGCTGATTGCCGGTATGGCTGTCGGAATGCAACTGTTGCGACTGTTGTGCTTTCTGCATGTTCGCCATGATGGCCTCCTTGGTGCGGGATGAGGCCTGCGGGGAATATCAAACCTCTTTCCGTCATGGAAAATAGTATCACTTTCCATAATGGAAAGAGGTTTGCGTGTCGGGGGATATGAGTTTGCTACGAGAGCTCCCCTGGGGGAGGGGAGCCAAGAGCTGTCCAGGAAGATGGTTAGCCGATGAAGGCGATGGGGGAGGCGAGATCCACGCCGGAGCCGTCGCGGCGCATATCCGGTTTCGGCAGCTCTACCGCGGTCCCAGACGATGTGGCCGCATTGAGCGGGTAGAGACCCACCCATGCCAAAATCAGTGTGTTCTGGCCCTTTAGGAAGCGTTGCGAGCGCACGCCGCCCGTGGCACGACCTTTGGTCGGGTACATTTCGAGCGGTGTCACCTTGGCAGCACCGTTCTCAGTGCCAGGTAAGGCATCCACATCGCCGGCAACGGTGAGTACCACGGCGCCGGAGGCCGAGCTCAAACCGTTTTCGCCTTCCTCATACGTCCATGCCACCTTGCCTGCGGGTACCACGTTGAACGCCATCACATGTGCTCCGGCGGCCAGTTTGATGCCGGCCATGCCACCTGCGGTACGACCTTGCGGGCGCACATTCTTCGCCTCGAACGTCAGGAGCGAAGAATCGGAGGAGATGAACACCAGCCGATCGTCATCCTCGGCGGTGGCGGCGAACACCACTTCGTCGTCTTCCTTCAGATCGATCACAGGCCATGAATCCATGGTGGTGGGTGCCTCACGGTTCCAACGTTTAACTACGCCGTTGCGCGTACCCAGAGCCAGCGAGGGGAGCGGGGCCGGTTCGGCAGCGTCCTCATCGCCCTTTTTTGGTTGTTCCATGGCGATGGCGGTCACCACATGCTCACCTGGAACCGGATCGGTGGATTCGGTCATGCCAATCAGCTCATCGGCCTGAACGCCGCCGGTCAGCGTCAATGTTTCCGAGGCGGGCAACGCCGGCAGATCGACCACATGAGCCAACACCAAGCGACCTGCGGAGGTGATCAGCGCAAACGTCGCTTGCGTGGAGGTCGGGAAGATCGTGGTGATCTGATCGTTCGGCTGGCGCTTATCGGACGCGGAACGTGCATGATACACATCCATGGCGCTCGGCGTGGTGCGGGCGATCAGACCGGTGGCGCTCATCATCACCACGCACGGCTCATCATCGATCTTCAATGCGCCGGCCAGAGCGTTCTCCTCGCCGCTCTTCTTCGCTGCCTTGGTGGCGGCGGCCACATCAGCTGCGGCGGAGGAGATCGTGGCTGCTGACTTGACGGCCTCAAGAGCGGACTGGGCAAGTTCGGACGTGCCGGAACCATGTGCGGCCACCGGAGTCAGCGTGCCATCCGGGTCCACGTCGAGCAGCACCGTGCGGCGTGGGGAGCCCCACTTGGCCACGGCCTGATCCATCTCATCGGTTACTACCTGATCCAACGCCTCGGCGGAGGCGAGGATGCGGGTGAGCTCCTCGATGCTTTTCTTGAGGTCATCGCGTTCGGCCTCAAGCTCGATACGATTCATTTTGGTCAGGCGGCGCAAGCGCAAATCCAGAATGTACTGGGCCTGCACATCGTCCAAATCGAAGACGGCCATCAAACGGGTCTTGGCGGCATCCGCATCATCCGATGTGCGGATCACCTGAATCACCTCATCGATGTCCAGCATGGCCAGAAGCAGGCCCTCGACCAAGTGCAGACGCTCCTGAGCCTTCTTCTTGCGATATTCGCTGCGGCGGCGGATAACCACGCGGCGGTGATCGATCCACACCTGCAGCATTTCCTTCAAGCCCATCGCATGTGGACGACCGTTCACCAGTGCCACATTGTTCATGGCGAAGTTGTCCTGCAACGGCGTGTGCTTGAACAATTGCACCAATACGGCATGAGGATCGAAACCGGTTTTGATTTCGATCACCAGACGGGTGCCATTGTGACGGTCAGAGAGGTCAAACGCGCCGGAAATGCCCTCCAGCTTGCGGTTCTTCACGCCATCGGAGATACGTTCGATCACCTTTTCCGGGCCTACCATGTACGGCAGTTCGGTCACCACAATCGCCTGCTTGCGGGCGGTCACATGCTCCACATGCGTGGTGGCGCGCGTAGTGAGCGTGCCACGGCCGGTCTCGTAGGCTTCACGAATGCCGTCGCGGCCAAGAATAGTGCCGCCGGTCGGCCAATCAGGGCCCGGTACATAGCGCATCAGCTGTTCAAGCGTGGCCTCCGGATGAGCCATCAGGAACTTGGCGGCGTTCACCACCTCGCCGAGATTATGCGTGGCGAGGTTCGTGGCCATGCCCACTGCAATACCCGAGCCGCCATTGACCAGCAGGTTCGGAATCGCAGCCGGCAGAACGGTCGGTTCTTTAAGCTTATTGTCGTAATTCGGCGTGAAATCAACCGTATCCTCGTCGATATCAGCGTTCATGCCGAGTGCGGCCGGGGCGAGACGGGCCTCGGTGTAACGGGAGGCTGCCGGACCGTCGTCCAGCGAACCGAAGTTGCCGTGGCCGTCCACCAGCGGCAGGCGCATCGCGAACGGCTGGGCCAAGCGCACCATGGCTTCATAAATAGCGGAATCACCGTGCGGATGCAGCTTACCCATCACCTCGCCCACCACACGGGCGGACTTCATGTATGGGCGATCCGGGCTCAGATTCATCTGACCCATCTGGTAGACGATACGGCGTTGCACCGGCTTCATGCCGTCACGTGCGTCCGGCAAGGCGCGCGCGTAGATCACTGAATACGCGTACTCAAGGAATGACTTGCTCATTTCCTCATTGAGCGGCGTCTCAACGATATGCTCCTTGACGGTACGCGGGTCATAGGATTGCACGGACGGTTTGCGGTGTGATGCCATGGAACTCCCTTTCAAACTTGCCCCATATTAGCAGTGCCGTTGCACTCCCCGCAGCGAATCATGCTCAATCAGTCTGGTACGAGGTTCTTAGCCAGCCAATCACTCAGGAAAAACGGCCGGAATATTGGAATATAGCGAACTGGGATGTTGTGCAAATGATTGTTTTTGCAAGTTTCCCCCTACATGTTTCTTATTGAGAACCGTTCGCTGTGGGGGCGGTGGGGTTACCATAAAGCCTATGACTGTCGAAACGCCGGATATGGATGAACTGTTGCGCTTGGTCCCCACCGCAGCCTATGGAGATGCCGTTTACGTAAACGGGACTTCTGCAGGTGAGCATGGCGGTCGTGGAGGAGCATTGCACCTGTCAGCAGTGTTGCCGGCGTTGTCAAGCGCAATCGGACATCCAATCGCCACCAAAGTCCATGCCGATCCCAAAGCATGTCAGGAGGCTCTTGGCTTTCCGGATGTCAAATCCGCGATCATAGTGCTGGTGGACGGACTCGGCTACTGGAATCTTGCCATGCGTCTTGGGCACGCCCCGTACCTGCGGTCCCTGATGAACGATCGCGTCAATCAAAGGCCTATTTCCACTTGTGCGCCCAGTACGACTGTGGCGGCCATGGCCGCATTTGGTACCGGTACCTGTCCGGGGCTCACCGCCATGGCCGGATACACGCAGCTCGAACCGGAAAGCCATACGCTTATTCAGCTCATTCAGTTCAAAGACGCACTCGCGTCGAAGCCGGCCAATCCTCATATTCCCGTACCTGCGATGATTGACCCGCATGAACTGCAACGGGAACGGACCGTATTCGAGTCTTTGGCCGCTTGCGGTGTGCGCGTCACGAGCTCGGGCCTGCCCAAGTTTGCCGGCTCACCACTGACCGAGGCCGCCTTGCGTGGTACCGCTTATCAAGCCAATGTGACTCCGCGCGACAGGGTGCTTGCCGCCGCGCGGGCCGCGCGCGAACCGGGGCTGACGTACCTGTATGTTCGTGACGCCGATAAGGTGGGACATAACTATGGCTGGGATTCTGAACATTGGGTGGCCGCGTTCGAACATATCGACGCGCAGCTTGCTCTTTTGCGACGTAACGCCCCAACCGGGACGTTGATCGTAATCGTCGCCGATCATGGCATGGTGCAGACCGATCCGAGCCAGCGCATTGATATCGCCGAAGAGTCGCAATTGCAGCAAGGTGTGGAACTGGTGGGCGGTGAGCCCCGGTCATTGATGCTGTATGCCGAGCAGGACGCCGATCCATCCGACATCGCCGCGCGTTGGCAACACAGACTTGGCGACATCGCCCTGGTGAGGACTCGGGAACAGGCGATTGCCGACGGGCTTTTCGGGCCGGTGGCCGACCGCGTCAAACCAATGCTGGGCGATGTGATTGTGCAGGCCGCTGATGCCGTTACATTGGTTGACTCGCGTACACAGAGCGACAAGGCCACGCATCTGCCCAGCGTGCATGGTTCACAGACCATGCTGGAGATGGATATTCCTTGCCTGATTGATATGGCGTGAATATGGCGTGCAATCAGTCGCCGAATAGGATCTCATCCCAGCTGGGGACCGCCGATCGTCCGGACCTGCGTCTGGCCGGTTTGACAGGCGTATCCTGAGCCGGTTTGGAATCCTCATGCGCCCGATCCTGTTCTGTGGCGACCAGCTGTGCATTGGGACCTTGGCGTACTGTTTTATCAGAGATAGCGTCAGACGGGGCAATATCAGATGGAATAGTGGGGGTGCCCGCTGCTTGGTCGGTGTTCCCCGGTCCTGCTGAGGGGACAGATCCGGAGGAGTTGGCGACGGCGACAGGACCACCTGAATGGTCTGGCGCGACGGCGGAAGAACCGTGCGATGAAGGAAGGGCGGTTGCCGATGATGTTGCAGCCCCAATAGGCGGAATTGATCCAGAGGAAGAGATATCGATCGGTGGCATTGAACCGGTGGATATGATCGCCGGTGAATCACCTGACCGCGAAGCTGAAGTAGATGGCGTAGGCATTGCCCATGCCGATACTGCGCGTTCGATGCGCGCCGAGCGCACGGAATCGCCGGGCAATTCGGGCAATGCCGGTTTACCTGCGCCGCTGCCGGAAGCCGCATGCTGTTCTCCTAGAAGCATGCGGGCGGCATTATTGAGACTCATCACGGCGTTATCGTGCATATTCCACGTCCACTCCGCATGGATTTCGCGACCTGCCGAAGTGAAGACAGCCACGATGCGCCACGGCTCAAGACCTCGACGAGTGGATTTCCACGTTACTGATTCCATGCCGATTCCCGCCGAGGCGAGTGTGCGTTCCACCAGTTCGCTGATAGTGCGCACCTTGCTGTCTTTTGGTGCGGCCACGGTGAGGAACTGTTCGATCGCGTATTGTTTCTCGGTTTCCACCGCAGTCGAGAACCGACGAACCAATGTTTCGCTGATGTGGTATTTCTCGGCCACTCTGGCGGGAGAGGCCCCAGCTCGAATCAACGCTTGGATTTGGGAAATCGGCAGTGTGGACTGCTGATGAACCTGATTCATATCCTGCGTTTCGCTGCGCACCTGTTTGGCTTCGAGAATCGCTCGTTCAAGCGTGTCGTCCACGCTGATGACCAGTTCATGGCCGCCAAAGGAGAAGACAAGGTCTCCTTCCTTGCTGACGCGCTCGAAACGGGCCTTTTCAAGCCGATCCCCAGGCATATACACACCACTTTCCGCTACACGGACATTACTTCTTTCCAGTATGCCCCACGTGTCGAACTTTACCAGTATTACAAATCGTGTATCGCGCCGCCAAAAGCCGTTCGGATATCAGGGTCTTCCTGTGGCCGACCGTGAACAAGCCGAGGACCGGCATAGGGTCGTGAGTCAACGAAGACTCAATGATTCCCGTGCCGGTCCTCTTCGCCTTACAGGTTCACACCCGCAAGTTCGCGGTTCAGCCGATGGTGTTGTCCCAGCCGTCCACATGGCGTGCGTGACGCGAGCGGACGAACACACAGCCCGCGCCGGCCACGGCCATGATCGCCATCACCGTCAACGGGAGCATCGCATCCGAACCGGTCGAGGCCAGCCCGTCGGCCACGGCGTCGTCGGCCACGGCAAGCGCCCGTCGGGCCTGCTCGGCCTGCTCCTGCTTGGCCGCAAGCTCACGATTCGCCTTGTCCAACGCGTCCTGCGCATCCTTCCTGGCCTGCTCGGCCGCCTGCACGCGTTTGGCCGCCGCCAACGCCGCGTCGGCCCGCGTCTTCGCCGCGAACGCCGAATCATACCGGGTCTGCGCGTCCGTGACGGCCGCGTCCGCCTCGTCCAACGCGGTGCGGGCGTCCGCAAGCCTCGTGTTCGCGTCCGCCAAAGCGTTCTCCGCGTCCTGCAATCGTTGCGGCGCGTCCGTATACCAGTCCAGACGGTTCTGCGCGTCCGCCAGACTCGACTCCGCGTCCGTCAACTGGGCTTGCGCGTCCGCCACGGCCGTATCCGCCTCGTCCAATGCCGCCTGCTTGGCTGTGAGCGCGGCATCCGCCTGCATGTCCGCCGCCTTGGCCGCATCCAGTTCGGATTGCGCCTCGCGGCGTGCCTGTTCGGCCTGCGCGAGACGGGACTCGGCCTGGGTCTTCGCCGATTGGGCGGCGGCCAGACGGTTCTGCGCGGCCTGAAGACCCGTCTTGTCCGCGATCGCCTGATCGTACGCGGCCTTCGCCTGGTCGACGTTCGTCCGGGCCGTGTCCGCCGCCGATCGTGCGCTCTCGTACGCGTCCGTCTTGGATTGGGCCGTCCGTCGGGCGTCCGCCACGGCCGTGTTCGCCTCGTCCAACGCCGCCTGCTTGGCGGCCGCGTCCGCCTTCGCGTCCGACAGGGCGGTGTTCTTCCCGTCCAGGGCGGCGACCGCGTCGTCGTACGCCTGCTGCGCGCGGCGCAACGATTCCGCCTTCGCGGCCGCGTCCAGCCGGGCCGTCTGCAACGCGACGGCCGTACGCTGCGCCGCCTGTTCGAGGGACGCCAACGCGTCGGCCGCGGTCCGCGCGTCCTGCGCCGCCCGGCGCGCCTGCGTCAACGCCGTCTGGTAGGCGGCGGGAGCGTTCTCCAATCCCGACCTGTAGGCTTTGACTTGTTGACGGTATTCGGCGACCGACACGGCCGTGTCCGACGAATACGCGAAGTTGTGCGCGTTGACCGTGCCGTCGCCCTTGTGTGCGCCGGTGGTGTGCGCGAAACCGGACGCGGTCATGTTCGGGTTGATGATGTTCAGGTAGTGGCCGACCTGATTGTAGAGCGTCGGGTTCACGTAGTACAGGCCGTCGTTGTACTTGTACTGTTCGAGCGACGGATCCTTGGCGACGGCCGCGTCCCACACGGCCTTCTCCCGGTCGTACCAGCCGATCCACGGATTCGGCATGCCCGCGGACAGGTTCTGCCCGCCCGAATAGTACGTGTGCACGATCGTGCCCATCTCGTTGACCATGTACCGGTTGTAGTCGGACGCCAATTGGGCCAATGCGGTCTGCTCGTCGTCCACCGTCCACTCCGGCAGACCCAGGCTCCGACGGATCTGGTTGCCCTGGTCCAGCAGGTCCAACGCGGCGAGCATGTTGTCCAACGTGGTCGCCGAACCCGAACCGTTGAGCTTCAGCCAGTCCGCGTTCTCCGGATCCCTGAGCTCGTCCTGCAGCGTCTTCGCCGCCTCGCTCGCGCCCTTCGACTCGAAGAAGCCGAGCGAACCCTTCGCCAACTGGCTGGCGGCCGTGTCCGCGACCTGTTTCGCCGCGTCCGCCTTCGCCTGCGCGTCCGCCGCCGCCTGGGCCTTCGCCGCCGCATCCGACTGGCCGGCAGTCTTGGCCGCATCGGCCTGCTCCTTGGCCGTCTGCGCGGCCTGGACCGCCGCATCCGCCGACTGGGACGCCTGCTTCGCCGCCTGCAACGCGGCGCGCAGTTCGCTCAGATCCGCGTCCTGCGCGTTCTGGAGACGCTGCACCAGCGCGTCCGCCTGCTCTTTCGCCGTCTGCGCCTCGGATTGCGCCTCCTGGGCCTGCGACAGGGCTTGGGAAGCCGCATCCGCGTCCTGTTTCGCCGCGTCCGCCGCCGCCTGTTTCACGGCCGCGTCCGCCCGGGCCTGATCCCACACGGTCTTCGCCGCATCCGGATCCGCTTTGTCCGCCCTGTCGATGTCCGCCTGCGCGGCCTTCGCCGCCGCGTCCGCCTTGTCGATGTCCGTCTGCGCCTGGGACTTGGCCTCCTGGGCCGCGTCCGCCTTCGCCTGCGCGTCCGCCACGGCCTGCTCGGATTGGGCCTTCGCCGCCTGCGCCGCGTCACGGTCCGTCTGCGCCTGGGACTGTGCCTGCTGCGCGTCCTCAAGCACCTGCGTGGCCTTGTCGATGCGCTCCGCGGCGGCGGTCATGTCCTGCCGCGCCTGGCTGATCCCGTCGGCCGCGTTCGCCGCGTCCTCGGCCGCCTGGTCGCGGGCCGTCTGGGCAGTCCGCTGGTCGGCCGTCGCCTGGTCGAGCGTGTCCTGCGCCTGGGCGCGGTTCGCCTCCGCCGACTGGAGGTTGGCCTGCGCCTGATCCAACTGGACGCCCGCCTGTGTGGCGTTCGACTGCGCGTCCGCCACGCCCTGGTTCGCGGCCTCAAGTGCGGACTGCTTGGCCTGTGCGGCCGACTCGTTGGCCTTCGCGACCGCGTCCGCCGCGGCCTGTCCCGCGTCCGCGGCCGTGTCCGCCGCCATGGCAGTGTTCGGCGCGAGCAACGTGGCGCCCGCCAGCACGGCCGCCGTGACGGCCATCGTCTTCTTCTTCGATGACATGAGATGAACCTCCCTCAACCCTCGATCCCCGGTCTCATACCGGGAACCGTGCATGTCGTTTCCGAAAACGTGAGCCACCTAAGGATTGAACCGTCTTCATTGACGACAGGCGTATTTATGAATATTAGTATGGATAGGAAATCTCACTGCCAGTCAGCCATCATATGAAATGCAAAGATCAAAGTGAGTGGCATTGCGGTTTGATGACCATGGCGCGCATTGCAGATTGAGATATCAGGGGCATGTCCCGAGAGCCACTGACGCAGGTTTCATACCGTGTCGCGACGCGCCGATATACAATTCGTCGTACCGTTAGAAAATGTTGAAATTCCGCCCATTTTAGGTCTTTTGAACTTATGGACCAATACTGGTGTAATGCGTTTTTTTTCGAATCGTGTACCCTATGGGCGAGTACGGCGCAATGCAATGACGCCGACCGTAGAGGGCATACGACGAAAGGACCATAATGGCTCAGGATTATGATTCCCCCCGCAACAAGGACGAGGACGAGGAATCGCTGCAGGCGCTGGGGAAGTCCACGCAGAACTCCTCGAGCGACATCGATGACGATGAGAACGCCATTGCCGAGGATTACGAGCTGCCGGGTGCAGATCTGAGCAACGAAGACTCCTCAGTGACCGTCATTCCGATGCAGGGTGACGAGTTCGTCTGCTCGCAGTGTTTCCTGGTCAAGCACCGTAGCCAGCTCGCCTATACAGACGAGGATGGCCAGCCGGTGTGTGAGGAGTGCGCCGCCTGATGGCGTTCGACGAGACCTACAACGAGCCTGAATCCACTGAAGTTCTGGTCAAGTCTTTGGACCCGGAGCACCCGGCGCAGTTGCATTATGCGCATGCCGGTGACGCCGGTGCCGACTTGATCACCACTGTCGATGTGACGCTGAAACCGTTTGAACGGGCCTTGGTTCCTACCGGTGTGGCCATCGCTCTGCCGGCAGGCTATGTGGCGTTGGTTCATCCGCGTTCCGGTTTGGCCGTCAAACAGGGTGTCACTGTGCTCAACGCGCCGGGAACCGTTGATGCGGGATACCGTGGCGAGATCAAGGTGCCGCTGATCAATCTCGATCCGGAACATACTGTTGTCTTCCATCCGGGCGATCGCATTGCTCAGCTTGTGATTCAGCGGTATGTCGAGGCGCGATTCGTGCCGGCAGAGATTCTGCCGGGCTCCGACCGTGCCGAACGCGGCTTCGGCTCGACCGGCGTGGCATCCTGACTGTTTGTATTCTCGATGGTCTGCACCATGGCTTGCATGGTGCAGACCATCGGCTATCTGCGGTCGGTTACCGGTTCAGGAATCGTGTATGTCGTATATGAGTTGTGCCGAACGCCGTCCATAGGCTCAGTGTTCGAAAAGAAGCGGGCATGAGTCCAAGCGACTGCGTATCGCGGTTACAATGTTTGCAAGATGAGGGAGGTGCCTGGTATGTCGGAGATTGATGGCGAGCAGTACGCCGCCCGTAAGCTGGGTTGTGAGATCAGTGCTGATCCGCTCAATCCACTGGAACCAATTAAGAAGGTGTGTCAGGTTCATCACCCCGATGAGGACCTGTCCATTCTTGACCGCGCCTATCGTCGTGCAGTGATTCAACATTCCACGCAACGTCGCAAATCAGGTGAGCCGTATATCATTCATCCGCTGGCCGTCTCTCAGATACTTGCCGATTTGGGCATGGGGCCGGTAGTAGTGGCGGCTGGTCTGCTGCACGATACGGTGGAGGATACCGATTACACGCTTGAGCAATGCCGTGCCGAATTCGGGGACACGGTGGCCGGTCTGGTCGATGGCGTGACCAAGCTCAGCCAGCTGGAAGTGGGGGATTCCGCTCAGGCGGAAACCATCCGCAAACTGGTCGTGGCCATGAGCCGCGACGTGCGCACTTTGGTGGTTAAATTGGCTGATAGAGTGCATAACGCTCGTACCTGGCGTTATGTGAAAACCTCATCTGCGCAGAAGAAGGCGCGTGAAACCCTCGATGTATATGCGCCACTGGCCAACCGGCTTGGTATGAATGCCATCAAAACCGAGCTGGAAGAGTTGAGCTTCAAAGTCCTATATCCGAAAATCTACAATGAAATTGTAGTGTTGGTGGCACGTCGTGCCGGTCAACGTGACGTGTATCTCAAGCAGATCCTCGCCGAAATCAACGAGGATCTTTCCGAACAGCACATCAAGGCCTATGTGACCGGCCGCCCGAAGGATTACTTCTCCATCTATCAGAAGATGATCGTACGCGGCCATGATTTCGCCAACATCTACGATCTGGTGGGCGTGCGCATCATCGTTGATTCGATTCAGGACTGCTATGCGGCACTTGGCGCCGTACATGCGCGATGGAATCCGGTACCGGGCCGATTCAAGGATTACATCGCCATGCCCAAGCTCAACATGTACCAGTCGCTGCACACTACGGTAGTAGGACCTGGTGGTAAGCCGGTCGAAATTCAAATTCGTACATGGGACATGCACCGCCGCGCTGAGTTCGGTATCGCTGCCCATTGGAAGTACAAGGAGAACGGCCAGGCGGGCCGTGCGCTGAGTTCTCCGGACAAGTCCGATCGCAAACGCGGCGAGAGCGGTCAGGAGCTTTCCGAGGCCGACAACCTGAAGTGGATTCAGCAGCTTGCCGACTGGACGTCCGAAACCCCTGATTCCAACGAATTCCTTGGTTCCCTCAAGGAGGACCTTGGTTCCGCGGAAGTATATGTGTTCACGCCGAAAGGCAAGATTGTCTCCCTGCCGGCCAAGGCCACACCGGTTGATTTCGCCTACGCCGTGCACACCGAAGTCGGCCATCGTACGATGGGTGCACGCGTCAATGGTCGACTGGTGCCGCTCGACACCACGCTCGACAATGGCGACACGGTGGAGATCCTGACCTCGAAGTCGGACACCGCCGGACCTTCGCGCGACTGGTTGAGCTTCGTCAAAAGCCCCAAGGCCCGTAACAAGATCCGCCAATGGTTCTCCAAGGAACGTCGTACCGAGGCTATTGAAGAAGGACGTGACGAGCTGACGCGCGCCATGCGCAAGCGGAATCTGCCCATCAATGCGTTGCTCACTCCCGAAGCTTTGGTGGGAGTGGCCGACGATTTGAATTTCCCGAATGCGGATGCGGTGTTCGCCGCTATCGGCGACGGTCAGGTTTCCACACAGAACGTCATTTCGCATCTGGTCAAGGACGCC
The DNA here is from genome assembly GCF_012932375.1 of Bifidobacterium olomucense. GTDB lineage: Bacteria > Actinomycetota > Actinomycetes > Actinomycetales > Bifidobacteriaceae > Bifidobacterium > Bifidobacterium olomucense. The sequence goes on along the minus strand of NZ_JAAIIG010000003.1, from coordinate 280,320 downwards.
GGTGCCGACGAGGTGGACGAAGAGGTGGAGCAGGAGGTTCTGCCGCTGAAGCCGGTGGAGCGCAAGACCTCCAGCAGTTCAACCGGCGTGTCCGTCAAAGGCGTGGGAGATGTGTGGATCAAACTTGCCCGCTGTTGCATGCCGGTACCGGGAGACAAGATCATCGGCTTCATCACCCGCAATCAGGGCGTGTCCGTGCATCGCACCGACTGCCAGAACATGATCGAACTGAAAAGCAAGCAGCCCGAGCGCGTTGTTGAGGTCGAGTGGACCAGCACCAAGGGTCTGTTCATGGTGAAGATTCAGGTCGAGGCGTTGGATCGCCGCAACCTGTTGTCTGACGTGACGCGTGTGCTTTCCGATCATGGAGTAAACATCATCTCCGGTACGATTGCCACCGGTTCCGATCGTGTGGCTACCAGCCAGTTCAGCTTTGAAATGGCTGATCCGCAGCACCTCAATACATTGCTGGCTGCTGTCCGAAAAATCGAAGGAGTCTTTGACGTTTACCGTATCACCGGTGCCAAGGAATCCGCTGAGCCGCGTCTGCGCAAGATGAAGTAAGCTGAAGTAAGCTCTGCCTCTTCTGCAGGAGGGGTAATAGAAAAACAACAGGAGAGCCGCCTGACTGCAAATCATAGATGCAGTCAGGCGGCTCTCCTTCTTTGATTGACGGATGGATATCGTTCTTCTGTCGAGCTTCGATTACTCGGCCACGTCGATGGACAGAATCACAGCCGGCTCAAGCGGGCGATCCATCGGATCGGTGGCGACCGCTTCCAAGGCATCCACTACCTTCTTGGAAGCATCATCCGCGACCTCGCCGAAAATGGTGTGGTGGCCATCCAGCCATGGGGTCGGCACGGTCGTGATGAAGAACTGGGAGCCATTGGTGCCATGAATCTGACCATCACGCCCGCGACGCAGACCAGCATTGGCCATGGCCAGCAGGTACGGGCGATCGAACTTCAGGCTCGGGTCGATCTCATCATCGAACTCATAGCCTGGACCGCCGGTGCCGGTGCCGAGCGGGCAACCGCCTTGAATCATGAAGTCCTTGATGATGCGGTGGAAGGTCAGGCCGTTGTAGAACTTGCCGTGGGAAGGCTGACCGGTGTACGGATCCGCCCACTCCTTCTCGCCGGTGGCGAGGCCAAGGAAATTGGCGACGGTGTTCGGAGCCTTGTCGTCGAACAGGTTGATGGTGATGCTACCTTCAGAGGTGTTCATAGTAATAGTGCTCATAGTGTTCCAGTCTCTCATTGCCCCATGTCAAAGCTGGTCGCCGGGATTGACGACCGGTGTCGTAGTGGACGCAGGGCGATTGTTGATATCCATTGACTATCACGGCAGGAGATGTGACAGCCAATCGCTAATTCATTAATGAATGGTCGTAATACCGGTGCCACTTGCCTCACCGGTGTTGGAGGAGGTCCCGGAGCTTGAACTCGAACTATTGGAAGAGCCGGTCGATCCGGTTGAACCAGAAGAACCTGAGCCGCCAGTGCTACCGGTGCCGCTGGAAGTGGAACCGCTGGTTCCCGAATCCAAGCTACCGCCGGAGGACGAATCCGACGAGCCTGTGGAGTCTTCGGTTTTGTTTGACGTGCTGCCGCTGTTGGTGCCTGAGTTCGTGTCCGTCGTACCGCTGGAGTCGCTGTCGTCTGTAGATGTATTTGAGCCATCGGAGGTATTGGTGTCGGATGATGTCGAAGAGTCCGAGCCGGTACCTCCGGTGTTGCCGGATGTGGAATCCTGCGACGTGCTGTTGCCGCTCTGGTTGAGATCGTTGCTGGAGGAATTGGGCGTATCGGTTTGCGTGTCGGTGTCGGCATCGGTATCCGTTTGCGTTGGCGTGGTGACGGTCGGAGTGTTCCAATCGCGTACGACGTGATCCGTGCCTTGACCGCGGGTGACGAGCATAATGATGCCCGCGGTCAAGGCGACGGCGAGCAAGCCGGACACTAGGGTCACCACGACGGCTGTACGTGCCGTATTGCGTGGCTTGCGTTTCCTGCGGAGCTCGTTGACCGAATACGTGTGTCCCTGTGCTCGATTGGACACTATTTCGCGAGGCTTCCGTACAGACAGCGATTCGACGGCCAACGCGGCGCGTGCGTCAATGTCGTCGGATTCCGCCGTATCTGATGAGGAAGTGACTTGTCGTCCTTCTTCTTCGTGAGTGTTGCCGGCATCGGCGGAACTGACGGAATCATGCTCCTCGTGTGGCTGGCCTGTCGGCGTCGTGCTCGCATCCCCATCTTCACTGCCGTTGTCCTCATCATCATTTGAAACCGATTGGAATTTCTCGGTAGAGGCGGTGATCACGTTCTTGTAGATATTCGTGGCCACGGAGGAGATGATGTAGCTGGCTGCCGCGCCGATCACCGAGCCGGCAATGCCGATATGCGCCGCCAGCAGAAACGAGGTGACAGCCGCAAGGGTGCCCGCCACGATCGAGGAAAGGGAAAGACCTTGGAAAAACTTCTTCACATCCTCGAACCTATACGGTTGGACTCCAAGGTTCCTGAAGACTCGATGAATATAACGGAATGCTTACACGAGACCTTCAAAATCTTCACAACTGGGCAGTGACGGTCGGTTCCCCAGCCCCTCGGACGACGCTCAGTTACGGTGCAACGAGTGCTTGGTCGGTCTGAGCACCGACATGAGCACGGCTGCGAAAATCAGTGCGAATCCCACCAACGAACTCCATATGATGCGTTCGCCCCAGAACAAGGCGGAGAAAGACACGGCGAACAGGCTTTCCGTGCACATGATAATCGAGGCTTGCGAGGCCGGTACATGGGCCAAGCCGATATTCTGCATGATCTGCGCACTCATCGTGGCACCAAGGAACAGGTACAGTACGCTGGCGATCACCGAGGGGGCCAGCCAGCCGGCGTTCGGTGCCGGCTCAGTGAACACAGCGCCGATCAGAAACAGCACGCCCGCAACGGCGAACTGCACAAACGTCACGGCAATCGGATCAAAACGTTTCGTATACACGCCAAGGCACGTCAGATTGAACGAGAAGATGATTGCGGTGGCGATGGTCAGCCAGTCGCCTATGCTCAACGACAAGGACCCACCGGGCTTGAGCGACACGAAACCCACGCCGATCAAACAGATCACGCCCGCCACCAGATTGATGATCTTGGGCCGTGTCTTCGAGACGATCCATGTGGCGAACGGCGTCAATACGCAGTAGGCGGCGGTCAGGAACGCGCTGCGTCCCGGTTCGATGGTCTGCAGACCGATGGTTTGCGTAATCATCGTGCCCCAGTAGGTGAGCCCCACCACCAATGCCGGAATGATGATTTTCGGCGTCAGATACGGCACGATGTGCTTATGAAACAATGCCAGCATGCACAGGCAGGCGCCGGTCATACGCAGGGTCATCAGCCACTGGGGTGCAATGGCCTCCATAGCAAATTTGGCTAGAAGATAGCTTCCTCCCCACAATGCAGCGCACGCGAGCAGCATGAGACGTGCCAGATTCGGAGGGAATGAACGGGACCAGCGGCTGCGCAGCTTGCTGAAACGTTCGACCATACCCATAATGCACCCCGGCCTTGTTTCTTGTCGTTCCGCACATAGATTACGGGTACGGCCGGCCAAAACGAAGACAAGGAGGCGGCGAGTGTCTGTCATCGGCGGAAGTGACATTTTCTGCGTTGGAAAGGCGATGCATGAGATATACGCCGGCCAAGGCAAGGAGGCAAGAGCATAAGGTGAGGTTACTCACAGCGAACATGCGGGCGGATGGAGTGCACATTCGCTAATCTTATATAGGTATTAATTTGTCAAGAAAGGACTTGCCATGGCAGTCATTACCCCTGAAATCAAGGAATTCGTGGCCAACAACCTCGGCTTCGTCTCCACCATCTCCAAGGACGGCGAGCTGGATCTCGGTCCGAAGATGTCCCTGTTCGTGCTGGACGACACGCACATCGCCTACCACGAGCGTACCGCAGGCCAGACTTACGAGAATCTGAAGAACGGTTCCCCGCTGGTCGTTGCCTTCGCCAATCTGGAGAAGAAGCAGGGCTACCGCTTCCGTGGCACTGTGACCCTGCACACCGATGACGACATCTACGAGGCGCAGGTCAAGGTAGCCGAGGAGAAGGGCACCAAGAAGCCGGCCGTGATTCCGGTGCTCGAAGTCACCGAGATCCAGAACCTGGCCTCCGGCCCGAACGCCGGCAAGACCATCGTCAAGGATTGATCGTTTCGCAGCTCCACGTGCAGCTGCAACCTGTGAAGCCGCTTCGTCGTACTTGGCGAGCGGCTTTTTTATGCGGTTTTCAGGCCTTTTTCGTGGCGATGACGATATGGTGGCCATACGCATTGGTGGTGGCGAACAGATAGGTGTCGCCGCCATCCTTGAGCTTCAGCTTTTTGCGTAACGCGGCAACGGACATCGGGAAGTTGCGCACGGCGATATTGGCATGAGTAAGCCCTGAAATAGTATGTTTCAATTCCTTTTTATTCAAGCTTCCCACTGTGGTGATAGCGAACGATCGACCAGGGAAATCATCGACACGTTGTCCGCCAACGAACAGATGACTGTTTGGCGCAATCATGGAAACCGGGAAACGCTGCTCGATAACATCAAAGCATCCTGCTTTCATGATCGAGGCGTTAGGCTCATAAAGATAGCCGGCTTTCGAAACATCGGTGATGGTTTCTTGCTCGTACTGTCCACGCCTACCGGCGTCAATGGTTTCGTCGTTCATCGCATGATACTCCAATACCTGATCGTCATTGACGCATACGATGCGAGGCTCATTGCAAATGCCACGCTTCAGCACCAGTAACAGGTCCTTGCATTCGTTGCCGACGGATACGATGTGTACCTCATGCACCGAACCGGCAAAATCGGCCACGGTCTTATGCCAATCCAACATAGGGGAGAGTTTGACCATAACCAAAGGCGCTTTGGCGAGAAGTTGACTTTTCAATGCCAGTACGTCCGGAGTGCAGTCAGCTATCGCATACGTGCGCGAACCGTGACTATCGCGGCGAGCCGGGTCAAGGAACAACATCGAAGCAGAATCGAGGCAATTCAACACTTCGATGGAATCTTTGTTGACGATCCGCGTCGAACCTAGACCGAGCAACGGGAGATTATGCCGTGCGATTTCACAGAGATTCGACTGACGCTCCACATAAACAGCGTTATCAAACACAGGTGCCATATAGGAGAAATCCACGCCGAAGCCGCCGGTCAGATCGACGAGAGTAGTGGGCGATGGATCATCGGAACAGTTCGACCGATCGGCACCCATCCCGGCGCCAATGCTTTGGCCATCCGCGGGGGTGCCGGGTACATCCGTACCGGTGGACGCATGTCTGATCTCTTCCATGAGACGGATTGCCAATTGCGCCTTATAGCGTGCCGTGAACTGAGAGGAGCACTGTTCCATCGGCACCTGGGACGGGTAGATCAGCCTGTCATGCGCGGCCCAGTCAGGAAGCTTTACACAAGCACGCTGCCATCCGGAAATCTGCTCCAAAGCGAATGGCATATCAACTGCAGCATCATGCTTGGCATGCAATGCCAGTTCGCGGACATCGTCATGGCGATGCTCGGCAATAAACGCCCATGTCTGTTCGTTAATCTCCACGTACGCCATTGTAGAGGAGCGGAGCCGGCACACGGCAACGCCGACGTTGAACGGCAGCCGGATCGCCGTGGAAGCCGTTTGTATGTTCGCGTGAGGAACGGAGGGTGCGCGCACATACAAAGGTTTGAACCGGGAAAAACGTTTGTATGTTCGCGGGGCGGTGGTCAATCGCGCGCACATACAAACGATTTCGTCTCCAAGGGTTGTGATGAGATGAAAGAACAACGGGTAAGGAGGCCACATGATCGATGAAGTGGTGATGTTGCGTCACGGGCGCACGGCATACAATCTCGCGCACCGGCTGCAGGGCCAGATCGACGTGCCGTTGGACATCGTCGGCCAATGGCAGGCCGACCAAAGCGGATATGCGCTCGCCAGTCGGTTCTACTGGGCGAAAGTCAGCGAATGCGCTGCTCGCCCCGAGTTGATCGCGCAGCCGCCGGCGAGCGCGGCCGAACGCACCGATCTTGGCCAATACCGTGAGGCTCCGGCGGCCGCACGTCGCATGGTGGTCATTTCCTCTGATCTCTTCCGGGCGCAGCAGACCGCGCACGCATTCGCTGATCTGCTTGGCCTTGACGTCATTCTGGACGAACGGTTGCGTGAACGGAGTTTCGGCCAATGGGAAGGATTGACCCGGGAAGAGATCAAGGCCATAGACGCGGCGGCCTACGCTTCGTGGAAGCAGCATACCGGGGGAGAGACCCGTTACGGCGTGGAAAGTCGTGCCCATGTGGGGCGACGCGGTGCCAAAGCGGTGCAGGAGTTGATCGCGGATCCTCGCTATGCGGGCACGACGCCCACAACGATGATGCTGGTCGGCCATGGTTCATGGATTACCGCCACTATTACGAGGCTGCTTGACTTGAATCCAGATGGCATGAACGCACTCGGAGGCATGCGCAACGCCTGCTGGTGCCGGCTCAAAGTGCGTCACACCGTCAATGGACGTGACGTCGACGAGCCCCTGTTCGAACTGCAGGAATACAATGCGGCGCCTCCCATCGCGAACAATGCAGACTGGGAGAACGGCCCCGCCGAGCTTCGCGGCCCGTCAATACCGGATTGGCAACCTATCGTCTGGTGATCTTATGGCCTTGGATTTCATGGACTTTGCAATGGTCCTGAAATCATGGCGAGAACGCCCGTGACAATACCGTAAAACTACGGGAATGAGTCCCTGAAGATGCCGGTTTCGCCATAAGTTCGCCCGGTGGGTCTAGACTAATTTCGGTTTTAGACCGTACAGCGATAGAACACTGGAAAGCGCGAAAGGCGGGTGAACACATCATGCTGAGAATCTTCAGCTCGATCAACGGCCAAGTGGAGCAGATCGAAAAACCGGAAAACGGCGCATGGCTGTGTCTCAGCGAACCCACCGATGTGGAGCTCGCCACCGTCGCCTCCCAGACCGGCATCGATCTGGCCGATCTGCGCGCCCCGTTGGATGATGAGGAACGTTCACGTGTGGACGTCGAGGATGATTACACGATGATCATCGTGGATATCCCCACCGTGGAGGAACGTGGCGGGCGCGACTGGTACGAGACCATCCCGTTGTCGATCATCCTGACTGAAAACCTCATCATCACCGTCTGCATGCAAGATACGCCCGTGCTCCATCCATTCATGGAAGGCACGATCCGTGGATTCAACACGTATATGCGTTCACGATTCATCCTGCAGGTCCTCTATCGCAACGCCACCATGTATTTGCGCTACCTGCGCATCATCGACCGGGAAAGCGACAAGCTCGAATTGAAGCTGCGCCACTCGATGCAGAACCGTGAGATCGTAATGCTCATGGAACTGTCCAAAACATTGGTGTACTTCACCACATCGCTGAAATCAAACGAAATCGTGATGGAAAAACTCACCACGCTGCAACGTATCAAGAAATACCCGGATGATGAAGACCTGCTCGACGACGTCATCACCGAAAACAAACAGGCTATCGAGATGGCCAACATCTACAGCGGCGTTCTTGCGAACATGACCGATGCGTTCGCTTCGATCGTGTCCAACAACCTGAACAATGTGATGCGCATCTTCACCATCATCTCCATCACGCTTTCGATTCCCACGCTGATCTTCTCCATGTACGGCATGAATTTCCAGGAGGGCATGCTCGGTATGCCTTTGAGTGACAAATCATGGGGATTCTTGACGATCATCCTTATCTCCATAGCGCTTTCGGTGGCTGTGACATGGTTCCTCACCCGTTCGCGTATGTTCAAGTGACGCACGCCGATGCCTAGGTGTCCTCGTCGTGCAAGCCGTCTGGGTATCCGTCTAGCCGCTGCGGTGATGGCGATGCTGGTCTGCGCTCCGGCGCTTGTCGGTTGCGGCCATGTACAGGTCACCACGGTGTCCGGCGCGCCGGAAGGTCCCACCATCGCCATTGGCGTGCCGGCCGACGAGCCGGCAATCGGGGCATGGCATGATGGCGAATACGAGGGCTTCGATGTGACGGTCGCCAAATATGTGGCTGCTAAACTCGGGTATGCGAACAAGCAGATCATCTTCAAGCAGGTACGTCCGGAAACCCGATTCGCCATGCTGGATGATGGCCAGGTGGATATGGTCGTGGCGTCTTGGCCGGTAACCGATGGGTCCATGAGCCAGGTCGACTTCGCGGGACCATACCTGCAGACAGGGGTGGGATTGCTGGTCCGCGTCGATGACCGTGACAGGTTCATCGGAGGCGATGATGATGTGAGCGGTGATTTATCCGCCGTCGGCCGCGACCTCTCTGACCGCATTATATGCGCAGTGAAAGGCGATGAAACCGTTGCGCTGTTTCATGCCAGCCATCCTGAAGTGACTGTGCGGCCCCGAAGCAGCTACGCGCAATGCGTCACGGCATTGCAGGTGGGCTCGGCGGATGCCATCGTTGCCGATTCTGCTGTGTTGTCCGGCCTGAGATCGGCTAACGGGCCGCAGTATATGACGGTGCTTGAAGATCGGGGTGCCGTACGATACGGCATCGCGGTAGGGAAAGGCGATTCGCAACTTGCCGAGGAAATAGCCGAAGCGTTGCAGGACATGGTTCGCGATGGCGATCTGTCGGCGGCACAGGATCGGCTTCATCGCAACACCGGACTTGCAACAACGACAGGTGACAATCCTCGGGCCATTGTCTCGGATGCTGACTCGACCACCGAGTGACGGCGATGGCGTGTCCAGTTGCGCGGCTACTTTGCTTGTTTATGAGTGACAACGAGAAGAGCACGCAAACCGAAGAGCCCAGCTTCCGCTACAACGCCGCACTGGCGCAGGACATCGAAAACAAATGGCAGCAGTACTGGGACGAGCATGGCACCTTCTGGGCGGCCAACGTCAACGGTGATCTGAAGGACGGCAAGGGCCGCAACGCCGAAGGTCGTACCGCCTATTTCGCCATGGACATGTTCCCATACCCGTCCGGCAAAGGCCTGCATGTAGGACATCCTCTCGGATATCTGGCCTCCGACGTGGTGAGCCGCTACCACCGCATGAAGGGTGAAAACGTGCTGCATGCCATGGGCTACGACGCCTTCGGTTTGCCCGCCGAACAGTACGCCGTGCAGACCGGCCAGCATCCGCGCGTGACCACCGAGACGAACATCGCCAACATGTCCCGCCAGCTGCATCGTATGGGTCTGAGCTTCGACAACCGCCGTACCTTCGCCACCATCGACCCCGGCTACGTGCGCTGGACCCAGTGGATCTTCTCGCGCATCTACGAATCCTGGTATGACGATGAGGCCACCAACCCTTCCGGTACCAAGGGTTCAGCCCGCCCGATCAGCGAACTCGTCGCCAAATTCGAATCCGGAGAGAAAACCATCCCCGGTCATGAGACCGACGGCAAGGCGTGGCGAGACCTCACCGAAGCCGAGCAGCAGGATATTCTGAACGACTTCCGCTTGGCCTACATCTCCAAGTCCCCGGTCAACTGGTGCCCGGGCCTTGGCACTGTGCTCGCCAACGAGGAGGTCACCGCCGAAGGCAAGTCCGAGCGCGGCAACTTCCCGGTCTTCCAGCGTGAACTTCGTCAGTGGTCCATGCGCATCACCAAGTACGGCCACCGACTCATCGAGGATCTCGACGGCATCAACTGGCCTGAAAAAGTCAAGCTCATGCAGCGCAACTGGATCGGTGAGTCCCACGGCGCATCCGTGCACTTCGAGGTGCCCACCGCCGATGGTGTCAAGGACATGGAAATCTACACCACCCGTCCCGACACCCTGTTCGGCACCACGTTCGCCGTGGTCTCCCCGGAACATGACCTGCTCCAGTACGTACCCGCGGAATGGCCTGCCGATGTGCCGGAAGCCTGGAAGGGCGGCTACGCCACTCCGGCCGAAGGCATGAAGGCCTACCGTATCGCCGCCGAATCCAAGACCGCGAAGGATCGTGTGGATGAAGCCGGCGAGAAGACCGGCCTGTTCACCGGCCTGTATGCCATCAATCCGATCACCGGTGCGAAGCTGCCTCTGTTCACTGCTGATTACGTGCTCATGGATTACGGCACCGGTGCCATCATGGCCGTGCCGGGCGGCGATCAGCGTGATTACGATTTCGCTGTCAAGTTCGGTCTGCCGGTCATCTACACCGTCCAGCCGTTGCCGGAATCCGGCGATTCGCTGGACAACTACGAGGGCAAGGCGCCGTTCGTCTCCCACGACGGCATCGTCATCAATTCCGCCGTGGACGCCACCAAGGCCAAGGGCGATGCCCTGAGCCTCAACGGTCTGCGGGTGGACGATGCCATCGCCAAGGTGAACGCATGGCTTGAATCCGCAGGTGTCGGCAAGGGCACCGTGTCCTACCGTCTGCGTGACTGGCTGTTCTCCCGTCAGCGTTACTGGGGCGAGCCTTTCCCGATCGTCTACGGTGAGGACGGCACCCCGCACCTGCTGCCGGACTCCGCTCTGCCCATCAACCTGCCGGATGTGCCGGACTACGAGCCGCGCACCTTCGACCCGATGGACGCCGAATCCAACCCGGAGGCTCCGCTGAGCCGCAACGAGGACTGGGTCAAGGTCGAGCTCGATCTGGGCGACGGCAAGAAGACCTACTATCGCGACACCAACACCATGCCGAACTGGGCCGGCTCCTGCTGGTACTACATGCGTTACATCGATCCGACCGACACGGCCCGCATGGTCGAAAAGGACGAGTTCGACTACTGGATGGGTCCGAACCACAACAAGTACTCCGGTGACGAGGGCGGCGTGGACCTGTACATCGGCGGCGTGGAGCATGCCGTGCTGCACCTGCTCTACTCCCGCTTCTGGCATAAGATCCTCTTCGACCTGGGCTATGTGGACTCCGCCGAACCATTCCACAAGCTGTTCAACCAAGGCATGATCCAGGCCTACGCGTACACCGACGACCGTGGCCAGTATGTGCCGGCCGACGAGGTCGTGGAAGGCCCAGCCGACGCCTCCGGCGAGCCGACGTTCACGTGGAACGGTGAGCACGCCAACCGTGAGTTCGGCAAGATGGGCAAGTCCCTCAAGAACATTGTGACCCCGGACTTCATGTACGAGAATTACGGTGCCGACACCTTCCGCCTGTACGAGATGAGCATGGGTCCGCTGGACGAATCCCGTCCGTGGAACACGCGCAACGTGGTCGGCGGCATGCGATTCCTGCAGCGTCTGTGGCGCAACGTGATCGACGAGACCACCGGTGAAGCCCATGTGTCCGAAGACACTCCGGACGAGAAGACCCTGAAGCTCCTCAACAACACGATCGCCGAGGTGACCGAAGAGATGGAGGGCATGCGCCCGAACACCGCCATCGCCAAGCTCATCGTGCTCAACAACCACCTGACCTCTCTGAAGTCCGTGCCGCGTGCCGCCGTCGAGCCGCAGATTCTGATGCTCGCCCCGATCGCCCCGCACATCTGCGAGGAGATGTGGAACAAGCTCGGTCATAACGAATCCCTGTCCGCCGAGCCGTGGCCGGTGGCGGACGAACGCTACGTGGGTCACGACACCGTGACCGCCGTGGTGCAGATCAAGGGCAAGGTGCGCGCCAAGCTCGAAGTGCCGGTGGATATCGATCCGGCCGAACTGGAGAAGAAGGCATTGGAAGCCGTGGCCGAACGCCTTGGCGGCAAGGAGCCGCGCAAGGTGATCGTCAAGGCGCCTAAGATCGTCTCCATCGTGCCCGCGGAATAACTTCGGCCGAACCTGAGCCGAATTGCGGCATCGGGATGACTGATGCGGGCCGGTTCGCCACTGACGCGCATCAGTGTGGATAAGTTCATAAGCTGGAACCACATACCTCATTCCGGCTGGACAAAACGCCCATGCACCCCTCAATTTGGAGTGCATGGGCGTTTTTCATCTCTTCACCGGCGGTCGTTCGACTCAATCCGTCCGCGTGGCGCATGCAGCGGCACGACTCGACGCATTGTCAGGTCGCATGCAAGCTCATCGCAACGAGAGCCAGGCCGACCCGCGTGGCTCAAAACCGTATCGTCATTCGATGGAGAACGACTCCACACGTATCAGCGCGCATAGCGCACACAGCGTGCCGTTGCCTTCCCGGAGGCAATCATCAAGGATGATTGCTCCACAACGATCCATTCGGCCAGAACAGGATACGAAACCGGCGTTTTCCGGCCGGCAATCGCTTTCCATGCTGATCGGCGTGAGACCATCCGATGCTATGAACGAAACGGCGCGGCGTAACAGAGATAAGCCGCGGCTCACGTTCGCCATCAATCATGCGCTGGTGGTGATACTGCTGCTGGTCACTTCACTTGGCATAAGTCTGACACTTCTGGCGCAACAGGCGATGAACTTTTCCGTTCTGTCATCCGACCGTAATGCGGTACAGACTTCCGGCAAAAACGATGACAGCAACGACAGCAACGATGACACCGGTGAGGATGGCGACGATTCGGCGACAGCCGAACGACACGATGATGTGCGAAACGGTGACGCCGACCAAACAGGCCGGACATTAGACGAGGATGCGACCTCGGCGGAGCAGGATGGGCGTATCGATCTCAACACCGCCACATCCGAACAATTGCAGACCATCAAAGGCATCGGTCCGGTTACCGCAGAACGGATTTTAGAACATCGTAAGGCCATCGGACGATTCGGCTCCGTGGAGCAGCTCCTTGACGTGAAAGGTATCGGATCCAAAACATTGGAGAAGATTCGCGGACAGGTGACAGTGCGCTGAGGAGGAATGATGGATTGGATGCTGCGTGAACAGGGAAGCCGCGACTGGCGGCTTCTGCCGGTGGCGTTGACTTTATGGTCCGCAAGTCTTTCCGCCCACCTCGCTTTCGACGAGTGGAGTGCAGCGGCTCAGCCCGAGAGCGCGAAGACCGCGATGAACAGTGCGGTATCTACTTCCGCCACCGCATCGGCACATGTGATGACGGCGATCGTTATCATCTTGGCAGTAGTAGCGCTGATAATGGCAACGCGATTGAGAACACGATGGATGGGCACGGTGGCGGTATGTCTTGCGGTGGCGTGCATCGGCGGCATCACCGCCATTGCGGCGGATAGCGCGGCATGGCGTGACTCGGCTTCGGTATGGGCCAGGAACCATGGCACTCTTACGCAAGTACGAGCCACCGTTATCGCACCGATGGTAGCCTCCGACCGACGTGAATACGCTTGCCAAGCGGATGTGAGGCTCAACGGCATCAGCATGGACGTGTCCATTCCCGCCGCCCGCAGTGAACAGGTCAATCCAGCAATGCAGCGATCTTCCGCCCAAGCGCGTGTCTATATGCCGGCACAACACTGTTCGATAATCCATAGGGGAGCGGTCTACCATTTGAGCGGAACCCTGAAGGAATCCGAATACGGTCGCATGCCGTTATGGCTGTCGGTGGAAGACGGATCGGCGGTTGCACAAGTCGAAGAACCGCCATGGCATCGCGCAATGATAGAACATATGCAGCAGTCGTTCTTCCACGCTACCGAACGACTTTCCGATCAAGGCCGAATATTGGTCCCCGGTCTTACCATGGGCGTACTCGGTCAGGATTATGCAAGCGTGGCGGGCAGCCCGGCATACGAGATCTCGTCTGACACGCTGACGACGAGTCGCACGAATGCCATCAATGAGACTTACTCCAATACATTGGAAGAACGATTCCAACGCTGCGGCATCATGCATCTCATGGCGGTCTCCGGCGGACATTTCGTACTGCTTGCCGATATAGTACGCAGAACGTGCATGAGATTGCTGCTCAAACGAAGCATCAGCGCCATGCTGATGGCATGCTCATACGTGTTGCTCGCGTTGCTGATGTTTCCCGGTGATTCGGTTACCCGAGCCCTCATCATGGGATTGCTGGGTATCGCGGCATATGGCATAGGGCGACGCGCGCAATCGGTAAGCGCCCTCAGCTGGACGGTGATCGTCGTGCTCATAGTCAACCCCGACATGTCACGAAGCTACGGATTCGCGCTCTCCTCGGCCGCGGTAATCGGCATTGTGCTATTCACCAAGCCTTTGAGCGACGCGTTTCGCCGATTGTTGCCGGAGCCGATTGCGCAGATGACGGCAATGACCATGGGAGCACAGATTTTCACACTGCCTATTCAGATACTGATGGAACCCGAGTTGCCATTGCTGTCCATACCGGCAAACCTGCTGGTCTCGCCATTCGTAGGCTTCGCCACCTTAACCGGGCTCATGGCACTGTCCTGCGCATGGTGCGCGCCATGGTTGGCGGGCCTATTCGCATGGATTGCATCGTTGGGTACGCTTGTCATGGAACAAGTGGCGATGTGGCTCGGAGCCAGCGATTGGGCTGTGCTGCCTTGGCCGGAAGGGGTGAGCGGAGCCGTACTGATGCTGGCGGCGGAGGGCGGGATCGCGGCGCTCGCAGTATTCACGGTCCGTATCGTCCGGCGGCGCGGTCAGGACGGTGCTGATGCGGATTTGCCCGGCCGGTATTTCGGCTCAACCCGTCGCCTTCGCATGATGCTTTGGTGGCAGGAGACGCGTCGGCTGCTCATTCCAGACGCGGACGGTCGCTGACTCGATGCCTCTTGCGTTTGTGCCGCTCTTGCCCTTGAAGGCATCGTGCAGAACTTACGGGAGTGAGTCGCGACGGCCGCGAGTCTTTCACGTCGGACGCTACAGTGGAGCGTGACAGTCGGCCAGTCAAAGGAGCAGGTCATGAAGTTCTCGCGCAAATATCAGTACAATCCGATCGTCGAACCGTTCGCCCTGTCGCATGTGCATGTCGTCATGGCAGACGCGGCCGGTAGCGTGCGCAACAACATGACCATTCTGGTGGGGGCGAACGGACGCATCGAACAAATCGCGCCCAGCATCGAAACCAGCATTCCCGAGGAATACCACTATCTCGACGGCACGGGAAAAACCGTAATGCCGGGCCTGATCAATCTTCATACGCACCTGTTTGCGCAAGGTAAACCACTGAATCCGCGTCTCGCCACGCCTCAAGGACAACGCATGGTTTCCAAGTTCGTGCATTCGCCGCTCGGCAAGCCTTATCTGGATACGTTGGTCAAAACCAATGCCATGACGTTACTGGAATCCGGAGTCACCACGATTCGTACGCTCGGCGACGTGGGTTATGAGGTGACGGCTCTGAGGGATCGTGTCAATGCTGGGGAGATGCCAGGACCTCGTATTCTGTCTTCCGGGCCGTTGCTGGCGATCCCGGAAGGCCATGGCGCACCGTTGATAGCTCTGACCAGCGCCACGCCGCAGGAGGCGCGTGCAACAGCGGCGGCCAACATCGCCCACGGCGTGAACGTGATCAAGATCGCGGCAACCGGCGGCGTAACCGATGCACAGAAAACAGGCGAAGCCGGCAGTCCGCAAATGAGCGTGGAACAGATGCGCGCCATTTGCGATGAAGCACACGCACACGGCATCATCGTAGCCGCGCACGCGCAAAGTCCGGAAGGCGTACGACGTGCGCTGACCGCCGGCGTAGACACCATCGAACATGGCAGCACACTGGACGATGAGCTGATTGCGTTGTTCCGCCATAATCCGAATTCGCTACGTGGCTATTCCGCACTGGTGCCGACATTATCCGCCGGATTGCCGCTTACAATGATCGGACAAGACATAACCGGTATTACGGATATCCAACTGGAAAACTCAAAGCACGTGGTGGCAGGCATGGTGGCCGGTGCCAAACAAGCTCATGAGGCCGGTCTGGTCATCGGCGTCGGAACAGACACAGGCATGACCTTCGTGCCGCAATACGCCACATGGCGTGAGTTGGAACTGTTGGTGCGATTCGCTGGATTCACGCCTCAGGAGGCGATACACGCCGTCACGCAAGTGAATGCGCGCGTGCTTGGCGTTGACGGCATAACCGGTTCGTTGGAGGTCGGCAAATTCGCTGATTTTGTGGTGCTCAATGACGATCCATACAGGAACCTGCACACACTGAATCATCCGGTTTGGGTGGTCGCCGCCGGTCACCCCGTCTGGCGGCCCAGTCCCCAGCATTTCCCCGAAATCGACACTCTACTGGATGAAGCCTATGACTGACCTGGAGCTGTTTATGAGACGCTGACGTTCCTGCTCGCAGTTTGGTCATCATCCACCTGCAATACGATATGCAGACGTAGCTTGTCCAAGCTGTGTGGGGAGATGGACGCATGGCCAGATCAGCAGCGAACGTACCGGTAACGGTGGTGCCCGGAGGAGACTCATACCTCAACAATGAACGTGTCAAGGAGTTGTGCGCCAAAGCGCTCAAAGCCAGGCCGGACGCCGAACTCATCGAACTGGACGCCACCGGTGCCGATCAGTACGCCTTCGACGAAGCCGTAAGCCCATCCCTGCTATCGGATGTGGCTGTAGTCAAACTGGTCAACCTGCAGAATGCGGACGACAAGCTTGCCGAAGCAGTCGTGGCCTACACGAAGGAAGCCGTCAAAGATCCATCCGACTCCAGTGTGGTGATCTGTCAACACGAGGGTGGCGCAAAAGGCAAGCGCATACTTGACCAGTTGGTCAAGGCCGGCGCTCGCAAGGAAGACGTTCCCGATCTGAAGAAACCGGATGCGCAGCTCAACTTTGCCATCGCGCAGTTCGAACAACGCGGACGTCGCATTGAACCGATGGCGGCGCAGCAGCTCGTTTCCGTACTCGGAGGCAAAACCGGAGAGCTGGCAGCAATGTGCGAGCAGCTGTGCTTTGACTTCGACGACAATCCGATCGGTTTGGAACGGGTAAATCAGTATCTGACAGCCAATCCGCAGGTCACCGGTTTTGCCGTGGCGGACAAAGCCGTAGAAGGACACACCGACGAAGCCATCGTGATGATGCGCGCCGCCGTGGAACAAGGCACTGATCCAATAGCGCTGATTGGCGCGCTTGCCATGAAACTCAGAACGATAGCCAAGGCATCCGCAGTGAGGTCAGGAACCATCTCGCAGGCTGAGGCGAAGACAAATCCATGGGTGCTGAAAAATGCGATGCGTCAACTCGGTGGATGGACTTCTGCGGGACTCGCGCATTGCATACGGATGCTGGCATGGGCGGATGAGCAAAGCAAATCGAACGGCGGAGACCCGATGTATGCGTTGGAACGGTGCATTGAAGACATCGGTCGGAAAGGTCGTTAGTGGTGACGTGAAAGACGTCGCAATCTTTGACACGAAGAAGACGAAAAAGAACGGGAAAGAGAAACGAGACAATGGGCGCAAATGACATCACGGTATCCGTGCCGACTGGAGAGCGCATGCGGGAGTTGGGCCGTCAGGTGGCGCAGCTGGTTCGAGGAGGCGACGTGCTGCTGCTCTCCGGGCCGCTCGGTGCGGGCAAGACCACATTCGCGCAGGGATTTGGTGCAGGGCTTGATATTACTGAACCTATCGTGTCGCCCACCTTCACCATTGCTCGTGAACTTGATGGACGATTCGCAGACGGCACCCTCGTGCATTTGGTGCACGTGGATGTCTACCGTCTCGGTGGCGTGTCCTATGCGCCTGGACAGGACGCAGTCGGCCGGCTGCTGGACGAGCTGGAGTCGCTAGGACTGGACGAGGAACTAGAAGATCCCGGCGAACACACCGTGGTACTCATGGAATGGGGCGAGCAGATGGCTACCGCGTTGGCACCAGAACGATTGGAGATTCACATCGACCGCCCGCTGAAGGACGCTCGAATTATGGATGCGAGCGGCGAACTCACCGGTGACGGTGAACGTACCGTGACATTCGTGCCGGTGGGGCCGCGCTGGGATTCGTTCGCACTCTGATTCCTAGAGAGTTGGTTGTAGACTCGTAAGGGTTTTTCGCGGCCGGTGGCCGATGTGACGCAGGAGGATTGCATGGTGACGCATACGCTGGTGATTGACACCTCATTCGGTTCCACGGTCGGCGTGACCGGACATGAACCCATTGTGGAAACCGATTCGCGTACCCATGTGGAAAAGCTGCAAGGCAACATCGCCCGTGCTATAACCGATGCCGGTCTCAAACCCTCCGACTTGGATGAGATCGTGGTAGGTGTCGGCCCTGCGCCATTCACCGGCTTGCGTGCCGGCATCGTGGCAGCCAAGGCGTTGGCGTTCGCCACCGGCGCGAAACTGCTTGGCCAGAACGTGCTTGAACCGCAGGCACAGTGGAACCTTATCCGCCGCGGCAAGTCGGGCACGCTCGGGAGCCCCCAAACCTTCCATGTGCTCACGCTCGCCGTCAATGACGCTCGACGCAAGCAGTTGTACTTCGAACTTTGCCCGGACCCAGTCGGAGGCAAGGGGACAGGCGAGACGGACGTCGCCAAGCCGCTGATCGGCATGGACATCGACTACCCGTCCTCCATCGTCGAACGAGTCAATCAGGCAGTACGCGCATATCGTGCGACCGTCGAAGGCGACGTAATGGTCGACGTAATCGGTCACGGTGCCAAAAAATACGCGGCCGAGCTAGGCGGCATCGAATCGGTCGGTGACATCATCGACGATTCCGTGCTCGACCAAGGGAAGCAGGGACTCGGCATTTTCGCCGCCGAAGCGGAACTCAATGACAAGAAATCGCCGGACACTCTGGTCGAACCGCTGTATCTGCGCCGTCCAGACGCCGAAGTGCCGGCCCCGCTTAAGCATGTGCTTGGTCATGATGGCGCGGAGCGTAACGCCTGATGATCGTCGATGTGAGCAAATTCGACCACGAGGGAGCCGTTGCCGCCATGCGCGCGCTGGAGGTCGAACTTTTCGGCAACCATGCGTGGAGCGAGACGTCTGTACGTGAGGAACTTACTGGGCCGGGCAGAACGTACGTGTTCGACGTTATCGGTGATGACATTGATGATGCCGTTGACGCTGGCATCGGTTCTGTACGTGGGTTCGCCGGTTACTGGTACGACGGCGAAGATGCCGAAATCATGGATGTAGGAGTCGGTCACGCCCATCAACGCCAAGGGATTGCTCGGGCATTGATGGAAACCCTCATCGAACGGGCCAAGGCCCAAGGCGCACGACGCATGCTACTGGAAGTCAGCGTAATCAACGAACCGGCCATCGCTTTGTATCGAGGGCTTGGATTCGAACGGATCGGTATGCGCAAACGCTATTACCAACCTGAAGGTATCGATGCCTACGTTATGGCATTGGACCTCGAACCGCGCATCATCGGCTTTCAACGTTCAGACAACGGCATGGATGATGTTGCGGACAAGACCAAGCCGGACAACGACAGCGCGGCCGAGCACAATACCGAACATACAGCCGAACATACAGAACAGAACGGTAAGGAATCATGAGCGAACCAATCGTACTGGGAATCGAATCCACCTGTGATGAAACCGCGGCGGCAATCGTGCAGGGACGTACGCTACTCTCCAACGTCGTAGCCTCCTCCATGGAGGAACACGCGCGATACGGCGGCGTGATCCCCGAAATCGCGTCTCGCGCCCATGCCGAGGCATTCGTGCCATGCGTCTCCAAAGCGCTCGCCGACGCGAATATGACTCTTGCCGACGTGGATGCCGTCGCCGTCTCCGCCGGCCCCGGACTCGCCGGCTGCCTCGCTGTGGGTGTCTCCGGTGCCAAGGCCCTCGCATGGGCGTCCGGCAAGCCTCTGTATGGTATCAACCATGTAATCGGGCATATCGCGGTTACGCAATTGCAGTTCGGCGCTTTCCCGCCGGACACACTGGCTCTGATCGTTTCCGGCGGCCATACGTCACTGTTGCATGTGGAAGATATGCCCCGCAAGATTGACGTAGTGGGTACCACATTGGATGATGCAGCGGGGGAGTGCTTCGATAAGGTCGCACGTTTGCTCGGCTTTCCCTATCCGGGTGGCCCTCATATTGACCGCCATGCGCAACACGGTGATCCGCATGCCATCCGCGTGCCCCAAGGTCTGACTCAGGGTAAGGCCGGTGCCGCCCACCCCTACGACTTCAGCTTCTCCGGCGTCAAGACCGCCGTGGCGCGCTGGGTGGAAAGCGAACAGGCTGATGGCCGCGAAATCCCTGTAGACGATGTATGTGCCTCCTTGGCTGACTCCGTGGCAACTGTGCTCGCTCGTAAGGCCATGCGCGGCTGCGAACAGTACGATTCCAACACGCTTATCGTGGGTGGTGGCTTCTCTGCCAATTCGCAACTCAGAGCCAAGCTCTTGGAATACGGTGAGAAGCACGGCGTGGAAGTACGCATTCCACAGATCAAACTCTGCACGGACAATGGTGCCATGGTGGCCATGCTCGGCGTGAACCTTGTGGAGGCCGGCGTGGCTCCCAGCGCTCCTGATTTCGCCATCGATTCGGCTATGCCTCTGACCAAGGTGAGTATGTAAGGTGAGTATGCAGGGAAGTTCTTTGCTGCGGGATTGCAGCGGTACTGGTCATAAGCGTGCTATGGACGCGTAATTTCGCGCGACATGCCCTGAACGCACGTAATTTGCTTTTTCCTGCGAGATATGTAATATATATGACTTGTGCGCGAGAGGAATCTTGTGCATGAGGAAATATTCCTGCGTAGCTCAGTTGGCAGAGCATCCGACTGTTAATCGGACGGTCACTGGTTCAAGCCCAGTCGCAGGAGCTCTCCTGATCAGGTAATCGGTCAGGGAAAATTGAATATTCCTGCGTAGCTCAGTTGGCAGAGCATCCGACTGTTAATCGGACGGTCACTGGTTCAAGCCCAGTCGCAGGAGCCAGCTGAAACCCCTTGAAAATCAAGGGGTTTCGTCGTTTTCGGGATTCTCTCATCCGACCAAAACAGGTTCGGTAGTCAATAGCAGTCAATAAATTCGCATACCTCCTCAAATCTCCTCTTACGGAGCTCTCTGACCGCCGAATTGCCTCGTCCTAGAGGATGCTTTCACGGTCTAGCAAGGATTTCTGTCTTGTATTACGCGCTGAACCACTGCGACGGTTTTGCAATATGCGTATCGGCCAAAGGAAACGTTCAGGCATCGTCGAGACATGCAATGTGGATAACTTCGGAAGCTGGAACCACATAGGTCGATGTGAGTAGACAGCCGTGCTTGTCGTCAGCCAATCTGGAATAACCGGTGCAAGAGCCGGTGAATGCACGGATATGTCAAGGTAGGAGGGAAAGACATGTCGTGGTTTGATTGGCGTCGCGATGAGGCGCAACGAGTTGCAAAGTGGCGAGATTATATACGCAGACAAGCGGAACAACAGCATAAACGTCGCATGGATGCGGTCATCTCCGCAGTAACAGCCATGGGGTTGCTTCTGGCTCTGGGATTAGGGTGGATCGTCGATTCGCATTATGAGGGTAGCGATGGAATGCTGGTGAGTGGAACGGCAGATTATTCCATCGCAGATTTTACCGGTGCGGTTGCCCTCGAACATCAGATAGCCGGATCATGTGAGGCGGCATATATCTGGCCCGTCATTCCTCCGCAGATGGTGAGGAAGTTCGAACGTCCGCTAAATCCATGGTCGGCCGGGCATCGTGGCATAGACCTTGCTGCCGGGTCCGGGGCTTCGATTGTCGCTCCGAAAGCGGGTGTCGTGAGTTTCGTCGGAAGCGTTGCCGGTAAAACGGTGTTGAGCATACGACATAGGGGCGGAGTTACCTCAACGTTTGAGCCTGCGGAAACTGAACTATCGGTAGGACAATCGGTCACACGTGGGCAGGCCATAGGCGTGGTCGCTGGCAATTCAGATCATTGTGACGACCAGTGTCTGCATTGGGGGTTGAAACGCGGAGCCGACGATTATCTGGATCCTGAATCGTACGCGTCGAGACGTCGTATTGTCGTAAAGCCGCTTTTCGGCTTCCCTTCTTTCTGACTAGCGAAACGGTGGATATCTCGAAGACGACTGGTCAGAGAACGGTCTAAGTGCCAACGGCAAAAGATCCAGGACAAACGAATCACAATCCGGCGTCGGCCAGAGAGATATAACCGGGGTCAATGAGCTCGGCTTTGAGGTTGCTGGCGCTGACGGCGATGGTCGGCTCACTGATTGTCGGTATTTTCTTGACCCCTGCAACCGTAGTGTTGTGTACGACGGACATGGATTTGAGCGTGCTTCCTGTGTTCAGCAACGTGCATGCCTGGGCGATATCAGACGCCAACGCCTGACGATCCTCCAGCCCGGTCATCCATTGCTTGCCGTTGACGATGGAAGGGATGACCGATACGTAAGCGCCGTATCCTGTCACCAGCGGCCATCGAGAATCACGATTCTTGCTGGCCGTGCTTTCGTCGGTGTCGGAACCATCGGTTTCCGTGCCGGCCTTATCCTTCTCCGGGGATTTGATTGGATCAGGTACTGCCTGACGAGACAAATCCTTTTTGCCGGTGATATTGCCCACAATGCCGGAAATGGTGATCTGAGGGTTGATGTCTGCGGCGGAACCGGTGTATCCCATATCGTCGAGAGTGGCAACAACATCAGAAGCCACGGAGTCGTTCATGGCGATAATGGCGTCAATGCGCGTCAACGAGGCTGACGACTTGGCCGCCAGCCGTTTTTTGAGTGTATCGGCAACGGCATTGTCCTGAGAGGCATCATAAGCGACGTTTTGCCAATCGTCCTGTGCGGAATCGGCATCCAACGCGCCAGACGGACTCTCTATGACACCTTTTTGATAATAGGCTCCAAGCACGCTCCAGATACCTTGGAACGCTTCTTGCGCGAATGTGGTGTCTACGGCCTTCCCGTTGTCATCCTTGGCCTCATAGGGCAGCAGCACCTCGATTTGTTTCGGATTGTCCTTGCTCGCTTTATCGAGTTCCAGCTTGGCCTTCACCTTCTCGGCCTGTATCTTGCCAATGGTCTGCGCGTCGGAGAATTTCACGAATGCGTCCGGCTCATATCCGGTAATGCTGTTGCCTAGCAAGATCACATGCATGCCGGATTCCTGCGCCAGCTTCAGAGAGGAAACCAGACGATCTGCTGCCTGGGACTGTTCATCGTCTGGTGTGGTTTCTCCGCCGTTGACCTCACCTGATTCGTGCGAAGTCGCGTTGTCGTCGTTATCGGAGTTGTCGTCGTTATCGGTTCCTTCTTCGCCAGTGCCGTTGGTGTTCAGCTCCTGACTGACGTAGTCGCCGTATTGTCTGGTTGAAGCGTCCGATTTCACCACCGGTGCTACAAGCAACGTCATGTTTTCCGGAGCGATGGTGATCTTGGAATCATTGGAACTGCCGGTCTCGGAAAGATGGCTGACGACAAAATCCTGAATGGCTCGACTCTGCTTATCCAACGAATCCGAGGTTTTATGGGAGATGTTGCCTTTTTCCATTCCGGCTTCGACCAAAGCCTTCGTTAGATCGGGCACCAGTTTGGCCCATTTGTTGAGTGGGGTCTGTTGATTTAACGTGATGCCGTCGGACGGGGTGAACAGCGCCACCGAGCCCGCAGAGGATGATGTCACCGTGGATGAGTTGCCTTTGATATCATCGGCGTCGGAGCCGGAAACACATGCTGTCAACGACAACAGCGTTGCGCAGGATGCAAGGACTGCAACAAGAACAGTGAGTGGGCGGCGTGCAGACACCATAGGCAGACGGAACCTCCTTGAAATCCTGAAAACGGATGTCGAAACAACAAGCTGAACAACGATAGTAGTCGCCGGTATATGAAAAGTCCCGGGCATATGGCGTAAATCGTCATATATCCGGGAACAATCAGGGAAGCAAGACGAGCCGTCCTTTCCTCTGCGTTTTCGCGCTGACTCTGAGGAAAGGACGGCCGGGAAGACGCAGCGTCAGTCGGCCAACGCCTTCTGCAGGTTCTCATCCAATGCGTTCATGAATCCTTCAGTATCGAGCCATGGTTCGTCAGGGCCGATGAGCATGGCGAGATCCTTGGTCATCTGGCCTCCTTCCACGGTATCCACGATGACCTTCTCCAAGGTTTCGGCAAAATGCCGCACTTCGGGAGTGCCATCCAGATCAGCGCGATGCTTAAGGCCGCCGGTCCAAGCGAAGATCGAGGCAATCGGGTTGGTGGATGTCTTCTCACCCTTGAGCCAACGACGATAATGGCGGGTCACGGTGCCATGTGCGGCTTCGGCCTCCACGGTCTGGCCGTCCGGGGTCATGAGCACGGAGGTCATCAGGCCCAGCGAGCCGAAGCCCTGCGCCACGGAGTCGGACTGCACGTCGCCGTCGTAGTTCTTGCAAGCCCAGATGTAGCCGCCATGCCACTTCAATGAACTGGCCACCATGTCGTCGATAAGACGGTGCTCATAGGTGAGCCCGGCGGCCTCGAACTTGTCCTTGTATTCGGTTTCGAAGATTTCAGCGAAGATGTCCTTGAACTGGCCGTCATAGGCCTTGAGAATGGTGTTCTTGGTGGACAGATACACCGGGTAGTGGCGCATGAGACCGTAGTTGAAGCATGCGCGTGCGAAGCCGCGGATCGAATCGTTCACATTGTACTGCACCTGAGCCACGCCGCCATCCGGGCCGTAATTGTAGACCACATGCTGAATCGGCTCAGATCCGTCATCCGGGGTGAAGGTAACGGTCAATTGTCCGGCTCCCGGCACCTTGAAGTCAGTAGCCTTGTACTGATCGCCGAAAGCGTGGCGCGCCACCACGATCGGCTTGGTCCAGCCGGGCACCAAACGCGGCACGTTGCTCATCACGATGGGTTCACGGAAGATGGTGCCACCCAGAATGTTGCGGATGGTGCCGTTCGGGGATTTCCACATCTTCTTCAGCCCGAACTCTTTGACTCGGGCTTCGTCAGGAGTGATCGTGGCGCATTTGACGCCCACATGATGCTTCTGAATGGCGTGGGCGGCGTCGATGGTCACCTGATCATCGGTCTCGTCACGGTGCTGGATGCCCAGATCGTAGTAATCGAGATTCACGTCGAGATACGGCAGAATCAGACGATCCTTGATATCTTTCCAGATAACGCGGGTCATCTCGTCGCCGTCGAGTTCGACAACGGTGCCTTCGACCTTGATTTTGGCCATGTTTCCTCCCTAGAGCTGGTGTGAAGATGTTCTAGTCATATCGCATGTTTGTAACGTGGGGCCGATGGATACGAGTATGTGGACACTTGAGGGCTTCGCGTCCGTCCCCGGCAATAGGCTTGAGTCCATGTCTCAGGAAATTGAAATCGGTTTGGGCAAAAAGGGCCGTCTCGGCTATTCACTTGACGATGTCGCCATCGTCCCATCTCGTCGTACCCGCGATCCCGAAGACGTCTCCACGTCTTGGCAGATCGATGCCTATGAGTTCGATGTGCCGGTGATCGGTGCTCCGATGGATTCAGTGACTAGTCCGGCCACCGCCATAGCCATGGGTAAGATGGGCGCGCTTGGCGTTCTGGACCTTGAGGGTTTATGGACTCGCTACGACGATCCGACGTCGTTGCTTGACGAAATCGCCGGTTTGCCTGCCGAACAGGCCACCGAGCGCATTCAGAAGATCTACGCTGAGCCCATCAAGCCGGAGCTTATTACGCAGCGTCTGCACGAGATTCGTGCAGCTGGCGTAACCGTGGCAGGATCGCTGTCTCCGCAACGCACGCAACAGTTCTACTCTACCGTGGTTGATGCCGGTGTTGATCTGTTCGTGATTCGCGGCACTGTGGTTTCCGCGGAGCATGTTTCCTCCGGTCAGGAGCCATTGAATCTGAAGAAGTTCATCTACGACCTTGATGTGCCGGTGATTGTGGGCGGTGCCGCCAACTACACTGCGGCGCTTCATCTGATGCGCACCGGTGCCGCCGGCGTACTGGTAGGCTTTGGCGGTGGTGCCGTATCTGCTACGCGACAGACTCTCGGTGTCCATGCGCCTATGGCTACCGCCATCGCGGATGTGGCGGAAGCTCGCCGTGATTACATGGATGAGTCCGGTGGTCGTTATGTGCAGGTTATCGCCGATGGCGGTATGGGAGATTCCGGCAGCTTCGTCAAGGCGTTGGCTCTTGGCGCTGATGCGGTGATGCTTGGCGCCCCGCTCGCACGAGCCACCGAGGCGCCCGGAAAGGGCACCCATTGGGGTGCCGAGGCTCGTCATCAAACATTGCCGCGTGGGTACCGCACCACGGTCGGCACGGTCGGCTCCTTGGAGCAGATCCTGTTCGGGCCGAGTCATCAGGCCGATGGCAAAACGAATTTCATCGGTGCCTTGAAGCGTGCCATGGCCTCCACCGGATACGTGGATGTGAAGAATTTCCAGCGTTGCGGTATGGTGGTTACTCCTCATATGGCGCAGTAGCCGCAGGATTGTTCAAGTAGCAGGCAGGGCGTTTCGCTGGTTCCGTTGAACGTGGCGATTCGTCAAAACCTGAAACTGTTGAGGGCTCCAGCGTATGTGTTCATATGCTGGAGCCTTTCCCTGTTGAGGTGCCTTCAGGGAAAGGAACGCTCGCGTAATTTGACTTGGACCGTTATTCGTGGTGATGTAGTTCTCAGCACTTACCAACGTAGGTGAGGCTTGAGGGGGAATTCAGAGGTCGTCATGGATTACGATGACTATTTTCATAACACGAATTCGCGTACGCCGTTGCCAGGTTATGACGGCTATATTGTGTTGGAATCGTCGGATCGTCCAATCCGGTATCATTTCCATTCCACTTTCATCGGCGGGTTGAATGCTCAGGAATGCCACACGATGGCGATGGCTTCGTGTCGACTGGCATGTACGGCAACTGACGTCATCCGAGGCAAACTGGGGCTGAGCCATCTGAATCGAGCGATGACCAAGCCGTGCCTTGACCGGCTGCAGACCATGCAGTATCTGCTGGACGCCCATATGCTCACGCATCCGGAACTCAAAGCGAAGCTTTGCTATTTGCCGGTGGTGCCCACTTTTATCGATGGCACGAACATCAGCAAGGACACTCTGGAAATGGCGGTGTTCGTCATGATCGGCAAAGAAGACATCCGCGTGAATCTCAAGCTGCGCTTTATCGGATCGCGATGGATGTGTGTGTACGCGGATCTGGGTTGATTGACGGCAAGCCGTCGTGCCGTCATAGACCGGTCCGCCTATAGTGGAGACCATGCGTGAACATGTCGAAGAACCCAGATACGTGACCACGGACGAAGACACCGTTTTCTCCTTGCTGGTCCGCAGAGCCGCCCGTACGCCGGATGACGTCATCGCCGAATGGCAGGATGACGACACTCATCAGTGGCATGGTGCCACCGCAACCGAGATGCTCGCTCGTGTGCGTACGGTGGCCAAGGGTTTGCTGGGATTGGGCGTCAAAGCCGGAACCATGGTCCTCATCTATTCGCCTACCTGCTATGAGTGGGGAGTGGTTGATTTTGCATGTGCCGCCATCGGTGCAGTAGTGGTGCCCGTTTATGAAACCGACTCCGCGAAGCAGACGACCGGCATCGTCGAAGAGGTTGACCCCGTCATCGCGTTCGCCGGTGATTTCCAGCGGGCGCAGACCTTGGAACAGATTCGAAGCAACCACCCGGGGTTGAAGTATGTATTTAACTTCAAAGCCGATGGGCTGGACGCGGTTGCTGATTTCGGTCATGGCGTATCCGATGAAACACTGGATTTGGCCATTTCCCGAGTCAAGGCGGATGATCTGCTCACTGTGGTGTACACTTCCGGCTCCACGGGCAAGCCCAAGGGGGCCATGCTCTCGAATCGTAATTACACCCATATCGTGCTCAACGGTTATGAGATTCTTCGTGACATGCTTTATGAGGACAACCGTCTGCTGCTATTCCTGCCTTTGGCGCACTGCTTCGCCCGATACATCCAGTATGTGGCCCTCGGTGGATGCGGTGTCGTGGGATACATTCCGAACGCCAAGCATCTGTTGGCTGATATCCGCAGTTTCAAGCCTACATATCTGCTTGGCGTACCTCGCGTATTCGAGAAAGTATACAACGCCGCTTCGCAGAAAGCCGGCGCGGGTATCCGCGGCCGTATCTTCGCACAGGCCGCCAAGCATTTCGTCCGTTGGAGCAAAGATGAGCAGTCCGGTGCCGGGCATCCTCTGACTGAACGACTGCGCCATTCCTTCTTCATGAACACTGTCGGCAAATCGGTCCGCTCCGCGCTCGGCCCGAATCTGAAGTGGCTTGCATGCGGTGGCGCACCGCTGAATGTCGATCTCGCTCATTTCTTTAATGGCATGGACGACATCACCTTTATCCAAGGCTATGGCATGACGGAAACCGCCGCCCCGATGTTGGTCAATTGGCAGGATGATAACGTGGTCGGATCGGTCGGCAAGCCCGGACCCGGTATGGGCGTGCGATTGGGCGAAGACGACGAGATCGAGCTGACCGGTCCGAACGTGTTCCTCGGCTACTATAAGCAGCCCGAGCTGACCGCTCAGGCGATGACCGCGGATGGATGGATCAAAACAGGGGACATCGGTCGTATTGAGGATCGCGGCTTCACCTATATCACCGGTCGCAAGAAGGACATCATCATCACCGCCGGCGGCAAGAACATCAGTCCCGCGCCGATGGAGGATATCATCGACACCTGTCCGATTGTGGCTCATGCGGTAGTGGTGGGTGACGGCAAGCCGTTCGTTTCGGCGTTGATCGAGCTTGATCCGGAGATGTTGCGTTCGTGGCTTGCCGGCCAGGGTCTGGATGTGGATATGACGTTGGAACAGGCTCGTGACAACGATGCCGTGCGAGCGTTTATCCAGCAGTACGTTGATCAGGCCAACGCCAATGTCTCCCGTGCTGAATCTGTGCGCAAATTTGTCGTGCTCGACGAGGAATTCAGCCAGGATCGTGGCACGCTGACCGCCAGCATGAAAGTCGTACGTCCGAAGGTGCTGCAGCGATATGCCGATATCATCGAGGATGAGCTTTACGCGCCGAAGCCTTCCAACAAGCCGTTGCCGGCAACTGCAAAGATTATCGATAGCACGTCCGAGACCGTCAAAAAAGCCTCCGAACAGGTCAAGCAGGCCTCTGAGCAAGTCAAGACAAGCGTGTCGGATTCGATTGCTAGCGTATCGGAGAAAATCAAGAAGTCCAAGGCCGAGGATGATGAGGATGGTCAACCGGTATTGCCGGATGAGACCGGAGCGCATGCCGCGGCAGAGGACAGCGAAAAGAACGAGGAGTAAATCCGTGGCAATCCGTGAGATCAGGGTCGTTCCCGACCCCGTCCTGCGCACCCCTTGTGACGAAATCCGTGAAATCACCCCTGCCGTGCGCCGATTGGTTGACGACCTGCTGGAGACTGTAGACGACCCGGGACGTGCTGGCCTGTCCGCCAATCAGATTGGTGTGAGCTTGAGAGCGTTCTCCTACAACATTGAAGGCAAAATCGGCTATGTGCTCAACCCGGTGCTGGAGGAGACACGCGGCGAACAGTACGGCGATGAAGGATGCCTATCGGTTCCTGGCCTGTGGTACAAGACCCGTCGTGCCGACTACGCCCGTGTACGTGGCATCGATTTGGATGGCAATGAAGTGGTGCTTGAAGGAACCGGTCTGATGGGACGTATGCTTCAGCATGAGTGCGATCACCTCGACGGCCATGTCTATCTTGACCGCCTTGAAAAAGAGGAGCGTCGCGCCGCTTTGAAGCAGATGCGCAACCGCTGAACGACATTACCGCAGGCCCTGCCGCAGACATGTCTTTATTCGTGGGGTTGTGCTAGGCTCAACATTCGTGTGCCACCCCGGCAACGAACGCAGTCGCTGGCGTTTGGAGCCAACCAATATCGTCTACCGGCGCACAACAAATACGCGTTATGCTCGCGACGGCCTGTGTCGGTCGGTCCGGATTCCGCCTTCAGCGGGGCAAGGACTGCACGCAGGTGCGCATGACCAGGCAAGAACCGACAATGAAAGGTAGTAATACCATGGCTCAGATCGTTATGAGCGACATGCTGAAGGCTGGCCTGCACTTCGGCCATCAGACCCGCCGCTGGAACCCGAAGATGAAGCAGTTCATCCTCACCCAGCGCAACGGCATCCATATCATCAACCTGTTCAAGTCGCTCGACATGATCGACAAGGCGTACGACTTCATCAAGACCACCGTGGCCCACAACGGCACCGTGCTCTTCGTCGGCACCAAGAAGCAGGCTCAGGAAGCCATCGCCAACCAGGCCACCCGCGTGAACATGCCGTACGTCTCCGAGCGCTGGCTCGGCGGTATGCTGACCAACTTCCAGACCGTTTCCAAGCGCGTGAACCGCCTCAAGGAACTTGAGGAAATGGACTTCACCGACGTGCACGGCTCCGGCCTGACCAAGAAGGAGCTCCTCCTGCTCGAGCGCGAGAAGGACAAGCTCAACAAGCAGCTGGGCGGCATTCGTAACATGAACCGCACCCCGTCCGCGATGTTCGTGGTCGACATCACCAAGGAGTCCCTGGCCGTCGAGGAAGCTCACAAGCTGGGCATCCCGGTTGTCGCCATCGTCGACACCAACGCCGACCCGGATTCCGTCGAGTACCCGATCCCGGCCAACGATGACGCCATTCGCGGCATCGAGCTGCTCACCAGCCTGATGGCCGACGCCGTCGCCGAAGGCCTGCTGGAGCGCGCTGGCCAGGGTGCCAAGGCCGCTGGCGAAACCGCCGAGCAGCCGATGGCAGCTTGGGAGAAGGAACTCCTGACCAACGAGGCTCCCGCTGCTGAAGCTGAGGCCCAGAACGCCGAGGGCGAAAAGGCCGAGTGATGCTCTACGATGGGAAGTGTCTGAATACCACAGCGCTTCCCATCGTCGTCTACGGGTAAGCAACATCTTCTTATAAGGAGAACAATCAATGGCAGCAATTACCGCCGCACTGATCAAGCAGGTTCGTGAAGACACCGGCGCCGGCATGATGGACGTCAAGAAGGCTCTCACCGAGGCCGAGGGCGACGTCGCTCGCGCCAAGGAAATCATCCGCGCCAAGGGCATCGCCGCAGCCGGCAAGCGTGAGGGCCGCAAGGCTCAGGAAGGCACCATCGCCTCCAAGGTCGTCGAGTCCGCCGCCGGCGAGACCGGTTACGCCGTCGAGCTGAATTCCGAGACCGACTTCGTGGCCAAGACCCCGAAGTTCGTTGAGTTCAGCGAGGAGATTCTCGGCTACGCCGTTGAGGCCGATGCCGAAAACGCTGAGGCTCTGCTCGAAGCCAAGGCTGGCGATTCCACCGTCAAGGTGGCTATCGAAGAGGCCGCCGCCCTGTTCGGCGAGCACGTCAAGGTTGGCCAGTACGCCAAGATTTCCGGTGATCATGTCGAAATCTACGCTCACAAGAAGTCCGCTGAGATGCCGCCGAGCATCGTGGCCATGATCGCCACCGACAAGGCCGGTGCTGCTGTGGCTCACGAAGCCGCCCTGCAGATTTCCGCTATGGGCGCGAAGTGGCTGACTCGCGAAGACGTTCCGGCTGATGTGGTCGAATCCGAGCGTCGTGTGGCCACCGAGAAATCTCTGGCCGAGGGCAAGCCGGAGAAGATCGTTCCCAAGATCGTCGAAGGTCGCCTCAACGCCTTCTACAAGGAAGTCGTGCTTCTTGAGCAGCCGTTCGTCAAGGATCCTTCCAAGACTGTTGGCGATCTGTTCAAGGAAGTCGGCGGCACCGCCACCGCTTTCGTGCGCATCGAGGTCGGCAAGGGCGAAGAGGAGTGAACCCGACGGGTCACGCTAATCGCTGAAATGTGTCCGGCGTAACGTCAGACATACTCTTGTTGAAGGAAAACGCCACGCGGCTTATGGAAAGCCGGGTGGCGTTTTCCTTATGTCTCCTATGTCGGGGTTGTGAACTGTTGTGTTTTTGACTTGTTTTTCTTTGGTTGACTGTGTTATGGCTTATTCATGCGTGTTAAGGAGTGGGCTGTTCGTGAGGGGTTGAACGAGCAGACGGTGTGGAAGTGGTGTCGTGAGAATCGTATGCCCGTGCCGTTCGAACGTTCCGGAAGCGTGTGGCTCATCCACGACCCGAAATACGAAAAGCCCGATACGCTCGTCGCGGGTTCCCGTACCGTGTGTTATGCGCGCGTGTCGTCGGCCGATCAGAAAGCGGATTTGCAACGTCAGGCGGACCGGTTGAAGGCGTTCGCCATCAGTCTCGGCGCATCGGACATCCAAGTGGTCATGGAGACCGGTTCGGGCATGAACGACAGGCGGCGCAATCTCAACCGGATTCTTGCCGACCCGAACGTGGGCACGATCATCGTGGAGCATCGTGACCGTCTGGCTCGCATGAATGCGGGACTGGTCGAGTCCGCGTTGAAGGCGCAGGGTCGTCGTCTCATCGTCGTGGACGACACGGAATCGGATGATGATCTGGTGCGTGACATGACCGAGGTGCTGACCTCGTTCTGCGCGAGACTGTACGGGCGTCGCGCCGCCAAGAACAAGGCGCGGGCGGCGTTGAGGGCGGTGGAGAATGCTTGAGGCCGTCAAGGTCGCGTTGGACCCTACCTCCGCGCAGAAGCGACTGCTGTTGTCCCATGCCGGGACGGCGCGGTTCGCGTTCAACGCCGGGCTGGCCCACGTCAGGGAGATGCTTGAAGCCAAGGAGAAGCCGGCATGGTCCCTGTATGCGTTGCGCCGCTGGTGGAACGCGAACAAGGATATTCTGGCGGTCGATGCCGACGGCATACCGTGGTGGCGGGAGAACAGCAAGGAAGCGTACAGCAGCGGTCTCGAAGCATTGTCGGACGCGTTGTCGAACTGGTCGAAAAGCAGGAAGGGACAGCGCAAGGGGCGCAAGGTCGGTTTTCCGAGATTCAAGTCTAAGGACAAGGCGACCCCTCGTTTCGCGTACACGACCGGCTCGTTCGGTCTCATCGACGGCGACCCGAAAGCGTTGAGGCTGCCTCGAATCGGACGCGTGCATTGCATGGAAAACGTCATGAAACGGGTCGGAGACGCGAGAGTGCTGCGCATGACCGTCAGACGGCATGCGGGCCGCTGGTACGCGTCACTGACCGTGGAACGGCCGGACATGACATCAGGCCGGATGCCGACAGGCGGAACGGTCGGCATCGACTTGGGCGTCAAAACGCTTGCCGCGCTCTCGAATGGTGTCGTCATCCCGAATCCGCATACTCTCGTAGCCGGCGAACGCCGGTTGAAACGCGTGCAGAAGGAGTTGAGCCGCAAAACCAGCGGGTCGAACCGTCGCCGCAAGGCGCGCGAGCGGGTCGCACGCATCCACGCCCATGTCGCCGACCAGCGCCGCGACCTGCTGCACAAGCTCACCACGATGCTCGCATCCACGTATTCGGGCATCTGCATCGAAGACCTGAACGTGGCCGGCATGGTCAAGAACCACCGTCTCGCCAAAGCCATTGAGGACGCGTCATTCGCGGAATTCCGCCGGCAACTCGAATACAAGACCGTCCGCACGGGTACGAGACTACATGTCATCGACCGTTGGTATCCCAGCTCGAAACTCTGCTCGAACTGCGGGAGCGTGAAAACCAAGCTCTCCCTCAACGAGCGAACCTACCACTGCGAAAGCTGTGGTCTGACCATAGACCGCGACCTGAACGCGGCCATCAACATCCAAGTCGCCGGGAGTGCCCCGGAGACGTTAAACGCACGCGGAGGGGACATAAGACCAGCCACCCGTCAGGATGGAAGGCGGACCCCGATGAAACGTGAACCAAGCAGCCATGCAAACGGCGTAAGACTTGGAGCGGACGGCCGCAAGACCGTCCTGCAAGCTAAAACAAACTAACTTGCAACGGTGTCTTTGTAAGCCGATACGCTAGTCTACGAATATTTGGGCACTTTCGGTGAAGGAAGGCATAACATGACTGATAACGATAAGCCACGCAGGGTTCTGCTTAAACTGTCCGGCGAAGCGTTCGGCGGCGGCAAGGTCGGTATCGATACCCACGTGGTTCGTCGTATCGCCGAGGAAATCGTTCCGGCTGTGCAGCAGGGCGTTCAGGTGGCCATCGTGGTCGGCGGCGGCAACTTCTTCCGTGGTGCCGAACTGCAGCAGGCGGGCATTGATCGTTCTCGCGGCGATTACATGGGTATGCTCGGCACGGTTATGAACTGTCTGGCCCTGCAGGATTTCCTGGAGCAGGAAGGACAGGCCACTCGCGTGCAGACCGCCATTACCATGGGACAGGTTGCCGAGCCGTACATTCCGCTTAAGGCCATCCGTCAT
Organism: Bifidobacterium olomucense; assembly: GCF_012932375.1. Lineage (GTDB taxonomy): Bacteria > Actinomycetota > Actinomycetes > Actinomycetales > Bifidobacteriaceae > Bifidobacterium > Bifidobacterium olomucense. The sequence continues at coordinate 246,194 of NZ_JAAIIG010000003.1, read as the reverse complement.
CTTGAAAAGGGACGTGTGGTGATTTTCGGTGCCGGTGCCGGCATGCCGTATTTCTCCACGGACACTGTCTCCATCCAGCGCTCCTTGGAGATTCACTGCGACGAAGTGCTTATGGGCAAGAACGGTGTGGATGGTGTGTATACCGCCGATCCGCGTAAAGATCCCGAGGCCAAGCGCTTCGAGACGCTCAGCTATAACCGCGCGTTGGTGGACAATCTGGCTGTTATGGATGCCTCGGCGCTCTCCATGGCTCGTGACAACAAGAAGCGCATCCGCGTCTTCGGACTTGAAGAACAAGGCAATGTGACGCGCGCCCTTGTCGGTGAGGAGATCGGTACGCTGGTTTCCACGGCCGAGTCGCGTGTGGCCGAGTGATTGCAGGAGCGGTATCGCCTACAATCGAATACACGGACAGAACAATAACTCAACGTTCACGGACGAACATCTCAACACAAAGGAGCTGAATATGTCTCTTATCGATCAGGCCAAGGACCAGATGGCCAAGACCGTCGAGAACACCAAGGAAAACTTTGCCGGCATTCGTACCGGCCGCGCCAATCCTGCCCTGCTCAACGGCATCACCGTTGATTACTATGGCGCTCCGACCCCGCTGAAGGCCATCGCCTCCATCGGTGTTCCTGAGCCACGTATGCTGTCTGTGTCTCCGTTCGATGTCTCTCAGATTGCCGCCGTGGAAAAGGCCATTCGAAACTCCGATCTGGGCATCAGCCCGAATCGCGATGGCAACGTTATCCGTCTTACCATGCCGGAGCTGACTGAGGAACGTCGCAAGGAATACGTCAAGCTCGCCAAGTCCAAGGCAGAAGACGGTAAGGTGGCCGTGCGTAACATTCGTCGCAAGACCAAGGAAACCATTGACAAGTCCGTCAAGGATGGCGATATGGGCGAGGATGAAGGCGATCGTCTGCTCAAGGATCTGGACAAGGTCACCAAGTCCGTCACCGATGAGATCGATCTCCTTCTGGAAACCAAGCAGAAGGAGATCATGGAGGTCTGATCGTCAGACCGGGTCCGGAGCATTATGGCACACAACGAACAACTCCAAGCAGAGGCTGAGGAAACCCTCGACCAGATCAACAAAAAGACCGGGCGTAACATGCCTCAGGCCATCGGCACGGCCGTAGTGCTTGTCGCGATCATTGTCGGTTGTCTATTGTTCAGCATCGACTTGTTCGTACTGCTGGTCGTAGTATTCATGATTCTGGCATTATGGGAGCTTCGTGTGGATTTCGCCACCGTAGGCCTTCATATACCGGTAATCATGCTGTGGATTTGTTCTGCATTCACGTTGATCGCCACCTACTACTCTCCGTACCATCTCATCACCATGTCGCTAAGCATCGTCATTGCGATTATGCTCGTGTCGATCGCAGCCAGCGCAAAACTCAGCTTCGGCAACCGCCTGTCATTGGCGGTTGCCGGCAAGCTGTCCAACACAGATGCAAGCGCACGGCTGGAATCTTCTTTTAACCATGAAGGTGGCGAACAGCATCATTCCAGACTCAGCCATGTGGCGGTATCCGTGCTCACGGTGCTGTACATTCCGCTCTTGGCCAGCTGCATTATCATTTCCTTGACATTCAACGAACACCCCGTGGCGCACGCGATTATGCTGGTGTTTCTGCCGGCTCTTTCGGATACCGGTGGGCTGTTCGCCGGAGCATGGTTAGGCAAGCATAAGCTGAGTCCGCGTATTTCACCGAAGAAGTCCGTCGAAGGACTTATCGGGTCCATGCTGTTTGCCATGGCAGGCGCATTTGCCGTGTTCGCATGTACCTATGACGCCTCCACATGGTCAACGCGCTGGTGGGTGCCGATTCTGGCCGGTGTCCTCATCGGTGCAGTCGGCACTTTCGGAGACCTATGCGCTTCCATGCTCAAACGTGATATCGGCATCAAAGATATGGGTCATCTGCTCAAAGGCCATGGTGGTGTGATGGACCGTGTCGATTCCATTCTCATGAGCGCACCTTTCACCTGCGTGCTGCTGTGGATCACCGGATTGTGATTGCCGATTATGCGACATGATCCATGCCCGATTCCGTTGCCCATATTGGCCGCGTAATCGGGCTTTCGCATTGGGAAATGCCGTACCAACCGCGGACCTGCATCCGCGTAATCCAAGAAACAGGATGAGGAACGTATGACTGCAACACCAAAAGAAACACCGGAAACCGGTATTACTCCGGGCGGTACCGAAGGAGCATTCCGCGATGTACTGTCAAAGGATCATGCTCGGCGAGGCAAGCCTCCGCTGCATTTCGTGGATATGACCGCCGAGGAACGCATCGCATGCGCCGGCGAATTGGGCCTGCCCAAGTTCCGTGTCAAGCAGCTGGCCAACCACTACTTTGGCCACTGTGACGTGAACGCGGCTGAATTCACCGATTTTCCAGCTGCAAAGCGCGATGACGCCGCGGCTGCGTTCTTCCCCCGGCTCATTACCGAAGTCACCCGGCAGGTAGCCGATCAAGGCACCACAATAAAAACATTGTGGAAACTGTTCGATGGCTCGCTCATCGAATCCGTGCTCATGCGTTACCCGACGCGTACCACGCTGTGTATCTCCTCTCAGGTGGGTTGTGGCATGGGATGTCCGTTCTGCGCCACCGGTAAGCTCGGCCTGACTCGAAACATGTCTGCTGGGGAGATCGTGGAGCAGGTGCGTGTGGCCGCCAAGATGATGCGTGACGGTGAGGTCGCCGGTGGCCCTGGGCGTCTGAGCAATATCGTGTTCATGGGCATGGGCGAGCCGATGGGCAACTATAAGTCCGTGCTGTCTGCAGTCCGTCAGATTTCTGCCATGCCACCGGAAGGATTCGGTATTTCGGCACGTAACATCACCGTATCCACGGTGGGTGTAGTGCCCGGCATCAGGAAACTTACCGCAGAAGGCATCCCGGTGCGACTGGCTGTTTCGTTACATGCCCCGAGCGATGAGCTGCGCGATGAACTCGTGCCGATGAACAAGCGCTTCAACACCGAACAGGTACTGGATGCCGCGCACGACTATTGGCTCGCGTCCAAACGTCGCGTAAGCATCGAATATGCGCTTATGCGAGGCATCAACGATCAGGCCGAACATGCACGGCTGCTGGCCAAGCGACTGAATCATTATGGAGACAATTGGGCGCACGTGAATCCGATTCCGCTTAATCCGATTGAAGGATCCAAGTGGACGGCCTCCAAACCCGAAGATGAGGCCAGATTCTTGGATATTCTCCATGCCGCAGGCATCACCGCTACATTGCGTGATACTCGCGGTCAGGATATTGACGGTGCTTGTGGCCAGCTTGCCGCCAAAGAGCGGTAGGGAAGCGATCTCGTCAGGGTTGCTTTTCCACAGATATGGACGGTGGCATACACATACATAATGGGGACGATTCTCCGATCACTGCGATTCCGGACGGTTGAGAACGATTGAGGGGGATTACAGTGAGCGCAGAACCGTCCCCATCCCATCTTCCATGGTGTTTGCCCCGCGAAAGGAGTTCTCCTACTTCAGTGCGTCCTTGATCGCATCCACGAAGTAATCCAAGTCATCAGGTTTGCGGGAAGTGATGAGGCGGAATCCATTTGCATCATCTACATGCACTTGTTTATCAACGTAGTGGCCTCCGGCATTCTCGATGTCGGCTGCGATATAGCGGCAGGGTGCCGCGGTCTTACCGGCGATGAGACCAGCGTTTACCAGCAGCCAAGCTCCATGGCAAATAGCTGCAATCGGCTTTCCTTCATGAGCGAACTCCTGTGCCAGCGTAATGGCATCCTCGTTGACGCGGATGCGATCCACGTTGCAGGTGCCGCCAGGCACCACCAGCAGGTCATAATCAGCGGCTTGCACATCCGACAGCAACGCGTCTGGAGTGAGCGTCTCGCCCTCATAACGATCATGCTGGACAGTCTCGCACGGGTCCATTGTGGTGGCGGCAAGGGTCACCTGCGCGCCGGCTGCCTTGAGATCGCGTAGAGGGCGCGTCAGTTCGGTCTCCTCGATACCCCAGTTGTTCACGATGATCAGCACTTTGCTGTTTTCCACAGCCATCACAACCTCCTTGAATTGGCGGATATTCCATCGCATATTCTCCCACAATCCAGGCATGGAGCGCATTCATGCCATGTGCTGGTTCGCTGGGCGCGCAATCGTATCGATTCTCATATTCCAGAAACGCCCGCAGCCATGTAACGGGAGATAGGTAGGCTGAAAGGCGTTAATGCAAAGCCGAACAGGGGAGAGCAGCATGTCGTTGGCGGTACGAGTCATCCCGTGCCTGGACGTTGACGCCGGTCGTGTGGTGAAAGGTGTGCATTTCGAAAACCTTAAGGATGCCGGCGATCCTGTAGAGCTGGCTGCCGAATACTATCGTCAAGGCGCAGACGAGATCACGTTCCTTGATGTGACCGCCTCCAGTTCGCACCGTGGCACCATGATTGATGTGGTCTCGCGTACTGCGGAGCAGGTCTTCATCCCTATGACTGTAGGCGGTGGCGTGCGTACGCCCGAGGACGTAGATTCCCTATTGCGTTGTGGCGCGGACAAGGTCGGAGTCAATACCGCGGCAATCAACGATCCTTCGCTTATCAGCCGTGTCGCGGACCGTTTCGGTAATCAGGTGCTGGTGCTCTCCGTGGACGCCCGTCGTGAGCAAGGCGAACAACACACGCAGTCCGGTTTCGAAGTCACCACGATGGGCGGGCGTAAATCCACTGGCATCGATGCCATCTGGTGGGTCAAGCGTGCCGAAGAACTGGGAGCGGGAGAGATTCTGCTCAATTCCATGGACGCCGACGGTACTCAGGAAGGTTTCGATCTGGAAATGATCCGTGCCGTACGCAGGGAAGTCAAGATCCCGATTATCGCCTCCGGCGGTGCGGGTAAAGTCGAAGATTTCCCTCCCGCCATCGAGGCCGGTGCCGATGCCGTGCTGGCCGCATCTGTATTCCATTACGGCATCATGACCATCGCCGATGTCAAGGCTGAGCTCAGGAAGCACGGCTACACCGTGCGCTGAAAATGCTGAAACGAAATAACAACACGAAATGCAAGAGGAAATGACGAATACAACCACCGAAACCATTGCGTACGACAACACCGAAACGCTGGACCCGCGCATCGCCGAACGGCTCAAGCGTGATGCCAAAGGCTTGGTCGCGGCTGTGGTGCAGCAGTACGACACCCGTGAAGTGCTGATGGTTGGGTATATGAATGATGAGGCGTTGCGCCGCACTTTGACGACTGGACGGGTGACCTTCTGGTCCCGGTCACGACAGGAATACTGGCGTAAGGGTGATACATCAGGCCACGTGCAGTACGTCAAGGGTGTTTCGCTTGATTGCGATGGTGATGCATTGCTGGTGGAAGTCGATCAGGTGGGTGCCGCTTGCCATACCGGCAAGCGCAGCTGCTTCCTTGAAGGTGGCCCGTTGCCTGTAGTCGAGGGTCACCGTCCTGCCGACCAGTGATTCGGCGTCCTGTCCATACAGCTTTTCCAAAGGAGGATTCGTATGAGCGAATGCAGCGTCAAGCATTTGAAATGGGGAGCGACCTGGCCCAGTCGCGAACAGTTCCATGAGCTGGCCGACGAGGGATATCGTGTGATTCCGATCGTGCGTCGCTTGCTCGCTGATTCGCTGACACCTGTTGGCTTCTATGAACGGCTCGCCGGCGGACGTAGCGGCACTTTCATCCTTGAATCAGCGGAATTCGGGGGCACTTGGAGTCGCTACAGCTTCATTGGCGTCAATTCGATGGCGCAGTTGCGTTCGCATGACGGTCAAGCTGATTGGCTTGGCAAGGTGCCGGCAGGCGTGCCTCGTACCGGCGATGTGGTCGAAGTGGCTCATGCCACGTTGAAGACCCTGAAAGCTCCTCATGTGGAGGGGCTGCCGAATCTGACCAGCGGATTGGTCGGCACCGTGGGCTGGGATGCGATTCGCCACTGGGAGCCTACGCTGCGTGCCGAGGCTCCCAACGAGACCGGGCAACCGGAAACCGTGCTCGCATTGGCTACGGATATTGCCGTGGTGGACCATGTATCTGGTTCCGTGTGGCTGATCGCCAATGCGGTGAACGTTGACGACAAGCCTACGCGTGCGGACGCCGCTTACAATGAAGCCATTGCCAGACTCGATCAAATGCAGCGCGATGCGGCCACACCGACGTTGGGCGAAGCACGCGTTAATGTGCTGGACGAGACCGTTGCACAGCCTGTGCTCCGTTTCCGTACGGAGAAGAGCCATTATGAACATGCGGTGGAAGCGGCCAAGCGGCACATTGTTGATGGCGACGTGTTCCAGGTAGTTATCTCCCAGCGGCTCGACATTGATTCGCCGGCCGATCCGTTCGATGTATATCGCGTGTTGCGCACTCTCAATCCGAGTCCGTACATGTATTTCATGGCGTTGACCGATGCACAGGGGCGTGACTTCAATGTGATCGGCTCCAGCCCCGAAACCCTCATCAAAGTGGACAACGGCCATGCCATGACCTTCCCGATCGCCGGCTCGCGCCCGCGCGGCGCTACACCGGAGGAAGACGAGAAGCTCGCCAAGGAATTGCTTGCCGATCCGAAGGAACGCAGCGAACATATCATGCTGGTGGATCTGGCGCGCAACGACCTTAGCCGTGTCTGCGATCCGACCACGGTCGAAGTCGTATCCCTAATGGACATCAAACGCTTCAGCCATATCATGCACATCTGCTCCACAGTAACTGGCCGCGTGAACCCGTCCATGACCGCGTTCGATGTATTTACCTCTGCATTCCCGGCGGGCACGCTCTCCGGCGCGCCTAAGCCTCGCGCCATTGAGATTATCGACGAGCTGGAACCTGCGGATCGTGGCATCTACGGTGGCACTGTCGGCTATTTCGATTTCTCCGGCAATCTGGATATGGCCATCGCCATTCGCACCGCATTCCTGCGAGACCATGAGGCGAGTGTGCAGGCAGGCGCGGGCATCGTGCTTGACTCCGTGCCTGCCACTGAATGGCAGGAGACTCGGAACAAGGCGGAGGCCAGTGTGGAAGCTGTTCAGATCGCGGCGCAACTGCGCGAGCTCTGACAGCACAAGGCATCGGATACGTATGTACTCCCCTCTATGAGGGGAGTATTTTGTTTCAGCATTCAATAGTCAATCAACATGATGTCTGTTTATTGCGAAAAGCTATAACAACAACATGTTGTTCAGAAAAAAGTGATACGCGTATCATGCGCAAACTGTAGATGACGGTGTAAGGAGAAAATGAGGTGCATACAATTGTGACAATGGGTGATCCAAATGAATGAGGGGCGTATGATGGCGCAGCATATGAATCCTGGGAATGGCATTATGCCTCGTGATGGACAGCGGAAAATCAAGCGTCGGGTCGCCGCAGGCGTTGCCTTTGCATTGATCGCCCTTATGTGCGCCGCAGGAGCATTTGCTGTCCATCACATGGCAGGGTTGCCATGGCGGCCACTTGGCGACAGCCTCGTCGAGACCATCGCATCTGCCGGCGCAAACAGATCCGACGATACCGCGATCATGTCTCAACAGGAAGCGGAGCGCCAGTACCCCAGACAGGCCAGTTCGATCGATTTCAATAACAACGGCAAAGACGATTACTCTGATATTCTCGCCGGCGCTTTAGCGGATGCGGCCAACAAGCCCCAATATGACGACGGCTATTACCAAGGCGGATATCCACCGGATGAGCGAGGCGCTTGCACGGACGTCGTTTGGCGTGCCTTCAGAGAAGCCGGATATGACCTTAAGGCCATGGTCGATGCTGATATATCAGCCGATCCGGCCTCCTATGCCACGGTGGCACCGAGTCCGGATCCGAATATCGACTTCCGTCGTACCGGTGTGCTTGATGTATTCTTCGCCAAATATGCGCGGAGACTGACCGATGATCCTGCAGACAAAGATCAGTGGCAAGCCGGCGACATCGTGGTGTTCTCGCATACCAAACACATCGGTATCATTTCCGACAAACGTGATGCGACCGGGCTGCCCTATGTCATCCATAACATGGGGCAACAGCAGCGCGAAAACGATTATTTTGCGTTCAAAAAGCGCATGAGCGTCACCGGACATTATCGTTTTGACGCCTCTCAAATACCGTCTGACGTGCTCAAAGCCTGGCGATAGAACGATAAGAACGTGATAGATCATCATATAATTCACCGTCTAGGCCGATGTCCGGCTATCATGGGGAAGTCCATTCGTGACAAACCATCCATGACCGAAGGAGTTTGAAGGCATGTCGGACGACGGAAAGGTCACGCCCGCTACCGGGACGTTGAATGCAGACGACGCAACCGGTACGACCAGTGGCACTGGTCTTGAACGGAAAATGGAATCCCGTCATCTGACCATGATCTCATTGGGCGGCGTGATCGGTACCGGTCTGTTTGTCTCCTCTGGTTATACGATTCATCAGGCAGGCCCGCTGGGCGCGATTCTGGCATATGGTGTAGGTTCGCTGCTCGTCTACTGCGTGATGGTTTCCTTGGGCGAGTTGTCCGTGGCCATGCCGTATGCGGGTAGTTTCCATTTGTATGCGAAGCGATTCATAGGTCCCGGCAGCGCGTTCACCATAGCCATCCTCTACTGGCTCAACTGGGCGGTGGCGTTGGCCAGCGAATTCACGGCGGCTGGACTGCTTATGCAGCGTTGGTTTCCCGATTCTCCCTCATGGGTGTGGTCCGCCTTGTTCATCATCGTGGTGTTCGCTTTGAACATTCTGTCTGTTCGGCTATATGGCGAGGCGGAATTCTGGTTCGCCTCAATCAAAGTGTTCGCCATCGTGGCGTTCATCATCATCGGTTTGCTGGCTATTTTCGGCGCAATACCGATTAGCGGATACGACCATGCGCCCCTATTCAACAACTTTGTATCAGACGGTTGGTTCCCCAACGGATTCGCTCCCGTGTTCTCCACGTTGCTGACCGTGGTGTTTGCATTCTCCGGCACCGAAGTGGTGGGCGTAGCCGCCGGCGAGACGAAGGATCCCGGTCGTGCCATCCCGAAAGCCGTACACACCACGGTGTTTCGTCTGGCCATGTTCTTCATCGGGTCCATCGCAGTGATGGCCGCCTTGATCCCATGGCATCAGGCAGGGGTGGAGACCAGTCCGTTCGTGCTCGTATTCCAGTCGATCGGTATGCCGTTTGCGGGAGACGTGATGAATTTCGTGGTTCTGACGGCTGTGCTTTCCGCTGCGAACTCCGGCCTGTACGTATGCTCGCGCATGGTCTGGTCGCTGGCCAAGGAACGGCTCATTCCTGTTCGTTTCGCCAAAACCAACTTCCATGGCGTGCCGGTATGGGCCGTATTGTTCTCCATGGCCGGCTCGCTGCTGGCGTTGCTCTCTTCGGTAGTTGCCGCATCCACGGTGTATCTGGTGCTTGTGGCTGTTTCCGGTCTGGCTACGCTTGTGGTGTGGTTCTCCGTATGCGTATGCCACATCCGTTTCCGACATGAATGGGCGCAAGCGGGGCATAGCGTGTCTGAGCTCGGCTACCGGGCGCCTGGTTTCCCCGTACTGCCTTGGTTGGCCATAGTCATGTGCATAGGTGCGCTTGTGCTCGTGGTACTCGACGAAACGCAACGCTCGACGCTCTACTGCATGGTTCCGTTCGTCGCCTGTTGCTATGCCGGCTATTACATGCTGGAACGACGCCGTAAGGACAAGGAAACCGACACGGAGAAGTGAGAGGGCGTACTGCTCGCATCCTTGCTGAGTGCCCCGATTCTCACTGCTTTTGGATGGCGTGGCCTATTCGTCAATGGCATGATCGGTGGCTATGGCGCGCTCATCTCCGAACTGTTCCCGACCGAGCTGCGCGCCACTGCCCAGACCGCCCTGTACAACACCGGGCGTTTCATCGGCGGCGGCCTGGGACCGGTTGTCATCGCAGCAGTCGCCACCGGCCATGGTTTCGGCTTCGCTCTGGCCACCATCGCATCCATTTACATCATCGCGTTCATCATCATGTTCTTCATTTCAGAGAATAAGGGCGCGGCGCTTGAGTAATAAGCGTTTCTCAGCGCTCTCAAGCCGAGTTAACCGATAAATCGAGTCGGCTGATTATTGCGCGCATGCCTCGAATATGATTCGGCGCATGCGCACAATCGTATTCAATGGGGCAGTGATTCGTGTTTCCACGCATTTGAGCGGCTGTCATTCGCCAATGATGCTGCTGACAAGGCTGGAAACCATCGACATGATGACCGAGCCAAGTACCGACCACCAGAAGCCATGGATGATCACGCCCACATCAAACAAGGAAAACGCAAGATATGAGGCGAGTTCCATGAACAGCCAGTTGAGAATCAGCGCGAACAAGCCAAGGCTCAGGATGGAAATCGGCAAAGCGAGCATATGCACGACCGGCTTGACCGACGCGTTGATCAACGCCATGAATAGCGAGAATGCGGCGACGCCAAGAATCGGTGGCTCGCCCACCGCCTCCATGCCGGGCAATACAGCGACCATGACAGCTGCCGCAATCGTCAACACCAACCAACGGGAAATGAATTGTCTCATATCATCCGATTCTTCCAGCTCAAATGTCACCGGAATGTGACTACACACAATCGACGAATGAAATGAATCTCACCGGAGTGACGACTTGGATTGCCTGACGAGCTGATCGCGGATTTCGGTCAATAGAAGCACGGTTTGCTCTTCGGGCGTGGTTTCCGGCTTCCTGGCTGCATCTTCAGCCTCCTGCTTGAGCTTGGCCTTCATCAGCAGTGCATCAGACATGTCGCGGAACTTGTTGATCGGCACCAGAATGAAGAAATACACGGCCACGGCAATCACCAGAAAATTCAGCAGTGAGCCCAAAATCGCGCCCAACGACACCGTAGCGCCGTTGAACGTGAACGCCAGCAGCCCACTCATATCCGGCTTGCCGAACACCATGGCAATCAGCGGGTTGATGAGGCTGTTGACAATCGCATTCACCACTGAAGTGACCGCACTGCCCATCACCACACCGACCGCCATATCGATCACGTTCCCCCTCGCAATGAACTTCTTGAACCCATCGATCATGGCAACTCCTCTATATGAATTCACCGTATATGTTTACGGATGAACACTATCCGAATACCGTCGTACAGGGCGAAAGGCGACGCTCACCTCATTATCGCTCATAGCTGACGCCAACGAGACCAATGCGTCTTTGCCGGGCACCGCCAAATGGCTGCAGCACAAGACAACACGAACCAACACATTGTCGAACGTGTGTTCGAATATTGTCGGGGAATCGGGTATCCTTGGGACGGACTTGGCATGCATGCCTCCAGAAAATGAGATGTCCCGGAAGCACGCATGACAGTAAGCATTGACGGAAAGCGGGGAGACTGTGGCGACAACGCAGAACGACGTTGCACGGCGGACCAAAAGCAGAAACGGCGAGGTCATCGTCGAAAAAGTGATGACCAGCGACTCGTTCCTGTCAAGGGAGATCAGAAAAGCGCCGCTCGTGGAGCATGACGGGGCGCTCGTAGCGGATATCTCATACATTCCCAATGATCTCAAGATCACCATCCAAGGCGCTCGCGAACATAATCTCAAAAACGTGGATCTGGCGATTCCGCGCAACCGCATGGTGGTGTTCACCGGTCTGTCCGGCTCAGGTAAATCATCACTCGCGTTCGACACCTTGTTTGCCGAAGGCCAGCGCCGGTATGTCGAGTCGCTGTCCGCATACGCCCGTCAGTTCCTAGGACAGATGGATAAGCCGGATGTCGACTTCATTGAGGGACTGAGCCCGGCCGTCTCCATTGATCAGAAAACCACGAACCGTAATCCGCGATCCACGGTCGGCACCATCACTGAAATCTACGACTATCTGCGACTTTTGTTCGCGCGCACCGGCGTACCGCATTGTCCTGAATGCGGTGAGCCGGTGGCGTCGCAGACCCCGCAGCAGATCGTGGACGCATTACTGGACTACCCGGAACGTACGCGATTCCAGATTCTGGCCCCCGTGGTCAAAGGACGCAAAGGCGAGTTCGTGGACATGCTCGAATTGTTGCGTTCCGACGGATACGCCCGCGCCCTTATCGACGGTGAGATGAAGCAGCTGTCCGACGACATCAAACTCGTCAAACAGAAGAAACACACCATCGAAGTGGTGGTGGATCGTCTTGTGGTCAAGGACGGCATTCGGCAGCGTCTCACCGATTCGGTGGAGACTGCATTGAAAATTGCAAATGGCAGCATCGTCGTCGATTTCGTGGACGAGGAGGAAGATAGCCCGGCTCGTCGTCAACCGTTCTCCGAACACCGCAGCTGTCCCAACGGCCATACGCTGGAGCTCGATGAAATCGAACCACGTACGTTCTCCTTCAATGCGCCCTATGGTGCCTGTCCGGCATGCACCGGCTTGGGTTTCAAGCTGGAAATCGACCCCGACCTCATCATTTCCGACCCGGACAAGTCTTTGTCTGAAGGCGTCATCGAGCCATGGAGCGGCACCAAGATGACGTCTCAGTATTACGGGCATATTCTCGAAGGACTCGCCCGCGAGATGGGTTTCTCCATGAAGACCCCATGGAAGGAGCTGCCGGACGAGGTCAAGCATGACATCCTGTACGGCCATGACTTCAAGGTGGACGTATCCTACCGCAATCGTTGGGGACGCTTGCGCGAATACTCCACCGGTTTCGAAGGCGTGGTACGCACGCTGATGCGTCGTCATGATGAAACCGATTCGCAGTCTATGCGCGAATATTACGAGTCCTACATGCGTGAGGTGCCCTGTCAGGTATGCCATGGACGAAGGCTCAAGCCCGAGGTTCTGGCGGTCACCGTGGATGGCAAGTCCATCTTCGACGTGTGTGACATGCCGGTGGTCCGCGAACTGGAATGGGTCAACGGGCTGAAGCTCGAAGGCGCTGCGCAGATGATTGCCGGCGAAGTGCTCAAGGAGATCAAAGCGCGTCTTGGCTTCCTCAACGATGTCGGTTTGGATTACCTGACGCTGTCTCGTGCTGCTGCCACGCTCTCCGGCGGTGAGGCGCAGCGCATTCGTCTCGCCACGCAGATCGGTTCCGGTCTGGTCGGTGTCATGTACGTGTTGGACGAGCCGTCCATTGGCCTGCACCAGCGCGACAATGAACGACTCATCGAGACATTGCATCATTTGCGTGACCTTGGCAACACACTCATCGTGGTTGAGCATGACGAGGACACGATACGTCAAGCCGATTGGGTGGTGGACATTGGTCCTGGTGCCGGCGAACATGGTGGCGAGGTCATCTATTCAGGCCCCGCCAAGCATCTCATCGAAGCAAAGCGTTCCATCACCGGCGATTACATCGCTCACCGGCGTGAGATCGCCGTGCCTGCCCACCGGCGCAAGGTACACAAGACCAAGGTGCTCAAGGTGGTCGGTGCACGCGAGAACAATCTCAAGAACATCGACGTGAGCTTCCCCCTTGGTGTCCTCACTGTGGTCACCGGTGTTTCCGGCTCCGGCAAATCCTCGCTGGTGAATACGATCCTCTACCCGGTGCTTGCGGACAAGCTCAACGGCGCACGCATCGTGCCCGGCAAGCACATACGTGTGGAGGGCATCGATCAGGTGCGCAAAGTGATCCATGTGGATCAGAACCCCATCGGTCGCACACCACGATCCAACCCCGCCACCTACACCGGTGTCTGGGATAAGATTCGTACGCTGTTCGCCAAGACCCCCGAAGCGCAGGTGCGTGGCTATGGGCCGGGGCGCTTTAGCTTCAACGTGAAAGGCGGTCGCTGCGAGACCTGTCATGGTGACGGTACGCTCAAGATCGAGATGAACTTCCTGCCGGACGTATACGTGGACTGCGAGGTCTGCCACGGCAAACGGTACAACCGTGAGACGCTAGAGGTCACCTACAACGGCAAAACCGTCGCTGACATCCTCAACATGCCCATCGAGGAAGCCGCAGATTTCTTCAAGGCGTACACCGGCATTTCCCGGTATCTCAAGACCCTGGTGGATGTGGGCCTCGGTTACATTCGTCTCGGGCAGCCCGCTCCAACGCTTTCGGGCGGTGAATCGCAGCGAGTAAAGCTCGCCACCGAACTGCAGCGCAGGTCTGACGGCAAAACCGTGTACATACTTGATGAGCCGACCACAGGCCTTCACTTCGAGGATGTGAACAAGCTGCTGAAGGTGCTGCAATCCTTAGTGGACAAAGGAAATACCGTTATCGTCATCGAGCATAACCTCGATGTAATCAAGGAAGCGGATTGGCTGATCGATCTAGGTCCGGAAGGCGGTGACGGAGGAGGCACCATCGTCACTCAAGGCACCCCGGAACAGGTCGCTGAATGCGAGGACTCCTGGACCGGAAAGTTCCTGAAGACGATGCTCTAACCACTGCCCTTATTCAGTCCGGTGTCCGCGTGGGGTCGGCATATACGATGTCCGACACGCTCCGGGCCGCTCAGGCCGAGTCTTTACGGTCTGACATGTATATGCCGACCCCACGCTCGTTCTGTGCATACGTTGCGGATGGTTGATAGATGACGAACGATATTGAACGGCATAGTCCGGATGAGTGGCGTAAGACCGCCATGGCCTTGATGGATGGTGCCATGACGGATGATGACGGGTTGGAAGATGATACCTCCGGCAGGGGAGTGAAAGCGCGGGTCAATGTGAACGGGGCTCCGTTGCTAGGTGACTCCCGTGACCTGTTCCGGCCGAAGACCTCCGATATTCCCGCCAAGCCGGGCGTCTATAAATGGCGTGACGGTGAAGGACGAGTCATTTATGTCGGCAAGGCCAAGAACCTGCGCAACAGGCTCACCAATTATTTTCAACCGCTGTATTTGCTGCATCCGCGCACGCAGACCATGGTACTTACGGCGCGCAGCTTGGAATGGACCGTCGTGGCCACTGAGCTGGAGTCCCTGACTTTGGAGTACACGTGGATCAAGGAATTCGATCCTCGATTCAACGTGCAGTTCCGTGACGATAAAACCTATCCGTACCTAGCGGTAAGCACGGGCGAGCGTGTTCCACGGGTCTGGGTGACTCGATCTCGCAAGCGCCGTGATACCCGGTATTTTGGCCCCTACGCCAAGGTCTGGGAGCTTAGGCATAGTCTTGATCGATTGCTCCGTACCTTCCCGGTACGCACCTGTACCACCAACGTGTTCCACAAAGCCCAACTTACCGGCCGTCCATGTCTGCTGGCGTCGATAGGCAAATGCTCCGCACCATGCATCGGGCGGATTGAAGCGGCTGAACACCGTAGGTTGGCCGAACAGCTTGTAGGCGTTATGACAGGTCGCCTCGGTCGCTCGTACATAACGCAACTTACCCGCGAGATGAAGAGGGCCAGCTCCGAGCTCGAATTCGAGAAGGCTGCACGCCTGCGTGATCAGATCCAGATGCTTGAAACCGTGGTCCAGCAGAACGCAGTTGTTTTTGACCAGGATGTGGATGCGGACGTATTCGGGTTTGCCAGCGATGAGCTCGAAGCCTCCGTTCATGCCTTCTATGTGCGAGCCGGATCGATTCGTGGCGAGCGCAACTGGAGCGTCGAACGTGTCGAAGATATCGAGGACGGCGATCTTATGGCCGATTTCATCGTTCAGGTGTATTCGGAGTATTCGGATGCGACTGGAGCTGATGATCAGGCGCAAGGTGCGCAAGGTGAGGGAACTGCGATATCCACCAGGCGTGAAGCCATCGGATCTACTCAGACCGTCACAGCGACCGATGCACTGTCTCGTGCCAAGGCCACCCGAGAGCGCAACACTCGTCAGGAAGTGACGGGCCGTGCCGATTTACTCGCTCCGATAGCCCCCATACCGCGTGAGATCATTGTTCCCATTGAGCCATCGCGCAGCCAAGAACTTGAGCATTGGCTGACTGGGCTGCGCGGGGGAGCGGTAACGGTTCGAGTGGCTGCGCGAGGTGACAAAAAACAGCTTATGGATCGTGCAAACGACAATGCGAAGCAGGCTTTGGCACGGGCGAAAATGAGTCGTATCTCAGACATGGGAGCCCGTACTCAGGCCATGAATGATGTGGCCAAGGCATTGGGCTTGTCTGAAGCGCCGTTGCGCATTGAGTGCTACGACATTTCAAATACCGTAGACGGTTCATTCCAAGTAGCTTCAATGGTGGTGTTTGAAGATGCGATAGCCAAGAAATCCGAGTATCGCCGGTTTGCCATCCGCGGCAATGACGGCAAGGGCGCGGTGGATGATCTGTCCGCTCTCTATGAGACGCTGACCCGGCGTTTTCGCCATGGCAATATCGCCGGTGATTCAGGCGAGAGCATTGACGCCGAGGAGCGGGCAGCTCAAGCCGTTATGGCTCAGGCATCATCTCGAGATGCTGAGGTGTCGTCGCAGAGTGCATCCGGGCATTCGACAGCAACTTCGGATGACGTAGACATGCTCGTCCAGCAAAACACCAACCGGAGGCATTTCGCCTACAAGCCGAATCTCGTAGTGGTTGACGGTGGACGACCACAGGTCATGGCGGCGGCCAGGGCGCTAAGCGATTGTGGCGTGGACGATGTAGCCGTTTGCGGTCTGGCCAAACGACTTGAAGAGGTATGGGTCCCGGACGATGAGTATCCGATCATCCTCAAACGTCAATCCGAAGGCATGTACCTGTTGCAACGCGTGCGTGACGAATCCCATCGTTTCGCCATCACCTACCATCGCCAGCAGCGGCGCAAAGGCGCTCTGCGCAGCGCGTTGGATGATATTCCCGGCATCGGCGAAAGCTACCAGAAGCGTCTACTCGCGCACTTCGGATCCGTAAAGGCTATGCGAGAGGCCAGTGTGGAGGATTTCGAAGCGGTCAGAGGCGTCGGTCATGCCAAGGCCGAGACACTGTACAACGCTTTGCATGTGGAGGCCCGACAAGTGGAGGCCCGACAAAAGGAATGACGCCATGACGGTGTGCGGACGGGTAAATGTACCGGCGCAGGCTCGGAAGTCGACTAGCATGGGAAGAGTCAAAAGGAGAGGAAATGGCCAATCATCATTGCGCGGTGCTCGGCAAGCCCATCGCACATTCGCTTTCCCCCGTACTGCATAACGCCGCCTATCGAGCGCTCGGTCTCTCAGAATGGCATTATGACAAGCATGAAGTAGGAGAAGACGAGCTCGATGCTTTCCTGAAAGGACTCGACCCTTCTTGGGCCGGTCTGAGCCTCACCATGCCATTGAAGAAAACCATCCAACCGTATGGCGTCCCTTCGAATCTATGGGCAAAAGAGCTTCACATTGCCAACACCGCAGTGTTTGATTGGTCGAAAGCAACCTATGATGATCAGGAATGGCCCCATGGCAAACCCGGTATTCGGCTGTACAATACGGATGTTATCGGTATCCAATTGGCTTTTGACAATGCCAATCGTGAATTCGGCGAACACCATAAGCCAGACCGTAGTCTGAACGCGCTGATTATCGGCAACGGCAATACCGCCACCTCAGCTGCGGCGGCCTGCGCGATGATGCCGGAAATCGGACATGTCACCATAGCGGCACGGCATCCCGGGAAAAACCCCGGCTTGAATGACGTGCTCGGCAAATTCATCAAAACCAGCCATCCCTATGACGAAATCAGCTTAGATGATGTTGCAGCGCTTACAACCGCTGCAAGCCAGGCTGAATACGCCATCAATACGATTCCTGACCATGCCGCCGATGGTGTGGCTGAAATGCTGGTTGACGGCATGGCATCCGTGCATGGTTCGCTGCTGGACGTCGTATATGATCCGCGTCCCACCAAACTCATGAAAGCGTGGAGAAACCGCGGTGGGCGCGCCATCGGAGGCGAGGAGATGCTGTTGTATCAGGCTTTGGTGCAGGTATTGCTCATGACCGGTATTTGGGATACAGATCCGCCCAGTGACGCTGATCAGCGGTTGCAAGACACGACCACCGAAGACGATCATCTGGAGATAGCCATGCGCAAAGCTCTTGAGGAGGCTCTGTGATGAACGAATCTGCATCTGTGCGTACGGCGTCATCGTCGAGCGTGCCACCGAAAGGGGAGACTCAAGCGGAATCTCGGTATGCGGTTTCCACGCCGGCGAAGCAAACGTCTCCAGCCGCCGATTTTGAGGTGCTGCTTATCACCGGTATGTCTGGGGCCGGCCGTTCCCACGCCGCCGATTGTGTGGAAGATATGGGCTGGTATGTGGTGGATAATCTGCCGCCCCGGTTGCTCATCCCATTGGTCGATATGATGACCACCTCGGGAGCCAATGGAGGCGTCCATAAGCTCGCTGCGGTGATTGATGTACGCTCCAGTTATTTCGATGATCTGGTGGCGGTGCTGAGCCATCTCGATGATCTCGGAGTGAAAACCCGCATACTGTTCCTTGATGCAAGTGACGATGTACTGATCAAACGATATGAATCTGTTCGCAGGCCGCATCCGTTGCAGCATGGGAATCGTTTGATCGATGGCATTCTTGAGGAACGCCAGCTGCTGAACAATCTTAAAGAACGTGCCGATTGGGTTATTGATACCAGTAATCTGAGTATTCATCAGCTTTCCACGAAGCTTTATGATGCAATGCTCGGATCCGGTCCCGCTACCGTTTCCGTACATATATTCAGCTTCGGGTTCAAATACGGTATGCCCATTGATGCTGATTTCGTGGCTGATGTGCGATTCCTGCCCAATCCGTTCTGGGTGCCTGAATTGCGCGAGCTGAATGGTCTGGACAAGCCGGTGTCGGATTATGTACTCTCCAGCAAGGGTGCCGTGGAATTCCTTGATGCCTATGAGAAGGCAATCGAAACGGCTCTGGAAGGGTACGCCCAGGAAGACAAGCACTATGTGACTATTGCCATAGGTTGTACGGGTGGCCAGCATCGTTCGGTGGCGATGAGCGAGGAGTTGGCCCGTCGGTTGCGTCTGCATGGATTGAACGTTTCCGTTTCCGCAAGGGAACTGCATAAACGTCATTTGTTATAGCAATTGATCAGATTGCTCACAGTGCGAGAAAACAGAGCCCGAATTATATGTCAAACGGGTTTAGTTGTCCACGAGATTAGGTATCACAGTAAGCCGATGGCTTCCGACTGCAACAAAGCCGAGGCGCTTGATGCATTGAGAAGAACGGGACTGTAGGAGGTTGGATCTTGGCTCTTCTGGACGATGTCAAAAGCGAATTGGCCGCTTTTGAAGGCGATTCACCGGCGGCTATCAAAGCGCAAGCCGCTGCGATGATTCGTTTTGGCGGCGGATTGCGTCCCGTACAGAACGCTTATGTTATTCAGGCTGTATTCACTTCGCTTGATGCGGCCGAGTGGTTGCGCAACACCTTGCGCAACGTATTCGGGCATGAGGCCGAGATCAATCATCTCACGCGCCAGACGCAGAACGGTCCTGTGGAAACGTATGTGGTGCTGGTTACGCGCAATGTAGTGGCTCTTGCCCTGCAGACTGGCTTGGTTGATCGCCGCAAGCAGCAGGTTCACGGCTTGCCGACCGAAGTGGTCAATGGTTCCATCGCTCAGATCAAGGCGGCATGGCGCGGAGCCTTCATGGCGCGTGGATTCCTTTCTGACCCCGGCAAGGCGAGCTTCTTGGAGATTGCCTGCCCGTCCGAGGAAGCCGCCATGGCATTGTGCGGCGTGGCTCGCCGTCTTGGCATTCAGGCGAAACACCGCACGTTGCGCAGCTCCGAGCGAGTCACGCTGAAGGACCCGGACGCCATTGAACGCATGCTCAAGCTTATGGGGGCCTCCCGTTCGGCTCGTGAGTGGACCGGCAAACGCTCCGATGGCGAAACCCGTGGCAAGGCGAATCGTCTGGCCAACTTCGACGACGCCAATATGCGTCGTTCCGCAAAAGCCGCTGCCGAGGCTAGCGAGAAGGTGCAGCACGCCTTTGAAGTATTGGGGGATAACATTCCTGACAACCTGCGTCAGGCTGGTCAGCTGCGCATCGATCATGTAGACAAGAGCCTTGAAGAGCTTGGCAAGATCGCCGAACCGCAAATCACCAAAGATGCAATCGCCGGTCGCATTCGTCGTCTGCTGCAGCTTGCGGAAAAGACCGAAAAGGCCCGTGCCGCCGAAGGCAAGTGAAACATGTGCATGCGTCCATCTATCTAGGTAGGTGACGATGCGCGTAAGGGTCTATGTATCGTGAACATCGCCGGATTCAGTCGTCAGGATTGAATCCGGTGTTTTGTTTGAACGGGTGCACGGTTTTGTTCTCAAATGCCTGTAATATGCAAAGTGGCAAAACTGGCCACTTTGACGTGAAATCCGTCAAGGAAAGGATATTATGAAGACACTCAAGGATCTCGGAGATCTCAAGGGCAAGCGCGTTCTCGTCCGCGCCGATTTCAACGTCCCGCTGGACGGCACCACCATCACTGATGACGGTCGTATCAAGGCCGCCCTGCCGACCATCAAGGCCCTGCGCGAAGAAGGCGCCAAGGTCATTCTGATGGCCCACCTCGGCCGCCCGAAGGGCAAGGTCGTCCCTGAGCTGAGCCTGGCTCCGGTTGCCGCCCGTCTCGGCGAGCTGCTCGGCATCGAGGTTCCGTTGGCATCCGACACCTATGGCGAGGATGCACAGGCCAAGGTTGCCGCCATGAACGACGGCGATGTGGTGCTGCTGCAGAACGTGCGCTTCAACCCGGAGGAGACCTCCAAGGACGCTGAGGTGCGTGCCGCTTACGCCAAGAAGATCGCCGCCCTCGGCGAGGCTTTCGTCTCCGATGGCTTCGGCGTGGTCCACCGTGCTCAGGGCTCCAACTACGATGTGGCCGCCGATCTGCCGGCTGCCGCAGGCCTGCTGGTCGAGAAGGAAGTCAAGGCCCTGTCCAAGGCCACCGAGAACCCGGAGCGTCCGTTCACCGTGGTGCTCGGCGGTTCCAAGGTCTCCGACAAGCTCGGTGTGATCGAGAACCTGCTCGACAAGGCCAACCGTCTGGTCATCGGCGGCGGCATGGTGTTCACCTTCCTCAAGGCCAAGGGCTACGAGGTCGGCACCTCCCTGCTCGAAGAGGATCAGCTCGACAAGGTCAAGGGCTACATCGAGACCGCCGAGAAGAACGGCGTCGAGCTCGTGCTGCCGACCGATATCGTAGTGAACCCCGGCTTCCCGGCCGGCGATACCCCGGTTGCTCCGGAGGTTGTGGCCGCTGACGCCATCCCGTCCGACAAGATGGGTCTGGACATCGGTCCGGAGTCCCAGAAGCTGTTCCACGACAAGATCGTGGACTCCAAGACCGTGGTGTGGAACGGCCCGATGGGCGTGTTCGAGATTCCGGAGTTTGCTGCTGGTACCAAGGCTGTGGCTCAGGGTCTCGTTGACGCCACTGCGGCTGGTGCCTTCACCATCGTGGGCGGCGGCGACTCTGCTTCCGCAGTGCGCAACCTCGGCTTCCCGGAGGATGGCTTCTCTCACATCTCCACCGGTGGTGGCGCTTCCCTCGAATTCCTTGAGGGCAAGGAGCTCCCGGGTCTCAAGGTGCTTGAGTAGTTTGAATACAGCGGCTCCCCTTATCTGAAGGGATACAGATCGCTGGATGGCCGAGGAAAGTCCTGAATATGTTTGGACTTTCCTCGGCCATCTATAGTGCTGGCTTCTTTCGGGAAGGGGAGTTCTGATGTTGAGAGGAGGGGCATATGACAGTCAGGCGCATTCCATTGGTGGCCGGTAATTGGAAAATGAATTTCGATCATCTTGAGGCCACGTATTTCGTGCAAAAGCTGGCATGGCTGTTACGCGACGCGCATTTTGATTTCAAACGCTGTGAGGTCGCGCTATTCCCTTCTTTCACTTCCTTGCGTAGCGTGCAGGTGTTGGTCGAAGCGGACCGGTTGCGCGTGACCTATGGTGCCCAATCGGTATCCGTAACCACTCAAGGTGCTTTCACCGGCGATGTCTCGGCTGATATGATAGCCCACCTCGGGTGCTCTTATGTGATCGTCGGACACTCCGAGCGACGCAAGTATCACCCGGAGGACGATGCCAATATCGTCGATCAAGTGCGCGCGGTGCTTGCCGCCGGGATGCAGCCGATTTTGTGCGTCGGGGAAAGCTTCGAGGAACGTCGGCAGGGGATTGAGCTTGATTTTGCCGTCGGTCAGGTGCGCGATGTTACCCGTGACCTCAGCGATGAGGAAACCTCGAAACTCATCGTGGCGTATGAGCCGGTATGGGCTATCGGCACGGGAATGGTTGCCACTCCTCAGTCTGCACAGGAGGCATCCTGCGCCATTCGAGAGGATTTGCGAGAAACCTTCGGCGCTGATGTCGCCGATGCCGTTCGTATCCTGTATGGAGGGTCGGTGACCTCCAAGAACGCGGCGGAGCTTATTTCTCAGCCTGATGTGGATGGGTTCCTTATCGGAGGGGCCGCTCTGGACGTTGATGAATTGGCGAAAATCGCTCGTCTGGTATCGAAATCCACGCAAGGGCGATAACAATACGACGTTTCTCCCACGTATGCGCTAAGCTAATGCATTGGTTTTATTGATTCGGAGGTACCCTGTGACCGCTCTTAAGATTGCGCTGCAGATCATCGTAGTGCTGCTCAGCTTCATCCTGACGTTGCTCATCCTTATGCATAAGGGCAAGGGCGGTGGCCTTTCCGATATGTTCGGTGGCGGCCTTACTCAGAATGCCGGTACCTCTGGCGTCGCAGAAAAGAACCTGAATCGTTGGACCGTCATCATCGCCCTGTTGTGGGTGGCCTTGATTATCGGTCTGGATATGATGACTAAATTCAATATTGGCTGATTCCCGTGCAGTCAATGCCTAGAGGCTTTATTAAGCTGCGGCCCGCAACTGTTGCTTTCGGTTGCGGGCCGCAGCTTTTTTGATGTCATGGTGCTTGCCGGCTGTCAAGCACCATGCTGGCCGGTACTATTGTGTCAGGCTGAAGCAGTGTTCAGGAAGGAGCATGAGATGGTTACTATGAACAGGAACCGTGTCGTTATCGTCGGCACCGGGCAGGTGGGAGCCACCGCGGCATTCGGCATTGTTACACATGGATTATGCAATGAATTAGTGCTCATTGATCATTTCGGCGCAAAGGCACTGGGAGAGGCTCATGATTTGGACGATGGCAGCGAGTTCCAGGATCGCCATGTGAAGGTACGCACTGGTGATTATTCGGATTGCAAGGATGCGGACATCGTGGTCATCACCGTAGGCCGTAAGCCACCGGCCAATTCCACACGACTTGCCGAGCTGGGCTTTACGGTCGGTTTGGTCGGAGAAGTGGTGGCCAATGTTATGGCTTCCGGATTCAACGGTGTCATTGTTATGGTGTCCAATCCGGTGGATGTGATGGCATGGTACGCATGGAAAAGGTCCGGTCTTCCGCGTACGCAGGTGCTCGGCACCGGCACCGCGCTTGATACTTCACGGCTGAAAACCATTATTGGAGAGGAGACGGGCTTGGATCCGCGCAACGTGGGCGGCTTCGTCATGGGAGAGCATGGCGATTCGCAATTCGCCGCATGGTCCACCGTCTCGCTTGGCGGCAAACCATTCGCCCGATTCCTTGCTGATAATCAGGATCGTTTCGCCTCGGTATCCACCGCTGAGATTGAGGCAAAGACGAGAATGCGAGGCAATGAGATCGTCGCGGCCAAGGGAGGGACCAACTTTGGCATCGCCTCTACCGTGGCCGGAATCGTGCAGACCATCTTGTGGGATGAACGGCGTATCGTACCTGTCTCCACATTGCTCGATGGCGAATATGGCGAGCATGATGTATTCCTGGGAGTGCCCACTGAACTGCGTGCCAATGGTGCCAATGAGATTGTGGAGCTTGAACTCACTGAAGAAGAGCACGCCAAGCTCCATCATTCTGCAGAACTCGTTCGTTCGTATTGCCAAGGACTGTTGTGATGACGATTCATGATGATGTTCGGACAGTTACCGCGCATAATCCAGTCCGCAATACTTCTTGTGGGCCCGATCCTTTGGCTAATATGTTGCCGTCACTGATTGTTGCTGATCTTGATGGCACATTGCTTCATGACGCCGAGGTATTTGAGGATCGCGACATCAGCGAGCGTAGCATTCGCGCTATTGAACGTGCGCATGACGCGGGCTCTCGATTCGTCATTGCCACTGCACGTCCAGTCAGCACTGGATTGAGATTCGCCGAGCAACTGCCGGTTGATGCCGTGATCTATCTGAATGGTGCACTCATTGATTTTGACCCGGCCCATTCCAACTTCGACACGCTCACCTCTGGAGCGGTTCCAAATGACGGAAGCCTGATCAAAATCGGGTTCCCTTCGCGCCGTGCGTGTGAAGTCTGTCTTGATTTGTTGAGTGCCATTCCGGAGCTGAGAATCGGCATCGTAATGGACGACGTACGATACACCAATTTTGACGTTAGCGTTTATTGGAAAACACAGACTTTTCGATACACCGACTTTCATGATGTGCCTGATGGCGTGGCTGATAAAATTACGATTTTCCCCGAACCTGATCAATGGGATATGTTGCGCCCGCTCATACCGGACGATTTTGAGATTTCGGTGAGCGAAGGCGTCATGTGGATGCTTATGAATCCCGAAGCCAACAAGCAACATGCCATGCGACTTGTCTGTGATCGTTTCGATATACCTGTCGAACAGACAGTCGCATTCGGCGATGATCTCATTGACATAACTATGATGCAGACGGCCGGTAGGGGAATAGCTGTATCCAACGCCAATCCGGCGGTACTTGCTATCGCCGACGAAATCTGTTCGCCTAATAACGAAGACGGCGTGGCCCAATGGATCGAATCCCGACTACAGTAGGAAACATGGTGATTGGTTCCATGCATGATCATGCCATGGGGGCGTTGCTGGGCCTCGCTATCGGCGATGCGCTCGGCATGCCCACACAGAGCATGTCCCCGGAGACAATTCGTGCGGAATATGGCAATGCTCCTATTCGCACTTTCATAGAGGCATCCGCCCGGCAACCCATTGCGGCGAACATGCAGGCCGGAAGCGTTACCGACGATACCGAGCAGGCGTTGTTGCTGGCCAATCAGCTCATTGACGGCAACGGTGAACTTGATATTCGTCAGTATGCTTGTGCATTGCTGAATTGGGAAGCGGATATGAAAGCCAAGGGTTCGCTGGACTTGCTGGGCCCCTCTACCAAACGGGCTCTTGAACAGTTCCAAGCCGGTGTCGCCGTAGAGCAAACCGGTATTCTCGGCACTACCAACGGTGGTGCTATGCGTGCATGCCCCATTGGCATTGCCAATAGACCCGGCCCGCATCTGGCGGAAATCGCGCGGCGATCCTCTATCGTGACACATAACACCAGACAAGGGCTTGAGTCCACCATGCTGGTCGCTGCGGCTGTAAGCTACGGCATCAATGGGGCGGCTCCGGTGGAAGCTTTGCTTCTGGCCTGCAATTTTGTGACTGCATACTTAGCTATGAGACAGTTCGAGGGGCTTGATACAGGTCATTGGTCCGCAAAAGCATCGGTGATTGCTCGTGCGCGGTGGGCCATCAATTGGGCGCGAGATCATATAGGCGATAACGCCGCTGACCTCTACGATCATGATATGTTCGCCCAGCATTTGCGTGACCTAATCGGTACCAGCGTAGAGGCCAATGAATCCGTTCCCGCAGCATGTGCAATTATTGCCCGATATGCTGAGCGTCCGTATGATGCTCTAGTTGTGGCAGCCAACTTAGGTGGGGACACTGACACCATTGCGGCTATCAGCGGTGCAATTCTTGGCGCGTGCCATGGAGCTAGCGCTTTACCCGCTGATTTGGCTCGTGCGGTGGAAGAAGTGAACGGTCTGGATCTTGCCGCCGTGGCCGAACGACTGCTGGATCTGTCCGAAAGGGATAAATATGAGCAGTGACAATCCCGCCGCGGGACGAGTTATCAGTCTAGGCCAGATGCTTGTTGACCTGACCATGCGTATCGATCGCGTGCCGGAGCCTGGAGGTGACGCCTTCGCTGATGAAGCCGTGGCCCGAGTAGGATCCAGTTTCAATATCCTGCATGCTGTGCGCCAAATGGGCGTCGCGGCGGCGCACGGCGGTATCATCGGTACTGGTCCATGGGCTACGCAGATTCGGGATGCATTGGTCGACGACGGTATCGCCCATATCGGACTCACTGATTCAACTCGTGATTCCGGTATCTGCATGGCCATGACCGATGCGCGTGCCGAACGCACGTTCGTAACAGTGCGAGGCGCTGAGACCCAGGGTGATGAACGCTGCTTCAATGGCATCAAGCCAACCGATGCAGACATCGTTCATATTAACGGCTACACGTTTGCGCATCCCACCTCGCGAGGATTGCTCGCTTTCCTCGAACGGTATACTTTCCATCGCTTCACCACCGTATTTGATCCATCCTCGGTGGCAGCGGGGGCGGAAGACCGGCTGTTGAATGCCATTATTGCCCACCGGCCTATATGGTCCTGCAACTATGAGGAAGGGCTGGCGCTGGGACGTCGTCTGGGATTGTCCGGCGCGATTGCGCGAGATGCAGAAACCGTTTGTACTGCGCTCAGTGAGCGATTGGACTCTCCCGTGATTCTTCGTGCTGGAGCTTCGGGTGCATGGCTGAGTGCCGCAGCGGGGGAGCGCGCGCGATTGGTACCGTCCCATCATGTGCATGCCGTCGATACTAACGGAGCGGGCGATTGCCATGTAGGGGTGATGAGCGCAGAACTCATTCGCGGCGCTTCGCTCTATGAAGCGGTACGTATAGCCAACGTTGCTGCTGCAATTTCCGTTACACGATCCGGACCTGCGACTTGTCCCTCGCGGCAAGAAATTGAACCTTTCATGTGACGAAGTCATGTGCGTTTACACGCTCGTTATTGAACTTATATTGAACTAGGCGTATGCTTTGAACCGAAGTTCAACGCAGGGAATTGAACTTCGGTTGGAGGCATAATATGAGCGCATCAGTATTCGCGGAGCGGCTGCGTAATGCAATGAACAGTCGGGGGCTGAAGCAAGTTGATCTTGTTCGCGCGGCTGAGCATAGCGGCGTGAAAATGGGGAAAAGTCACATCAGCCAATATGTATCCGGCAAAACCGTACCGCGCGAGGATGTGCTTTTGTTTCTTGCCGGGGAATTAGATGTAGACGCGAGCTGGCTGCGTGGCGAGGAATCTTCTCCTCGATTGCTGCAGGATGCGCCACTTGTTGGGCGTGACAACGATGTCACCACTAATCATGACAACGATATCATCACAACAAACAACAATACAGGAACCGAGGCGTTGAAATTGAACCATAATGAACTTTCTGATACTCGCCCTTTGGAAACAGAAATCCCTTCAAGTCGCCGCCGTACATTCGGCAAGTCACACAAGCTTGACAATGTTTTGTATGATGTGCGTGGTCCGGTGGTGGACGAGGCGGCCCGTATGGAGGCGGACGGCACACACATTCTGAAATTGAACATCGGCAACCCTGCGCCGTTCGGTTTCCGCACACCGGATGAAGTCGTTTACGATATGGCGCATCAGTTGACTGACACTGAAGGATATTCGCCGTCCAAGGGATTGTTCTCCGCGCGCAAGGCCATCATGCAGTATGCGCAGCTCAAGAATCTGCCGAATGTCACCATCGACGACATCTACACAGGCAACGGTGTCAGTGAGCTCATTAACCTGTGTATGTCTGCGCTGCTGGATGACGGCGATGAAGTGCTCATTCCCAGCCCCGACTATCCGCTATGGACTGCCTGTGTGAATCTGGCCGGCGGCACTGCCGTACATTACGTGTGTGATGAGCAGTCCGAATGGTATCCGGATCTTGACGACATTCGTGCCAAGATCACCGACCGTACGGTCGCCATCGTGCTCATCAACCCAAACAACCCTACCGGCGCGCTTTACCCGAAGGAAGTGCTGCAGGAGATCGTGGACATCGCACGCGAACACCAGCTCATGATTTTCTCTGACGAGATCTACGATCGTCTGGTCATGGATGGGCTCACACATACGTCCATTGCGTCGCTGGCTCCTGATCTGTTCTGCGTGACGTTCTCCGGACTGTCCAAATCGCATATGATCGCCGGCTACCGTGTGGGCTGGATGGTGCTTTCCGGCAACAAGCGCATCGCCAAGGACTATATCGAAGGCCTCAACATGTTGGCGAATATGCGTATCTGTTCGAATGTGCCTGCGCAGTCCATCGTGCAGACGGCACTCGGCGGCCATCAGTCCGTCAACGACTACATCGTGCCCGGAGGACGTCTATACGAGCAGCGCGAATACATTTACAACGCCATCAACTCGATTCCGGGGCTCACTGCCGTTAAGCCGAAAGCCGCTTTCTACATCTTCCCGAAGATCGACGTGAAAAAGTTCAATATCCGCGATGACGAGCAGTTCGCCCTTGACCTGCTCCATGATGAGCGTATCCTTATCACCCGCGGTGGAGGCTTCAACTGGGGCGAGCCGGATCACTTCCGTATCGTCTACCTGCCCCGTATCGAGGTGCTTAAGGACGCCACCGACAAGATTGCGAACTTCTTTAGCTATTACTGGCAAGCGTGAGATGGGTTTGGCTCTCCTCACCGAGGGGAGCCAAACCTAACCTGCAGTTGTTAATTGTCCGTTTAACGGCTCGGTCCAGCAACTGAAGACCCGCTCTCAGCGGGACTCATCATCACCTCGCAGCTGTCGCTGCTCGGCCTCGCCTACAGACGGTCCACCGGACCGTCTGCTTAACGGCTCGGCCATACCTCATCCGCGATGGAACGTACTAGGGCGATCTTGGCCCATTGCTGGTCTTCGGTCAGGTGATTGCCCTCCTCCGTGGAAGCGAAACCGCACTGCGTGGACAGGCACAGACGCTCCAACGGCACGTACTGCGCAGTCTCGGCGATACGCGCCTTGATGGCTTCAGGATCCTCAAGCTCCGGCTTCTTCGAGGTAATAAGGCCCAACACCACCTTCTTATCCCCGGATACTTTGGCCAATGGCTCGAAATCACCGGAACGGTCATCGTCGAATTCCAGATAGTAAGCAGACACGTTCTCTTCGCCGAAGAGTACATCCGCCACTTGTCCATAACCGCCGGCAGAAAACCACTGCGACTGGTAGTTGCCGCGGCAGATATGCGTGGTGACTACCATGTCCTCTGGCATGGCGGCGATTACCGCGTTGTTCACGGCCGCAAACTGACGTTGCACGGTCTTGGCATCCACGCCGAACACGGTGTCCTTGAAGTCCTCGGACACGAACGCGCCCCATGTGCAGTCATCAAACTGCAGTGTACGGCAACCGGCTGCATACAAGTCATGCGCCACTTGGATGTAGGCGTCAGCGATGGCTTGAGCGAGTGCGTTGTTGTCCGCATACGGGTTCGCAGTATCCTCGGCTATGCCCTGCTGGAGCACGAACAACGTCTGGGCAGGGGATGGCACGGTCTGCTTGGCAATGGTGTTCTCATCCTCCAAGGCCTTGACAAAGCGGTAATGCTCCACAAACGGGTGGTTCGCACCACTGATCTCACCGACCACGCCGGCAGCCTCGACCACGGCGGTGCCGTCCGAACCCTTGAATTGGATGGGCGCGGTGCCACGGCGGACGCCCTGCAGACCCCACATGAAATCAAGATGCCAGTAAGCACGGCGAAACTCGCCGTCCGTGATCACATGCAGGCCGGCGGCCTTCTGCTTGGCCACCAGTTCGGTGATGGCCTTATCCTCGACGGCTTTAAGCGCTGCCGCATCGATACGGCCGGCCTCGAAGTCGGCGCGCGCGGCCTTGAGCTCAGCGGGGCGCAGATAGCTGCCGACCACATCCGCGCGGAACGGGGCGTTATGCTGATAGGTCATGTAATATGCTCCTTTATCTGTGCGCAGCATGCCGTACGCACGATGGTGGCGTGCGATGCAGTATGCCAGCGATTGCGGTATCGGCGTCGGTCGCAGACACGCAATCCTTGCGCGGGGCGAACAAACGCATACGTTGCGTACCTTAGCAGCGCGTCGGGTGACTATTTGCCACCATCTCACTGGATGTAACGGGCCGGTTCCACTGATGAACGTTTGCTTTCGACGATGCTCTTTCCAGACTATGCCCGACGCTTATATCGGACGGTGCGATTCAGGCATTTGACCCGATTCCGCCCGACTCATACGCTGAAACCAGATATCAGGACGGAGGAAAAAGGAGAAACCACCATGTCCGATAATCAAGAACAGGGATCCGAATCGTTGTTCGCTGACACCACGCTCGCGGCCAGCGATCCTGAATTAGTCGAGTTCTTCGGCAATTTCGTCGACGATGAGGTGCGGTACGAGCCGGGCGCAAACCATCCGGATATGGACGAACGGACCCGTTGGATGGCGATTCTCGCTGTACTGGTAGGTTGTCAGGGTCACGAAGCGTTTGCCTTGATGGCACCCAAGGCATTGGACGCCGGTCTGACGTCGGTCCAGCTCAAGGAAATTGTTTATCAGGCTACCGCCTACCTCGGTTTCGGACGAGTACTGCCGTTCGTCGACATCGTCAATCATCTCCTTGCCGATCGTGGAGTGAATCTGCCGTTGGAAAGCCAATCCACCACCACACCAGAGACGCGTGCCGCCGCCGGCGAACAATCGCAAATCGACATCTTTGGCGCGCATATGCGTGGATTCGCGCAGACCGGCCCGGAAGAGACCCGTCACATCAATAAGTGGTTGGTCGATAATTGCTTTGGTGATTACTACACACGCGGAGGGCTCGATGTGCGCCAGCGCGAGATGATTACATTATGCTTCCTCGCCGCACAGGGCGGCTGCGAGCCGCAGTTGACCGCGCATGCCGGTGCAAATCTGCATGTGGGCAATGAACAGCGATTCCTTATCGCTGTTGTTTCCCAGTGCATGCCTTACCTCGGATATCCGCGTACGCTGAACGCCATTCGTTGTATCAACGAGGCCGCAGCCAAAGCTGCGTGAGATTTCAATTATTGAATGTAAATAGAGACGACTCCCCTCGCTGAAAGGGGAGCCGGTACCTTAACAGGACTTCTGTTCACGTTGCGCTCGAAGCGAATCACCGACGCCGATTACCACGCCGATAGCTGCAGGCGTCAGCCATCCGAGTTCTTTACTCTGTAGCGGCAACAGGTCTAATGCGGACTCCAACCATGGCAGAGAACCGCCGAACACAGCGGTCAGCGATGCCGCGCATCCGGCAAATGCTACAAGTCCGACCAGTAGCACGGTCCAGAAATACACGCGTGGGAATCGTGTCGTGAACACCTGATGTGTCAGAGCTAGCAGCACCAGCACGATCGCCATCGGATACAGTGCCGAAAGTACCGGCACGGACACCTTGATGATGAGGCTCAATCCAGCGTTCGATACTACGAAACTGAACATCGTGAATATCAGTTGCCAGGTTCGATAACTCACCGTATGTCCTGCCGCGATGGGGAACTTGGTGTGGAAGTACGTGGCACACGTGCAGATCAGACCCGTACACACGTTGAGACAGGCAATGACGAACACCACGCCCAGAAATGCCGTACCTTCTGCACCAAACACTGACGACGTGAGATTAGTCAAGACGGTCGCGCCCGTATCGCTTTCAGGATCGATGGTTGCGATGGAACCAGATACCACGCCCACATAGCTCAGCACTGCGTAAATAAGAATAAGCAATATGCCGGTGCCTAAGCCAGCGAATGCGGTTTCGCGTTGCACCTGTGGCTCATCCTCAATGCGTAATGCACGAACGTTTGCGGAAATCACGATGCCAAAGTACAAAGCCGCCAGTAAATCCATGGTTTGGTAGCCATCTAAGAATCCGCGCGCCATTTGGTTCGATTGATAATTGCCCGCAGGAGCGACAGCCTGATCAACACCGTGTACCAGACAAGCTACGAACAATACCGCAATAAGGGTCAGCAACAATGGCCCCATGAACCGGCCTAATACCTTGGATAATTTTTCGGGATGCTGGGCAAATATAAACGACGATGCAAAAAACAACAGGGAATAGATGAGCCGGGCGAACCACATGGAGTCATTTGGCGCGAACGGTGCCACCATCATTTCGAATGAGGTGGTGGCTGTGCGCGGAATGGCGAAACAAGGACCAATCGTCAGAATGATGGCGATCCCCAGTAGAAGTGCGAATCTGGGGGAGACGCGGCCTGCTAGCCTATCGAAGCCACCGGCGAAAGTAACGGCCAACACCCCCAAAATCGGCAGACCTACGGCAGAGACGATGAATCCGATGGCGGCTGGGATCGTAGCCGCTCCAGCTTGCGCTCCCACAAATGGGGGGAAGATGAGATTGCCTGCACCGAAAAACATTGAGAAGAATGTGAATGTCATCAACAGACGTTGGTGCACGGTCAAATGCTTAATCGGATTAGGCGAGTTAGACATGGCGCGATCGCTCTTTCATCGTATTGTATGGAATCAGTCGCGAACGTACCAGCTTCAGATGGTTCCGGTCAAGATATTCCGGTTTCCGCGGTCTCTCCGGACTCACGTTGTGGTCATTCCCTGCTTTTGTACAGACATGTGCGCTCATGGAGCATCACCCGCATCTGAAACCTCGTCATGGATACAATGCAAGATGTTGCGTATCTATGAAATGTCAGGAGGGGTTGAGGATGCCTGTTATTTCACGTCGTGCACAAGAAGCGCTGTATCCCAGCGTACGTGAGATGTTCGAATTGGCGGCAGGAATACCGGATGTTATTTCGTTTGCCGTAGGGGAGCCGGGATTCGATACGCCAAGACCGATGATCGATGCAGCGTATCATGCGGCTATTCATGGGGATACGCACTACACTCCCAATCGCGGTACATTGGCGCTGCGCGAAACTTGGTGTCGGTATCGCAACGCTCAAGACGATACCGACTACGATCCGGACGGCGAGATCATCGTGACCGCCGGTGGTATGGAGGCTGTGTACCTGGCCATGATCGCCACATTGGATGCCGGAGACGACATTCTTATTTCTGACCCGGGTTATGCGAACTATTTCGGTCAGGCTCAAATGACACAAGCGAACGTGATTCCGGTGCCGCTGCATGAAGACAATGGATTCCGCATGAGAGCCGTGGATGTGGAGGCGGCGGTTACGCCACGAACCAAGGCATTGCTGCTCAATTCGCCGTCGAATCCCGCTGGAGCCATCATCGGCCCCGATGAACTGGCCGCCATTGCCGACGTGGCGCGCCGACATGATTTGTGGGTGATCAGCGACGAGGTGTATCGGGCGTTCGTATACGATGACCATGTGCAATGTCTGTCCATCTCTACGATGCCGGGAATGAAGGAGCGCACGGTCGTCGTCGACTCGTTCTCCAAGACCTTCGCCATGACCGGTTGGCGTATCGGATGCGCGTTCGGGCCGAAACCCATCATCGATCAGATGACGGTGATGCAAGAGAACGTGGTCTCCTGCGTGCCGGGTGCGCTGCAGCAGGGTGCCGTGGCCGCTCTGGGTGGGTCTGCCGATATTCTGTCCACGATGAAGGCGGCTTACCGGGCAAATCGAGACACGGTGGCGCAAGCGGTGGCCGAAATGCCACTGGTGAACTGCGATGTGCCGGATGGTGCGTTCTACATGCTCATCAATGTGGCGGCCACCGGCATGAACGATCATGATTTCGCCATTCGATTGCTGAATGAAGCCCATGTGGTAGTGACGCCCGCCTCCGGTTTTGGATCGCGCGGACGTGGCTATGTGCGGCTTTCGTACGTCGGCACGGCCGAGGATACAGCCGAGGGACTGCGCCGTATGAAGGCATGGCTGGAAAGGCTATGACCTTTCCCGTCTCTCTATGTTCAGGGGAGTTGATTGCGAGAAGCCCATGTCCAGCAGGGTTTCGCTCGTGAGCAAGCCGGATACGCGAAAAGGGTTCCGACCACAATGGATTATGGTCGGAACCCTTTTCGAAACTCACCGATACGCCGTAAGGCGCATCAGCTCAAATCAGTCTCAGGCGTTCACGCGATCGATGCCGGACTGCACGTCAGCCAGCACGGAATCCCAGGACTTGATGAAGGCGGCGACACCATCGGCCTCCAGCTTGTCGGTGACGTCCTTCAGGTTGATGCCGAGCTCAGCCAGCTTGTTGATGATGGCGTGGGACTCTTCGTAGGTGCCCTCGATGGACGGAGCGCCGTTGCCGTGGTCAGCCAGAGCGTTCAGGGTCTTCTCCGGCATGGTGTTGACGATGTGCGGAGCAACCAGCTCGTCAACGTACTTGCAGTCGGAGTAAGCCGGGTTCTTGGTGCCGGTGGAGGCCCACAGCGGACGCTGAACCTTGGCACCCTTGGCAGCCAGCTCGGCCCAACGCGGATCGGAGGCGAACTTCTTCTCGAACAGCTCGTAGGCCAGACGAGCGTTGGCCACAGCGGCCTTGCCCTCCAGAGCCTTGGCCTCGTCGGAGCCGTTGGCTTCCAGCAGCTTGTCCACAGCGGTGTCCACGCGGGAGACGAAGAAGGAAGCGACGGAGCCGATGTGCTTCAGGTCGTGGCCGTTGGCGGCAGCCTGAGCGATGCCCTCGATGTAAGCGTCGATGACCTGCTCGTAACGCTCGAGAGAGAAGATCAGGGTGACGTTCACGGAGATGCCCTTGGCCAGGGTAGCGGTGATGGCCGGCAGGCCTTCGAGGGTTGCCGGGATCTTGATCATGGCGTTCGGACGGTTGACCTTCTCCCACAGCTCGACAGCCTGCTTCTCGGTGGCTTCGGTCTCGTGGGCCAGGCGCGGGTCGACCTCGATGGACACGCGGCCGTCGACGAAGTCGGTCTTCTCGGCGATCTCGCGGAAGATGTCGGTGGCGTTGCGCACATCGGTGGTGGTGAGCTCGCGGACAGCGGTCTCAACGTCGACCTTACCGAGCTCCTTGAGCTGAGCATCGTACGGGCCGACCTGGCTCAGGGCCTTCTGGAAGATGGACGGGTTGGTGGTGACGCCGACCACGTTCTTGTTGGCGATGAGGTCCTGCAGGGAGCCGGACTCGATGCGGGAGCGGGACAGGTCGTCCAGCCAGATGGAAACGCCGTTGTCGGACGTACGCTGAGTTGCTTCAGTCATATTTTTCTCCTTGTTATTGGCTCCCCTCCCTTAAGAGAGGAGCCGAAATATTTATTTGCTCAAACTATTGAGCTTGATATCAGGCGTTGGCCTCGGCAATGGAAGCCTCAGCGGCCTCGACCACGTGCTCGGCGGTGATGCCGAGGTCGATCATGTTCTGAGCGCCGTCACCCTGCAGACCGAACTGCTCGATGGAAACAGGCTTGCCGTAGGAGCCGAGGTACTTGTACCACGGCATGGCAACGCCGGCCTCGACGGAGACACGGGCCTTGACGGAAGCCGGAAGCACGGCCTCCTTGTACTCGGCATCCTGCTCCTCGAACCATTCCATGGACGGGAAGGAGACCACGCGAGCCTTGGTGCCCTTCTCAGCGAGGGTCTTGGCGGCGGCGACAGCCCACTGGACTTCGGAACCGGAAGCCATGATGATGACGTCCGGGGTGCCTTCGGTGTCAACGAGCACGTAAGCGCCCTTCTTGACGCCGTCCTTGGCCTTTGCGGCGGTCTCAGCGAGGACCGGAACGCCCTGACGGGTCAGCACCATGGCACCCGGCAGCGTGTTCTTCTTCTCGAAGAAGTAACGGTAGGCTTCAGCGGTCTCGAAGGCGTCGGCAGGACGGATGACTTCGAGCTGCGGGATGGCGCGGAAGGAAGCGAGGTGCTCAACCGGCTGGTGGGTCGGACCATCTTCGCCGACAGCCACGGAGTCGTGGGTCCAGACGTAGAGGTTCGGGATCTCCATGAGGGCGGCCAGACGGACGGCGGAGCGCTCATAGTCAGAGAACATGAAGAAGGTGCCGCCGAACGGACGGGTGTGGGAGCCCAGCAGGATGCCGTTGGTGATGCAGCCCATGGTGAACTCGCGCACGCCGAAGTGCAGCTGGCGACCAAACTCGTTGCAGTTCGGCCACTGCTTGGTGGCGCACTCGGCAGGAGCGAAGGTGGCAGCGCCCTTCAGATCGGTCTTGTTGGAGCCACCGAGGTCGGCGGAGCCGCCCCAGAGTTCCGGCATGACAGCGGCGATGGCGTTCAGCACGGAGCCGGAGGCGCCACGGGTGGCGACACCCTTGCCGACTTCGAAGGTGGCCTCAAGGTCATCGATGGCCTTGTCGAAGCCTTCCGGCAGCTCGCCGGCCTTGATGCGGTCGTACAGGGCGGCCTTGTCCGGGTTGGCCTTGCGCCAAGCGTCGAACTTCTCGTCCCATGCCTTGTGGGCTTCCAGACCGCGCTCGGCAACCTTGCGAGCGTGAGCCAGAGCCTCTTCGTCGACGTGGAAGGATTCTTCCGGATCGTAGCCGAGAACCTTCTTGAGGCCAGCAACGGCTTCGGCACCGAGCTTGGAGCCATGGGAAGACGGATCGTTGGTCTTGCCCGGGGTCGGCCATGCGATCAAGGAGTGAACCTTGATGAGCTTCGGCTGGTCCGGAGCGGCGGCCTCGGCCTTGGCGATCACGTCGGCCAGGCCTTCGATGTCCTCCTTGTAGGAGCCATCGGGCTGGATGAAGCTGAACTCATCGGTGTACCAGCCGTAGGCCTGGAAGCGCTTCAGGACATCCTCGGCCAGCACCAGGTTGGTGTCGCCTTCGATCTGGATGCGGTTGGCGTCGAAGATCACGGTCAGGTTGCCGAGCTTCTGGTTGGCGGCCAGAGCGGCGGCCTCGCCTGAGATGCCTTCCTCGATATCGCCTTCACCGCAGATGGCCCAGATCTTGTGGTAGAAAGGGGAGTCTTCCTTCGGGGTCTCCGGATCAAGCAGACCGCGCTGGAAACGCTCGCCGTAAGCAAAACCAATGGCGGAGGCGAAGCCCTGACCCAGCGGGCCGGTGGTCATTTCGATACCCGGGGTCAGACCGTACTCAGGATGACCCGGAGTGCGGGTATCGGCACCGCCACGGAAGTGCTTGAGATCATCCAAGGTCACGCCGTAGCCGGAGAAGTACAGCTGAACGTACTGGGTGAGAGAAGCATGGCCGCCGGAAAGAATGAAGCGATCGCGGCCTTCCCAGTTGGGATCGTTAGGATCGTGCTTGATGAAGTGCTGGTACAGGGTGTAGGCGACAGGCGCCAGGGAGATGGGGGAACCGGGGTGGCCGGAACCAGCCTTCTCAACCGCGTCAGCCGAAAGGACCTTTGCCATCGCGATGGCGCGCTCGTCGAGCTCGGTCTCCTTGAATTCGGTCATGG
This sequence comes from Bifidobacterium olomucense, assembly GCF_012932375.1. GTDB lineage: Bacteria > Actinomycetota > Actinomycetes > Actinomycetales > Bifidobacteriaceae > Bifidobacterium > Bifidobacterium olomucense. Next base: position 208,972 of record NZ_JAAIIG010000003.1, on the reverse strand, counting down.
ATTTACTTTCCTTCCAATTGGTCGGGCCGCGTATCCGGCTTGTGCCGGGCGCATGACGCCCTCACATTGCGTTTCCCATGTTAACGTCGGAAGAAGACGTTTGTGGTGCATATTTGGCGTGTTTTGGTAAGTTGTGTGCTGTTAGCGTTCACAATTAACATTCATTCGCTGTCGATGAACGTATTAGCACTCGAATCCAATGAGTGCTAATACAATACTCATTAGGCCATTGGTGAGCTTTCGTAAAGCACCTAGCGCACAAAGACACACCGGATGCTGTAATACTGCATGTCCAGCGTGTCGCCGAAGGGTAGGCAGAGTGAATGCGGAACATACCTCGCATGAACAATAGGCCCATTTATCCATACCGACAAAGGAGGCGCGCATGACGCAATCAAGGCGCATGCTGGTGCTGCGCGCCGTGGTGGAGGACTACATTCGTTCACAGGAACCGGTTGGCTCCACTGCGTTGACCCGTGAACACGATTTGGGGGTCAGCTCGGCGACGGTCCGCAATGATATGGCGGCTTTGGAGGACGAAGGCTACCTTATCCAACCGCATACCTCTGCTGGACGTGTGCCCACGGAAAAGGGCTACCGATATTTCGTGGACCGCCTAGCCACGGTGGTGCCGTTGAGTAAGGCGCAGCGGAGAGGTATACGAGAGTTTCTGGCTGGCTCTGTCAGTCTTAAGGATGCCTTGCAACGTGCGGCAAGATTGCTCTCGGAAATCACGGGGCAGGTAGCCGTAGTAGCGTCGCCATCATTAGCTAAAGCAACACTCAGACACGTGGAGATGGTTCCTGTATCCATGTCTATGCTATTGGCGGTGGTGATCACTGATACCGGGCGTGTAGCTCAACACGGATTGACCGTGTCCGTTATGCCTTCCACGGAGGATATCGCGCACCTGAGTGCAGCTGTCAACGATCAATGCCATGGATTGTCTCTTTCCGCAGCTGCCGATACGGTACGTGCTATCGGCGCGTCGGTGGGCTACGATTCCGTCCATTCCGTAGCTGATGATCTTGCGAGTGCTTTCGAGTCGATGGCACTCGATGAGCGCGCCAGCGAGCTGTATATGTCCGGCACGTCGAATCTGGCTCATTCTCGTTCATGGACCGATCTCGCGCCGCTGTTTGATGCGTTGGAAGAACAAGTGGTGCTCATGAAACTCATGAGCAATCTCAGCGAAGAAACAACACCTTCAGGCGTGGGCGTTTCCATTGGATCGGAGAGCCACAGTCCACAGCTTCTGCACGCTTCAGTAGTCAGCGGCGGGTATGGACGCGGAGGCGTGGTGAAGGCCGACGAAGAAGCACAACAGGATCGGTCAGGCTTCGCAGAAGAACAGGTTGAATCACATACTGAGCCCGTTGCGTTTGTGGGTTCTATCGGACCTACGCATATGGACTATGCGACGACCATGGCAGCGGTTAGGGCTGTTGCGCGATATCTGACGGATTTCATCAGCGAAGGTGGCGCGCGGGATTGACATTATGCATATGCCATATGCACGGTATACGGGCGACGCAGTGAACAATCAGTAATCCATCGAATCGACCCTCCAACATGTATTCAAGCCATCCGCTGACTGCGGGCTGTGGCAGAATAACTCCGGACCAAATGAACACAAAGGAATAGAACCAAGTGGCAGATTATTACGAGACGCTGGGCGTAGACCGTAACGCAAGCGACGATGAAATCAAGAAGGCGTACCGCAAGCTCAGCCGCAAATACCACCCCGATATTGCCGGTCCGGAGTTCGAGGACAAGTTCAAGGAAGTGAACAACGCCTACGAGGTGCTCTCCAATCCGGATAAGCGCCGTATGTATGATTCGGGCGTGGACCCGAACAATCCCAACGCGGGCGCAGGAGGGTTCTCCGGCGGATTCGGTGATATGGGAGATGTGTTCTCCACATTCTTTGGCTCTGCATTCGGGGCGGGATCGCAAGGGCCCGTACCACGGACTCAGCCAGGACGAGATGCCTTGGCTTCAGCCACCATCGATTTGAAGACGGCGGTATTCGGCGGCACGGCACATGTGAAGATCAATACGTTCTCTCTGTGTCAGGAATGTGGCGGCTCCGGTGCTCAGGGCGGCGCGCAGCCCATTACTTGCCCGGATTGCCATGGTCAAGGATTCATGCAGAAGGTGGTTCGCACTATGCTCGGCCAGATGATGACCTCAGCGCCGTGCGAACGCTGCGAGGGACATGGCACCATTATCTCGAATCCGTGCCCAAGTTGTATGGGACACGGCCGCGTGCGCACCACGCGGAACGTTGGCGTCAATGTTCCCGCCGGCATTAACGACAATGCGCGTTTGAGGCTCGCCTCGCAAGGAGAAGTAGGTGAAGGCGGCGGTGCCGCCGGCGATCTCTATATCGATATTCGTATCAAATCAGATAAGCAGTTCACCCGAGATGGCGATGATCTGCATTGCTGGATTCAGGTGCCGATGAGCTGGGCCGTGCTTGGACATGACCTTACCATCGAAACATTTGACGGCAAGCAGACGGTGAGCATTCCAGCAGGATGCCAGCCGGAGGATACCGTCACGCTGAAGGGTTTGGGCGTTACCAATCTGCGCAACAGCGATGAACGTGGCGATATCGTGGCTCATGTGAACGTGCTGATCCCCACCAAGCTGGACGATGAAGAACGTGATCTCATCGAACGATTCTCCACTCTGCATGACGCCGATGCCGGTCATGTGGCGCAAGCTTCACGTCCACAGACAGGTCAGAAGAAGGGCGGATTCTTCAGCAAGCTGAAGGACGCATTGAGCTGAATAGGGATTGAAAATGGCTGTGGTCCTTACTTTTCTGCAGTAAGGACCACAGCCATTTTTTATCTATCTGATGCTTGCTTCTTATTTCAGTAATGAACGGCACATGGAACGATATTCGTTCACATATCCACCGCCGAAGAACACGCAATGTCCGGCAATGGGGTAGAGCTGCCAAAGGGTGATGCGATCCTTCCATCCTGCTTTCAGCGGATGCGCGGATTGATATCCCTCGATAATCTGCGTCAGGTAACTCATCCCGAACAGGTGCAGCATAGCCAGATCCTCTTCTCGATGACCTCCATGGGCCGCCGGATCAATGAGTACGGCTTCAGTATGTCCGCTATCAGCGGTCCACATCACATTGCCGCTCCACAGATCACCGTGGATACGTGCCGGCTTGTCATCTGCCGCACGTCCCATGATATCCGGCAGCGCTTCGATGACCCGTTCAGTCAATTCGATGTCTCGTTGGTCGAGTTCTCCGCGTCGGACACCAAGCTCAACCATCGGACGCAATCGTCCATCGGCAAAATAGGAAATAGGATCGGTCCAAGTGCCGGTATCCATTTTCACCGGATCCTGCAGCGGGCCGAAATAGCATGTGCCGTTATAGCCGGCTGGCGCAGAGCCAAAGTAATCGGCGCCGGCGTCATGCATATGGGCCAAAGCCACACCAAAATCATAAGCGGCTTGTGCCGTAGGGGAGGATGCGCTCACTCGTTCGATATTCAGATGATCTTTGCCCCAGTCATATACCTGAACCACACGTGGGCCACCTTGTGCATGAGCTTGTCCAAGCCACTGCAGACCGCGACCTTCGCATTCGAAGAATCCCTGCGGGGCGAACGCCCTGCTTTTGCGATAAATAGCCATAGTCGCTCCATCCTTATTGGAACCATTGCCGGTTCCATTGTAGAGATCATATATGCCCGTAAAACTTAGTGTTGTTTTACACCCCTGTGGGTAGGGTGTTCATCGTTATAAAACACATATATCTATAAGGAAAAACGCGAGGGGTTATGAATTTCTTCCAGGCGTTGTTCATGGGATTGGTTCAGGCGCTTACCGAATATCTGCCTGTTTCATCCAGCGCTCATATTCGCATTATCGGCGACTTGATGATCGGTAAGGATCCGGGTGCCGCGTTCACGGCTATCATTCAGTTGGGCACCGAGCTTGCCGTGATTCTCTATTACCGTCGTGACATTATTCGCATTCTCGGTTCTTGGTTCGGTTCCCTATTTGGCAAAGAAGGCAAGGATCTTAAAAGCCGACTGGGCGCACACAACCCGGATACGCAGATGGGATGGTTCATCATCATCGGCACCATGCCGATTCTCATCGCCGGTCTGTTGTTCAAGGATGCTATTGAGACGACACTGAGAAACCTGTGGATTACGGTAACCGTACTGATTGTGTTCGGCATACTCCTATGGGTTTTCGATGCGCGTGCCAAGCAGGTGAAAACCATGAACCAAATGACATGGAAGGACGCCTTGTTCTTCGGTATCGGCCAGATGCTGGCACTCATTCCTGGCGTATCCCGTTCCGGCGGCACAATCACTTTCGGCCGAGCGATGGGCTACACCCGTGAAGCCGCTGTGCGTGTCAGCTTCCTCATGGCCATTCCGGCGGTGTTCGGTGCTGGAATACTGGAATCCGTGTCCGCTGTGAAGGATGTCAATGCGTGCTCTGCCGGGGATGCCGCTGCATGCACCGCGATCGGCGCATTCCCCGGATGGATTCCTACGATTGCGGCGACCTTCGTGGCTTTCTTTGTGGGATATGTGGTCATCATCGGATTCCTGAAATTCGTTTCCACCTTCTCCTACAAGGCTTTCGCCATCTATCGAATCGGATTGGCCGTCGTGGTGGCTCTGCTGCTTATTGCCGGAGTACTGCCCGCTATTGATCCGTCCGTGGCCGCTGCCGCATAAGGAATTTACCGACACATCGCATGAGGCGTGTCTCCGCAAAACAGGGAGACACGCCTCATTGTTATGAGAAGGGTCTGATTCGCATCCAAACAGAATCAAGTAATGGCAGTAGGCCAGTTTTGCGATCCGACGGTCTCGGAACGCAAAATACGATCACTCATCGCCCATCTGCCGTAGAAATTCCTCGGCCTCACGGACCAGTTGCTCGCATTGCGGAGTGCCTACCCCCGCATCTTTCTCTGCTTGACGCTTGAGGTCATATTCGCGCTCCAAATGTTTAACGTATTCACGTAATTGATCGTTGCATCGTACCAGCGCGGATGCTTGAGTCTTCCATTGCTCCGCTCTCCGTTTCAGAGCGGACACGTCAAATGTATAGCCGATGTGTTTCCCTAACGCGTCTAACAAGCGTATTGTTCCTGCTGCGCAATCGTCGCTACCGAGATATTGCGGAATGGATACCCACATAGACGTATGGTCGAATCCTGCGTCGGACGCCGACCAGTCCAAAATGGTGGGAATTCCCACAGGACCGTTGTATTCGCGGTCACATTCACACTGGCATTCGCCATCGCTTACGGCGATTGGCAACGGACGGGTATGCGGACAATCGGAGAACATGGATCCCAAGGTAATCACCTTCGTCGCATCGAGTTCCTCGGCGATACGCAAGCTTTGGGAACAATATTCCTTCCAATGGTAATTGGGCTCAGGAGCTATCTGCGCATACAGGTGACGTCCGGCATCCAACGTGATGTCGTAGAACGTGGTTTGCGGCCAGACGAGATTTGCTCTTCCGGATACATGACACAGCATCGGTCGGGCTATCTGATAGTCATAGAAGCCGTCGCAATCGATATGTCTAATCTCACGAGACTCATAGTGTCCCACCAGATATCGGACGACATTCGTGGCCGCCTGACAGGCATCATTCCATCCTTCGAATGCGGCGATCATCACCGGCTGCGTCATATTCGACTCTTCACTCATAGTTCCTAGGGTATCGTGCCGTAAGCGGTCGCATCTTCAGCTTTAGCCATCAGCGAGCGCAAGCTGAAGATGGAAAAGAATAAATGACGGAACAGGGCATGAACGGGGCATGTAGAATAATCACGACACGCCGGATTAGACGAATTGCGGATAGACGAGTATAGTAATCACTCGTGCTTCGGCGAGGATAACCGAGCTGAGTACATGCGGACATAGCTTAGTTGGTAAAGCGCAACCTTGCCAAGGTTGAGACCGCGGGTTCGAGTCCCGTTGTCCGCTCTAGGTCCTTGAGTTGACAGACCTTACGGTGGGTTAGCCAAGCGGTTAGGCAGCGGCCTGCAAAGCCGTATAGACGAGTTCGACTCTCGTACCCACCTCTCAGGACGTTGATGTAAATCAATGTATTGACTAGGACCGGGCGGTTGGCGCAGAGGTAGCGCACTTCCCTGACACGGAAGGGGTCACAAGTTCGAATCTTGTATCGCCCACAAGAGATGGAAGTCTCGTTGTACATAACTGAATACCGATTTCATCGGGCGATTGGCGCAGCGGCTAGCGCACTTCGTTCACACCGAAGGGGTCGTAGGTTCGATTCCTACATCGCCCACTGGAATCCGCTTCTCACGGCGGAATCCTTTGCGGACATAGCTTAGTTGGTAAAGCGCAACCTTGCCAAGGTTGAGACCGCGGGTTCGAGTCCCGTTGTCCGCTCCACTTCAGACCTCGCTTTGGCGAGGTCTTTCTGTATTGTTGCGATTCACTCATGCGTTTGTCTGACGCAGTGCCTATCGTGTCCACTGTTGATTATCAGTCCAGGCCTGCACATTAGTAACGCGGACCCCGATAGCAAAGGACATATCATGGCGTTAAGCTCCATCTCCATTACGGTCAACGGCGAAGCGAAGGAGGTGGAAGCAACCACCACCGGCGTCGAGCTGTTCGCTGATGACAAGAACATCATCGCCGTCAAGATCAACGGCGAAAACCGTGATCTTTATACGCCGCTTGCTGACGGTGACTCCGTGATGCCGATCGCCCTCGACTCCGAGGACGGCCTCGCGATCATGCGTCACTCAGCTACGCATGTTATGGCTCAGGCTGTGCAGGAAATCTACCCGGACGCCAAGCTGGGCGTGGGTCCTGTGATCAAGGACGGTTTCTACTACGACTTCCAGGTGGACAAGCCTTTCACGCCGGACGATCTCAAGGAGATCGAAAAGCGCATGCAGCACATCATCAAGTCCTCCCAGTCCTTCCGCCGTCGCGTGGTGACCGAGGATGAGGCTTTGGCCGAAGAGTCCGATCAGCCTTTCAAGATCGAGCTCATCAAGGACAAGGAGGCGCACCTCGATCCGGCCGCCGCCACCGAGATCGCCGAGAAGGAGCTTAGCTTCTACGACAACGTGGACCGCGACGGCAATACTGTCTGGAAGGACCTGTGCCGCGGTCCGCACCTGCCGAACACCCGCTTCATCAAGGCCTTCAAGATCGAGCGCTCCGCAGCCGCCTACTGGCGCGGTTCCGAAAAGAACCCTACCATGCAGCGCATCTACGGCACCGCATGGGCCACCAAGGAAGATCTTAAGGCCTACCAGACCCGTTTGGAGGAGGCCGCCAAGCGTGACCATCGTAAGCTCGGTGCCGAGATGGACCTGTTCTCCTTCCCGGATGAGATTGGCCCCGGTCTGGCCGTATTCCATCCGAAGGGCGCAGCAGTGATCAACGCGATGGAGGACTACTCCCGCGAGATGCATCGCAAGTACCACTACAGCTTCGTCCAGACCCCGCACATCACCAAAGGCGGCCTGTACGAGACCTCCGGCCACCTGCACTGGTACAAGGATGGCATGTACCCGCCGATGCACCTGGACGAGGAGAAGGACGCCGAGGGCAACATCACCAAGCCGGGCGCAGACTACTACCTCAAGCCAATGAACTGCCCGATGCACAACCTGATCTTCAAGTCGCGCCAGCGCTCCTACCGTGAGCTGCCGCTGCGCCTCTTCGAGTTCGGCACCGTGTACCGCTACGAGAAGTCCGGCGAGGTCCACGGCCTGACCCGCGTGCGTGGCCTTACTCAGGATGATTCCCACATCTACTGCACCCGTGAGCAGATGAAGGACGAACTGACCAACCTGCTCACCTTCGTGCTTAAGGTTCTGCGCGATTTCGGTCTGTCCGACTTCTACTTGGAGCTTTCCACCAAGGATCCGAACAAGTATGTCGGTTCCGATGAGATCTGGGAGGAGGCTACCAACACGTTGCGTGAGGTCGCCGAGGCATCTCACCTTGACCTCGTTGCCGATCCGGGTGGTGCCGCCTTCTACGGCCCGAAGATCTCCGTGCAGGCCCGCGATGCCATCGGCCGTACTTGGCAGGTCTCGACCATCCAGCTTGATTTCAATCTGCCTGAGCGTTTCCAGCTTGAGTACATTGCGAAGGACGGCACCCACCAGCGCCCGGTGATGATTCACCGTGCTCTGTTCGGCTCCATCGAGCGTTTCTTCGCCGTGCTGCTGGAACACTACGCCGGCGCGTTCCCGGCGTGGCTTGCTCCGGTACAGGTGCTTGGCGTGCCGGTGGCGGACGAGTTCGCTCCGCATCTGGCTGGTTTCGTCAAGTCGCTTGAGGATGAAATGGTCCGTTGTGAGATCGATTACTCCGACGACCGTTTCGGCAAGAAGATCCGCAATGCTTCTAAGTCCAAGGTGCCGTTCATCCTCATCGTCGGCGAGGAGGATATGAATAACAATGCCGTGAGCTTCCGCTTCCGCGATGGAAGCCAGCTCAACGGTGTGCCGGTCGACAAGGCTCGTGAGCAGATTCTCACCGTGATCAAGAAGCGGGTTCAGGTGAATTCCGCAGACGATTTCAACGCCGCAGTCGAAGACTGACGATAATCGCCCGACTCTAGAGCGAGTCGTCGAGACCGAAGAACTGAGGGGGAGTCCAGACATTTGCTGCTGGCTCCCCTCAGTTTGTCGATGAGCGAACCGATCAAAAGATGAACATCGATTCCGGAAAGGAGAGCGCCTTCATGACCGAGACTATACGAGTCGATAATCCGGCTGATTTCCCACCTCAGGAAGACACTGTTGAACGTTTGTGGACTCCACAGCGTATGACATACGTGCTGCGTAATGACGAGGACCGTCCCACGAAGCCAAAAGCCAAGGAATGCCCGTTCTGCGCAGGACCAAATAAATCTGATGAGGACGGTCTGATCGCTTGGCGTGGCACACATGTTTTCGCCATCATGAATCTATATCCGTACAATGTCGGGCACCTGATGATTTGCCCCTACCGTCATGTCGGATTCATCACCGAACTGGACGACGCCGAGCTGTTCGAATTCGAGAAAGCCACGACCCTTGCCATGAAAGTCATGGAAACCGTTTCTCACCCGGACGGATACAATATCGGCATCAATCAGGGCGAGATAGCTGGGGCCGGTGTCGCCGCACATCTGCACCAGCATGTAGTGCCTCGTTGGAACGGCGACGCGAATTTCATGCCTATCGTCGCGCAGACCCGCACCATGCCGATTCTGTTGTCCGATCAGCGTCGTGCCTATGCCGAGGCGTTCGCACGTCTGGCTCCTCAATTCAAGTTGCCTATGGCTTAGTTTCATATCGGTCAACATTTTTCGATAATCTCTATAAAAACGCATAAGTAAGTGGAAGACCGTAGCCGTGAACAGACGATGTCTGATTACAGGCCTACAATCATTCCGTTTGACATCATCCGTCTAATTGCTAGGAGCATTAATGTCAGGTCATTCCAAGTGGGCGACCACCAAGCACAAGAAGGCCGCTATCGACGCCAAGCGCGGCAAGCTCTTCGCCAAGCTCATCAAGAACATTGAAATCGCCGCCCGCCTTGGCGGTGGTGATCCGGATGGCAACCCGTCCCTGTACGATGCCATCTACAAGGCCAAGAAGGCTTCCATGCCGGCCGACAACATTGCCCGCGCCGTTAAGCGTGGTTCCGGTGCCGAAGATGGTGCCGCCAACTATGAGGACATCGTATACGAGGGCTATGCCCCTGCAGGTGTTGGCCTCATCATCGAATGCTTGACCGATAACCGCAACCGTGCTGCCGCCGAAGTGCGTTCCACCCTGACCAAGGGCAATGGATCTCTGGCTACTTCCGGTTCCGTGTCCTTCAACTTCGAGCGCAAGGGACAGATCGTCGTTCCGTCCGAGGGTGTGGACTTCGATAAGCTCTTTGAAGTTGCTGCCGAAGCCGGTGCGGAAGATGTGACCGACGATGGTGAGGTCTTCACCGTCATTACCGGCCCGTCTGATCTGTTCACCGTGCGCAAGGCCCTGCAGGATGCCGGTTTTGACTACGATTCCGCCGATCAGGTCATGCAGCCGAAGAATGAGGTGGAGCTGAGCCTTGAGGACGCCCGCAAGGTGTCGAACCTTATCGACAAGCTCGATGATCTGGACGATGTGCAGAATATCTATTCCAACTGGACTGCCTCCGACGAGGTCATGGCCCAGCTTGACGAGGAGTAATTCCCAGTGATTATCCTTGGCGTCGATCCCGGGCTGACACGCTGCGGGGTCGGCGTGATCGAAGCCGGCGAACATCGCCGGCTTTCGTTTATTCACGTGGATGTGGTGCGTTCCTCTCCTGATATATCGCAGGATTTGCGCCTGTTGGCTATCTATAACGGTTTGGCGGAAAAAATGGATCGATTCGCACCAGACAGTGTGTCCATCGAACGTGTTTTCGCGCAATCCAATCGCAACACGGTGCTTGGCACTGCACAAGCCGCAGGGCTTGCCATGCTGGCTGCAGCGCAGCGAAATATTCCGGTTGCCCTACATACGCCTACAGAGGCGAAGCTTGCCATCACCGGCAACGGACAGGCTCAAAAGATTCAAGTGGAACGTATGGTGACACGTATTTTGAACCTGACGAAAATGCCTACGCCAGCCGACGCGGCTGATGCACTTGCCTTGGCCATCTGCCATGCCTTGCGCCCGGCAGGGGCCTTGCAAGGCGGGGAGCGCGAACAGCATCTGACTCCTGCCCAACGTCAATGGGCCGAAGCCGCACAGCATATGACGCGACGACGTATCAACCACGACCGCGGCATGTAGTATAATTCGAACAGTTGTTCGAGTGTGGTGTGGTCTGGCGCTCTGTGCGGTTATTGCCATCCACAGGAGATTGATGCAAGGAGTGAGCCATGATCGGCATGCTGTTCGGGCGGGTTGAATCGGTGGAGGCCGATACCGCGTTGGTCAACGTTGGGGGAGTGGGTTATGAAGTCCGCATGTCCTCCACGGATCTGAGTCGATTGCATTCAGGTCAAGAGACGCGTGTCTACACCTACATGAATCTCTCTCAGGATGCCATTACGCTGCATGGGTTCTTGGATAAGGACGCCAAAAAAACCTTCTTGCAACTCATCAAAGTGTCTGGCATCGGTCCCAAAGTGGCACAGTCGTTGCTATCCACCTTAACGCCGGTGCAATTAGCCCATGCCATTGCAGATAATGATGCTGCGGCCCTCGCCAAAGCACCAGGTCTAGGCAAGAAGGGCGCTCAGAAGATTATCCTCGAATTGAAGGGATCTATCGATCTAAGCCAGATAGAAGGCAACATATCTGCTGAGCAGGGTGTGACCGTATCTGCAGTCGATACCGGGATGAAGCAGGTTGTCGAGGGTCTGATGTCATTGGGATGGCGCCAGCAGGATGCGCAGCAGGCTGTCAACGAGGCCATCAACGACAATGACATCAACACTCCTCTGACGTCGGATGATGTGCCGCGTGTGTTGCGTTTCGCCTTGGCGCTGATGGATAGAGGTCGCTGATGAATGATGATATGACCTACGGCACTTCCAACACTGGTGCCAACGAAGAATCGTTACGCATGGTCTCGTCATCGCCTATTGGCAATGAGCCGGTGAGTGATGAGGAGCTGCGTCCGCATGTACTGGATGGTTTCATCGGGCAACCGAGGCTTAAAGCTCAGTTGCAGCTGTTCCTTGATGCGGCCCGCAAGAGAGACGTGCCGCCGGACCATATTCTGCTTGCAGGTCCTCCCGGACTTGGCAAGACCACATTGGCCATGATCGTCGCCAACGAATTGGAAGTTCCGATTCGTGTGACTTCCGGTCCTGCTGTGCAACATGCCGGTGATCTTGCCTCTATCCTGAGCTCGTTGGACACCGGTGAAGTATTGTTCATTGATGAGATTCATCGTTTGCCACGTGCCGCCGAAGAATTGCTATACATTGCCATGGAGGATTTTCGTGTGGATGTCATGGTGGGAAAAGGTCCGGGTGCCAGCTCGATTCCACTGACATTGCCGCGATTCACCGTGATCGGGGCAACTACGCGTGAAGGAATGCTGCCGAGTCCATTGCGCGCACGCTTCGGTTTCACTGCACATCTTGACTTCTATCCACAGGAGGAGCTGGAAAAACTTATCGAGCGATCCGCAAATGTGCTGGGCGTGAATCTGGACGACGGCTCTGCTCACGAGCTTGCCCTGCGTTCTCGTGGCACCCCGCGTATCGCTAATCGATTGTTGCGCCGTGTGCGTGATTGGGCCATTGTCCATGATCTCATCATGGTGCGCCCCGATGATGTCAAGGAGGCCTTGGCCCTCTACCAGATTGATTCGGAAGGTCTCGACCGACTTGATCTTGCAGTGCTTAACGCTATTGTGCGTAATTTTGGTGGCGGCCCGGTTGGTCTTAATAATCTCGCCGCCATGGTCGGTGAGGAATCCGAGACGGTGGAAACCGTTTGCGAACCGTATCTCGTACGAGAGGGATTCCTGATGCGTACGCCCAAAGGCCGTGTCGCGACTGAGAAAGCTTGGCAGCATCTGGGGCTGACGCCTACGAGCGATGTCAGCAAGACCTTCTAAACTTCTGACTGTTTGCATAATCCGGTCGTGTGCCATTTTCCGGACATGACCGTTGATCTGAAGGAGTTTATCCCGTGGATTCTTCCTACTTGATGCTCATTGTCATGGTCGTGGTCATCGGCGGCATGATGTGGTGGCAGTCCAAGAAATCCAAGCAGCAGCAGCAGGAGCGTCAGGATTTCCGTCGCAATCTGCAGCCCGGCACCGAAGTCATTACTATTGGTCAGGTAATTGGCAAGGTCGTGGAAGTTGATGAGCAGTATGAGGAGATTGTGATCGACTCTGAAGGCTCCAAAATGCGTTTCGCTTTTAATGCCATCGCTCGCGAGTACACTCGTCCGGCTTATGTTTCCGATGACGAAGTAGACGAAAACGGCAACCCTCTATCCGAAGAGAAAGATGCCGCCACTGAAGATGAGGCAGCTCAGGTTCCGATTGAGAGTGCTGCAAAGGGCAACGAAACGGACGAACCCGAAGCGAAGTAGGCTTTCTGGTTCATACGCGTCCATGTGTATGAACCAGAAAGCCACGTCAAATACCCGTAAGCAACCTTATTCTGAGGACGAATATATGACGCAGTCGGATATCACTATCGACGCATTAGGCAAGGTCGGTCAGGAGAACGCCGAATATCTGGTATCTCTGATTCGTTCTGTGCCAGGTTTCCCTAAGGAAGGTATTATCTTCCGCGATTTTATGCCGGTGCTTGCCGATCCGAGGGGGCTGAAGATTCTGCTTCAGGCACTCGAAGAGGCTTTGCCGGTTCCCGCGGATGAATTCGATGCTATTGCTGGTCTGGAATCCCGTGGATTCCTGTTCGGTCCTACGCTCGCTTCACGGTTGGGCAAAGGATTCATCGCCATTCGGAAGGCTGGCAAACTGCCGCCTGAAACTATCGGTGAATCCTATGATCTCGAATACGGCACCGCCAGCGTGGAGATCGAGACCGAAGCCGTGGCGCATGGCGAGCGAGTGCTTATTGTGGATGACCTCATCGCAACCGGCGGCACGGCCAAAGCCGGTGCAGATCTCATAGAGAAAGCCGGGGGCAAAGTGGCTGGCTTCAGTTTCGTGATGCGTCTCGACGGACTTGACGGTATTGACAAGCTTGGCGGCGCGCCCACCAGCTCGTTGGTCTCCATGCCTGCGTGAGCTGTCTCACGAACGCGCGTTGTATTGTCATGGTCCGGCATGTACTGTGTACAGTTACATGCCGGACCATTATTTAGTCAGGGAAGGATCCATGGACCTTTACGAATACCAGGCACGCGAGCTGCTTGAGGAACAGGACATCCCCACCCCGGGTGCCATCTTCGCACAGAACTCACATGAAGTGGCCGAGGCGGCGGACAAAATCGGTTATCCTTGCGTGATTAAGGCGCAGGTGAAGATTGGACATCGTGGTCAGGCCGGCGGCGTGAAAATTGCTCACAACCGCGATGAGGCCATTCTCGAATCCGAGGCCATTTTGCCGATGACCATTCACGGACACAAAGTCTCTGGCGTGCTTGTAGCTGAAGCCAAGAATATTCTGCATGAGTACTATGTGTCGATCTCTGTGGACCGTACCTCTCGTGATTTTGACGTGCTTGCTACCGCCAATGGCGGCACGGAAGTGGAAGAGATCGCCAAGGAACATCCGGAATCGGTCAAGCGTCTGCATATTGAAGCGCTCGGCGATTTTGACCTTGAAGCTGCCACTAAAATGGCAGAGAGCATTGGTTTCTATCATGCTGATGTAGATCAGGCAGCTCAGATTCTACTCAAAATGTGGCGATGCTTCAAAGAGAACGATGCAACGCTTGTGGAGATCAACCCGTTGGCCAAAATCGGTGACCCGGATGACGAATCCACCAAGCAGCTGTGCGCCTTAGATGCGAAGATCTCGCTTGATGATAATGCCGCATTCCGTCATGGCGGTTGGACACGTTTCGTGGATCCAATTGTTCCTGATCCGTTCGAGCAGAAAGCCCGTGAACATGGCTTGCACTATGTGCATCTGCGTGGCGAGGTCGGTGTAATCGGTAACGGCGCAGGACTGGTCATGAGCTCCTTGGATGCTGTTTCTGGTGCAGGCGAGGAGCAGGGAACCGGTATCAAACCTGCTAATTTCTTGGATATCGGCGGCGGTGCGTCTGCGGCTGTAATGGCTGGCAGCCTTGAGATTGTATTGTCCGATCCGCAGGTCGAATCGGTGTTCATTAATGTCTATGGCGGTATCACTTCTTGCGTGGAAGTTGCCAATGGTATTTTGGAAGCCGTCAAGACGCTTGGTAGCTCAAAACCGATTGTGGTCCGTTTCGATGGCAACGCTGCGGCAGAAGGTCTGCATATTCTGGCTGAAGCCAACAATCCGATCATCCATGTGTCTCAGACCATGGAAGGTGCTGCACAGAAAGCCGCCCAGCTTGCCGCTGAGGCCGTCGGTTCCAAGGAGGTTCGCTGATGCTGTTCATTGAAGACGGTGCCCCAGTAATCGTTCAGGGCATGACTGGCCATCAGGGCATGACCCATACTGCACGCATGCTAAGGGCCGGCACCAACATCGTCGGCGGTGTAAACCCCCGCAAGGCGGGAGCCACCGTCACCTTCCCCGGTGCCAAGGGTGAGAAGGATGCAGATATTCCGGTGTTCGCCACTTGTTCCGAAGCTCGCAACGCTACGGGCGCCAAGGCCAGTGTGGTCTTTGTACCGCCTCGCTTTGCCAAAGACGCAGTAGTCGAGGCTGTTGAAGCTGGAATAGAACTGGTGGTAGTTATCACCGAAGGTATTCCTGTCGCCGATTCTGCCTATTTCGTAGAACTGGCGCTGCAGAAAGGCGTACGTATCATCGGGCCGAACTGCCCGGGGCTTATCACGCTGGGTGATCCTGGAGTCAATCTCGGCATTATTCCTGATGGCATTGTCGGCCGCGGCCCGTTAGGCTTGGTTTCCAAATCCGGTACGCTGACCTATCAGCTTATGGGTGAACTTTCGGATATTGGTTTTACTGCATGCTTGGGTGCCGGCGGTGATCCTATTGTCGGTACCACGTTGCTGGAAGCTCTTGAGGCTTTTGAGGCAGATCCGAACACCAAGGCTGTGATGATGATCGGCGAAATTGGTGGTTTTGCAGAGCAAGAGGCAGCGGCTTGGGCTAAAGAACATATGACCAAGCCGGTCGTGGCCTACATTGCGGGCTTCACTGCCCCTGAAGGCAAGCAGATGGGTCATGCCGGCGCGATTGTCTCCGGAGGCAAGGGTACTGCTCAGGATAAGAAGAATGCCCTCGAAGCCGCTGGAATTCCGGTCGGCAAAACGCCAGGACAGGCGGCGCAACTTATGCGCGACGTGCTCGACAAGGCCAATATCGCGTAAGTGCAGTTCACCGACCGTATGAAAACAATGATTCGTCAATGGATGCGAGGTGTCTGCGCGGCATTCGCATCCATGGCTATCTATGCCATTGCAGTGGGTTGCTATATAGCTCTGATGCTATTGGTCATCTCAATGGAAGAGGGCAGCTCCAACCTTACTAATGCCACGTATGGGCTGACTCTAGCTGTGGTGTTGCTCAGTGAAGGCTCCGGCTTCAAAACCGGTTCCATCACACTTACCATCACGCCGTTGCTGCTTACCATTATGTTGATCTGGCTAATTGGTGCAGTCGTGTCGCGTTGCAGGAAAACCAATGTCCATGTGTATGCGGCTGGGTTGATTACCTGGTTGGCAATGAATGAGTTCATGCGAAGCGGTGTCAGTGTAGGTCTTGTCGATGATCAATGGCTTGTGCTCGGTAAAGCGGCGCTTATTTTCTCTCTCGGATTTGCAGGTGCCACCTTCCCATATAGCAAATTGATGAAGAATTGTTTGCATTGGTATCGCCAGCATGTTCCAATCCGAATTCGGCATAGTTTGAACATCGGAGTGTTGATAGCCGCAGTCCTTGCCGGTGTATATTTGGCTGTCGGTTTGATCACTGTGGTGGTATGGGCCGTGCTGAATCATGCTGCGGTCTTTTCTGTCTTTAGCATGTCCGGTATGGAGACCGGATCTCGTATCACCACTAGCTTGGCTATGCTTATCTGGCTGCCAAATCTCGCACTGTGGGCCGTTTCATGGTTGTTTGGCGCGGGATTTGCTATAGGCGATTTGGCCAATTTCACGTTGTGGGTCGGACAATCCAATGGGCTACCGGCGGTTCCGCTGTTTGCCATATTCCCCGAACCTATATCCAATGACATGTGGCGCATGGCGGCGTTGGCAGCTCCCCTCACTATCTCCTGCATCGTCGGATTGCTGACCTTGTTCATACCGCAGGGCTTCCGCTATCGGCCTATCAACGTTCGCCATGTCGAAAGCCGTTCCTCACTGGTGGCGGATCTGGCATACCCGATCGCTTCGTTCTGCTTAGCCGCAGGACTCATTTCTTTGGCATTCACTACGTTGTTCGCATTGTCCAATGGCTCACTAGGCGAACAACGGCTTGCACAGGTCGGCGTCAACGTAATGGCTTCTACAAGGGCTGTAGGACATGCGACAGCTATCGGACTGAGTATTGCGTGGCTCGTGGCGTTGATTAGCACGGCACTTGTTTTTTCGATAGTCTGGATAACTGAGAGGATCAGGAATCCCCGTTCCGGAAATATCCCACACAAAAACGGAACAACGGAGCGGCGCACCATCGTATCTCAATCCCCACAATCCAAGGAGGAACAGGAATGACAACCACAAACCGGCCGATACGTCGTGCACTGGTTTCCGTCTTCCATAAGGAAGGCATCGAAGTGCTCGCCGAGGCTTTTGTGAAGGCGGGTACCGAAGTCGTATCCACAGGCTCTACTGCCAAGAAGCTGGCGGAACTGGGAGTCAAGGTAACCGAGGTATCCGATGTCACTGGATTCCCCGAATGTTTGGACGGACGTGTCAAGACGCTGCATCCCTACATCCATGCCGGCATTTTGGCTGATATGACCAATCCTGAACATGCCAAGCAGCTTGAGGAATTTGGTATTAAGCCGTTTGATCTCGTGGTAGTCAATCTGTACCCGTTCGCCGATACGGTACGAAGCGGAGCGAACGAAGCGGATACCATCGAGAAGATTGATATCGGTGGGCCGTCCATGGTTCGCGGCGCCGCCAAGAACCACGCCACCGTAGCCATTGTCACTGATCCGAATGACTATGCCTTGGTTGCGTCCCGGGTCGCCGATGGCACCGGCTTCTCCTTGGCGGAACGCAAATGGTTGGCTGCCAAGGCTTTCGCGCACACCGCAGCCTATGACGCCACTATCAACGAGTGGACTGCCAAGCACTGGCCCAAGCCGGATACGTTGGCTACAGCGGAAATCGACCACGACGATCAAGGCAGTGAAGTCGATACGGCTAAGTTCCCCGCACAATTCACCCGTACATGGGATCGTGCGCATACGCTGCGCTACGGCGAGAATTCCCATCAGCAGGCGGCCCTGTACGTTGATCCGCTCAATCAGACCGGCTTTGCACACGCGCAGCAGCTTGGCGGAAAGCCGATGAGCTATAACAACTACGTTGATGCCGATGCTGCATGGCGCACGGTCTGGGACATGGCTCCTTCAATTGCGGTGGCAGTAGTCAAGCACAACAATCCATGCGGTCTGGCCATTGGCGCTACTGCGGCGGAAGCTCACAAGAAAGCTCATGCCTGCGATCCGATGAGCGCCTATGGCGGTGTGATCGCATGCAATTCCACCGTGACACTAGAGATGGCTGAAAGCGTACGTCCCATCTTCACGGAGGTTATTGTCGCTCCCGACTATGAGCCTGCCGCATTGGAACTGCTGCAGACCAAGAAAAAGAATCTGCGTATCCTAAAGGTGGCCGAACCGCCAAAGGGTCACGAGGCTATTCGCCAGATCGATGGCGGCCTACTGGTGCAGGATACGGATCTGATTAACGCGGTGGGCGATGATCCGGATGCGTGGAAGCTGGTTGCCGGTGAGGCGGCGGATGCCGAAACTCTGAAGGATTTGGTATTTGCATGGCGCGCGATTCGTTGTGTCAAGTCCAATGCCATTCTGTTGGCCCACGATCAGGCCACAGTCGGCATCGGCATGGGACAGGTCAATCGTGTCGACTCCTGCCATCTGGCAGTCGAGCGTGCCAATACGTTGGCCGACGGTGTTGACCGTGCCGCCGGTTCAGTGGCTGCTTCTGATGCATTCTTCCCGTTTGCCGATGGTGCTCAGGTGCTTATCGACGCAGGCGTCAAAGCGATTGTCCAGCCCGGAGGCTCGATTCGCGATGAAGAGGTTATTGATGCGGCCAAGAATGCTGGTGTGACGATGTACCTGACCGGCACTCGCCACTTCTTCCACTGATCGTTATTCAATCATCGTATAATCGGCTCTCCCTCTTGCGAGGGGGAGCCCTGTCATATATTCATATATGCCCGATCTCACAGGAAAGCAGCATTATGCATAATCATCCCTATGTATCTGAAGCTCACGAAGGCAAACCTTGGTTCGAGTGGATTGTTCTCGGCGTCATCATTGCCGCCACGCTGCTTGCTGTCTGTGGATATACGATGGCCGCCACGGTGGTTATCGCCGTGACGGCCATAATGACTGGACTTATCCGTCTGATACTGCGCGACCACAGCCCATGGAAGGTCCGTTCAGTCGCGTTTGACTCCTTCATCGGCATCGCTTTGGGAGTCGGATTGCTGATCACGTACTTCAGTTTCTTCGGTCTGCTCAACAGCTTTTTGATCTGAACGAGCATCATCCTGTGCAGCTGATTGGTCGAAGAATACACCGTCTTCGGTCTCTTCGGAGTTGCCACGAACGGCATCTTCGGTGACTTCAGCATTCACTGCTTCGTCCGAAGCATTCGGTTTGGCTGTGGTGGCCATCTGCACGATGATCATCGCCAATGACACAACTGCAGCGGCAAGAATCGGGCTGATCCAGAACACCCATAACTGCTGGACCGGATTCTGGTCAAGTCCTTGGTTTATGGCGGCTAACGCAATGCCGGTAGAACGTGCAGGATTGAGACCAGCACCGGTTACCGTATAACTCATTGCGGCAGCCAGCCCATAGGCAAGACCCATGGTTGTTGCATGTCGATCAGATGATTCACCGTGCTCGCCCAGTGTGGACATGGCAGCGGATACTACGATCAAGCTGGCGACAGTTTCAACGACAATCGCCAACGTCACCGAGAACGTAATGCCGTACTGAGATAATACTGAGTATGCCACAGAGCCTTTTTCAAATCCGTTCACAGCCGGAGTCAGCCACACCTTGGCAGTCACCTGTTCGGAGGTAGGCAGCAACTTGACCACTGCGAAACCAGCAGCGACAGCACCTAGCACTTGCGCCACTACATACAGCAGGCCATCCACAGCTCGGGTCTTCGAGGACAATACCGCGGCGACGGTGATGGCTGGATTGAGTTGTCCACCGGAAATACGGGAGAATATGGCGGTAACTACCGCGTAAGCTAGGCCGGTGGCCAAGGCGAAGAACACGATATTGATGCCGAATACGGCAGAGCCCCATGTCGAGAAAGCATAAACAGCAAAGCACAGCAAGAAGCTGCCGGCGAGTTCGGCGCATGCTCGCAACGCCAACGGCATTTGCTTGGTTTCTTCCATGATTATTCCTTTTTGTCAATTGCCGGAAGGCGGGGTGCCTCCACGCAAACGGTGTCAGTCTACCAGTAGTCCGCCTCTGCGGTATTATGGAAACGTTGGAATTCGCTGGGAACAACCAGTTTCACCAACAATACAGAACCATATTGCACACATCGACAGGATTCCCTGTCTGGCCACGTTGGGAGAACGATGCCAAACGCATATTCTCGCGCTGCTAAGGCGCATGATGATTCCAATTCCATTCGTTTGCAGAAACTGCTCGCTCAGGCTGGTTTCGGTTCCCGCCGCAAGTGTGAGGACATGATTACCGATGGTCGTGTCGAAGTGGATGGTGAGCTGGTTACCGAGCTCGGCACTCGCGTCGATCCGAAAAGGCAGCAGATTCGTGTAGACGGTTCACGTGTTCGGATTAATCCGAACCATGTAACGCTGGCGCTCAACAAGCCCCGCAAGGTGCTTTCCGCTATGGAGGATCCGAAGGGACGTTACACACTGCGAGATATCGTAGGGGACAAGTACGAGCGCATTTTCCATATGGGTCGTCTGGATTACGATTCAGAAGGCCTTATTCTTATGACCAATGACGGTGAATTGTCGCAGCACGTCATGCACCCGAAGTATGAGGTGGAGAAGACCTATATCGCGACCTTGGAAGGGCGCATCTCCGGTACCGTATGCCGGCGTCTGGTAAATACCGGAGTCCAGCTCGATGACGGATGGATCAAGTTGGATCATTGTGCCATCATCGATTCTTCCCGTGACGTAACGTTGATTAAAGTCGTACTGCATTCGGGCAAGAACCGTATCGTGCGTCGTATTTTCGGTTCGATCGGATTCCCGGTGAAGCGATTGGTACGTACGCAAATCGGGCCGATTAAACTCGGTGATCTGAAGTCCGGCTCGTACCGCGTACTCTCCCAGACCGAAGTTCGTTCGCTGTCCAAGGAGGTTGGTCTGTGATTCGTGTAGCCATTGACGGTCCTGCCGGCGTCGGCAAATCGTCTACTGCCAAGTCGCTGGCGAAATATTTCGGTTATGCGTATCTGGATACCGGTGCCATGTACCGAGCCTGCGCATGGTGGTGCATGAAACAGGGCATTGATCTTGATGCCGAGACCATTGATGAGCGGATCGTTACCGAAACCGTGGGAGAGTTCTTCACCGGTGATCATTTTGATATTTCGGTAGATCCGTCTGCCCCCAAGGTATACGCCGATGGTGAGGATATTTCCGAAGCGATTCGATCGTCTGAGGTTTCCTCTCACGTGTCCAAAGTCTCGAATGTCATTCCCGTGCGCAATGTCCTTATTGCCGCGCAGCGTGCGTATATTGCGCGAGAGGCATCTGCCGACTCATTCTCTGAAGGACTCGGTATCGTGGCTGAAGGGCGTGACATCACCACCGTGGTGGCGCCGGATGCCGAGGTTCGAGTACTGCTGACCGCCCGTGAGGAGGTGCGTCAGGCACGACGCACCGGGCAGGCTGTCAAGGGAGTCGGCGTTGAGGATGTAGCCGCCCGAGATAAGGCGGATTCCAAGGTCACCAGTTTTATGACCGCTGCTGACGGAGTTACCACCATAGACAATTCGGATATGGATTTCGAGCATACACTTGATGTACTGATCGGCTTGGTGGAAGAAGCCATCGAGAATCAGGAGTATGAACAATATGCAGCCAACCTGGAAGGTTATGAGCTTGACGAAGGCGATGAGGCGCTGATTTCCGGCCGTGACTTTACGGAAAGCGGTCGCCAGTTCGGTCCTAAGCCTGTAGGTGTTCTGGCGATTGTCGGACGTCCGAATGTGGGCAAATCTTCGTTGGTGAACCGTATTCTCGGACGTCGCGCCGCCGTCGTGGAAGATACGCCCGGTGTGACCCGCGATCGTGTCAGCTATGATGCGGAATGGGCTGGTACTGATTTCAAGCTAGTCGATACGGGCGGCTGGGAAGCCGATGTGGAAGGCATTGAATCAGCTATCGCTTCGCAGGCACAGGTGGCTGTTCAGCTTGCTGATGCCGTGGTGTTTGTGGTAGACGGACAGGTAGGTCTGACTTCCACGGATGAACGCATAGTCAAACTGTTGCGCGCCTCCGGCAAACCGGTGACCTTGGCGGTTAACAAGATCGATGATCAGGCCAGCGAGTATCTTGCGGCCGAATTCTGGAAGCTGGGTTTGGGGGAGCCGTATTCGGTTTCCGCCATGCATGGCAGAGGCGTCGGTGACTTGCTGGATGCTGCGCTTGACAAGCTAAGGAAGGCCGAGAAGACCTCTGGTTTTCTGACTCCTTCCAGTCTGCGACGCGTGGCTTTGGTCGGTCGCCCCAATGTAGGCAAATCCTCTCTGCTGAATCAGCTGGCACGAGAAGAACGTTCCGTGGTCAATGACTTGGCAGGCACTACGCGTGACCCGGTCGACGAGATCATTGATATTGATGGCGAGGACTGGCTGTTCATCGATACCGCCGGCATCAAGCGCCGCCAGCATAAGCTCAAAGGTGCGGAGTATTACTCGTCGCTGCGTACGCAGGCTGCCATTGAGCGTTCCGAGCTGGCCCTGATTCTGTTTGATGCTTCTCAGCCGATCTCCGATCAGGATTTGAAAGTCATGTCCACGGCAGTGGATGCAGGACGCGCAATTGTGCTTGTCTTCAATAAGTGGGACGCAATGGACGAGTTCGACAAACAGCGTCTGGAGCGTTTGTGGATTACCGAATTCGACCGTGTGACATGGGCGCAGCGAGTGAATCTGTCCGCCAAGACGGGCTGGCATACCAATCGTCTGGCCAATGCAATGCGCTCCGCTCTGGAATCCTGGGATCAGCGTATTCCTACTGGAAAGCTCAATGCTTTCCTCGGCAAGATCCAGGCAGCCCATCCGCACCCATTGCGTGGTGGCAAGCAACCTCGTATATTGTTTGCCACACAAGCATCCACTCGTCCACCACGATTCGTTATCTTTGCGACTGGTTTTCTGGAGCATGGTTATCGTCGATATATCGAACGATCGTTGCGCGAGGAATTCGGCTTTGAAGGTACACCGATCCAGATTTCGGTGAATATTCGAGAAAAGAAGCAAAAGAAGGCGACACGCTGATTGATTTTGACTCCAGCGGCCTTTACGGTAGTCTATCCAAATGTTGCTTTTGCAACATCGGGCCGTAGCGCAGTTTGGTAGCGCACTTGACTGGGGGTCAAGGGGTCGCGGGTTCAAATCCCGCCGGCCCGACAATTAACCCGGAACCTTTGTGGTTCCGGGTTTTTCGTTATATTTGTTTTTTCCTGTACCTGTTGCACGAGGCGAATTCCACAAATTCTGGCGTTTCTGCAGAATGATGCGGAAAAAAATCAGGGGAGTAGGTAGAATAAGAGATTATGACTGATCCGATTCCAAGCGCAGGTGAAACCACCATCATTGGTCTGCCTGCAATTAATGTATTGCCCATTACCACTACCGGTGATCGTCCGCTTACGCAAGAGGACTTGGATACGATTACCAGGTTGTCTGAGGGAACGGCTCTGCTCATTTCCGCTAGGGGAGCGGTATCTGGTTCCCGTTATTTGCTTGACGAAGATGAAATCACCGTGGGGCGCGATCCTCGGGCAGATATTTTGCTGGATGATTCTACGGTGTCTCGTCAACATGCGGTGTTCCGTAGAGTTAACGGTACTTTCTACGTGGTTGATGCAGGTAGCTTGAACGGTACGTACGTTAACCGTCAGCGTGTGGACCAAGTCGCATTGAAGAATGGCGATGAAATTATGATCGGTAAATTCCGGCTCGTCTTCTTTACTAAATCCGCCATTATTTCACGGTAACCATCGTTGGAATGTAGAAATTACCACGGCAGTCTGTTTCCTTTTGCCGTAGTAGTCGATGCAGAATGAACAATGAGTGCAGGGGAGAGGGATATGGAACAGACTCATTTGTCTTTACATGTTCCTCTCGTGGAACGCACGAATCTCAATGACGGTGCAATTCAAGGGGAATTGTTTTCAAGTCCTGACATTGAAGAAATCACACGCGGATATCGGGGGACTGTCGCCTCGAAAATAGCCGGTATAACCTATCGTCAACTGGATTATTGGGCACGTAAACAAATCGTGGAGCCGTCCATTAATCCATCCCATGGTTCAGGATCTCGCCGGCTGTATTCATTTAAAGATGTGGTTATTCTTGCCGTTTCAAAAAAGTTGCTTGATGCTGGCGTAAACCTTCAAAACGTCACTGCAGCCATTGGCTTCCTTACCCAACGAACTACAGCGCAGTTGGCCGATGTAACCATTATGTGTGATGGCCAAACAGTGCATGAATGCACGACGAGTGAACAAATGCTTGAACTGTTGCGTAGTGGCAAAGCGGTATTTGCGGTTTCCGTGGGATCGCTTTGGCATCAGATCGCAGTTGCTCTGGATCATGAGGATTATGTAGATCTTAAGAATCAGCCATCAACTGGACGAACTGTACGACCAATCGATGAACTTACCGCCATGCGTATGCGGAAAAAGATTGAAGCGCAACGATTGCAGCGCAAAGAATCTTACGACTGATCGGATAAAACACGTTCTATGTTTAACGTCAACAATCTTTTACCTTTCGTATTATGGCTTTCCGCTGCTGTTTTAGCAATATTTATTATTGTTGTGACAGTACATCGCGGCCAATTGCTGAAGTCTCGTTCCCGCAGATCCTATGTACATATGGTCAGCTGGACCATGGTCAGACTGCATGTTATGTCATTTATTATGGCGTTATTGCCTTTTCCGGTTTATATGCTGATTGCCGATGACCTTGATAGTATATTCCGCAATTGGTATGAACGTGTCGGTATCTTTGGGGCCATCATTATCTCGATTCTGGTATTGGCGGAAATCGTAACCATGTACTTTCAGGCACGCCATGCTATGGAATCTGAGATGGATCAACGATTGAAATCTGCAATCGGCAAACGATAAGTGGAGTTTTTCTAAATAGCCGATAATGTACGTTATGTCAGATTGGATAGAGTGACGATAAAAAGGCACCAGAGGATTCACTCCTGCACAATTCAATCTGACATTCTCATCACTCGTTGATCTCGCTCCCCTCGGTGGTAACAGCAACGTCACTGCTTGAAGACAGCGAGATCAGTCGGCAGAATCAGTGTGTTGGAAATATCGGTTAACCGCGTCTTCAAGTTGGTCGGTGGTCTCAATGATTTCGTAGACACCGTGTTCTTCCATCTCACCGGCTGGAGCATAACCCCAACGACAACCGATAGTGTCGAGACCACAAGCGCGAGCACCGTCAATATCCGTGTAACGATCGCCGATCATCACGGCACGGTCACCGGCGTCACCATCAAAACCGATCTTGTCGAAACAATAACGGATCACTTGATCCTTGTCGAGCCGGGTGTTGTCTTTAGACGCGCCATATATTCCATCCAATAGCTCGGTGAGATGGAAATGCTCGCAGATCGGTACACATTGATACTCCGGCTTGCAGCTGGCCAGTGCCAGATAATAACCATCCGCGCGTAGCTTAAGCAGTTGCTCACGAATTCCCGGAAACACTACATTTACCAAACGGCCAGGCACTTTGTTACCAGGTTCATTTGGATCGTCGAATACGGCTTTATCGGCGTAATAGCTGCGGTAGATGTCTACAGCACGATCCAGCTCAGCCTCTGGCACATGGTTACGTTGCAAGGATTCGATGATCGCAGGCCCGATGAAACGATGCAACTCGGCGTCGTCCGGCACAGGACGGCCAAGAGCCTCAAACGTCTTCACGACGGATGCGATGATGCCTCCATCAGACTTGGTCAGTGTGCCATCGAGATCCAGCAGGACCACTTTTCTCGGGTGTTGTGCCATGAGGTCTTCTCCCCTGTCATTCATCTTGTACTTGGTGCACGTGCAAACCATCCGATTACTGGCCGATGGGCTCAATCGCAACGCGCTACATACCAGCAATGATTATGCCCAGCCGTCATGACTGGGCATATAGTTCACGTGTTGTTCATTTAGAATGTATTACCGCACTGTACGAGTATCACTCGTAGTCGGGAATCCACCCATCGCGATGCATCTGCAAACGCTTTTCCAGAAGAGTGGCAAGCTCCTCTTCGCTACGACGTTCAAGCAACATATCCCAATGCGTACGGGTCGGTTTGCTGATTTCGTCGCCCTCACGGTCGCCGTCGCCTTCGCGATGAGCCACGGAACCGCAGCGGCACTCCCACTCGTCTGGTACTTCAGCACCCTCTGCAAACGGCAGAATTGTACGATGACCCTTCGGGCACACATACGCTACATCATTTCGTGCAGCGAAATCAACATTGTCGTCGGACTCCAACGACTTCGCGCCGATGCTCATACCCCTCAGGCTGCGTTCTGCCATATCGGCATCCTCCTTGAATCACATGTAACCGTATTACTGTACGTAACAGTTCGGACGAGATCGATATTCCGGTTTCACCTGAACTGAACTATTTTATTCTTTCCTGATACTTACTTGACGATACGTCATTTGACGTCACATCTTATGAGAATCCCGTGAATTCTTACTCCACGCCGGAATACGCCACAATACCGCGATTAACGGCATCGGCAGCGTGGCGCGCGGTATCTGCTAGCGCATCTCCCCCATCTACAGGTAACGGTCCAGCAACCGCGATCTGCTGCAGCACATCCGATAACCGTTTAGCGGTACGCACGAAGTCGCCTCCGGTCATGTCTGTGCCGTAGAGACATGCGGCGAGAGACGAACCGTCCGCCCATTCGTACATCACATCAAGGAGACCGCAATCTGGTTGCTGCAACTCCTCCAGTCCGTGATCTTCGCACATCGTATTGATATCCGCACAAATGTTTTGGAGTTTAGATGAGGCGATAGCGATTTTGCCGGTAATGCCACCGGGATAGTGTCTTGGTTCGCCGCCTGTGCCGCGTCTTGCCTCATAGACCAGTGAGGAAAGCACGGCGGCCAGTCCCCTGTCGTCAAGGTTATTGAATATGCCGGCGAGTAACGCTTCGCAAAGTTCCAAATCATGTTCGCTATAGATACGACGTAACAGATGGCCTTTATCTGTCAGAGTCATGTCGACCTTGCCGTTTGCATGGCTCTCCACATCAAGGTAACCGAGACGGGCAAGGATATCGCAGATAAGATCGAACTGGCGAGCCACGGAGCCAGTGCGTGAATCATAACGGTTCTGAACACGTTCCAACTCACGTTTCTCACGCGCCCAACGATGTCCCCATTTGAGATGCTGCTGCAAATCAGGACAGTTACGGCATGGATGTTGCTGCTCTTTCTGACGTAACTGTCGAATTCGTTGATCGAGTGCGGCAAAAGCTGCGGAACGTTCCTTATCGGTCAAGAACATCTCTCGTTTAAGGCTGCGACGTCCATCTTTTTCGATGGAGCTTAACTCCATACGAATAGTCATGAATTCACGGAAATCACCATGACTGCACTGGAATGCCCGCTCATAGCCGTCCAGCGCAGTTTTCAATGTTGTGATTTGGGATTCCAGCTGCCAGGCGGACTCGTTGGCTTCCCACTGAGCGAATGACTGATCCAATGTTACGCGAGCGGTTTCGTAATCACTGGAGTTCAGCAGGTTCACTGCCATATTGAAGGTGGGGCGGAAACTCGAGTGTAATGGATATACACGCTTGGAAGACAAAGCTGCGGCAGTAGCCGGCACAAAACCATGATGATCGACGACGATGGCATGACCGATGGTATCAATGCCACGACGTCCCGCACGACCGGTCAGCTGGGTGAATTCACCGGGAGTCAGACTCACATGCCCGGTACCATCAAATTTCTCAAGTTTTTCAACTACAACGCATCGAGCGGGCATATTGATGCCCAGAGCCAGTGTTTCGGTAGCAAACACCATTTTGACGAGCCCCTCCTCGAACAGGCGCTCGACAATTTGACGGAACAAGGCAATCATGCCTGCATGGTGAGAAGCGAAACCCTCCTCCAACGCGAAGCGAAACTTTGAAAACTGAAGCGCTTTCAAGTCTTCTTGTGCCAGTTGGCCGTCCACCATCTCATCTACGATGCGACGAATTCTTATCGCTTCCTGATCGGTTGTCAGTTCAAGCCCGGCATTAATGCATTGTTCCACGGCCTGATCGCAACCATTGCGAGAGAAGATGAAGTAGATTCCGGGCAGCATGTCAAGAAAATTCAGCTCATCCACCACAGCCCATCGGCGAGGTGTGTGGCGTTCGGGCTGTGGCATATGGCCAGTGCGTCCCTCTTTGCCCTTTCCTCGTCCTGAACGACCTGCGCGTTTTTTATCCGGCCTTTCTTCGCCGCGTCGTCTTGCCGCTTTCCGATCGAGTTGATCAAGCCGGTTGATCAACTCGGAATTAAGCTTAAGCGTCTGGTGCCCTTGAGCATCTCTGCGATATAAATCAAACACTTCGGGCTCAGTATGCTCATCCGCTTGTACCATTACGTGTTGTTCCAGTGGCACGGGACGGTGTTCGCTGATTACCAGCTTGGTGTCTCCTCGTACTGAGGAGATCCAATTAGAGAAATCCTCTACATTGGATACCGTCGCAGACAGGCCTACGATCTTCACGGATTTCGGCAGGTGGATGATTACTTCTTCCCATACGGGGCCGCGGAACCTATCCGCGAGATAATGCACTTCATCCAGAATCACATAGCGTAATGCGTTCAGTGTTGAAGAACGCTCATAAAGCATGTTACGCAAGACCTCAGTGGTCATGACCACAATGTCCGCTTCGGAATTGATGGATGTGTCGCCGGTCAGTAAACCCACGCGATCCGAACCATAGACTTCCACGAGATCATGGTATTTTTGATTGCTTAACGCCTTGATGGGAGTGGTGTAGAACGCTTTGACGTTACGCTCTTGTGCTAGAAAGATGGCAAAATCCGCTACGACGGTTTTGCCGGCACCGGTAGGCGCGGCCACCAGTACATTGCTGTCGGCTTCTAACGCCTCATTGGCCTCGGTCTGGAAATCATCGAGTTCGAACGGCAGAGTAGCGGCGAAACGAGCCGCCACCGACATACGTTGCCGTTGTACTTTGCGGAAAGTGGCATATCGTTGCGAAGGACTGAGGTTATGTGATTGTGAGTCTTCCTTGCTGTGATGGTGACGTACCATGATGCCTTTCCGCCTCATGCCGGTTGTGCAATATCCATATCGCACAACCAAAAATGGTTAGTTGTTAAAACGTTTCCAGCGATTCCATGCTTGGACGTGACGATTCCGCTTGTCGGCTTTGCGACGAAGTACTTGTGCATGTGCATCCGAATATCGCTCTTGCGCAACGATCAGTGGCTGAACGAATAGAGGTACTTCATGACTCTCGTCAGATGATTTGCTCTCTGTCATAGCGGAGATGCGTTCCCCTACACGTTCTCCCGTATGAGCTATATCTTTCAGCGAATGAGCTCCATGTATACCCGCATAAACGAATCCGCCGATAATCATCGTCAGCATGAACAAGGCAAGAATCAACCATATCCACCACGGCATAAGTGTTTCTTCCTTACTTGCTGTCGTCGCTGATGCTCAGCTCACGTTCGGCTCGGGCAATAATCATCGTGCGAAGCGTTTCTGGAGCCACTGCAGCAATATGCCGTGCATGAGCGATGCAGAACGCTACAAACCAAGAATCGGAGGAAACGGTCAGATGAACCTTCTCCCCCTCCCCATACGGCTCAATGGTTGCGCCGGGAAGGGTTTTGGTGAACGACAAATCCCGCTGATCGGTGATGAACACCGCTTCGGTGCCGTTGTCAAAGCTCCATTTGCGCAACTCACTGACCGGCATATTCGGAATATCAAGCTGCTTGGTGGGCTTGACCAGCTCTGCCTTCTCGATACGGGCCAGACGCAGCACCTGCCAGATTCGTGGCTTACCGTTGGCCTTGTCTATAGTTTTGTCTTTAGAAACAAACGCCTTCTTGTCTTTGGGTGCCGCCGCGCCGACATCGGTATACATTGCGGCGTAGTACACACCCTCATCGATAAAGATCTTCGCCGGAGCCACTAGTCTGCGCCTGGTGCGTCCTGTGCCATCAGTGTATTCCATATCCAACAAGGCGTCGGTATTGATGGCGCGCTTGACTTTGGAAAAACTGCGGGGCTCCAACTCATACCCGGTAAGACTCAGCCATGGAGTTTGTCCGGGGCTGACATGCTTGCGCAGACGCTCGTACAATGATTCAGCTTGACCACGTTGCTTGTCTGGAAGTAACGGAGAATGCGCCAAGTAGCTGACGGAAGCGGTCAGCATGCTGAGATACTGCGGCGAAATTCCAGCCAGTCGTTCCAACCCCAACGAATTGGTGGCTGAAACGATTCCCTCGGCATCCAACAGAGGCCAATCGATATCGAAGAACTGGCTACCGGCCATCTCGCCATCGTCAGACACCGTGGTCAATGTATTGATGTCCTTATGGATGATGTTGACGAATTTCTTCATCTCATCATCGTTCTTGGCTTTGCCGATGAACCGCTCAGCCAACTCATTCATGGAGAACTCTTCACCCAAATGAGCGGACAGGAAAAGCATCAAACGTAAGCGTCTATCGACTTCGCTTCCCGTCTGGAACGCAGAACCATTTTTCTTATTCTGAGCCTTGATGGATTCAGGATCACCCGGTTCACTGACATCGCGACTGATGGAAGGCGATACAACAGAAGCGCTGATCTGCCCGGCAGATTCATCTGCCAGCGCAAACAGAGATGCGGCATGAAGACGACGATGATAAGCGTCAACAGCTTCCTGCGGGCTGACTATGGTTGCACCGGGATGTTCCAACACGTACATGGCCAAATCATCGGAATCGGCATACGCCACGTTCAAGTGTTCACCATCCACATCAATGGTGGCGGCGAACCGCCGTGAATCGATGACCTTGACCAACGTATCAGGAATATGCTGTGTGCCCAGTCCTGGAGCGATGGAATCAAGTCCAAGGCCGGGAATCGGGGTCTGAGGCACGCGTGGTGTGGTGCGCGAGGCGTGTTGAGTCAAACGAGACTGATCCGGCTCCGAGGAGATGGACATAGAACGAGCCAGATAATTGGCTGCCGCAAGTACCGGCATATCCTCCGGTTCGAACATCAGACGGATGCGCGGTTCATCGCCAAGCTGAAGACGATAGGACGCAAAGTCCTGCCCTTCCGATTTAGAAGAATATTCAGGTTGCCGCGATTCGATGGCGATGCCCATAGCCGCCAACTTGGCACGATCACGCTGGAATTGCTTGGCAAATGCCGCCTTGGCGGCTTGATCTGCTAGCTCTCCATACGAATCCGCGTATGCCTTCACACGTTGCGCAATTTGGCGGGAAGTGAGCCATTGCGGGAACGCGGATGACAGCACAGCCAATACGTCTAGCTCGTGCTTGCCCCATTTGTCGGAAAAACGCCGACGTCCGCTTGTGCCCTCTGCCATTAGTCCTCACGTATAGTTAAAGTTTCGTTATAGGTGTGGGTTGTCCCACCTCTCTATATTAGAGGCTTTTTTTGCAGTTGCGTGTCATTTCGCGAAATTTGTATGTTTTTTGTTTTTCCGCGTGGCGTAGCAGATCACACCCAATCATCCGGCTCAATGCCCTGAGGACCAACATATTCGCCATTTGGCACATAACTGGGCTCGCCTTTATCCTCCAATTTTGCATCGGCAAACATGATCACATCGCGGCCGAATGTCCAATCACCTTGGATAGATACCGAATTGGCCGCGGCTAAGGAAGGAACCGCATAAGGGAATCGTTCATCGAAATCATGAATGTTCTTGTAGTATCGGGCGTCGAGTTCCACGTTCGGGAAAATGTAGTTGCCGTCTTCCATTTCGTACGAATCGGTGAGATGGAATCGATCGGAACGCATGATAAACAGGTCATTCGTGGTCTTGACTGGCAGGAATCGCATACGATCCACCTGCACGCAAATGGCACCGTTGAACAGTCCGATAGCAGCCCCCATGGCAGTTTCCAGCTGGATTACTTCTTCAGTATCCGGATTGGTGGGATCGACGGTCTTCTTGTTGCGAATTACCGGAAGAGGCAGGACGCCATCGTATTCCGCGAGCTTTGCCTTAAGCGCGTCGATACGGATCCAGATCGAATTCGTATTGAAATACGGATGCTTCTGGATATCCTGAGCCGCTTGTTTGTCATCCGGATGCACCTGACTCATTTCACGAAGCATCAGACGACCGGTAACTTTGTCACGCACGATATGGCCGCCCTTGCGATCCGCTTTGGTGCGGATTGCAACCTCAGCCATAAACGGTGCGCCGGTATTCTCGAAGTGCTGGGCCAAGGTACGTGAAGGTCTTGCTCCGAGGTTGTCGGAGTTAGAGATGAAGAGATATTCGAACCCGTGCTCCTGCAATGTATCCAGTAATCCCGACTCCCAGATGGTGGAGAACAGATCACCGTGCCCGGGCGGACACCATTCGAGATCCGGATTTTCGGGGAAGCTGACCGGTTCGCCGGTAGCCGCTACCAGTTTTGGCTCTTGATGCTGGATGATTTCCATCGGTACATCATGTTGTTCGAACTTGCGATGATGCTTCAACACCTTCATCGTGTCCGCAGAGGTACGGAACGAATTCATGAAGGTAAGCGGGAGCTCAACATTAAGTCTGGTCCGTGTGGTGAGCACCTGACCGATGATGATGTCGATAAACCGCATCTGCTTGGCCTTATGCCTACGCACCGGCAACAGTGATTTGGCGCAATCAAGTCCCATCGAGGTACCGAGACCGCCGTTGAGCTTCAGGAACGCGGTTTTGGCGAACGCATCGACCGCCTTGTCGTGATTAATGGTCTCATATACATCATGGAAGCTAGGCACTCGTTCGAGAGGCTCGATATCCTCTTCGCGAATCCAGCTGGAAGCTTCTTCATGACGCCACACGTCATAGAGATGATGGAACTGGTTGATTGCGGTTTCGCTCATACCGTGATCACGCATTTTCTGCGCGGAATGCTGAAACACCTCATTTTCAGCCTCGAACTTCTGCCGTTCGGCAAGCGCTTCCGCATCCAGCGCCGTATCGCCGGCGGCAACGGCATTGAGCTGGGCTTCATTGTTCAGTTCGGTCAATTCAGTTCCCTTTCGTATAACGACAATGCACTAGTCTAGCGCTTTTTATCGCGATCAAAGACAACAATATCCGTGTTCAATAGTGAAATATCAGTGAAGGCAACGGCAACGTCTGTCGTTTCGCAAACGCGATTATTGTTCGACGGGCTTTGCATATTGATTCTGTGCGGCATCTCGAACTTCATCGATAACGACATTGTCTGAGGATTCCACATCGACGTTCGCGCCGTATTTGACCTGCAGCTGGGCACCCACACCGCCAGCGATGTCTACTGCATTGGAAAGCTCTTGAGGGTTGCCAATCGCTTTGACGACATATGTCGGTGTGATGGAGACGCCATCCGCAATTAGCCCGTCTTCAGCATCTTGAATATAAGTGGATGCAACGACTCGGACATTGTTGATCGCGATGACCTCGGCTCCGGCGTTACGCAACTCTTCGATGAGATTGAACATGATCGAAGCATCCACTTTCGTGGTACCTCGGTCCACCTTAATGGTGACCCCTTTGCCCTTTGCCGGCAGTCTGCCAGAGATTAATCCGCTGGTTTCCTCATTCTGTTTTGCGATTTTTTCGGCCTGTTCTTGCTCGTCGGCCGCGGATCTCAGCGATTCCAGCTGACTGCTCAGCTGGTTTTTGCGTTGTTCGAGATTGGAAATCTGTGTATTTGATTCATTGAGCAAACGGACGAGTTCGCTTTCGTCCATGGTCTCGTATGTTGATTTGGTGTTGTTGATTTGACTCATGTAGGCAAATCCCAGCAGTGCGCACATCAGAGAGACCAACACGGAAGAAATCAGTCGGGAACGAGTCGATCCACGGTCCAGACGTTTTTTGGGCTTTTTACGTACCGTCGGGAAGGAGCCGGTTTCCATCCGATCGTTGACTTTGTCTTGCGCATGCTGATCGCGCATCTTATCGAGTAAAGTGTTCGACTGCTTTGTTCGCTTCATCGTCAGCTCCGGAAGATGAAACGTCTGATGGCGGACACGTTGGAGAAGATACGTATGCCCAACACAACGATGACAGCCGTCTGCAGCTGAGAGCCGACACCAAGCTGATTGCCGAGAAATACCAATAGAGTCGCGGTCAATACATTGGCAAAGAACGAAATCACGAATACGCGATCGGAGAAGCTGCGCTCGAAGTAGGCTCTGGCAGCACCCAGTAAGGCGTCAAGAGCTGCAACCACCATAATAGGAAGATACGGCTGCACAACAATGGGAATGTCTGGTTTGACGAACACACCGACAACCACGCCGATAATCAGACCTAGAACGGCTGCCATTACTCGTTCCTTTCCGCATATTGTATTTCGCTAGTAACCGCTGCCTTAAGTGTAATCGAATTGGATTTACTTACCTGCGGATAAATACCTGCCGCTTTGAACGATGCGTAGAGGTTTGGCAAATGTTCTTCATTCATAGCTTGTGCAAGCGTGTTTTTATTCCCGATGGCCTCGATGGAATAAGGACTCTCCACGGCACTCATACCAATAAGAATATGACCTCCGGCTTTGCGAATGGAGGTTTGTGCACCAAGCCTGTTTCCATTGATCGAAATGGCTTCAGCACCATTTTGGAACATCAGCGATACCAATAGCTGCAAATCGAGATCGGTGACGACACGAATACTACTGGTCGTACCCACACGATTGGAGGAAGTTCCCGACTGACTTGCGGCGATGGGATCCGCCAGACTCATCGTTATTCCTTCTCCAGCGACCGCTACTGTGCCATTGACCAACTCATCGCGTCGCAGTACATCGCTCTTCACACTGCCGGATATCCTCTTCGACTGTTCATCGACTTGACTGCGTAAATCATTCACTTGCGTAGTCAAGTCATCAATCTGGGAATTCCGGTTTTCCAGCTGACTCGCCAATGTTTGTCTAACCTGTTTGCGCGGATCAGACTGGAGCTGTTGCACGAACAGGGAGCCAGCGAATCCCACCCCGACACAGATGATGAAGACAATCACGCGATTCAACCATGTGACAATCACTGAATGATGTTCATGAACCAATCGAGAGTCGGAGAACATTGGATCCATCGGACGATTCACCAAATCGTCGATGAGTCTGAGTGAGTCGTCGCTCGTTTTACGTCTTCTACGGCTTCGAATAGCAGAAGCGTCATCGGGAGCAAGCGCATGGTGTGAATCCGCGCCGCGGAATGATCGAGAGAACACGGACCGACGGCGTACCGGTTCATTCTCCTTCGGCACGGGGAATGAAACCGGAGCCGACGTATCAGGCACCATATCGCTCACCCAGTTCCTTGCGAAGCAGACCGACGCCCTGACGGGTATAGATGTATCCGGCAAGCCAGTACATGGCAATGCCCCAGATACCCGCGGCAAGCGCAGCGAGGTACAACGTATGGAAGAACGTGGTACGACCAAGATCCGCAAAAATGAGGCCCACAATGGACATCATAAGCAGCGCGGTTCCTGTTTTTCCAACGAAATGGACAGGCAAAGGCCCGTATCCATACTGTGCCAGCCAGAGTACTTGAATAGCCATCCACAGGTCCCTTAAGCCGACCACAATCAGCATCCACCAAGGAATGATACCGGCTATACCGAGCGCGAGAATCGAGCAGAAAATCAGTAAGCGGTCAGCGATTGGATCAAGAATCTGACCAATCTTGCTCACCTGATTGAACTTACGCGCGATAATGCCGTCCAACCCGTCCGAAGCCGAAGAAACAGCAATCAGAATCAGGGAAGCAAGCATCTCATGCCGTGAGATCAACACCGTAATGAATGGTATCGAAATAATGCGAAACGCACTGATGAGATTCGGCACGGTGAAATAGATGTCACGTGCTTCCGGACTATAGCGCGTGTTCATATTCTGCTGATTGGTCATGCGCAGAGCCGCTGCCTACATACGTGATGCCTGAAGGGCAGTGACGATGATGCCCCGAGCGCCAACTTCGTACAAGTCATCCATAAGCTGATTGACTTTCGCCTTCGGCACCATGACGCGTACCGCATTCCACTGCTTGTCATGCAACGGAGAGATGGTTGGACTCTCAAAACCAGGAGTCACCGCCACGGCAGCTGCCACCTTACTCACCGGAATATCGTAATCCATGAGCACATACTGATGAGCGGTAAGCACGCCACGCAAGCGACGAGACAGTACCGCAAGACGAGGATCGTGTTCATCAATACGAGGCGAACGAATCAGGCATGCCTCAGAGTGCATGAGCGGTTCGCCGAACACTCGCAGGCCGGCGTTGCGCAGGGTGGTTCCAGTGGAGACCACGTCGGCGATGAGATCGGCTACACCGAGCTGCACGGAGGATTCAACCGCGCCGTCCAAATGGATGGTCTCGGCTTCGACGCCGTGCTCTACGAGGTAGTCGTGGACGAGTTTGTCGAATGTGGTAGCCACGCGCTTGCCTTGAATATCCTCAAGCTTGGAGATCGGGGATTCGTTCGGGGCGGCGAAGCGGAAGGTGGAGGCACCAAAGCCCAACGGCAGGTGCTCGATGGCTTCCGTACCGGAGTTCTTCAGCAAATCCTCGCCAGTGATGCCAACGTCAATGGCTCCGCGTCCCACATATACGGCAATATCAAGCGGACGCAAATAGAACAGCTCGATGTCGTTGTCCGGATCCTGGACGACGAGCTGGCGCGGATTGGTGCGCAAGCGGTAACCGGCTTCAGCCAGCATGTTCCATGCGGGCTCGGAAAGCATGCCCTTGTTTGGTACAGCGATTCTCAGCATGAGTGCTCCTCTCCCCTGACGGGAGTCTGGTTCAGCGCGATTGATTGGTGTGATGATTATAGCGGGCGAGAACAGAGTGCCTCAGACCTCGCCCACTGACAGTGCTCACAGGTGCTTGTATACGTCCTCAAGGGTCAAGCCATGCTTGATCATCATGACCTGCACGTGGTAGATAAGCTGGCTCATTTCCTCTGCGGTGCGATCAGCGCCTTCATATTCGGCGGCCATCCAAGTTTCGGAGGCTTCTTCAACGATCTTCTTGCCGATGAAGTGGGTCCCCTTGTCGAGTTCGTCAACAGTCAGAGAGCCTTCGGGACGGGTCTGGGCTTTCTCGCTCAGTTCAGCAAACAGGGATTCAAACGTCTTCATTGTTTATGTTTCCTTGGGATCGTATATGGGTTTGCACTTGTATAAGTGCGTGGCCGGTTAAACGATGACCACGCTTATGCCGCAACGACTCAGTCCTTGTAAGCGGCCTCGGCCTTGGCACGAATGTCATCGATGGCCTGAGCAGGGCTTTCGGCACCATAGACAGCGGAACCGGCCACGAGCACGTCGGCACCTGCCTCGGCCACGATGTGCGCGGTCTTGGGACTCACGCCGCCATCGACCTGGATGCGGGTCTTGAGGCCGCGGCGGGTGATCTCGTCACGCAGGCGACGGACCTTGGCCATCTGGTTGTCGAGGAACTTCTGACCACCGAAGCCGGGTTCTACGGTCATGACAAGAACCATGTCGAATTCGTCGAGAATGTCGAAAATCG
This sequence comes from Bifidobacterium olomucense, assembly GCF_012932375.1. GTDB lineage: Bacteria > Actinomycetota > Actinomycetes > Actinomycetales > Bifidobacteriaceae > Bifidobacterium > Bifidobacterium olomucense. Next base: position 171,121 of record NZ_JAAIIG010000003.1, on the reverse strand, counting down.
GCTCGACCGGCTCAGCCGGACGCACCGCAAAGCAAGCCTTGCAGCCCATGTCACGCAACTGGCGGGCGAGACGCACTGGGGCATGAGTGGCACCCATGTGGAAGGAGACGGAGGCAGCACCGAGCTTAGCGTATTCGGGAGCCCAACGGTCCGGATCCTCAATCATGAGGTGCACATCCACGGGCAGGTCGGTGACCTGGCAGATTCGACCCACGATCGGTTCACCGAGGGTCAGGTTCGGTACGAAATGATGATCCATCACATCGACGTGGACCAGATCAGCATTGGAGATGGCCTTGAGGTCACGCTCAAGGTTGCAGAAATCGGCGGACAGGATGCTGGGGGCAATTGCAATACTCATGGTTTACTACCTTATCTTTCAAATCGGACTTGCACTGTATGCCGCCCGGTTTGTGCATTATTGTTAACGGTTCTTTTGCTTGTTCTTTTCTTCTTCGACGCGTTGGCGTTCGAGTTCGTCCGCGGTGACCTCCTGCAGTCTGCGTGTCTGGGCTTCCACATCCGGTCCATACTGGTAGAGCACCACGAAGAGGATGCAACCGGCGACAAACACGATGATGGCTGTCCAAACGTTTGTTCGCAGACCCAGAATCACCGTGGAGTAGTTGATGCGCACGTTTTCTATCCAAGTACGACCTAGTCCGTACCACATCATGTACATGGCAAACTGTTGTCCGGCCTTGAGACGGTCGGCCAGCTTACGCCCGAGGAAGACGATCAATGCGGCGCCGATGAGGTTCCAGATCATCTCGTACAGGAAAGTGGGGTGGAACAAAGTGGTGGTGTAGTCCGGGCACTGGGAGCCGTTGTAACAGATCTCGGATTTGCCGATAGCGTCCGCATCGTTGAGTTTCAGACCCCACGGCAAGTTGGTAGGCCATCCGTAAAGCTCTTGGTTGAACCAGTTGCCTAGACGCCCGATGGCCTGAGCAACCAGCAAAGCGGGAGCGATGGAATCAGCGAAGATGCCGAACGGATAATGCCTATGCCGGCACCATAGGAAGGCGGTCAGCGCACCCACGGAAATGCCTCCGAAGATGGCCATGCCGCCTTCCCACACCTTGAGGATGTTCACCAGTTCACCGGTAGGCGGAAAGTAGGCACTCGGCGTGGTGATGCAGTGGTAGAGGCGTGCGCCTACTAACGCACAGGGCACGGTCACCAGCGTAGTGTCAAGAATCTGGTCGAAATTGCCGCCGTACCGCTTCCACCGTGTAGTAAGAATCCATACAGCTACGCATATGCCGATCAAGATGCAGATGGCGTACATGTGGATGGTGAACGGACCGACCTGGAATTTGGAGAAGGTCGGCGAAGGAATATAAGCCAGATTCATAATGCCTCGTATTGCTGGTGGTCATACTCGTTGATGTACGCCACTACCCTACCGCGTCATACACGAAACGGGAGCAGGCGCACCGTTAACGGGCGTTATGGATGCCCTCCGCAAGTTCCTCGGCCTTGGCAGCCAATAGCTTGAGTCCTTCAGCGGCGTCACGAGCGGTCTTATTGTCGTCTGCAAGCAAAGTGTGCACGAGCGCGGAGCCTACGATCACACCGTCCGCATAGGAACCGACTTGAGCGCCTTGCGCTGCGGTGGATACACCGATGCCGACGCATACATTCTTGGCACCGGCCTTCCGAGTGCGTTCCACAAGCATTTCCGGGGATGTATCAATGGTTGAACGCTCACCGGTCACACCCATGCGAGCGGCCGCGTAGACGAAACCGCGCGCATTGCGTGCCACGGTTTCAAGGCGTTCGTCGGCGGAATCCGGCGAGACCAAGAAAATGCGGTCCAGTCCATGCCGGTCGGACGCTTCAATCCATTCACCGGCTTCATCCGGAATGAGGTCCGGAGTGATAAGGCCTGCGCCTCCGGCATTTTCGAAATCGGTAGCGAAGCGTTCAACACCGTAATGGTAGATAAGATTCCAGTAACTCATGATCAGCGGTACGCCGCCGGCGTTGGCCACAGTCTCGACAGCTTCAAACACACGCTTGATGGTCTCGCCGTTCTGAAGAGCGATGGAAGACGCTGCTTGAATCACCGGACCGTCCATCACCGGGTCGGAGTACGGCAATCCGATTTCGACTGCATCAACACCATGTTCGACCATGGTACGCAATGCATCAAGGCTTACTTCGGGATTCGGGAAACCGTATGGCAAGTATCCGATAAATGCTGGCTTGTTCTGCGCCTTGAACTTGGTGAACATCGCCTCGGTCTGGCTGGGCTTGTGGCTGATGCCCAGCGGCTGGCCTGATGGCGTGGTTGCTGTATTGGTCATAATGTTGTTCTCCTACTTACGCATTCTTTGGAATCATGCCACGGTGTTGCCGTGTGCTCCGGTGACTTCCAATGCCTTGGCCTGATCGTCGGTCAGGTAGCCGAACCACTTGCCGGCGGTGGCCATGTCCTTGTCGCCTCGGCCGGAAATGTTGATGATCATCACGGCCTTGTCATAGCCCTTGGCTTTGAGGTCTGCGGCGGCCTTGTACGCGCCGGCGACGGCATGAGAGCTTTCGATGGCGGGAATGATGCCCTCGGTCTGGCTCAGGTCGCGGAAGGCGTTCATGGCCTCCTCGTCGGTGGCCCAGGAATAGTTCACGCGGCCGATGTCCTTGAGCCATGCGTGCTCAGGGCCAACAGATGCGTAATCGAGGCCGGCGGAGATGGAGTAGGTGTCGAGGGTCTGGCCTTCGTCGGTTTCCAGCAGGTAGCTCTTGGCACCTTGGAACATGCCGAGCTGACCGGTGCCTGGTGCGAAGCGGATGGCGTGCTTGCCGGATTCAGGGCCCTTGCCGCCGGCCTCGTAGCCGTACAGGTTCACACGGTCATCGTCCAGGAAGGCGTTCATCACGCCGATGGCGTTGGAGCCGCCGCCCACGCAGGCGCAGATCGCGTCCGGATGGTCAATGCCATACCAGTCCTTGAGCTGTTCTTTGGCTTCTTCGCCGATGATCTTCTGGAAGTCGCGCACCATGGCCGGGAACGGGTGCGGGCCGGCGACCGTACCGAGCAGATAATGGGTGTCCTTGACGTTGGTCACCCAGTCTCGCAGGGCTTCGTTGATGGCATCCTTCAGAATGCGGTCGCCAAGCGTGACCTCGACCACTTCGGCACCGAGCATACGCATGCGAGCTACGTTCAGAGCTTGGCGGCGGGCATCGATCTGCCCCATGTAGATACGGCATTTGAGACCGAGCATGGCGCATACGGTGGCGGTGGCCACGCCGTGCTGTCCGGCACCGGTTTCGGCGATGACGCGGGTCTTGCCCATGCGCTTAACGAGCAGTGCCTGGCCGAGCGCGTTGTTGATCTTGTGGGCGCCCGTATGGTTCAGGTCCTCGCGCTTCAGGAAGATGCGCGCGTCAAGGCCGGTCTTGTCTTTGACGAGCTCGGCAAAGCGCGGAGCTTCGGTCAGCGGGCTCGGACGGCCCACATAACGCTGCTGCAGGGTCATGAATTCCTTATGGAATTCCGGATCGGCCTTGGCTTCGTTGTAGACGCGTTCCAGTTCGTCAAGCGCGGTAATCAGCGCTTCAGGCACGTAGCGGCCGCCGAACTGTCCCCAGTACGGTCCCTGATGCTCGCTCAATGGGGTGGTTTCGGATGCTTTCACTTGTGCTCCTGCCTTTACTAGTCGTTCCACTGCAAGTTCATGATTGTCGGCGGTGGCCACGCCTTCGCCGACCAACACCGCGTCCGCTCCTGCGCGGGCGTAATCCTCAACTTCAACTGCGCCGAACACACCGGATTCTGCTACCTTGATGACATCCTCGGGCAGGTCCGCAGCCAACTCGTTGTATTTGTTGACATCCACGCGCAGGTTCTTCAGGTTGCGCGCGTTGATGCCGATCACGCGGGCACCGGCCTTGCGCGCACGTTCGATTTCCTCACGGGTATGGGTCTCCACGAGTACGGTCATGCCCAGTTCATGCGCAAGATCAAGTAGACGCTTGAGCTCGGCATCATCGAGTGCCGCCACAATCAACAGCACCAGATCGGCACCATGCGCACGAGCCTCGTAGATCTGGTAATCGGTGACGATGAAGTCCTTGCGCAATACCGGGATATGCACGGCTGCGCGTACCTTGTCCAAATCGTCAAGCGAGCCAAGAAAACGGCGGCCTTCAGTCAGCACAGAAATAGCGCTTGCGCCGCCCTTCTCGTATTCGCGGGCCAAACCGGCAGGATCCGGAATGTCGGACAGATGGCCCTTGGACGGGGAGGCGCGCTTGATCTCGGCAATCACCGGAATGCCGTCCGTGCGCTTAAGCCATCGCGTCGCATCGATGGGAGCCGGGGCCGTCAGCGCGGCCTTCCTCACTTCCTCCAGTGACACGGTACGCTCGCGGGTCTGCTGATCTTCCAGCGCACCCGCTACCAGTTCGTCCAAAACCGACATGATCCTCCCTTTGTTGGTGATCGATCATGCGACACTCTAGCCATGGTCCGCCCGGCCGGTCTGCCCTGTCCTACATTTTGGGCTATTGCCCGTAATGGAACGAATGCAGATACTGGTTTTGGCAGGTGATGGGAGCTTCGTCCGAGGCAATATGTTCTGTTTCCTATGCCACCAGCGATCGCAGCAACGTGATTTCATTACAATGAGTATCAGGCGCCTGTTCCTTGGTTTCCAGAATCATCGGCAATTGCGCCATATACGGGTCGTTGACCAGCCGAGTAAAGAATGGGATGCCGAGGTGGCCTTCACCGATATTGGCGTGACGGTCCTTGTGTGATCCGAGTCCGAATTGAGAATCGTTGACATGGACGGCTTTGACATTGCTTAAACCAATAATCTCATCCAACTGACGCATTACTCCGTCATAATCGTTCACGATATCGTATCCAGCATCCAGTACATGGCAAGTATCGAACGTAACGCCAACGTTTGTCGTATTGTCAACATCATCCATGATCATGGCAAGCTCTTCGAAACTGCGTCCGCACTCAGTACCTTTGCCGGCCATAGTCTCCAGCAACACGGGGATGCCGTGCGCTCGCTCCAGTACCTGATTCAGTCCCTCACTGATCAACCGGCATCCGGTTTCGGAGCCTTGTCCTACGTGCGCTCCTGGATGAATATTGATGTAGGCCTCCTGTCCCGCTTCACGAATCGGTGTCAGCAGTTCTATATCCTCAGCAAGCGCTTCTATAGCGAACTGGCGTTTGGCTTCGTCCTTGCTCGCAAGGTTGTATACATAGGGCGCATGGACTACCAACGGCCCGTATCCTTCGGCCTTGAGCTGTGCGCCGAACTCCGCTGCCTTGGACGGTTCCAGAGCCTTTGAACGTTTGCCATACGGAGAACGGGGAAAGAACGCGAATGCGGAACCGCCTTCATCGTGTGATCGTTTCAGCAGCGCTTTCCATCCGCCGGATGTTGATAAATGAGATCCGATGAGTAGCCTTGTCATGTCGTTCCGCCTTTCGCCCAGTTATTCGGTTATCGATACCTACGGTAACCGTACATTACCGGAATTTGAATCCGCTTTGAGCAGCCAAAGAAGCTGTATTATGAAGTTATGTCTGTGAATTGGTGGCGAGTCGCTAGTTTGGTTTGTTGCGTTCTTCTTCTTATCGCTTCCGTAGGCAAAAGTTTGCTTCTTGTTGTTCTGGCTGTGATTGCGATTCTTCTGGATGTAGCTGACTTTCTCTGGGAACGGCATCAGTACAACCAACGTAACCGACGGTGATTGTTTCTTTGACTCTGCACAACCGAATATGCATGTGACGATTGGCGTATCAGAATGGGAGCACTTGTTGAAGGCGAGGTAGCGGTCGGATCAGCGTGCGGCCGTCATCCGTCGGCCCGAATGAGGCGACTTCATGGAAGTCGAGCTGTCGGGACAACTTGACACCGTCATTGTGCGCGTCTGCAATCAGAGTCGCGCCATCAACCGAACGATCGAGCCAGACATCGGTCATGCCGTGAGACACCAGCAGAGGCATACGGTTATGAACCGTGGCCGGACCATCCACCGCCTGACAAGTGAGTATTGTCGCAGTCAATAACCATGGGGAACGGCCCGCCCGCCACCAAGAGAACAGGCCAGCCAAGAACAGTGGCGCATCGTTCGGCGAGTGGAAGTAGTACGGACGATGGCCATGGAATTCGTAATATCCAGAAACGGGGATAATCGCGCGCATGGATTGAGCTGCGTCGGCAAACGTAGGTTTGGTGCATGCTGATTCGATACGTGCATTATATGTGGGATATGACAGATCCTTACTATCGCTCCACGGTGGAATCAACGACCAATAGGCGCCGGTCAAATGACGCCGCCCGTCCCTCCCCTGCGCCATGACGCCTATGGTCTGTTTGGGCTGAAAGTTGTACGACGGCTGCGGAAGCGTGACTGGATCCGTGTTATCTTCATCCACGTCGAACTGATTCGCAATCGCATCCCAGTCCAAGTCGGCCGCAAAACATCTGCACATGTCGTCAGGATATCATTCGGCGATCCATAACGGTCAGGACAAGGAATGCGATGTGGATGACCGGCGAAGGGTTTGCGTCATCTCTCTCTTGATCATGGCTCTCAGCTGGGAGCGGAAATCGGGCACGTCTTTCTGCTCGCTGTTTCTTGTTCGAGGGACAATGGATGAGGTTCATGGCCGAACTATCCATGCTCGGTCTGTGGGCGAATACTACGTATGACCGTGCATTGTCTCGTTGTCTTATTCGCGGCAACGAGATGGTATGAAAGGAAGGCATCATGACAGATCAGCGTGTGAAGGTGGGCAACAGCGACCTGGAGGTGTTCCCACTGGTTTTGGGTGGTAACACGTTTGGCTGGACGAGCGACGAAGAGACCAGCCGTAAAGTGCTGGATGCATATGTCGAGGCGGGCGGTAACTTCATCGACACTGCTGACGTGTATTCAGCATGGGTACCGGGCAATGCGGGCGGCGAATCCGAGATTCTGCTCGGCCGCTGGCTGGCTGTGCGCGGCAACCGAGACAAAGTGGTCATCGCTACGAAGGTGAGTGAGCACCCGCAATACAAGGGATTGTCACACGATAATGTGATTGCCGCTGCGAACGAATCGTTACTGCGACTGGGCACCGATGTGATCGACCTGTACTACGCGCATTTCGATGATAAAAGCACGCCGCTCGAAGAGACTGCAGCCGCGTTCGACGAACTCGTCAAGGCTGGCAAGATCCGCGCGATTGGTCTGTCGAACTACACGGCCGATCGTATCGAGGAATGGTTCCGTATCGCCCACGAGAATGGATATGCGCTGCCGGTCGCATTGGAGCCGCATTACAATCTCGTGACTCGCGGCAATTATGAGCGCACACTCGCGCCGGTCGCCGCGCGCGAGAACCTCGCGGTGTTCCCATATTTCTCGCTGGCCGCAGGATTCCTGACCGGTAAGTATCGTTCTGCCGCCGATGCAGAGGGCAAGGCGCGGCAAGGCATGGTCGCCGATTATCTGACCGACGATGGTTTCGCCGTGGTCGATGCCCTTGCCGAGGTGGCCAAGGCGCATGGCGTGGCGATTGCGACAATCGCACTTGCATGGTTGCGTCATCGTCCGCAGGTCGCCGGCCCGATCGCTTCGGCGCGCACACCTGAACAGTTGCCGGCGCTGATCCAGTCGGTGTCGCTTGACCTATCCGATGACGAGATCGCCGCGCTCGACCAAGCGTCCGAACCGTTCACCAAGTGACGGTTGACATCCAAGTTAACGATGGAAGGCGCATCAATGTTGCGCCTTCCATCTTGTATGTGCAAGCAAGACTCGCATAACCATTGACCATTGCTTCATAGTGACCCGCGAGATCGCTACCAACGCCATCCGTTATGGCAGCGGGCTGCATTGTATCGTCATTTCATGGGACCATACAGGCGGCGGGACACTGACCGTAACCGCAAGAAACGACGGTCCCGTTCAGAATGATCAGCTTGCCACACGTATGGGTTTTACGCTCATGCCGCGCAAGGATGTGCACACCGCGAACTTGTATAAGGCCATTCGCTCGGTTGCGGCCGGCGATGATGACATTCTCACGCCCCGCGTCAACATCGCCGTTCTCTGGTATAAGGCCGGCATGAACTGATGCCATTCCGCGGTCAACTTTGGATCAGGGACTTGAGAAACGGCGTTTTACTAGGTTTCAGCGGTTTATCATGAATACGTATCAATAGCGTTGCGGCAGCAATTGTTTGGAAGAGTTTCCGCAACGGGACAGCGTTGTCATTGTTCAAGGGAGATTTGCATGTACGTCGTTCTGCAATCCTTCGCATACGACTAGACGGATTGACGGTTTCGTTTTCCCGTCTCTTCCCTATCGCCGCGTGCCGGTTCGGACTCGCGCGATAGGTCGTTATGCCTGATTTCAGAACGCATCCCATGAACGCGTATCCGCGATCGTCATAATCGGCCGTAACCGATTGGCCGTCGCATGCCGTTCATGGCAGTCATGAAACGAGTTTCACCATGAACACCGATATTCACTCGTCTGCTCACTCCCCTGCCAACGTTGCACACGGCTCCCGTTCGTTGTGGAGCCTGGCCGCATACCGCAACTGGTTCATCGCCGACACGGCCGACGTGTTCGCGGTCAGTCTGCGTACGTTCGCCATACCATTAATTGGTCTTGCCCTGTCCGGCTCGACGTTTGTATCGGGTCTGTTGGTCACCATCGAATCGACCATGAGACTGGTATTGATGTCCATCGGCGGCGCGATCGCCGACCGTCACGACCGCAGACTGTTGATGATCCTGCTCGGATTCGTCGGCATGGGTCTGTCCCTTGCGACGACCGTCCTGCTTGCCGCCGACATGATGACCACGATTCTGTTCGCTCTGTTTGTCGTGTTGTTCGCCGTGATGAACGGACTGTTAGGGCCATCCAATGATGCGATGCTCAAGTCGATCGTGCCGATGGAACGGTTCGCCAAGGCGCAGGCGATACGCGAGGCGCGTGAATCCTGCGTCGAACTATCCGGCGGCGCGATCGGCGGACTGCTGTACCGGATCGCCGGATGGTTCCCGTTCATCGCGTCCGCTCTGCTGTATCTGACGGCGGCCCTCACCGCTCTGGCATTGCCGAAAAGGACGGCAGTTCCAGTCGAGAGCAGAACATCGAATCAGACGGACACCGATAGACAGACGGACCACCCGTCATTCCTCACCCAGTTCGTTGAAGGCTGGAAATGGACGCTGACCAGACGGACGATTCTCGCGGCCATCGCGCAGGGCATGATCATCAACATCGCCTGCTACGGGAGCATCATCGGCGTGCAGATCATGCTCGCCGCCCGCGGCACGGACGCGGCGCTCATCGGACTGGTCGGCACGTCCACCGGAATCGCGGCATTGGTCGGCTCGTTGGCCGCCGGCTGGCTGGTCGATCACATCCCGACCGGCAGGCTCATCATGCTCACCTTCGCCATGTTCGCGCTCGCGATGACTCCCCTGCTGTTCACCGACTCGTACGGGGTAATCGTGGCGTGCACGACGGCGGCCTCCCTGTTGTTCCCCGCGTTGAACGCCGGCGAACTCGGGTTCATCTATGGACGCACGCCGGACCGTATGCAGGGCAGGGTGTCCACCGTGTTCGAAACCACGATAGGTATTCCCGGAGCTGTGACGCCGGCACTGGTCGGCTGGTTGTTGCAAGCATCAGGGTTCGGTTTCCGAGCGGTCATGATACTGGTCGTCGCATGCGCGGGTTTCGGCCTGCTACTTGCCTGCATCACCCCGACGAGGGGCATCCCACTGCCGGCACAATGGGAGCAGGCCGAACTGTAAGGGTGACGGCCGACTGTGTACGGCAATCACGCGAGGATACCTCGCAGTAATCGCGGTGTGCCCTCTCCTACCAGAATCGCCTCATCGTTGCGCATCGGTTTCATCGCGTACCGCCCGTCGTATTTGCTCATGATGGTGCGAGTGGATGCCATGAACGGCAGGCTTCCCCAATGCGGTACCGGGCGGAAGCCGACCAATCCGAGCGCGGTGCAATCCGCGTAGCCGTGCAAGTCGGGGGCTTTCGCCGTGCTGTCCATCCAATGGATGTAGGCGATGTTCGGCGCGGCGATGACCGAGCCGGCGGACTCCCCCACATACGGCTTTCCCGAGATCACCGCTTCGCGGATCGCGGTATCGGCATCATGCCGCCGCAATTCCTGCAGCAGGTAGAACGTATTGCCGCCGGATATGTAGATCAGGTCGTCACGGTCGATACGGCGTCGGATTTCGTCAGGGGTTTCGGTCGTCACATCCAACACATCGACTTTGACTCCCAAGCGTTCGAATGCCCGTTCGGCCGCACGTACATGGAATCGCAGCCATGATGCTCGGCTTGCCGTGGGAATGAAGGCGACGGTGGTGCCAGAACCCACAACCTCGGGCATGCATTCGGGCAGAAGCGAGGCCACATTCGCGAACAATGATGTCAACAGCAGCTTGCTCATATTTCCCGACCGTAATAGGCGATTCGACCGTTTTCTGTAACACATACTTTCTGAGAGATGCGCCATAGGATGCTTCGTTCCGAGAGCATCGGTTATCGGCGGTAGGTGATTGCCGCGCACACCGTGCACAATTATTCCGGTAGCCACGTCAAGAACAGCACGACCGGCATGACATATTCTCGACCTTGAAATATTCGAGTACGACGAGCGTATCGTCGTCGATCGCGAACGCTGGATCGGCAAAGCAGGAACGGTATTCCGAGGAGTTCCAATATGCTTCATGCGTGCGTCTCCATTGCGTCGCGGTCGTGTCGCCTTCGCCTTCCGCCGACGCGTGCTGATCGGTGACATCGCCCAGCCGGGCCACGGTGACGCCGGTGACGACCAGTATCGCCACGCCTTGTTCGTTGGAATCGACCAGAACGGAGCGGTCGCCGACGCGTGGTAAAGGATCGCCGCATTCTGTGTAATCGCGCAACAGTGCGACTGTGGCGGTCTTCGTGCCGTCAAGGATCAGTCCAACCAGCCGGTCGCGTTCGAGTCCTGGTGCCATGAACTCGGCCTTCGGCAGATCCGCATATTCCGGCGGCAACGGTAGACGCGTTCTCGTCGTGTCGTCACTCATCGGCCATCGTTTCCGTCCGCGCACTCGTGTCGATGCGCGTATAGTATTCCCGTTCGTCCTCATGGTCGATGCGTGCGCCGCAATGTCGCTGCACGGCGAGGCTCGCCGGATTGGTCTTATGCACGCACAAGTATGCTTCCTTGATGCCGAGTGCGCGCGCCTTGGCAAGCGTGAGCTTCAGTCCGGAGGTCGCGTAGCCGCGACCCCGGTATTCGCAGGCAATACCGTAGCCAATATGTCCCGGACCGTTGCGCAGGAAGTCGGCGAGACGGTGACGCAGGTTGAAGATACCCACGTACTCGCCTTCGTCGTTGACGAGGATGTATTTGGTGGCCGGCACCCAGCCGTCTGGCAGGCCAACGCCCATCGACTCATCGCGCAAGCCCTGCACGTATGAGGCGAACTGCTTACGGTTCATGCCGGCCGCCGGGTTCTCAAAGCCTGTCTCCTCCGCCGGAAACTTTGCGAACAGGTCGAACGCCCGCTCCTGGTCCGCCAGCCAGGTCTCGATCAGCCGCATAGTCATCTCTCTTACTCCCCTTTCCCGGATGCGGATTACATTACACTCGGCCATCCGGGTTATCGCGTTCCTGTTGTCCGCTGTCGTCTTTGGTTGACGGATTCCGCTTCAATTGGCGTGAATCACCGCTTCCTGTTCACCCTAGGCTGCGTGGCGTTGGTGTACGCGGTGATACGGGCAGTTTCACACTGAACGGACAGGCCGGCGTTATCGGCATCAACAGCCGATACTTCCCACCTTGATCGCCGTCGCTGACCAGTCATGATCTCTGTTTCCCTCTAACTATTCACCACTTTGTGACTCGCCACAGGACGTGAGTCTCCATACGACTTCAGTGTGCGTTCACCGTATATGAAACATACCTGTATGGTCCCTGATCATGCGCGTCCGAAATGTCCCTGGCAGTCGTGCCAGAGTGGTCAGAGACATGCGGGATATCTAGCGCTCGCCGGCAATCGATGGTAGCTCAGTAGTTGGTCATTTCGAATTCCGGTCCCATGTCCTCGGTTTGAGTGCGGCCGGTCTCGCGGAAACCAATGTGCCGGTAGAAGCCCTGTGCGTTGGCGTTGAACCCGGCGACCCATAGGACAAGCCTGTCGTTGCCGATGGCCTGTTTGCCAACCTCGACGAGCATGTATCCGACGCCCCGCCTATGCCGGTCAGCCAACACCTATAGCGAGGCCAGTTCCGCCGCCTCGGGACGATCGGCCGGAGGGCGTGGAGTGCGCAATAGTTCCGCGAACCCGATCACGTGATCGTCGTCAAGCGCCACCAGAACAACCTGATCGGGGTCCTTGGCGTGGGCTTCGGTGAGTTTCAACGCGAACTGCGGGGTGATGGCGTCCACGATCTCCTGCGAAATCTTGCCCTGGTTGAGCTCCCGCCATGTCTGGGACTGCACCTGCGCCTTCTCCTCGAACCATTGAGGTTCGATCGGGGCAATACTAATCGTCATGTCTATCCTTCCTTCCGAATATCTTCATATGTTCGATTCCAGATAATGCCTTTTTGCGTCGAGATTCGCGATGATCCCGCATACGGCAAGCCAAGTGACGAGCATGACGGCAAGAGCAAGAAGAATCCACCACCAGATCATGCTCATGGTATTGATGTCACGGGTCGCGATCATGCCGATCAGCACGTCCACCGGCATCAGAGAGACCAATACGCCACAGTCGAGGAACACGAACGCATACTTGCGATGGACGTATTTCCAGGTTTCATCTGATGCGTTGGTCCAACGCGTCTTGATACCAATCTGGTAATTCCGCTCCAACCGGCCATTCCTTGCATCCCGATAGGCGGAAAAGCACAACTGTGCTGACCATGCAAACAAAGCAGTCAATATGATGAGCATGATTCGAGTCCTTTCCGGTACTGCTCCATTTCAGAGGTAGACAGTGGTAACCATCATTTGTTTGGTTCGAAGACCGCCATCAGCTGCACGGTATTATCGGCCATGACCCAGCCTCCTCTTCAAGGCCCGACACTTTCCCATACGACCATGATGGCCGTGGAAAGGGAATCGCGCCACTTATAGGAATCCCTGTCAACCAAAGACGACAACGGTGACGTTTGAAGCCGCCTGTGATACAAGTTCCATAGTGACATGCATCGTGTGCGCATACAACGTGTTGTCAAGCAATCGCATGACAACGGATTAGGGAACCGGGAACCGTGGGCGGCTTACTGCTGAGACGAATCGGACGGCAAAGTCGCGTGCAGAATCCACGTGCCGTCTTCGGCGGAGGCGCTGATCGAACCGCCGAGAGCGGCGAACCGCGAGCGGTGCAGGGACAGTCCTTTGCCGGAGTGGGGTTTGTCGGGCAACAATGATTGTGCGGCGATGTCGTTGACCTGATCGACGGATAGACCGTCACGGTTGCGGTGCACGACCACACGGTATTCGCCGGACAGGTCGCCGTGCACGGCGATGTTGGTGTACAACTCGCGCAGCATGTCGATCACTGCGGACCCTCGCTCGCGAGTGACGTTGTCCATATCCGCTGGCTCGTCCGCGGTCGAGTTGTCAATCAGCGTTGAGTCGCCGGTGAAGCCGAGCTGGGCAAGGTATTGGTCACCGTGTTCCAGCACGTCACGGACGCACTCGGGAAATGCCGTGCAAGACGAAGATGTCGTAGCCATATTGTCTATTACACCAATACCGCTGGCGTCGACCTCACTATTACCGATGTTGGCATCACTTCGTCGGAAAACAACGCCGTCGCCATGACCATTCCCAACGTGATCGCGGACTGATTCGCTATCAGAGCCGTCACCGTTGCCGTCGAGCATGTTGATGACCGTGCGCACTTCGCCGAGCGTGTCGATCGTGCGTTGGTACAGGTCGTCGAACAACGCCGCATGTTGCTCATCGTTCCCTGAGCGTGATCGTTCGTAGTCCAATCGCATGGCCACATACGCGAGGTCGTTTGTCACCGCGTCGTGGATCCGGCTCGCGGCCCGCGCGTCACGACGCATGGCCTCCACCCGATCGCGCTCCCGCTCGTAACGCAGTCGATCCTGTTCCGCCTGCACTGCCGTAGCCCTCCATGACATCGCACGGCCGAACATGTACACGACGAAGAACGACACCAGTAATATCGCGTAATCACCGAACGGAATCCCGGCGCGAGCCGCGACCACCCAACGCACTGCGGCGATTGCCGGCGGCATCAGACACCACCATCGCGATCTGCCGTACCGGCCGACCGCCGCCAACGCGTCGGCGGCATAATGCTCCAGAGAAAACGACGTGACTCCAATCAGTACGACATCGGCCGTCGCCGCACGAATCTGCCGGCACACCTCAACGCCGCTCAACCCCTCCAGCGACATGTCCACCAGCAGCACATCCAGCTGGGAGTCAGCAGACAGGCAACGGGTAACCGCATCCCGGCCAGTCCGGCACACCCATGTCAAGTCTGCATTGGGAAGTTTCCGTCGAATCAGCACCGTCAGCATCTTCAACGTTAGCTGATCGTTATCCACTATCGCGAGGCTAAACCGCTCACCGTTGTACATATGTCGTCTACTTCTCCATACTTCCATGTCACGGCATATCGTGGTTGTTCCTTGATGAATTGTCTCGCATTACTTTTCGCGAGACACATCAGTGTTCTTGATGGTCCTTGAACCAACCGGACCAGTCGACCACGGCCTCGATGTTATTGCCGTCCGGATCCAGTACGAACGCCGAATAGTAGCCGGGATGGTAAAGCCGTGGACCAGGAGCCCCATTGTCTCGTCCGCCGGCTGCGAGCGCGGCCCGATAGAACGCCTGCACGGCCGCACGATCAGGTGCAAGAAACGCGATATGAGTGACCGGTGAGTCTTCCGCATTATCCTTCGGCGAAACATAGAAATCGGAGTGGGGCGTTCCATCGTCCATGCCGAATCCGATTGTCGGTTCGTGATGCGCTTTGGCAATGTATCCCAGCGGAGCGAGCGCGGCCTGATAAAACTCGATACTGCGATTTATGTCCCGTACGTGTAGCGTGATGTGATCCAACATGACTGTCACTGTACGCGGCAGTGTTCAAAGACTCATTTACGGCGTGTTTGCGACTGGTTGACGTACGGGAATGTATTGGTAGCCTCCAAGCCGCACGGCTGATGCTCGTCCTCAGGCTGCGACCGTATTCACGATGTGGAGGCCATGTGCGAGGCCGCCATTCGTCAGCGGCAGATCCAAGCCATGATCCAATCTTCGGCGTCGGCAAGGTCGGGGGTTATGTGGTGGAGGACGGCGTGATCGCCGACGAGTTCGAAGTCGGCGTCTGCTGGCACCTGATTAGGTGGCATGATGACCGTCGCGTTGAAGGGAAGATCCTTGGTGAAGCGCACGATACGTGCCTCGAAACCGGACGGGCATCCGGCCAGACGCTCCACGTAATCGAAGGGATGAGAATTGTCTTTGATGAATTGCATAAGAAACCTTTCATGATGAGATATGCGGTGGTTAACGCGTTGTCGGAGACATTCAGGAGCGACTCTGCCAATACGCACTTTTATCAATCATTCCGGCGCGGAATGCATGAAATGCGGATGCTGGCAAAAATGAATTATTGGCAGGAAACGGTGGCTTTATCGGAATCCGGTATGGATAGTGAAGGTCCTACACTCCGTTGCGTGTTATACGAACGTAGGTTTCGCTCCCGACCGGTTAGTCGACGAACTTAAGCCCGATAACGCAGGCGACCAATCCGGAAAGCAGTACGATTCGAGGCAAGGAAGCACTCTGTTCGCCGCTGATCATGCCATAGACTGCAGTGGCCGCCACACCGATACCAACCCAGATCGCATACGATGTGCCGATGGGAATATGCCTCATCGCGTAGGCAAGCCCTCCCATGCTGGCGGTCAGGCCGAGCACGAACACGATAACGGGAACGATACGGGTGAATCCTTCCGAACGATCAAGCGCAATCGCCCACACGGATTCGCAGATGCCGGAGAGGATGAGAATGATCCATGCCATGACTTGCCATACTCCTTGGTTTCGGTGGTCTACGGCAAGTCTTGTCAAACCGGGTACTTGTCCATCGTCCGGGAGCTGGCAAACAAGCTCAACATGCGAGCATAGCACATGTTCTCATGTTGAGCGTCAGAATCTGGCATCCTGTTCGCTGCATGAAGCCTCATTCCACACGGGTAGTCGGCCACGCATAGACGGCTGCGGTCGTATGTAAGCCGCCTATAATCAGGCTTCACCTTTTGTGGTTTCGTCCCCGGCTTCGTCGAACGCATCCACATACCTGCTCCAGGTGGCCTCACGAAGCGAGGTGAGTCCGGTGGCCGAATCTTTGTAGGTGACGTAGGCCTTGGTGGAGACTTCCAGAATTTCGCCGGTCTTGCTTTCCGGAGCGGAAACGATGACCTGGAATCCGAGACGTGGCAACACGCTCAGGGCACGCTGCGTATAGCGGCCGTCGGCCTTGATCAATGCCTCGTCGAGGAACAATGTGGTGTAGCTCGGTTTCAATCGATTCTCCATACCGCCGCCCAGCAGGTAGATCAGCGCGGCACCATATACGAACGAAGTGAGCTCCTGCAAGGCACCGCCCGATCGACCACCGGTCGAGGTGATGCGCTCGTCCGGGCCATCAGCATGATGCACGATGGCATAGAACGAGGAGCGGCAACGCGGGTCCAAATTGCGGGCGCCATACTGTTTGATGCCATTCGCATCCTTGACTTGAGCAAGCTCGTCCTTCAGCAACGCGATCATCGGAGCGCAGGCGGCGAAGGCACGGCGGGACTCGGTGCGCCTTGCCGAATCATCCGATTCTCCTACAGTGCTCTTCCAATCGTTCAAGACGCCGATGGCCCGCGTGAGTTGGCTGGAGAACACGCGCTCCGGCCGCCGCACATCCGCCTGCAGGGACAGGCTGCCGTGCTTGGGGCCGAATTGTTGGCCTTTGAGCATGGCATTGATGCGATCGAGCTGGTCATGGATGTCGGTGGCATCCGTATCGATGGCGCGTTTGATGGTCAGGAAGCTCATCAGCAACTGTTCGAGGCAACGATGGTATTCGGTTTCTGTGGCTGTGGTCGCAGCCAGTTGCGTGAGGCTTTCGAGCTCATCAAGGTAATAGCGGTAATCTTCCACGCTGGCGGTGAGCGCATCGTCATCCGCCGCCCAGATGCCGATGTAGGCGCTCATCTTCGATTCGACGGTCGTACGTGCAGCATCGGCTTGCGCCTTCAACATGGCGATGCGCGCATCAATATCCTTGACCATGCCGTCGAGCACGCGTTCGGCGAAATCAGACGAAGCAGCACCAGCGCCAATAATCATATGCGCACGCATCGCCGCGTCTTCCAAGCCTGCGAAGCGATTCTCATAGGCTTCAGCGAGCGCTGCAGCCACCTCGTTTGGCACAGCCGGTACAGTCGTAGTTTCTACGCCGGTCTGCTCTTGCGTTGTATTCGCATGATGATTCAGCCACAGGAGTGCCGCTTCGACAGCCTGTGAGGCCGAGGTCGCGGATTGTTCGGCTTGCATGTGGCGTTCGTCCAATTGCTCCAATTCAGCGGTCAGCTCATCCTTGCGCGCGGCAAGTTCGGCGAGCTTGGGATCGTTCTTGATGGAGGCAATGGAAGCTTCGATATCCGCGATGGTCTTGCGCGCTCCATCGATGTCGATGCGCTCCCAGGACGTGTAGGCAAGCTGGTTGGCGAGTTCGAGTTCGCGGTGCAGCTTATCCGACTGCTGCTTGGCTGCCGTGTAATCGTCGTTCGCCTGTTCCAATGCCTCCTGAGACTGGCTGATCTGCTGCTCAAGACTCTTCAGATAAGCTTCATTGACGAAGCCGATGACCTGTGCGCGATCTTTGATGCCATGTTGGCCGCGTGCACCGGATTTGATCTGACCGTCCGTCTGCACTTGGCGCGTGGAATGGTCGCTGTCATCGATGGTCACGCACAGTGCATCGTAACGTTCGGATTGGGTCTGCGAGCGCAACCATCCGGAGAATGGCGAATCCTCACGGTAACGCAGTTTGCCGGAAAGCCATTCGTCTTCGTCAGACGCGTCGACGTCGGTTTTATCGGCGTTCCCGTAGTCGCGTGTGGTGTCCACGAATTGCCAGGTGCTTCGGCTCATCGCGTGCGGGTCGATGGTGCTGACTTTGGCGGCGAAGCCTTGTTCATGGCGTTCGTCTACCAGAATGGTTTGTGCGATGGATCCGTAGGCCACGTTCATGGCGATGCGCCATTGTTCGTCGGTTTCCTTGACATCCATGAGCTCGGCCACATAGGGCAGATCCGCTGGGGTAAGTCCGGTGGCGCGGGCCAGCATCGCTCGGGTTTCGTCCATGTGCTGGGTGATGCGGGTGCGTTGCGATTTCTGGCGATCGTAGTCACGCTGCAGCTTTTCGAGTGTGTCTCGGGCGGCTGCTCGTGCGTTCATGGCGGCGGCGAGCTGTTCCTCGCATCCGCCGACGCGTTCGTCGTAGGTTCGTTTGAAGTCCACGGCGTTGATACGTCGTTCGGTCCATGCCTGTTCGCTGGCAGGTAGCTGCTCATCTATGGATACGAACGTTTGTTCGATGCGTTTGCGGGTGGATTCGGACTCCTCCAACACTCGCTTGGCTTGGTTCAGTTCCATTTCAAGGCGGGTGAGGTTGCCGCCGTCCAATCCTTGCATCTGACCGCGGATCATGTCGATACGGCCACGCATGCTTTCCGCATTGCGTCGTGCATTGCGCGCTTCGGATTCGTAGGCCTGTGCTTCGCTGCGATCGATGGGTAGCTGCATGCTGACCTCCGCACGCATACGCGACATGGCCCAATCACGCAGCGTTTCCGGCACTTCCACAGTGGAATCATCGTTCGACTTCACAATATCGAACATACGTACGCGCTTATTGGCTTTGGCATACTCGCCGTAGGCGTCCTGGATGCCATGCAACGCGTCCATGCGCTTGGTCTTCTCTTCCATCGCATGGAAGTTCGCGTCGTAGCGTTCGTAATCCTCGACCGCGGTGCGTGCGAGTTCCAATGCCTCCGGCACACCAAGTACACCTTGTTTGAAGATGTCGTCGAGCTTGGATGGTGTGTCTGCGGACTGGATCTTATGCAGCAGCCGGCAGGCCTCCTCGCTCAAACCCATGATCGACCAGATGTGACTGTGGAAAGCTTCAGCGCTGGGGAAGGTCAGGCAGTCGGGGTAGGTGTCGCGCAACTGGCCGGGCGTGAACGGGGATTCGCGGTATGGGTCCATGAGCCTGGGATCGATGGGCTTGCCCCAGACCGCGTATTGACGGCGAACATCGGCTCGGCCGTCGCCGGGCTGCAGGTAGAGGAATTTGGCGCAGGACAGGATTTGCCCGGAAGTCTGGTTCCGATAGGTGTCCACGATGGCGCCCCATACCGCCTGTGGCGCGCCAGTCGTCTTGTCCTTGCCACGTAGGTAGATGGGTTCGTCACCGTGCTCGGTGCTGCCCACGCCGATCATGCCCCGCAAATACGTATAGTCGCTGCGCTCGGAGCGCCCGGAGTTCGATGCCTTGTTGAACGGGGTGCCGGTCGGATACAGCAGAGAGATCTGCGCATCCACCAGCGTGGATTTACCGGATTCGCTGGCACCGGCGAGCAGGGTCACGGGGAGGGTGGAGTCCGTAGAGGGGCGGAACTCATGGTAGCCCTCGTAGGAACCCCAGTTGACGAGTCTGCGGCTGACCATCATCCAACGGTCGGCGATCATCTGCAGTTCTGCGGCTGCCATCGTCACTCCCCTTCCTTCATAATGCTGTCGGTATCGTTCGCGGCGTCATGCTCATTGTCGACATTGCCAATCATCGTTTGAGCGTCACCGTCCGAGGCATCGAACAATGGTTCGGTAAAGAGACTTTCGTCTGGGATATCGTCAGTTGGTTCATTCGAATCGGCATCTGATGATTCCGCCGATCCGGCATCCATGGCATTCGATTCGCTCGAATCAGTCGTATCACCCAGATTCCTCGCTGCAGTATCCAGCCAAGTATCGGCCAGTTCGCGGTCAAGCACCACAGGCACCAACGGGGTGATGAGATACATGGCCTCATCATCCAATCGATTCAGATACCCGTAGGTGATCATCGCGGAAACGATGGCGCCCACCTGCTTCAATACACCTTCCTCATCGTTGCGCGAGGCGAGATATCCGGCACCCGAGGCGAGCGCGGCACGAATCTCCTCGAAGCTCACCAGCCATTCTGACTGGTCGGTGCGCGTGTTCTCATATTCGAGCACGCGGATACGGAGGAAGGCGAGCAATGCCGCCTCCTCGCGTTTCAGACTGGCTCGGGTTTTGAGAGCACGCAACGCCACGTTATCGTTGGCCACTGGAGTGGCGTACATGATACGGTAGCGTTCGTTGACCACGAGAGCAAGCAGATCATTGTTGAGCGAGCGTTCCACTGCCTCACGATTGTCGTTGACCAGATCATAGAGTTGCCCGGAAATATAGCGTTCGCGTTTCAAGGCGATGGCGGCCATGCGCGCGTCCGCGGTCATATCGCCGTGGTCGTCTTCAAACAGGGCGTATGGGTTGGCGACTGGTTCGCTCATGCTCATCCTTCCTCCACGATGCTGTCAAGTTCTTCCAATGTTGCCCATACCGGGCTGGTGATCCAATCCCTGGACATCCCATCCAAGGCGACGCAATGCCAAACCGTGTTGGCTGCATTGGCGTCCGAAGCTTCGTCTGCCGCTGATGCCGATGGCAGGCTTCCGAGGAATCCAACGATTTCGCTTTCGCGTCGTTCCCGCTCAGATAGACGATTGAAGCTGGCGGCCACGTTCACTGTGCCGTGCTCGATGGCGGGATTGCGGCGAATGAGCTCCACCATGTGTCGCAACCGTGGGCCTCCGCCTTCGACCATATCCTTGAGATTGACCTGTGGAACCTCGCGGTCAGCTACCATCGAGGATTCCAAGCCCGGGGTTTCGGTATAGGTCATCGAACGTGCCGGACGCATCGGCAGTGGGGCGAACAAGGCGCTCGCCGTATCGGTGCCATACGGTCGCGCATTGTCGCCGGCATGGGCTTTCGCGTCTGCGTTGAGGTTCACATAGAGTCGGTTCAAGCGGCTCATCATCGTACGGTAACGCGTATCGGTCTGCTGGCGGACCAGTCGGCTGATTGCCTCGTCGGAGACGCGCATCTGATGGCGTACCGCTTCGATACCGTCATAGATGCGGGAGAGTTCGTCTCGAATCTGCCCCAATAGCGCTGCGGACTCCCCTGCCAGGTACGGGGTTTTGGCGATGTCTCGTAGCGCGGAGTCGATCTGTTGGCGGCCTTCGTCGGTGATGATCACTTGGAAGGCGTCTTCGAATCGTCGGCCGGAATCGGATTCGCTGAAGGAGCGGCGATATTCCTCGTGATACCGGTTCAGGGTCTCGTCCACGCTCATGTCTCCGGCCTGCATGCGGCGGCGCAACGCATCGCCGTTGTCGCGTTCGGTGAGCACCAGTTCACGCAAATCAATCGGTACGCCGCGCAACGTGTTATGGATTACGGCGATCACATCCTCCACCTGAGCCTGGCTCAACGTGGCATGCTGCTGGCCCTGTTGGATGCGCTTGATCTCGTGTTTGCGTTCCTTGATCTCGCTGTTGAGCAGTTTGACTCGTTCGCCCGGATCGGCCGTCAACTGCATGCGTGCATGTTCGATCTCCATGATGATGCTGTTCGCCTGCGCGCCGGACAATGCGCGGGATTCGTCTTCCAAGCGGCTTAACGCTTCGATGGCGCGATGCGCGCGAGCGGTGAGCCTGTAGAGGAATCGGTGGGAGGCGGCATCATGCGAATTGGCGAGCCATGCGTAGTCGCCTTCACCTTCACGGGTCAGATCGGCGAGAATACGATGGGCAGCTTCTCCATAAGACTGGTCTTTCAGCATGTATTCGCCGCTGGAGGCCAGCAGTTCCAGACTGTTTGCGAACCGTTCCTCCACGGTTTCGCGCGGCAACTCGCCGGTCAACGGGTTGAAGGCTGAACGCAGCAACGCCACATACAGCATGGCATGCTGACGCAAGAGCAAGCGGAGCACACCAGTTTCGTAAATCGGCCGCAGACGTTCCATTTCCCGTCTGATATCGCCCATGCGTCTCCTTTGCGTCGTGCCAGAACAATGTATCGACGCTAGCACACTGGGAGGAAAGAACTACTCTCCGCGCAACGCCTCCGTGGGTGTCAGACGAGCGGCGCGCGAAGCAGGGTAGAGACCGGCGATGATGCCGACCAACACCGCGGCACTCCATGCGGCAGGCAATCCGACCCAATCCAAGGTCAATGGCTGGCCGGCGTTCATGGCAACACCCATGGCAGTAACTGCTCCGATTACAACGCCTGCCAATCCACCGATAGCTGACAATAAGGCCGCCTCCGTAACGAATTGCATACGGATATTGCCGGGCGTGGCACCGAGCGCACGTCGCAATCCGATTTCTCCGCGTCGTTCCATCACGGTGACGATCATCATGTTCGCGATGCTCATGCCGCCCACGGCGAACGCGATGGCGCCGATCATAAGTCCTAACGTGGTAAGTGAATCATTGG
The DNA here is from genome assembly GCF_012932375.1 of Bifidobacterium olomucense. Classification (GTDB taxonomy): domain Bacteria; phylum Actinomycetota; class Actinomycetes; order Actinomycetales; family Bifidobacteriaceae; genus Bifidobacterium; species Bifidobacterium olomucense. The sequence goes on along the minus strand of NZ_JAAIIG010000003.1, from coordinate 148,463 downwards.
TGGCATTGCGGGCCTGAGACAGGTTCGCCGAAGCCGCAACGGATACGTTGCCTCCGGAAAGGTTCGCCGCATGAGCGATGATGCGGCGCAGGGATTCGGCGTTGCCCGGTTTGGTGCGCACGTAGATTTGGCTGATCTGTTGTATCGATTCCTTTTGGTCGGGATAGTGGTTGATCGCCCAGTCTGCTCCGATGATGACGGATGAGTTGATGGATTGCGCCTGCGGGGTGGCTTCAAGAATGCCGATGACGCCGTACCATTCGTTGTCGATGAGAATACGGTCGCCCGGCTGGTTGACGCCGAGCCGATAGGCCGCCTCGGAGCCAAGGACCGCGACCGGCAGGTTTTCATTGTGCGTGTTGATTCCATGGCCTTGGGCAAGCGCGGCGTCGACTGCTTGGAGAGCGCCCGGCTTCATGACGGATACGGCCAGCGCGTTGCCGTTCGTCTTGGGGACAAGCTCGTTTTTGAAGACTTGCGCATCTTTGGGCGGGGTGAGGAATACGCCGACGTGTTCGACATCGGGTTGGCGGGCGATGGTTTGGGGCGCGTATTCCGGCAAGGGTACGGGTTGGCCTGAGGCATCTTGGCCGGGAGAGACAATCTGCAGGTTCGCGCCGAGCGCATCAAGCTGAGCCAGTAGTGCGGCCTGGTTGGATGCGGCGATGCCGGAGAGCGCCACATAGGCGGCCACGCCCAGTGCGATGCCCAGTGAGGCGAGAATGGTACGTGAGATGCGGCCCGTGGCGCCAATCCATGCCGTGTGCAGGAGATCGGCCAGACGCGTGACGAAGGGCTTACGCATGGTTATCTCCTTATCCGAGTTCCGTAACCACACCGTCCTGGATATGTAGACGGCGTGGGAAGCGTGCGGCGATGCTGGGATCATGGGTGACGACTACAAGGCTTGCGCCTTGATCGGCAGCACCCATGAGCAGTTCGATGATGGCGCGGCCGGTATCGGTATCGAGTGCGCCAGTGGGCTCGTCAGCGAAGATGATGTCGGGCTGCTTGGCCAATGCACGGGCTATGGCGACTCGCTGCTGCTCTCCGCCGGACAGTTGGGAAGGTTTGTGGAATATGCGTTCGCCAAGACCGACCTGTTCCAGCGCTTCCGTGGCCCGTTCTCGACGAGCGCCATGAGGCAACGCAGTGTATTGCAGTCCGGTCATTACATTCTCCAGAGCCGAGACGGTGGCAATGAGATGGAACTGTTGGAACACGAATCCGATGCGCGCGGCTCTGAGCTCGCTGCGACGCTTCTCCCCCATTGCGGCCACGTCCGCGCCATCATAAGACAACGTGCCGGAGGTGGGCATATCCAAAGTACCCAGCAAAGACAGCAAGGTGGATTTGCCGGAACCGGATGGGCCCACGATGGCGATGCGTTCGCCGTGACCAATGGTCAACGACGTGCTGTGCAGAATCTCCAGCGGATTGCCGTCCCTGCCAGTAAACGCTTTGGTAACACCATCGAGCATCAGTAGTGCAATCATGAGACCACCACCTTGTCGCCTTCCTTCAGCCCGTTGGCTTTGGTGATTTGTGCCTGGGCACCCGCCACCAATCCGATCTCAACGCTGATGCGTTTGATCTCGTCACCACGAATTACTTCAACCGCATACGAATTGCCTGCACCGGCAATCAGTGCGGTGACCGGTACGATCAGCGTTTCCGTGTTTGCCGCTGCAGCGTTTGGCACGACGACTTGGATGGCTGCGGGGCCGAATTGCGCCACCTTCGTCTGGTCGGGAAAATCGATGCGAACGGATGGCGAGGTGACCTGCCCATCCTTGCCAGTGGATTGGCCACCTTGGTCGACGGCGGCGAGCGTGGTATCGACTGTGGTATTATCCGGCAGAATCACTTGCGCCTTGTCTCCGGCTTTGAATGTGGCAGCCTGGGTCGCGGTGATGGTGGATTGCGCGTGCAAGGTCACGCCCGTGTAACTGGCAGGGCTTACATTGGTGTCCCCAAGTTTGGCGTTCACGGTTTTGATACGAATGGGAGCCGAAGATGCCAAAGCAACCGATCCGGGATTGAACACCCCATTAACCGCGTCGCCGGTGAGCCCGAGGGACCGCTGCCATTGTTTGATAGCTTCTCGGGTCAACCAATTGTAATGCGGCCCGACTTCACCGTTGTAGAAACCGAGTTCCTTAAGATTCTGCTCCAACTGTGTCACATCCGGGCCATCCGCAATACCCACTTCGATAGTGCGCCAGAAGGGGCGCTCGCCGTGGAAGAGCGGTACCGGCACGCCATCCATCTCATACACCTGTTCACCGGTGTTGATTTGCTTGCCGGCTACCGGCAGTTGGGTGATGATGCCGGTAGCGGCGGCGAAATCGGAGGCATCATCGTATTGGAGAGTCGCGCCTAACCGTGTTTCGGCATTGAGCACGCCTTTCGTGACCGGCTGCGCGCGCAAGGTAGTCACATCTATGTTCTGCGAAGACGATTGACTACCAGCAGTCATGTGACCGATAAGAGTCCACGGGCGTGTGATCACGCAGGTAGCGGTGAGGCCTATCACTGCGATGAGCACCATGATGATGGTGATGATTCTGCGGCGTTTGGAGAATCGTCGTGCTTCCGTTCGCGTCATGATGATGCTCCTATCAAGGTGCCGCCTGTTGTACGGCGAAGGTGTCGTATGGGTAGTCGCCTATCCAGCCGAAGATTACGGGCGTATCGTTTGCCGGGCATTCTTGGAAGAAGCGCCGTACATCCTCTTCCGGCACAGTGTTCGGGATCACGATGGTCAATGGGTGTTCGCCGCTCGGATCGGCAATCCAGCTGAACCCTTTGGTACGGGCATCCTGTGCGTATTTCAATACGGCGGCTTTATCTTCCTCCGATGCATTGGCATCTTGGTCCGTGGCACTGAACGTTGACTGCGAAAAGTCAGGAACTGCCGTCTCACAAGCAGCGTAGTCGGCTTGTTTGGATGCGTATGGTGATCCGGCCATGTCTGTCGAGGTCCGGAAGATCACGTAGTTCCAGTCCTCTTTGGTGATGCTGTTGCCGATGCCACCTGACGATTTAACATTTGGATAGAGCTCAGGCGGCGTTGTATGGTAATGCTCTTCTGTGCCGTCCTCAAGGTATCTGATTTCGGATTGCGCGGGATTGCCGGCCGCATCGAGTTCCACCACGCCTACTTGATTATTGTCCCATCCGACCGATCGCGCATCGAAGCCTTTGCTGGTAAGGCAGGATACAAATCGTTTGACCTCGATACTGGGTTCTTTCGGCCCATCACTATCCTTTGAGTTCGAAGTGCTGATGGAAGTGTCGGTTTTGTCAGCAGCAGCCGCATCGGTTGCACTGTTCACTGTGAATGGCGATGAGCATGCCGCCAACATGATCAGACACAGTGCAGACGCAGTAGTGCCGACTATGACCTGCTCGAATCTATGGCAAATGTTCCGCCCCTCGATATCCTGATGCGGTTTCATGGCGTCCCCCAATTTCTCATTCCAATCATCAACGATCGGATACAAAGAGATACTAATGTGAAAGCATTCCGTGCTTCATTGCCGGATGGATGCGCGTTCAGGAGACCACTCCCATGGCTTCATCCATAACTTTGGTGTAGTCGTAACCGAAATCATCTGGCGTTCCATCAAAGCCGTAGGTGATATGCGCGTCGCCGACAGGACATTCCTTGAAGAACCGACGTAATTCGTCTTCGCTTACGGTTTTGGGAATGAGAATGGTGGTCGGCTCATTACCGGTCGGATCGGCCACCCAGCTGAAGCCTTTTTCACGGGCATTCTTGGCGAAGTCGAGTGTGGCCTGCTTATCCGCTTCGGAATAGGTTGGCGTCTGGCTCAAGTCCTGTGCAGGTTGGGCGAAGTTCGGATTCTTGGCCTCGCAGTCTGCATAATCCTGCCGCTTCGATTCGTAAGGACTGCCAGCTAGTGCGGTGGAATCTTTAAACGCCACCCACACCGTGCCGTAGTCGATGGAAGTGAACATAGAATTGGCGTACATCTGCTGGGTGGTGGAATCGGTGTTCACGCTCATGCCGTTATCGGCGGCTTCAACCGGTTGACCGTTCGCGTCGAGCATGCGCAGCATGACCATGTTCTTGGCGGTTGGCGTCTTCATCTTGCCGTTCTTATCGGGTACGCCAGGGGAAGCCGTGGCCTGTGCCTCGAAGCCCTTTCCGGTCAGGCAGGAGACGAACTTCTTGGCATTGGCGTCGATCGTGAGATTGTCGGTGGTGTTGGAGCCGGAACCTGCAGCGGTATCGGAGTCGCTCGCGCCGGCCGACTGGTTGGTGAACGGCATGGAGCATCCGGTGAGCGCCGCGAGACATAGGCCTGTGGCAATACCGATGGCCAGCGTACGGCTAAGTGATTGTTTGACAGTGTGGCTGAAATCGAGGTTGGTGGCCATGGCAGTCCCTTTCATTGAACGGTTCATATTTCGGTTGATAGCCTCATCCAACCTCCCCAGCGGTGGCGGCAGGGTGATGAATGTGCTTACCTTCGCCTTACCTTGGAAACGCCAATATGGACGGATAATGGGTGTAACCGACATCAGGAGGGGAATGGCATGAGGATTCTCATCGTGGAGGACGACCAGGAGCTGTCGGCCGCGTTGGACGACGCGTTGCGGTACGAGGGGTACGCCACATCATTGGCTATGACCGGCGTGGAGGCGTTGCGTATTCTCGCCGAGCAGAACGTGGATATCGTGCTTCTGGACCGTGACCTGCCGGTGCTTTCAGGGGACGCGGTGATGGCTACGATCGCTGCGAACCGTATTCCAGTTGCCGTGATCATGCTCACGGCCGCCGCCGAGGTAAGCGACCGAGTCAGCGGTCTCGATCTCGGAGCCGACGACTATCTGACCAAACCGTTCGCCTATCCGGAGCTGTTGGCTCGTATTCGCGCGTTGCAACGCCGCGCAGGAAAGGGGCAAACTACAGCGTCAGTGCTTATGCACGGTGATCTGACGCTTGATACCACGCGTCGCCTTGTATTCCGCGACCATGGTCGAACACTCGTCAAACTCACGCCCAAGGAGTATGGCGTGCTGCTTGAACTCATGCGTGCGGATGGTGGGTATGTGACCGTCGCCGAACTGTACGAAACCGTCTGGGATGAGGCTGCCGCCGTGGAACCAGCCGATGTGATCAAGACCACCGTATACTCGCTACGCCGCAAGCTGGGCGACCGCGATGCCATCGAATCCACGCGTGGGGAAGGATATCGACTCGCATGAAACATCACCTGTTCCCCGTGCCCCTTGCCGCCGGAAAATGGCACGTATTCCAATCCATGCGGAACCATTTCGTCATCATCGCCGGCAGACTCATGCCGAAATCATTTCGTGCGAAAATCACGCTGGCTATCGCACTCATCATCATTGCAATGATGACGGCGCTCATCGTCACACAGAACATCGTCGTGGCGCATACCACCGCCGAAGCAAACCAGACGATGACCATGTGTGCGAATAGTGACGGCACGGTTTCCGTCACCACTGGCATGGACACCGAAAACGGGCCCGCCGCCAACGGCACCGGAAATCAGGCAGTGGTCTGTTACACGGGCGCGAAACGAAACCTCGACGGCATGGAATTCTACGTGCCAAACACCTCCCAAGAATGGAGCACAGCGCGGGACAAGACCGAAAACGGCCCATGGATCCTCGACGAATACAACGGCGTGATGATCAGCACGGCGAACGCCGTCACCAACACACTGACCACCACCATGCGCACGGTTTCCGTCATTGCGCTGACGGTTTTCGGCCTTATCGCAGTGTTTGCGGCATGGTTCATCGGCACGATGCTTTCCCGACGACTCACCGCAGTGGACCACCAAGTGGCAGCTTTGCAACCGAACGATTTAAGCGCGCGAATAGACGTGAAACCCGGCAATGACGACATCGACCGACTAGTTGATTCCATCAACGGCATGCTTGACCGCGTGGAGGCCAGTGCGACTGCCGAACGACGATTCGTATCCAATGCCTCCCACGAATTGCGCACGCCCATCGCCGCAGTGGAAATCAATCTTGACGCGCCGCTAGCCCAAGGCCGTTTCCCAGCCGATGTGGAACCGTCGGTGCGTCGCGCGCTCGCCGCCAATAGACGCGGAGCCGAACTCGTGCAGGCGTTACTCACGTTGTCCCGCATTCAAAGCGGCACGATTGGCGGCGATGCAACTCCCGGAACCTCAGGCGATATCGACTTGCGAGAATGCGTGAACCAAGCACTCACGGATGTCGATACGGTGATTGCCGATAATACGATTACCGTCAATGTGGAAGGCGATGCCACTGTGGCCGCTAACCCGGCATTGCTGAAACTCGCTGTAGGCAATCTACTGCGCAATGCCGCAATGCATAACGTGAAGAACGGGTCCATTGACGTGGCAATCAGTACCACACTCGATGCTAATGACCGCATCGATGACGACAATTCCACGGCTCAGGTATCGCTGACCGTGACCAATTCCACCGACGAAACATTGCCTGACGATTTGACCGAGCTCATCCAGCCGTTCCATCGCAGCCAGAATTCACGTATCAGTGCCATGCCCGGCGTTGGCCTCGGTCTTTCCATCGTGGATGCCGCCTGCCAGGCCATGCATGCCGCCCTGGAACTCACCCAGCCCGCTCCGAATAAGTTCCAAACCACCATCCGATTCCAAAATTAGGTATTGTCTTTCCCTTAAATCCCCGATACATTGGCGAGAGGTATTTGTTCCCTCGTATGAAACGGAAAGTATTGTGACCGCTTCGAATTCACCCGTAGACAACACCACTCAGACTTCCAATCACAACCCCGGCAAGCCAGCCAAATCCGGCAAACTCGAAGTCGCCGACCTGATCACCATCGGCGTATTCGCTGCGCTCTACTTCGTGATGGTGTGCGTGGCCACGCTGATGAGCACCCTGTTCACCGGTGGCTTCGGTTCCATCTTCCTTCCCGCCATCGCCGCCCTGATTTCCGGTTGTGTCTACATGCTGCTTGCCGCCCGACTCGGCAAGTTCGGCGGCATCACCGTGATGGGCATGGTCATCGGCCTGTTCCTGTTCATCTCCGGACATTTCGTGCTTTCATTCATCGCCAGCATCGTGTTCCCGGTGGCCGCCGATTTGATCGCCCGCGCCGGCAAATACAAGAGCAAGGTATTGCTGCTGGCCAGTTACGTGGTCTTCTCCTACGGACTCACGGGCCCGATCCTGCCGCTCTGGTTCATGAAGGACGCCTACATCGCCAGCCTTCAGGCTCGTGGCAAGGATGCGGCTTACATTGATGGTGTATTCGCCAATGTCAACACCGGCACGTTCTTCATCTCTATGGCCGCGATCTTGGTGTGTGCCATTATCGGCGGCTGGTTTGGTCAGAAGATGATGAAGAAGCACTTCATCAAGGCCGGCATCGTCTGATGCATTCCGCCAATACTTCAACAAAGGCGTACCTGTCTGATACAGGTACGCCTTTGCGCGTTGGGGGCGTTGACATGACCTTCAGCCACAACACATCAAATCAACGCACGCTAGACCCTCGAACCAAACTGTTCCTGCTCTTAGCCGCCAACCTCATGCTGTTTTTCCATGTGAGCGTCATTACGCAGCTCATCATGGTCGTGCTGTTTTTGATGCCGCTTGCGGTTGCGGGCCGTTGGAAGATGACCTTAAATTTCGCTCTGACCTACGCAATACTCACCGGATTGGGTTTCCTGGATCCTGAAGCTATGGGATTGCCATGGCTTCATGTCGTTTCTGCTTTGGCGGTGGGCTGCACGATGATGCTGCCCTGTTTCATCACCGGCGCATACGCGTTCACCACCACTTCCCCCAGCGCATTCATTTGCGCAATGCGTCGCATGCATGCGTCTGAATCCGTGGTGATTCCCTGCGTGGTCGTGATTCGATTCTTCCCCACAATCGCCGAGGACTATCGACAGATTCGCAATGCGATGGCCCTACGAGGCATTGCCGCAGGTGGATGGGGGCTGGTCCGGCACCCTGCGCAATTATTGGAATATATTCTTATCCCACTGTTGATGAACGCCACCAATGTGGCCCAGGATCTGTCCGTAGCAGCACTGACCAAAGGACTTGGGCGTAAAGGAGAGCACACCTCGCGTACTGTAATTCGCATGCGGATTGTGGATTGGCTCATGATGATTGCCATGATGGTCCCGCTGGTGCTTGATGTTGCCGGGGTGATTCGATAATGACCGCACAAGCCTATTCCAACAACGTGTCGTTTACTTACGAGCATGCCGACGAACCTGCCGTAATCAACACCATGTTGAGCATTCCGAGCGGGCAGTGCATTGTGCTGTGCGGTGCCAGCGGATGCGGTAAGACCACGTATTCGCGTATCGTCAACGGCTTGATTCCACAGTTCTTCCACGGCGAATTCAGTGGAGAGCAGCATACCTGCGGCATCGATACAGCTGCCGAGCCCATCGACAAGCTCACTCCCCTGGTCGGCAGCGTATTCCAAAATCCCAAAACGCAATACTTCAACGCCAAAGTTATTGACGAACTGGCATTCCCCGCGGAAAACATGGGATTGTCGCCGGAAGCAATCAACCATCGAATCACGGAAATCGCACAACGATTCGATATCGAACCATTGCTGCAGCGCAGCATTTTCCATCTCTCCGGAGGCCAAAAACAGCGCATCGCCTTGGCTACGGCCACCATGCTGAGTCCAAAGCTGCTCGTGCTGGACGAGCCCACCAGCAATTTGGATGCGGCGGCCATTACCGAAATGCGTGAGCTCATCGCGCAATTGAAGGCTTCTGGTATGACCATCGTCATAGCCGAGCACCGTCTTGCTTGGCTTAACGGCATCGCCGACCGATACATCATTTTCGGCAACGGACGTATAGCACATGAATACGAAGCCGAGGAATTCCTTGCGCTTTCCCCTAGCTGCATCGCTGCGATGGGATTGCGTGCTCTTGATTTGCAGCCGTACAGGCAATGTATCGCAACGCTGGAATCACAAACGAACGAGTGCGAACTTTCGGCTTCTGATATGGACGGCGGCTCAGAATCGACATCCACACAACGCGAGCAACACAACTACGCGCAGCAATCCAGCTCGAACTCGACACCGCTACTATCCACACGCCATCTCAACATTGGCTACCGCGGACGCGATGGATTCTCACGAGCCATTCCAGACCTTGACCTGTACCCCGGTCAGATCATCGGCCTGATGGGTCATAACGGTTGCGGCAAAACCACACTGGTACGCACGCTCACCGGCCTAGTCAAACCAACGTCCGGCACCGTGCTGCTGAACGGCAAACCAGCCAAGCCACGCGACCTTACGCATGCCGGATTCTTGGTCATGCAGGACGTGAACTATCAACTGTTCTCCGACAGTGTACGCGAGGAACTACTGCTTGGCCTTGACGAGACCGACCCGGCAATTACTAAGCGTTGCAGCCAAGTGCTTGAAGACCTTGACCTTACCAAGTTCGCAGACCGTCATCCGATGAGCCTGTCCGGCGGACAGAAACAGCGCGTGGCCATCGGTTCTGCATTGATGTGTGGCAAAGACCTCATCATTCTGGACGAACCGACCAGCGGCCTCGACCGCTACCACATGGAACAGGTGGGCGAACTCCTCCGCCAGCTCGCCGAACAAGGCAAAACCGTGCTCGTAGTCACCCACGACGAAGAGCTCGCCGCCGGCTGGTGCACCACCATCATCAACTTGGAACATCATTATTCGAAAACCAAACAATGAGCGAAAGAGACGCACTATGAGTAATCAATCTGCAGAATTCAATCTAACCGATTGGCTAGGCGATTGGGAAAGCTTTGAGCACTACATTGATGCTGAGGATGAAACTATTCGCAACACATGGGATGAGGCCGAGCAGGCTGTGCTCGCCAATCCGAAGATGGCACCGATGGCAGCTAACGGTATTCGTAAGTTCTGGGCGATGGCCTGCACTACCACTAGTCCGGAGAACATCATTCATATTGGGTATTGGACTGTCGGCGAGCCGGAAAACACGAATACCAATGTGCGCATCACTTGGTATGCGGAAGACAACACCAATCTCGACGCCTATGATTATCGCATCGACCATGTGATTGCACATGGCTTGGAAGGTTCGCCAACTTACGTGTTCATGACCGATGATCCACACGCGGAAGATAGCCCATTCCGTTGGCTGTTGGCCATTACTCCGTTGCCTTCGCGTACTGCATTCTCAAAGGACGGGCTGCTCAGTCATCTGCACTTCCAGTATGCCAATGACCTGCATACACTCGTTGAGGCTGACGGTTCCGGTACAGAGGCCCTGCGCAATCCGCGCTGGTATGCGACGATGTGCGCGGATGAAGGCACGGCGGAAGACCGCTGCCGGATTATTCGTGCGCTACATCATCTGGATTGAGTCATCGTACGCGCAGTTACTGCCTCTCTGACCGTCAGAATAGGCAGTAACTGCGCGTCTCAGTCACAAAATCTCAGCTGTTGCGGTTGATTTCGATGTCGGTGACGGTGAGGTTTGCCTCGTTGATGAGGTTGAACAGAATCACCTCGGCCAGAGGACCAGGCTGCATGAACGTGTGCTGCTTTTCTTCGGACACATAATCATGGCTGTCGCGATAGAACGCGGTATCGATGCCACCCGGGTAGACGGCAACCACCTTAACGCTCGTGCCCTTGTACGCGGCCTGCAGACTCTTGGTGTAGCCCTTCTCGCCCCACTTGGTGGCGCAGTACACGCTTTCGTTCGCGTTGCCTCGGGTGGCGGCAGTGCTCATGATCTGCGCGATTTTGACATTCTGTTCATCGCAAGCCTTCAAAGTTTCGACAGTCCACAGGATCATACCTTTCAGACCCTTGAGGCACTTGTCTACGTCGGCCGCCTCGTAGGCGGTGGGCACCTTGAAGGACGGCTGGCCTGCGTTGTTGATGAGCAGGTCGATATGGCCGAAAGAAGCGATCTCGGCAACGGACTTGCGCACAAAGTCCTCGTCGGTGATGTCGCCCACGTAAGCGCGGTATGATTCCGCCGGCCATTGTGCGGTCAATTCGGCCTGACGCTCAGCATTGAAATCAACGCCGGCCACCAGCCAACCGGCTTCGATCAACTGGCTGGCGAACTCATAGCCGAGTCCCAGCGCGCTACCGGTAACAATGGCGATTTTCTGTCCTGTTGCAGTGGCCATGATTATCTCCTTTACTCCTCAGCAACCAATTCTAGGTAGGAGTCGTTCCACAAATCCTCGTCACCATCCGGCATGAGCAGCACGCGCTCCGGGTTCAGGGCTTCAACTGCGCCCTCATCGTGGGTGACGAGCACGATGGCACCCTCATACTTGGCGATGGCCTTCAAGATCTCCTCGCGCGAAGCAGGGTCGAGGTTGTTGGTGGGCTCGTCGAGCAACAGCACGTTGGCGCGCGAAGTCACCAACGTGGCCAAGGCAAGACGGGTCTTCTCACCGCCGGAGAGTACACGGGCCGGCTTCATCGCGTCATCGCCGGAGAACAGGAACGAACCAAGAATCGAACGAGCATGCGTATCGTCCAGTTCGGGAGCCACATGCTGCAGATTCTCCAGAACAGTGGCATTCAGGTCCAGCGTATCGTGCTCCTGGGCGAAGTAGCCGATCTTGCAACCGTGACCGTAGTCCACGGAACCGGTGTCCGGCTCCTCGATATGTGCCAGCAGACGCAGCGTCGTGGTCTTACCGGCACCGTTGTATCCCAGAATCACCACGCGCGAGCCTTTGTCGATGGCCAGATTCACTCCAGCGAACACGATGTTGGAGCCGTATGCCTTGGAGATGTCCTTGGCCATGATCGGCGTCTTGCCGCAGGGCGCAGGCTCCGGGAAGCGAATATCCGCCACCTTCTCCTTCTTCTGTGCCTCCGAAGTTTCGGACAGCAGCTTTTCGGCGCGACGCATCATGTTCTGAGCAGCCACGGCCTTGGTGGCCTTTGCATGTAGGCGAATGCCTTGCTTCATCAGGCGTTCGGCTTTCTTTTCAGCCACTTCGCGCTCGCGGCGCCGGCGCTCCTCGTCTACCACGCGCTGATGCAGGTAGCCTTTCCAGCTCAGCGAGTACATGTCGATCTGGCCAAGCTGCGCGTCCAGATGCCAGACCTTGTTCACGGTTTCGTCAAGCAGTTCGGTGGAGTGGGAGATTACCAGGAAGCCGCCCTCGTACTTCTTCAGGTATCCACGCAGCCATTCGATGGAGTCGGCATCCAAGTGGTTGGTGGGCTCGTCGAGGATGAGCGTGTCAGCGTCGGAGAAGAGGATACGTGCCAATTCGATGCGTCGGCGCTGGCCGCCGGACAGCGTGCCAAGCTGCTGTTCCATGACCTCCTGGGGAAGGCCCAACGAGGCCGCCATCGCGGTCGCCTCGGACTGGGCCGCGTAGCCTCCGGCTTTCTCGAAGTCCTGCATGGCCTTGTCGTAGCGGGTCATAGCTTTGCTCATCACGTCCGGATCAGGGTCGGTCATCTCCTTCTCGGCCTTGCGGATGCGGTTGATGATGGTGGCGATGTCACGCGCGCTCATCATGCGGTCAAGCGCAGTCTGCGTCGGGTCGGAGGCATGTGTGTCCTGCGGCAGGTAGCCGAGTTTGCCGGATACGCGAACCTTGCCGGCCGTGGGTAACATGTCACCGGTGATCACGCGCGTGAGCGTGGTCTTGCCGGCACCGTTACGGCCCACCAGACCAATCTTGTCGCCTTTGGCCACATGAAAATCGGTGGGATGCAGCAACGTCCGCGCGCCGATCTGAATCTCCAGACCCTGTGCATCAATCGCCATACCTCACCCGTCGCTTTCCTTGTGATCCGTTGAACTTGCGATAAACCAACAGACCATGGTAGCGGAAGGCGTGAAGAACTTAAGGATATTCCCTGAACATATGAGGTAGGTCTCATGCCCATCGCGTACGACATTGGCGGTTCACGGCCGACAAGCCACTAAAATCAGTGATGGAAAATGCTGTTATGCGAGGGGGACTGCTATGGAATACGCCGATGACGCCGATCGTCGCGAACTACTGTTGCACAGCGCCTATGATGCTGAAGCCGTAAGAGCCATGGAACGTCCACTGTTGGACAAAGGCGTGCCATTGATGCGTATGGCCGCCCAAGCCGTGGCTCATAGCGCCGCCGGCCTTCTCGACGACGAAGATTTGGCGTTGGAAGATTCATCGATCGTGTTGCTTGCCGGTGCCGGAGACAACGGCGGCGACGGACTGTTCGCCGCGGCCGCACTGGCCCAGGAGGGTGCCGCTGTCACAGCCGTGGCAGTGGGCAAGTCATTGCATGAGGCTGGGTTTGCCGAATTCGTCCGCGCCGGAGGTAAGGTGCTGGTGCTCGATCCGGCCGCCGAAATCCCTGGCTGTGCGACAGGTTTCTCTGCTGGCGAAGCCGGTGAGCGATTGCAGGCTGCCGTCACGTTGGCTTCAAAGTCGCATCTCATCATTGATGCGATGACCGGTATCGGCATTCAAGGGGCGCTGCGCGGTATTCCGGCCGCTTTGGCGGCGGCATTAGGGCTCGATGGTGAGGTGCCGGATGAGCCGGCGCTTCCAGGACGTGAGTCGCCCAGGGACTTCCCATTGGTGGTTGCGGTAGACACACCTTCAGGCGTAGGAGTGAACGATGGTTCGTTGCCTGGCCCATATCTGCCGGCTACGCTGACGGTGACTTTCGGTGCGATGAAGCCATGTGCCGTATTGCCGCCGGCGACATTCGTATGCGGACGCATCGAACTGGTCGATTTTGGCTTCAGCATCGATGATGTGGAGCCATCTATAGAGGTAGTGGACAACGCCTTCGCGTCGGATGTGGTGCGTCTGCCACATATCGAGGACAGCAAATATTCACGAGGCGTCGTAGGACTTATAACCGGATCTCAGCGTTATCCTGGCGCGGCGGTGCTCACCGCACGCTCTGCCGCCCGCACGAACACCGGTATGGTCCGGTATCTCGGTCCTGAGCGCGCACAGAACATGGTACTGACTGCATTGCCTGAAGCGGTGATCGGCAAAGGACGCGTGCAGTCTTGGGTAGTAGGCTCTGGCGTGCCCTCTGCCGGCACCGCCGGCTCGGACGCCGATGCACAACGCGAGACGATCGCTGCGTTGCTGAAGCATTATGCGTTGCACGGAGACGAGACAGATTCCGCCGTCTATGACATGCCCCCGATTGTGGTGGATGCGGGCGCCTTGGATCTGCTACCGCCCCATGTCCCGGGTCAGGTGGTAATCACACCGCATGCCGGAGAAATGGCTGCACTGCTGAACCGTTACGAGAGCGATGGACGATCGGAAAACGCCGGTGACGCAATTGAGGATTCCGTAAGCATTTCATCCGACGATGTCGTTTCGTCATTCGACAGCTCCTCGACTGCTTCCAACAGTGTCGTGGCCAAAGAAGCAGACGATCTTGTCGCCGATCATGAACGGCACCCACAACATGCGTCAGGCAACGAGCCTCTGCTGCTGACCGCGCAGGACGTGCAGTCGAATCCATTGGCATGTGCTCAACGCGCACATGAGTTAACCGGCGCAACCATACTGCTCAAAGGCGCGGTAACCATCGTGGTGGACGAGGACCATATTTACGTTTCCGGCAGTGCTCCCGCATGGCTTGCCACGGCAGGGGCGGGAGATGTGCTGGCCGGCATCATCGGTGCGCTGATTGCCCAGCAGAATGACGAGATCACCACAGCGGAAACCGTGGCTTCGGCCGCATACTTGCATGGCGCGGCGGCGGCGATCGCATCGGAATCCGAACAACAAGGTTGGCAGACGCCGGAGCTGGTTGGGCACAGCCGGCGGCAACGTTTCCTGACGCCGGGACACCCCATTGTGGCCAGTGACGTGATTCGTGCGATCCCTGACGCCATTGCGGACATAGTTGCTTAGCCGACAGTACGAAGTACACTAAACTCGAATAGATTGTTTATATCGAGGAGCACTATGGCCAACTCCCCCATCACCGATGTTATTTTCGACTTCTGCGGCGTATTGCTGGATTGGAACACCCGCGCCTGTCTGGAAGGCAGATTCCCAGACGACGTGGTCGCCCGTATCTGTGCCGATGACGACCCATGTGGTTTCTTCCGCTATGAGGACCGTATGGATGCAGGCGAGGATTTCGCCGACATCTATCCAGACGTGGTACGCGAGCAAGGTGAGGACATCGCACAGATATTCAAGTATTACATCGACCATTATGCGGATGCTTTGCCCCGCACACTGCCGGGCATGGTCGAGTTGCTCGCCGATCTGAAGGTCCATGGTTATGGTGTATGGGGCCTGACGAACTGGTCCCACGAGACCTTCCACTTGGCGTTTGCGAAGTTCCCCCGTCTGGAACAATTGCTGGAAGACACTGTGGTATCCGGCGTAGAGAAAATGCACAAGCCTAACGCGGATATCTATGAGCTTGCACTGAAGCGTTTCGGTCTGAAAGCCGAACAGTGCGTCTTCTTTGACGATACCGCGAAGAATGTGGTCGGTGCCAGTGAGGTCGGCATCCACGGCATACTGTTTGAAGGTGCTATCGCTGCCCGCGATTCACTTGCCCAACTTGGCGTGCGGCTATAACCTCAATTCCCGACCATCCCTAATGGTATAAATACCGCTTATGACTCTGCTGCAGCTCAAATACATTGTCAAAATCGTCGAATGCGGTTCGATGAACGAGGCGTCCCACGCCCTCTATGTCTCTCAGCCCGCCCTGAGCTCCTCCGTGAAGGAACTGGAGAACGAGCTCGGCATTGAAATCTTCACCCGCTCCTCCCAGGGCATCGCCCTGACCGTGGACGGCGCCGAATTCCTGACCTACGCACGTCAGGTGCTCGATCAGGCCGATCTTCTGGAAGAGCGTTACAAGCACGCCAAGCCACGCAAGCAGCTGTGCCAGGTCTCCACCCAGCACTACATGTTCGCCGTCGAAGCATTCGTCGAGATGATCAACTCCATCAAGTCCGACGAATACGAGTTCACCATCCGTGAAACCCGTACGCGCGACATCATCAACCAGGTTGCCAACATGCAGTCCGAAATCGGTATCCTGTATTTGTCCGATTTCAACAAGGACGTCATCGGCAAGCTGCTGCGCGAAAAGCATCTGGAATTCCACCCGTTATTCCGCGCTCCGTTGCACGTGTTCATCTCGCGCAACAACCCGCTGGCCGCCAAGAAGCTCATTACGATGGAAGATCTGAAGCCTTACCCGTTCATCCAGTACGAGCAGGGCGAGGAAGGCTCGTTCTACTTCTACGAGGAGGCGGTCTGGCCGGAATACTCCCCCAAGCAGATCAATGTGACCGACCGCGCCACGATCCTGAACTTCATCATCGGTCTCAACGGCTACACGGTGTGCACCGGCATTGACAACGGCGACCTCAATAACGAGAAAATCGTCACGGTCCCGTTGGATTCCGATGAGACGATGTTGGTCGGCTGGATCACCAACGAGCGCGCGAAGCTTTCCAAGGCCGCTGAAACCTACTTGACTAAACTCAAGTCCGTTGTGGCCGATCACGGCTACAAGCTCATTGAGTAAGCATCACATAACCGTATAACCGGTAACTGTTTGTGGCTCCCCGGCGGGAGCCACAATTGTTTTTAGAACTGTTTACGGATTACATCGGTACCGTAGTAGCCGTCATGCCAATCATTATTGGCGGTATTCGCAGTCCAGTATATCGGCACTATTGTTGAACCGGCAGGATTGAACATGTTCAAAGAGCTGATGGCACAGTCCGAGTTCGGCTCGCATGTGGCCCCGCTCTCCGGCAATGCATATCCTGCGTCCAATATGTTTCCGTTGGAATCCAACGCTTCGTAATACACCTGATAATTCGTCAGTACATTTTGCGTATTGTTGTGCACGGTAAACGGAATCGTAGAATATGTGATGGATGAAGATACGTCGCCAATGGCATTGACGGTTATGGATGGGCTATCTTGGGGCTGTGCAACCTGCCGTATCTCCTTGAGCAGTTGGCTCATTTGCGCACGCTCCGTCTTGATTTGGTCAAGCTGCGTTGAAGCCTGCTTCATTTGCGACTGCCTATTGGCAATGTCTTGCTTCGACTCTTCAAAATCACTATTCGCCCATTTCAGGTTTTCGGCTTCATTGAGATACCGCGGGCTCTCCTGCACCACCACCGAATGACCGCCTGCATACCAGCCGGCAGCCCCTATAGCGGCTAAAAACACAAGACACAGCACTGCGATCACAGGTTTTCGCCATGTTTCCCATAACAACGCAATTGTTCCGTTATGCGACACATGTTTCAACTCAGTCACTGATTTATCAAGTCGATCAAACAAGGTATCGACAAATGGCTTCTTTTCATCCGAACCGCGGCTCATGGAATCACCACCGTCTTCACATCATTTCCAAACTGTCCTTTGTCGGTAGTGGTGGCGTCGTCGTATTTCGGATCGGGAACTGTTGCCGAAAAAGATGTCGGCCGTATGGTTGCCCCGGAAAACCCCGCATCCTTCAGCATGCCTTCAAGCACCACGGTTTTGCCTGGATATACGACCACATTGGAAACATATGCGTTTTCATCGGAGACAAGTATCTTGCCATCTGTACCGATCACGTTGTAATCCACGTTGGCATTGAAAATCACATGCCCGGAAGTGTTCTTGACGGTGAATTTGGGATAGTAGTACTTATCGAGTCCTTCTCCCCCGATATACGTATAAAACGGATCGACGTCAGGGCTAATGGACTCCACCGTAATCGCGGTTTTGCCGGCAGCAGCATCGCCGACATACTGTCGGTATAGCTTCTTGTCTTCAGCGGCATGTTTTCGCTGCTCGGCAACCTGTTCGCGCAAATCGTCGCGCTGCTCGGTCAAACGCTTGGTTTCCTTGCGATTCTCAGCAGTATTTGCTTCGACTTCCTTGGTTTTCGCCGCCAACGCCAAGTAGGTCTGATCGGTGGTGGGATCTTTGGTGACGCGCCCCACTGCGAATGTCACGGCAAACGTGGTTGCTGCAACCACCAGAGCTGCGATAACCAGCCCAAGCATCCGCCGAAATCGTGAACCTTCCTTCATGCTTCCACTGTACTGAAATATTGGTTTTCACTAAGGGAAAGTCAACGAAAATTCATTTTCGGTACTCATAGTCTGCACCGATGACGAACCGCTACTGTGCGGGCAGAACCGCGCTGGCAGCGGTCGCCGCGAATCCCCGGATCACTTCGATCATCACATCACGATCTTGCGCATCAATATTGCGGGCGGCAGCCAACATAAGTGGCAATGATTGCGTCAAGTGCGAAGTCAATTCACCGAACGTCCGGTATCCACCGGCTTCGAATATGGCAAACAGGTTTTCGATAAACTTACGGCGATGATCATCATCAAACTTTGCCATCCAACCGTTGATTGTGCGCGACAAGTATTGCGCACTAGACGTGAGTCCTTCCGCTTGGACGAACTGACCATGATCGACTTGCCAGTGTAAGGCGAAGTGTTGCATGATGCCGATGCCGTCGCTATTGACTACCGTGTATCCATCGCTCAATTGCTCGCGGGACTCGAACAACATACCGATGATCGAGGAACCAGGCACTGACTTGTGCACCTTGGATTCGATGCGTTTGAAACCGGATAAGACAAAGAAATCATCATCAAAACCAGGGCCATCGTGGGAGAAGACCGCGACAATACGATCTTGGATTTCAACTGGTACGCAGGCGGCTGCATATACCGCGAGATTGCCGCCTTTGGAATGGCCGCCAACCATGATCGGACCATTCCAGCGCTGCGCCACATTGGTGATGTATTCCGTTGCGGCTTTTTGGGACGCGACCGGCCTGCGGAAGGCCATGGTGAAATCCTCTTTCCACCCGATGATGGAGCTGTCGGTTCCACGGAACGCCACATACAGAGTATTGGCTGCATCACCGAGAGCGAATGCGCATGCTGAGAATTGCTTGGTGGTTTCCGGGTCGAATTCATCCACATATTCGCCGACGCGCAAATTTCGCCAGCGTGGGTTTTCGCACATCGTGCGCAGCAGATCCACGTTCATCTGCGGCGACCATACTTTGCCGAACATGGCGTCGTAGCATTCGGCGCGAAGCAAATCGCGGATGGAAACCATCAGCATAGATGATCGCTCCGTTGCTTCGGCTGATATCCGTGAACTCATCTGATATCGCGGCACGTTGTCCGGCATACGCGCATACGCCAGCTGTGACAACGACAAACTGTCCGTCTCGTTGAACGGCAAAGCGGCAAACGTATCAAAATACTTCCGTAAATCGTCCGTGATGTTGCCCATGTCAACTCCTTGAAACCCGCTCATTTTCGATTGTAGTAAGGGCAATGGCTAACAAAAAAGCGGGCATATCGCCCGCTTTGATGAGTACTTTGATGAATACTGCCGTACTGCGCGATCACGCGCCGTACTGTTCGAGGTAGGCTTCGGCGCGCTGCTTGATGTCGTGGTCAAGCAACGGAGTGCCGTCGGCCTTCTTCATCTTGGCGGCGGCGTCAAAGATCTCGCGCACGTTGGCGATGGCAAGCACCGGGAAGCCGAACTCCTGCTCCACAGCCTTGACGGCGGACAGATCAGAATCCTTGGTCTTCTCCATGCGATCCACGGAAAGCACCAGACCCACGACTTCGACGTCGGCTTCGGCCTTGAGCTTCGGAATGACCTCGCGCACTGCGGTACCGGCGGTCATCACATCGTCCACAAGCAGCACCTTCATGCCGTCGGTAAGCGGGGTGCCTACCATCCAACCGCCGTCGCCGTGATCCTTTTTCTCCTTGCGGTCGAAGGTGTAGCCGACGGTCATGTTGTGGCCTGCGGTCAGTGCGATGGCGGTGGAGACGGCCAGCGGAATACCCTTGTATGCCGGGCCGAACACGGTGTCGATGTCGCGCGGAATCGTGTTGTGCACGATGGCCTGGCTGATCTTCTCAGCGTAAAAAGCACCCAGAGTAGCGATCTTCTTGCCGTTATCGAAGGCACCGGCGTTGATGAAGTACGGGCTCTGGCGGCCGGACTTCAGCGTGAAGTCGCCGAACTTCAATGCGTTGGATTCCAGCAGGAATTCCGTAAAACGATGTGCAAGCGTTTCTGCCATAGCATTTACCTCCAAGTTTTGCCTGCGGCCAGTTTAGCAGCGAGCTCGGGACGCTCGTCCAACAGGTCATCCAATTCGCGGGCGATGCGCAATGGTGCCACCGGGTCGAAGAGCGCCGCCGCTCCCACTTCCACGGCGTTCGCGCCGGCATACAGGTATTCCAACGCCTTTTCACCGGAGTCGATGCCGCCAATGCCGATGATCGGAATCTCCGGCAATGCGGTACGTACGCGGTACACGGCAGCAATGCCGATGGGCAGCACGGCCGGACCGGATACACCGCCGGTTTTGTTGGCGATGATCGGTTCACCAGTGCGAATATTGAGCCTCATGCCGAGCACGGTGTTGATCATGCTCAGCGCATCGGCACCATGTTCCGCGGCTGCGCGAGCCGGCACGGTGATGTTGGTGACGTTCGGCGTGAGCTTGACGATCATCGGCTTGTCGGTCATCGGACGCAGCTTGTCCATCAGGGCGGCCAGAGCTACCGGATCGGTGCCGACGCTCATGCCGCCGTGGGTCACGTTCGGACAGCTGACGTTGATTTCGAGCATATCCGCTGCGGAGTCGGCGAGTTTGGCGACCACCTGCATGTAATCGTCATCGCAATGGCCCGCCACATTGGCTACCACCAGTGCGCCGGCCTTCTTCAACTTGGGCAGGTCATCCTCAAGATAGTGGTCCACGCCGGGATTCTGCAGACCAACGGCGTTAAGGTTCGATGCCGGACCTTCCGCGGTGCGCGGGGACGGATTGCCTTCCCACGGAATCGGCGAGCATCCTTTGGTGGACACTGCGCCAAGCTGGCTGACATCATAGAACCAGCGGACGGCAGCATATTGGAAGGTTCCGGAAGCGGTGCCGACCGGGTTCTTCCATGTGACACCTGCCACCTGGGTCGAGTGCTTCCACTCGTGCGGCTCGTAGATGTTGATGTGATTGTCGGTTGGACGTGCGGCAGTCGTTGCTGTGATGGTGCTCATCGTCACTTCCCCCATCCGAGTTGTTCGCGGGTGAATACCGGGCCATCAGAGCACACCTTGAGACGTCCGTCCACGGTGTCCACAGTGCAGAGCACACAAGTGCCGTAGCCGCAGCCCATGCGCTGTTCCATGCTGAGCTGTGCCGGCATATCGCGCTCAGCTGCCCACTGGGCAACCGCCTTCATCATCGGTAGCGGACCACAGGAGAGAATGATCGGCGCATGATCGGTAACATAGAGGTCGCCGGACTGCTCCAGCTGGTCCAACAGGTCCACCACGTTGCCCTGGGCATTGTCGATGCTGAAGGAACGGTCGGTGTAACGGGACACGAATTCCTCACCGAAGTGGGCGTCACGGTAACCAATTACGGAGGTCGCCACGGAACCGGCCATGTCAGCGATCTTCTGTGCCGCGTATAGCAACGGCGGTACACCGAGGCCGCCACCAACGAGAATATAGTTGGCGTCCTGTTTCAGATTGAAGCCTCGGCCAAGCGGACCAAGGACGTCCACCGTGTCGCCGACTTCGAGCTGCGCGAGTTGCTCGGTGCCGTGACCGATGACGGCGAAGATCACACTGACCTCATCGCCTTCGACTTCGCTGACGCCAAATGGGCGAGGCATCAGCATGAAATCGTCGTGCGTGAACAGGTTCACGAACTGGGCTGGTTTGGCATGGGATGCGATGAACGCGTCATGGAAGGTCAAGCGCACCACATGGTCGGTCAGTTCGCGCACAGCCGTGACTTCCACGGTGTGACGCGGTGGGAAGAATCCCGCTGCGGTGGCTTCAGCCACCACATCATGCGTTGGAGTGAAGGTAGTCATGAGATTCCTTGTTTTTTGGTTTCCCCGTTGAGGGAAGCTGCCAGCGGAACTGAGCGAGGGGATCTTTCACTAACGGTAGACGGCGATGCGCAGAGCGTCGCGCATATCGAGCGCGGCTTGGCGGGCACTTTCGGCAACCAAATCCAGCGCTTCATCGGCGCTCATGGATTCGGAATACTTGCCGCTCTTCTTCCATGCACCGATAATGCCACGGGAAGAATTGACCAGTGCGCCACTGCCATCGGCGTCAAACATACCGGCGACATCCTGTGCGGTACCGCCCTGAGCGCCGTAGCCCGGCACCAGGAAGAACGTGTGCGGCATACGGGCGCGCAATGCGCGCCCCTCCTCCGGATGCGTGGCACCGACCACGGCGCCGACACGGGAATAACCGTGTTCGCCGATGGTTTCGGAGCCCCAGCCTTCTACAAGATCGGCCACGTGCTCATAGACCTTCTTGCCGTCCGCCAGATCAAGCATCTGCAGCTCGCTGGAGGACGGGTTGGAGGTGCGCACCAGCACGAAGATGTCCTTGTCGGCTTCGGTGGCGGCCTGAACAAACGGCGTGATGCCATCCGTGCCGAGATACGGGTTCACGGTCACGGCATCCTCATGCCATGGGTCGAAAGCCGCGCCATCGGCCGAAGCGGCTGCCACACCGTTCAGGTGATGGGCATAGGCGGCGGCCGTGGAACCGATGTCGCCACGCTTCACGTCACCAAGCACATACAGACCCTGCTGGGCCGCGTATTCGCAGGTCATCGTGTAGACATCGACGCCGGCCGGGCCGAGTGCCTCGTACATGGCGATCTGCGGCTTGACTGCCGGCACGATATCGGCCACCGCATCGATGATGGTGCGGTTGAATTCGAAGTAGGCGACCGCCAGCTGAGCAGCAGGCAGCTCCTCCGGGGAATCCACCGAGTCACGCACTTCATCGGCGAAGCTGGCCACCACTTGCGGCGGCACCAACGCTTCGGTGGGATCCAGGCCCACGACGGACGGGTTCTGCACGTTGTTGATTGCTTCGATCAGACGATCCATCGAAGTCCTTTCTGTTGAGTCTCTCCTCCAGTCATGCTTCGCATGACAGCCCCCTCGTCATCAGAGGGGGCCTGTTCTTTACAATCGGCTGAACATGAATTGGGAGCCAATGATGGTGGCGAGCGGGCGTCCGGTGACTTTCCATCCGCCGAATGGGGTGTTGCGTGCTGCGGAGTGGAACTGATCCGGATCCACGGTCCATTCCTCGTCGGTGTTCAAGATGGCAAGATCGACGTGCCCGGCATCATCCACGCGGCTCAAGTCCAGCAGACGGTTCACGCCTTCGCGCTGAGCCGTGACGGCCTCCCCTGCCTCACGTTCCTCAGCGATCACACCTTCCGGATCGTCACCAGTGGGTGCCGGCTCGGCCCAGTCCTCCACGAGTGCGGCGATATCCGTGGCCTCATGGCCCATCAGCGCTTCCGGCGCTACGGACATGAGCTCGATCAGTCGCTCATCCGAGATGTGACCACCATCCACCAATACCTTGTGACATACGCCATACGCGCATTCCAAACCGATGATGCCGTTGGGTGCTTCGAGGAAGCCCAACGCCTTCTCGTCCATCGTGTGCGGTGCGTGATCGGTGGCCAGCAAGTCGACTGTGCCATCGGCGATGGCTGCGATGGTGGCCTTGCGATCGGCTTCGGAACGCAGCGGCGGGTTCATCTTGGCCAACGTGCCGTATTCGAGCAGCGCTTCATCGCTCAGTGCCAGATAATGCGGTGCGGTTTCGCAGGTGATCGGCAGTCCTTCGGCCTTGGCCTTGCGAATCGCCTCGAACGAAATCGCGGTGCTCACATGCTGGAAATGCACATGGATACCGGTTCGGCGTGCGGCCTCGATATCGCGAGCCACGATCTTCAATTCGGTATCTTCCGGGATGCCGGGAACGCCAAGCTGATGAGAAACCGGACCTTCATTGACGGCACCGGTATCGTGATGCTCGCAGTGCTCAATCAGATACAGATCGGAAGCCTTGGCGTTGGCCAACACCTGATCCAGAATCGGCTCAGGCACCGCGGCACCGTCATCGCTGATGGCAGTGACCGGATGTTCGTTCATGGCCGGAGTCTTGGCATCATCATCGAATCCGGGCACGTATTTGAGCCAATCAGCGGTGTCGGTTGCTTCCTTGCCGGCGCGATCCTTGGATGCGCAGACGCAGAGGTCGTAGCGAACCGGGAGCTTCACGCCGTGGGCGGTGTCGTAGTTCTGAAGGAAATCGATGACGTTGCTGAAGCCGGCTTCGCGCACTTCGCGTGCGCCTGGCTTATCGGCGGCAGCATCGGCATCGGTCACCAGCTGACCATCGAGTGCGGGCAGCGTATTCGGCATGATGAGCACGTTCGTGTAGCCTCCGGAAGCGGAGGCACGGCAACCGGAAACCATCGATTCCTTATAAGTCTGGCCGGGATCGCGGAAGTGCACATGCGGGTCTGCGAAGCCGGGGGCCACGGTCAGTCCCGTGGCATCGATATCGGCACCATCGTGCACGGTGTCGGTATCAGCGAAGTAGGCGTCGGCAAGGCCTGGAACTACCAAATCGATGATCTCACCGGTGTTCCAGACCTTGATGTTGCGTAGGGTGATGCTCACAGTTTGGCTTCCTCGTCACAGTAATCGCAGCGGTATTCAAGGCGATCGGAATGCACCAAATGGAACATCTGCTTGATGTCATGCTCGCTGGTGGTGACGCAACGCGGGTTCACGCATTTGATCACGCCGACAACGTGCTCGGGTAGGTGCGGCTGCTTCTTTTCCACGATTCGCCCGCCACGTACCACATCTACAGTAGCCTGACGCGCTACGAAACCGAGCACGTCAAGATCAATGTCCTTGTCGTCTTCGATTTTGATGATGTCCTTGGAACCGAAGCGCTTGGATGTGGTGTTCATGATCAGCGCGAGCTTGGTTTTGGATGGGTCGATCTTCAGGTATTCCAGTACCTTCAGCGAGGTGCCGGCCGGCACGTGATCGATGATGATGCCGTTGACGATGCTGGTGACTTCCATCAGGCTTGCACCTCCTTGGGGTTGAGCGGTTCATAGCCGGGCAGGTCATCGCCCACCACGGAGCTTTCGAGAGCCATGCGCATGAGCATGCCGTTCTTGACCTGCTCGAAGTAGGCTGCACGCGGATCGTCGTCTACTTCCACGGCGATTTCGTTGACGCGCGGCAGCGGGTGCAACACGGCCATATGCGGCTTGGCGAGGGAAAGCTTCTCCTCGTCGAGGATGTAGGTGTCACGCAAGCGCAGGTAGTCGTCTTCGTTGAAGAAGCGCTCTTTCTGCACGCGGGTCATATACAGTACGTCGAGATCGCCGATCACGGAGGCCAGATCGCGCACCTCCACGTAAGAGCAGGTTGGCGTGGCATTGATGCGGTCGATGACGTATTGCGGGGTCTTGAGCTCGTCCGGGCTGATCAAGATGAAACGCACGTTGCCGAAACGGCAGAGGGTTTCGATCAGGGAGTGCACGGTACGGCCGAACGTCAAGTCACCACACAGGCCCACGGTCAGGTCGGTGATGCGGCCGAAGCGGGACTGCAGCGTGGCGAGATCGGCCAGCGTCTGCGTAGGGTGCATGTGACCACCGTCGCCGGCGTTGATCACCGGCACGGATGCGGCACGGGAGGCCACTAGAGCGGCACCTTCCTTCGGGTGGCGGATGGCAACCACGTCCACGTAGTTCGACACGGTTTTCAGGGTGTCGGAAATCGTTTCACCCTTGGTCACGGAAGCCAGCTGTGCGCCGGCGAAACCGATGACCTTGCCGCCGAGACGCAGCATTGCGGTTTCGAAGCTCAGACGGGTGCGGGTGGAAGGCTCGTAGAACAAGGTGGCGAGCACGCGGCCTTCGCAGGTATGGGAAACTTCCTTGCGATGGGCATCGATGTACTCGGCCTTATGCAACATTTCGAGAATCTGATTGGTAGACAAGTCGTCAAGCGTCACAACGCTTTTGCCGACCATGGGTGTTTCTTTAGACAAGGCTCACCTTTTCGCTCGTGGTTACAGGTGGCCACCCTTTATGTGACCTTATCTAACTTACGCCATTTTTCGGACAGCCGTGTTCACCGAGTGTTCACCCTAAAAAACGCGTCTTTACTCATCGCTGACTATACCGATGACTCATTCCGCAATAATGCTTACTGCTGCTTGCTCAACGTACGGTAATCCAGACTTTATTTACCGTCATCTGGAGAAACGTACACTGACACTTTCTTAGCGTACGTTTCTCCAGATGATGTCCAAATTAGTCTGGGAAAACGTACGCCATCAGGTTTCAGCGTTGGGCGCGACGTCGGTTGGCGGTCAGACGCGGAGCGATAACATGCATGCGCGGCTTTGCGGACTTTTGCGGCACACCAGATGTTCCCGGGCGACCGGCAACCGTTGAAGCAACAGAATTGTCTTCTTCAGTCAGACCGTAGAACAGCCGCTGGCATACGTCACGGCATTTACGCATCACACCAAGCAGATCGTTTTCGAAATGCTGGCCACGGTGTGCACCATACCCGAGGTAGACGGCGATGCCGCCGAGCGAATACATGTCATCGGGCAGAATATCCGCCTGATTGGCGCGACCGGACCACAGGTAGTTGCCGTTGCGGGCAGCCGTGCAGGTGGTCCACGCTTTACGCAGCTGAATAGCGTCGATGACGCTGATGAGCTTCTTGTCTTCCAGTACCTGCAATGCTTCCAACGTGCCGTTGACACGCAGATCCTTGATGTTGCCGGCGTGCTGAAGTTGCAGCAGCTGCACGGTCCATTCCACGTCGGAAAGTCCACCCTTGCCGAGCTTGAGATGACGTTCTCGGCGTACGCCTCGCGGCAGTCGTTCAGCTTCCATACGAGCTTTGAGCTTGCGAATGCTTTGCAGCTCGGCGTCGCTCAGCTCCTGGGTTGGGTAACGCAACGGGTCAGCGATGTTGATGAGGAAATCACGGCCCAGCTCGGCGTCGCCGGCCGCGTATCGGGCGCGCAACAGGGCCTGATGCTCCCACGTCGACGCCCATGAACCGTAGTATTCCTCGCATGAGGCGTATGAGCGGATAATCGGACCGTTCTTGCCTTCCGGCCGAAGGTCCAGATCGAGTTCGATTTTTGGTTCAATAGTGGTGGGCCCCTGAAGAATGTTGCGCAAATCTTCGACAACTTTCTTGGCAAAAGCGTTGGCCTCACCATCATCAGCGCCATCAGCTGGCCGATAAATAAGAATGGCATCCGCATCGGAACTGAAGTTGACTTCTCGTCCGCCGTATCGTCCCATGGCAATGACGGCAATGCTCGCCGGCGCCTGTTCCACTCCGAATTGAGCGAGCTGATGACGAATGGACCAGATCAGCGATGCGTCAATAATGGCATCGTATACGTCGGTCATGGCTTTAAGGCTTGCATCATCAGTGATGACGCCACTCACCCACGACAAGCCGATGCGTTCGATCTCATGGCGACGCATGGCGCGCACGGATGTGGCGAATTCATTGATGCTGCCGCAGAAACGTTCCAGTGCGGAATGCGTTTGCACATCAAGGGCCTCGCGGGTGCGGGCTTTCAGGTTGTCGTCATCGCCCAGCCAACTGATCGATTCGACCGATTTGTTCAGAGCATCGCCGAGAAAACGAGAGTTGGACAGCACATGACACAAACGCTGTGCCGCGGACGTGGAATCTCTCAGGAAGCCGAGATAACCGGATTCGGTGCCGAAGTTCTCTTCCAGTTTGCGCCAGTTGAGCAGACCCATGTCTGGGTTCTGTCCCTCTCCAAGCCACTGCAGTACTGCAGGCAGGATAATGCGGTTGATTTTCGCGGCACGGCCGACACCGGCGGTAAGTGCCTGAACATGCCGGACAGCGGCTTGAGGATCGCCGAAACCGATTGAGGAGAATCGTTCCTGTGCGGCTTCTACGCTGAGCGAAATCTGGTCGTTTTCCAACTGGGCGTTGACCGGCAGCATGGGACGGTAATAGATATCGAGATGAAGGTGACGTACCTCACGGCGTACGTCATCATATTTCTCGACGAGTTCCTCCGGGTGAAGACCGAAAGTGCGGGCAAGACGACGCAGCTCCTGATTCTGATTGAGCTCGTCTACATCGATGTCACGCTTTTTCTCCAGTCCGCCCACAGAGGCACGGCCGAGATCAGGAAACAGATGAGTACGTTTCAACGACCATATCTGCTGACGATGTTCGAGTACACGTTCGAATCGGTAATCCTGAGACATGCGTACAGCTTGCTTGCGGGAAATGTAGCCGCCTTCGGAAAGCCGCTGCAGGGAGTCGAGCGTGTTACTGGTACGCAACGTCTCATCGGTGCGCCCGTGGACCAGCTGCAGCATCTGTACGGTGAACTCCACGTCTCGCAGTCCACCGCGGCCGAGCTTGATCTCACGATCCTTCAGCGGTGCAGGAATGAGATTCTCCACGCGCTGACGCATCTTCTGGCAGTCGTACACGAAATTCTTGCGCTTGGAAGCGGACCAGACGAACGGACGGGTCATATCCATGTATGCCTTGCCGAGGTCGGGATCACCGGCCACCGGTCGCGCTTTGAGCAAAGCCTGGAATTCCCAGTTCTCCGCCCATTGCTCGTAGTAGGTCTTGTGCGAGTCAAGTACACGAACCAGTTGTCCGTCTTTGCCTTCGGGGCGTAATCCTCCGTCGATCTGCCATAAAGGCTGCTCAGCCACTCCCATAATGGCGGACTGACAAACGCGTTGCAGCATGGTGCCCATCTTGGTTCCCACGCGGATAAGCGTCTGATGATCGATCTCCTTGTCTGCCGGTTCGACCACATAAATGAGATCCACATCGGAGACATAGTTCAATTCCTGCGCGCCGAGCTTTCCCATGCCGATGACAGTGAAGCGTACATGTTCGCTGTCTGCCACTTCATGCCTGGCAATGGCCAACGCGCCTTCAAGCGCCGCATCTGCCAAATCCGAAAGCTCGTGGCTGATGGTCGGCTGTATGGCAGCCGGATCATCAGCCACCGCATCCTGAGCGATGATCGCTGCCAATTGTTTGCGGTAGCTGGCGCGAAGCGCAGTAGCCGCCTCGGCAAGCGGTTTGGATGCCACAGGGCATGCCGTTTCATCCGGATCGGCACCGACCGCCTGCAACAGACGGGAACGCCGCTGAGCGTGATTGAACAAATGACTATCGCAATGATCGATTGCCGCGGCTTCCACCAGCTCGGGTTTGAATCTCATGAATTTGCCCATGGCATCGGAAACACCGAGCACGGTAATCAAACGCTTCAGCGCGGATACATCCTGCAGAATGGAATCAAGGTCACGGCCGCTGGACTGCATGGCGTTGACGATGTCCACAAAATTGCTCAGAGCCACATCCGGATCGCAAGCGTGAGCAAGAACGCTCAGCAGTTGCACAAGACGGTTATCGGGAATGCCGTCAACTTTGAGCTGGTCAAATAGAGAGCGGGACCTGTCGAGATCCTGCAGCCCGGCTCGGATGAGGTCCATGGCACTGGGTTTGAACATCGTCTTCGGTTCCATGGAATTCCACTATACCGCCGGGCGGCAGGATTGCGCTCTTATTCTCCGAATAACGGCTGCACGTTATGCCAGATGCGCCGCGTGCTGGCAGGATGATTCATCGAATACAAGTGAATGCCATCCACTCCATGCGCCACCAGATCTGCGATCTGTTGGGAGGCGTACGCGATTCCGGCCGCCCGCAATGCTTCGCCGTCGCCCTCCCATTTGTCAAGCATGACGGCGAGATGCTCCGGAATACGTGAAGCATTTCGTTCAGCCATACGTCGCACGGATTTCGCCCCCCGCACCGGCATGATGCCCGCTTCAATCGGCACGTCGATTCCTGCGGCACGCGCCTTGTCAATGAACCTGTAGAAATCATCGTTGTCGTAGAACAGCTGGGAGATCAGATGAGTGACACCGGCATCCACCTTAACCTTGAGATATTCGATGTCCTGATCCAAGGATTCCGCCTGATAATGTCCTTCCGGATAACAGGCACCGAACACCTTCAGCTCAGGTTTCCGTTCGCGGATATACGCAACGAGGTCGCTGGCATGTTCGAAAACGCCGACCGTCTCCTCCCCCTCGATGTAATCACCGCGCAAGGCGAGCACGGCTTCGACTCCAGCCTGCTCGAACATATCCAGCGCCTCATCGACTTTCGCTTTGTCGGAGTAGAGAGCGGTCAGGTGAGCAACAGCCGGAATACCGTATTCATTGCGTATGGTGTGGGCGATGCGAGCGGTGGCGGTACGATCGGTGTGCGTGCCATGGCCATATGTCACGGAAATGAAATCCGGATTCAAGCCTTCCAGACCGTCAAGCGTGTCATAAATGGTGCCGACAGGCGCGTTGCGCTTCGGAGGGAACACCTCCAGCGAAAACATCGGGGTATGCATATTGTTTTTCCCTTTTCGATCACCGTCATGGCATGGTGGTGGGCACGACGGTATCATTCCAAATCAAGTTCCGCTTTCGTGGCGGAATCACGCAATAGAGGCTGGGCAATATGCATGGCTCCCGACCGTAGGTTTGGCCGAACGGCCTTGATCGTGTCGGATGTCATACATATCGCCCAGCCTCCCACGCTGGAACTCTCTCCTTTAGATTCAGCCCAGCTTGGCGCGCACAGCCTTGGCTGCGGCCACCAGATGCTCCAAGCTCGGCCAAGTCTCGGCGTTACCACGAGTCTTCAGGCCGCAGTCCGGATTGATCCACACCTTTTCGACATCCATCTTCTTGAGGATCTCGTAGATGCGTTCCTCGATCTCCTGCTCGGAGGGGATGCGCGGAGAGTGGATATCGTAGACGCCCGGGCCGGCCTCGGTTTCGAAGTGTGCGTCGTGGATGGCGTCGAGCACGACCAGATCACCACGGGAGGCTTCGAAGGAGATCACGTCCGCATCCATCGCATCGATATCGCGGATGATGTCGTTGAACTCGGAGTAGCACATGTGGGTGTGAATCTGGGTGGTTGGCTTCACCGCGGAGTGCACCAGACGGAAGGCCGGTACTGCCCAGTCGAGATACTTCACATGCCAATCGGACTTACGAAGCGGAAGCTTTTCGCGCAGAGCGGCCTCATCAATCTGAATGACCTTGATACCGGCGGCTTCGAGGTCAAGCACTTCGTCGCGAATGGCGAGGGCCAACTGCTTGGTCTGCTCTTCGTGGGTGATGTCCTCACGCGGCCAGGACCAGTTCAAAATGGTCACCGGGCCGGTGAGCATGCCCTTCATCACATGGTCGGTGCGGGACTGGGCGTATGCGGACCACTCAACGGTAATCGGCTTGGCGCGAGAAACGTCACCCCAGACGATCGGAGGCTTGACGCAACGGGTGCCGTAGGACTGCACCCAAGCGTTCTTGGTGAACAGGAAGCCATTAAGGTTCTGGCCGAAGTATTCGACCATGTCGTTGCGCTCGAATTCGCCGTGAACCAGCACGTCCAGGCCGATTTCTTCCTGATGCTTGATGCAGGCGTCAATCTGTGCCTTGATGAACTCGTCATAGGCTTCCTTGGTGATTTCGCCCTTACGCAGCTTGGCACGCTCGGCGCGCACCTCCTTGGTTTGCGGGAAGGAGCCGATGGTGGTGGTGGGCAGCAACGGCAGGCCAAGAGCCTCACGCTGCAACTTCTGGCGCTCTTCGCGGGCGGGCTGACGTACGTAATCGTCAGCGGACAGTCCATTCACACGATCGGCGACGGCCGGGTCGGTGGCCACACGAGTGCCGTCGAACAGAGCCTGGTTGGCGGCGAGGGCGGCAGAGGCCTTCTTCTCATCCTCAGTGGCGTCAGCGAGAACGGCGACTTCCTTGAGCTCGCCGAGCTTCTCGACGGCGAAGGCGAAGTGCTTGAGGTCGTCAACCGGAATGCCGGTCTCGCATTCGGTGCTAAACGGTACGTGCAGCAGAGAAGATGCGGTAGAGATGGCGACGTTCGGCGTAACCTGCTTCAGGGCGTCTACGAGGCCCAGGGAGGTGGCGTAGTTGTTGCGCCAGATGTTACGGCCATTGATCACGCCGGCGAAGATGGTGGTGTTCGAGGCCACGCCGTACTTGGCCACGGCTTCAAAGTTCTCCTCGCGACCTTCGTTGAGGTCCAGACCGATGCCGTCGAAGCCGAGCAGGTTCACGGTCTCGTACACGTCGGCGATGTGGCCGAAGTAAGTGTTGAGCAGTACCTTGACACCGGCCTTGGCGGCCAGAATCTTGGTGTAGAGGGTCTTGAAGAGCTCCACGTCGCCCGGCTCCTTGTCGAGCACAAGGTACGGCTCGTCGAGCTGAAGCCATTCGGCACCGAGCTCGTTGAACTTGGTAAGCACTTCGGCGTAGACTGCGGCAACGGCGTTGACAAGGCCCTTGTCGTATTCAAGTTCGGTAGCCTGATCGGTGCGGGCGAGCTTCAGGAAGGTGTACGGGCCTATGAGTACCGGCTTGGTGAGAATGCCAAGGGCCTTGGCCTCGTTGAATTCATCGAACGGTTTGGTGGAGTTGAGCTTGATCTCCTCGCCGGGTTCGACCTCAGGCACCAAATAGTGATAATTGGTGGTGAACCACTTTTTCATCGGCAAGGCGGTCACGTCGCCCTTCTCGCCCTGATAGCCACGGGCCATGGCGAAAAGCGTGTCTTCCTGATTCTCGAAGGCAAGACGCTCGTAACGCTTCGGGATCACGTTCAGGAGAATTGCGGTGTCCAGCATCTGATCGTAGTAGCTGAAGTCGTTGCTGGGAATCAGGTCAATGCCGGCGGCCTGCTGCAGCTTCCAATGCTTGGCGCGCAGTTCAGCAGCGGTGGACTTAACAGCAGCGAGATCGTTGGCACCCTTCCAGTAGCCTTCGATGATCTTCTTCAGTTCGCGGTTCTGCCCGATGCGGGGGAAGCCGGAGACGGAAGTCAGAGTGGACATAAATCCTCCAATGTATGCGTTCGTAACCCGATCAGGGTATCAAAACATCGGCGTTTCAGGCCCATAAGAACGCTTTGAGTGTCGTTATAGGGGAAATTTATATCGCTCCTCATTACCTTGTCGTTATTACACACTGGCGTTCTCTGGCGTTCTGCCCTGTTCTCATACCTCACCTTCACGAATATGTAACACTGAGCGTCTTCAAGCGGTACATATTCGCAGTGGGATAAGCAGTGGGATAAGCCTTACAGTCCGCACGCCAAAGCCTTGCGGTCATCAACGTATTGGATGAGAGTCAGTCAAAATCCTTGACATTGATTACAGCGATCAGCTCTCCGCTGTGCACCTGCCATTCGTCGAACGGCTTGTCCGATCCCATGATGACAACGGCCGCCGGAGCGAGACCAAGATTCAGCAGGTCAAGGCGCTCGGTATCCGAATCGGCGGAGGCCAGCCACTGGGAGGCGATTGAAACTGTCGGCTCATGTCCCACGATCATGAATACATGAATCTTGGGCTTCACATGAGATAGTTCATCGAATACGGACTGCACGCCTCCCTCATACAGACTCAGGCGGTAATCGACAATCGGCTCTCCTTCAAATGACTTGAGCATACGGTCAAGCGTCTGACGCGTGCGCATGGCCGATGAGCAAGAAATCTGCTCAGGACTCAATCCCAGCGAAACCAAGCCTTTGCCCACGCTCTTCGCCTGTTTGAGTCCTTTATCGGTCAAGTTGCGGTCACGATCACCTTTTTCGCCGAATGGTTCGGCCTTGGCGTGACGCATGATGATGAGAACGTGCTTGTATTTCTTGGCCGCTTTAGCGACCTTATTGAGTTTGATGCCCACTTCGAGGCTTCCTTTCTTCAAGGTTTGCACAGCTCACATCGGACCACATGAACATATGAATATCGTATTATAGTCTGTTGTGAACGGTCACATGCCTATCGGAAATACCTTAGGAGAACATTAGTCGGCAGATTGCTCAGCACCTTTAGGATTCTGGTACTTTCCAGACTCTTCGCTCTCACTGATTTCGCCCAATTCATGTACCTGACGGTCCAAATCACGCAACACCTTACGCAACTTGTGGTCGGAAATGTCTCGCAGTTCGAGCTCTTCCAGGCGCGCTTCACGCTGCTCATCGGTCAGCTCATCCACGTCGGTCACCGTGTCTTTGGAATACCGTTCGCGCTTCTTCAATGCGGCGAATCCCGATGCCATCGCACGTGAAATCACCAGGAAACCAGTGTGACCAATCATCTGATGATCCGGCCGCACGGCCAAACCCTGCGCCTTCCATGTGCGCTCAAGAGTCTCCTGAATCTGTGGCTCGGTCCAGCAACCAGCCGCACGCAACGCCTCGGCCAGACGGCTCATCTGCGTGGTGGTGGTTACGTAGCAGACCAGCACGCCGCCGGGAGCAATCACCCGATACGCCTGATCCAAGCGATTCCACGGATCCAGCATGTCGAGCATGATGCGATCGAACCAATGCTCGGGAAGGCTCGCTGCCACGGAATCAAAATCACCGGTCAAAAGCCGCCACCAAGCCGGCTTCTCGCCGTAATACAGTGTGGCGTTCGCCTCGGCCACGCGGGCGAATTCGGAGCGCAATTCGATGGTAGTCAGGTGGCCGGTCTCCCCCACGGCGTCCAGCAGGTTAAGGCTCATAGCGCCTGAACCGGCACCGGACTCCAGCACGCGCAGACCGGAACGGATATCGCCGAGCTGAATCACCTGGGCGATATCCTTCGGATACATGATCTGCGCGCCGCGGGGCATCGAGAGTACGTAGTCAGCCAAGCGCGGGCGCATGGCCGCATACTCCCAGCCGCCGATGGCTCGCGAGGACTTCCACGGCTTGTTCTTGTCTTTCTCCGGGTACACCTGGTTCACCTGTGCCTCGCGCTTGGCATGCACGGTGGTGATCACGGTGCCTTCCACAGCGCCAATCACATCGTCGTGCAGGATCAGCCCATGTTCGGTTTGCGTGGAGCCGCCCGGCACCAGCTGGTCGGTGATCTTCTTGCCCTTGCGGTCGGTGAACTGCACCTTCTCGCCCGCAACAAACGCTCCACGCCTGACTCTCATATATCTCCCTATGTGTGGTCAATTTGGTTTTATGCATTTATAGCGTACCGACGCAAACCTTCTCCGCGCTCAACAACTCGCCAGTGCATTGCCATTGCTCATTAACCTGCAATCCGCCTAGCATAGTGCTTTTGCCGCATGTGGCGCAAAACCTTGGTCAACTCTCCATCTTCAATCGACACAGCGAGAGCACCCTCATTCCAATGGTCGGCACGGATTATGAATGTGAGGAGCGCCATGACTGTTTTCGTATTCAACGCATCGAGATCGCCATTACGGAGATACTGATACGGACTCCTGATTCCCGCTCGGCCCAATGTTTCCGAGTACTCATGGTCGCCGCCTTCCCAATCGTTGTAGAAAGCATCCAATACGGCACCCACCATATAAGAGTACATTTCAGGCTTGGAATCCTGCGATATGCCCTGCAATATACCAACCGCATCTGTCAGCGCCAGCAATGGACGAATATCCGGGACATGCTCATCCTGACTCCTCTTGCCATCTCGACGCCCTTCAATCACATCCTCTTCTTTAGGACTCGTACGACCCCAGCCACTACGAGCTTTTTCCAAAGCATTGGCGTACCAGTCAAGTCCCCCGTTCAAGGCAACTTCGAATAAAGCAGTCGCCTCCATATACAAATCGCAAACACTTTCGGAATCCATCTCCGCTGCGGTGGATTGTTCATACCACTCGGCAAGGCGCAGATCAATGCTGGCAAGCACCGCAGCATCCTGCGGATCATCAGAGTTGCATGTTCTTCTCGCTATTTGTTCTGCTTTACCATACAGTTCAACAGCCTTGTTCATATCCTGATCGCAACCTCTGCCGGACTTATATAGATCTCCGAGTTTGTAGCAGCTTTCCTCGTTCCCAAGTTCCGCTCCTCGTGAAAACCAAGTGAATGCGAGCGCCTCGTTTATGTTGCCAATACGCCCATACAGGTACACATAGCCAAGATTCGTCGCAGCCTGCGCATTGCCGATTTCAGCACTTCGCTCATACCAATGAGCCGCCAGCCGAAATAATCGCTCGCGTTCCTCTGATCGAGATTCATGCATCGCAGCGTCATATGCGCGTGCACCCAAATGCAGCGAGATGGCTCCGCCGCACTCTATATCTGCTGTTGCATAATCGAAATCAGTGGCATCCATGATATTTCCTTGCTACGAAGCGGTTTACGAACGATAGTAAAAATGATAGTAAAAGGATATTCGAGATGTCATAGGAGCACGATTCAGAACGAACAGCCCCATTGACTACATTGCGTTTTGCAGAGGTGATGAGCATGCGACTTCGGATGGTCAGTGATTTTGATGCGAACGGCAAGGGACCGTTGTTCTTGATGTTCCACGGATACGGCAATGACGAGAGCGAGATGGTGCGCATCATCAATGCGGTGTATGCGGGCACAGGCGAAGAGCCTGACTATCTGTCGTTCCGAGGCACTTATGCGCGCCCCTACATGGGCGGACACTATTGGTATCCGGACGGATGCGGCGTGGATGAGCGACAGCGTGAGTGCACGGCGGTCGGCGATACGCTGACGCAATTGCTTGATGCACCGGCATTCAAGCATCGGCGCAAGGTGCTTATCGGATTCTCTCAAGGCGGATATCTCTCGTATCGGCTCGTCAAGGCACACCCGTATCTGTTCGACGCGGCGATCCTGCTCAGCCCATCATTCAAGGGCGAGGAGGAAGCCCGTCTCAACTCCCTCACTCGGTTCTTCCTCGCATATGGTTCTTCGGACCATACCATCCCACTGCCTGACCAGCGCACTGCTCGCACAGTGTTGGAAGCCGCCGGTTATCTGACCTATCGCGAATACCCTGGCATGGGCCACGCCATCTGCGATGAGGAAATCTCCGATATTCGCGACTTCCTAACCGCTCAAAAGCTATAAACATTGCGCGAACCATAACGTTGTCTACGGCAACCCCATCGATACACTTCAAACAGCAATCAGCAGCCTTGCGACCGCGCTATCTCGTTTACGAGGGGTTGATTTGAGCCTCGCCGGAGGTCTATCTGCATTACAAGGGGTTTCTTTCAAAGTAAGACCAAAGACAAAATGGCGGAATGACGTTAGCAATTGGCCATTTCTACTTGCGGCTTAACCGCAGAAGAACCCCTCGTAAAGCAGATAGATGTTCCGAAACCCCAAATCAACCCCTTGTAAGCGAGTTACACGTCTCAACTGACATAAGAAGCCGCGATGAGGTCGGAAACAACCGCCCGTTACCGGTGGGCTGAGAAAAGTGACGTTCTGTGCTTAGTGCACGTCCCATTCAGGCTTCCACGTGTACTGCATGTCGTACGCGGAAGCCCAGAACATGTATTCATGCTCGACGCCGACCACAAAGATGTCCTCAAGCTCCTGCTTGCGTTCCTCGCTCAAGCCGTCAACCAGCTCTTCGATATGTGCGAGCAGCCATGCGGAGGAGCTCCAGAACTCCTCGGTCTTGTACATGTCAACCCAGCTCTTGTACGGGTTGCCTTCAAGCGAATCCGCGAACTCGGCGGCCAGACGCTGGCCGTAGTCGGCGTACACCCATGCGCACGGCAGCACTGCCACGAGAACATCCACCAGCGAACCACCGTAGGCGATGGAGAGAATGTTCGACGTGTAGGCGCGTGCGAACGCGGACTGGCGCACGTTGTTCATCTCTTCCTCAGTCACGCCGAAACTCGCCATGTACTTGCGATGCATGGCGGATTCCACGTTGAAAATAGCGTTCTGCACGTTGGCCATGAACTGCATGACCTCCGGATCCTGCGTCTTGGTGAGGGCAAGCGCATGCACCTTGGCGTAATCCTTCAGGTAACGGTAGTCCTGCAGCAGGTAGAACGCGAACTTTTCGCGCGCCAATGTTCCATTGCCGAGTTCGCGCAGGAACGGCTGCTTGTAGCCTTCCTCCCACACCAGGTCGGCGGCTTCGCGCAGACGCTGGGCGAATGGCGGCAGATGATCGAGTGTGATTGGTCCGAATGCGGCGGCGTCAAAAGACATGGATTGCTCCCTTCGATGGTGTTGGCCAACAGGTTCCAAGGGTCAGGCGTACGCCTTTCTCAACCCGGCGCTCCGCTGTGCGTCGTGTTTCCCACGCTGCGCAAACATGCCAAGTTCCCCTGCAACGGCCTTATTATACGGTGTCAACGCCATTTGCAACAGCCCGTACACAGCCCGCGTAATGCAATAATCCGCGAATCAGGCTCACTATAGTAAGCATTGTGAGATGAGCGCTGATGTTGACTGTGATTGCCCGTAATGCAACAGTCGTAACACAACAGTGCAGCGACAACAACAAAGGAGTGGGTATGGCACTAATGGAACCGCCGG
Source organism: Bifidobacterium olomucense (assembly GCF_012932375.1). GTDB lineage: Bacteria > Actinomycetota > Actinomycetes > Actinomycetales > Bifidobacteriaceae > Bifidobacterium > Bifidobacterium olomucense. Next base: position 110,127 of record NZ_JAAIIG010000003.1, on the reverse strand, counting down.
CGATTCCGGTTCGCAAAGCACACGATGGTTTGGAACTGCCGGCCATCGGATTCGGCACGTATAAGGTCAACGGTTTCGCGGGTGCTGAAGCCATCAAGTCCGCGCTTCAGGTCGGCTATCGCCTGATTGATTCCGCGTTCAACTATGAGAACGAAGGCATCGTGGGCAAGGCGATCCGCGAGTCCGAGGTGCCACGCGAAGACATTATCGTGGCTTCCAAGCTGCCGGGCCGCCATCATCAGTACGATCAGGCTCGCGTGACCATTGAGGAATCCGTGGCCCGCATGGGTTTGGATTACATCGACCTGTATTTGATTCATTGGCCGAACCCGTCACAGGGCCAGTTCGTAGAGGCTTGGCAGGCTCTGGTCGACGCGCAGAAGCAAGGCATTGTGAAGCATATCGGTGTGAGCAATTTCCTGCCCGGTCACATTGATCTGCTGATTCGTGCCACCGGCGTGACTCCGGCCGTGAACCAGGTGGAACTGCACCCGTTCTTCCAGCAGAACGAGCAACGCGCCTACGATGACGCGCATGGCATCATCACCGAGGCATGGAGCCCGCTCGGCCGCGCCAACCAGATGCTGAAGGATCCCACCATTGTGCGCATCGCCGAAAAGCATGGCGTCTCCCCTGTGGCCGCGATCCTGCGCTGGCATCTGCAGCTGGGTGATGTGGCGATTCCGAAGTCGATGCATGCCGACCGTCAGCGCGCGAACCTCGACCTGACCGGTTTCGAGCTGGACGAGCAGGATATGCAGGACATCGCCGCCATGGATAATCCGGAGGGTTACACGTTCGGCCAGAATCCGCATTGGCATGAGGAAGACTGATTTCTTGTGGTGATTGCGAGTAGCTTCATGATTCCGCAATCACGCACATGTTAACTTCCTGAACTTTTTAGGCGAGCCTATCGCAGACAACCCGATTGTCCGTGATAGGCTCGCCTTGTTGATGGCTACAATGACGCCGCCACCGAACCGAACGGAGAATAACATGACCGACACTTCAGTATTCGATCAGTACCCACTCGATCAATGGAAAGAACCATCCCACCGCATCATGGATCGCTTCTCGCTTGCCGGCAAGAAAGGCTTCGTGACCGGAGGCGCTGGCGGACTTGGCCGTAACGTGGCCGCCGCCTGGGCGGAAGCCGGTGCCGATGTGGCGATCGTCGATCTGCCACGCACCAAGGAGACGCTTGAGCCGCTCGCTCAGGAACTGGCCGAACGTTATGGCGTGAAAGTCGTGCCGTTGTACTGCGATGTTTCCGATAAAGCGCAGGTCGATGCGCTGAAGACTTCGCTGGTTGACTCGCTTGGCACTGTGGACGTGGCGTTCATCAACGCCGGCGTGAACGTGCCCGGCGATGATGCCGACGAACCGTACGAGGTCTGGCAGAAAACCATCGACATCAACCTGACCGGCGCCTACCTGACCGCTCAGATCGCACAGCACATCATGCGCGAGCACAATCACGGCGGCTCCCTGGTGTTCACTTCGTCGCTGTCCGCGCACAATGCGAACTTCATCGCCGGCGGACCTTCCCCGGTGGCCGCATACGGTGCTTCCAAGGCCGGCATCTACGAATATGCGCGCTACTTGGCTGCTGCACTGGCACCCTATGGCATTCGATCGAACGCCATCTCCCCCGGATACGTGTGGTCCGGCATTTTCGAGGGTCGTATCGTGCCCGAAGCACACGATATGATGACCGCTCCCGTGCCGATGCACCGTTTCGGCACCAATGAGGAGATCGCCACCGCGGTACTGTTCCTCGCCAGCGACGCGTCCTCGTATGTGACCGGCACGAACCTGCAAGTTGACGGCGGTTACTCCGTGTATTAAAGCCACTTACATCTTGTTCCCCTGCGGACCAGAGTAGGCGGAGCCGGCAGATCGGGACTGAAGACACCGAGGAACCGGTCACGAGCACAGCGAATCAGCTACCCTGTCTGCTGATGCCGCCCTTGTGACCGGTCGCCTTGAACGGCTGTGCACGTTGCATCGATGTTCCGAATGCAACATGCGCAGTTGTTTTGCATGTGCCCTTTCGTTTGTCTCCGATACGGTATTCATCGTCATTCGCCGTCTGAACTCGAACGACGATGTTCTTTGCTTTCAGCGCTTTCAACCATCGCTCGTCCATACCGTTGTTCTGCCCTTCACTCATGACCGGCACCTGTCATTCGCTTCAACTGCGGGTCGGCAAAGCGTCGGTTGTCCAGCACCGGCAGAATTCGACGGGTTGAATCGAGAGATTCACGGCTGAGCTTGGCAGTAATCAACGCGGAGTCGCCGTCTCCAGTTTCGGCGATGACCTCTCCCATGGGATCAATGATGCGACTGCAGCCAATATTACGTTTACTCACCTCACTGCAAGCCAACACATAGCAGGTGTTCTCCACCGCACGGGAGGCCGTCAACAGTTTCCAGTGGTACTTCTTTCGTGCACCTCGCACCCATGCTGCGCTGACTACGATCACGTCGGCACCGCGTGCGGCCAGGGAGCGAGCGGTTTCCGGGAACCGTACGTCGTAGCATGTCATCATGCCGATACGCCAGCCGTCGATGGTCACCACCGGAGGCAATTCCCTGCCGGGAAGGACCACATCGGATTCCTTCGCAGCGAACGCATCGTATAGATGCAGCTTGCGATAGGTCGCCACGATCTCTCCCTCGCCAATGGCGAGAAACACGTTGGCCACACGATGGTTCGCAACGGACTCATGCCATCCCCCGACTTCATCCCGTCTTGCTTCTTGAGCCTCCGGAACAACATGGACCGTGCCCATCAATACGATGTGATGTATAGTGCTGATTCTTTTCAGTCCCGTCACGAACGGCCCATCAAGCGGTTGAGCATGGGTGGCTGCAAATGAATCATCGTCACCGTCACGTGCGATCAGTCCTTCCGGCAGTACCAGCAGCCTCGCGCCACTGGCCGCCGCATCGCGGGCGAACGCGTCAATCGTCTCCAGATTACGTTCCGGTTCCTTCGCCACCGTAAACTGCGCAACTGCTACCGGCAGACAGTCAAGAGTCTGCATCGTTCACACCAATCCAAGCGTGGCGAAAGCATTGGCCAGACCATCGTCATGGATATCGGTGGTCTGCAAGTCACAGAACTTCTCAATGCCATGAACGGCATTGCCCATGGCCACGGATGTGCCAGCGGCCTTGAGCATGGCGGTGTCGTTGTCGGAGTCACCAACGGCGATAGTATCGGCGATATCGTAACCAAGCGCCGCAGCCACGTCGCGTACAGCTGTGCCTTTGTCGTACCCGGCGATGAGAAGTTCGCCATTGTTCGGTGAGATCTTATCGTACGAGCCGTGCACAAGCTCGAACCAGGGGCTCAAGTCACGCTTCGTGTCCTCGAAAGTCACATCCGGATTTGGTCCGGTGAAATACGAACCCTTGCTTACATGAAGCGTCTGTCCCAATGTGGCCCCGGAGGGAATCTCCACCTCATCGATCAGGTGCCAGAATCGCGCGAACTCACCACGGTTGAACGCTTTGCCTTTGGATTCCAAATGACGACGATACCCTTCCGAAATATACATGCCATCCGCACCCTGCCACTGATAGCTTTCAATGTGGTGCTCACGGAAATATGCCATCGCAGCATCCACAGCATCAGCCGGTACGAGATGCTGAAACAATACCTGCTCCCCCACATTCGCTTGAGCGCCTGCCACGGAGACCACGCCGTCGAAACCGAGATCAAGAATGCTGCGTTCGATTTTCGGCATGGAACGTCCGGTGCAGATGAATAGCTTGTGCCCATTGGACTGCGCTTTGCGGCATGCGACTTTCGCCGATTCCGGCACGATATGCTTTTCGTCCGCCAGCGTGCCGTCAATGTCGATGAACACCAGTTTGCTTGCGACCATCCCTTTTCTCCTCATTGTGCATACGGTTCAGTCACGTCCTCATCAACGACAAGAATATACCAATCGTTATCATCTGCCCATGTGAACTATTTCGTCGATTCCGAATGCGACGTGTGATATGCAAGCGAGTCTGACTGGTCGTTTACATCGAACGCTCTTCTGCCTCGCCTCGCGTGATGAACGGCATGCAACAAAGCGCAAACGCAAAGAAAACAGCGGCATAAATGAACATCCACTTGTATGTTCCCGCCGCTTGCTGAATCAGGCCGAATACCGCAGGACTGACTGACGCCGCGAATGCTGTCGCCAGATAGTAATAAGCCGTCATGGCCCCAGTGTTTTCTCTGCCTCCCAGTTCGGCAATCCATGGAAACGCATTCACATAGACCAGCGTCCATAGAAACCCGTAGCCGAATGCAAGCATCGGCACCAAGGATGCCGACGCAATCCATGGCATCGGAACGAACATGAGTATCGCCAGAATCAAGCCGACGCTCATCGTGTTCCGACGTCCAAACTTCGTACCAATCCAACCTGCAGGTATATCAGACGCCATCGCGCCTATCGCATACCAAACCAAGCTCCCGCCAGCTACTGCAGCTTCCATGCCGAGATCATGAACTGCGAACAAACTGAAGTACGTTTCGACGGCGTTCCCACCAAACGTATAGAGAAACAGCACTGCGAGAATCAGCACAAAGCTTCTGCGCGCCTCCTCGTCCAAATCGAGTTTCGGGATTACGGCCTGCCTCAACTCTTTCCAACTGACAAACGGTATACGAGCGGGTTCACCTGGTTTGGTCCGGAAATCATCCGGTTCCTTGACGAGGAAATTCAAGGCGAACAGTGCGGCGACCATGATGATGCTTCCACTGATGAACGCCGGGCCCATTCCGTAGTGTTTGTATAAGTAGCTGCCGGCCAGCAATGCGATTACGTTTCCGACGGCGCCCATGAAGTTGATAATGCCGTTCGCCTGACTTCGTACATGTGAATCGGTTACATCAGGCATAAGGGCCACGATCGGTGCACGGCAGGCGGACATAAGGACCGCGTACAGAATAATTGCGATGACGGTGAGCGGCGCAGTTGGTGCGATAGCGATCAGCATCAGGCATACGGCGGCGACGGGTATCGCGAACAATGCGAACGGCATTCGCCGTCCCCATCTGGTTCTCACCTTATCGGATATCAGGCCGAAGAACGGTTGAATGGTAAACCCACAGAAATTGTCGATGCCCATGATGACTCCGACAAGGGCCGTGGGAAGCATCATGTCTTTGAGTTTGATCGGCACGTAAGCGTTGTACAGCGCCCATGCGGCGCTGATGGCAAACATGCCGAATCCAATGGAGAAGGTTTGCGCGTAATTGAGACGAGTCTTACCGTTTGCAGACATGGTCAGCGGCTTTCATCGCGAATGCTGCGAGCAACTGCCGGCCTGTCGGTGATGATGGCAGGAACATCATGTTCAATCATCCAACGAATGTCATCTTCATTGTCGACAGTCCAAGCGACGGGTTTGATCGAATGATCCCGCAAACCTTCAAGAATTCCAGGGCCTTCGGTCAGATTCCTGTAGAACGGGTGGATCACGTCGGTATGCATCGTTTCCGCATATTTCCAGGGCTCTATCAATCCCTCGTTGTACAGAGGGGCGATTACGGCATCGGGATCATATTCGCGCAATGCAAGAAGGCTGAAATGGTTGAAATTCGAATACCAGACTCGGTCTGCCATATCATATTCACGCACAAGATCAACTATCTTGCGCTCGATGCCTGGATAGATCACCTCAGCGCTTTTGATCTCGATGTTCACGACGAATCCAGGCTGGCTCCGAAAGAGTTCAAGCACTTCACTGAGCAGCGGGACTCGTGTCGGCTTTATGTACCCGGGCTTTTGAATCGAAAAATTCAAGTGACTTATATAATCGTATGTCTTGTCTATAAGGAATCCATGCCCGTCGGTCATTGCATCCAATTGTGCATCATGAATGCAGACCAGTTGACCGTCACCGGTCATCTGGACATCGAGTTCGGTGCCATCGGCACCTTCTGCGATCGCGAGGCGGAACGCTTCCATCGTGTTGGACGGTGCGGCATGGGCAGCGCCTGCATGCCCAAGAATTGTAGTGCTCACGCTATAAGTACTATCCACACAACATGTTCAACACGATGCAGGGTCAAAACCGGAACGCGAATACTAGGTGAACAAAGGAATTCGACGGTTCTTAAAGGCAAGAAACTAGGCAAGAAACTGCGAGAAGGCACAAAAACCGATGCAGCTTGATTTTCGTCTCGTAGCGTCTCTCATGGAGAAAAGCACGAAACGACAATCAAGCCACATCAATGATTTCCCGCTATTGTTTCACCGGGATCTCGGATATCGAATAAACCGATTACTTGATAGAGTCGAGGAATTCATCAAGTCTTGCGTTGAACTTATCCGGATACTCGTAAGCCATGAGATGCCCACCCATCACATAAGTGGGAGTTTCAGGTCGTTCCTTGCCGGTTCTTTGATGCATCAATGACTAATCTCAAAATTAGGCGTTGATTGCTCAACTCACGTAACGTTCAGGGTATTGTTCAGGCATCGAACAGTGATTCTACGCGGTGCAAAATCCTCCGGTATTAGTTGGTCACACCTGATCACACCGCATAGGCTGACCAGCGGCCGTGGCTGTGCTCGACTTCGATGGGCATGCCGAACAGGGCGGAGAGACGTTTGTCGGTCAGGCCTTCTTCAAGTGGACCTGAGTAGACGATGGTACCCGCGCCGGGATTACCCATCGCGTCGATGCCATCGCTGGTGGCGTCTTCGGCCGGAATTGGCTTCCTTCCCATGATGGCGATGTGGTCGAATCCTGCGGGGATCTCCTCGAGACGGTGGGTCACGAGCACCACCGCGCGATCAGAGTTCTCCTCGCCGATGCGGCTCAACGTGCGCATCACCTGTTCGCGGCCACCCAAGTCAAGACCTGTGGTCGGCTCGTCCATGATGAGCAGTTCGGGGTTGCCCATCAGCGCACGGGCAATGAGTACTCGCGTGCGTTCGCCTTCTGACAAACGCCACATCTGCTTGCCTTCCAAGTAGCCCACGCGGAAATCATGGAGGAGCTGGCGAGCGCGTGCATATTCCGCCTCGGTGTAAGTGTCCTGCCAGCGGCCGGTGACTGCGGAAAGGCCGGTGACCACGGCGTCCAGCGGATCTTCGAAATCCGGGAATTGGCGGCCCAAATCAGCGGATGCGAGACCGATACGCGTGCGAAGCTTGAACACATCGTACTTTCCGAGCTGATGGCCAAGGATGAACACGCGGCCTTCCGATGGGAAGGTTCGGGTGGCGAGCATGCCCACCGCCGTAGATTTGCCGATACCGTTCGGACCGAACAGCACCCACCGCTCCCCTGTCTTGACGGTCAGGTTTACATCGGTGATGATCACGCGGCGGTTGCGGCGGAATTCAACATTGTCGAGTTGCAGAACGGTGGTGTCACTCACGATTATCGGTTCCTGTGTCCAAATATGATTTGTTTACTCATTCAATAATAAAGAGGGAGAGACTCGTCTTGTGGGCGATGTCTCTCCCTCCGTCACGCTACGCGTGCCACCTCCCTCATCAGAGGGAGGCTGGGATAGGTCAATTCAGTAGATGCCTCTTGCCAGAGGGAAGCTCAGAAGAGCTTACTTCTTCTGTTCATCGAGAACGGACTGGTAGACCTTGACGGTTTCGTCGGCGATGGATTCCCAGCTGAACACGTCACGGGCGCGCTCGTAGCCGGCCTGGCCCATCTTCTTGCGCAACTCCGGATCGGCCATGATCTTGTTGATGGCGTCGGCCATGTCATGCACGAACTTGTCCGGATTGGTTGGGGTACCGGTACCGTCGTGCAGCTGGTCGATCGGCACCAGATAGCCGGTCTCACCGTCTACCACAACCTCAGGAATGCCACCGGTGGCGGAAGCGACCACGGGCAGACCGCAAGCCATGGCCTCAAGGTTCACGATGCCCAACGGCTCATAAATCGACGGGCAGATGAAGGCGTCGCAGCCATGCTCCAGCGCGGACAGCTCGTTCTTCGGCAGCATCTCCTCAATCCATACGATGTTGCCGCGTTCCTTGTCGAGCTCGGCGAACGAGGTCTTGACCTCTTCCATGATCTCCGGAGTGTCCGGAGCACCGGCACACAGCACCACCTGAACATCCGGGTTCACGAAGTGCAGGGCCTTCAGCAGGTATGGCAGACCCTTCTGGCGGGTGATGCGGCCCACGAACAGCAGGGTCGGCTTGGAACGATCGATGTTGTAGCGCTCGAACACCTTCCAGCCCGGATCGTCCGCGGCCGGAGTGGCGAACTCAGACATGGTGATGCCGTTGTAGACCACAACCACCTTATCCGGGTCGAGGCTCGGGTAGGCGGCGAGAATATCCTTCTTCATGCCGCCGGAGACGGCGATCACGCGGTCGGCGTGCTCGTAGGCGTCCTTTTCGGCCCAAGAGCTCAGGTTGTAGCCTCCGCCGAGCTGCTCACGCTTCCACGGGCGGAACGGTTCCAAGGAGTGCGCGGTGATGACCAGCGGAGTGCCGTGCAGCATTTTCGCCAGATAGCCGGCGAGGCAGGCGTACCAAGTATGCGCATGAATAATGTCAGCATCGACATCGTTGGCGATCTGCAGATCCACGCCAAAGGTTTTCAAAGCAGGGTTTGCATCAGCGAGCTCGGATGGAGTGTCATAGCCTACGACCTTCAGGCTGCCCTTGGCTTCGGCGGCATTCGGAATAGCCGGCACATCGGCTTCGGTGCGTTTGCCATCAAAAGCGCGTACGGTCACATCAATGCGTTCGGCCAATACCTTGGACAGCTCTTCGGCGTGCACACCGGCACCACCATAAACGTGCGGCGGATATTCACGGGTGAGAATGTCAACTTTCATCGGATTAGCTCTCCTTCGTGCATCGAGAAAATCAAGCAATACCCACTTTAAAGCACGAGACCCGCAAAAACGCACAATTTCCAACGTGCGTTTTGTTATTCACCCCTCGTATTGCCGTGTATAAGTATTGTTATGTGCGCGTAGTGACCAAGGTGCCGCACAGATACTGCGATTTTCTCGACTGTCATTCTTTCGGAAGAAAGGGGCAAGAACTGCGTTGGTCCACCTGTGCACCGCGCAGTCATTACAAAACGGGCAGTATCTGCGTATCCTATTCATACATACGCGCAGTTACTGCCCGTTACCATTACCGAGTCAGACGGCAGTGCCGTTCTGGTCGAGATTCGGATTGTGCTTGGAATCGCCGGCGGTGAAGAACAGGCTCACGACGCCCACGATGAACACGCCGGAAACGGTGGCAATCAGCCACATAGGGTGACTCGGCAGCCACATCACCACGAAGAACGCGATGATGGCCAGCGCGATAAGCGTCCAACTTCCCACTCGGAACCACTGGCGCACGGAGTGCGGTGCCTTGAACATCTTTGGATCCGTATAATCCGGATTGGTGTTCAGGACAGTTTCCACTTCGGCGATGTGCCCGCCGCTTGGCTTCCACTCGCCATCCGTACCATCCTGCAGACGGATCGACTTCTGCTGCAGCTGATATTCGTCAATCATGCCTGCCCGGCCACGACCGCGTGTGGCATCATACTGCGACGGAATGCCCTTGCGATTGGCTTTGGCTTGGGCACGACGTTCTGCACGATTTGGCATTTCAATACTCCTGTTCCAATGATGGCACCGTTGGCTATATTACTCGCTTGCCGACGGCCGGACGCACGGAATCCACGAAACGTACGGTTGTACTGGAACACCTCGTTGTCCTTGAGCTTCTTGACCGCAGATTCCTACAACCGCATGTATGTCTGCCGACCTTGACCTAGATACGGAATCAGGTTGACTCGTTTTACGTAGATGGTGCAGTCATCCATATGGATCACCATACGTAAGCAGGCTCCTCATTATCCACGATGGCGTCCATCATGGTGGTTGCGTTCACGACCTTGTGACCCGCATGGACCGGGTCCTGCATGTTATAGGACGGATCAAGTATGTGGTATTGCGTGATGGTTCCGTTCTCGTCCGTGTCGTAGCCCATGACCACTACCACATGGTTGCCATGGTCGAACCATGGGTAGAGCACGTGGACGTCCACGGCGGCGAACACCGGATAGTCGTCGGCGAGATCGGTCTTCACCCGTTGGGCGAACGTCTGCGCGATGGCCGGATCTTCATCCCCTATGGCGATGGTCTGCACGCGATACCCCGCGCCGGAAGGCGTCGCCGTCTCCTCGCCGAACAGGTAGGCATTGGCAACGCGGGCCAGATCCACGTATTCCGTGCCGGTCACCGGCTTTGTATTCATGCGTTCGGCCAGTGTAGTCTGGCCTACGTCTATTCCTTTATATGCCAGTACCATCTGCAGGGAGCCAGGCACGCACCAGTAGCCGTTCTCCTGCACACGCTGCGGCACGTCGAGCATCACGCGACCGGTGTTCGGCTCGGCTTGGACTCTTCTGTCCGCGCATTCCGGCAGGGATTCTGCTTTCTCGCCAGCAGCATTGCAGAGCCATTCATCGCCGGGATAGGATTCGCCCACATCTGCGTTGAGCCCGGCGAGCTCCTTGGGGTTGTGCAGTGTCGCAGGTTCCGGCACGGCCTGTTTTGTTTCTGATTGGTCTTCACCAGGCGTGATTTCCTGCGATTGACCGGACTGGTCTGCGTTGGGATTGGCCGCGGAGGGCGCCGGAATCCGGGCCGTATTCCACATCAGTGCGACAGCTCCGAACAGTATGGAAAAAACGATGATGGAGGCCAGCATGGCTGTTCGCGTGCGCTTCATTGCGTGCCGCCTTTCCCTATGAATCCATGGTACCGTGCGTGCACGCAAAACACCATTAAGTATGCGGTCGGACCATACTCCCGCATACTTAATGTCACTTTTGTGGTCCTAACCGACCCTAAGTATGCGAGGCCTTCGTTCAGCCGCATACTTAGTACCGGTTTCGAGCGATACCGTTTTCCTGCGGCCGAGACCCGCTCGTTCACTGCACCTCAAACCGTTTCCGGCGGATAGCTCCCTGACAGGGGCGCCGAGGATGGTCCAGAGAACAAGAAAGCTCCCCTTCCGGGAAGAAGGGGAGCTAGCAGGATGCGAAAAGAACCGAAACGGAGAACCAAGATCAGCGAGGCAGCATCATCGGGCGGTCGGACGCCTTGATCGGGGCCGGCAGCTCGCTGGTCTGTTCGCTGGAGAGGTACTCGTCCACGGCAGCGGCGCAGGAGCGGCCTTCGGCGATGGCCCAGACCACGAGGCTCTGGCCACGGCCGGCATCGCCGCAGACGAACACACCATCCTGGCTGGTGGCGAAGTTGTCGTTACGGGCGATGTTGCCGCGCTTGTCGAGCTCAACCGGCAGCTGGTCCACGAGCGTGGTGGTGTCCGGGTGCAGGAAGCCCACGGAGATAAGCACCAGATCGGCCGGAATCACACGCTCGGTGCCGGGCTGGCGAGTGAACGGACCGTTCTCGCCGGGAGCGACGTTCACAATCTTCAAGCCGGTCACGTGGCCATGCTCGTCGGCCACGAAGCCTTCCGCGGTGGCGGAGTTCTCGATGGTGACCTTGGACTGTTCCTCTTCGGAACCGACAAAGTTCACGGAATCGGTGCTGTACAGGTAGGTACCGCCTTCGGCCATCGACGTGGTCTTCTGATAGGTGCGCGCGAAGGTCGGCCACGGCTGGTTGGCCGGACGCGTCTCCGGCTCCTTCGGCATGATCTGCAACACGGTAACATCCTTGGCACCCTGACGGATGGAGGTGCCCAGGCAGTCAGAACCGGTGTCGCCACCGCCGATGACCACTACATGCTTGCCCTTGGCGGTGATGTCGTTGACCGGCTTAACACCAAAGACGCGACGGGTGGCATCCGGTAGGAAATCGAGGGCGAAGTGGATGCCGTCCAGTTCACGACCCGGGATCTTCATGTCACGCGGCACGCGGGAGCCGATGGCCACAACTACGGCATCGTAACGGTCACGCAGTTCATCCCAGGAGATGTCCTTGCCGATTTCCACGTTGGTGCGGAAGCGGGTGCCTTCAGCTTCCATCTGCTCCACACGGCGGTCAATCAAACCCTTTTCGAGCTTGAAATTCGGGATGCCGTAACGCATCAAACCGCCGATGGCATCGTCCTTTTCATGCACGACTACGGTATGGCCGGCGCGGGTCAACTGCTGGGCGGCTGCCAGACCGGCGGGGCCGGAACCGACCACGGCCACGGTCTGGTCAGTCAGTCGCTGCGGCGGCAGCGGCTTGACGTAATCCAGATCCCATGCCTGATCAATGATCGTGCATTCATCGTTCTTGATCATGGTCGGCGGCTGGTGGATGCCGAGCACGCAGGCCTGTTCGCATAGTGCCGGGCAGATGCGACCGGTCACTTCAGGGAAGTTGTTGGTCTGGGACAGACGGTTGTATGCGTCCTCCCACTTGCCTTGACGAACCAGATCGTTGAACTCAGGAATCACATTGCCCAGCGGGCAGCCGGTCATGCAGAACGGGGTGCCGCAGTCCATGCAGCGTGCGGCCTGTTCGCGAGTCCACGGCTGCAAGCCGGATTCGGCGTGTACGTCGAACCAGTCCTTGATACGTTCCTCGATGGGGCGTTCAGCCAACTCGCGGCGGGTACGGACTTTCAGGAATCCTCTTGGGTCGCCCATGTCAGCGCACTCCTTCCGTGACGTGCTCGTAAACCTTTTCCCAGGCTCCGGGCGAATTGAAATCGATGTTGTTGGCCTTGGCTTCTTCCATGGCGCGGGTCATGGCCAGGTACTGCTTCGGAACCACGTGGGTGAAACGCTTGACGGTTTCATTCCAATCCTCAAGCAGAGCCGCGGCAAACTGGGAACCAGTTTCCTCAGCGTGCTGCTTGACGAGGCCGTACACCAGCTTGGCGGTCTCTGCATTCAGCGACTTGAACAGCAGGCTGCCGGACTTGATGGCACCCGGGTTGACCTTCTTCATGTCGAGGTCGAGCACGTAGGTGTTGCCGCCAGAGAAGCCTGCGCCGAAGTTGCGTCCAGTCGGACCGAGCACCACGACGGTGCCGCCGGTCATGTATTCGCAGCCATGGTCGCCCACGCCCTCCACCACGAACGTGGCGCCGGAGTTACGCACTGCGAAGCGTTCGCCTGCACGGCCCGCCACGAACATCTGGCCGGAGGTGGCTCCGAAACCGGTGACGTTGCCGGCGATGACGTTCTCGTGCTTGTCGAACGTGACGCCGTCTTCTGCGCGTACGATCACGCGTCCACCGGACAGGCCCTTGCCGGCGTAGTCATTGACTTCGCCGTAGATGCGCAGGGTCTCGCCGCGCGGAATGAAGGCGCCGATGGACTGGCCGCCGGAACCGTGCAGGGTCATGTCGATGGTGTCGTCCGGCAGACCCTCCTCGCCATAACGGCGGGTGATCTCGTAGCCGACCATCGTGCCGACCGTACGGTTGACGTTGCGAATCGGCATTTCGATGCGCACGGGTTCCTTGCGTTCGAGCGCCGGCTCGGCAAGCTTGATGAGCTCATTGTCCAGAGCCTTTTCGAGCTCGTGGTTCTGCTCGATGGTCTGGTGAAGGATGGTTCCCGGAACCGGGCCGGCCTGCTTCAGCACGTTGCTCAGATCGATGCCGTCAGACTTCCAACGCTTGATGGCTTCGTTCTGGTCGAGGCACTCCACGTGACCGATGGCCTCCTCAAGTGTCCTGAAGCCGAGCTCGGCCAAGATCTCGCGCACTTCCTCGGCGATGAACATGAAGAAGTTGACCACATGTTCGGGCTTGCCGCGGAAGCGGGCGCGCAACTCCGGATCCTGGGTGGCGATGCCCTGCGGGCAGGTGTTCTTCTGGCATGCACGCATCATGACGCAGCCCTCGACGATCAGGGCGGCGGTGGCGAAACCGAATTCCTCGGCACCGAGCAGTGCCGCGATGACCACGTCACGACCGGTCTTGAGCTCGCCGTCGCACTGGACGACGATGCGGGAACGCAGACCGTTCAGGATCAGCGTCTGCTGGGTTTCGGACAGGCCGATCTCCCACGGGGTACCGGCGTGCTTGATGGCGTTGAGCGGGGCTGCGCCCGTGCCGCCGTCATAGCCGGAGATGAGCACCACGTCAGCATGGCACTTGGCCACGCCGGCGGCGATAGTACCCACACCGAACTCGGAGACGAGCTTGACGTGGATGCGAGCCTTCGGGTTGGCCATCTTCGCATCGTTGATCAGCTGCTTCAGATCCTCGATGGAGTAGATATCGTGGTGCGGCGGCGGGGAGATGAGCTCCACGCCCGGGGTGGCGTGGCGCACGTGGGCGATCCACGGCGGGACCTTGGCACCCGGCAAATGGCCGCCTTCACCTGGCTTGGCACCTTGGGCGAGTTTGATCTGCAGATCGGTGGCGTGCACCAGATAATCGGAAGTCACACCGAAACGAGCGGATGCGATCTGCTTGATGCGGCTGTAACGCTGCGGATCGTTGATACGATCCTCGGATTCGCCACCCTCGCCGGAGTTGGAGCGTGCGCCGATGGAGTTCATCGCAAGGGCAAGCGTCTCGTGGGCTTCCTGGGAGATGGAGCCGTAGCTCATGGCACCGGTGGAGAAGCGCTTGACGATTTCGCTCGCCGGCTCGACCTCGGAAATGTCGATGGGCTTGCGGGTGTTCTTGAACTTCATCAGGCCACGCAGGGTCATGATGCGGTTCGAAGTGTCGTTGATGTGGTGCGAGTACTTCTTGAACATCTGGTAGTCGCCGCGCTGGGTGGACTGCTGCAGCAGGAAGATGGCTTCCGAATCGTTCAGGTGGTCTTCGCCGGTACGACGCCACTTGTAGTCGCCGCCGGTACGCAGGTTACGGTGAGGTGCTGCGGTCCACTGGTTCGGATAGGCCACGCGGTGGCGGATAGCCACTTCCTCGGCGATCTCGTCGAGACCCACGCCACCCACACGGGAAGTGGTGCCGGTGAAGTATTCGTCGACGACTTCCTGACTCAGACCCACGGCTTCGAACAGCTGTGCGCCACGGTAGCTCATGATGGTGGAGACACCCATCTTGGACATGATCTTGAGCACGCCAGTGGAGAGCGCCTTGGTGAGGTTCTTCACGGCGGTGCGCTCGTCTACCTTGAGGTAGCCGGTACGGGCCAGATTCTCCACGGATTCAAAGGCCAGGTACGGGTTCACGCAGGCGGCACCGTAGGCGATGAGCAGTGCCACATGGTGAATCTCGCGCACATCGCCGGCCTCGACGGCCATGGAGATCTGAGTACGGGTGTGACGGCGCAGCAGGTGATGCTGTACGGCTGCCGTCAGCAGCAGGGACGGGATCGGACCCCACGTGTGGTTGGAGTCGCGATCGGAAAGCACGATGAAGTTCTTGCCATTTTCGATGGCTTCGTCAATCTCGGCGAAGATCTCATCAAGGCGTTCCTTCAGCGCCTTGCCACCGCCGGCCACCTGATAGAGGCCCTTGACCACGTACGGGCGGTAGTAGTCACCCAGAATGCGGGCGCGGTCGAGGCGCTTCAGCTGGGCCATCTCGTCGGAGTTGACCACAGGCAGCGGAATCAGAATCTTTTTGGCATGCAACTCGGAGTCGGCCAGCAGGTTCGGCTCAGGACCGATGGCGGATTCAAGGGAGGTGACAATCTCCTCGCGCTCCCAGTCCAGCGGCGGGTTGGTGACCTGTGCGAACTTCTGCATGAAGTAGTCGAACAGCATGCGGCTGCGCTTGGACAGGGCCGGCAGCGGGGTGTCGTTGCCCATGGAACCGAGCGGTTCCTTGCCGGTGTTGGCCATCGGGGTCAGAAGCAGCTTCAAGTCTTCCTCGGTGTAGCCGAATGCGCGCTGGCGGCGCTGCACGGACTGGCCGGAGTGACTCACATGCTCGCGCTTCGGTAGGTCGGAGAGCTCCACGGAGTTGCCTTCGACCCACTTACGGTACGGGTGCTGGGCGGCGAGGTTCTTCTTGATCTCCTCGTCCGGAATAATGCGGCCTTCAGCAGTGTCCACAAGGAACATCTTGCCCGGCTCCAGACGGCCCTTGGACACGATGTGGTCCTGCTCGGTTTCAGGCAGCACGCCGGCTTCGGAAGCGAGCACGATATAGCCGTCATCGGTGAGCTGCCAGCGGCCGGGACGGAAGCCGTTGCGGTCCAGCAGTGCGCCGACCTGGGTGCCGTCGGTGAAGACGATGTCCGCCGGGCCATCCCACGGCTCGATCAGCGTGTTGTTGTACTCATAGAAGGCGCGCACGTCCGGGTCAAGATAATTGTTCTTCTCCCATGCCGGCGGCAGCATCATGCAGATGGCGTGCGGCAGGGAACGGCCGGCGAGGTGCAGCAGTTCGAGGCACTCGTCGAACGTGCCGGAATCGGAATAACCCGGGGTGGTGATCGGCAGCAGCGGCTTGAATTCGCCGAGCAGTTCGGAGCTCAGGCGGCCTTCGCGGGCGGACAGCCAGTTGCGGTTGCCCTGGATGGTGTTGATTTCGCCGTTGTGGGCCAGCAGACGGAACGGCTGTGCGAGCGGCCAGCTCGGGAACGTGTTGGTGGAGAAGCGGGAGTGGACGATAGCTACAGTGGCCTTCATGCGCTCATCAACCAGATCCGGGAAGAAGTGGGTGAGCTGCATGGTGGTGAGCATGCCCTTGTACGTGATGGTACGGGCGGAGAGGGAGGCGAAGTAGACGCCGACCTCATGCTCCACGCGCTTGCGAATGCGGAAGGTCTTACGGTCGAGCTCCACACCACCCAAGGAACCGTCTTCAGATGCGATAACCAGGGTCTTGAAGCCCGGCATTGCAGCCAGTGCCTGCAGGCCGAGGCCGTCCGGGTTGGTGGGGACCACGCGCCATGCGAGGACTTCGAGGCCTTCCTCGCGCACGATCTTGGCGATGGCCTGTTCCTGCTGACCGGAAGTTTCGATATCGCGGTCGAGGAATGCGATGCCGGCAGCGTAGTGGCCGGCTTCCGGCAGTTCCGCGGGCACGGTGGCGCGCATGAACTCGTCCGGCATGCTCATCAGGATGCCGGCGCCATCACCAGTGTTCTCCTCGGCGCCCACGGCACCACGGTGATCGAGGTTGACCAGCACCTCGATGGCGTCCTTCACGATCTTGTGTTCAGGGCGCTTGTTCAGAGTGGTGACCATACCCACACCACAGGCGTCATGCTCGTTGGAGGGGTCGTACATGCCGTCCGGAGCATGGACCGTGAGATCAAGCGGGGCTTTGAATGTCACCGAAATCACCTCAATTGGTTATGGGCGCGCTCACAACGTGCCTCTTCCTCTAAGTTGCTGTTGACAGCGTAGCGTCGCGGTATGTCATTTACGTTTCGCTGTCCATATACCGAGTTGCGGAAAAAGTCAAGAGTCAATTTTACGCATTTTTTAAACCGACAAGACACCGGCCATGTCGCGGCCGTTTCCTCATCTCTATTCGCCCATGCTCGATCGCGATGTCTCAGGACTTGCACATACAGACAGATTGGAATGTTGGTATGTACGTGCAGATAACGAAGCCTCCGCGCACATACAAACAGAACGGATACCGAACGGCCTGGATGCTGCCCCGCCCATGGTCGCCACGGCAAACGGCGGTCACATGAACGGCACGGCATCGGAGGCACGAAGCAACGGCTTGCCTTGAACGACTTCGATTTGAGGCTGTGGCGGCTCATGCCCGGCACGCTTGGCGCGTACCTGATCGTAGAGCATACGAAACGCCCGCTCCCCCATCTCATGAAAGTTCTGGGTATAGCTCGTCAGCGGCGGCTCCCACAATACGTCGAAATTCATATCATCGAAGCCCACCACGCTTACTTCCTGCGGCACACGGCGTCCGGCTTCCCGCAGCCCCTTCATCACCGCGATGGCGATTTCGTCGCTGGCGGCGAACACGGCGGTCACATCCTTACGCCGTCCCAGAGCCTTGCCGGCTGACACAGCCTTTCTCAGATCACCGGACGGCACCATAATCGGTTCGGGTACTTCGATACCACGCTCTTCAAGCGCATCACGCCAACCATTTGTCCGGGAATTGTCTCCCTCTTCCCGATCCCAAGCCACATGGAACACAGTCTCGTGTCCTAGATCCAGCAGATGCATGGTCATCCAACGACCGCCATCACGCTCGGCATTGATAATCTGATAATCGCCATCGCCGAAGCCTCCGCCGACAACCACGGTGGGTATGTCATGGGGCAGGCATTTGAGCGCCTCCACGCCGGCCCAGCCGTATTCGTAGACGATCACGCCAGCAGGACGAACCGACAAACCCATACGTACACGAGCCTCGACGGAGCTCATATCCGATTCATCCAACGAGACGATATTGGCCAGAAAACGACGCTTGCGCGCAGCCGCCTCCACGCCATGGTTGGTAGCGGATGTGGAAAACATGTCCGGCTTCGAGGCAAACACGACTACCGCATCCATCTCGCGATTCGACAAAGCCCGCGCCACTACGCTCGGCTCATAACCGAGTTCCTTGATAGCTTCCGCGATACGATGCCGCTTCTCTTCGGTAACATTGACCGTACCGTTAAGATATCGGGAAACCGTAGGAGCGGAAACCCCAGCAAGGCGTGCGACATCTTTAATCACCGGACGATCCCGCTTCGCACCCCGTGTCATTGCTTCCCCATTTCCTGGCCAGCAGCCACTTTCGCGGCATTAATCATTTCCATGGCTGACGATCCCGGGCCGGACACTATGTAAAGCTTTCTCCCGCGACATCAATCTGCCGCTCTCAGAATAGGAAGAGGACGGGAACAGGACATGAAGGACCCAGCACGCTCAGGCTCACATCGCTTCGCCAGTGAATCTAATGTTCATTAGATAGCATTTTTTCTCAAACCGGTTCGATACAGATAACTCCTCGTTTCCCGCAATATAACTAAGAAACGCCGAAGCTCGTTCTTCACTTGACTCAGACCATATGCCACGTTATTCTGAAACCGGTTTCAGAAATGAGGCCAACAAAATAACCAAAAATCCGAAGCCTCACTTCGGACACACGAAAGGAAAAAATCATGTCTTTCAAGGATTCCATGCTGCGTGGTCTGGCAATGTACGGCGTTAACTCCATGGCTCAGTCCGGCCCGTCCAACAACCAGATGATTGCCGACATTCTCAACGACGTCACCAAGACCGCTCGCTGAATTATTTCACCAAGGCTGATTGACATCAAAGCCTGACCGGATGGCTTACGCCACCACTAACCAAAAGGGCGAAAGTCCCCCGCTTAAACCCACTAGAGTAAGGAAGCAACCATGTCTTTCAAGGATTCCATGATTCGCGGTCTCGCTACCCTCGGCGCCAACACGATGATTCAGCACGGCATGTCCAACGGCAAGATGCTGAACGACATTCTCAAGGACAACGAGTCCGCTCGCTGAGCATTCAGTCCAACGCTGTCCAACAGCAGAAACGTACGAATGTAACGTTTCTCTGGCCTTGTAATGAATACACAAAGGTCACACAACTGAAGATTCGATAATTCAACAATCGGCCCGCAGCCGATGCAATGAATAATCGGACAACGGCGTCCGCTTCATTCTTCTTTCCTACATACCATCTCTATCAGTGCCGTCATATTTGTCAACATGTTTGCCATCGTTCATGCCGACCTAGGCATCGGTCATGCATCGCTATCATGACGACAGTCGCGACATATCGATATATGTGGCGCAACAACTGGAGCGATCCAAAAGATCGGAACAGTCCATCGTTACGCCACATTTGCCAGTAATGATCCGACACATTACTCCACTGATTTGAGGGCGGCAAGCATGTCCACGTCATGCAGCTGCCGGTAGACAACCGCACCAAGCGCACCAAGCACCGCAGCGACAAGCACAACGGGCGTCACAAACGCAGACCAGCCAAGCGCCGGGTCGAACATGACCTCGTCCGGCGGCACTTCGTTGATAATGTACCGATGGAGCCCGCCACCGAACCCATAACCGGCAAGCACGCCTATCACAGACAGCACGATGGTCTCGCGATAGATATACATGGTCGTTTCTCCCGAATGGAAACCGAGCACCTTGATGGTCGACAGTTCGCGGATTCGCTCCGAAACGTTCAGGTTTGTGAGATTGTAGAGAATCACGATGGCGAGCAGTGTCGCCACCAGAATCAGCACCTCCATGATTTGGTTGAGCGAATCCACAATGGTAGCCACCTGGTTTTTCATCGTGGTGTTCTGCACCACTGACCTAACGCCATCCACTTTCATGAATTGCGCACCTTGCTTTTCGGCGTTCTCGATACTGTTGTCTTTGAGCTTCACCATGTACGCATTCGACTGGTAATCCCTATGGAATGTGTGCTCGTATTCGCCGGAACTCATCACCATGAAATGCCCGATGTACATCTCGGCAATGCCGTCAACGCGCACACGACGGTTCACGCCGCCACTGTCGGTTACGGTGACGGTATCCCCCACCTTGGCGTTCAACATGTCCGCCATACGTTCGGAGATAATCGCCCCACGGTCGGTGAGTACTTGCGGCGTACGGCCGACCCGCGAGCGCAACGTCAGGTAATCACCGAAGTTGTAAGCGTCGTCGGTGACGAGCAAGGTAATACTCTGCTTGTCATGTTCCTTGCCCGAGGTTTTGGTGAGTTCTTCATAGCGAATCGGCGTAGAGAAGTCGACGGCCGTCCGCTTCATGGAGTCGGCCACTGCCCTGTTTTGTTCCTCGTTGTTATCGCTGCGTTCGGCCACGATGAGGTCATAGTGGATGATCTCATCGAACTGTCGTTCACCGATTTGTCCTATGGAAGCCTGCACGCCAAGTCCAGCGGTCAACAGCGCAACGGCTCCCGCCACACCAAAAATGGTCATCAAACCGCGGGTTTTGTAGCGGAACAGATTGCGAGCGGTGACCTTGCGCGTGAAGTTCAGCCGATTCCACAGAGGCTTGATGCGCTCCAAGAAGATTTTAGAGCCTTTGGCTGGTGGCTTCGGCAGTAGCAGGGCTGCAGGCTTCTCCCGCAGTTCACGGTATGCGGCGAGCACGGCGGGTACCACGGCACTCACCCAAGCGAGCAGGAATGCCACCACTGTCACAACCGGATGGAACACCAGCGCGATACGCGGCACGGTGAATCCGTCGCTGTATGCATGGTAGACAATCATCGGCAGCAGTGTATGGCCGAGCAGCACGCCGAAAAGCGTACCGATGGTGGAAGCGGTGAACCCGTAGAACACGAACTTTTTCATGATGTCCTGATTGCCGTAGCCCAAGGCCTTCAGCGTACCGGAATTGGTGCGTTCTTCATCCACCATGCGGCCCATCGTGGTGAAGGTCACCAGCGCGGCCACAAAGTACAGGAACACCGGGAAGATCAGCGCCAGTTTTTCCACGATGTTCGCGATGATTTCGTAGACTCGGTAACCTTCCGAAGTCAATCCTTCTCGGCGTCCATCAATCGAATACGCTGGTACTTCAAGTGTGTCCACCTTCTCCCGAGCCAACGCAATATCATGCTCGGCCTGCTTGATTTTCTTTTCGGCGGCCGGCTTGGCATCGTTGAATTCCTGCAGTTTCTGGTTGTATTCTTCTTCCGCTTTTTCGAGGTTTCGGTTGCCTTCAATCAACTGGCTGGCTCCCGCCGATGCACTGGCTGGTGCACTGGATATGGCCGCGCCTAATTCGATCTGCTTGTTGGCCAATTGATTGCCGGCTTCGGCGATGGCTGCAGCGTTCTGCTGATACTCCTCACTGCCCTGTTGGAGAGCCGAGGCGCTGGAGTTCCACTGTTGCAATGCGGCATTGTATTCGCCGAGTTTGCTGTTGTATTGCTTCACCGCATTGTTGTATGCCTGCAACGCCTTGTCGTACTGCGCTTTCACGCTGGTATACGCATTGCCGGTGAGCCCGGAATCGGCCCAGGATTGCAGCGCCGCACCTGTTTTATCCAGCACTGTTTTGGATGCGTCCAACGCTGTGCGAGCCATATCCAATTGTGTTTTGGCGTCGGAAAGCTGTTGCCAAGCCGCACTGAGTTGACTCTGTCCTTGGTCGAGCTGCTGTCCGCCAGCTGTCAACTTGGTTTGTGCCGCAGTCAGCTGGGAGCCAGCGGAGGCGATTTGCGCGCTGGCACCGGATAGTTCCGCCAGTGCAGAGGATGCTTGATCAACTGCCTGTACGCTGCTATCGGCGAGTTGATCTTTACCTGATTCAATCTGGGCCTTGGCTTCATCCAGCTGTGTTTGGGTGTCTCTAAGCTGCTGCTTTGCTGCATCGACTTGAGATTGTGCCTTTTCGATCTGTTGGCGGCGCTCCTCTTTGATTGATTCCTCACGAGCTGTAGGCTGATCGGCAAGACGCTTGGTCAAGGTGTCCTTATGCGCCTGTACAAGATCGCGGTATTCGCTAGTCCAGTAATCAATGTTCTGCGTATCCTTGAAGGTCACGCGACCGATCATCTTCACCTTGGAATCGAAAGCGGCGGCAGTCACTACTGCGTAGCCGTCCAATTCACCGGTGCCTGCTGTGGATTGGCCGAGGTTCACATTCGATAGTCCTTCGGTCGAATTCACGAATCCGACCACCGTGTACCGGCTGTGCTTCAGCACCTTGTCCCCCGCGATATCCGGCTGTTCGCTGATGGTGATGGTGCTATCGATGGCGTACTTATCCCGCTCGGTGCGGTCCAGGGCAATCTCGTTGGAGTTCTTCGGCAGCCTGCCTTCCTCCACGTCGAACGTTGAGATGGATTTCGGATTGGAGTAGACACGCAGGCTGTGGTTGCTGTTTTTGATGGTCACGTCTTTGAAGTAGCCGAATTCCGCTGATTTGACACCCTTGGTGTTGCGGATGATGCGTGCGTCGTCGGCGGTCAGACCGTAGTCGCTGATGACGGTGACGTCCGCTAAATGATTGGTGTTGTAGTAGTCGGTGCCAGTGATACGCATGTTCGGTCCGGTAACGAACAGTCCGACGAGCGCGAACGAGCCGAGCAGCATCAAGCTCACGATGGAAAGAAAACGGCCCTTGGATTTGTTCAGGGTAGCGAAGATATCTTTCCAAAGCATGTGTTTGCGCAGCATCCCAGTCTTTGTCGCCCTACTTCGTCTATGGCTGCGGCGAGCCGATGCCATAGAATCATCAGTTTCGTCGGTAACCAGAAAATCATTGAAATCGGCCATGTTTACCACTCCAAATCCTTGATATCCATCGGATGTTCATTGATTTCAATGGATTTGACGCGGGCATCGTGCATATGGATGACACGATCCGCTATAGGTGCGATGGCCGAGTTATGCGTCACAATGACCACGGTGGCGCCTTTCTTGCGGCTTTGGTCTTGCAAGATTTGCAGCACCTGTTTGCCGGTGTTGTAGTCGAGCGCGCCGGTTGGCTCATCACACAACAGAATCTTCGGGTTCTTTGCCACGGCTCTGGCGATGGCCACACGCTGCTGTTCGCCACCGGAAAGCTGGGCTGGGAAGTTGTCGATACGATCCTTGAGCCCAACGTCGATCAATGTCTGTACTGGGTCCTGCGCGTCTTTGACGATTTCCGAGGCAAGCTCCACGTTCTCCTTGGCTGTCAGATTAGCCACGAGATTGTAGAACTGGAAGACGAAGCCGATGTCGTAGCGACGATAGTCAGTGAGCTGGTGAGCATTGTAGTTGGAGATGTCTTTGCCGTCGATGATGACTTGGCCTTCAGAATTGGTGTCCATGCCGCCCAGAATGTTGAGCACGGTTGATTTGCCGGCACCGGACGCACCGAGGATGATGGCCAATTCGCCTTTCTCAATGTCGAAACTGACATCATTATTAGCTGTGATGGTGGTGCTGCCCGTTTGATAGCGCTTGAAGCTGTGGACCATTTCGATGTATGCCATGAAGATTAATCCTTGATTAAACAACGTGTTGATTTATTGCCTGCATCCTAATTTCGTGAAGAACAGTCAGTCAATGACCACAATTAGGCAAAATGTCTAAATTGAACACTTTCGGGAATGTTGCCGATTCTGCACACTAATCAGACAACGTGTTGATAGAATCGATGATTGCGCGATGCGTAAAAGAGAAGAGCAGAACAAGAACGGAGGCAGCAATGACTGGTAAGCGCAATACCAAAACCGAAGCGAAAATCAAGGCGGCGTTTACCTCGCTAATGCAGTCCAAAGGATTCGATGCCATGACCGTGAGCGACATCGCCCGCGCGGCCGGTATCAATCGCGGCACGTTCTATATGCATTACATCGATAAGTTCGACCTACGCCAGCAGCTCATCGACGACACCATCGCCGATCTGACCGAGATTCTCGTGGAGAATTCGGATGATAACGGGCAGACCGTGACCTCCGACGGCAAAGCGATTTGCGATGCCTTTAAAGAAGAAGCCATCGCCAAAGCGCTGCATTACGTCAAGGATGATTACGCCTTCTTTAACGCGATCTCCCGTTCAGGTACCGATATGCAGCTGTACGACCGCCTGAAGAACGTGCTGAAGCAGCTTATCGTAGCTCAAGCCAAGCGATTCGATGAAGAGCCCAAGCATGACTACAACGGCATTCCCGCCGATTATGCGATGGAGATTCTCGTTTCCGCCGTCTCCTCAATCATTTGGCTGTGGATTCGCCGTGGCTGCAAGGAGACCCCGGAACAGATATGTCACATCATCGAAACCAATAAAACCACGGCACCGGTTGACGTGCTGTGGTGAGACTTCTACCCATTCCTTTAATCCATGTGCAATAATTACGAAGGAACCACGCATCGGCACAATCATCATCCCTGCAATCACCGGGCTCATCGTCAACTTCTTCAACCGGCACGTTCGTTTCGTCGCTCACGCGGATACTTATGTCAAGGCCACAAGTGTCACCATGTCTTCTCAAACCGCCAACTCATGACAGTTGTGATTACGATAGGCATTATGACGAATACAGACCAGCGAAAAGAATCCGCCGAGACAACCAACACCGACTTGCCGTCGCGTCTAGAGCCCGGCGAACAGGCACCGGACTTCACCTTGTCAGCCGTAAACCCTGACGGCAGCGAATCAACGATTACGCTTTCCGCACTCACCGCACAAGGCAAGAGCGTGATTCTGTACTTCTATCCGGCTGCAATGACACCTGGTTGCACTACGGAAGCATGCGATTTCCGCGACAACATGGCACGACTCAGCACGCTGGGCTATACGGTGCTCGGAGTATCCAAGGATCCGGTGGCGAAATTGCAGAAGTTCCGAGAACGTGACCATCTTTCATTCCCACTGCTGTCCGACCCCGATTTGACTGTTCATAAACTGTACGCCGCCTACGGCGAGAAGAAGCTCTATGGCAAGACGCATGTGGGCGTACTGCGCTCCACGTTTGCGATTGACGCCAATGGAACCATTGAACTGGCCCGCTACAATGTGCGCGCCAAGGGGCATGTGGAGTCGTTGCTAAAGAAGCTGAGCTGAGAATAAGTCAATTATTTACTTTCCGTTCGGCGCGACAACAAATGTGCTGAAATTCAACACGAAACCGTTGCATAATAATACGAAGTAACGGACGCCCCTGCGCGAACATACAAACGAATAGCCCATCAAAATCCTTTGTCTGTTCGCGCGGTACTTATTCATCACACGAACAGACAAACGCTTGCAATCGAAAACGACTTTCCATAGTCGTTAGCGGCATTCATGAACGACATCCCATTGCCGATGGCACTGTCTATCACCACATTCTCAATCCGCATACCGACTACCCGGCGCATACCGGCCCGACGACTGCGACCGTCTGCTGGTCTCGCCTGACTCAAGACTGGTGATATGTACGGCGAGCGCGGAGGGCATGAGTTTGGCAAATACGCGGTACAGTTTGTAGAACAACATCGGCGTGTAGGTAGCGGCACCACGTTCAGCTTTGGCCAGCGCCTTTTCGGTTTCTCGGCGCATATTCAAATACGGCAGCCGGGCCAGTTTGCCCGTGGAAGAACCCCGCACGTTCATTTCGGTGTTCATGTTGCCGGGACTGAACAACATCACGTTCACGCCGCGTTCGCGCTCCTCCTCCCGCACCGCCCGAGAAAGGAACCGCACATACGCCTTGCTCGCAGCATACACGGCCTGCCATGGGATCGGAGCGAATGACGACACCGAGCCAGTGATGATCTCGAAGCTTCCACGTTGCATGTACGGCAGGCAGATGCGGTTGATCATTGTCGCGGCGGTTACGTCGAGGGCGATCATCAAGCGAATATCCGCGGGTTTCATATCGCGTAACAATCCCTTACGCTCATAACCGGCGTTGTTGATGAGTACGCGAATGTCTGGCCGCTCATTCGCCAACAGGTCAGCTAATTCCTTATGGGCCTCCATCTCAGTTAGGTCCAGGGGAATGACTCGTATGCGCATACGCGAATTGCCGTATCGGTCGGCAAACGCACGCAACCGTTGTTCACGTCGCGCAATGATCCAAATCTCATCGAGATTCCGGTAGCGCGCCACAATCGCTTCAAGAAATACAGCTCCAAGACCGGACGACGCGCCGGTTACAATGGCGATATTCATCTGAGATCTCCTTGCAAGTTCGTTCATGACCGCTGATTTACCAGAATGTTTATGGCAGACATCACTGATGCCCTTTGCGGCGGCGCGGGGCGAGTGCGGCGGGACCATGCTGTCTGATGGCGAACAGCAATGCTCGCAATCCACCGATGCGCGGATTCGGGCGTTTGCCACGCGCGATGCGATGCATTTGCAGTTCGAACCAGCTGATGACGAGGATGCCGCCGAACGCTCTGTCGAGCGGTTTGATGCCGGTCGAGACCCGCGGCAGGTCCACGTTTCCTCGCCAACCGTCGCGAATGATACGGTTCGGCAGGTCAGGCACAAGTGCGAGCGGGCGTGCGATGCCGATCATCTGTGTGATGCCTTCGTCAAGCGCATGCTCCATGTCGGCAACGTTGCGGAATCCGCCGGTCAGAGCAATCGGCACATTCAGCTCGCCCTTGACTCGGCGTGCAAAGTCGGTGAAGTAGACACCGCGTCTGCGATCCTCAGCGGCACCATCATTGGTCTGGATGACCGGCCTGGAGTATGTGCCGCCGGAAATGTCGATGAGGTCGACGCCACGCTTTTCCAGTTGCTTCATGACCCAAATGGATTCCTCTTCATTGAAGCCACCCGGCGCTCCATCTTGCTCGTTGACTTTGATGGCGATCGGCACGTCGGACGAGTTGAGCTTCACTGCAATCGGAAACTTCGGGCCGACCGCCTCGCGCACGGCGTCGAACACGTCGAACAGGAAGCGGGCGCGGTTTTCGAGGCTGCCGCCGTATTCGTCGGTTCGGCGGTTGTCGAGCGGCGAGAGGAACTGGTTGATGAGGTAGCCGTGCGCCGCATGGATCTCCACGCCGGTGAATCCGGCCTTCCTGGCGATGCGCGCCGTGTTGGCGAACCGGCGGATGATGTCGCGGATCTGCTCGCGGGTCAGTTCGGTGAGTTCGGCGAAGAACCGGCCGTAGTCGCCATCGACCTTGCCGCCGCTCGGGGCGAGGGGATGCCGGTTGATGGTGATGGGCGATTGACGACCTGGATGGTTGATCTGCATCCAACAGTGAGCTCCGTTCTCGGCACCGGCCGCCGCCCATCGGTGCAGCATCGCAAGGTCGCGTTCGTCCTCCACCGCGACGTTGCCGGGCTCCCCCAGCTGCGTGTGGTCGACCATTACATTGCCGGTGACGAGTACGCCGGCGCCGCCTTGCGCCCAGGTGCGGTACAGGCGCACGTGCTCTTCGGTCGGCGCGCAGTCGCGGCCGGCGAGCGCCTCGTTCATCGCGGATTTGCAGAACCGGTTCTTCACCGTCACCCCACAGGGCAGAGTCATCGGTTCGGCGACCAGAGCCACCGTCGCGGTCGTGTCGTTCGTCATGGTATCCAACTTTCCATACGTCCATGTTTTTACAGTTGTCCAAAATAGCATATATTTAGACAGCTGTAAAATTCTGGACGATAGGATATGCTGGTCAGTCATGAAGAAAGACATCAACGCCAAGCTCACGCGCAACACGCAACGCACGCTCGACGCGTTCTTCGATGCAATGACCGCGCTGCTTGGCGAGAAACCGTTCACCGACATCAGCGTCAACGAACTGTGCGAGCGCGCCGGCTATCCGCGCGCCACGTTCTACAACTATTTCGAGGATCGCGACGACCTGCTCACCTACTGCTGGACCGCACTGTCCAAACAGGCCGATCTCGCCGACCTCACGTCAACCGAACCGGAACATCGGGTGGACACGACGCTCGACGCGATGGCCGACCTGCTGGAATCCAACGCGGAGTCGCTGCACGCGATTCTTGGGAACAACCCGCCCGAAGGCCCGATGTTCGCCAACCTGCGCTCGTTCATCGAACGTCAGGCACACGAAATCATCCGCACCTGCATCGACCGCGACCGTTTCACACTGCCGGCTGACCTGATCGCCGACCATTACGCGAACACGGTGCTGCTCGTGCTTGACTGGGCGTACCTGCGCGGCCACACGCTCACCCGCGAGCAGCTGCACGATTACACGCACATTCTGCTGCGCGGCGTGGAGTAGCGACCTCGGTCAGCTCGGGAAGGTGCACATCCCAACGGTTCCGCGATACGCACGCCGGCGATTCTTACTCGAACAGCGTCGCCCAGTCGGGATCGCGGTGGGCGGCGAAACACATGGCGATTTGCTCTGCGGTGTTTCTTGTCGTCGAGAGTTGGGGCAGTTGGTCTTCAGCGAAGTAACGGATCTCCGTCGTCTCGATGTTTGGCTCGAACTGCCCATCAATACGGGTGCACTGCACGAAAAACTTGATCACCCCGTACGGGAAGGACAGGCCGTTATGGCTGGCGCAATCCTGTACCGCGATGAGTCGGTCGGCGGTTACGTCGAGTTCGGCTTCCTCTTTGACTTCCTTGATCGTGTTGGATCGTACGGATTGTGATTCTCGTCGACCCAGCCGCCGGGCAGTGATCATTCGCCGCTGTTTTCGTGCGTGAGCAGGATACGACCGTCCGCATCGAAGATTGCCGCCCTGGTGTCGAGTTTCGGCGTCGGGCATCCAGCGCTGATCAGCCCACGTATGCGTTCGATCGGCATATCGGTCTGCATAGCAAGCATGCTGAGCGCTATGTCGCGGATACGTTCATATCGCTCCCGATCAAACGGATCCTAGTTGTACATCAATCCGGCTTGGGCTAGGGCTTGCAATTCTTTGGTCCAGTCCAGCAGCATACGATTCGACGACACAGTCGATGATGTCGATAATGCTGGTGATGCTGATGCCGGTTCGTTCATGATGCCGCCATTCGTTGCAGATTTGTCTATGACCATTATCACTGTTCAAATGCGTTTCAGTTCGGCCATAGCGGCATAATGCAGCACCTCAAACCGTTCTGGAGCGATGCGTTCGAGCAGCGCCTTATGCTCCTGCTCCCACGCTGCGATGTCGTGCGCGGAAAGGGATGCGCCGATGCCACGGCATGCCTTTACTCGTCCGTTCCAGCTTTCGCGCGTGAACGGTACCGTGAGTTTGTATTCCTCATGATGGATGAGTGCAAAGCCGTCCGCGTAGCAGGCAGGAATGTCGATCGGTCGCATTCGCTCCCCCGCGCCGCTCCAGTTCGGATTGTATTTCAGGATCAGTCGTTCGCTTGCGTCCGCGATCGGATCCTCGAATGGCAACCATGCCATATACAGCACGAGGATACGCCCGTTAGGTTTGAGGATGCGATGCAGGATGCCGTGAATCGTCTCATGGTCGAAATACCAAAAGCATTGGCACGCGGTAATTACGTCGAATGTGCCATCGGGAAAATCGATATGCTCCGCCGGTATCGTCTGATATTCGATGCCCATACCTTCGGAAAGCCGCCGTGCTTGAGCGATCTGCTGTTCGGAGATATCGACGCCGACCCATGTTGCCCCATATCGAGCCATCGCTCTCGGAATCACACCTGTACCGGTGCCCAGATCAAGAACATGTTGCCCGTCACAGCACAGACCGCGGTCAAGAATTTTCTGGTAGAACCGCGCCGGATAAATGTCGCGATATCGCGCGTATTCGTCTGATACGCGTCCCCAATCAAAGGGAACGCCGTGATCTATACTCTCATCGGATATCATCCGGCTGCCTCCTGATGGATGCCTTGCATCATCAGCAGATATACCAACTTCGAGCACTCGAAGTCAATCACCACGATTCTTGACGCGTACCGTCATGGACGGTTCCGTTATCGCACGATCCGGTCGCCGCGCAGGAAGACAAGCGGGATGAAGATCAGCGGAACCGCGCACGCACCCATCGCCAGATACGTCAGGTTCATGCCGCGCATGTTCGCCGCGGCCAAATCCATGCCGCCAACGTGCGCGGAAGCCGCCAGCGCGGTCATCATTCCGACGAACACAGCCTGGCCAATCGCGCCAGCGATTGTACGCAATGCGGTGAGCAGGGCGTTCGCGTCGGCGAGACGGCCCTCGCCCGCAGAGCTGGTGCCCCAGGTCACGAGCGGCATCATCAGGCAACCGATCGCCAACGAACGCACCACATTGATCGTGGCTGCCACCCAGATTGATGCCGAGAGAGGCAACAGCCCCATGCACAGGTTGCTGACGGTCAGACAGATGCCGCTGACAAGGAACAGCCGCTTCACACCAAACCGGTCGTAGAGCCTACCGGCCATCGGGCTGATGATCGCCATCACAAGCGAGCCGGGCAAACTCACCAAACCGGCCATCGACGCCGAGCCGCCTTTGATGGTCTGCACATAAAGCGGAAGCATCACCGACGAGCCCATCATCGCGAAGTACAGCAGCATGCTACCGATCACACTCAGCGCAAAGCCGCGATTGCGCAGAATACGAACGTCCAGGAACGGGCGTTCACGCCTGAGCTGCAATGCCACGAACCAGATGGATGCCGCAATACCCAACACCAGTGGCAGCAAAACCGCCGTGCTAACAAACGGCATGGCACCGATGTTGCCAATGCCGAGCGTCACGCCACCGAATGCCACAATGCTCACAGTGAAAGACAACACGTCGAAGGATCGCTTGGATACCTTGAGCACATTGCCGAACACGAAGCATGCGACGATCAGCGAAACCGCCATCACCGCGATCACCAAGTAAAAAATCGACCGCCATCCGAATGCATCGACCATCAGACCAGACAACGTAGGCGCAATCACCGGTGTGACGCCGACCGCAAGACCATACCAGCCCATGATCGTGCCGCGATTGTCCGGATAAATGGTCATCAGCACCACCTGTGCCATCGACATGAGCAGTCCATTGCCGCATGCTTGTACTACTCGGCCAATCATGATGACGGCGAATGGCACCGGAACCACACATACCAGAGAGCCGACAATAAACAGTACTGCGCCAGCAAGGTACAGCGGCTTGGTAGGGAATCGAGTGATAAGGAATGCAGTCAGTGGCATCACAATGCCCATGGCGAGCGAGTATCCACTGGTGAGCCACTGGCCGACTTGCATGGTGATGCCCAAATCGGCCACGATGGGCGGCAAAGCCGTGGTAAGCGCCGTGGCCATGATGGTGGTCGCGATGCACGAAAGCAATATATTGACGAAAATGAACGTACGGCGACGGTTGCTTAATAACGATTGTTCAACGTTAGACATGATGCTGATTCGTTTTATTGGTGTTGTTTGTCAAGCTTTTGGTAATGAAATCATCACATCAAACATGTCAAATACCGACTAAATCGAAGAAATGCTCGATTATGGCATCGTTGAGGAGACGGCCTCTGCGCGTAGGAATGATGCGATTACGCCCTTCAACATCACCCGTGATGGTGATGAGCCCCTCCTCAACCATCGGCTGCAGCTGGTTGATGTCAATGGGGCTCAAGCTTATTCCAGCATCAGTTGCAGTGGTTGCGATTCCCACTGTTGCAATGACCTGATTGATACGGTCCAAGTCGAGGCCTTCGCGGATGCGCAGACCGAGCATAATAAGTTCCTCGAGGTTTTCGGTCGGAGTGATGTCCTCGCTACCGCTCCAAGGCACGCGATTCTCGTTGATGGCGGTGCCCCACAGGCGAGGGTGCGCGATATCCCACGCACGCAGAGCACCAATTGACGGCCGGGCATTGTAATGGCTGTGCGCACCCGGGCCAAGGCCCGTCCAGTCAACATTGCGCCAATACCCAAGATTATGCTGGCTTTCATATCCGGTCTTCGCCCAGTTGGAGACTTCATACCATTCAAGACCGGCTGCCGCAAACAGGTCGTCGGCTATCTCGTATTTGGCGGCCTCGTCATCGTCGTTCGGCTTAGGCAGGGTGCCAGCAGCAATTTGACGGCCCATCTTGGTGGTGGGTTCCACGGTCAAGGCATATGCAGAAATATGGCTGACGCCTAAATCGATAGCCGTTTTTACTGAAGTCCGCCAATCATCCAGACTCTCCCCCGGTGCACCATAAATCAAGTCCACACTGGAGCGAAGTCCGGCTTTGTTCGCAGCCTCAACACCGGCCTTTACATTGGCCGGCGTGTGCGTACGGTCAAGAATTTTGAGCACATGTGGCACGGCGGACTGCATGCCGAAGGAGATCCGCGTGAACCCGCCTTCGGCGAGACGCTTGATGTAGTACTCGTTGACGGTGTCCGGATTGGCTTCGGTGGTGATTTCAGCATCGGACTGAATGCCCCAAAGCTCACGAATGGCAGCCAACATGGTCACGAGATCGTCAGCAGAAAGAATCGTTGGGGTGCCACCGCCGAAGAACACCGTGGAGACCGGCGGCTCTTCAATACCATGGTCAAGTTGCCATTGCTTGACCAACTTCATTTCGCGAATGACCATGTTGGCGTAGTTGCCGCGTGAGGCACCCGCGCCAAGATCAACCGCCGTATATGTGTTGAAATCGCAGTATCCGCAACGCCGCAAGCAGAACGGAACGTGAATGTAGACCTCATAGGTCATTGTTGTCTCACCCTTCGCCGCATTTGTGCTTCCTGTCCTGCAAAAACAGGCCTCGCTACGCTCGGACTCAATGCCACCCTCGCTCGACTATCGTCTCACTCAGGCTGAGCCTACGGATAGTCCACTGGACTGTCCGCTTAACGGCTCAGCCTTCCGTCTTTTGGGCGGCTCGGATCTTGTCCTTGGTGTCGCGGTCGTTGGAGTCCTCACCGGTGGACAGGGCAGCGATGAACGCCTCCTGCGGGACTTCCACATGACCGAGCATCTTCATACGCTTCTTACCGGCCTTCTGCTTTTCGAGCAACTTGCGCTTACGGGTGATGTCACCGCCGTAGCACTTGGCCAACACGTCCTTGCGCAGGGCGCGAATGTTCTCGCGTGCGATGATGCGCGAACCGATCGCAGCCTGAATCGGAATCTCGAACTGCTGGCGTGGGATGAGCTCGCGCAACTTCTTAGTCATCATCACGCCATACGAATACGCCTTATCACGGTGCACGATAGCGCTGAAGGCATCCACTTTCTCGCCCTGAATAAGGATATCCACCTTGACGAGATCGGCGGACTGCTCGCCATCCTCATGATAGTCGAGCGAGGCGTAGCCCTTGGTGCGGGACTTCAGCTGATCGAAGAAGTCAAACACGATTTCCGCGAGCGGAATGCGGTAGTGCATCTCCACGCGGTCGGTGGAGATGTATTCCATTGTGCCCATCTGACCACGGTGATCCTGGCATAGATCCATGACCGCGCCGATGAATTCCTTGGGTGTGATGATATCGGCGGCCACCATAGGCTCCACGATCTTCTTGATCTTGCCATCCGGGAATTCACTCGGATTGGTCACATGATGTTCCGACCCGTCTTCGGAAGTCACATCGTAGGTGACGTTCGGAGCGGTCTGAATGAGGTCGAGGCCGAATTCACGAGACAATCGCTCGTTGACGATCTCCATATGCAGCAGGCCCAGGAAGCCACAGCGGAAGCCGAAGCCCAACGCCACGGAGGTTTCCGGCGTGTAGATCAAGGCGGCATCGTTGAGCTTGAGCTTGTCGAGCGCATCACGCAGTTCCGGGAACTGAGCGTTATCGATCGGGAACAGACCGGCATACACCATCGGCTTGGGATCACGATAGCCGGGCAGCGGCTCGGTAGCCGGACGGACCGCGGAGGTCAACGTGTCGCCCACCTTGGACTGGCTCACATCCTTGGCACCGGTGATGATGTAACCGACCTCGCCGGCACCGAGCGCCTTGGTGCGGGTCATGTCCGGGCTGATCACGCCGATTTCGATGGGGTCATGTGTCATGCCGATGCCCATCATGTGCACCTTTTCGCGGTCATGCAGTTCACCATCTTCCATACGGATGTAGGTGACGATGCCACGGTAGGAGTCGTACACGGAATCGAAGATCAAGGCGCGGGCCGGAGCTTCAGGATCACCGTGAGGAGCGGGAACCTCAAGCACGATGCGGTCGAGCAGTTCGGACACGCCTTCGCCGGTTTTGCCGGACACACGCAGCACATCGCTCGGCTCGCAGCCGATCAGACCGGCGATCTCCTCAGCATGCTTGTCTGGTTCGGCGGAGGGCAGATCGATTTTATTGAGCACCGGGATGATGGTCAGATCATGATCGATGGCCATGTACAGGTTAGAGAGAGTCTGCGCCTCGATGCCCTGCGTGGCGTCCACCAACAGCACTGCGCCCTCGCAAGCTGCCAACGCGCGAGAGACCTCATAAGTGAAGTCCACGTGGCCCGGGGTATCGATCATGCCCAGCGTATATTCAGTGCCGTCGAACGTCCATGGCACACGTACAGCCTGGGATTTGATGGTGATGCCGCGCTCCTGCTCGATATCCATACGGTCAAGGAAGCGATCGCGCATTTCGCGCTCAGGCACGATACCGCTCAACTGCAGGATGCGATCGGCCACGGTGGACTTGCCGTGATCGATATGCGCTATGATGCAGAAGTTGCGAATCACCGACTGATCGGTAGAACCGGGCTGATTGTGCTGGACGACCAACGACATTCCTCCTCTAGGCAAAAACGCTCCGGCGGCTCCGGACAAAAGCTCAAACTTACCTCAGTGTAGCCGAGGGACTGTATTCGGCGTGGCATCGCGCGGGTTTTTCCGGGGTGCATGCTATCCTCTTACTTTTGTATGTCCTTGTAAAACACATCGTTTGGAGTAAACGTGGCAAACATTAAGTCGCAGAAGAAGCGCGTGCTCACCAATGAGAAGGCGCACCTTCGCAACATGGCTGTGAAGTCCGGCCTGAAGACCGCCATCCGCGCCACCCGCGAAGCCATCGCCGCCGGTGACAAGGCTGCCGCCGAGGCCGCCTACAAGGTCGCTGCCCAGAAGCTCGACAAGGCTGCTGGCGCTGGCGTGATCCACAAGAACCAGGCTGCCAACCGCAAGTCCGGCCTCGCTGTGGCAATCAACGCTCTGTGAGCATAAGCCTTTACTAAAGGTTCGTTAACAACCCTGCAATCCATTTGGACTGCAGGGTTTTGTTTATTTGTTTATCCGAAAAGCGTCGGAGGGCAGCGAGGAGAAACGGCAGAACAACGATTCGTTCAATTCTCGCTGCCGCTATCACTTGGCAACGGCCGCGACATTCACTGCGGCAAGGCATCGAACATGCAACTCATTTATCATCGCCATCAGGTCGATCTTCAGAGTTCGCAACTGAATGCGGCGTAATATCCGGACGCTCAAGATAACGCTTCTCCCCTGGAAGATATACGTGAGTACGCGGCATGGCACCGGGCATCGTTACGTTAAAAGCCACCGACAATATTCGAATCGCCACCACGATAATAACGATCAATACGTCAAGCACCATTTCGGAGCGCATATCGAACCAGCCGTAGTGTACGCCTCGCCAGACCAATACGGTTAAGATACAACCGACGAACGATGGGATAGCGTAAAGGTGCTTGTCACGAATGATCATCGGCACGTCGCCGATGAAAATATCCCGAATCAGGCCACCGGCCAATGCAGTGAACATACCGAGGAAAATCGCGGTCATGCCAGATGATCCGAATGCCAAAGCTTTCGCGGTACCGTTAACCGCGAACAGGCCAAGACCCAGCGCATCGACAACCGTCATCGTCCATTTAAGTTTTTTGATTTCCGGATGAGCAATGACCACGATTATGCCGGAAAACAAGGTGGTGAGCACATAGCCTTTATCGGTGATTCCCACAGGCGGCAAATCCCCCAACATCACATCGCGAAACAGACCGCCGCCAAGCGCGGTCAGCCAGCCGCACAGCATAATCGAAAAGATGTCATACCCTTTTTGGATTGCGGCCAAGCCACCAGAAAGCCCCCAACACAGGATGGCGAGATATTCAATGCCGATGAAAAACGCATTGCTTTCCAACGCCATTTCCATTGGTTGCGCTCCCCTCTTTTTTTGCCTCTCATGTTGCATTCCGCCAGCCCCGTGGAGCCGTATCGAGAGTAACAGAGACGCTGCCCTACCCCATCTTCTCCCAGACAAACTGAGGGAGTCCTTGGTTTACCCGCAAAACGCGCGAACCCCGCGCGATAAGGCGCGGGGTTCGAACGGTATGTCCTGGATTGTTTTGACCAGATGGGCCCGACTCAGCGGGCGTAGAATTCGACCACGTACTGGATGTTGACCTGCACCGGGATCTCTTCGACCTCCGGCTTGCGGGTCACAGTGGCCTTCAGGGACGGCAGGTTCACATCGAGGTAGCCGGGGACCTGAGGCAGCACATCACGGTGCACGCCTTCAGCGGCGATCTGGAACGGAACCATGGTCTGGCTCTTAGCCTTGACCTGAATGGTCTGGCCGGGCTTGACGCGGTAGGACGGGCGGTCCACGATGTTGCCGTCAACGAGGATGTGACGGTGTACCACGAACTGACGAGCCTGAGCGGTGGTGCGGGCGAAGCCGGCACGCAGCACCAGGTTGTCAAGACGGGACTCCAGATCGATCAGCATGGCGTTACCGGTCTGGCCGGCGGTACGGGTGGCCTTCTCGTAGGCAGCGCGCAGCTGCTTCTCGGAGACGCCGTACTGAGCGCGCAGACGCTGCTTCTCGCGCAGACGCACTGCGTAATCGGATTCGGCGCGACGACGGTCACGGCCATGCTCGCCCGGAGCATACGGACGCTTTTCAAAGATGCGCTGAGCCTTGGGGGTCAGTGCGATGCCGAGGGCGCGGGAAAGACGCACCTGACGGCGAGAACGCTGAACGTTCGTCATTGGATTATTCCTTCTGTCGTTATCTGAACGGAACGTCTGCGCTGTTACGAGCAGACGCTGAGTCGGGCCTCCCCAACGCTTCGTCGTGATGTTCACGAACGGGTTGGCTCTCTTGCGATCGCCTACCGCCGACCCGTTGATGGGCTATGACTCCAGACGGCATTTGCTGGTCGGCAAACACCAACGTCTAATATTACACCGAGGCCATGGACAGCGCTCCGGCATCCATGCGATACACCTTGTCCGCCCACGTCAGTACGTCCGGATCATGCGTAACCACCAGCACTGCCATACCATTATCCGCTTGTTCTCGCAGCAATCGCATAACGATATCCGTGCTGGTCTGATCCAGATCACCGGTCGGCTCGTCTGCAATCAACAGCTTGGGGGCATTCATCAGAGACCTAGCGATGGATACACGCCTCATTTCACCGCCGGACAGCTCTCGTGGACGGCTTTCTGCCAACTCCCCCACTCCGAGACGTTCCAACAGCGTGCGTGCGCGGTCTTCTATTGGATTGTTCCGTACCTCCTGCATGTTATCCACTGCCTGTTCCGCATCACGAATTGGCGCGATGACATCAGGCATGTATGGGTCATCGATGGTTCCGGATGCTGTCGTATCGCCGGCAGCTGCCTGCCTGATCGACGAGTCATACGGGGCGACGACGGCAGGCTGTCGCCCTATCTTGTGGTTCCGGCCTTGTTCCTCCGTCGACATGCCGAAGAGCATGGTCGGAAGCGTGACGTTGTCCATGACGGTAAGGTTGGCGAGCAAGGTTTGGCTTTGCGTGACGAAACCGATGGTGCTGTTGCGCAGCAGCGACAGTTCGCGATCCCGAAGTGTGGATATGTCGTGTCCGTCAATGCGTACACTGCCCGATGTGGGGCGGACAAGGCCGGCGATCATATTGATGAGCGTGCTCTTGCCGTTGCCGGATCGGCCCACTATGGCAACGAATTCCCCCGGTTCGATGGTGAGGTTCACATGGCTGACCGCATCGAATGGCACCCCGCGACGACTGAAGCTGCGTGTGAGATCGGTAATCTCGACCAGTGCAGTGCCGCGATCATTTTCGGCAGTGAAATTCGACGCATCCATCGCAGTACTTCGCGCGGCATCTCTCCCAGTGCTCTTCGTATTCCTCGTACTCTGCGCGCCGTGCAATGGGGCAACATCGGTTTGGAATTCGCTCATATCATTCCCCCTCCCGCAACGTCAGATAGGCTTCCGGACGACCGATGCGAACGAGTACGGCGAGAGAGCCGGCCACACCAATCGCCACCGAGCACACCAGAGTCAACGCCATTATGGCAAGCACTGCAGGTACCGATGCCTGTAGATACGGCAACTGCAGTTGTTTGCCGATCAGAGCGCTGAACGGGAAAATGGCCAATGACGCCAGCCCCACGCCAAAAACACCTCCGATCAAGCCAATCAACGCGGATTCACGCAGGAGTATTCCGGCCAGCATCCCTCGTGTGGCACCGAGAATGCGCAGCGAAGCGAATTCACGCTTGCGCTCGTTGACCGAAGCCGCGAACACGGCCAGAAGCACGATGATGCCCATCATCCAGATGGCCGCCACGAATACGGTCAGATAAGCCACCAACGCGTTCAGCGCGGTTTTAGTAGTGGCAGTAACGCCGCCTGGATAGACGTAACCGAGATCGGAGAAACGCGAGTCCAGACGTTTGATGTTCTCCGATACGGTTTCGGCACTGTATCCTTCACTCACTTTGATCAGTACGGTAGAGACGGCCTTGTCCGCATATTCCGCCGGCATGACACGTTTGGCGACTTTGGCAGAGGCCTCCACCATCTGAGGCACGGTGTCAAGATTGATGAACACGGAATTATCCAAACTGGTGCCCGTGGAGGCCAGCTGCGCCACGACCGGCCACTTATGGCCGTAGAGCTCCACAGTGCCGTCCGTGGAGACATTGACGTTCGCTCCGGCAATCATCTGACCGTCTTCTAGCGTGCCATCGAATTGGGAGGCCACCCATGGCTCGATCACGAAGTCGGTGGATGGATCATAGCCTATGA
Organism: Bifidobacterium olomucense; assembly: GCF_012932375.1. Taxonomy (GTDB): domain Bacteria; phylum Actinomycetota; class Actinomycetes; order Actinomycetales; family Bifidobacteriaceae; genus Bifidobacterium; species Bifidobacterium olomucense. The sequence goes on along the minus strand of NZ_JAAIIG010000003.1, from coordinate 70,919 downwards.
TCTGCAGTTTCTCGGCGCAGCATTCTGCCGCCAGTGAAGCGATATACGTCTGTTCACTGGCCTGCTCGATGCCATCGGCCTTCTTGACTTCGTCGGCGATGTCTTTAGTGAAATAGAACGTGCTGGGGTTACCGTCCGTCAGGAGCGCTTCGGCCTTTTGCGCCGTATTTTGCGGCACCACCATAAGATCCGCGCCAAGTCGGCGCTCCATACTGGCCATGCCGGTGTTGAGATTCATGGTCAGCATGGTGCCGCCGAAGAAGGCAAGCGCGAGAATGGTCACCACAGCCAGCAGGGCGCCGGTGCGCATGGGCCGCCCGACGAGGTTGCGGGCGGCCAGCGCGCGCAAAGTACGCCGCCGTGAACGCTGGAAGCTGTGATACACAGTGGTGCGATCAGTCATGTCAGGCACGCTTGGCGGAACGGGCGTCCATCCAGATGGCCACAGCGGCAAAGACGATAACCAGTACACCGAGCACGATAAGCGTGGGCAACATTACCATGCGGCAGTGCATCATGGCGCCCTTGCAGATACCGATCAGCACGGTGGGAACGGCGAACAGCAGCAGCGTATTGGCAACGGCAGCGATGTTCAGACCAATACGCACCTGAGGTTTTACAAACAGTGCCACGATGCCGAGCGCGAGAATCACCACGCCTATGCCCGTGGCGGCCTGCTGCGAGTAATGGCAGGCGGGCATCATGCCGTCATGCGCACCGCAGGCGTGAGCGAACGTCTGAGGCGCAATGGCAATCAACGCGCCGAGCACGATATCGGGCAGCGCGGCGAGCAGTCTGTTCTTCATGGATTCTTCTCTCCTGTGCATTAGATACAAGGCAACCTATGTATTATGTCCACGGAGAAATCAGAAAAACAAGTCTTGAATTTACCGCCCGCCTATGTTATACGCCCGATCATCGAGAGCGGCTTCGCCGCGACAGGCTCCTATTGAAAGCTCACTAGAGCTTTTCAATGGCTGAGCCGTTAAGCGGACAGTCCAGCGGACTGTCCGTAGGCGAAGGGAGCGGCTTCGCTGCGACAGGCTCCTATTGAAAGCTCACTAGAGCTTTTCAATAGGAGCCACACGCAGCATCAAGCGCTTGACTCCCGCAGAACCAAAATCGACCGTAATCACAGAGTTGCGTCCCTTATCCTGCGCATCGGTAATCTTGCCAAGACCGTACTGGTCATGACTGATCATGTCGCCAATGGCGAAATCCGCAATGTTCAGGCCATTGTCTTTGGCCAGTTGGGAGCTAGGAACGCTTTTTCCACTGGTCGCAGACGATTTGGGAGTGGTGCGTCGAGTCGTGACCTTGCCACCGCGCGTATGGTCATACGAGTCGGACGAGCCCGTACGCGAACCATAGGCGGAGCTACCTGATCGGGACGACCGGGAGCCGTATGTCGAGCCGGATCCCCCATAGGATGAGGATCCGGAGCGCGAACCGTAGGATCCATACGATCCGTAAGATGAGCCCGAACCATACGACGAAGAACCGTATCGAGATCTGGAACCATACGAGGAGCCGGAACCCCTTCCACCGAACGTAGATGCCCCGCCGAACGTGGCACCGCCGAAATCATCGTCGTCCCATCCGCCCAGATCATCGGCGAATCCATCGGTCCATTCGCCACGCATGCGTTCCACGCCGGCTTCACGACGTTTCCAATCGATGAGTTCAGCCGGAATCTCATCCAAAAACTGGCTGGGCATCATGTCTGCCGCCTGTCCCCATTGGGAGCGTGCGGCTGCGCGCGTTACATACAGACGCCGTTTGGCACGTGTGATGCCCACGTACGCAAGACGACGCTCTTCCTGCAGTTCAGTGGTGTCTTCCATGGAGCGGGAGTGCGGGAACGTACCCTGTTCCATGCCGGTCAGGAATACCACCGGATATTCAAGACCCTTGGCGGTATGCAACGTCATCAACGTCACTTTGCCTGAATCTACGCTCTCGCCGGGAAGCTGATCGGAATCGGCCACCAATGCCGTGGTTTCCAAAAATGCAGACAATGTTGCGTCCGGAGTGTTCTGCTCGAATTCAGCGGCGGTGGACTGCAGCTGGGAGAGATTCTCCAGACGGGAAGCGTCCTGAGGATCTACGGATTTCTCCAGTTCACTCCTCAGCCCTGATTTTTCCAGCACTTCGGCCACGACTTCGCTGGGTTTGGAATCGTGGGCGCGGGTGAACTGGGAAAGCGATCCCATGAGTTCGCGGAACGCTTTGAGCTGTGTGGCCGTACGAGTAGGAACGTTCGGTATCTCGTCCACATGCATAAGCGCATAGAAGAAACTCGTTCCCTGTTCACGCGCATACGCCAGCAACACGCCTTCGGCCCGTTCTCCCAAGCCACGCTTGGGCACGTTGAGAATGCGACGCAGATTCACATCGTCGTCCGGATTGACGAGCGCCTGCAGATACGCCAATGCATCCTTGATTTCACGACGTTCGTAGAATTTGGTGCCACCGACCAGCTGGTAGGGCAGATTCGCGTTGATCAACGCCTCTTCCAGCGAACGGGACTGCGCGTTGGCTCGGTACATAATGGACATGTCCGAATAGGCGATGTCCTCTTCAGCGTGCAGTCGCGCGATCTCGCCGGCAACCCATTGCGCCTCCTGCTGGGCGTTATCCGCGGCATAGCCGACGATCGGTTCGCCTTTGCCGAGGGCTGTCCATAGTTTCTTCGGCTTGCGTCCTTCATTATGGCTGATCACGGCATTGGCCGCATCAAGGATGGTCTGCGTGGAACGATAATTCTGCTCCAGCATGATGGTTTTAGCCGCAGGAAAATCCTGCTCGAAATCCTGAATGTTACGAATGTCAGCGCCTCGGAACGCGTAAATGGACTGGTCTGAGTCGCCCACCACGGTGATCCATGCAGGACCGGTCTTGCCAGCGTTCGGTGCGCCCGGAACAGCCTGCTGGCCGGCGTCGACTCCCGCCAATTCACGTACAAGTACGTACTGGGCATGGTTGGTGTCCTGATACTCGTCCACCAGAATGTAGCGGAAACGATGGTGGTAGTACTCGGCCACGGCCGGGTCCGTTCGCAGCAGTTCGACGGTACGGCCGATGAGATCGTCGAAGTCCACGGCATTGGCGAGCGCCAGCCGATGCTCGTATTCGGCGTAGATCACCGCGTAGATGGCTTCAAGATCCCCGACCGTACCGAACTGGTAGCCGCGTTGGCCGGGTGTGAAGTCCGGGGCATGCACGGACAAGTATTCCTTCCAACCGGTCAGGTTGTTCTTGAGATCGGAGATGTGGCCCAGAATCGAGCGTGGAGTGTAGCGCTTGATATCCAGATTGAATTCTGTGGCGATGATTTTGACCAGTCGTTCGGAGTCGGCGGAGTCATAAATGGAGAAACCGGACTTCAGCCCAATGGCTTTGCCATCACGTCTCAAAATCCTCACGCAAGCGGAGTGAAAGGTAGACACCCACATGCGTTGGGCCACCGGCCCGATAAGTGAGCCGAGTCGTTCGCGCATTTCGGCGGCGGCTTTGTTGGTGAAGGTGATGGCGAGCACCTGACTCGGCCATGCGCCGAACTGGCTCAGGATCCATGCGATACGACGGGTGAGCACTCGGGTCTTGCCAGAGCCTGCACCTGCACCGATCAATAGCGCTTGACCTCGGTACTGCACGGCCTCGGACTGCTGCGGATTGAGGTCGCCCACAAGTTCCTGAGCGCTGCGTGCGATGACTTCTGGCTCCTCGAACACTATCTACTCCTCCGACGTTGTAAATACCCGATGGGAGAGCTGGATATATGGACCGCAGCCTCAAAGGGCAACCGTCCACTCTGCTTCCCTATATGACGCGACATTCATATCTACCATACGCGCCGCCCATATGCGGCGGTCAGCGTAAGCTGGTTTGCCATATCCAATAGTTACTGAACCGTAACTATGTCAGCTTGATGTCAAGGAGGTAATCCATTGCAGGAACTTGAGGAGCGAATCCAAGCCGAAGGCACTGTCAAGGTCGGCGACGTGCTCAAAGTCGACGCATTTCTGAACCATCAGTGCGACGTACGTCTGTTCGATCATATGGGTGCAGCGTGGGCCGAGCATTTTGCCGGTAAGACCATCACCAAGATCCTGACCATCGAAGCTTCCGGCATCGGCATCGCTTGCTGCGCAGCTCATCATTTCGGCGACGTCCCGGTGGTATTCGCCAAGAAGGCCCAGTCCATCAATCTGGACGGCGACCAGTACACCACTACCGTCTACTCCTTCACCAAGCAGAAGGAATTCCCGGTGATCGTCTCCAAGAAGTACCTGAACCCGGGAGACCATGTACTGCTCATCGACGATTTCTTGGCTAACGGCAAGGCATTGCGAGGACTTATCGAACTGTGCGAAAAAGCCGGAGCCACGGTCGAAGGCATCGGTATCGCGGTGGAAAAGGGATTCCAAGGTGGTGGCGACAAGCTGCGCGAGGAAGGCTACGACGTGGATTCGCTGGCAATTGTGGAATCCATGGACCCCGAGACCGGCAAGATCGAGTTCCGCCGCTGAGTGACTGACGAAGAGAGAAGAAGCATGAGCGAAGAGAAGCAATCCGGCAAATCATCCGCCGTCTCCTTTGAAGCACTGAGCTCGCTGGATGCGCCCGTCTCCTTCTGGAAGGGCATCCCGTTCGGCCTTCAGCACGTGATGGCTATGTTCGTGGCGAATCTGGCCCCGATCTTCATCGTGGCGTCCGCCGCGAAAATGACGCCAGCGCAGTCCGCCGCGGTGATTCAGGCCGGTCTGCTCGTGGCCGGCCTAGGCACCTGCCTGCAGCTGTACGGCGCATGGCGAATCGGCTCCAGACTGCCGATGGTCACCGGCATCTCCTTCACCTATGTGGCCGCAGCTGTGGCCATCTGCGCGGATAAAGGCTATGGCGCGGTCGTCGGTGCCGTACTGGTCGGTGGCCTACTGGAACTGGTGCTTGGCCTGACCGCCAAGTATTGGCGTCGCTTCGTACCGCCGATCGTCTCGGCCATCGTGGTGACCTCCATCGGTTTCTCGCTGCTCAATGTGGGTGCCACAAGTTTCGGCGGCGGTTCCGGTGCCAAGGACTTCGGCTCGTGGCAAAACCTGATGCTTGGGCTCATTTCATTGGTGGCTTGCCTCGCTTTCCAGCTGCTGATGAAGGGCACGGCCAAACAGCTCTCCGTACTGTTCGGTCTCGTGGTGGGCTATGTGGTGGCTATCTGCATGGGCAAGGTCGATTTCTCCGGTTTCCAGAACCTCGCTATTGTTTCCGTACCGCAGTTCATGCCGTTCAAGCCTGAATTCGACTGGGGTTCGATCATCTCCATCGGACTGCTGTATGTGGTTTCCTCGGTCGAGGTGCTGGGCGACACCGCAGCACTGACCAAGGTGGGTCTCAACCGCACACCTACCGAGCGTGAGACTGCAGGCGCCATCGCCGGCGACGGCCTGATCTCCTCGGTCTCCGGTCTGTTCGGTTGTCTGCCGCTGACCTCCTTCGCCCAGAACATCGGATTGGTGGCCATGACCAAGGTCGTCAACCGCAAGGTAATCCTCTCCGGCGGCTTGATCCTCATTCTGGCGAGCTTCGTGCCGGCCATCGCCGAGGTGTTCAACTCGTTGCCGCAGGCGGTGCTCGGCGGTTGCACCATCATGATGTTCGGCAACATCATCCTCTCCGGCTTCCAGATGATCGCCGAGGCCGGATTCTCGCAGCGCAACATCACCATCGCGGCGCTCTCGCTGACTATCGGCATCGGATTCACGCAGGTGAGTGACATCTTCGTACATTTCCCGGCCCTGTTCCAGCAGATCTTCGCTTCCAACTGCATCGCCGTGGCGTTCGTGGTGGCGGTGATCCTCAATGCAGTGTTGCCCAGTGAGGAGCACTTCTTGAGCGCACCGGCAGCGAAAGAAGAGTAAGCACGGTTTGGGCCGCATACACCGCTGAGAAAGCATAAGCGAATCTCCACTTTCCTCATTTTCCCTGTTGTCGCTTGCGCACAACAGGGATTTTTCGTATGTTCTGCGCAGTTGTGTACAGGTTCGGCAGATATACCCACAACATCACGGTACAAGAATGGCGGAATTTCGCCATTCTTCAATTTCCAAAATCGCCATTTGATGTGCAGACTTATGCACAACTGCATGAAAACCCACTTTTCGCACGGTTGTGCACAAGACGATTACGAGTTTCGCATCATAGCGCATCGCAAAACCAAGCCAACATATCGTTTTTCGATATATTCCGGTATGATGTGGCGTGAAACAAGGAGGCCGCTATGAAACAGTACATGAATCGATGGGTTTTGCTTGGGTTGAAGATCATCGTTGTGGCCATCTGGCTGGGGTGCATATGGGGACAGATTATTGCCGTGCCTATATTCAGCGAGGCGATGGCCGGCCTTTATTCCTCGCAACCTCCCCTGCGTTGGCTGTACCTTATACTTGGCGAACTGTTTCTGGCCTGCGTTGAAATCGCATTCATCGGAGTATGGCGCTTGTTCTCGCTCTCCGGCTCAGGCGCGGTATTCACCACCCAAGCGCTCCCCTGTGTGAATCTGATCATCGGCTGCGCGTCTGTCGGCACGGCGTTCACCGCAACCGTATTGGGAATATTCGCGTTCTCCTCATGGAATGACACCTCCATGCAAGCCATGGATTATTTCGGTATTCTCGCCGCACTTGGTATCACCGTTGTGGCTGAGATCGGCTTCATTCTGCTGATGATAGTCATGAAAGGGCTACTTCGCGCAGCCACCGATCAGTCCAGCGAACTGGAGCAGGTGATCTGACATGACTATCCGCATCAACTTGGATGTGATGATGGCCAAGCGCAAAATCGGCGTGGGCGAATTGGCCGAACGAATCGGCATCACACCGGCCAACGTATCGATTCTGAAGAACGGACGCGCCAAAGCGGTACGTTTCACCACCCTCGACGCCATCTGTCAAGCTCTTGACTGCCAACCTGGCGATATCCTCGAATACGACCCGGATGAGTGACCGCCACGTCATGGCCATCCGTGAAATCATACTTCAGGCGTATTGTCCTCACGTGCTCAAGCATGAAGTATAGAAGGCGGCGCAACGAACGGAGGGACTATGGGAAGACGGCACAACCAATATGGCGTGCGTCATCCCGGCGCGCTCACAGCGTGGATCATGCTGCCGATAGCCGTGTTTGTCGTCATCGTCCTATTGGGCGTTATATTGCTTTCGCGGTTGCTCACGCCAAAGCAATATGTACGTTCGGCCGATGACGCCTATTGCGCCGCCATATCCTCCGATGGCACACGGCACACGCTCAGCCCCGAACAGGCCGGCAACGCCGCGCTGATTGCGAACCTCGCCGTCAATCGTGGGCTGCCAGATCATGCGGCCACAGTAGCTATCGCCACGGCTATGCAAGAATCACGACTCACGAATCTCGACCATGGCGACTTGGATTCGCTGGGGCTCTTCCAGCAACGTCCCAGTCAAGGATGGGGCACAGCTGAACAGGTGTCCGATCCGGCATACGCCACGAATATCTTCTACGACCACCTGATGCAGGTACCCAACTGGCAAACCATTCCGGTAGAGGACGCGGCACAGGAAGTACAACGTTCCGGATACCCGGATCTGTATGCCAATTGGGATTCGATGGCACACGCTTGGGCGTCGGCCTTGACCGGTGAGGTGAGCGCGGGCGTCACATGCGCACTCGAACCTGCAAACGGCTCCGACGCGAACGGACTCATCACTGCGGCCACGGCAGCGCTGCCCAATATCAGCATCACCAAAGGCACCACAAACGACGATAAGCACTCGAACGCGACAACCGACTCCACACTGACTGTCACGCTGCCGGCCGGATTATCCGATACCGACCAGCAGCGCGTATGCTGGCAGACAGCCAGCTGGCTTGTCGCCCACGCCCGGGAGTACGGCATCGACTCTGCAACAGCCAACGGTATGAGCTGGAACCGCACGGATGGCACCTGGACCGGCAAAGAGACCATGCAGGGCACCATCATCGTGACACTGGGCTGAAACCGCACTCCCCCTGCAACACCGGTCGTCCCCCATGCATCATAGGGACCGTCAACGCAACAGAGCGTTATCACGCCGAAATCATGCCGCGCTAACGCAGGCGCGTCTCCTTCAGCGCGGATTTGACGGCAGCCTTGGTGAGCGCAAACTGCGCATAGTACGCCACAGCGGTGAGTGCGATCATAGATGCCAAGGTGACGACGCCAGCGACCACGTCTTTCTGAGAAAGATTCTTCACCGGACACTTACCGTTTTTGCCACACATACCCGGGTGATGCCTGAGCGGGCAATGCGCAGACTTGGGGCAGGCTGCGGCCGAATCCTCGGTCTCACCGGTCGGGGCTACGATGTCGGACTCGTCTAGCGACGCATCGGGATCTTTGATTTCGTTGATTTCGGTCATGATGTTTCCCTTATCGATCTGACGGAAATGCTTTCCGTGCGCGCGGCGGCATCAGTGCCGTCACACTCACCATTGTACTGTTCAGGCACCGGAATAAACGGCATATTCGCCACCGTGAATTCTCGATGAATTGCGTCGTGATGCACAGTATATGGTTCATCAAGATGCGCCGCATACGGCACAATGGTGTCAAGGAGGCGCTCCCATGGTTGATGACTACACTGCAAAGATGACCGAGCTCATTGAACTCATGCGCATGATCGGCAACGATACGCAGCAGTGCGAGGTCAAAGAATGCAAACGTCGTATCTCCTCCACCATCACGGATACGCTTTCCGCGTTTTCAAACGGTTCCGGCGGATGGATCATCCTAGGGCTCTCCGAAAAAGCCGGCTTCACGCCAGTGGAAGGATTCGACGCGCGCGCCATGCAGGAGGCGTTAAGCCAAGCGTGCGAGAAGATGACGCCGGTGGTTCGTCCGGTGATCGTGACCTGTCCGTTCGAAGGCGCGAATCTGGTGTTCGCTCGCATCGATGAAATGCTGCCACGTGACAAGCCCTGTTTCACTACTGCGCTAGGCCCACATGGAGGCTCATTCATCCGCACCGGCGATGGCGACCGACGCATGACCTCGTACGAGGTGGACCGTCTTATCGAGGAACATCTGCAGCCCACCTATGATTTGGATATCGTTCCAGACGCTGCCATTGATGACTTAGATCCCACGTTGGTTTCAGGACTGTTGGCGCGTGCTCGCGAACAGCATCCACATGTATTTGCCGGGCAGGACGGCACCCGTACGCTACTCGATTTGCAGGTGTTGCGTCACGATGATTCTGACGGCAACGAAGTCGGAGGCATCTTACGCCCCACGTTAGCAGGGCTTCTGGCGCTTGGCCGCTATCCGCAGAAGTATTATCCACGGCTGTCCATTGCCATCGCAGTGTTTCCCGGCATCGATCGAGACGAGGTATTCCGTGGCGATGACCGGCTGGTGGCAGCCAAGACCATCGTAGGACCTATTCCGGTGATGATCAGCGACGCGGTCGAATCGCTGATGCGCTGGATCGGCGCGAAGAAACCGGACTATCCACCAGTGGTGCTGCGTGAGGCTATAGCGAATGCGCTTACCCACCGGGACTACTCCCCCGATGCGCGTGGCACGCAGGTACGTATCAGTGTGTTCACGAACCGTATCGAGATCACCAATCCAGGTGGTTTGTACGGCACCGTGACGCATGACGTACTGGCGAATCCGAATCCGGTGACCGGCGCACCATTTGTTTCCACCCGCAACCAGTTCCTGTTCACGTTGTTGGAGTCCACACCGTACCCGGATGGAGGATTCGTGAACCCGGAGGGCGGCGATGGCTACCAGCGCATCGCTGCAAGCCTCAGGGAGGCAGGCATTGAACCGGCCACCACGGTCAATGACATCAACACGTTCACGATGACCATCACCAAACAACGTTCAGCCGCGAACAGCACGCCGAGTGATATTTCGAAGGCGATTCTAACCGTACTGGAACGGCATTCCGCAATGAGCATCAAGGAGATCATCCGCGAGCTGCAGCTCACTCCCTTGGCCGCCACTTCCGGCATGCGCGAGCTCATACGCGAGGGTCGAGTCGCCAAGGTGAAATTCCAAGACGACCCGACCCAGCGGTATCGGTTGAAGGGGATGTAAGGGTTGCACCCAGTCTATGCTTCGGCGAGTTGAGTGACGGTCGAAGCCACCGCATTCGGCCGGGAGCGGCGGAACCGTCCGGCAGCGAGTCCCACACAGACGAACGCGACGGCGAACAATGCCACGATGCCGGTGGCCACAGCCCAGCCGCCCACGTTCACGCCGGATGCGGCGGAACCGAAGCCGAGCGCGTTGTCGATCGCCGTGCAGTACCACCAGCCGGGCGTGAGTCTGGCGATGGTGACCATCGTGTCCGGCATCATGCTTATCGGGAACGCGATGCCAGAGGCGAATAGGATGAGCAGACCGAACACGTTGGCGAAGCCGTTGGCCACCATGTCCGAAGCGCCGAATTCACCGAGCATGAATCCACAGGCCGTGCACATAAGGGCGAACATGCAGATCGAGGTGAAGGTCATCATCACGCCGCCTACCGGTATCGAAACGATATTCACGCCTGCTGCAGCTGTGAGGCCCAGCGCGGTAACCAGATAGCCCACGCAGATCAGCAACGCGAAGCCACACAGGACTCCCATACGCTTGAGTCCGATCGAGGCCATGGATGGGGACGCCATAAGTCTGCGACGCAGCTCCCCCGCGCCGAACACGCGGGCCACAAGGCTCACGCATACGCTCAAGGTGAGGAACAGCGGGTAGATTGCCGTCTTCATCGTGTCGCCGAACCCGGACGCAACCGGATTCGCCGTGTCTGCCGCCCGGTCGTTCTGCGATGTGATGTTCTCCACGACGACCGGTCGGTTGGCCTTCGCATCGTGTGCCGTGCGTGCAGCCCGCTTGGCGGCGGATTGCATATCGGTCATCGTCAGTTCAGACAACGTTCCCTCGGGCAGTGAGTTGAGGTCGAACGTGGATGAGCCGTCCATGACCTGCGACCAGTTGCCATTCTGCCCGGCAGCAGCGGAACCGGCAGCTTCACCGGTATTCATGCCGCCGATCACCTTGGCGTATTTTGCGTACCATGCGGCGAGTTCGTTGTCATCGATCTGCACGTTTCCGCCGATCAATGCGATACGGGTCAGCGAGAGGAACCCGTTCACGTTCATGCCGGCGATGGTGCCGGCACCGGACGTGTAGCTCGTGACCGTCTCGACTTTCGGCATGTCGCCGCCGGATTGCGAGGCCCTGAGGAAGTTGTCGGCGTAACCGCGTGGGATGATGACGATGAGGTCGGTCCAGTTCGAGGCGACGGCCTGTTGCAACGATTCGGAATCGTCATCCAGGCTGACCAGCGTGGCGGAATCGGACAGGTAGTCGCGCAGTCCTTCCGCGATGCCGCCTCGGTTTGAATCCCGATCAATGACGGCAACGTTGACCTTCTCCGGCTCGTAGGTGTCAGCCACCGTGCGGGTGGCTACGGTGATCTGAGACCAGCTGAGCGTGAACATCATGATGCCCATGAGCACCAAATAGATGATGATGTACGTGCGGTGTGCGAGCAGTACGTGTATGGTTGCTTTACAGGTGTTCATAACGTTGCCTCCTGAGCATGATCACGCCGGCCGCGAGGAACACCGCGCTCATCGCCAACAAGATGGCGCAGGTGCGGATGAACGGCTGGTAGCTGTCGTAGTACATGAGCGAGTAGAACAGGTTAGTCACCTGTTGGGCGGGATTGATGGCGGCGAGCAAGGGTGCCTTGCGTGTGATCAGGTCGCTTAGTTCCATGGCGAATCCGCCATACAGGCCGCTGAACAGGGACAGCGAGCAGGCAATCGCGGTGGACATGCCCTGCTTGACGCCGGTCGTGAGTTTGGGGATAGCGCCGATCATCGTGCCGAACGCGCAAGTCATGAACGAGGCGACGATTACGGCGAGCACGGCCGCAGATTCACGTCCACCGACTTCGATGTCGCAACCGTAGCGGATATAGGCGAGCGCGACGAGCAGACAGACGCAGGAGCACAGCCATCCGGCGAGGAATCCGGCGATAAGCTGTTTGGCACGGCCGAGCGGCGCGACGGTGCGGCGGATGCCGAGTGCGGAGAGGTTCGCCTGTGCGGTGGTGACGGTGTGGATCATGTACGACATGGCGACCAGACAGGCCATGCCCATGAGCGCGTAATAGTATCTCGCCATCACGCTGGGCTTGAAGTTGGTGAGCGTGACCTCCTTGGTGGCGTTCATGGACGCGTTGATGCCGTTCCAGAACGTGCGCGTGGCCGGGGCGGTCGGATTGTCTTTGAGCACGGACTTCACGGTGGTGCTGGTGCGGTTGTACTGGTCGAGTACATTGTCAAGCGCCGAGAGAGAAACGTCGAGTCCCGCTTCCTGCGTGCCGTTATTGGCTACGGTCACGGTGTCGTCGCTTAATGTGAGGGCGATTCGTCCCTCGTCGTCAGCCTTGAGATAGCCGTCCGTCTTGTCTTGGGACAAGAGTTCGCGGGCCTGTGAAATCGAGTCGACCTTAGTGACGTCCAGCAGGGTCACGCCGGGATCGATGTCCATTACATCCCTGCTGTCATCTTGAGCCTTGCCTGAATTGCCGTTTTTGCCGGACATCGCCGTAATGAGCGTGTCCGCACCGATCGCGTTTGTCCAATTCGTATCCTTCACGACAGCCACGGACACCGGGGTGATGCTCATGGCCTGATCCAGGTTGCCGAACACGCCATTGAACATGGTCGCCAGAGCGATCGGGAACACGATGAGCCAGAACAGCGAGCTCTTATCCCTGAGGTTCGCCTTCAGTGTGACTATGAAAGTAGTCCACATGGTGTTCTCCTTTCCTTGGGTTGAGGATCCCTAGTCGCGCAGTGCCTTGCCGGTGAGTTCCAGGAACACGTCGTTGAGGCTCGGCGGCCGGCTGGTCAAGTGTCCGATGTTCGCTCCTGAAGTACGCAGTACACCGATAAGGTCGACGAGATTGTGCTCTCCGCGACGGCAACGCACTTCCAGCTCGCGCCCGTCGTAGGACGCTTCGATGACGAATGCGAGCGCACGCACGGCAGCAAGCGTCTCGTCGGTCAGGTCAAGCGTTTCGATGGTGATGCGCTCGCCTGTGTCGATCATGGCTTTGAGCTCGTCGGCTGTGCCGAGCGCGAGATGGCGACCGTGATCCATAATGAGGATGCGGTCGCAGATCTGCTCGACCTCCTCCATGTAGTGGCTGGTGTAGATCACCGTGGCGCCGGCCTTATTGAGTTTCTGGATGCCTTCGAGTATTGCGTTGCGGCTTTGCGGGTCGACGGCCACGGTCGGCTCGTCGAAGAAGATCAGGTCCGGTTTGTGCGCGATGCCGCAAGCGATGTTAAGGCGACGCAGCAGACCTCCAGAGAGTTTGCCGGGACGGAATTTTCGGAAGTCCTGCAGTCCGGCGAATTCGATGGCTTCTTCGACCAGGGGTGCGCGGTCTGCTTTCTTCGGCACGTACAGCGAGCAGAAGTAGTCGATATTCTCGGTGACGGTCAGTTCGTTGAACACGGCTACGTTCTGCGGCACGATACCGATGCGCCGCTTAAGGTCGTATGAGGTGGGCGTCATCGGCTGTCCGAAGACGCGGATGGTGCCCGAATCGTAGGTGAGCAACGCGAGAATGCAGTTGATGGCCGTGGTCTTGCCGGAACCGTTGGGACCCAGTAGGCCGAAGATCTCGCCCTGCTTCACGTCGAGGTCGAAGTAGTCGAGCGCCACCATGTCGCCGTACCGCTTGACGAGCTGGCTGACGTGGACTGCCGTAGTGTCGGTTGTCATGTTCGCTCCCTTCTTTGGATGATTCCATCATCCCAAGCGCGAGCGCATAGAGCCAGCCACATTCGTCACGAGTACTGCAAGTTTCAATGACATTTGTCATTCGATATAGCAAACGGCCATTTGCTGGAACAGTTTGTTCTGGCCGCGTAGGCAGTTCAACTTTCGATACATCAATCTCACCCGACATAAGTTTGGGCAACAGGGCATCACGAAGTTGTTCGAGTCTTACAATTTCTAAACTATTATTAAAGATCGTTTCGTCGAACGATTTTGCATATTCTTCAAACTGTGCGATGTCTTCTTTACTATTAAGTGGAATCTCTATATTCCGAAGTGCTTTCCCATTAATGGAGCCAAAAACAGTGCCTTCACCGTTATAAACGTCTAGCTTCTTCTGTAAAGAGCGTAAAAGATACAGACAGTAACTTTTATAATCACAAGATATTGCAGCGAGTCCACGACCGATGCAGCAGTCCTCTGAAGCGACATTAATATCACCGACAGGAGCGCGGACACTCATCAGTACATCTCCCGCCTTTGCCATGCGCTTCGGCTCAGTGGTGTAAAGCCGTCTTTTCGGAAAACGCGAACCGAATTCAGCACGTCCTTGATAAAAGACAACGCCATCTCCGTTCTCATTGTATGAAGAGCCACTAGGAGATTGCCCCATTGTTACAGTAGCTATATCTTGTAGAATCGCACTATTGGAGGATTCTTCAAACATTTTCTTAAACATCGCATCACAGCATTTAGCCAAATGGCCGTTTGTCTGCCTATTGCCTCGTTTTTCTGCGGCTCGCATTATGCATGCATGTATCCCATACACGCATTAAAGTTAAAGGTTCCACATGATAGGAAGCAACACCATCGAATCAATTCTGAAGGCCATGCAGAACACGTTGGATGCGCGACAGCTCAAACAGCTCAAAGGCGTACTGTCGGTCAATCTCAACGCGGCAACAACTCCCGATAACGGAAATGAAGCCAAGCAATTGCTGAATTCCTTCCTTACCGCCAAGGAACTTGAAGGGTGCAGCGAGCGCACGTTGAAATACTATGATTCAACACTTACGCATTACTTAAAAGAGACCTCCGTTCCGCTGCCTCAAGTGGATACCGAACAACTTCGAACCTATCTCACCGAATACCAGACGACGCATGACGTAGGGAAGGTCACAGTAGATAATATCCGACGTATTCTCGCCACGTTTTTCTCATGGTTAGAGGATGAGGACTATATCGTCAAAAGCCCCGCACGTAAGATACGTCGCATAAAAGCGCCAATCAGAGTTAAAGAAATCATTTCGGATGAGGATATGGAACGATTGCGTGACGGATGCGAGACACCACGCGATCTTGCGATGATTGACTTGCTCTCCTCCACCGGCATGCGAGTCGGCGAATTAGTGAAGCTCGACCGCAGCAGCATCAACCTCAACGAGCGTGAATGCATTGTGCAAGGTAAGGGCAATAAGGAACGAAAGGCCTACTTCGATGCCAGAGCCAAACTTCATCTTGAAGAATACTTGCAAGGTCGCAACGACGATAACCCTGCCCTATTCGTCAGTCTCAGCGGTAACCACGAACGCATTGCCATTTGTTCCGTGGAAAGTCGGCTTCGTTCTCTCGGCAGAAATCTGCGACTTCCCCGCATACACCCTCATAAGTTCCGACGTACTATGGCCACCAATGCCATAAACCGCGGCATGCCAGTGGAACAGGTCCAGAAACTACTTGGACACGTCAAGATAGACACCACCATGCAATACGCATTGGTCAGCCAAAGCAACGTGAAAGCGTCGCATCGAAAATATCTAGGGTAATCAACGTTATCCCCCTATAATCGAAACCAGTACCAATCAACCCGGTAAAGCCGAAAGGAGACGCACTGTGGCTACATCGTGCACCCGTTCAGAGCAGACAAATACCGCATATCTCAGTGCAGAAAATGGTTTCACCGTGTTTGAATACGGCAAGGCTCGTATTCGGTTCCGCGCTCCTTACTCATTGGAACGGTATACCAATGTCAAGCAATGGGATAACGGATACCTCGTCGTGGATGCAAAATACAAGCACAATGCCGCGCCAGAAGAAGAATACATCGATCTGGAACCAGTACTTACAGATCTCTACATCGACGCCAACCATTTCCTGCAACCAATCAAGAAAGTCGAGATAGCTCATGCCTGATATTGATTCAATTGCCAGCGGCGCGGGAATGATTGTGAACGGTTATGCGTTTACTGGCGATGACAATGGGCATATTAAAGTGCTGAATCTCAATGCTCCCGACTCCGCTCTGGTGCTAGACCGTGAAGGCAATGTACTTGAAACCAGCATGGACGACATGGAGGTCGGCATCGTTCAGGATTATTACCGAAACAACAAGGAGTTTCTGGAGGTTGACCATGCCTAAGTATTTCCAGTTCATGGTCGCCGGATATTACTTGTATTTCACGTCATTCTGCGTCATCGAATGCATGCACGTACACGCCAATGACACCAAGCTCACCGAATCAGGCTCCGCGAAATTCTTCGTCAAATCCAACGGCGACACCACGCTTGAACGACAAGGCAGACTCACCGCAAAAGAGGTCTCTATAATTCAAAAATTCATCAAGAAAAACTATCGAGAAATGTACCTCAGGTGGAAGGAATACAGCACCGAAGACTTCTACGGACAGGCTTGATTACAACGCACAAATAACGATAGGTATGCAATCAATGACATGGCAAAGCATGGCGCTTGGCGAGGCAATCACACTCAAGCGCGGATACGATCTGCCTTCAAAGAAACGAGTCAACGGTAAGATCCCTGTTTATTCGTCTTCAGGACGTTCTGGGTTTCACAATGAAGTCGCAGTACACGGGCCAGGAGTAATCACCGGACGATACGGCACCATCGGTGAAGTTTTCTATGCAGAAGATGACTATTGGCCTTTGAATACCACTCTGTATGTCTCTGATTTCAAAGGGAATTATCCTCATTTTATTTACTATCTACTAAAAACCATCAACTGGAATAACTACACAACAGCAAGCGCGGTTCCAGGCATCAACCGAAACCACGTTCACCATTGCGTAGTCACCATTCCTGATCTCACGACGCAGTACAAGATTGCCTACGTTCTTGGAGCATACGACAAGCAGATCAACTATCTCGCTCAGGCAAACGGCCATTTGCTGGAACAGTTTGTTCTGGCCGCGTAGGCAGTTCAACCTTGGAAACATCAATCTCACCTGACATCAGTTTGGGCAACAGGGCATCACGAAGTGTTGCCAATCTTTTTGATTCGATACTCGTGTTTCTGATTTGCTCGATTACAGGATCTGCGAACATACAGTAATCTCGAATCTCTGATGCGCTCGGGTTCGGCACAGTATATGCAAGAGTGTCGCTGGGATGGACTCGTTGACGAGAACCTGTAGAGCCAGTCACATGTCCTTCAAGATAACTAAAGAATCTGTCTTGCATCAAAGCTGAGCAATAAAAGCTATAGTTCTTTTGATTGTTAGGAACATATTCGATAAATTCCGTAGAACATATTGCGTTATCGGTGTTTATCAACTGTGGCAGCCAGAGACGTCGTGTTGTTGGATTGAGTTTCGACACCAAAATGGAATTCGGCACGACTTCATATTTGTTGCTTTTGATTGTGTTCCCCAATTCAAAAGAAGGATATTGTTCAGCATCAAATGCTGGGATACTGTAATGTTCCCAATATTTATCCGGATTACTGGCAGGTTTCACCGACTTTTTCCAAATGGAAACGACGCTTCCTAAATCACTGACAGGCGTATCCCCATTCTCAAATCTATGGGCAAATTCAATCTTAAGCAGCTCAAACAAATGGCCGTTTGTCTGATTGAGATTATCAATTAGCTCCTCAATTGCTTCAAGAGTTTCGACCAACAGTCGTCGTGCACTCGAAAAATCAGGGAGTTTCCATGCCAAAAAAACATCTCTTGAAAGAGATAGATTCGTTGTTCCCATTCCTCGTGCTCTGCAATAATCCCGATATTGTGGCGTTCTCAGTAACCAGTACACATAATGTTGATAATCAACAGAAACTCCTTCACGAAAGCGGAGAGCAACCGTGTCCTGAGTAAGTCTTCCCAAAGACACCTTACTCGGAACACGTGCAACCGCTCCCAAAAGATCTCCCTTATTTGTTATGTCTTTTAATGACACATATAAATCATTCGGATGCATCAAGATTTTTTCGGAGGTCTCCCCCGGATAATGGCGTAATTTGGAACCATTAAATCCACCATTACGAGCAATAGTTCCAAGACCAAGTAATGCAGGGCCATCGTCACCGAGCAACTTGCTCTTGTATGTATTTCCACGAACCAGAGATATAAGTTCGGATAATTCACAGCCCATACCCAATCGCCTCCAGATTCTTTTTGATTTCGGCTTGCAGTCGGTTGGACTCCTCGAAACACTTGTCGAGTTCGCTGGTCAGACGCTTCATCTTCTCATCGAAAGGCTCGTCGTCCTCTTCCTGTTCGGCGATGCCAACATAGCGACCGGGGGTAAGAATGTAATCCTGCTTGGCGATGTCTTCGATAGACGCTGCAGCGGAGAAGCCTTTCTCCTCTTCCAGTGTTCCATCACGGAACGCATCAAACGTGGACGCGATCTTCTGAATGTCCTCATCGGTCAGCGTGCGCTGCGAACGGCTGATCATCGTACCCATATTGCGAGCATCCACGAATAGTGTCTCCGAATCAGCAGGACGTCCCTTACGCAGGAACCACAAACATACCGGAATCTGCGTGGAGAAGAACAACTGCGTCGGCATCGCAACAATACCCTCCACCAGTCCGGCGTTGACGATGTTCTTGCGAATCTCTCCTTCATTGTTCGTCTGCGACGACAACGAACCATTGGCAAGCACCAAACCGATTCTACCGGACTGAGACAGGTGGTGAATCATATGCTGCATCCACGCGAAGTTTGCATTGCTTTGCGGCGGTACGCCGTATTCCCAGCGCGGATCATCTTGCAACTTGTCGCCACCCCAATCAGAAAGGTTGAACGGCGGATTCGCAAGAATATAGTCGAACCGTTCAGTGCGATGCAGGTCATTGAAGAATGTGTCATCATTCTTCGGACCAAGGTCAGCATCGATGCCACGGATGGCGAGGTTCATCGTGGCCATCTTCCACGTTGTCGGGTTCGACTCCTGACCATAGACGGAGATGTTGTTGATATTGCCCTGATGATTGCGCACAAATTCAGCGGACTGCACGAACATGCCGCCTGAACCACACGCGGGATCGTAAACACGCCCCTTGAACGGTTCAAGCACATTCACTAGAGTCTTCACTACGCATTTCGGCGTGTAGAATTCACCGGCATTCTTACCCTCCTGCGATGCAAACTGCGACAGGCAGTATTCATACGTGCGGCCGAGCAGATCATGGGTGTCTCCGTTCTCAGCCATCTTCACGTTGGTGAACAGGTCGACCACTTCCCCGAGCCGGCGCTTGTCCAGTTCAGGACGTGCAAAGTTCTTGGGCAGCACGCCCTTGAGTTTCTTGTTCTCCTGCTCGATGAGCCTCATTGATTCATCGATGACCTTACCGACTTCAGGAGTGTGCGCAGCCGCGGCCACGACTTCCCAACGGGCTTCTTTCGGTACCCAGAAGATGTTCTCGGACGTGTACTCGTCACGGTCTTCCTCGAATCCTTCGCCTTCGGCCACCAATTCGGCGTGTTTGGCCTCGAAGTTATCCGAGATATATTTGAGGAAAATCAAGCCGAGCACAACATTCTTGTATTCCGAAGCATCGATGTTGCCACGCAGTTTACAAGCCGCGTCCCAAATCTGCTCCTCGAATCCGAGGGCTTTGGTACTTGTCTTCTTCGCCATGAATCAGTTTCCTTCTCCGTTGTCAACCCACAGTTCACATTGCTGCATCACCGTCTCGATAGCCTCCGGCACCTC
Organism: Bifidobacterium olomucense; assembly: GCF_012932375.1. Lineage (GTDB taxonomy): Bacteria > Actinomycetota > Actinomycetes > Actinomycetales > Bifidobacteriaceae > Bifidobacterium > Bifidobacterium olomucense. Next base: position 51,131 of record NZ_JAAIIG010000003.1, on the reverse strand, counting down.
ATCCGGCGGATACTTATGCTTCTTCAGCAATCGCTTGATCGACTTACGCATGCGAGCGCGGGCATCTTCTTTCTTCTGCCAGTCTATCGTGCGGTTCTTGCGCAACGTGTCAGTCAATTCTCGGGTGATGGCGACCAGCTCATCGTTCTCGTAGAAATCCTTGATGGCTTGCGGCTTGGTCAATGCGTCATAAAAGGCAAGCTCCTCATCATCCAGACCGAGCGTCTTACCTTCCTGACGTGCGGCCGTGATTTCCTTGGCCATGTCCAACAGCTGTTGGATGACCTCGGCGTTGGTGAGCATGCCGTTTAGATATGCATTGACCGATTGCTGCAGCATCTCGGAGAATTTGCCGGCCATGACTACGCTCTTCTTGCGATATGCCTTGACCTGATCGTCAATCAGCTTGCGCAACAATTCCATCGCAAGATTCTTCTGCTTCATCTGTGCGACTTCGGCAAGGAACGATTCATCAAACAGCGAGACCTCAACTGTCCGGTCTTCGAACAGATCGATAACGCCTTCGTTATGTACGCCTTGCTCCATGATGGCAGCGATTTGCTTGTTAATCTCCTTCAAAGACATACGCGGGTTGTCTGGATTGACGTTCAGCACTTTCAGCATCTGTGTGCGCAACACATCGATGTACGCTTCTTCGATCTTCAGTTCATCAGCAACCATGCTGCGGCATAAACCAAATGCTTGGGCCATCTCCTTGGCACACTTGATAAAGTCCTTACGATTTTTCTCCCGCTCGGGATCAAGTAAGTAGTCCGCACCATCCGCAATGGCTTCAGCCATCTGTTCGGCAGAATTGGTGTGGATTCGGCTCTGATAGTCCAGCCCATGCAGGAAGTCGCGGCACGCACTCAGTTTGTCGAGGAATAACGGGTATGCAGTGTAGGCCACGTTCATGTCGCCATACCGTTCACGATCACGCTTAGTGTAATCGTGCATCGCGCGTTTCAGGGCACCGGCGATGCCAATGTAATCGACGATCAGGCCGCCTTCCTTGCCCTTGTACACACGGTTCACACGAGCAATAGCCTGCATCAGATTATGCCCCTTCATGGGCTTGTAGACATACATCGTGGACAGTGAAGGTACGTCAAAACCGGTCAGCCACATATCCACGACAATGGCGATTTTGAACGGGCTATCATCATCCTTGAATTCTTTAGCCAGCTCCAGTTTGTGCGCTTTGTTGCCGATAATCTTGTGCCATTCCTCCGGATCCTGATTGGAAGAAGTCATGACCACATGCATTTTGTCTTTCCACTGCGGGCGTAGTTCGAGGAATTTCTCGTACATGCGCATGGCAATGGTTCGCGAATAAGCAACAACCAATGCCTTGCCCGTCAGCTCATCCGCACGATTCTCCTCATAGTGGTTCACGATGTCGCGGCACAACGAATCAATGGTCTCAGGTGCTCCCAACACACTATCCATTGTTGCCAAATCACGTTTGCTGCGGTCAATGGCGAGTTCGTCTGCGTCGTCAGCAATGCTTTCGTACTCTTGATCTAGTTTTTTGAGCACATTCTCATCCAGCTTGAGCGAAACTACACGACTCTCATAGAACACCGGACGAGTTGCCCCATCCTCAACTGATTGGGTCATGTCATATACGTCCACGTAATCACCGAATATCTCACGCGTGGACTTGTCCTGTGTCTCAATCGGAGTGCCGGTAAAACCAATATAGGAAGCGTTCGGCAGCGCCTGACGTACCTTTAAAGCATCACCAATCGAACGAGTACCATCTGTATGAAGTTTCACCTCCAACCCGTACTGACTGCGGTGAGCCTCATCAGCCATGACCACGATGTTATGCCTCTCGGATAAGGGTTCATCGGATTCGCTGAATTTCTGCATCGTCGTGAACACGATGCCGTTCGCCTGCCGATTATCCAACAGTTCGATCAGATTCTCGCGACTTTCCGCCTGTTGAGGAATCTGGCGTAAGAAATCCGAGCATTTAGCAAACTGACTGTATAACTGCCCATCCAAATCAGTGCGATCAGTAGTCACGACAATCGTTGGACTGTTCACCTGTTCAGCCAGCAAATGCACATAGAAGACCATCGACAATGATTTACCGGAACCCTGAGTATGCCAGAACACACCAGCTTTGCCGTCACTGTTCATGGCATGCAAAGTGCTCTCTACTGCCTTATGGACACCGAAGTACTGATGGTATGCGGCAAGAATTTTCGCGGTTCCTTCTTCTGACTTGGAGAAACAGATGAAATTCCGAAGAATATCAAGCAACCGTTCCTTCGGGAACATACCATCAAGCAAGGTAGTCCATCGAACAGCTATCTTATTGGCAATCTTTGAATAGTCACCGTCAGCTGTCTTCCATTGCATGAAGCGATCTTCGTTGGCGGTAATGGTTCCTACACGAGTATCGCTCATGTCGGTCATCACGCAAAATGCGTTGTACGTGAACAATGAAGGAATAACCTTCATATAGGTTCTCAGCTGTAGATAGGCGTCCGAAGCATCAACGTTCTCGCGTGACGGCGATTTCAGCTCGAATACCACCAGTGGCATACCGTTGACAAAGACGATGATGTCAGGTCGTTTTTCTTCAAATTCGACGTATGTCCATTGATTGACCACATTGAACGTGTTCCGTTCCGGATGCTCGAAATCAATAATTCGCACATGGTCCGTGTCCATCTTCTCTCCATCGAAGAACGACACTTCAACACCAGATTGGAGGTAATCCATGAATTGGATATTGCGGGATAGCAAATCCACTCCCTCGATACCCGTTACCTTACGCAAAGCCTCAGCAAGAGCGGCCGGATGCGCTTTCGGATTGATACGGTGTAAACAATCTTCCAAGACTCCCGGCAACCGGGCATCGCGGTACAGCTCATTCGTACGGCTTACATCCGGACCGTATAGCCATTCGTACCCTAACGACTGCAGACGTTGAATGACCGCATGCTCGAACATGGCTTCATCGAACGCGGAGATTTTCTTGTCGCTGTCTGAATCAGACAAATGATCGTTCATCATCAGAGTCCCCTTTGCCTCTTCACGCGTTGAATAATCATCAGAAACATCAAATACATGGTACTATCCGAGGCAAAAACATACAGATCTGACACAAGCTTCATAAATACTTCTGTTGAGCAAGCCACATCTGTACAAAGCGGGTAGTCTTGGAGAAAGGGGAAGGCTCGCACTTCGGAGGGCGTATGCGCACGATGGCGGAAAAGGGGCTGATGGTGGCGATCAGCATGATGCTGTTGTTCGCTGTCAAAAGCACTGTTCTGGGGGTAAATGCGTCCCGAAGTGTTCCCAGCGCCGAAATCATCGCTGGAATGTTGCTGGTACTGTCGGCAACAGGGTTGTTCGACTGGCTGAGACAAGCAACATGGGCCTGGATTCCGGTAGCCGGATATGCGTTGATGACGCTTGCTCTACCTCACTGGATCGTGTTTCTGCCAGTTATCGCCTATGACGCTGCAAGATTGCCGAGTACGAGGATGATATCGGTATCATCGTCTTCGATGCCACAGCTGCATCGTTTTTCGTCGAAGACGGGCAGAACGATGCCGACCGAGGATTCTTCGATTTTTCTGCCATATTGCATTACCGTATCTCGCTGGATATGGCTAATCCCGCTGGCGGCAGCCTGGCTGTTGCCTGCAATCGCCGTTGGACGAGCGAACTACGACCTGACTGGAATCACACTGATCGCAGGCATAGCGTCACTGAGCTTCGCGCTGGGAGGGCGATCAGCGAAAGAGGATGAGGAACGTCACCAGCTGCGTGCACTGCAAGACCGTACACGCGAGGCGAGCCGGTCCAACCGCGTCCGACTGGCCGATATGGACGAGGAGCGAGCACAGTCGGTCCGTATGGCCACGCTGGGTGAGCGTACTCGTATCGCACGCGAGATTCACGACAATGTAGGCCATTTGCTGACTCGTGCCATTATGCAGACTCAAGCCGGACTCACTGTGGCCGACGCAACTGGTGACGCCATGGCTTCTCAACATTTTGGAGCATTAAGCGAAACATTGGATGATGCGATGATGATGGTGCGTCGGTCTGTGCATGATCTGGAGGATGACGGCACTGATTTTACTGCGCAGATTGAAGCGGCCGTACGCTCGTTCAATGGCATTTCTCCTGGCTTTATCGTCGAGCTAGAGAACGATATTGCATCTGCTCCGGCTCCTGTATCTCGCTGTTGCTCCACGGTGATTCGCGAGGCTTTGTCGAATGTCGTTCATCACAGCCAAGCCCGTACAGCGCAGGTCACGTTGCGTGATTTTCCCGCATTCTGGCAGTTGGTCGTACAGGATCCTGGACCCGCGATCCCACAGCAACAAACGAACAGCAGGAACAGCAGCGTCTTGTCCCGGGGCATGGGATTGGCTGATATCGAGTCACGTGTGCGTGCGATCGGCGGCACGTCGTCATGTGGACCATATCGGCAAGGATGGCGCGTGTTCGTCTCGGTGCCAAAACGGCAATGGAATCGTTCGGTAAAGGAAGCAGCATGATGAGAATCGCAATCGTGGACGATGATCCTATCGTCTGTCAATCGTTGGCAACCATCCTGTCTGCCACCGGTGCAGCCGAGGTGCTATGGACCGCACACGATGGAAAGACCGCAGTCGAACAGTATTTCACCACACCGGCCAATCACCCGGATATTCTGCTCATCGATATCCAGATGCCCGGCACGAGTGGTCTAGACGCGGCACGAGAGATCTTGAAGAAAGACCCTGCCGCTCGCGTGCTGTTCCTCACTACATTCGCAGATCGGGAATATATAGCACAAGCTATGACGCTGGGTGCCAAGGGATATCTCATCAAGCAGGATGTCTCCGCCGTAGCACCCGCCTTGCAGGCGGTGATGGCCGGACAAGTGGTGCTCGGCGCCGAGGTGCTTGGCAAGCTCACCGGCAACAGTGCGAACGCCAACGGCAGCAACATGCAAACCGATGAACCGAGTCGTCCATCACAGATCGCTACCGCAGCTCACCGGCATGGGACCGTTTCCATCGATTCTGATGCGGACCGACGCATACTGGATGCACTGGATGAACGCAGCCGCAGCATCACCGAGCTCGTGGCGCAGGGATTCGACAATCGGGATATCGCCGCACGCCTTTACCTGAGCGAGGGCACGGTCCGCAACCGTATCAGCACTATATTGGACCGACTGGGCCTAGCCAATCGTACACAGCTCGCAATCCTGTGGATCAACACCCATCGGTGAAACAGCGGATGAAACAAAAGGGAAGCCAACAGACTTCCCTGAAGCGATCCCAAGCAGTCGGATAATTAGAAGCCTAATTTTCCCAACTGCTTGGCTGAACCGTGAAATGGACAGTCCAGTGGACTGTCCATAGGTGAAGTGAGCAGACGCAACCGCGTCTGCGAAGCGATCCTAAGCAGTTGGAAAAACTAGAAACCTAGTTTTTCCAACTGCTTAGGATCGGACTGCCAACCTTTGGCAACCTTGACGTGGAGGTCAAGGCGAGCCTTCTGCCCGACGATGCGATTGACCGGAGTACGCAGCTTTTTCTTCACATAAGTGAGATTCGACGCGCCCTTACCGATGATGATGGGCTTCTGCGAGTCGCGCTCCACGTAGATGGATACGTTGACCTGAGCCTTGCCGTCATAAGCCGCCCCGGTTTCATTGTCTTCGGGATAATCGATGGAATCGACCACTACAGCCAGCGAGTGCGGCAATTCGTCATCGAGCGTTTCCAGGAATGCGCCGCGGATAAGTTCGGCGATGGTGTCTTCCGGACGTTCCTCGCTGATCTGGTCCTCCGGATACATCTGCGGGCCTTCCGGCGTGTGATCGATCAGTACGTTCCTGACCTCGGTGAGGTTGTCATGCTTCAGCGCACTGACCGGCACGATATCCGCGAAATCAGCGAACTCGTTGATTTCGATGAGCTTGTTGATCAGCTGTTCGCGGCCCAGTTCGTCGATTTTGGTAACGATGGCGATCAGCGGAACCTTCCAAGCGAAGGTGCCGTCCTCACGCTTTGTGGCGAAATCGGAACGCAGGCGAGAGAGAATGCGACGATCTCCCGGACCGATCTCCTGATCGGCAGGCAACAGGAACGCCACCACGTCCACGTCCGACAGGGACTCCTCCACTACATCGTTGAGACGCTGGCCAAGCAAGGTGCGAGGACGATGGATACCGGGAGTGTCCACCAATACCAGCTGCGCATGATCCGTGGTCAGAATGCCGCGAATCGCCTTTCGCGTGGTTTCCGGACGGGAGGATGCGATGGCAATCTGCTTGCCGATCAGCGCGTTGATCAACGTGGATTTGCCCACGTTCGGACGGCCCACCACAGCCACGAATCCCGAACGATAAGGGATGTCCTGCTTCACCGGCTCATCAACATGTGCGGTATTGTTCTGATCGCTCATCTCACTCCTTGCTGACGGTCTTGTCTTCGTCGGCGGATGGTTCGCCGTCTTCCTCGCTGGTCTTGCCATCTTCCTCGTCACCCTCGACGTGGTCAGGTTCGACCACGATGGTTGACACCTTCTTACGACGTCCGGCGGAGTCGACCGCAGTGAGTTTCAGGCCACGGGTCACGGCCGACGCACCGACGATCGGTACACGGCCGAGAATCTTGGTCAGCAGACCGTAGACCGTGTCGACGTCGTCCTCGTCGATATCGATCTCGAAGATCTCCTCCAGATCGGCGATTGGAGTACGGGCCGGCATCTTCCACTTGTTGTCGCCGATCTTCTCGGGCTCACTGCGCTGAGTACGATCATGCTCATCCTCCAACTCGCCCACGATCTGTTCCAGCGCGTCTTCGATGGTTACCATGCCGGCGATGCCGCCGTATTCATCGACCACTACAGCCACATGCTGACGTGACCGCTGCATCTCATGGAACAAATCATCCACCGGCTTTGATTCGGGCACCAACATCGGCTGACGCACGATGGTCTCCACCTGACGATCCAAAGCGGCCGGGTTAAAGGCTGTGGCGCGCACGGCATCTTTCAGATAGGCCACGCCCACAAGGTCGTCCATATCTTCGCCGATCACCGGCACACGGGAGAAGCCCGAACGCGAGAACAGTTTGAGCGCTGCCGATAATGTGGTGTCCCGCTCCATGCAGATCATGTCGGTGCGCGGCACCATGATTTCACGAGTGAGCGTATCGGACAGGGTGAGCACATTGCGCAACATCTCCGAGACTTCGGGATCGAATTCGTTGGATTCCACCAATCGATCAATGGCTGCCTTGCCCTGTTCAAGCTGAATCTTTTCCAGTTCCTCGTCATCGGACAGATCGTCGTTCTTGGTGCGACGGCCTGTCTTACCGCCGTTCTTGTCAGAACCCAGACGAGCAAATGGCGTCAGCCATACAACAATCGACACCGTGCGGGAGTGGGACAGCAGACTGTCCACCGGCTTAGCCATGCCAGCGGTGCGCGGCCTGACCAATACCGAGACCACGGCCACGATCGCCGCGAACAGGAACCCGGCCAACAGCCCCACCCATAGCTCGGCACCCCATAGCGACGCCAGAGAAGCCACCAGCACGCCATCGATCACATTGCACGCCACACGGAAGAAAGCACAACTTCCCGCCGTGGCATACCGATTGGAGATCAGCCGCTGCACCAGATGAATTCTGTCGATTTTTTTCATCTTGAGGAACTGACTGGTCTCAGAATCGGTCTGCACCTCCAGAATGAGATTGTTCAGACTGGATCGGGTCACACGGGCTACGGCACCTTCCGCAGCAGCCATAGTCAATGAGAACCAGACGGATACGGCCGCCACGAACACCAAAACTACGGTGATGGCGATCAGGGTGGTACTGGAATACTCCATATCGATTGTCGTCCTTGGTCGTTGAAAGGAAATAATTATCGGAGAACAATACGTGTACAGCGTTGGCGAAGATCGTCTTGCGTCTGGCTGTACGGTTCTGTCGGCTGAATCAGAATTGCTGAATCAGAATTATGGACTGAATCAGATCAGCTTTTCGCATCAAGGTCACGCCCGCTTCCATGCGTGGCATCATAGATGGCCAATGCGTCGGGAGCGCCGGCGGGCAGTGTGGCTTGTGCCCCGGAATCATGACGCAGGGCAAAGAACGTGAGCAGCAACTGACGTTGCAAACCGAACATCTGACGCTCCTGCTCAGGAGTCACATGATCGTAGCCGAGCAGATGCAGAATGCCATGAATCGTCAGCAACAGCATTTCCTGCATGGTGCTGTGGCCCGCCGCTGCCGCCTGCTGCGCGGCAACCCATGGGCAGATCACGATATCTCCCAAGACGCCTTCCATCACGGTTCTGCCATCGCCGGGGCGCAGTTCGTCCATCGGGAAGCTCATCACATCGGTCGGCCCTTCCAAATTCATCCAACGCATGTGCAGTTCGGCGATGGGGTCGGGGTCCACAAACATGATGGTCAAGTCGGACTGTGTGCTTACGCGCATCTGATCGAGCACCCATATGCCCAGATCCGAGAAAATCTTCGGATCGATAATCCATTGGGTCTCGTTGGTCACGTCAACGCTCATCTACTGCCTCGTTTCGTGTTGTCAGGGTCTCGTCGCCAGAAGTTTCATCAGAAGCGCCGGTGGAGCTGATCCGTTGGGCGGAATTGGCATCAGCATCACCTGCGGCTTTGCCGCGGCGACGTCCATGACGTTCGATGGCACGATGGTCTCCGGCGATAGCAGCGTGTCTGTCGTAGGCGGCTACGATTTTGCCCACCAACTGATGACGTACCACATCATCGCTGTCCAAATGAACAAACGAAATGCCTTCTATAGTCCCCAGAATCTGTTCAATGGTGACCAAACCGGATCGCGGCACAGCCAGATCGACCTGTGAAATATCACCGGTGATCACCATTTTGGTATTGAAGCCAAGTCGCGTCAGGAACATTTTCATCTGCTGCTCGGTGGTGTTCTGCGCCTCGTCGAGAATCACAAACGCATCGTTGAGCGTACGGCCACGCATGTAGGCAAGCGGCGCCACCTCGATGGTGTTGTCGTCCATAAGACGTCTGAGCTGATCAGCTCCGAGCATATCTCCCAAAGCGTCATACAGCGGGCGCAGATATGGATCGACCTTGTCGTTGAGCGTTCCCGGTAGGAAACCCAGATTCTCCCCTGCCTCCACGGCAGGGCGGGTCAGGATGATCCGTCGGATCTGTTTGTCCTGAAAGGCACGTACTGCTTTGGCCACTGCAAGGTACGTCTTTCCGGTGCCGGCAGGACCAATGCCGAATGTGATGGTGTGCGACTCGATGGCGTTGACGTATGCCATCTGTCCGGCGGTTTTCGCACGAACCGGCACGCCCGCCGCAAAAGTGATGACGCCAGGCACCGTCGGCTTGCGGTAAGTGCTCTCGCGCCCGGCTTGGCCCCGTGATTGATTCCGGGTTCGCCCATTCGTCTCACCGGAGGTGGATTGTACAAGTTTGGCGTGGGTAGGACCATGCCCGGGGCGGCTTAATCTCACGTCATTTCTCAACACGTTCTGGTCAAGCATGCGACGCACCGTATCGGCGTCCATCGGTGCGGTATAGGCAGCCTGGATGATGGTGTTGACCAAGTCCTCGGCTTGCGCGGCCTGCGGCTCGGACTGCTTGGAACGGGAGACGATGGCCACCCGATTGCCGCGCACGATGATGGTGAGGTCCGGGAAGGCTCGTTCCACCTCTCGGATGACCTCATCCACCGGGCCGAGCACAGACACCGGATCAAGCTGCGGCGGGATGGTGATGGTACGTGTAGTCGTGGCCACGAAAACTTCTCGCTCCTCGCTACTCGTCCAGCTTCTCGCCGGTCAGTACATGAGCATGCACATGGAATACGGTCTGTCCCGCATCAAGACCCGTGTTGAACACCAAACGGTAAGCACCGTGGAAGGACTCATCAGCGATGTTCTGGGCAACGGAAACAATATGCGCCAGCTCGGCCGGATCTTCGGCCGCGAGCTCCGCCACATTGGCATAATGCTTCTTCGGCACAATCAGTACGTGGACTTTGGCTTTGGGATTGATGTCCTTGAAGGCGTACGTCGTCTCATCCTCGTACACCTTGCTGCTGGGAATCTGGCCTGCGATGATCTTGCAGAACAGGCAATCATCAGATGCGCTCATCTTGCTCCTCGAACGTTTGGTATTACTCCGTATTCAGCTTAGCGCGGGGCGATGCCCATGTATGACTTCCAATCAGCCTTCAGTCAATTCTTTCCCCGGCATTTCCATACTGTTGGTCTTACCGGCAGTCTATTCGTAACGTCCCAAGGTTCGAGACAACAGGGAAAGCGCCACGGGACCTGCAGTGGCGGCTCTCAGAATATTGCGCCCCAGCACACAGCTGACGGCACCGGCCTCAAGGAATGCGGACACCTCCTGTTCGCTGATACCGCCCTCAGGCCCCACGACCACATTGATGGTGCGAGGCTTGCCGTCCTCCAACGTACGATCGATCAACTGCGCGACACGCGTCTCTACACTGGTCCAAGTATCCGTGGCGTCCTGGTGCAAAACGATCACCAAGTCGCCATGCACGCATGCCCGCCGGCATATCGCCACGATATCTTTGCTGGAGACGCATGCCTCCAGCCGCGGCTTGAACGCCCGCCTGGATTGTTCCGTGGCGGCATCAAGTACAGAACTCCACTTCCGATCCGTGCGGCCGGCTTTCCACTTGGCGATGGAACGATCAGCCTGCCATGGAATAACCTGATCCACTCCGATCTGCGTAGCCGTATCGATGGCCTGCTCATCATGACCGGTTTTCGCCAAAGCCTGAATCAAGGCAAGCCTGGTCAACGGCTCGGGTTCCCTCCCTACATTGACCACCTCGGCCAATCCGGCTTCGACATCATTCAATACAGCCTGAATTCTCAAGCCGTCACCATCCGAAAGCTGCAGGCTGTCACCCACCCTCAAACGCATGGCCTGTACGGCGTGACGTTTGATATGCGGCGGAAGGGTGAGCTTCCAACCGGCATGGAGTTCATCGCTGTTTACTGGAACATCGTCGACCTGCGGATCGAACAGGAAAAGAGCATCTGTCATAGCCTCAAGGCTACCGAGCGAAAACGCGACACGCCGAAAATACCCATCGAGTTGCACTGCGCGAATCAGCTGCTAAAGTATCTACTCGTTGTCCACACGACACCTGCCCGGGTGGCGGAATGGTAGACGCGCTAGCTTGAGGTGCTAGTGCCTATTTTATACGGGCGTACGGGTTCAAGTCCCGTCTCGGGCACAGAATAAACCCCTTGCACTGCAAGGGGTTTTTCGTTATCAGCAGCACTTTTCCACGGCCCCGCCGTTTGCATGAAAGGCGATTATGCAGTTCATCACGCTCCAGTCAGTCGACGACCCGCGTGTCGAAGCCTATGCCAGTCTTACGGAGATGCAGCTGCGCAACCGACTGGAACCAGCTAAAGGCGTATTCATAGCCGAATCCCCCAAGGTGATCGATCGGGCGCTGGCCGCCGGGCGCGAGCCGTTGTCTTTGCTGGTCGAGGAGCCTTGGCTGGAAGGCATGCGCGAAACATTCGCGTTTGTAGACGCTCACTGGGGACCGAACACGCCGGTGTATGTAGCGTCTCCGGAACAGCTCAAACGTTTGACCGGCTATCGGCTTCATCGTGGCGCCTTATGCGCCATGAGACGGTGGCCTTTGCCCTCGGTATCCGAGATCTGCCGCGACGCCCGCCGTGTCGCGGTTATGGAGAACATCGTGGACCATACCAACGTAGGCGCCCTGATGCGTTCTGCGGCCGCGCTGGATGTGGACGCCGTGCTGGTGACCCCCTCCTGCGGAGATCCGTTGTACCGACGTGCAGCCCGCGTATCCATGGGCACGGTATTCCAAGTGCCGTGGACCCGCATTACCGGATACAACGATGATGGCACCGAAGACAAGCACTACTGGCCGTTCCGTGGCATTGACGAATTGAAATCGCTGGGCTTCACCACAGTGGCAATGGCACTCGAAGACGACTCCATATCCTTGGACGAGCTTACTCGACGGCTCAATCTTCCCAGTGACGACCCGTTGCACATCGGCAAGCTGGCACTGATCTTTGGCACTGAAGGCGACGGCCTGTCCCCATCACACCATTGCCCGAGCCGATCTGACTGTAAAGATTCCCATGAGTCATGATGTGGACAGTCTCAATGTCGCCGCATCCAGCGCAGTGGCATTCTACGCAACACGTCCGTTGATCCAAAACCTCTAGCCAGGCTTCCCGGCTTTCGCAACCGCATCCTCCGGCTTTCGCAACCGTGGGTTCATTCCAAGTTCACGGCAAAGTCTGCGGCACGCGGGGCGAATTACCTTGCGTGTTCGATTTTTTCTGCAATTATTAACTATGTACACCGAGGGCAAGGAAGCGCTCGGCCCAGCAGTACGGTGCCGAAAGGCGCTAGGTAACAAGAGAGGACAGTTACGATGGCCAAGAATCCCAAGATTCTGTCAATTGTGCTTGCAGGCGGTGAGGGGACACGCCTCATGCCACTCACCCGTGATCGTGCAAAGCCCGCCGTGCCCTTCGGCGGCGTCTACCGACTGATTGATTTCCCGTTGAGCAACTTGGTGAATTCCGGCTACCGTCAGGTTGTGGTGCTCACCCAGTACAAGTCTCACTCACTGGACCGTCATATTTCGCAAGTCTGGCGCTTCTCGCCGCTGCTGGGATCCTACGTCTCCCCTGTTCCGGCGCAGCAGCGTCTCGGTAAGCACTGGTATCTGGGATCGGCTGACGCCATCTACCAGACCATCAACATCATCGAGGATGTCCAGCCGGATATCGTGGTGATTGTAGGTGCCGACCACGTCTATCGCATGGACTTCGAGCAGATGGTGCAGCAGCATATCGAATCCGGCGCCGAATTCACGGTCGCCGGCATTCGTCAGCCTATCGAGCAGTCGAACCAGTTCGGCGTGATCGAGGTTGACCCGGAACACCCGAACATGATCAAGAACTTCCAGGAGAAGCCGGCCACCACCACTGGTTTGCCTGACAATCCGAATCAGATTCTGGCTTCCATGGGCAACTACGTAGCCAATACCAAGGCTCTGTTCGAGGCTCTGGCGCTCGATGAGAAGGCCGCCGACACCAAGCACGACATGGGTGGCGACATCGCTCCGTACTTCGCTGCCCGCAATGAGGCCGGCGTGTACGATTTCAACTCGAACGAAATTCCCGGCTCCACGTCCACCGATCACGCCTATTGGCGCGACGTGGGTACCATCAAGCAGTTCTACGATGCGCATATGGACCTGATCGCCTACGTGCCCGAGTTCAACCTGTACAACCAGGATTGGCCGATTTACACGATGTCCGGCAACCTGCCGCCGGCCAAGTTCGTGCATGCCGGTCGTGATCGTCTGGGACATGCCACCGATTCCATCGTCTCCCCCGGCGTGATCGTCTCCGGTGGCGAAGTGCATCACTCCGTGCTGTCCCCGAACGTCCGCATTCATTCGTGGGCGCAGATCGTCGATTCCGTGCTGTTCGATGGCGTGGTTATCAACCGTCGCGCCCGCGTGTACAAGGCCATTCTCGATAAGAATGTGGTCCTGACGGAGAATTCCACCGTTGGTATCGACACCGAGCACGATCTGGCACGTGGCTTCACGGTTACGCCGGAGGGCATCACCGTGGTGCCGAAGAACACCATCGTTGACGACTGAGTGATCTGATCGACAGCGTTAAAAGGCTCTGACAGCCACAATGGTTGCCAGAGCCTTTTAATATATCCCTGATATGGCCATTCTTATGGCTCTTCCGACTCAGTATTTCGGCAGATTGTCGAAATTGAAACCCAGCGCGGCTAGCTGATCCCGGCCTTCCGGCGTGATGCGTTCAACGGTCCAACGCGGATTCCAAGTCCAGTCGATACGGAACTCTTCCACCAGTCCGGCCAGTGTGGAAGCGCATTCGTCCTCAATCAAATCGGTCAACGGGCACGCCGGCGTAGTCAACGTCATCGTGATGATGGCACGACCAAGTTCATCGATTTCGATACCATACACCAGACCAAGATCGATGACATCAATGCCGAGTTCCGGGTCGATGACCTGATGCAATGCCTCACGCACGTCTTCAGCAGTAGCACGGCCAATATCATCCACGGCCTTGAGCGGAATCTCATTACCATCCGATTCATCGGAACATCCGCAGGCACCCTGATGATTGCCGCATCCGCAAGCGCCACCGGTTGCACCTTCGGCGTGCTCCTCAGGATGGCCGTTGGGGAAGCCCTTGGCCAATGCGGGATTGGCCATCACACGGCGTGCGGCCTCTTCATCCTGCAGCACACCGTTAACGGCTTCAAACACGGAAGCTGTAGGTTCAGGCACTAGATTGTTGTCGCTCATAATATTCACCTCAGTTCTTTGCGGCCAGGGCTTTGGCGACGGAGTCCTTTAGCCCTTCCCAGCCTAGCAGAGCGCATTTGATGCGCATAGGGTATTTCGAAACACCTTGGAACACCACAGCATCACCAAGCTCATCTTCCAGAGATTCATTCTGGAGGCCCGCACCACGAGACTCCATCAGCTGATGAAACACCTGCTCCAGATGCATGGCTTCGTCCACGGTCTTACCGTCCACGAGATCCACCATCACCGACAGGCTGGCTTGGGAAATGGAGCAACCGTGACCGTCCCACACCAGACGTTTGATGGTATGCGGCTCGTCGTCCGACACCTCGACATGAACAGTTGCCTCATCACCGCAGGTCGGATTGAACTGATGGGATTCTCCAGGAGTGCAATATTCGTGGGTGGCGCGCACGGTGGTATTTGCAGCCGCTTCACCGGAGGATTCCTCAGCCGCGTTGGGAGCAAACGATTCCCTGCCATGCGGATGTTTGGATGCCTCCAGAATGACTTCCTGATACATCTGCTCCAGCTCATCGCCGCTCATGCCGAAATCACTCATCGTTATTCCTTTTCCTCACTGCCTAATCTGCGGACCCGGTCCTGCCCAATATTCCCGATCTCAGGGCTATTCCGCACCAAAGAAGGGACGGATGCCTTTGGCGGCTTCGACCAACGCCTGCGCATCCGCCACTGAATTGTAGACGCCGGACGAAGCGCGGTTGGATGCGTACAGGCCGAAATGACGATGCACCGGCTGGGCACAGTGATGCCCAACACGGATGGCAATGCCTTGTGCGTCAATGAACTGGCCTACATCATGCGGATGAACACCCTTGACATCGAAGGCTACCGTACCAATACGGTCCACATTCTCACGAGGGCCCAGAATACGAATACCGTTGATGTCACCGAGCTTGAGCAGTTCAGCGGAGATGGTCTTCTCATGCGCCTCGATGTTTTCCATACCGATGTTCATCATCCATTCGGCGGCCACACCGGCGGCAACTACTTGAGCGACCGGCTGGGTTCCGGCTTCGAATCGTGCAGGCGGTGCCATGTACTGAGCCTCATGATCCATATACGCAAGCTCCACCATGGAACCACCGAAATTGGCCGGCGGCAACGCTTCGAGCATCTCGCGCTTGCCATAAAGGAAGCCGACGCCGGTTGGGCCGTACATTTTATGGGCGCTCCAAGCGGCGAAATCGACATCCAGTGCGTGGAAATCGACCTTGAGATGCGGCACGGACTGGCAGGCATCGAGAATGAAGACGGCACCCACTTCATGGGCACGCTTGATGATCGGAGCTACGTTGGTGATGGCACCGGTGGTGTTGCCCACATGGGTCACAGCCACGACCTTGGTACGATCAGTGATGACTTCCTCCAGATTATCCGTGCGCACACGGCCGTCCTCGGTCAAATCAATCCACTTGAATGTGGCACCGGTACGATAGGCAAGCTCCTGGAACGGCAGCAGCACCGAATGGTGTTCGGCACGGGAGACGACGATCTCATCACCCGGTTTCAGAGCGAAACGCTTGGCGGCCTCTTCCCCACGGCCCAGTGAAGCGTTGCCGAAAGCGGTGGCCAGCAGGTTCAGACCTGCCGTGGCACCGCCGGTGACGACGATCTCCTCCTCGCCCTCGGCCGCATTCGCGCCAACAAGCTTTGCTACCTTGGCACGGGCCTCTTCAAAAGCCACAGTGGAACGGGCTGCCAGCTCATGGGCACCACGATGCACACCGGCGTTAATCGTGCGGTAGAAGTTCGCCTCAGCGTCAATTACGCACTCAGGCTTCTGCGAAGTCGCCGCGGAATCCAAATACACCAGCGGATGCCCATGAATCTCCTGATCCAGAATCGGGAACTCATCCCGAATCGCCTTGAAATCAACCATTATGTTCCCCTTCACTACGTCTTACTTATGCACGTCAAGTCTAGTTCCAGCGTAGGCCGCGTGGGTTTGAGGCATGCTATTCCCGACACACTCAAGGCCGCTCGGCCTGAGCCTACGGTCGGAAACAGCATGCCTCAAACCCACGCTTTACTTTCGTAAGTATGTTATGCGAGCGAGCGTGGAGCCGGGATGTTCTGTTCACGACCGTAAAGAATTGGCCAGAGCGGCCCGGAGCGTGTCAGGAATAGAACATACCGGCTTCACGCGGCCCACCAGCGAATGCAACGGACCACGTACTCAGGCCAGCGCGGATTCGGAGTCGGCGCCTTCGGGCAGGTAGGCGTCGTAGCCGTTCTCTTCGAGCTCGTCGGCCAGTTCGGGGCCGCCGGTCTTGACGAAGTGCCCATCGGCGAACACATGCACGATGTCCGGCTTGATGTACTTGAGGATGCGAGTGTAGTGCGTGACCATCAGAATACCGAACTGGTTGGCTTCCTTGGCACGGTTCACGCCTTCGGACACGATACGAAGGGCATCCACGTCGAGGCCGGAGTCGGTTTCGTCGAGAATGGCGAACTTCGGCTTGAGCAGTTCGAGCTGAAGCACTTCAGCGCGCTTCTTCTCACCGCCGGAGAAACCTTCATTCACGGAACGGGTGGCGAACTTCGGATCCATCTTGAGACGCTTCATGGCTGCGGACAGATCCTTGGTCCACTGACGGATGCCAGGAGCTTCGCCGTCGATCTCGGTCTTGGCGGTCCTCAGGAAGTTGGTCATGGATACGCCCGGAACCTCCACCGGATACTGCATGGCCAAAAACAGGCCGGCCTTGGCACGCTCATCCGGAGTCATCTTGAGGATGTCCTGGCCATCAAGCAGAGCCTCACCGGAATCGACCACATACTTGGGGTGGCCGGCGAGCGTATAGGCCAGCGTGGACTTGCCGGAACCGTTGGGTCCCATGATGGCATGGGTCTCGCCGGAATGGACGGTCAGGCTGGCTCCCTTAAGGATCTGCTTGATACCGTCCTTGGTTTCGACATGGACGTGAAGGTCCTTGATTTCGAGTGTTGACATGTGCGTACTCCTAAAAATGTCTGTGCTGTTCTGCGATGTCTATTTGGAGGGATCGCTTTCGGCAATCCGACTTGCTATCGGGCTTACTTGTCTTCGAGTACCTGAGCCATGGCGTCGCTTTCGCCACGAGCCAGACGACGATCGATGACATCCATAAGGTGTTCGGAGATGGCGGGAATACCGATCTCTTCCACAAGTTCGCCGAAGAAACCGCGCACCACGAGCTTGCGGGCCTCGGTTTCGGGAATGCCTCGCGACTGGAGGTAGAACAGCTCCTCATCGTCGAAACGCCCCACTGAGGAGGCATGGCCGGCTCCGACGATATTACCGTTCTCGATTTCCAGATTCGGCTCGGAATCAGCGATGGCCCCCGGAGTCAGCACCAGATTGCGGTTGAGCTCATAGGAGTCGGTGCCAGGAGCGGTCGGCTGAATCAGGGCGTTGCCCACCCAAGTAGAATGAGCACCCTTGCCGTCAAGAGCACCCTTGTATACCACACGGGACTTGCACTCGGGGTGATTGTGCACCACCATCGTGCGATGCTCGATATGTTCGCCCGGATCGACAAAGTAGATGCCAAGCATATTGAGATCGCCCTCCGGCCCGCCGAAGTCCTGATCCATACGGATGCGTACCACATCACCGCCAAGAGTTACCACGGAGTGACGCAACGAGGCACCCTCTCCCACATGAATACGGTGATTGCCCACGTGTTTGGCCGTCTTATCCCATTCCTGAATAAATGTGGCAGAGATATGCGAGTCCTTGCCGGTGGTGATTTCCACGCCTTCGGCAAGACGGGCGTCGCCGTCATGTTCCACCACAACGTCCGCATGGCACTTGTCTGCAGCAGAGATCACCAGATGGAAGGCGTCGAGATCCTCTCCCGCTCCATGCACCTTGATGAGCACCGGCTGATTGATCTCACCGCTCAGCTCGATGACGGTGGCGGTGGCGCCGGAGTTCCATTCCACGGCAGAAACTCGGTCATTCGGCTTGGACACAGTACCGGACGGTGCCTCGCCGAGCTTGACCTGACTGAGCTGCACGCCTTCGGCAAGCGGTGTTCCGTCAATCATCGAGACTTCGATCTGAGTTTCGCCGGAAGGCTTGAAGGTATCGAAGAATTCACTGATACGCTCGATCGGCGTGTACCGCCACTCATCCTGTTTGCGGTCCGGTGCCGGGAAGTCGTTCACGTCGAACGAGCGAGCGGCATGGTCCACGGAAGACGGCATGGCAGCCGGTACAGCGTACGGATCATTCGGATCCGCGACCGGAATGGCAATTTCCTTGACGTTTTTGGTTGCTTCGTTGGTCATGGGATCAGCCCACCGATCCTTCCATCTGCAGTTCGACAAGTCTATTGAGCTCAAGCGCGTATTCCATCGGCAGCTCGCGGCTGATCGGCTCAACGAAGCCACGCACGATCATGCCCATCGCCTCGTCCTCGTTAAGACCA
Source organism: Bifidobacterium olomucense (assembly GCF_012932375.1). GTDB lineage: Bacteria > Actinomycetota > Actinomycetes > Actinomycetales > Bifidobacteriaceae > Bifidobacterium > Bifidobacterium olomucense. Next base: position 32,286 of record NZ_JAAIIG010000003.1, on the reverse strand, counting down.
CGGCTCATCAGGTAGAACAGTTGGTCTTCGGAGACCTTGGAAACCGTGGCTTCGTGGGCCATGGAGACATTATCTTCGCGCACGTCCACATGCGGATACGTATCGGAGCGAGAGAAGTCGTCCACGAGCAGCGCATCGCACACGGTGGAATTGGACGAGCCTTCCGCACCCTTGACGATTTTGACCAAGCCGCGGTAAGCGGAACGGCCACCGCCACGGGAGATGGACTTGGCCACAATGGTGGAACTGGTGTGCGGAGCCAGATGGATCATCTTGGCACCGGTGTCCTGATACTGGCCTTTGCCGGCGAAACCGAGGGACATGGTGGAAGCTTTGGCGTACGGCTCAGCGAGGATGCAGGCCGGGTACTTCATGGTGGCCTTGGAGCCGATATTGCCGTCCACCCACTCCATGGTGCCGCCCTCACGCACGTAGGCACGCTGGGTGACGAGGTTGTAGACGTTGTTCGACCAGTTCTGCACGGTGGTATAGCGCACGCGGGCATGCTTTTCCACTATGATCTCCACGATGGCTGCGTGCAGCGAGTCCTCGGACCAGATCGGAGCGGTGCAGCCTTCTACGTAATGCACATAGGAGCCTTCATCCGCGATGATCAACGTACGTTCGAACTGACCCATGGCCGGGGTGTTGATGCGGAAGTATGCTTGCAGCGGGATGTCCACATGGACGCCCTTAGGCACATAGACGAACGAGCCGCCAGACCATGCTGCGGTATTCAGCGCGCCGAACTTGTTGTCCTCGGGCGGCACCACAGTGCCGAAATACTTCTTCACCAGCTCGGGGTATTCGCGCACGGCGGTGTCCGTGTCCACGAAGATCACACCCTGCTTTTTCAGGTCTTCCTGAATGGAGTTGTAGATCACTTCGGACTCGTACTGGGCGGCCACGCCGGAGACCAAACGCTTTTTCTCGGCTTCGGGAATGCCCAGACGATCATAGGTGGAGCGAATATCGTCAGGCAGTTCCTCCCAGCTTTTGGCCTGCTTGTCGATCGGCTTGACGTAATACTTGAAATCATCTGCGTTGAAGCCGGAGAGGTCCACACCCCAATTGGGCATGGGCTTGTCGAGGAACGCCTTGAAACCGCGCAGACGCATGTCAAGCATCCACTGCGGTTCACCCTTGTCGGCGCTGATGGCGCGCACGACATTTTCGTCGATACCTCGCTTGGCCGCTTCACCGGCGGCGTCGGAATCATGCCAGCCGTAGCTGTATTCGCCGAACTGGCTGATGATCTCGTCATCCTGTTTGATTTTGTCCTCGTTGACGCGGGAACGATCGGCCACGTACTGGCTCATCTCCACGTCAGCGGCGGCGTTCGGTGCTGTGTTATCGGTCACCTTCCTGCCTTCCATCTCGTTTCGCTCATAGACATAGTCTTAGGTAAACCTAGCAGAACCCATGGGGAAACACTACCGACCACGACGAATAGTGACTGTGCTTTTCATTACAGGCGAATTCGGCCGTATTACGTTGCAGTATGGCGAACGCCGCCTCACAACGGAGACGGCGTTCGCTTCGGAAACACTCTGGCAGCGTAACTCAGACCTGAACATGCACGCTGGTACCCATGCCGCACCAGTTATAGAACCATTCGGCCACATCCCAGCCGATGCCCACGCAGCCGTGGGAGCCGTTGGCGACATAAGGCATTGAGGCGTCAGCGGTATAGCCACCAGCGATACGGTGGATGGCGCAACCACCATGCGAGAAGTAGTTCACGAAGCCCACGTCCTTGACGTCCCACTTCTCCACGCTGCCGTCCGCCAAAGTCAGAGATCCACTCATATCCTGGCTGGGCAGTTTTTGCCAAATGGTGAAATCACCGGTAGGAGTGCACATAAGGCCTACGCATTCGCCTGTAGTCATGTCATTGCCTTGCGCCACAGCAACATTCAGCGTCCTGACCACTTGATCATTTTCATACGCGTAAAGCTTACGATCGGACAAGTCGATAACCACATGGTGCGTAACCTTGACCTCCTGCTTCGGGTCGACCGTACCCGCCACAGTGATGGAGTTCGATCCTGAAGCAAGAGCATCCGCAAGTTTGGTACCGACGCCTGAATCAGCGCCATCAGCAATGACAACGCCATCATGTCCTTCTGTTTCAGTGCTGATCACTTCCCCGGCGTTGTTGACCACCAGTTTCGTGTCCTCGCGTTCCAGCTTAAGGCTCGGCTTAATCTGATCGTTGTAGTACTGCTGCAACTTGGCGGAATCAAACACCACATAGCCACTACGGGTTTCACCGCTCTTCAAGGTCGCCTGCCGATTGGCGTTCACGCTCATGGATGAAGCCAGCATGGGCACGGTGACAGTGGCGATATCGGTGCCGGCAACCTTGATGGACACGTTCTTGCCGGCGATGGCGTCCAAAGTCGACTTGGCATCGTTCGCAATGGCATCCGTAACGGTTGGTTCGGTCACATCGAGCGTTACGGTAACCGTTCCGGGCTGTGTGGCGCCCAGTGATTTCAATGAGCTAATGGCCTGTGCCGCGATGGTGGAAGCATCGGCACCTTGGCCGTTCTGTCCTGCAACAACGGTAAAGGCGTCGCCGGCATCGTTGAGCTTGACCTGCGCGTTGACCGGCTCTTTAGCATCGATGCCAAGAGCCTTGTCAACTACCGATCCATTGGCAAGCTTGGCATCGATCTCAGGAGCGATGTCTTTAGTAATCCAGAACACATACTGCTGCCACCATACGTCACCGCGCTTCGCGTTGAATACATCGGAAGCGATTGCGTCTCCGTCAACATCCACCCCCAAGCTTTCCAACGTGAATTTGGCGGATTTACCTTGATACTTGGCTGTCACTGTGGTGTGCTTCACCTGATCGTTGATGGTGTCAGCGATCTCCTGCTGGGTCTTACCGGTCACAGAGTTGCCCCAGAGGGTGGTACCGGGAAGAACATGGCTTTGGAAGAACCACACGCCAAAACCACATGCTGCTGCCATGACAATGAAAACGCTGGCGAGCACAACCCACGGCCAAACATGACGCTTGCGATCCTTCACCGCCAACGGATCATGCTCCGACGCAGTGTCTGCAATCGGCATCAGAATATCGGTGTCCGAAAGAGCCGCTACATCACTGCCCGTTGCAGTGAATTGCAGAGTTGAATGCCTATTATCGTTGGTCATAGACGGTCTTCCTATACGCTACTTACTGTTCAGTGCGACATTTCGCATACGCTACCTGCATAGTAGCAGTATGCTATGGAACTGCAGGACGATAAGATCCCTTCATATCTCGGTTTTGCAGGCAAAGTGACGAATCTCACGACCCATTGAACACCATGCGTCTCAACGACGAATCGCACCATCAATTCCTCATGAATCTGCGATAGAGCCGTGTATCGTCCACCCATATGCAACGAGGTGGTGACATTCGCGCCAAATGTGCGAACGTCATCACCTCGATGATTGGATGATACCGACTTGATGTCAGATCACATCAACGCGCTTCCTGGTGCTCCAGAGCAGCCTTGACCAAACCGGCGAACAGCGGATGGGGCTTGGTCGGACGAGACTTGAACTCCGGATGGGCTTGAGTGGCCACATAGAACGGATGCACCTCGCGCGGCAGCTCCACGAATTCGGTCAGTTCGCCGTCTGGGCTTTGGCCGGAAATACGCAGACCGCCTTCGCGCAGACGATCCTTGTATGCCACGTTAACCTCATAGCGGTGGCGATGGCGCTCGGTGACATGCGTAGTGCCGTACAATTCGGCGACCAGAGAGCCTTCTTCCAGCTCGGCCGGGTAGGAGCCAAGACGCATGGTGTGGCCCATATCGCCCTTGCCTGCCACGATAGCCTTCTGCTCCTCCATTGTGGCAATGACCGGGTTGGCGCAGTCCGGCTCGAATTCGGAGGAATTGGCGTCCTCGATGCCCAGCACGTGGCGGGCGTATTCGATCACCATGGACTGCAGACCAAGGCACAGGCCGAGAGCCGGCAGCTTGTTTTCGCGTGCAAACTTCAGGGCACCGATCTTTCCGTCAATACCGCGGATGCCGAAGCCTCCGGGGATGACGATGCCATCGATGTTGTCAAGCGCTGCGGCGGCGCCTTCAGTGGTTTCGCAACGATCCGCGGCCACCCACTTGACGTTCACCTTGGCCCAGTTGGCGAAACCTCCGGCCTTGATGGCTTCAGTAACGGACAGATACGCATCCGGCAGATCGATGTACTTGCCGACAATAGCGATATTGACCTCATGCTTGGGGTGATGCACACGCTCCAGCAGGTCCTCCCACTCATCCCAATCCACATCGTGGAACGGCAGTCCGAGCTCGCGCACCACGTAGGCATCCAGTCCCTCGTCGAACAGAATCTTCGGCACATCATAGATGCTGTTGGCATCCACGCAGTTGACGACGCCTTCCGCATCCACATCGCACATCAGGGAGATCTTGTCCTTGATGGACTGGTTGAGCGGACGGTCGGAACGCAGCACCAAGGCATCCGGGGAAATGCCCAGCTGGCGCAACATCATCACGGAGTGCTGGGTGGGCTTGGTCTTCAGCTCGTGAGCGGCAGAGATGTACGGTACGAGCGAAACGTGAACGAACATGCAATTGTCGGAGCCAAGATCACGACGAACCTCACGAGCCGCCTCCAAGAACGGCTGGGATTCGATATCGCCGACCGTGCCACCGATCTCGGTGATGATCACGTCCACATCGTCGGAGGCCTGGGCGCGCATACGGGACTTGATTTCGTTGGTGATGTGAGGGATGACCTGCACACACTGACCGAGGTATTCGCCGGCACGCTCCTTGCGCAACACCTCCTGATAAATCTGACCAGTGGTCACATTCGCCTTCTGGCTCAGGAACACATCAAGGAAACGCTCGTAGTGGCCGATGTCCAGATCGGTCTCGGCACCGTCTTCAGTCACGTACACTTCACCATGCTGGAAGGGGTTCATTGTACCCGGATCCACATTGATGTACGGATCGAGCTTCTGCTGCAGAACGTGCAGGCCGCGTGAACGCAACAGTCGGCCAAGAGACGATGCGGTCAGGCCTTTACCGAGAGATGAGACCACGCCACCAGTGACGAAGATATGCTTGGTAACGTGCTCTTGCGAATTGCCATGTGTTCTTCTAACCATGGAATTTCATCCTATCATCGGTGTGTGACGCGGCGTGTTCACACTGGGAACGGTCAGTTGGTCAGCTGTTCTTCATAACGATGCTGTCCACCACATCGGCGACGTGTTCGCAGTCGTCGGCGCATTGTTCAAGGTTGCGATACACATCATGCCAAGCGAACACCTGCAGCGGATCGGTTTCGGAAGTGTGCAGGGAACGCATCGCCTCGATGAACACATGATCGGCATCGGTTTCGATGGTGTTGACGGCGAATACGCGCTCACGCAACGTCTTCGAGCGGCGGAACTGCGGCAGTTCATCGGCGAGGGCAGCGATCTGTTCACAGGCGTGGACCACCATATCGGTCATCTGCAACGCCTCGTGACGCATGGTGGTCACGTTGTCGTAATACATGCGATCGAGCACTCCTTCGATGCTGTCGGTCACATCATCGAGCACGTGGCTCAGTTCAGCAATGTCTTCACGGTCAAACGGCGTGATGAATGCGGTGACCAGCTCGTCGAGCAACCGGTGCCGGACACTGTCGGCTTCCTGCTCGATCTTGTGCATCGCATCCATATGATCCTTGAGCCGTTGGGGGTCATAGTCGTTCATGACCTCATACAACAGGTGTGCGGCGCGGCAGGCGCATTCGGCGCTCTGACGGAAGCAGTCGAAATAGAATGAATCGTTCTTGCGTGCCATGAGGAAGCTCCTTTCTGCTCTTGCTCTCTGGGCGCGGGATACGGTTGAAGATGTGCTGAAAAACGAAGAACTTGCGGCTCAGAACACAAACATGAACAGCTTGGCCATGACAAAGCTGATGAGGCCACAACCGGGGAACGTGAATACCCAGGTAAGCATCATGTCGCGTACTACGCCGAAGTTAATGGCGGATAGGCGTCGTACAGCGCCTACTCCCATGATGGCGCTGGTCTTGGTATGCGTGGTGGAGACCGGGATGCCGAACATGGTCATGAACAACAAGCACAATGCGCTGGACAGATCGGCGGAGAAGCCCTGATAACGTTCCAACTTGACCATGTCCATGCCCACTGACTTGATGATCTTCTCGCCGCCCACGGAAGTGCCTACGCCCATGATGGTGCTGCACAGGATCATCAGCCATACGGGGATGACCACACCGGCCACACTGGACTGCCCGTTGCAGAACGCCATGCCGAGGAACAATACACCGATGAACTTCTGACCATCCTGCGCCCCGTGCATGAAACTGTTGGCCGCGGCGCCAACGATCTGCGCGTATGTGAAGAATCCGTTGGTGCGTCGGCGGTCGAATCCGGCGCATACCAGGGTGACGATCTTGCACACGAGCCAGCCCATGCCGAATCCGATGACCAAGCTTGCCACCAAGCCATAGAGGACTTTGACCCACTCCCCCATGTTGATGCCGGCGATACCGCCCTGAATGGCGATGGCCGCACCGGACAGGCCCGCAATCAGGCTGTGGCTTTCGGAGGTCGGAATGCCGAGCAACGAAGCGCCCACACTGTAGACCACGATGGAGAACAGCGCTGCGCATAGCGCAATAAGCGCAGCGTGGGTGTCGCCGCCGAAATCGACCATATTAGAGATGGTGGAGGCGACCGACGCATTGAATTGCGTCATCAGGAAGACGCCCAGGAAGTTGAAGATCGCCGCCATGATGACTGCAGAGCGCACGCGCATGCAGCGGGTGGTCACGCAAGTGGCAATGGCGTTAGGCGCATCTGTCCAACCATTGACGAATATGACGCCCAGCGTCAGCAACGTTGTTATAGCCAGTGCCGGATTTGAGAACACCTGTTGGATGAAGTAGGCCAAGGATACGTCCACGGCTAGTCATCACCTTCTTCTTCGGGGGTGGCGGAAAGTCGTCACACCGATTGTAACCGATTGGTGACTACGTAGCGGTATTCGTGGCGTTGTGTGTGCGCTTTACCAACTTTACCTATAAGAAAGCCCCTCATGAAGAGGGGCTTTGTATCACATCAACAGCAGCAGCTGGTGTTGGGATGGAGGCGATCGTATTCCTCGCGAGCCCGTATGTATTCGGACTCGCTCATCGGAGTTTCACCGGGGTGCTCGACGGCGAAATGCTCCAGATAGTGATCGTATCGGGCTTCACCGCTGATTTCGCGCGCATACCAGACGATGCCACGCCAGGCGGCCTGCAACCGGCCGATGATCGTCTCCATCCCGCTCGTTCTCATGCCGCGGCTCGCTCGTTTTGAGTGAGCTCATGCAACTTGACGCTGTATTCGCGCTGCACCTTCTTCTCCAGCGAGGTTGCCATCAAACTGGAGGGCGCGAACCATTGCGATTCAACGAACGGCTCTTCAGACGTGGTTTCAGGACCAAACTTGCCGGAGGCAAAGGTCCGAACGACCGTTACAATGCCGACCACCACGAAGATGCTCATCATGACCAGGAAGAACACGGAGAGCACACCATCAAGGTAGGCGTTCGACAAAGCCGCCTGGGCATTGGCCAATGCTTCGCCGCTCAGTTCACCGGAAGCGATCTGAGCCTGATATTTGGATGCAGTGGCAAAGTAGCTCAGTGGTCCGAAAATCTTCTGGAAATCGGCGGTGAAGGTCACTGCTATGTCCCACGCCAGAGGCACAACCGGAATCCACAGATACTTTTTGTATCCGAGCTTAGCCACGCATACGGTGACGATAACGAAACATGCGGCGGCAAGCAGCTGATTCGAAATGCCGAAGATCGGGACCATGGCGTTGATACCGCCGTTGGCGTCGGAAACGCCCATCCATAGCAGTCCGCCCCATAGTGCGGTGGCGATCAGCGTGGTGATGATGTTGCCCGGCTTCCATGTCGGATCGGCGAACTTCTTGAGTTTGCGCACATTGCCCAGCATCTCACCGATCTGATAACGGGCCACGCGGGTGCCGTTATCAACGGTAGTAAGGATGAACAGGGCTTCGAACATGATGGCAAAGTGATACCAGAATGCCATCGAATCATGACCTCCCAAGTAGGATTTCAGGAAGTTGGCCATGCCCATGGCGAACGTGGTGGCACCGCCGGTACGGGAGACGATGGTTTTCTCGCCGATGTCGGAAGCGGCCTTCTCCAAAGCTTCGGCACCCTCATAGGTCTTGGCGGCACCATTCTCGTCCACGGAGTCCCAAGTGACCTGCATCTGGTTGCCCTCGATGTCGCTGACCTTCATCGAAGAGACCGCTTTGACCGCTGCTTCGGCCTGCTCGGCCGGAGTCGAGGTGGCGGTTACGCTTACACCGGAGACGGCGGTGATCTGGGCGGCGGACATATTGGTGGAGAAGTAGACGCCTTGGGAGATGGTAATTGCTGCAATCAGGGCGATGACGGCGGTGAACGATTCAACAAGCATCGAACCGTAGCCGATCATGCGAATTTGGTTCTCCTTTTCCACGGCTTTCGGAGTCAGTCCGGAACTCACTGCACCGTGGAAACCGGAAAGGGCGCCACATGCGATGGTGATGAATAGGAACGGGAACAGGCTGCCAGAGAAGGTGGGACCGGTGGACTGGGAAGCCAGTTCGGTCAGGCCAGGCACCTTGACAGACGGATTGGCGATGATGATGCCGACCACAAGCAACACGAGTGTGCCGATCTTCATCAGCGTGGACAGATAGTCGCGTGGGGTGACCAGCAGCCAATGTGGCAATGCAGCGGCAGCGAATGAATAGATCACCAGAGCTATGACCAGCTCTTTGGCGTCAAGGGTGAAGACGGCGGCCACAGCAGGAACGGATGCGATCCAACCACCGGCGACAATGTCAAGCACAAGCAGCACGAAGCCAAGCAACGTGGTTTCGATCACACGTCCGGGACGCAGGAAACGCTGGTAGCATCCCATGGCGAGCGCGATCGGAATGGTCATGCCGATGGAGAACACCGCCCAAGGCGAAGCGGCCATGGCCTTGATGGCCACAAGCGCCAGGAAAGCCATGGCAATGGCCGTCATGACCACAAGGAATATGGAAAGAATCATGCCGCCGAACTTGCCCATTTCGTCCGTGGCCATCTGGCCGAGTGAACGGCCACGGCGCTTGGCAGAAATCCACAGGACAAGCATGTCCTGTACGGCGCCGGCGAAGATCACTCCCAGAATGATCCACAATGTAGAGGGAAGATACCCCATCTGGGCGGCCAGAATAGGGCCGACCAACGGACCGGCACCGGAGATGCCGGCGAAATGCTGCCCGAACAGCACACGACGGTCCGTGCGCTCGAAGTTCGCGCCGTCATGTACGCGTTCGGCCGGAGTGGCGTTCGCGTCATCGGTGCGCATGATCTTGATCTGAATGTAGTACGCATAGAAGCGGTAGGCGATGGCGTACGAGCTCAACGCCACCACCAAGAACCAGATGGCGGAAATCCGTTCGCCGCGGGAAACGGCCAGCAAGGTCCATCCACAGGCGCATACGATGGCGATAACGGCCCACAGCAAGGCTTTCTTCCAAGTCCATACCATCTTCGGGCGTACGCCTACAGGTAGGCCCTTCGAATTTCGAATCACACGTACGGCTTCCGCCGGCGTGTAATCATTATTGAATTCCAACTTGCCAGGTGCCGGAACCTGGACTGTTGCGTCGGTCATACTGACCCCTCATACTTCTTTGTAATTTGCCCCGTCGCTATACGAGAAAGGGGCGTTCTCTTCTGCCGTCCATCGGTGACGGCTCCCTTATCTGCTTATGGCATTGTCTGGAAGCGTAATGTCGGTATAAATCAAGGTTATATTCCGTCCCAGCATGTGATCAAAGCCACACTAGTCAAACGCTATGGGAACACCTTCGACATTGAGGTCCGCGCAATTCCACGCATTCTGTGAGAAAATAAACACACTGTCAACAGGAGGTGTTGCGATGGTCGTCAATGAGGCAACGGAACACGCTTTGCCCGACTGGGTTCGCTACGGTGTGTTCTGGCATATCTATCCTCTGAGTTTCTGCGGAGCCGATATCCGCCCTTCAGGGCCCCGCGAGTTCCATGGACGCGGACTGGATTCCATAATCAACTGGCTGGGATATGCACGCGATCTTGGTGCTTCCGGACTGTTGCTGGGACCTATATTCGAATCGGCCACGCACGGATACGACACGCTTGATCATATGCATGTAGACATCCGGCTCGGCGGCGATCACGCATTTGACCGGCTCGCCGAAGCATGCCGGGACATGGGATTCTCACTGATTCTCGACGGCGTGTTCAATCATGTCAGTCGTTCACATCCTGCAGTCACTGCTGCGTTCGATGCGGTCACGAACAGGCTCATACCCCAAGATGTCCCCTGGCAAGGATTGGTGCGCGCAGCTATCGGCGCGGACGGCAAACCTACGCTGGAGGTTTTCGAAGGCCATGATGACTTGGTGGATCTTGACCATGAGGCTCCTCAAACCGTCAACTATGTAACACACGTGATGAATCACTGGCTTGATCGAGGTGCCACAGGATGGCGTCTCGATGCGGCCTACGACGTGCCGGCATCATTTTGGGCGAAGGTGCTGCCTCAAGTCAAAGAGGCACACCCGTATTCATGGATTTTCGGCGAAGTGATTCACGGCGATTATCCGCACATCGTCAAGGAGTCCACTATGGATTCGGTGACGCAGTACGAATTGTGGAAATCGATTCAGCATTCGTTGGAAACCGATAATTTCTTTGAATTGGATTGGAATCTCAAGAGACATAATGTGTTTCTCGATTCGTTCATACCGCAAACGTTCATCGGCAATCACGATGTGACCCGAATCGTCTCTCAAATCGGCGCGGACAAGACTGCGCTGGCTTTAGCGGTTTTGATGACGGTTGGCGGCGTTCCGTCGATTTATTATGGTGATGAACAAGGGTACGTGGGTGTCAAAGAGGAGCGTTTTGGCGGCGACGACGATATCCGGCCGAAATTCCCGCTTTTCCCCAATGAGCTGTCTCGTCTGGGCGAACCGGTGTATCGGCTGCATCAGGCTCTGATCGCATTGCGTCGTCGTCATCCGTGGCTGTTGGATGCACGCACCGAAATGCTGGAGCTGAAGAACAAGCGGTTCGTCTACCGTTCTCACAGCGTTACAGGAGTCGAGTCCATCACTGTGGAACTGGATATTACCGGCACACCGTCGTTTGTCATACGCGATGAGTTCGGAACCGTACTGTACCGCAAGTAGCCAGATACGCAAGCAGCTCGTCCCCGCGCTACACGGCGGACGCATAATACGCAACAAATGTCATTTCAATCCATTCGGGAGGTATCACATGAACGGACCATTCGTCATTCGCCGTATAGGAGACTCCACCGGCGAAGCCACCGTCAGCGACCACGGCGCGCATGTACTGCGCTGGGCTCCCGCCGGCTCGCCCGACGTGGTATGGCAACCGAAATCGATCTTCCTCAAATCCGACAAAGCGATTCGCGGCGGCATACCGATTATCTTTCCCTGGTTCAATTCCGGATACGATATCTCAGGGTTCAAGCGCACCCCGAAGCATGGGTTCGCTCGTATTTCACTATGGCAAGCGGCCGATTCCACCGACACCTCGCTACGGTACGTCTTGGATTCGCAAGCCATTGACGAACAAACACTGGAACAGTTCTACGGCAATGCGCATCCACAATTCCACGCCGAAGTGAATATCGCTGCCGGCGAGACATTGACCGTTGCTTTGACAGTGACCAATACCGGAGATGCCGGATTCGCTTATGAAGCGGCGTTGCATACCTATTTACATGTGGGAAACGCACTGCAGGCACGAGTGCATGGGCTGGACGGCTCTCATTTCCTGGATGCCACGCTGCCGGACTTCCCTGTGGCACGACAGGAAGGCGATGCCACGTTCGCAGGAGATCTGGTGGATCGCATTTATCTGACCGACAACCCGCTGGAACTGATCGATCCGGCACTGGGCCGCACCATCGCAATCTCGTCAGCGGGCGCCACCGGCACCGTGGTATGGAATCCCGGCGAGATCGCCGGTAACGCGATCGGCGACCTTGATGAAGGCGAGTGGCGGGATTTCGTATGCGTGGAGGCAGTAGCGAACCGCGAGCGGCTGATCAATCTCGCTCCGGGCGAATCCCACACACTCGCTCAAACACTGAGCGTGAAGTAGGTGTTCTCTCACGGGAATCCTTTCGGATCCTTCTAGAGATCAGATGGCGGTGTGGCTTTCTCTCATTTAAAGAGAAGGCCACACCGCCATCTAAGCCATGTTTGCCGTTCATGGACTGCCATGTCAACGGCGAACAGCTTGTTTAGCGTCCGCTGCGTTTGCCTGCGGACCTGAACGGTACACGCTTAATTTTGGAATGGCGGCGATGAGGACCTTCCGTATTGCCGTATTTGGCCATCATGCGCCTGTCGTGGCGCTTGGCGGCTTCGCCCCGCTCATCGCTGATAATGCGGTTCTCATTCTTGCGATGAATACGTTTGTCTCCGCTTGCAGTACCTGCAGTGCGAGAGTCCTGTCGATTGTTCTTGCGTCGACGTTCATCGCGCTTGCTGGGATTGCCGCCACGACGTTCTTCGGGATGTTCGAACAGGTAATCACGACGTTCTGCTTGTGGATTGCTCAGACCGGCACGGCGTTCAGCACGGTTTCGGCCTCGCGACTCGGCGACGGCGTTCTTCCCCTTGCGTTCCTGACGTGTCTGGGCACGGCGCTCACCTGTGCTTCGCGCACGCTCTGATGCATTGTCGTGCATGCTATTGGATTCGGCATTCGCATCTGCCTGCGCGGACCGCGCGGCGCGCTCCGCCGCGCGACGGCGACGGCGTTCTTTCTTGCGCGCGTTCTTCTCCTGTTCCAGTCTTCTTTCGCGCTCTTCGCGCTCCTCTTGGCTGAGCGTTCCGAAGGAGCCACGCTTCGCTTGTCCTCCATTGCGGCGACCGCCCACAGGCTGAGACTGCTCCAGACTCCAGCCCTCAACTTTTTCGGCACGCTCACCCACCAGTTCCAGCACTTCAGGCGAATCATGGGTCACCGCAACAGGCTTGGTTTTAATGCCTGCCTGATTGAGCAGACGTCGAGTCTCACGACGCTGCTCGGGCAATACCAGCGTGACCACGTCGCCGGCCTTGCCCGCACGCGCGGTACGGCCGGAACGATGGACAAAGGACTTCGGATCGTCCGGCGGCTCGACTTGGACCACCAGTTCGACGCCACCGACATCAATGCCACGGGCAGCCACATCAGTAGCCACCATAACGTTCACATCGCCACTGTCGAAAGCCGCCATATTACGGTCTCGCTGGTTCTGGTTCAGATTTCCGTGCAACTCAGCTGCGGGGATGCCGCTCTGAGTAAGGTTTTTGGCCAGCTTTTTCGCCTGGAACTTAGTACGGGTGAACAGAATACGCCGCCCTTTACCGGACGCGAGCGTACGCACCAGCTCGTGCTTGTCGGCACGGGTGGTCTCGAATACATGGTGCGTCATCAGATCCGGCTCGCTGTTGGCCGGATCCACACTATGCACCTTGGGATCATGCAAGAAGGTGTTGACCACCTCATCAACCCCATGATCAAGCGTGGCGGAGAACAGCATATGCTGGGCGTCGGGGCGAATCTGCTCCAGCAGTCGCTTCACGGGCGGCAGGAATCCCATATCCGCCATCTCATCGGCTTCATCGATCACCACCACTTCGACGGACGCAAGTGTCAGCGCCTGCTGATGCAGCAGATCCTCCAAACGACCGGGACAGGCCACCACGATGTCCGCTCCGGCCTTCAGATCGCGGATCTGACGAGCGTATTTCACACCGCCGTAAACGGTGGTGGTGGTCATCCCGTACGTGCGGGCAAGCGGCTGCACCACGTCATTGATCTGGTTGGCCAACTCTCGTGTCGGAGCAAGTACCAGTCCACGCGGATGAGGTAGGAAATCGTCGGCGCGACGTTCCTCAAGACGCTCCTGACGGCGGCGTTTCATTTCGCGACGGAACTCAGCCATCGCTACCTCGCCAAGGGAATCATACGAGCCCAAACGGGCTACGAGCGGGATGGAGAAAGCCAACGTTTTGCCGGAACCGGTACGGCCACGGCCGAGCACGTCACGGCCGGCAAGGGAATCCGGCAAGGTATCGGCCTGAATCGGGAATGCGGTCTTTTTCCCATCTTGGGCAAGCGAGCGGACCAACGGGCCGGGCACCCCAAGTTCGCCAAAAGTTACCGGGCGGTCCTGCGCGTCGCCCGCTTCCTCTTTGTTCGTCATGGCGGTCGTCACAGCATCAACAGCGTCATCTAAATCGTTATAGGGCACAGCGGCCTTTCTCATGGTATAAGTACGCACGGTATCGCGTAAGAAATGTAAACCACATGAGCCTAGCCCAAGCCCCCTACTTTGTGCCACTCGTCTATGATTTCCCGTCGCATGATGCGATTACGGCTCCCCCTTGCCAAACAGATAATCCCACGGCGCAGGTCGCTGGAACCACACCGTGGGATTAGGTTTTGTCGGCATCGCGTGAACGATGGCCTATCGTGACGTGATATTCGCTATATTCGCTATATCCGCTACAGAATATCCGGATCGTTCTTTTCGATGGTGCCGGTGGCCTTGCCGATGGCCTTGAGACCATGGTAGGCGATCAGAATCACGATCGTGCCGATGGCGATGCCATTGAACGAAATGCCGTTGACGGTGAACGCGAACTGTCCGATGGCGATGATCATCGTAATGGCAGCGACCATGATGTTGAGCGGCTTATCGAAGTTGACCTTGTTCTCAACCCAGATACGAATGCCGATCATGCCGATCATGCCATACAGCAGCGTGGTCACGCCACCGAGCACGCCGGCGGGAATCGTGTTGATCACAGCACCGAACTTCGGGCACAGGCTCAGGATGAGCGCGAACGCGGCGGCGCACCAGTAGGCGGCGGTCGAGTACACCTTGGTGGCGGCCATCACGCCGATGTTCTCACCATAGGTGGTGGTGCCGGAGCCTCCGCCGAAACCGGCGAGCGTAGTACCCAAGCCGTCAGCCATCAATGCGGTGCCGATCTGGTTGTCGTAGTCGCGGCCGGTCATCTGTGCCACGGACTTGACGTGGCCCACGTTCTCGGCCACAAGCACAAGCACCACAGGAATGAACATGGGCAGAATGGAGAAATCAGCCTGCGGCAGATGGAACTTCGGGAAGCCGATCCATCCGGCGTCGGCGATGGCGGAGAAGTCGACCTGACCGCGGATGCAGGCATAGACGTAGCCGATAAGTACGCCAATCAGGATGTTCAATCGGCCGATCAATCCCTTGAACAGCACAGCTACCAGCAACACAGCCAGCAAAGTCACGACGGCGGTATCGGGCGCGGCCTGGAAGTTGGTCCATACGGAAGGTGCCAGATTGAAGCCGATTATGGCCACGATGGCACCGTTGACAACCGGCGGCATGATGATGTCAATCCACTTGGCACCAGCGTAATGTACCAGCACACCGACCAAAGCCAGCAGGATACCGGTGATCATAATGCCGAAGCTGGCAACCGCAATGCCCTTGTTCGCCGTGGTCACGGCGGTAATCGGGGCAATGAATCCGAAGGATGAGCCGAGGTAGCTCGGCAACACGTTCCTGTTGATCAGCAGGAACAGCGCAGTGGACATGGCCGTAAAGAACAGCGTGGTGGACGGATCGAAGCCCGTGAGAATCGGCACCAGGAAAGTGGCACCGAACATGGCGATCACGTGCTGGGCACCAATGCCGGCGGTGCGCACCCAAGTCAGACGCTCGTCAGGCTCAACCACCTCACCCGGCTGCAGCTTCTTGCCGTCGCCATGCAAGGACCATGTGAACAGGTTCTTCATAACTGAACTCCTTTTGGTTCTCTCTCGCGGAAGACCTCTATACAACCGTCGCCCGCGCATCGTGTGTCATTGTATCCTGTTCACCGACTCCGCACGTTTCGCGCCTCTGCCGCCCATGCCACCCAATGCTCATCGGATGCCGGCCAATTGACGAGCTACTTGCCGTAATACTCCAACAAATGCGGATCCACAGTGCGCACCACATCCACCAAATCGCCATTGGACAGATACGGTCGCTTGAACTCGCGCCACGGCTCCACCTTGACCTCCCATCGCCCGGTCTCCTCATCCAGCACGGGACGGGCGGTCTGCTCCCAGCGCACACGTTTGGAAGTGCGGCCGGTTTCGGGATCACGACGCGTGTAGTGCAGACAGGTGCAGTTGGTGATCTTCCAATCATCCGAATCGGCGCGATGCAGGAACTCCTCATCCGAAAGATCCTCGATGGTCAGCATCAGCGCGAGCATGAAGTCGCCATGCGTGACCATCACGACTGATTCGGCGTCCGACTTGCGGCTCAACGATGTCAGGACATTATGCACACGGTCCTCGGCCACGTCCGCAAGCGACTCACCCGCCGGTGGACGCCAGTAAAGCGGATCCGTGTTTTTGAACATCCAATTGCGGGCGTAGTTGTTCTTGAACTCAGCTTTGGTTATGGTGTTGATCTCCCCCCATGAACGTTCTCGAATCACACGATTTTCTTCCCACTTGGCCTTGGGAAGGGCCATAGTGGCGGCCGTCTCTCGCGCACGCACGTATGGCGAAACCATGTATCGATCAAAGAGTTGCTGCTGATTCACAATCCAACGGCCGATGCAATCGGCTTGCTTGCGACCGGTGGCGGTAAGTCTCCAGGATCGATCAGGGACAGTCACATTGTCCTGCGTATACAGAGACTCATCACCCTGCTCACCCGCCTGAACGATGACGTTCGCCTCAGACTCCCCATGCCGAATCACATACAAATCAAGCGGCATGCTCATGTCAATTCCTCATTTCTTTGCTACCTCTTTGTTACCGTTGCGGCAATTCCGAGGTTCGACGCCGCGAAGCCGGTTTCACATGGCTTTCACTCTTCCACATGCGAACCTCGCTCCATACATGGCCGACTACCATCTGCGGGCCAGGCCAAGCATGGAAACGCCCGGACTCGATGCCCTCCACCATATCCGAAACGCGCGGGCTTCACATGGTTCAGCCCTCAGCCGAAGCAAAGAATTCACCGGCAGTTCAGCCTCGGCTCGGCAATCGTTCCGGGCTCTCGGTCTGGAATGAAACCGAAACGCACTACGATGGGGAAGTATGGGGAATAATTCAAATATCGACCGTTCGTGGCTCACTTCCGCCAAGGAAAGCATCAGCCAGTGGTCGTACATCATGTTGAAGGATGCAGATAACAACGATATTGATTGGGATTGGGTGCGTTCGCTCGATCTGGAACATGGCATCGGCGTAGCGAAGCCGGAAGATCTGGAGCCGGGAGCCGACTCAAGCGTACATGATCTGCTGAAGGCGGATCTTGCGATTCGCGACCGCTTGGAAGCGATCATTGCGAAGATGAGCATGGTGTTCATGCGTGACTTTGACCGGCATATCAAGACCTATGAGTTGCCGCGCGCACTGGCGTACGCCAATCGACGTTTAAATGATCAGATCGTGCTGCTTCGCGATCGCGGCGTGGCAGAAGGACTATGGACCATCACCGACGAGGATCGCCAACGCGTGACCGTACCGGTGCTGACCGCCGTCAAGGATGGTGTCGTCGTTGATGACATTCAGGATCACACCGCGGAAATCGTCAACGCCCGCGCCGAACAACGTAAAACCGACCGTGCGGCTCGTGATGCCGCGCGCCACCATCGTCAGATGGCTTTGTTTGACGCCGACGAAGTGAAATACGGATCCGTGGAGGCGGGCCCCGACGAATCCGCGCCGGCCGACTCCAGTTCGGACGCCGGCAGCCCGGATTATCTGGTTGAAGGCCAACCGGTAATCAATGACGACAATCCCGCAGTGCCCGGCACCGAGCAGGTTGCCGTGGACGAAACCGCAGTTTCGGAGCCGAGTTTCGCACGATTCCGCCACGCCGCCGCTCAACATGTGGCATCACGACAGAGTGCGGAAGCCAAAGAATACTGGCGCGCGGTGTTTCTGCCCGGCCGCGACGTAGACAAGGTCATGGGCATCGACTTGGAGACCAACGGTACCGAACCCTACCGTACCTATATCATCGATGTCGGTTTCGAATACATGAATATGAAGTCGCCGCGTCCCACCGATGCGTCTGCCGGATACCACTACGACAAGGATTACTATCAGGATGGCGACGCTTACGATCAGCATCGTTTCTCGTTCGGCGTAACTCCGGAAGCGGCGCGTCACGGCAATCCATTCATCATCCAGCTGACCGGCATTGATGTGAGCCAGCGAGTCGGCGACGAATATCCGCTGTTCGACGAGGATGCTCAGGCTCAGGCCGATCTGCTGAATCGTTTGACCTCACAACCATTCGTGGCGCATATGGCTACGTTCGAGCACAGCTTCTTCATGCTCAACGTTGCCGGGTATGCGGAAGCATATCGCAATGGTCACGTGACCATTATTGACACCCTGCCGATGAGCCGCCTGTGGGATGAAGGCTCGATTCCATGCGAAGGCCATCCGGATGGCGACAATACTCTCGACGCCTACGCCAAACGACAGGGCGCGCTGCGCGAGGACGATGCCGAACGCCACTTGGGCCTTGAAGATACGCACATCATGCTGCTGGCGATGAAGCATCATCTGACGCAACTCAAAGCTGAGGCACGAGGCCCTTGGGGACCTGATGGCAAGGCTGGCGTGGGAGGCAAGCGCATCACCAAGAAGCGTCATTTCGTGCGTCATGAGCGCCGCACGCCGATATACGACTAGAAAACCTGCGCTGACATTAACCGTTGGGGCTGGAATATGTGATGCTGGACACACTCAAGGCCGTTTGGCCAAGCTTACAGTCCAGCATCACATATTCCAACCCCGACTTCCGTACACAACGAACGTTGTCACAAAGAGCACATCAGAGTCTGAAACCTATCAGCCAACTTAGCTTTTATGCGGCATATCGGTTTCAGTATCAACGATGATGGTCACTGGGCCATCGTTGACCAAGCCCACTCGCATATGAGCGCCGAAGCGACCTTCTCGAACCGGCACTCCCCCAGATCTGAGGGCTTCATTGAACTTGATCCACGTGATATCCGCGTGCTCGGGTTTTCCGGCTTTGATAAAGCTAGGGCGATTGCCTTTATGCACATCGGCGTACAACGTAAACTGTGAAATCGAGAGAATCTCACCGCCGATATCTTGAATCGAACGATTCATCTTGCCCTGCTCATCCTCGAAGACACGCAGATTCAATACCTTGTGGGCCAACCATGCCACTTCGGCGTCTCCGTCTTCATCTGAGACACCGACCAGAATCATGTAGCCAGGCCCGATCTGCTGCGGCTCGAATGTAGGGTCAAGGGTTCCCAGCTCGTTGACGACGTCCACGCTGGCGTGGCTTACCCGCTGAATCACAATACGCATAGCCCGATTATGCCACCTTCGTGAATCAGAACATATCCGGCTTCCGGCGAGCGCGGCGGACGTGACTGATACGCTTGCATTGAATGGTTTTCACAACGTCATCGTCGCCTTGTTTGCGGTTCATCACAGGCGCTCATAGAGAGCAGGAATCATGGCATCGGATAAACATGGCACCATCGCATCAACCAATACCCCCGGTCATCATGATACTTATGCCCGCAACAGTGCTCGCGGCTCCAACAACGAATGGTCATGGGCTGTAATCTGCGGATTCTTCAGCGTAATTGGCGCGATCATGCTGGTGGTCAATATCATATCTCTGGTCGATGAGGTGCGGCTTCGTGCGGATTGCACGGAATTGACTGATGGGATTGTAACGCAGCTGGTGTTCAACCCCGCCGACGAGTCCGATGAGGATTCCTCGGATACGTGGACGCCCGTGTTCCGCTACAGCGCCAACGGACAGACGTACGAGCAAAAGTTTTCGATAGCGACGTCTCCGCCACGATATAAGGTCGGGCAGGCTGTTGCGATATTGTATGATCCGGAAAATCCAAGCCGTTACGTGGTCAAAGGCGATAATACCGCTCTCGCATTATGCGCCATTCTGTTGGTTATGTGCACCGGCTTCACAGCTGTACTGCCTATAGCTCTGTTGATCCGGAAAGCCAATAATCCCAGCAGCAATGGAACCTCTGGCGTCCACGGCACAAAGGAACCCTTCAAGCCGAATGTTTCGCCTCGCCCTTCACAGAAGCATGCGGACACATCTTCCATGCTCAGCGGCAAAGAACCATCTCAATTGCCGTATTGAATAAGGAAAAATCGAGAGCAGAGGTTATTCACTGCGCTTGCGAGAGGCTGGCGGTGACTTGCTGTTCCACGCGGTCGTAAGCGTTGGACAGAATCATATTGCCCGGCACAGTGGCCAACAGGAACGCCAGTATCGCGGCAATGGCGGATATGACGATCCCCTTGATGATTTTGGCTACAATTTTAAAGACGACATATGCCACAACAGCACCAATGACGATGCTCAACGCCTTTTGCGCGGCATCCGGCAGGTTCCCATACCATACAGCCACTCGATCCAATGCCGATAAATCCAGATTCGTCACATCGATGTTGGTCAGGTCGATATCCGTCATATTTCCTCCCCTTGCGGTGTCGATCGTCGCTTCATTCTTCCCTATCCCGCTGAGAAACCAGGCTGTTCGTGAACCATCATCGCATTCCCCGCACAATCGGTCATGCAATCGTTCCGCGCGCTCATCTGTCCTCATACGTTTGTCTGTCGTTACTCCCCTTCTCACGCGGATAGGCATCCTACGAATATGCGCTATCTTGGTAGAAGCAAAGACATGCGCTATAGCGAGAGGATTCACTCGGTCCCATTGCTCATTGCCGTGAATCGCCAATGCGGCAATTGCTGTAACGACGCTATTGACATTCGACAAGCGAGGATTGTTGCCATGACGAATACAACGACACCAGACAAGGATTCGCAGACGAACAAAACCGGCAAGGAGCGGATTTACCCCGAAGTAGGCGCGGCGCTGCTCAAAGCGCGTAAGGAATGCGGCATGACACAGCAGCAGTTGGCCGATGCCACCGGCGTCTCACGCATCACCATTCAGCGCATTGAGCAGGCGCATATCAATCCGTCGTTCAAAACGTTGGAGGCACTGGCCCACGGCATGGGTCGGACACTGACCATCAGTTTCGACGCATGATGGTCAGTGCACGACGGCAATGCGATCCGCAATGGTCACCAGCGACCGAATGATCAGAGAATCGTCTTACGTCCCGTCGCCTCGCAGATGGCCGGTTTGGCGGGAAGCCGCCTGAGTACCAGCAGATTGCGGACGGCGAAACCGATGGCGACGATTCCGGCCAGATAGAACCACGGATTGTTGGCAAACGTAAAGTACGGAGAGGCCAGAGCCCACATGTTGGTAGGAAGGAACGAATTCACGGTACCGAGGAGGATGATCCAGGCGAGGGTCCAGCTGGCGCCAATGCGGGTGCCTCGCTTTTCCCAGTAGAGTCCAGGACCGATGGCCATGACAATGTTGGTGAAGATGTACCACTTGAACATGCATGGATCATCCAGGAAGACGCGGAACAGGTTCACACATGTCCAAGTGATGAGAACGGCTCCGACGATACGTCCCACCGCGGCTTTGACCGGCACACCATCCGGATAGAGGTGCCCGAAGATATCTTCACGTTCTACGGTGACGCATTTGACGAGGTTGTACACCTCAAAGCACACCCACACCACTTCAGCGATCGAGGCAGCGACGAACAGCCAGAATCCGTCGGTTCTGACCGCCGCCAAAGCGAAGACGATAACCCCCATAAAATCGATGGCGAAATAATAGGCATGCATGTACAGCGGGTAGGGCGCGCTTCGTTCGGCCCGGACCAGTCGGAAGCTCCAGATGTATTCCAAGAATCCGATAGCGAAGGTGACTGCCGCGACCGCGACAGTCAACGCAAATCTGGGATTGGATGTGCTGAAGGAATAGACGAACTGGTCAATGGTATATGTATCCGGATAACTGGCGAACCAGTGGTTGAGAAAATCAAGCATGACAGCCTCCTTGTTGGTTGTTTCTGGAATTGTTATTCTGCCGAGTCCGCCTCTCTACGGGCGCGGGCGTACGGTCGGCAACGTATGCGCGAGCCACACCGCGCGAACGGAACATGCGACACATAGGACACCGATGGCGTAGTAAGCCGGCGTATCCAACGGCGTAATCAGCGTGGTGAAGAAGCCGATGCCCTTAGGCGCGAAAGTGAAGACCGTACCGAACAGTGTCGCCCATGCCAGCAATATGGTTCCGGGCTCACGCACGCCGAATTCTTCGGAGCGGAAGTGCACCATGAGCGCAAGAATCGCATTGGTGGAGGCCATGAGGATTAGACACATCACATCACCGATGATCAGACGGATGCAGCAGAACAGCAACGCACCAATTGCATACCCGGCGACGCCTCGCATCCATGCCGAGCGTTCCGAAATGACACGACCGGCGTAATACCCGCCCCAGATCTCCTGCCGCTCGTTCCTCACGGACTGGTAAAGCGAGAAGATCTCGATGAGCACGAAGCACATACAGCCAACGCATAGCACCTCGAACAGCCAATAACCGATCTCCACGAACCACTGGTGGAACAGCAGCGAGAACGTGATGTCGTGGCCGAAATACCAGCAATGCATCCAGAAATAGAACGGACAACGCTGGTTCCTGACCTGCATGGACATGCTTGCCCCGTATTGCACGAATCCGAATCCATAGGTGATGAATGCCGCGGTCACCGCGAACATCGGATTCGCGTAGATGACCTGCATGACCTGATCGATGGTGTACATCAGACTCCCGTCCCTTCCTCGATTGTGTCGCCGACATGCATTTCGCAGGCCGCATCACTGTTGACTATACGCGTCAAGTTTTGACGCGAAGCGAGTCGAACGATAAGCTGGATCGTCAGAGCGTATGGTCGGGCATATCCCGGAGGAACGAGAGCAGAAACAGGATCGGCCACCACATTCAGTTAGCGAAGGGAGAGCGGGCATGGTAAGGCCAAGAAACGAGGAGATGCGATCAGGCATCGCGGATACCGCATTCTCACTGTTCCATGAGGTCGGCTATACGCATGCCAGTTACACACTTCTTGCCGAACGTTGCGGCATCACCCGCGCATTGGTGCAATACCATTGGCCCAAGAAGGAGCTGCTCGCCGTCGATTCCATGACCCGTCTCCTTGGCGAGACCATCAAGCAACTCGGTCTGCCGAATCACGGCACCGACAATCCATCAGCGGACGCCGCAAAGCTCGTGTCCATCGGCACTCATTTCTTCTCCATCCTGATAGAGGACAAAGGATGGCGTCAATTCCTGCTGGACATACTCAAAAGCCGCGAGCTCACCGAACAGGTGCTCGCCTTCAACGCGCGGTGGGCGTTCACCTACATCGGGCAGGAGCCCCGGGACGGGGCGTTCGAGGAGGTCGTGGTCAGCATGGGTGGATTTTACGAATTACTGTATTACCGGCTCAAGCACAATAAGAGCATTGATGTCAAGCCACGATTGGAAAAAGTAGTCAACGAATTCATGCAAACGCTCGACTACGCCAATGCATCCGAACAATAATTCCGAATCCGCATTTATTTGGCCTCAGACACATCGAATATAAGCTCGACGCCTATCGGTCTTTTTCACCCTGCCTTGTTGCGGATATTCAAACACAGCGCATGGTAGTCCATTTGACCACTTGACGGACCGACCGACGGTCTGTATGGTTAGAGGAAGAAATCGAAAGGAAAACTTCATGGCACGCAATATGCACCCCGAAGAAACCGAGCGAAGAATCCTCGATTCCGCCCGCCGCCTCTTCGCCGAAAAAGGCTACGAAAAGACATCCATCCAAGACATTCTGAACGACCTGAATCTTTCCAAGGGCGGCCTCTACCATCACTTCAAATCAAAGGAGGCGATTCTCG
This sequence comes from Bifidobacterium olomucense, assembly GCF_012932375.1. Lineage (GTDB taxonomy): Bacteria > Actinomycetota > Actinomycetes > Actinomycetales > Bifidobacteriaceae > Bifidobacterium > Bifidobacterium olomucense. The sequence goes on along the minus strand of NZ_JAAIIG010000003.1, from coordinate 8,277 downwards.
ACCAGCTAAATGACGACGAGTGGGCCGTTGCTTCACATCTTCTTGACGAGCTCATCGGCCGCAAAGACATGAACGCACTTGAGAAGTTGCGCACGCTCCTTGTCTCCGCCGTGGACGCCCCCGACCATCTGGATCTCGTCCGTTCTCAGCTGGAGCTTCTCAAGGATCCTGCGTTCTTCACCGCGAACATGCGATTCTGGTCAACGAAACTTCCGGAATACTTCCTTTCAATCATTGAAATGGGAGTGCAGGACGGTTCCATTCCGACAACGTACCCTAAGGAGGCAGCGCAATTACTCGCGCTCCTCGGCAACTACTGGCTCATGCCCTGCTTCTACCCCGCAGACCGCGATGAGCTGGAACACCGTATCCGTTGCCTCACCACGATGCTGAACGCCATTGGAGTACCGGCATTCGACGAAGCCCTTATCTCACAGGCCGTCAAGGGCCTTACCGCTTTGATGCCAGAGGAAGTCGCGAAGTCGGTATAAAAGGTATTGCACTCAAGTGCAATACCTACCAAATCACTGTGCCTAGTTGATGGGACGTTGCTGCATCTTCCGTTGCAGAAATTTTTTTCATCAATACAGACCGACGGTCGGTTTTTAATGCTACTGAAAATTACCGGGAAGGAATCCACAATGACAAACACATCCGAAAGCAAACCCCAAGCACAACAGCAAAGCCGATCCACTAACCCCTTGCACGTACGCGACTTCTATCTGCTCGTCGCAGGTCTCGGCATATCGCTTTTCGCCAATCTCATGTTGCGGTTCGCCATGTCCATGTGGGTGCTTGACGAGACCGGCTCGGCGGCGGCGTTCGCATCCATCCTCACTGCGAGCATCATGCCCACGATTCTGCTCTCGCCTCTTGGTGGCGTGGTGGCGGACCGTATGAATCGCCGGACCGTTATGGTTGCGCTCGACGCTCTCTCCGCCATAACGGTGCTTATCTGCGTCGCAATCTTCTCAGCGGTCGGATTCAATCTGGCGGCAATCGCCGTGATGCAAGTGGTGCTCGCCGTACTCGACGCCATGGAGACGCCCACGGTACAGGCGGCGTTGCCTCAGATGTTCCGATCCCACGGTGAGGATGTGATGCGTCGCGCGATGGCCGTGGTGAACGTGGTGAACCAGACGAGCACGCTCGTGCCGGCCGTGCTCGGCGGCGTGCTCTACGCAGCGGTGGGTGCCATGCCAATGATGGGCATCACCATCGCGGGATTCGGCACGGCCGCCGTCGTGGAGTGCTTCATCCGGCTCGGCACCCCCGAACACGATGACGATGGGCGCACCTCGGCCCTTGACGATCTGCGCGCGGCTGGACGCCTCCTCACTCGCGAGCGTCCCCATGTACTGCATCTGGTGTTGATCTGCGCCGCACTCAACTTTCTGGTGACGGGCTATGCGGAAGTCGGCTTTCCTTACATGGTGCGGACCGTGCTGGGGTTCGACTCCACGGCATACGGTTTTGCATACGGTCTCGTGGGAGCGTCGGGTCTGCTCGGCGCGCTCGTCGGAGGACAGGCCGCAAAGTCGCTTGCCATGAGGCGATTCCCGATCGCGATCGCCACCTTCTCGCTCACCATCCTGCCGCAGGCGCTCGTCATGGCGCTTCCCGCCGGCGATGGAGTGCGCCTTGCGGTGCTCACGGCGAGCACCTGCGGAACCATGGCCGCCATCACCCTCGCGAACCTTATCGCCGTACCGGCGATCCAGATGGGCTGTCCCGAGGACATGACCGGCAAGGTGATGTCGCTCGCGCTCTCCGCAAGCATGTGCGCCCAGCCTCTCGGACAGATCACATACGGCTGGGCGTACAGCGTCTACCCGGCGGGAGCGGTCCTAGCGATGACTTTCGTGCTGGCCGTTGCCATGTTGCCATTGGTCGCACACGTAGCGCGGAGGTTCTAGGACATGCTCCCCATCCAAGGCCATGACACTACCCGGCAATCACTTCTTAGCCTATTGATGAAAGCTTGAACGCGACGCTTTGCATGAGGTTTTCAAATACTATGACATTTCAATCCTCGCCCTCCGCAAGGAGGGTGACTTGGCCGAGTTCAAGTTCAATGTGTCGAAAGGCAAGTAGCCGACCATAGAAAACGGCTTAAAACGGCGGTTTTCCAACGTTTCCGATGTCTCGGAGCGTGCGGAAACCGCCGTTTTTCGATTCTTGGAAAATGGCCGATCATGCCCCGTATCTGGCCGTTTGTGGCCGGGGTAGTGTGCCCATAGAGTGCCCTTTTTGAGGGGTGCTGGCGGCGGATGCTCGAAGGCGCTCCCGACAAAGGGAGGAACATATGGCAACGACCGGAAGGCGGCGCACAAAGGGCGCGGGCAGCATCATCCAGCGCGCGGACGGAAGGTGGGAATTCCGTCGCGAGATCGGCCGCGACCCCGCCACGGGCAAACGCCGCTACATTTCGGCCAAGGGGCGCACCAAGGCCGACGCCCGTGAACGCTTCGACGCAAAGATCGCGGAGATGGAACGCACCGGACTATTGCCCGGCGCGAAGTCACCGTATCTGAAGGACTACGCCGAGCGATGGCTGGAGGAATACCGGCAGAACGTGAAGCCGACCACCTACCGGTCAACCGCAGGGCGCATCAAGGCGTGCATGGAGGTTGTCGGTTGCGTGCGTCTGACCGATCTGACCGCCGATCATATCCGCAAGTGCATGCGTGTGCTGTCCAAGAGGCTCGCTCCCTCCACGCTCAAGGGCCATTTCGTGAGTCTGAAGATGATGCTCGACCAAGCCGAGCTTGAAGAGCTCATCCCCATCGACCCGTGCCGCAGGGTCAAGCCGCCGCGCGTGGAACCCGCCGAAACGCGGATACTGTCGCCCGATCAGCCGAAGAAGCTGATCGAGGCCGTACCCAAGCGCGGTGCGAAACGTCGAGGCTCACAGCCCGCCGGGGACGTGGACGAATCGTGGATGCTCTTGTTCGAGCTTGCGTTCGCGGCCGGCATGCGCGAGGGCGAACGGTACGCGCTCATGCCCTACGAGCTGGAGCGGCGCGACGGCGTGCCCGGCATCAACGTATGCCAGCAGATACAGGAATACGGCAAGCCCGGCGAAGTGGAGATACCCGGATGGCTCAAAGCCGAGCACCTGTACGGCATCCTGTGGCTCACCACACCCAAAACCAGAACCGCCCACAGGTTCGTGCCTATCAGCGAAAGTCTGTGGGAACGACTGCACACCCGCATCGACCGCCTCGGTATCAAACCGCGCGACCTCATCTTCACTAACTCGCGCGGCAACCCCGTGCGCAGCTCGACGGAACGCTACAACTGGAACAAGGCGTTGAAGGCCGCAGAACTGCCATCAGTCACCATCCACAGCGCCCGCCACTGGACGGCTAGCATGACAGCCCGCGCCAACATGCCCGACGACGCACGCACCGCCATCATGGGCCACACCAGCATCAGCATGACCAACCACTACACCCACAGGGATACGGCAAGCCTCGCCAAACTCCTCGGCCAAGCCATACCCGACCTGCACGACGACACGGATGTCATCGATGTCCAAGTCATCGACGAAGCCGCGTAAACGCAAAAAGCCCCGGCGCTCAGGACGAGCGGCCGGGGCCTTTCGATGACAAGACGAGAACGACGCTAATGTCTGCGATGCTTCGTGCGTATGCGCTTCTTCATGCGCCCGCACTCTTTGACTCCCCAAATGGTGAACAGGACGGCCGGAACCGCCATGATGAGCATGTACGGGGCAACGATGCAGACAAGCGCCATCACTGCGGACAATACGCCCAATATGCACACCAGCACCACGAACGACCAATAATAGAGCCGTGAAACCGGCTTGCCGGCAGATGTCTCGAACGTCTTCGGCATCGGCTTAACCGACTGGCCGGCTTCCGGCGACTTTTTTGCGTCGGCGCTCGCCGGCGTTTCATCTGACCGCGCGGCGTCGTATGCGCGCGCCGCCTTGACGACGGATTCCATACGATCGCGATCTTCCTTGGTCATGACGGTATGGGAGGAATGAAGGAATGTCTGGGCGGTGCGCCACGGCGAGGGCCTGCCGTCAAGTTTCGACTGCACCGCCAGCGTCGCACGGCAGTCCTCCAGAGCGTCGTGCGCGTGATACCGGTATCCGCATTCCGCCGCAGCCTTCTCCAGCTTGTAGTAGGGCGTGGAATGGTACCGGCGTCCGTACTCGCGCATGGTGTCCACGACCTTGCTTCTGTCCAGCCGCAAGCCCAACTCTCCGAGAAACGCAAGATCGAAGTCGGCGTTGTACACACATACCTGCTGCGCCCGGTCGAAAATGTCCTGAACCGTTTGCAGATCATCCTCTATGGATGGTTTGCCGGCCACCTGCGTGGGGCTGATTCCGTGGATACGCTGCGCCTCCGGCCATGAATCGTGATACTTCGGCCGGTACAGGTTGTTGAGCAGCGCATTGCCGTACCCGTCGATGATGGACAGTTGCAGAATCTCGTCATACTGCGGCTGCAAACCCGTGGTCTCGGTATCCAAAATGATTCGTTCGATCGGCTCCTCCGCCGCAATCTTCCGTTTGCCCTCGACGAGCCTGCAACTGAGATAAGCACCCGCGCCGATATCCGACGCCTTCCACTCCCACGAGAACGACCGCACCTTACAACCCTCCAACGGTTGCAAGGCCGCATACGCGGCACGGGCCTGCGCCCCGACCTCGAACACGACCCCACCCTTGCTGTCACGCAAAACAAAATGCGGCTTACGCCCCTTGGGCTGAGGAACGCTCTCCACGCTACACACGCCAAAACGCCGACTGCCGGAAGGATCATCGGGCACCACCACCGCATTGACGCCGACATTGAACACGACCGTCCCATGCAGCTTATCCCGCCCACGCTTATACGCAGCCTTCGCCATAGCCAACCTCCTCAAACAACAAGCCGAGCCACACCGCGCGACCTCAACAACACAAACAATAACAACACCCCGCGCTTGCCAACATTAGAAAGCGCGGGGTGCTGCTCGGCTAGAGAATGTCTTTGGCGGCCTCATCGGCCGGTTTGTCTAAATAATCGGGAACTTTGGCGCTCTCTTGAATTCTCCGAAGTAATTCCTGACTCAGTTCCAAAGTTGTGTATTCGGATAGGGAGTATCCGCGTTCCGCTTTTTGGGCTTCTTCCTCTGTCAGCGATCCGAGAACGACGAGAGCTTCGATTGGCGAGCGATCGAAGGCCCTCGCGATGGCGATGGCGTCGTCGGAGATGAAAGCATCTTCTGTCCATTTGCGATGGAACGTCGCGGAGGTCATGCCGACTTTCTTGGCAATTTCGCGGTTGCTCATATTGCCGCCGGTGATCTCTTCAATCCATTTTGTGAATGCGCTCATGTTTACCTCCTAACTACTTGTCTCATTTATTAAACATACCGTATCAAACACGGTTTGACAACTGTTTCATCTGTGGTACAGTCTGTCTAGAAAGTTGAACACAGCGATTAAGGAGTGAGACATGGATGGGCTGATGATTTCCCCAAAGTTTCTTGCCTCATTAGAAGAAGACCGCAATCTCAGCCATACGGCATTTATTGCAGCGTGTGGCCTAACCGATGAACGTTATCGAGAGTTAGTCAATGGCAGGACTCCATCAGCGCTGGAAATCATCAAGATCGTCTCCGGCTTTCGTCTGACCGACGGTGTGCCAATGGTGCCGCGCTCGCAGAAGGCGGTGTTGCAATGAGCGTCGAAACCATGAGTGCGGACGCCCTGAAGGACATGAGCCGCGTGCCGTTGGGCGAACGTTTGGCATGGACGCCGGCGCAGGCCGCACAGGTGTACTCGCTCGACTACAAGGGCGTCCTACTGGCCATCCGCAACAAAGACCTCGACACGTTCCCCGCCGTCACCCGCTACGGCCTGTCATCAACCAAACGCATGGTCACGCGAGACGCGATGGACCGCTGGATCAGAAGCATGGAGGAATAACCATGGACAGCAATATCGCCGTCACCGCAGAACGGCTCGACTACCTCATGGGCCGCACCCGTGACCCGTGGCCGGTGGACAACCCCCAACCAGAAGAGGCGACGAAATGAGCGAGTCCGATCGTGAACCCGTATTGCTGTCCTCTCTGGAGACGTTGCAGCACAATCTTCAGGACGCCGGCATGCTGCGCATGAAGACGCTGCTGTGTTCGGAGACCGCCGTGCGTGAGGCGCTGGGAGACTCCGAATACAGGCGAATCTCGGAGAAGTTGGACAAGCGTGCGTTGCTGGCGCAGCTCGACGCGGTGTCCCTGTTTCTTCTACAAGTCCTTGGTCTTGTTTCGGTCGGTGAGGGCGAGGGTGATCTGCTGAGCGCCGAAACCGATGTAATGGACGGCGCGGGCGAGTTTCCTCACCTCTTCGCTTTCTGCATGATCCCGGAGCCACGCGGCGCTACTGGTTCCGAAACGGAGATTATCGAGAGCTTCGTTAAGCGCCTCTCGTTGTGTCTGCACTGAAATTCTTCCTTTCCCCGCTGTCGCGCGGATTGTTTCGGTTGGCACCCTCAAGCCTACCGGCGACGGGGAAAGGGCCTTACTTCTGAAAGGAACCCTCATGATCTGGTTTATTATCTCCATCGTCCTGCTGCTCTTCAGCACCGTCGTCACCGGCGTCGCGCGCTCCCATGACGTCAAGGGGGCCGGCATCGGCCTTATTCCGGGCCTTGTCGGCTTGCTGCTGCTGATTCCCGCATGCCTGTACTCCGTGGACGTGGGCGAGGTCGCGGTCATCCGCAACATGGGCGGCAGTCTGGCCGGCCATTCCGAAGACGCGGGCTTCCATTTGAAGACGCCGTGGCAGAGCGTCATCAAATACGACACCCGCAACAACCTCATCAACTTCTACAAGGACACCGATTACAAGTACGACGGCGGCAGCGCGGTCGGCAAGCAGGTCACCGTCAACGACAAGAGCGGCGCTTCCGCAGACATCGACATCCAAGTCAACTACAGCCTCGACCCGAGCGCCGCCGAATACCTGTACTCGGAGTACGGCAAACAGCAGACGTTCACGCAGAACTACATCAGCAACGACCTGCGCTCCGTGGCCCGCGAGCAATCCGGCCGGTTCGACACCCTGACGATGCTCACCAACCGAGGCGAATACACGAAGGCCGTACAGGAGGCGTTGGCCGCGAAATGGAAGAAGATCGGCCTGACCGTCGAACAGGTCAGCGTGCAGGACGTGCGTTACGGCGACGAGATCGTCAAGAAGTACAACGAGGCGCAGGCGGCCGAGATCGACAGGCAGAAGGCGTTGAACGAGCAGGAAGTCGCCAAGACCGAGGCCGAGACCAAGAAGATCAAGGCGCAGGGCGAGGCCGACGCGAACGCCGTGCTCAACGAAAGCCTGACCGACAACGTGCTCAAACAGCATTACATCGACGCGCTGTCCAACGCGGATCAGCTCGTCGTCGTCCCCGACGGCGCTGACACGCTCGTCCAGACCAAGTAAGGGCGGCGGTCATGTTCAAGCGTTATCCGTACACGATCGGCCTCACGGCCGTCGTCTCGTTCATCTGCTGCATAGCGTGGCTGCTCACGCATGAGGCGTGCATGCACCCGCTCGGCAACGGCTTGGCCGCGTGGTGGGCGTTTATCGTCGTGCCCACCTTGTTCATCGCCATCGCCGAGGAAGCGGGGGATGAGGCGTGAACGTCCCCGTGCTGACCATCTAAAAGGCTTGCCCGCCATCATTGCATTCCCTTCCAATATGGCGGGCGGCGACAAGGAAAAGTCGTTAACACCACCTCTCTCAAACCCCGCGCGTCGCCGGCTCCCCACATTTTTCCGGCGGCGTGCGGTACGGGCGGGCAGGTTCGCCCCCGGCCAAGATCGGCGCAGTGGTGGCGTCGGCAACCAGCCGGGACGTGGTTCGATTCCACGGCCGTCCACTGCGATCGCGTCAACGTCGCCCCCTCGCACGCCACTGACAGGACACGCGGAATGCCCGTGCGAGCGGGGAGCGATGGACACGGCAGGCCCCGACTCCTGAGGCCGCACCACCGAGTCCAGCGCGACCGCAACCCACATACTCCGACAGAAAGGAACGCGCACATGGTGCATCAGCCGCCACCGGACGAATACGACCACAGGGAAGAGGGATGCAGCCTGTTCGAGTGGCCCCTGAGCGACGAGGCGCTGCACATGGGAGCCGGCCAGCTCTTGGACTCGCTCATCGACACGATCCGCCGGCTCAACAGCGACCCGCAATGGGATCGCACGCTGATCTTCCCCCGCTTCGGCGACGTGGTCGTCGATCGCG
>NZ_JAAIIG010000029.1 GCF_012932375.1 Bifidobacterium olomucense | reverse complement strand
GATGAATATAGCATTAGAATAATTGCAAAACTTATGACATAGCTTCTGATTGATTTGTTCTATTCCGTAATCTTCTTTCATGAATTCTCTAATATGCCATATATGAGGCCTATTTGTTTTAATTGCTAGAAGAGCACCAAAATTAGTTGCAAAAGAGTTCGAATGAATCACATCAATGTTATACTTTTCGACGATTTGTTTAAGCCGAATTAACATTAGAGGATTTATAAATATATACCAAAGATATTTGATTATATCTTTAAGACCTATGATGAAACTTACTCTAGATAAACGCTTTACAGGGACAGAATAATGACCGATAATTACAGTACATCCAAGTGATTTAAGAGTAGTATAAAATAGCTTGTTGTATGTGGGTATCGCAACATACAACCTTAAATTAGCGTTATTACCTTTAATCCAATCGCAAAGTGATTTATTGGCCCCCGACATTGAGGCATCATGGCATATAATTAAGCTTTTCATACCTCTGAATCCTTAATATTATCGTTCAATGCCTTCAGATACCTATATTGATACTCTTCGCTTGGCTCCAAAAAGGCACCCTCGCTCCATTCGTTCCAAGCATTTATAATCAGATAATCGTTTCTGGTATCTTTCCTAACCTGATTAATTAATAAATGAAGATATTTTCCAAATTTCTCCGGGGTTGCACCTTTAACAATCATACTATTGTGCTCTTTTCTTGGTGAATTATCCCAAGCGACAAAACAACTTTTAAAAATATCTTTTCCGGAATATGTTCTGTTACGTCTAAGTATTTTTTTCCACAAATTGTCATAGCTCTGATAATCTATTCTGTGAAGGATTTTACATAAAGCTCTTTTTGCTTTATTAAATAATGATAAATCAAAAAATGTGGTATACAAAGGTTCAAACTCCATGACTGCATCTGAGCTTGAATGAGCCACATCATGGTTTTTAGAACTTATATATTCCACAATGTATAAAGGTTGTAGACCACGGGATTTAAGATATTGATTCCAATATTTAATCATATCCTCATATCGAGGTATAGAATTCGGCCTGTAAATAAAGAATAACGGTCTACCTGAAATTTTAATATATCTTGAATCTTTGAAAAAAGTTTCAAGATATCTAATATGTGCCAACCACTCATCTTCCGGACCATATGTTTGTTCGATTAAGACGTCGGGATCTTTGCCATGCCACGTAGTAATCCAAGTTTCATTAGCCCAGCAAAAACAATACTCGATCTTATCTTTAATCTGATCCCTTAATAGTTCGGCAGGTGTTTCGAATATCTGACGATTTTTTGAAAACCAATAGTGATAGAAAATAAATCCCGATACATTATACCTATTTGCAAGAGAAATTTGCTTTCTTATATCTTCCGGGCGGGATAAATTATAGTAATAGTTATTTATCGGTGAAACCGGTTGAACGTGACCTTTAAAATATTTCTGTCCACTTCTCACGTTGTCCCATTCGGTAAATCCCTTACCCCACCATTCGTCATTTTCCGGTATACGATGAAATGCAGGAAGATAAATTGCAAGAGCTTTCATTTTTTCCTCCCAAATAAAATTTGATTGAACCTTTTAAGAATCTGTAAGGTAATAAGCATTCTTTTTGACAACATGGAAGTCAAGCTTCCATGTTTTAATTGTGTTACATTTGCACCATGGCGCCTATATAATCCAAGGATCTCATTGCAAATAAATGTTTTACCATATACTTCATTTATTAAACCTATCCATTGATCATGCATTGGTACATTTTCGATAGGTAAGATATACTCAAGCATTGAAGCTCGGAATGCCATTGCAGCTCCAACAAATGAGTTCCTGATTAGATTATTCAAAAAACCTAATCTACTTTTATGGAAGTTAAAATATGATATTTCTATTATACTTAGGTTTGCATCCACTATTTGCAAATCATGTAAAACACACGTTATATCTTTATTATTTTCAAATATATTTACGATTGTTGCAACCTTATTTTTTAGCCACACATCATCCTGATCCGATAAAAAAATAATATTTCCTGTGGCATATTTCAATGCATTATTTATATTTTTTACAACACCCTGATGAGGGCCTTCAATATATTTGATATTTGCATTATTTTTTTCATATTCGTGAATAATATCTACTGTTTTATCGGTGGAACCGTCATCGGAAATTATTATTTCATCATCAGAGGTTATATTCGATAAAATAGAGTTAATCTGTTCCTTTATATACTTTTCGCCATTGTACGTAGGCATTATCACGGATATTCGCGTCATTGTTCCTCCGAGAAAACTTACAATTATTACATTGTTTCCATCATTCTTTAATTACCGGTGTTAGAACTTGCAATGTGTCTCTTTATAAATATATGCCCTTGCATTAGTAAATGAATCTTGTCGCTAGTGCTTATAGAAGTTCAACACCCCATTTTTTAAAGTACTTATACATTGAAGTAACATGGATTTTGAATAGTTTCCAATTCTTATGAGAACCCTTTTCCCATTTGTGTACAACTGATGCGCTAGGACAATACATCAGCTTCGAAACCGTATTGACGCGCTTGCACAAATCAGCATCTTCGAGATACATAAAATAGCGATCGTCGAAGCCATTGAGCCGTTTCAACAAATCAGTTCGAACGACTAAAAAACTACCCTGTCCAAACGGAACATTAAAAGGCTTGGAATAATCCTGATCCTGCATGGTATGCCATGCTTGACGCTTAGCAAAATGATTGCCGCAAAACATGCGAATAAACATATCAACCATCGTGAGTTCACGTCTATACACACGCTGAAGCGTTCCGTGCGTATCCAGCATCTTCGGAATCGTCATACCGATGCTTGAATCATTTCGCATCATTGCGATCATTTCGCTAAACGCATCGTTGACCAATTCGATATCTGGATTGACGATTGCATGATATTCCGAATGAACATACGGAAGTATAAGATTGTGTCCCTTGCCGAATCCAAGGTTGGCACCCGCATCTACATAGCTAACATCATTGAACCTAGCGAGTTGTTGACAAAACTCATTCTTCGAGGCGTTGGAATCGCCAAGACCACTATTGTCAACTATGAACAAATGCTTCGGCAACGTCTCGCTTGTCTTCTCCTCGATAGACCGGACAGCGCAAAGCGCATCCGCATAGTCCTTATATACGACTATGGAAATCGTCAATATGGATTCGACATTGATGGTAAGATTATTCCCACTTTTCCCAACTTTGTCGCTAGACATTGTCTGCATCCTGCTAAGCCTTAGAAGTAAGCGATAAAGGGGCTTTCTAGAAGAAACTCATTACAAGAGCAAATCTGACATAACCGCCCTTATCGGCTAATCCGGCGGTTCCAGAAACGGGATATCAGGTGGAAACCGTTGAAATCACAGGCTTTTCGCGGAAAAGAGGATGTCTTTGCTTCGGTGAGTG
>NZ_JAAIIG010000028.1 GCF_012932375.1 Bifidobacterium olomucense | reverse complement strand
GGTGTCCGCGCTCACGTTCAACGGGGGCCGCAGGGACAACGGCGCGGACGGGGACAACAAGGGGTACGGCGCGTTCGGACGTCTCGGCATGCGCCGCGACAGTCAGAAACGCGAACGATCCGTGGTCTATTTCACCGCGTCGGCGGACTACGACCATTCCAATCCGAACATGAGCTCACGCGAGTGGAGCTCCTATCTCAGACTGCTCGTCCCCTACGGTGCCGACACGACGGCCGAAATGTGCGTGACGGCCCCCAACAGCCGCATCGGCGGCGTGTACGCGAACGTCAGCCAGAACTACACGAACCTGTACAGCCAGAACGCCGACGGCTGGGTGGGAGTCCAAGCCAACATCGGCAAAGGCTACCTTCATTTGGGCGGCTACCTCGGCCGCGTCACCGGACGGGGCACGTTCCAATCAACCCATTGGAAAATCGTAAGCGGCGGCACCCTCGGGCCGAACGGCAACCTCCTCCAATCCTCCTTCACGTTCCCCCCTGCGAAATACGGGAAATACTATGCGGTCGCGAACGCGGACGTGGACTTCGGGTCGATCAGCATCCATGTCAACAAGACCGGCAACGCGTCCAGCGTCGGTGTCATCGGCTTCAACGCCGGCGGCAGCGCCTACACGGGCGACATCTACTGCAACGTGATCGCATGGCTCACCGAATAAGGAAGGAGACCGCACATGGCGATGGAGATCAGCGACGGCATGCTCATCATCCGTGACGACATGGGATGCAGCACCCATGCGATCCCGTTGGACGCTTTGGCCGCGTGGCGTGAACTGCTGGGAGCCGCATCCGACGTGGAGACGGTCGAGCTGATCATGAAGGCCAGGGATCCGGGCGTCATCGACCCGGACACTGGCCGCAACGCTTGGACTTCCGCTTATGAACAGTTGGAGCACGACCGGCTGAACGACCTGAATCAGGTCAGGGCAGCCGGCTTGCATCGCGCGTTCAAAGCGAATGGGGCTCTGGCCTCGGACGGGCGCGCGGAGACACGACGCCTGTTGGGCCTGCCGGAAACCGTGTCGGACGGATACGAGTCGGAGGCCGTGGAGGCCGTGAGCCTCGCACTCGACGACGAAACGATAGCCGAAGCGGACGAAACCATCCCAGCCACGTCACCTGACGTCACGGGATTGGAATCCTTGCTCAAAGCGCACTCCCCGCAGATCAGCGCCCTGCGCGAACAATTCCTGAACGACATCACACCGAGAATCACAGACAGGAGGAACCAATGAAGGAACAGGAACCATCGAATCTGGTGCAGGCGGACGTGAACGACGTGCTCGACAACCTCACCGCGTCCGTCGCGAGCCTGACCCGCCAGCTTGCAATCAGCCAATCGCAGGTGCTCACATTGCAACGCCGGTTGAAGGAGCTCGAAGCGAAAACCAAATAACCCATTCGCTCTCAATCATTTCCATAAGCCACTCCCACACGGGGGTGGCTTTTTTCATATCCGAAACAAGTGAAAGGAGTTGGCATGCTGATCCAGAATCTCATGTCGAACCCGAGACTACTGGGAGAAGGCAAGAAACCCAACGAACAGGCGGGCGTCAAGCTCGCCTACAACAGCGATGGGGTTACGCTCATTACGACCGGTACCGGTGATGACAACCACATCGATTTCACCGTCAGCAAGCAGCCGAACGTGAAATACCGGTTCACCTGCCATCTACAGGAGTTCACCGGCGAGGCCTACGTCAACGGTTATCTGCTCGCCCATACGTCCAACGGGAACGTCTTCTATGACAGGACTGGAGGCGCTGGCCGACGCCACATCCTCGACGTACAGGATTCGGCGTCGAACGTCACGCTACGCCTGTACGCTCCCAAGTCCGGGAAAGCGACATGGGCACGAGCGTTTTTCGGCACCTACGACGACTATCAGCGTATGCAAGCCGCCGGTCTCGACTGGTTCGACGGTGACACCATGAAAAGCATTGGGGGGGGGGCTGGGCTAAACGCCGCTCTGCTCGCCCTGCTGATTCTGCTGCTGTCCGCCTCCATGAATGGGGGCTGGCGGTATGACGCTCATCACCCAGTATTTCCCGAACCCCTTGTTCGACGCGAACGGCCTGCTGCCGGGCGTGAACCAGAATTCGCATGCCACGGTGCGAGCGGAGAACCAGCAGTTGAAGGTCATCTCGACGGATGCGACCGGCGCGCAGGTGAGCGTCACCCTGCTAGACCTGCCGACGGATACGAGCATGGTGTTCTCGATCGCCTACTATTCGCCGGTGCCTGCCTCGCAGTTGCGCAACGGCTGCATGTGCGTCGTGGGCTATGGCAGTTGGACCATGCTGGCCAATCTGGGCAAGCCCACGTCGTCCGGCTCCAACGTGTCGAGGGTGGAATTCACCACCCCTGGGGAACGAGCCGGCATCCAGTTCGTGTTCAACGGGCCGTTGGCCTCCGGCCTGGGCACGGTGTTCGACATGCCTATGCTCATGACGAAATCGGATTGGGACTGGTGGCAGGCGAACAAGCCCACCAACCGTGTGCTCTCCGGGAACATCATGCCGCTTCCCTAGCCTTCGGTCTGGGGGTGGCGGCATGACACTCCTGCACAATTTCAATCCGAACCCCATGTGCGTGGACATGGGCAACTACCTGAGCGGCCACGGCGGCGTCAGCAACTGCAACATCCTGAACATCGTGTCCCATTACGCGCCGCCGAGCGATTTCCCCGGCTTCTGCGTGGAGACCATCGCGGACGGAGACAGCTGGTGCGGCATGGAATGCCCTGACGTGCCACGCAATACGCCGCTCGTCCTCGCCGCCAACATGGCGGTGGGCGACAACACGACATCCAAACCGCTCTACGGCAGCTGGGTGAATGTGTGGGCCGGCCCCGAAACGGACTGGCGTTCAAGGGGCTCCTTGACCTCGTCCGGCGTAAGCGGCGATATCACGCTCCCCAGTGGCGGCAAGACCCCACAGATCGTGTTCCGAGGCCCGGCCAAGGCCGGCCAACGCATCTACATATGGAGCATCTACCTCGGCACGCGAGCCGACTATGAGACGCTCCAACGGTATGCGCCCGGAGCGCCGCTAGCCGGCAGCCTCATGCCATTAAGGGGGGGGGAGGCTTAAACTCCCTCATCCTCTTGCTTGCGTTCATCGCTCTGACTGGGTGGTGGTCGCATGATCGGGCAGATCGTCAACCAGCAGACCGACCCGAACTGTTTGAAACGGTATGGGGTGTACAACGCCACCGTCTCTTCGAGCACGAGTCTGAAAGGCAAGTTCGTGTACACGCCGCCAGCGAGCGGGACGAGCGCGATAACCGGCGTGATTCCCTCATCCGTGCCGATAGGCCGCACGATAACGGTCATGGTCAGCTCGAAATCGGGCGTGGAACCGTTGAAAATCCAGAACGCGCAGCGCATCGCCAAGTTCGGCACGGCCGCGGCGGCCTTCAGGGTCACGACGATAGGCGACCACGCGTTCTGGCTGGCCGACTATCAAGGGGAGCCGGTGACGCTCATCGCGGTCGGACAGTACACGACCAACGAGTATCTGGCCCTGCTCGACGCCGGCCTCGACTGGCCTTGGTTCGACGGAAGCATGATGCCGTTGAACTGAGTGTGATCGGCGGTGACCGCCGATGAATACGGGCTGTGTGAATTATGCGACGAACCCGCGTTGGGGCGGCAACGGCTACCAGGGCAGTCCGACCGTGAACGTGACCGTCCCCAAGGGCGTCATGCTCATGGTCGCCGTGCAGGTGATCGTACCCGCCGGCGTCACGCCGAACGTGCGGTTGAACTTCACCGGCGACTTGGAGAGCGTCTGGTATGGCGCTCCCTATGGTGCCGGCTACAGCGCGCAACGCATGCAGAGCATGACGACCGGCACGACGCTCACCATCCAGTTTTTGAACGTGGACAACGGGATACGCATCGACCGGCTGCTCGTATGCACTCAGGACGACTGGGAGCAGGCCAAACGGATCACCGGCGACGACGCCCCCTACTGGGACGGCACCACAATGCCACTCAAATGATCAACCGTCTGAAAGGAAAGAAGGAATGACCTAGATGACCCAAACGATCCCTACATGGGCGATGCTGCTCGCCGCCGTCATCGGCAGCGGCGGCTTCGGGGCCCTCGTGCCGTGGCTGCTCGACAAGATCGACGCGCACAACCCCATGCGCGACGGCGTGCGCGTCCTGCTCCTGTGCGAGCTCGAACGCCAGCAGCGCGAACTCGTCGCCGGCGGGGCCACGGCGGACAACGAGACCAAGGCCCGCGCCCAGACCATCTACGACGCCTACCACCAGCTCGGCGGCA
>NZ_JAAIIG010000027.1 GCF_012932375.1 Bifidobacterium olomucense | reverse complement strand
CCGTTGCATAGTAGCCGGCGCGTCCAGGCCGCGTTACGTCTCGTTCTGACCCGGCCGCGCGCGGGTTGCTGACATGACTCCGCTCTCCGGGTTTGGGTTCTTGGCGGGGCATCGTGGGGGTCGTTTGGCGGGGGGCGGGGGGCGGGCGGGGGGGGCGGTTTGCGGTTTTGCGGGCGGGAATGGGCTTTTGCGGAGCTAACTCGCTTACAAGGGGTTGATTCCCGCTTGTCGGAAGGTCTATCTGCGTTACAAGGGGCTGCGGTGGGACGATAACACCCATATTCGGCCTTACACGACAACGTCGTTATGCCGTTTGCGGGTTTATGTACTTGAGCAGCAGCCCCTTGTAAAGCAGATAGATGTTTCGGACGACGGGAATCAGCCCCTTGTAAGCGAAATAGGGCGGAGACGCGGTACGGATAGGGCTGCGACGAGCGTGATGGGAAAGGACTTGAGAAAGGGGAGCGTAAGGCTGGATGGATATGGGGGTGAGAACGGGCCGTAACGGAGGCGGAACCGATATAGGGCGAGATCGAGGTGGTGCGGCGGCGGAGCGCAACAGCGCTGAAATAAGGCCGCGATGTCGCGATACGGCTACTCCTGCTCGAAAGTGACGCCATTGCGGGCGGCGAGGCGCTCGGCTTTGCGCTCAGCCTTGCGTTCCTCGACGGCCTCGATATGTTGAATGCGCAACTGACGCCAATCCTCGCGCATATCGCGGAAACGTTCCGCCAGTGTCGGCTCATCGTCCTTGCTGCCTTCTGCCGCCGACGTCGCTGGGTTCGAGGCGGTCGCCAACGGTAGCGAACCGGAGAAAAGCGACGAAGACGAAAGGCGACCGGCCGTGTTGCCCAATGCATTACCCGGCGCGTTACCCCTCGCGGCACCGGCATCCGCGGCATCCAACGTGCCATTCGGCGCGGCCGCGGACAGCGCATCCACGGCGTTGTCCGCGAATTTGGCCACGCCGAGCTTGAGCAGACCGAGGAGCTCCCGCAGGGTGTCTGGGATCGGCTCGTCGCTTTCGGTTGCGGTTTTGGACAGCCGCTCGATATGCCGACGGATGGAGTCGGCGTCTTCGGGATCGATTTTGAGCCCGGCAATCAGTGACTGGCGGATGGTCTCATAGTCGAGATTGGCGAAGAAATTCAGCTGCTGCAACGTCATGAACCCTTTGAGCTCGGGGAACCGCTCAAGAATATAGGTCTCGCGGTCATCGGCGGCCCGGGTCCAGTCGCGTGTCAGTTTCGGGTCCAGCGTGGCGGTGATCGAGCCTTCACGCATGCGGTAGTGGTACAGCACCTTGGGAATGCGCACCACGCGTGTGGCCTCGCCAATCACGTTGCAGATGCGGGAAAGGTCCTCGATTTTGCGGCCGACCGGGAAAGAGAACCCTGTGGATTGGTAGGTCGACGCCGGTGCGAGAAACGCCCAGAAATAGCCGTCGATTTCAGCCCGGACTTGCTTTTTGATGGTCTCTACCGGGGTGAGGATCTGGACTTCGGAAAAGTCGTTGTGCCGGTAGTTCGAGAGCAGGGGCTTGCCGTTTTCGGAGATGGTGTCGAACTGGAACATCACGAGGTCGGCGTCGTAGTCGCGCAAGGCGGCGAGACAGTCTTCCACCAGCGTGGGGGCCACGGTGTCGTCGGAGTCGGCGAAGTAGATATAGGATCCGGTGGCTTGGGCGATGCCGGCGTTGCGCGCGTCCGAAAGTCCGCCGTTGGGTTTGTGGATCACGCGCACGCGAGGGTCTTTGCGAGCCCAGGCATCGCACATGGTCGGGCACGAGTCGGGGGAGCCGTCGTCTACCAGCAGGATTTCGAGATTGGTGTACGTCTGCGCGGCCACGCTCGCCACGCATGCGTCGAGGAACCGCTCGACCTTATATACCGGGATGATGATGCTGACCAACGGCTCATGTTCCATGGGTTCAAGCCTAACGCCGGGTGCCGTCGCCGGCCACTGCGAAATCGGCTGCGGTGGCGTGGCGACACGCTGGGAAACGCGGATTTCGGGCGCATTGCTTGCACCGGCCGTCGAGCCGTGTATAGTGAGACGTGGCTCAACGAAGAGATTCTTCACTGAACCGGAAAAGTGAACGCTGAGGCTTGCAGTTCCCGGAAGCAATGTGGTAGATGGCTACGGTAGGTCGAAGCACAGTAAGAAACAAACAATCCCTTTACAACGGATCGTGAGGCACGTACCTGCCTCTGAAAGGATTAGTAATTATGGCAGAAGTCGTATTCGACCACGTCACTCGTATCTACCCGGGCAACGACAAGCCCTCTGTGGATGATCTGAATCTTGATATCAAGGACGGCGAGTTCCTCGTCCTGGTTGGTCCTTCCGGCTGTGGTAAGTCCACCACCCTGCGCATGCTCGCAGGCCTGGAAGAGGTCAACAAGGGCCGCATCCTCATCGGTGGCAAGGATGTCACCACGATGCAGCCGAAGGACCGCGACATCGCAATGGTGTTCCAGAACTACGCTCTGTACCCGCACATGACCGTCGCCGACAACATGGGCTTCGCTCTGAAGATCGCCGGCACCCCGAAGGACGAGATCCGCAAGCGCGTCGAGAAGGCCGCTGAGATCCTCGACCTGACCGAGTACCTCGATCGTAAGCCGAAGGCTCTGTCCGGTGGTCAGCGTCAGCGTGTGGCCATGGGCCGTGCAATCGTTCGTGAGCCGAAGGTCTTCCTCATGGATGAGCCGCTGTCCAACCTCGATGCCAAGCTCCGTGTCCAGACCCGTACCCAGATCGCTGCTCTGCAGCGTCAGCTGGGTGTCACCACCCTGTACGTGACCCACGATCAGACCGAGGCTCTGACGATGGGCGATCGTATCGCCGTCATCAAGCTCGGCATCCTGCAGCAGGTCGGCGCTCCGACCGAGCTGTACGATCGTCCGGCCAACGTCTTCGTCGCCGGCTTCATCGGCTCCCCGTCGATGAACCTGAACACCCACCCGGTGGTCAACGGCAAGGCGAAGATCGGTGAGGACACCGTGGATCTGCCGGCTGAGGCCGTCAACAAGCTCACCCCGGAGGACAACAACCAGATCGTGGTCGGCTTCCGTCCTGAGGACGCTGGCCTGGCTCCGGCTGATGACCCGAACGCCTTCTCCCTGAAGGTCGTGAACGTCGAGGATCTGGGCTCCGACGGCTACATCTACGGCAACATCATCACTGATGGTTCCGCCGCCGAGGAATCTCAGGTTATGTCCGACCAGAACAAGCTCACGACGATTCGTGTGAACCCGCGTGCGCTGCCGAAGGTCGGTGCAACCGTCAAGATCAAGATCGACCCGGCCAAGATGCACCTGTTCGCTCCGTCGACCGAGCTGCGTCTGAACTAGTAGATACTTGGCGAGGTCTAACCGCTTCGTCAACCATTAAACGAGGTTATTCTCTTCCTCTCTTATGACCTCGTTGGGAAAGCCCCGCATAGCAGCGGGGCTTTTCTTTTTGTCTGCGCTGTGCCGCTTCTATAATGACAACAAGCTGTTCCCCACAATTCAGTACGATGGAGTGCTATGGAAGTAAACAATCTGCCCCAGATGGATCCGCGCGCGCTGAAGGCCACGTCGGTTAAAGCCGAAGACGGCCATACCTCTTCGGGCGAGCCGCAGGCTCTGAAGATCACCGCTGCCAGTTCAAATCCGAAGATGTTCACATTGCCGTGGCACAAGCCTCTGGCCACGTGGCCTGAGGACCTGCTCGCCAACCTTCCGCGAGGCATCTCCCGCCACGTGGTGCGTTTCGTGCATGTGGGCGACGAAGTGTACGCCATGAAGGAAATCACCCGTCAGGTGGCCGAACGAGAGTACGAGATTCTGCGCCGACTGCAGAAGCTCGAACTGCCCACCGTCACCCCGATCGCGGTGGTCACCGGCCGTCACGACAAGAACGGCGAGCCGCTGGAAGCCATTCTGGTCACCCGTCACCTGAAGTTCTCGCTGCCGTACCGCGCACTGTTCGCGCGTAATCTGCAGCACGATACCGCCGAACGATTGATTGATGCACTGGCGGTGCTGATGGTGCGTCTGCACTTGGCCGGCTTCTACTGGGGTGACGTGTCCCTGTCGAACGTTTTGTTCTTGCGTGATGCCGACGCGTTCTCCGCTTTTCTGGTGGACGCCGAAACCGGTGATCTGCAGGTACAGCTGACTGATGGTCAGCGAGAATACGATATCGACTTGGCCCGTACGAATATCATCGGCGAACTGATGGATTTGGCGTCCGGCCGTCTGCTGCCGAGCGATGTGGACGAGATCGAGGTCGGCAACCGTCTGGCCGATCGTTATCACTCGCTGTGGAGCGCCCTGACCGATACCGATAAGTTCGGCCCGGACGAGATGTGGAAGATCGAGCAGCGCGTCAACAAGCTCAATGAGCTGGGCTTCGACGTGGACGAGCTGGAAATGAAGACCGCCGAGGATGGCAAGCGTGTGCTGGTGCGTCCGCGCGTGGTGGACGCCGGTTACGCCAACCGCAAGCTGCTGCGTCTGACCGGTCTCGATGTGCAGGAGAATCAGGCTCGTCGTCTGCTCAACGATCTCGACGCCTACCGTGCCTCCACATGGCGTGACGGCGAAGAGTTGGAGATTGTGGCCACCGATTGGATGCGTGAGGTCTACGAGCCGACCGTGCGTATGATTCCGCGCGATTATCGTTCCCAGATCGAGCCGGCGCAGTTCTTCCATGAGGTGCTCGATCACCGTTGGTTCCTGGCCGAGAAGGCCGGCCACGATGTGCCGATGGGCGAGGCCGTGACCAGCTACATCGAGAATGTGTTGCCGCAGTACAAGCTGGACAAGAAGGATGTGGACGAGCTGAACGCCGAAGCCGATTCCGGCGTGGTGGACGACGAGTACACCTACGGCGACTACGACGGCTACAACCCCGACGACGATCCCGACGCGGCGGTGTGGAGCCACTGAATCGTTACCCCCCCATCTCCCCTCCTTCGTCCTCCTC
Source organism: Bifidobacterium olomucense (assembly GCF_012932375.1). Lineage (GTDB taxonomy): Bacteria > Actinomycetota > Actinomycetes > Actinomycetales > Bifidobacteriaceae > Bifidobacterium > Bifidobacterium olomucense. The sequence goes on along the minus strand of NZ_JAAIIG010000027.1, from coordinate 3 downwards.
TCC